>CAVTDR010000007.1:0-397866 GCA_963733535.1 uncultured Bacteroidota bacterium
TACAGTAACCCTTACCTCTGCAGCAAGCACAACAAGCCAGACGGTATGTGTCAATACAGCCATCACGAACATCACCTATACAACAACAGGAGCCACAGGAGCAACCTTCAGTGGATTACCAACAGGCGTAACAGGATCATGGCTGGCAGGTGTAGTCACAATCAGCGGATCACCAAGCGTAACAGCAGGTAGTCCATATAGCTACACCGTGACGCTGACAGGAGGTTGTGGTACAGTAACAACAACAGGCACCATAGCCGTCACCCCGACAAATACAGTAACCCTGACCTCTGCAGCAAGTACAACAAGCCAGACGGTATGTGTCAATACAGCCATCACGAACATCACCTATACAACAACAGGAGCCACAGGAGCAACCTTCAGTGGATTACCGACAGGCGTAACCGGATCATGGCTGGCAGGTGTAGTCACGATCAGCGGATCACCAAGCGTAACAGCAGGTAGTCCATATAGCTACACCGTGACGCTGACAGGAGGTTGTGGTACAGTAACAACAACAGGCACCATAGCCGTCACCCCGACAAATACAGTAACCCTGACCTCTGCAGCAAGCACAACAAGCCAGACGGTATGTGTCAATACAGCCATCACGAACATCACCTATACAACAACAGGAGCCACAGGAGCAACCTTCAGTGGATTACCGACAGGAGTAACCGGATCATGGCTGGCAGGTGTAGTCACAATCAGCGGATCACCAAGCGTAACAGCAGGTAGTCCATATAGCTACACCGTGACGCTGACAGGAGGTTGTGGTACAGTAACAACAACAGGCACCATAGCCGTCACCCCGACAAATACAGTAACCCTTACCTCTGCAGCAAGCACAACAAGCCAGACGGTATGTGTCAATACAGCCATCACGAACATCACCTATACAACAACAGGAGCCACAGGAGCAACCTTCAGTGGATTACCGACAGGAGTAACCGGATCATGGCTGGCAGGTGTAGTCACAATCAGCGGATCACCAAGCGTAACAGCAGGTAGTCCCTATAGCTACACCGTGACGCTGACAGGAGGTTGTGGTACAGTAACAACAACAGGCACCATAGCCGTCACCCCGACAAATACAGTAACCCTTACCTCTGCAGCAAGCACAACAAGCCAGACGGTATGTGTCAATACAGCCATCACGAACATCACCTATACAACAACAGGAGCCACAGGAGCAACCTTCAGTGGATTACCAACAGGCGTAACAGGATCATGGCTGGCAGGTGTAGTCACGATCAGCGGATCACCAAGCGTAACAGCAGGTAGTCCCTATAGCTACACCGTGACGCTGACAGGAGGTTGTGGTACAGTAACAACAACAGGCACCATAGCCGTCACCCCGACAAATACAGTAACCCTGACCTCTGCAGCAAGTACAACAAGCCAGACGGTATGTGTCAATACAGCCATCACGAACATCACCTATACAACAACAGGAGCCACAGGAGCAACCTTCAGTGGATTACCAACAGGCGTAACAGGATCATGGCTGGCAGGTGTAGTCACAATCAGCGGATCACCAAGCGTAACAGCAGGTAGTCCATATAGCTACACCGTGACGCTGACAGGAGGTTGTGGTACAGTAACAACAACAGGCACCATAGCCGTCACCCCGACAAATACAGTAACCCTGACCTCTGCAGCAAGTACAACAAGCCAGACGGTATGTGTCAATACAGCCATCACGAACATCACCTATACAACAACAGGAGCCACAGGAGCAACCTTCAGTGGATTACCGACAGGCGTAACCGGATCATGGCTGGCAGGTGTAGTCACGATCAGCGGATCACCAAGCGTAACAGCAGGTAGTCCCTATAGCTACACCGTGACGCTGACAGGAGGTTGTGGTACAGTAACAACAACAGGCACCATAGCCGTCACCCCGACAAATACAGTAACCCTGACCTCTGCAGCAAGTACAACAAGCCAGACGGTATGTGTCAATACAGCCATCACGAACATCACCTATACAACAACAGGAGCCACAGGAGCAACCTTCAGTGGATTACCGACAGGCGTAACCGGATCATGGCTGGCAGGTGTAGTCACGATCAGCGGATCACCAAGCGTAACAGCAGGTAGTCCATATAGCTACACCGTGACGCTGACAGGAGGTTGTGGTACAGTAACAACAACAGGCACCATAGCCGTCACCCCGACAAATACAGTAACCCTGACCTCTGCAGCAAGTACAACAAGCCAGACGGTATGTGTCAATACAGCCATCACGAACATCACCTATACAACAACAGGAGCCACAGGAGCAACCTTCAGTGGATTACCAACAGGCGTAACAGGATCATGGCTGGCAGGTGTAGTCACAATCAGCGGATCACCAAGCGTAACAGCAGGTAGTCCATATAGCTACACCGTGACGCTGACAGGAGGTTGTGGTACAGTAACAACAACAGGCACCATAGCCGTCACCCCGACAAATACAGTAACCCTTACCTCTGCAGCAAGCACAACAAGCCAGACGGTATGTGTCAATACAGCCATCACGAACATCACCTATACAACAACAGGAGCCACAGGAGCAACCTTCAGTGGATTACCGACAGGAGTAACCGGATCATGGCTGGCAGGTGTAGTCACAATCAGCGGATCACCAAGCGTAACAGCAGGTAGTCCCTATAGCTACACCGTGACGCTGACAGGAGGTTGTGGTACAGTAACAACAACAGGCACCATAGCCGTCACCCCGACAAATACAGTAACCCTGACCTCTGCAGCAAGTACAACAAGCCAGACGGTATGTGTCAATACAGCCATCACGAACATCACCTATACAACAACAGGAGCCACAGGAGCAACCTTCAGTGGATTACCGACAGGCGTAACCGGATCATGGCTGGCAGGTGTAGTCACGATCAGCGGATCACCAAGCGTAACAGCAGGTAGTCCATATAGCTACACCGTGACGCTGACAGGAGGTTGTGGTACAGTAACAACAACAGGCACCATAGCCGTCACCCCGACAAATACAGTAACCCTGACCTCTGCAGCAAGTACAACAAGCCAGACGGTATGTGTCAATACAGCCATCACGAACATCACCTATACAACAACAGGAGCCACAGGAGCAACCTTCAGTGGATTACCGACAGGCGTAACCGGATCATGGCTGGCAGGTGTAGTCACGATCAGCGGATCACCAAGCGTAACAGCAGGTAGTCCATATAGCTACACCGTGACGCTGACAGGAGGTTGTGGTACAGTAACAACAACAGGCACCATAGCCGTCACCCCGACAAATACAGTAACCCTGACCTCTGCAGCAAGTACAACAAGCCAGACGGTATGTGTCAATACAGCCATCACGAACATCACCTATACAACAACAGGAGCCACAGGAGCAACCTTCAGTGGATTACCAACAGGCGTAACAGGATCATGGCTGGCAGGTGTAGTCACAATCAGCGGATCACCAAGCGTAACAGCAGGTAGTCCATATAGCTACACCGTGACGCTGACAGGAGGTTGTGGTACAGTAACAACAACAGGCACCATAGCCGTCACCCCGACAAATACAGTAACCCTTACCTCTGCAGCAAGCACAACAAGCCAGACGGTATGTGTCAATACAGCCATCACGAACATCACCTATACAACAACAGGAGCCACAGGAGCAACCTTCAGTGGATTACCAACAGGCGTAACAGGATCATGGCTGGCAGGTGTAGTCACAATCAGCGGATCACCAAGCGTAACAGCAGGTAGTCCCTATAGCTACACCGTGACGCTGACAGGAGGTTGTGGTACAGTAACAACAACAGGCACCATAGCCGTCACCCCGACAAATACAGTAACCCTGACCTCTGCAGCAAGTACAACAAGCCAGACGGTATGTGTCAATACAGCCATCACGAACATCACCTATACAACAACAGGAGCCACAGGAGCAACCTTCAGTGGATTACCGACAGGCGTAACAGGATCATGGCTGGCAGGTGTAGTCACAATCAGCGGATCACCAAGCGTAACAGCAGGTAGTCCCTATAGCTACACCGTGACGCTGACAGGAGGTTGTGGTACAGTAACAACAACAGGCACCATAGCCGTCACCCCGACAAATACAGTAACCCTGACCTCTGCAGCAAGTACAACAAGCCAGACGGTATGTGTCAATACAGCCATCACGAACATCACCTATACAACAACAGGAGCCACAGGAGCAACCTTCAGTGGATTACCGACAGGCGTAACAGGATCATGGCTGGCAGGTGTAGTCACGATCAGCGGATCACCAAGCGTAACAGCAGGTAGTCCCTATAGCTACACCGTGACGCTGACAGGAGGTTGTGGTACAGTAACAACAACAGGCACCATAGCCGTCACCCCGACAAATACAGTAACCCTGACCTCTGCAGCAAGTACAACAAGCCAGACGGTATGTGTCAATACAGCCATCACGAACATCACCTATACAACAACAGGAGCCACAGGAGCAACCTTCAGTGGATTACCGACAGGCGTAACCGGATCATGGCTGGCAGGTGTAGTCACAATCAGCGGATCACCAAGCGTAACAGCAGGTAGTCCATATAGCTACACCGTGACGCTGACAGGAGGTTGTGGTACAGTAACAACAACAGGCACCATAGCCGTCACCCCGACAAATACAGTAACCCTGACCTCTGCAGCAAGCACAACAAGCCAGACGGTATGTGTCAATACAGCCATCACGAACATCACCTATACAACAACAGGAGCCACAGGAGCAACCTTCAGTGGATTACCGACAGGAGTAACCGGATCATGGCTGGCAGGTGTAGTCACAATCAGCGGATCACCAAGCGTAACAGCAGGTAGTCCATATAGCTACACCGTGACGCTGACAGGAGGTTGTGGTACAGTAACAACAACAGGCACCATAGCCGTCACCCCGACAAATACAGTAACCCTTACCTCTGCAGCAAGCACAACAAGCCAGACGGTATGTGTCAATACAGCCATCACGAACATCACCTATACAACAACAGGAGCCACAGGAGCAACCTTCAGTGGATTACCAACAGGCGTAACAGGATCATGGCTGGCAGGTGTAGTCACGATCAGCGGATCACCAAGCGTAACAGCAGGTAGTCCCTATAGCTACACCGTGACGCTGACAGGAGGTTGTGGTACAGTAACAACAACAGGCACCATAGCCGTCACCCCGACAAATACAGTAACCCTGACCTCTGCAGCAAGTACAACAAGCCAGACGGTATGTGTCAATACAGCCATCACGAACATCACCTATACAACAACAGGAGCCACAGGAGCAACCTTCAGTGGATTACCAACAGGCGTAACAGGATCATGGCTGGCAGGTGTAGTCACAATCAGCGGATCACCAAGCGTAACAGCAGGTAGTCCCTATAGCTACACCGTGACGCTGACAGGAGGTTGTGGTACAGTAACAACAACAGGCACCATAGCCGTCACCCCGACAAATACAGTAACCCTGACCTCTGCAGCAAGCACAACAAGCCAGACGGTATGTGTCAATACAGCCATCACGAACATCACCTATACAACAACAGGAGCCACAGGAGCAACCTTCAGTGGATTACCGACAGGCGTAACCGGATCATGGCTGGCAGGTGTAGTCACGATCAGCGGATCACCAAGCGTAACAGCAGGTAGTCCATATAGCTACACCGTGACGCTGACAGGAGGTTGTGGTACAGTAACAACAACAGGCACCATAGCCGTCACCCCGACAAATACAGTAACCCTGACCTCTGCAGCAAGTACAACAAGCCAGACGGTATGTGTCAATACAGCCATCACGAACATCACCTATACAACAACAGGAGCCACAGGAGCAACCTTCAGTGGATTACCAACAGGCGTAACAGGATCATGGCTGGCAGGTGTAGTCACGATCAGCGGATCACCAAGCGTAACAGCAGGTAGTCCCTATAGCTACACCGTGACGCTGACAGGAGGTTGTGGTACAGTAACAACAACAGGCACCATAGCCGTCACCCCGACAAATACAGTAACCCTGACCTCTGCAGCAAGTACAACAAGCCAGACGGTATGTGTCAATACAGCCATCACGAACATCACCTATACAACAACAGGAGCCACAGGAGCAACCTTCAGTGGATTACCAACAGGCGTAACAGGATCATGGCTGGCAGGTGTAGTCACAATCAGCGGATCACCAAGCGTAACAGCAGGTAGTCCATATAGCTACACCGTGACGCTGACAGGAGGTTGTGGTACAGTAACAACAACAGGCACCATAGCCGTCACCCCGACAAATACAGTAACCCTGACCTCTGCAGCAAGTACAACAAGCCAGACGGTATGTGTCAATACAGCCATCACGAACATCACCTATACAACAACAGGAGCCACAGGAGCAACCTTCAGTGGATTACCGACAGGCGTAACCGGATCATGGCTGGCAGGTGTAGTCACGATCAGCGGATCACCAAGCGTAACAGCAGGTAGTCCATATAGCTACACCGTGAC
The DNA here is from genome assembly GCA_963733535.1 of uncultured Bacteroidota bacterium. Lineage (GTDB taxonomy): Bacteria > Bacteroidota > Bacteroidia > Bacteroidales > UBA10428 > UBA5072. Next base: position 6,493 of record CAVTDR010000007.1, read on the forward strand.
GCTGACAGGAGGTTGTGGTACAGTAACAACAACAGGCACCATAGCCGTCACCCCGACAAATACAGTAACCCTGACCTCTGCAGCAAGCACAACAAGCCAGACGGTATGTGTCAATACAGCCATCACGAACATCACCTATACAACAACAGGAGCCACAGGAGCAACCTTCAGTGGATTACCGACAGGAGTAACCGGATCATGGCTGGCAGGTGTAGTCACAATCAGCGGATCACCAAGCGTAACAGCAGGTAGTCCATATAGCTACACCGTGACGCTGACAGGAGGTTGTGGTACAGTAACAACAACAGGCACCATAGCCGTCACCCCGACAAATACAGTAACCCTTACCTCTGCAGCAAGCACAACAAGCCAGACGGTATGTGTCAATACAGCCATCACGAACATCACCTATACAACAACAGGAGCCACAGGAGCAACCTTCAGTGGATTACCAACAGGCGTAACAGGATCATGGCTGGCAGGTGTAGTCACAATCAGCGGATCACCAAGCGTAACAGCAGGTAGTCCCTATAGCTACACCGTGACGCTGACAGGAGGTTGTGGTACAGTAACAACAACAGGCACCATAGCCGTCACCCCGACAAATACAGTAACCCTGACCTCTGCAGCAAGCACAACAAGCCAGACGGTATGTGTCAATACAGCCATCACGAACATCACCTATACAACAACAGGAGCCACAGGAGCAACCTTCAGTGGATTACCGACAGGAGTAACAGGATCATGGCTGGCAGATGTAGTCACAATCAGCGGATCACCGAGCGTAACAGCAGGTAGTCCCTATAGCTACACCGTGACGCTGACAGGAGGTTGTGGTACAGTAACAACAACAGGCACCATAGCCGTCACCCCGACAAATACAGTAACCCTGACCTCTGCAGCAAGTACAACAAGCCAGACGGTATGTGTCAATACAGCCATCACGAACATCACCTATACAACAACAGGAGCCACAGGAGCAACCTTCAGTGGATTACCGACAGGAGTAACCGGATCATGGCTGGCAGATGTAGTCACAATCAGCGGATCACCGAGCGTAACAGCAGGTAGTCCCTATAGCTACACCGTGACGCTGACAGGAGGTTGTGGTACAGTAACAACAACAGGCACCATAGCCGTCACCCCGACAAATACAGTAACCCTTACCTCTGCAGCAAGTACAACAAGCCAGACGGTATGTGTCAATACAGCCATCACGAACATCACCTATACAACAACAGGAGCCACAGGAGCAACCTTCAGTGGATTACCGACAGGCGTAACCGGATCATGGCTGGCAGGTGTAGTCACGATCAGCGGATCACCAAGCGTAACAGCAGGTAGTCCCTATAGCTACACCGTGACGCTGACAGGAGGTTGTGGTACAGTAACAACAACAGGCACCATAACGGTAACAGCTTGCAATCTCCAGGCTGATTTCTCTGCTGATTTTACTTCTGTGTGTGAAGGTAGCACTGTTACTTTTACTGATGAATCTCAGGGTGTTTCCTCAAGTACTAGCTATCAGTGGTCGTTTGGAGTTGGTGCAAATCCGCTAACAGCAACAGGCAATGGTCCCCATACTGTAGTTTATTCAACGGCCGGCTTCAAAACCGTGGAATTGATCATTGAAGAAGGCACAGATGATACCTTAACCCGGGCAGATTATATTTATGTGAACGTACAGCCTGCAGTTTCTATTAAGGACACAAGTCGATGCGGAGAAGGTAATGTTGAATTTCTGGCAACATCTGATGGCAACAGGGTTGACTTTTCGATTGACGGAGGAAATACTGTAGCAGTCTCAGACATAACACTGCCTTACAGTTTTATGGTGAATCTTGACGATCAGAGTTCAATTCAGGTTTGGGCAAAAGCTTATAATACAATCACAGGATGTTCCGGTGGTTGGGATAGCACTGCTTATGGAATCAGTTATCAAATTCCCGATGTTGAAGCCATACAGTCGTCTCACCTGGGTATATTCCCTGAAGGCTATGTGGATGCCATCTGTTCCGGAAAAGAAGATGCTTTGTACTATGTAAATGGTAATCCGCTTGATATTTATAACTGGCGCGTTCCTGAGCTTGGTATTGAAGTGAATAACGCTTCACAAATGGAAGTAGACTGGCTGGTAGCAGGGGGAGATTATACCATCCAACTGGTGAAAATATCAGGTGATGGATGCAGTAGTTTAATCAGAGACACGCTTGTAATGGTTTCACAGCCCGATCCGGAATTAGGCAGTAATATTTCACTCTGCGAAGGAGAATCCCATATGTTTGAACTGGATGAAACTTATGTAAATTATACCTGGCAGGATATGTCAAACAATGCAACATTCACATCCAATGTCACAGGAGAAGTGCATGTTCGGGTTACCGATAATTATGGTTGTATTGGTTTAGATACAGTTGACGTAGTTGTTCATGAAAATCCGGTTGTCAGTCTCGGAAGGGATACCTTGCTTTGTGAAGATATTACCCTCACGGTTGATGCAGGTGATTTTGAGCAATACGAATGGTCGAATCATGAAGTCGGAAATCCCATTGTACTTAGGGCAGGAGCGGGACTTGTCAGTGTTGTAGTTACGGATGTGAATGGTTGTCAGGGAACCGATGAGATTTTGATAGAAGATTGCAGTCCTGAAAATCTCCTGGTCATTCCGAATACTTTCACTCCGGGTGAAGATGACAATATCCATAAAACCTGGGTAATTCAGAATATTTACCTCTTCCCTGATGCAGATATACAGGTATTCGACAGGTGGGGACGAAGGGTCTATCAGTCCGACGGAGGCTCAGGAGATGAGTGGGATGGTAAAGGTCCGAATGGAAAAGACTTACCTGTTGATACATATTACTATATCATTGATTTGCACGTGCAGAATAGCAAGATACTAACAGGTACAATAACGATTATCCGATAACCAATAACCCTATAATTTGACGGAGTATGCATCCTTTTTATAAAACAATTCTAATAACAATAGCTTTTCTGCTGATCCGGATTACGGTTCTGTCGGGTCAGCAGTTGCCCACATACAGTCAGTATACATTTAACAAGTTTCTATTAAATCCGGCTTGTGCAGGTGGTGAGGGCTATACAACAATCAGCCTGGTGGCCAGGGAACAATGGGTTGGACTTAAAGGAACCCCAAAGACACATGCCCTCACCATTGATTCCCGGGTTCTCAGAAATAGCTTTATATCCAAGAGTGCTTCCGTTCGGAAGAAAAGGAGAATGAGTTCGCGATCGGGAAGAATAGGATGGGCTGCACATGTATTCAATGACCATTTTGGTCCGCTTGACCGGACGGGACTTGAAGGTACCTATGCCTATCATATTAATCTGGACGAAGGACAGATATCCTTTGGTTTATCAGGAGTTTTTTATCAGTTTAAGCTCAACAAGGATGAAGTTTTTTTGGGGGATGAGGAATATGATCCATTAATTGATGGCCTTAAAGGAACCATTTATATCCCGGATGCCAATATCGGTACATTTTATACATCAGGTAGTATCTATGGTGGGGTTTCCGTAATGCAAATCTTCCAATCTTCTATACATTTTGGGGATGATAATGGCAGTAATTATCGTTTGAAAAGGAACTATAACCTTATGGCGGGCTATTATTATGATATCAATGGAACATTCGCGGTAGAACCTTCATTTTTAGTTAAGATCCCAACTTCCTCTCCTGCTCAATTGGATTTGAATGCCAGGCTTTATTATAAAACGAATTATTGGGGAGGGATTGCCTATAGAACCGGTAAGGCGTTTATTGTCTTTTTGGGAGCACGTTTTGATAAATATATAATTGGATATGGATTTGATTATAACTTCAGTCCGATTGGCCGTCAAACCTATGGATCTCATGAGTTTATGGCAGCTGTAAGGTTTGGTGACAATGCCAGACGCTATCGCTGGCTGAATACTTACTAACTAGATGCTTGATACTGGATTCTGGATTCTGGATTCTGGATGTGTGCGTATTGGAGTGGCATGAGTGTGGGTATGGAAACGCTATTCGATGTTGGATGTTGGATGTTGGATGTTCAATGTTTACTTGATTCTTAATACTTGATTCTTAATACTTGATACTGGATGCTTGATATTGGATGCTGGATGTGTGGGTATTAGTGTGTGGGTATTAGCGTGTGAAGAATAAAGGGCGGAGATACGCTCCACCCTTTCTATGACCTTATAGGATCCAGTTTATAGAGTTCCCTTTAAAAAAGTCCTTTATCTTCTTCTGTGCTTTTGGGCTGTTCAGATTGTGTAGCAGCAGCTTTATCCTCTTCTTCCTTCGTTTTTTTAGCAACAGGTTTCTTAACTGCCTTTGCAGCCTGTTCGTTACCAGCTATGTCAATTCTGTTTTCACGCAGAAACATACCGGTATTCACAGCGGTTTTTATGTCTTTCACCATCATATTGAACTCCCAATCGGTATCGGGAAAGGGCTGCGGCCTGACACTAAATTCAATTTTTTCCTCAATACAAAAATCCACCAGAAGAGAAATGTTTTTTTGTTTCAAAATTACCTTAATTGCTTCACTCATAGTATGTTATATTTATTCAATTTCTACCAGTAAAAATATATTATTAAATTTACTGTAAGGCATGTTGTGGATAATTTTTAAAGAATAAAGTCCGATTTCGCTATCCACTCTCTTACCAGAGGCTCCTTATAAATTTTGCATCACATAATCGGTAATCATGGTATACAGATGAAGGCGTGTATTTCCCCCGTAAATACTATGATTTTTGTTGGGGTACATGAACTGTTGAAATTGCCTGTTTTTAAGAATCAGCTGATTTGCCATTTCAACCGAGTTTTGCAAATGTACATTATCATCAGCAGTGCCGTGAACGATTAAAAGTTTGCCAGTCAGCCTGTCCGCAAAATGTATGGGTGAATTATCATCATAACCACTTGCATTATCTTCAGGACGCTGCATGAATCTTTCTGTATAAATATTATCATAAAACCTCCAGTTTGTTACCGGTGCCACAGCAATTCCCGTATGAAAAACATCAGATCCTTTTGTAAGACATAATAAAGTCATGTATCCACCATAACTCCATCCCCAAATGCCAATTCGTTTTTCATCAATCCATGATTTTGAACCCAGGAAACGAGCAGCAGCAATCTGATCTTCAGTTTCTAATTTTCCGAGCTGCTTATAGGTACATTTTCGAAATTCTTCACCTCTTCCGTTTGTACCCCGATTATCCACGCATACTACTATAATTCCCTGCTGAACCAGATACTGCTGCCATGGCAACCCATTATCCCATGAATCAGTAACATCCTGGGATTCGGGTCCGCCATATACACTCATAAAGAGCGGATAGCTTCGGGTTGAATCAAAATCTACCGGCTTAATCATATAGGCATTCAATTCCAAATTGCTATCGGTCGGTATTATCAAAAATTCTTTCCGAGCAAACCCCTTTTGCTGCATATCTTTAATGATCCCTTCATTATTTTCAAGTGTGCGCAACGGTTTGCCATTGGCTCTGAATAGGGTATACTGGGGAGGCGTATTGGCATCCGACCATTTATTAATGTAATAGCGGTATGTAGCACTGAATTCATCTGAGTTTGTACCGGAACGTGAAGAAACCTTATGTGGATGGGTTCCGTTTAACTGAACCGACCATGTTTCCTGGCCAATTACCGAGGTCTGATTGGAAGCATAGTAAAGTGTTCCTGAGGTTTCATCGATACCCATGAAACCAGTTACTTCCCATTCGCCCTGGGTTACTGCGTTAACAAATTGACCACTAGTAGTATATCTATAATAATGAAAGTATCCGGATCTTTCACTTTTAACAATGAAATATTTTTTGTCGGTTAGAAAATGAATATAATTGTCATTCACTTCAGAAATAAACCGGGAATTCTTTTCCTGAAAAATGACGTGGGAAACACCCGAAGCAGCATCGGCCAACAGTACTTCCACATGATTCTGCAGGCGGTTCAACCGGATGATGCATAATTTATCGGGATCTGCTGTCCATTTAATGCGAGGGATATACTGATCGGTTTCCTTTCCAACGTCCATTGTGGTTGTCTGTCCATTTTCCGTTTGAAAAACATGGATGGTAACTACAGAATTATCTTCCCCTGCTTTCGGATATTTGAATCGTTTTACTTCTGGATAAAGATTCCGATATACAACCATATCAAATTCCTTTACCTTCGATTCATCAAAGCGGTAATAGGCCAGTTTTCTGCTATCAGGTGACCATGTATACCCCTGTGAAAATCCGAATTCTTCTTCATAAACCCAGTCGGGTGCACCATTAATAATTTGATTGATGGTTCCGTCGAAGGTAATTTGTCGAATAGAATTGCTCAGGAGATCTTTGTAAAACAGGTTGTTATTTCGGACAAAGGCGACCTTGGTTCCGTCGGGGGAGAATGTGGCCAGTTGTTGATTGCCTTCTTCATCCACGGGCTGGCAAATTTTTGAATTTAAATCATATACCCAGTAGGTAGCAGTATACGAATGCCGGTAAATGGGCCTAATATGGGTGGTAATGAGAATCTTTGTTTCATCATTGCTAAACTGATATTCATTGATGGTAGAAACATCTTTTGGTAAATCGGAAGCATCCAGGATTACCGTTACTTTTGTGCCGGTTTCATAATCATATTGTACAATTTTGTCGTTTTCAAGTACGGAGTAATACAACCCATTGTTCATAGAATGGATCCCATCAAGGGTTGAAGCATAAAACCGGTAATCACCGAATATTTCTTCCAGCGTGAGTTTCTGACCGGTAAGAGAATTATGGCATAAAAGTAAAGTAACCCAAATGAGCCATAGCAATTTTGTATTCATAGTATTCTTATTAGCATTCAGAAAGGAAAAATAGACGTTTTTTTTTATCTTTGCACCTCGTTTACAAAAAATTAAGATGATTAAGATCACTTTTCCGGATAATTCGGTAAGAACCTTTGAGCAAGGAATCAATGGACTTGATATTGCCAAATCCATTAGTAATAGTTTGGCTCGTGAAATTGTGGCAGTAAGTGTTAACAAGGAAATCTGGGATGCTACCCGTCCTATTACTCAGGATGCTGCTGTTGTTCTGCATAAATTTGATACACCTGAAGGCAAGCACGCCTTTTGGCATTCATCAGCGCATTTGATGGCTGAAGCTTTGCAAGCATTGTATCCTGGCATGAAATTCGGTATTGGACCAGCCATTGAAAATGGATTTTACTACGATGTCGATCCCGGTGAAGGCATTGTGATTACAGAAGCTGACCTGCCCAGGATTGAAGAAAAGATGTACGAATTAAGCCGTAAAAACAGTACTTATAATCGGGAAGAAATTGGAAAAAATGATGTGCTGAAGCTTTTTAATGCCAAGCATGATGAATATAAAGTTGAATTAATTGAGGATCTGCAGGACGGTACAATTACGCTCTACAAACACGGTGATTTTACAGATTTGTGCAGAGGTCCGCATTTACCCGATACCGGATATATCAAAGCCATTAAGCTTCTGAGTGTAGCGGGTGCCTATTGGAGAGGAGATGAAAAAAGAAAGCAGCTGACCCGGATTTATGGCATTACATTTCCAAAGAAGCAGATGCTGGATGATTACCTGGTTATGCTCGAACAGGCAAAAGCCAGAGATCACCGCAAACTTGGAAAGGAACTTGAATTATTTACTTTTTCACAGAAAGTGGGATCGGGACTACCATTATGGTTACCTAAGGGTGCGCAACTCAGAGAAAGGCTGGAAAATTTTCTGAAGAAAATTCAGATGAAATATGGCTACTTACCGGTGATCACACCCCATATTGGTCATAAGGAATTGTATGTAACCTCCGGCCATTATGAAAAATACGGAAAGGATTCATTTCAGCCCATTCATACACCTGAAGAAGGTGAGGAGTTTCTTTTGAAACCAATGAATTGTCCGCATCATTGTGAAATTTACAAGAGTAAACCCAGGTCATATAAAGATCTGCCAGTGAGATATGCTGAATTTGGTACTGTATATCGTTATGAACAAAGCGGAGAATTACATGGTCTGACAAGGGTACGGGGTTTTACACAAGATGATGCGCATTTATTCTGCAGGCCCGATCAGATCAAAGAAGAGTTTATTAAAGTAATAGATATTATCTATGCTGTTTTCAAAGCTTTTGACTTCCAGGATTTCACGGCACAGATTTCGCTTCGCGATCCGGATGATAAAGAGAAATATATCGGTACAGATGATAACTGGGAAAAGGCTGAACGTGCTATAATTGAAGCCACACAGGAAAAGGGAATGCAAACGATAACTGTAAAAGGCGAAGCTGCTTTTTATGGACCTAAGCTTGATTTTATGGTACGTGATGCATTGGGTAGAAAATGGCAATTGGGTACCATTCAGGTCGATTATAACCTCCCTGAGCGGTTTGAACTGGAATATACAGGAAGTGATGATCAAAAGCACCGTCCTGTAATGATCCACAGAGCTCCTTTTGGTTCCATGGAACGATTTGTTGCTGTATTGATCGAGCATACCGCTGGAAAATTTCCGCTTTGGTTAACACCCGATCAGGTAGTGGTATTGCCCATTAGTGAAAAATACCATGATTATGCTGAAAAAGTTTTAAAATTCCTAAATAATTCCGATATTCGCACCCTGATTGACACCCGGAACGAAAAGATCGGTAAGAAGATCAGGGACAATGAGTTAAAGAAGATTCCTTACCTGCTGATAGTAGGAGAAAAGGAAACGGCAGAAGAAACTGTAGCCGTTAGGAGACAAGGAGATGGCGATAAGGGAAGTATGAAACTTGAAGAATTCAAGGATTATATAATTGATGAAGTTCGTAAACAATTGGAATATTTAAATAGTTAATCAGGTTTGTTCAAAATCATACAAGCTTTGTTTAATCAGATTATTAATTAACAAGAAGGAGGAACGAAGTATAGCAACACCAGTTTTCAGAAGGGAAATCAGAAGGGAAGAAGTACCTCTATTTGCAGTAAATTATGGTATTAAAGCTCCGATGGTTCGGGTGGTAGGGGAAAACCTCGAAACACCTGGTATTTTCCCGATAAAAGAGGCCATTCGTATGGCTGAAGAGTTGGAACTTGACTTGGTTGAGATATCACCCAATGCCAATCCACCTGTATGCAAAATAATTGATTACCAGAAGTTTCTATATCAGCAGAAACGGAAACAAAAGGAACTCAAAGCCAAAACTGCTAAAATTGTTGTAAAAGAAATCCGTTTCGGTCCCTATACTGACGACCACGATTACAATTTTAAGCTGAAACATGCGCTGAAGTTCCTTCAGGATGGTGCAAAAGTGAAAGCTTATGTATTCTTTAAGGGAAGATCAATTGTTTACAATGAAGACGGAGAAGCTTTACTTGCACGATTTGCTAACGATCTGGCAGAAATTGGCAAAGTTGAACAAGCTCCCAAATTAGAAGGAAAGAGGATGATTATGATGATCAATCCGCTACCAAAGAAAGTGAAATAGTAACCAAATATAATTAGTTGTATAATGCCTAAAATGAAATCTAATTCCGGTGCCAAAAAAAGATACGATCTTACCGGAACAGGAAAAATCAAACGCAAGCATGCATATAAAAAGCACATTTTAACGAAGAAGTCAAACAAGAGAAAAAGGAATCTTGGTTATTCCACTCTAGTGGCTCCTTCAGATGTGAAAAATGCAAGACTTTTGTTAGCCGGTAATTAATCCGGAGTACAGTTTGTTTTTTAGTATTAACCGAGTGAATTAGCCGATAAGTTTCCGTTAGCACGGAACGCTAACCATTCAAAATTTCAATCAATATGCCAAGATCAGTTAATGCAGTAGCATCAAGACAAAAAAGAAAAAAGATTCTCAAGCAAACGAAAGGAAACTTCCTTTCACGGGCCAATGTATGGACCGTTGCTAAAAACACTTGGGAAAAAGGCCTTGGATATGCTTATGCACATCGCAGAACCAAAAAAAGAACATTCAGAGCTTTATGGATTGCACGTATTAATGCCGGTGCAAGACAACATGGAATGTCGTATTCTGAATTTATCGGAAAACTCAATGAAAAGGGTGTCGCTTTGAACCGTAAGGCTCTTGCAGACCTTGCTATGAATAATCCGGAAGCATTTGAGGCGGTGATCAATTCCGTAAAGTAAGTGGGTTACACTTCAAAATAACAAATTTAGAAAGACGCATGATATCATGCGTCTTTTCTATTGGATACCCTCTCTAAACCGGAAAACATTAGTTAAACCAATTGCATAAAATTTAAACCCAAAGAAAAACATGAAAATCGCCTTACTTGGATATGGTAAAATGGGCCATGAAATTGAAAAAATAGCATTGGAACGGCACCATGAAATTGTTCTTACCATTGATATCGATAATCAAAGTGATTCTACTGTTGATCGTTTAAAGAAAGCAGATGTGGCCATTGACTTTTCTACACCGGCGTCTGCATTTGCAAACATACTAAAGTGTTTTGAGGCCAATGTACCTATTGTTTGTGGTACTACAGGCTGGCTCGATAAATTGAACGAGATCACCGAAAAATGCAAAGAGTCTAACCAGACTTTCTTTTATGCTTCAAACTATAGTCTTGGCGTAAATGTTTTTTTTGCTGTGAACAAGTATTTGTCTGCTTTGATGAATGGAATTGATTCATATGATGTTGATATCCGCGAAATACATCATATTCATAAATTAGATGCGCCCAGTGGAACTGCGATTACGCTCGCCGATGATATTGTTTCAGCCGTGGACCGTAAAAAAGATTGGGAGCTGAATAAAAAAACCGAACCTTCAAAAATACGTATTGATGCAGTTCGCGAAAATGAAGTGCCCGGAACCCATATAATAACCTGGGATTCTCCTGTGGATACCATTCAAATATGCCATGAGGCAAAAAGTCGTAAAGGATTTGCCCTTGGAGCAGTATTGGCGGCAGAATTCATCAGAGATAAGAAAGGCATCTTTACGATGAGTGATCTCCTGAGATTTTAATACATCTTACCTATATTTCACCCGATACCCAATTTCTCATTGCACAAATATTGAATAATTATCTCTCATGAAAGCTGGACGAAACGATTGGATCGGGTTCGGAATCACTTCTGTCATTTATCTGATTTGGGTATTATGGTTGGGTGTTTATTGGTTTCTGGCGGGCATTATCATCATTTTTGATTTGCATATCACCAAAAAGGTTCATTGGACGTTCTGGAGGAAAAGAAGAGGACCAAACAGCGTAATTATTGAATGGTTAGATGCCATCATATTTGCAGTGGCAGCAGTTACATTTATTAATATTTTTCTATTCCAGAATTATAAGATTCCCAGCGGATCTATGGAAAAAACACTCATGACCGGCGACCACCTCTATGTGAGCAAAATGGCCTATGGCCCTCGCACTCCGAATACTCCGATTGCATTTCCGTTTGTTCAGCATACCTTTCCTTTTACCCGAAACGTAAAGTCATTTTCTGGTTTCATTCAATGGCCTTACAAACGATTGGCAGGCTTTGGCCAGGTAAAACGAAATGACCCTGTTGTATTTAACTTTCCTGAAGGGGATACTGTAGTCACCGGCAATGAAACACTCAGTTATTACACCCATATTAGGAAGAAAGCAGCCTCCTTGAAAGAGATGGATATAGAAAATCGAAAGACGATAAAATCGGATTCAGAGTATCTTTCATTGGCGAGGGATTTTATCTGGAAGGATAATAAAATTGCCATTCGCCCTGTCGATAAAAGAGAAAACTATATTAAAAGATGTGTGGCGATTCCTGGTGATACCCTCCAAATTATTGATAAACAGATATTTATTAACGGGTTTCCACAAAAAGATTTTCCGGGAATGCAGTATAGTTACTATATCTACTTTAGGGAAAATCAGGATATAGACGATCAGACCCTTGAAAAACTCGGGGTATATGAGCACTTTCATAGCGGAAATGTGATACAGACATGGTTAACGCAAAGCGAACTGAATAATATCAAAAAGCTGTCCAGTATTCAGCAGATTATTCCCAATCCTTTTTATGATGATTATTCTGACATCTATTATTTCCCGCATGACACATCGTACCCCTGGACACCCAGTGATTTCGGGCCTTTATATATTCCTAAAAAGGGGGCTACTATTCACATCTCTTTAAAGAATCTCTGCCTGTATGCGCGAATCATTTCAAAATACGAAGGGAACAAGCTGGTGGTGCATGAAGGAAAAATTTTTATTAACGATAAACCAGCAACGGAGTATACGTTTAAAATGAATTACTACTGGATGATGGGTGACAATCGGGAAAGAAGCCTGGATTCAAGATTTTGGGGATTTGTCCCGGAAGATCATATTGTAGGAAAACCCAGGTTTGTTTGGCTTTCTTTCAACAAAAGCAAAAGATTCCCGAACAACATCCGCTGGGAAAGAATTTTAAAAAGAATTTAAGTCATTCTTGTTTGCCCCTAAGATTCTAAAATGTCGGATAGGATATTTTTTATTTTTGTTCTGCAATCTTAGAATAATTGGATGCCCTGCACTGAAAGGGCTTCAAGCAAAAGGATAGGGCAACCGCCCTATTATAAAGGGAGTAATTATCAATAAGCCCTGTATGGGCGGAAGCAAGACAATTTATATGAATTCAATCATGAATCGCATAAGATAGAGCGGAATATAATATCACATAAACTGGAATATCTGATATCACAAGGTAATTGTGCTAATGCCCTTTCAGGGCGATTGATAATTGCATATAACATCAATAGGGCGATGCCCTATCCTAGTGCTAAGGCCCTTTCAGGGCAAGAAAACAATGCAAAACTTCTTTATTGCCACGAACATATTCTCATGAATTGAATGAAGTGGGCCTGCCTGCCATCGCACAGCCCAAGTCACAGGCAGGGTTTGGGGTAAAACCCCAATTAAATCAAGCATTTCAAAATATAAAAACCTAATAACTGTCTGCGTGATATAAAACAAAAAGGCGTATCAAATCGATACGCCTTTTTGTTTTATCTGTTTAGGAATTACTCACCCACAATTTCAAAAGGTATTTCTACATAAACTTCTTTATGCAGTCTTACTTTTGCATGGTAAGTTCCAACTTCCTTAATAAGATCTTCCTTGAAGCTGATGCTTTTACGGTCGATACTATAACCTTTTTCTTGTAATGCTTCAGCTATCTGAAGTGCATTTACCGAGCCAAATATCTTACCTTTTGTACTGGTTTTCGCACCAATCGATAAAGAAACACCTTTTAAGGTTTCAGCAAGTTCTTGCGCTTGCAATTTGATTTTCTCTTCCTTATGAGCTCTTTGTCTTAAGATCTCATTGTGGGATTTCAATGTAGAACCGGTAGCAGAAACAGCAAATCCCTGAGGGATCAGGTAGTTTAATGCATACCCGTTTTTAACACTTACTATATCATCTTTGTAGCCGAGATTCGGTACATCTTGTTTCAAAATAATTTCCATGATCAATTTGTGTTTTACTATTTCAACAAATCAGTTACATAAGGTAATAAGGCCAGGTGACGGGCTCTTTTTACTGCTGTAGCAACTTTACGCTGATACTTTAAAGAAGTTCCGGTAACACGGCGGGGTAATATCTTACCCTGTTCGTTCAAAAATTTCTTTAAAAATTCCGGATCCTTATAATCAACGTATTTGATCTTATTCTTTTTAAACCGGCAGTATTTTTTCTTTTTTACTTCTACGGCCGGGGGAGTCAGATACCTGATTTCAGATTGACTGGTTTGTGTTACGATTGCCATGACTTATTCCTCCGTTACTTTTACTGCTGATTCTTTTTTATTTCTTCTCTTTTCGGCATACTCAATGGAGTATTTATCGAGCCGGGTAGTCAGGAAACGAATAATCCGTTCATCACGTTTATATTCAATTTCAAGCGTTTTAATAAGCTCACCGGGTGCTTTAAACTCAATTAGATTGAAAAAACCGGTCGACTTCTTTTGAATGGGATAGGCCATTTTTTTTAATCCCCAGTTCTCTTCGTTGATGATTTCACCGCCCTTGGCAATGATCACACCATGAAATTTTTCAACCGCTTCCTTCATCTGGGCCTCAGACAAAACGGGAGTTATAATGAAAACGGTTTCATATTGGTTTAACATATGATAATTATTTAAAGGTTTTAAAAACAGAGCGCAAAGGTAGGTTTTTTTTCTTAACCTGCAAACTATATCTCCATACCCTCACCTTGTTCGGGTATAAAAATTTTATCAAATCCGTTTTCTTTTAAACGGTCCTGAAAGAATTCCTGCGAACGAATTTCTCCGTGTACCAATACCAGTTGTTTAACTTTCTCTTTATCCTGGCAGGCCAGAAACTGAATCATTTCATTATAATCGGCATGGCCACTGTACGAATCGAGTTTCTCCACATCGGCCCTTACCGGATACACGGTTCCAAAAATGGAAACTTCTTTCTCACCTCTCAGAATTCGCGCTCCTAAAGTAGAAGGTGCACAATATCCTACAGCAAGAATGGTATTTTTGGAATTGGAAATGCTGTTGGCCAGATGATGTTTAACACGACCGGCTTCCATCATTCCTGAAGCGGAAATGATGATACAGGGTTCCTTTATGTCGTTCAGCTTTTTTGAATCATCCACCTGCTGAATAAAAAACATATCATTGAAACCAAAAGGGTCGGGATCTGTTTCCATTAATTCCACAATCCGATCGTTAAAACATTCTTTATGCAATCTGAAAATATTGGTGGCATTAACCGATAAAGGACTGTCGACATATACCTTAATTTTAGGAAGTTTTCCGCTGTTGTAGAAATTATTAAGCGAAAGAATAACCTCCTGTGTGCGGCCTACACTAAAAGAAGGGATAATCAGCTTACCTTTTTTCTCAATGCAAGTCCTTGTTATAATATCGAGCAACTTGTCTTCTGCATCCTTAATACTTTCATGCAGGCGATTTCCATATGTCGATTCACAAATGATAATATCAGCTTGTGGAAATGGTTGGGGAGAAATCAGAATTCGGTTTGTGGGTCGCCCAATATCGCCAGTATATGCAATATTGGTAGTTTTTTCACCCTCTTTAATACTTAAATTAACCACAGCACCACCCAATAGATGGCCTGTATTGGTTAAGGTTAACCGGACACCTTTTGTTACCCGGTAGGGTTTATCATAAGCGACGCCGATAAAATGCTTCATGGCTTCTTCGGCGTCGGTTTTATCATAAATAGGTTCCAGGGGAGGTAAGCCCTTCCTGGCTCTTTTCTTGTTATTCATTTCCGTATCATGCTCCTGAATCTTGCCACAATCGGCCAGCATAATAGAGCATAAATCACGGGTTGCATGCGTTGAAATAATACTTCCCTTAAAACCCAGTTTGGTAATATAAGGAATCAGACCAGAATGGTCAATATGGGCATGACTTAATATTAAATAGTCGATTTCGTCCGGATTAAAACCCAGATTCCGGTTCATGGAATCAGTATCCAGCCCTTTACCCTGATACATCCCGCAATCCAGTAGTATCTTTTTACCATTATCAAGAGTAATAAGGTGTTTGCTGCCTGTTACCTCACGTGCTGCGCCCAGAAATTGAATCTTCATAATTAATTACGGTTTGTTAACACAAACATAATCATTTTATCAGCATTTTTTTAAAAAAACATAGCGTAAAATATACGCTAAGTTTGGAAATGAATTTCTTTCTTATTAATTTGGTGAAGTGAAAAAAGCATCATGACGAATCTTAACCCGCATGTTTCTGTCGACTGTGTCATATTTGGTTTTAACGACAATAAACTAAAGGTTTTGCTTATTGAGCGGGAGAGAATTCCCAAAGAAAATGAAAAGGGCCATAAACTTAAGCTACCTGGAAACCTGATTTCGGAAGCTGAGGATCTGGATATTTCTGCAAAACGAACATTATATGAGTTAACGGGTTTAGAGAATATATTTCTGCGGCAATTTGGTGTTTTTAGCGCACCGGGACGTCTCGCACCCAAAGAAGATTTGGAATGGTTGCGGGAGAGCAGTGGTTTAATGGTCGACAGGGTGGTTACTATTGCTTATCTGTCATTGGTAAAAGTGGATGAAAGCAAAATAACCGAAAAAACCATATGGGTTCAGGTAGATAAGCTGCCGGAATTGATATTTGATCACAACCGGATTATTAAAAAAGCATTGGATGCATTGCGAAAGGAGATCCGCACGGAACCATTGTGTTTTGAATTGCTTCCCAAAAAGTTTTCAATCCGTCAAATGCAGAATATCTATGAGGCCATACTTGGAGAAAGACTGGATAACAGAAATTTCAGAAAGAAAGTGAAGCCGCTGGAATTCCTGACGCCCTTGGAAGAAAAAGAAAGAGACGTAAATCACAAACCAGCTCAGCTTTTTAAATTTGATAAACGTATGTACGAAAAACACCGAAAGGTGATCAGTGGATTTGATTTATAATAGGTACCCTAACAATTAACATCTAATAATTTACATTATGTATTTACTTGGTTTCGACATCGGTAGTTCTTCGGTTAAGGCCAGTCTGGTAAACGCCAGCACAGGTGATTGTGTTGCCGGAGCATTCTTTCCCAAACAGGAGATGAATATTAAGGCCACACAAGCAGGATGGGCTGAGCAAGATCCGGAAATGTGGTGGGAAAATCTTAAGCTGGCCACAAAGGATGTTTTGTATACTTCCGGTGTAAAAGCCCAGGAAATTAAAGCCATAGGTATTTCCTATCAAATGCACGGACTGGTTTGTGTAGATAAAGATCAGAAAGTGCTGCGTCCTTCTATTATATGGTGCGACAGTAGAGCAGTTGAAATTGGAGCCAAAGCATTCAAAGAAAATGGTGAAGACAAGTGTCTCAGCCATCTTCTGAATTCTCCAGGCAACTTTACCGCCACCAAACTCAAATGGGTGAAAGACCATGAGCCTGCTATTTTTAATAAAATCGACCGGATCATGTTACCGGGCGATTATATTGCCATGCGACTCACCGGCGAAATAAGCACAACGATTTCAGGACTGTCCGAGGGAATTTTCTGGGATTTTAAAGAAGAAACTCCTGCAAAATTCCTACTTGATTATTTTGGTTTTTCTACAGAACTGCTTCCAAAAACAAATGCTGTATTCTCTGAGCAGGGTAAAATTTCAAAATCAGCTGCCGAAGAACTCGGTCTTGCTGCAGGTATTCCCGTTGCCTATCGTGCCGGTGACCAACCCAATAACGCTTTTTCACTGAATGTTCTTGAACCTGGTGAAATTGCCGCTACAGCTGGCACCTCAGGAGTTGTATATGGTGTTTCTGATGTAGTACGCTTTGACCCTCAATCGCGTGTGAATACTTTTGCGCATGTGAACTACGGACCTGGCAAAACCCGCCTGGGCGTTCTGCTTTGCATCAGCGGAACCGGAATTCTCAATTCCTGGCTGAAGAGAAATACCGGATTCGCCGGATATACGGAAATGAATGATGCTGCTGCCAAAGTTTCTATCGGATCAGACGGGTTGGTTATTCTTCCCTTTGGAAATGGAGCAGAAAGAATGCTGGGCAATAAAGATACCGGTTGCTATATATCGCAACTCGATTTTAACCGTCACGGGAATGGACATCTCGCCCGTGCTGCTCAGGAAGGAATTGTTTTCTCCCTGCACTACGGAATGGAAATTATGAAGCAAACAGGTATTAAACCTTCTGTCATCAGGGCAGGTCACGCCAATATGTTTTTAAGTCCCATATTTAGAGAAACCCTTGCAGGCATATCAGGCGCTACTATCGAACTTTATAATACCGATGGAGCACAGGGTGCTGCAAAAGGAGCCGGCATTGGCGCAGGTATTTATAAATCAGCGAAAGAAGCCTTCTCTGGTTTGAAAAAACTGGCTACCGTAGAACCTGATTCTTCAAAGACAAACGCATATCAGGAAGCCTATGCAAAATGGTCAGAAACACTGAACAAAATAGTTAAATAAGAATAAATTATTGAATATTAAACGATTAACTAATTTTTAATAAACATGAACGTAACAGTTGGTAAAAAAGAGTTTTTTCCGGGAATCGGAAAAATAAAATTTGAAGGACTGGAATCCAAGAATCCCCTTGCATTCCGCTATTATGATGAAAATGCCAAAGTGGGCAAAAAAACCATGAAAGATCATTTCAAGTTTGCTGTAGCTTATTGGCATTCATTCTGTGGTACAGGTGGTGATCCCTTCGGTTCAGGAACTCGTCCCATGCCCTGGAATGAAAGTTCAGATGCAATGCAGAAAGCTCAGGACAAAATGGATGCTGCTTTTGAATTTATTACAAAGATCGGCATACCCTATTATTGCTTTCATGATATTGATTTAATTGAAGAAGGCAATCTTTTTAAGGATTATGAAAAGAGATTAAAATCCATTGTGGATTATGCAGGCAAGAAGCAGAAAGAATCCGGTGTGAAACTTTTGTGGGGAACTGCTAACGTATTCTCCAATCCACGGTATATGAACGGTGCTTCCACAAATCCTGATTTTAATGTATTGTCTTGTGCAGCATTTCAGGTAAAAAATGCACTGGATGCAACTATCGCCCTGGGTGGCGAAAACTATGTATTCTGGGGTGGCCGCGAAGGTTATATGAGCCTTTTGAATACCAATATGAAACGGGAACAGGAACATCTCGCAAAATTCCTGCATGCTGCTAAAGATTATGCACGGAAAAATGGTTTCAAAGGTTGGTTCTTTATTGAACCCAAACCCATGGAGCCTACCAAACATCAGTATGATTTTGATGCTGCCACTGTTGTAGGTTTCCTCCGTAATTTCGGTTTGGATAAAGATTTCAAACTGAATATTGAAGTGAACCATGCAACTCTCGCTGGCCATAGTTTCCAACACGATCTTCAGGTTGCTGCTGATGCTGGCATGCTTGGAAGTATCGATGCCAACCGTGGTGACGCTTTCAATGGTTGGGACACGGATCAGTTCCCTATTGATATTTACGAACTTGTAGAAGCTATGCTGGTTATCCTTGATGCAGGCGGATTACAGGGTGGCGGAACCAACTTCGATGCAAAAATCCGCAGAAATTCAACGGATCTTGAAGATTTGTTTATTGCACATATTGGTGCTATGGACGCTTTTGCAAGAGCATTGATCGTTGCCAACAATATTATGGAAAAATCTCCTTACCTGAAAATGCGGAAAGATCGCTATGCTTCATTTGATAAAGGCGATGGAAAAGCATTTGAAGAAGGCAAATTAGCTCTTGATGATCTCGCCAAGCTTGCTGCTAAAAACGGTGAACCAAAGCTGATCAGTGGCAAACAGGAATTGTACGAGGCAATTATCAATATGTATATTTAATACCATGGCTTTTATAGACACAACAGCCGGGTCAACCGGATCTGCCTTTAAAAAAGGCAATCCGGTTTACATAATGACCTTAACCCTTGTTGCCACACTTGGCGGATTGCTATTTGGATATGATACTGCCGTTGTAAACGGTGCTGAAAAATCACTTGTTGAGTTTTACATAACCAAAATATTTGATCCGGCAAACCAACCTTATGCACTGACGCTTATCAGTGAATACAAGTTTTTGCTCACATCGGTAATTTATCTTGTATTTATCATTATTTCAGCGCAGATTGTCAGATTAATCGGTGCAAAAAAGGGACTTATTGCCAGTGCTGTAATTCTGGCAGGAGTCACCTTTTGGGCTGTAGGTTTTATGAAAAAAGCAGTACCAGTTGAAGGTGCAGCGCTGAAAGATACAGCTGACGCAATTAAAGGATTTGTGGTTTCCAGTGCACTCATTGGATGTATCATTGGCGGTGCCGCTGCCGGATTTATTTCAAAATCACTGGGACGGAAAAACGGACTGATTATTGCTGCTGTTGCGTTTTTTCTTTCAGCTATAGGTGCCTGGAGACCTGAATCATTTAATGTTTTCGGTGTTCTTCCGGTGAATTCTTTTGTAATCTATCGCATCATTGGTGGTTTGGGTGTAGGTATTGCTTCTATGATTTCACCCATGTATATTGCTGAAATCGCACCGGCAAATGTAAGGGGGAAACTCGTATCCTGGAACCAGTTTGCTATTATTTTTGGTATGCTGGTTATCTATTTTGTCAATTACTTCATCGCCAAGCAGGGGAATGAAGAATGGCTTATTAATGAAGGTTGGCGCTGGATGTTTTTCTCCGGTGTGATACCTGCAGGAATATTCCTGATCTTGTTACTCTTTGTGCCTGAAACACCTCGTTATCTGGTGATGAAAGGTCGCGAAAAAAAGGCTATGGATGTACTGAACAAGATTGCAGGAAAAGAGGATGCCAGTAACATTCTTAAAGAAATCAAGGAGACCATTCATGAGAAGAGCGCACCCTGGTTATCTTTCGGATTCTTTGTCATTTTTATTGGAATCATGTTATCTGTTTTCCAGCAATTTGTTGGGATAAACGTGGTTCTTTACTATGCAGGGAATATCTTCAGAAATATGGGAGCTTCTACTGATTCTTCACTGATGCAAACCATAATTGTAGGACTTGTCAACCTTACTTTTACTATCGTGGCTATCGCTACGGTAGATAAATTCGGTAGGAAACCTCTTATGATAATTGGTGCACTTGGAATGGCTATTAGTATGGTAGCACTTGGATTTTCATTCTCTTCAGGTAATCCCGGACTTTTGGCATTGATTTTCATGCTAACCTATACCGCTTCATTTGCGGTAAGTTGGGGCCCGGTTACCTGGGTTCTGCTGGCTGAGATATTTCCGAACAGCATCCGTGGAGCAATGTCAATTGCTGTTGCTGCTCAATGGATTGCGAACTGGATTGTGTCTTATACATTCCCTATCTTAAATGATAATCAATGGCTGATTGAAAAATTCAACCATGGATTTTCATATTGGATATATGGAGTAATGAGCGTTATTGCGGCTCTGTTCATTTGGAAGTTTGTTCCTGAAACCAAAGGAAAAACACTTGAGGAAATAGAAAAAATCTGGAAAAAGTAATTTCCGGATCTTTTAATTTTATATAGAGACGCCCAAATGGGCGTCTCTTTTTTTATGCGGATTATTTGGCTTTTTCCAGTGCTATTTCAGCAGATGCCTTAAACATATTATAGGCCCAGGTTGCTCCACTGATGGCATCAACCTTACTCAAATCCTGGTATTTAATCAGCGTGTCGGGATAAGATTGTACCCCTTTCCAATCTTTACGGCATTGCTCCATATAAAGTTCATTCCCTTCAAAATATCTGCCGTAATTGCTGTCGAAATTTTCATGTTTTGCCGAATCCCTTATTATAAAGTTCACATCAGCAATTCGTCCATTTTCAATGGTAAGTTGTGTACAACCATAAAAGGGTTCATACACATAAACAGATCTGGAAATACCTGAGTATACGCCATCTCTGAAAGAATGATCTGCTGTAAAGGCAAGAGAAAACAAAATAAACAGCCCATAGCATAGCTTTTTCATAGGAAAGATTTATTAGTGAATATGATCATGACCGGCTGACTCAAAAAAACCCTATCAGGATTCAATTTTAAGGATGACCTTTTTTTGTTACTTTTGGTTAAGATAATGAATTGCTGAAAAACAAATGACAATTGCTGATAAAATTGCTGAACTGAAGAAAGAGATCCCACAACAAGTGAAACTCATTGCGGTAACCAAAACCCGTCCTGTACAGGATATTATGGAGGCATATCAGACAGGAATGAGAAGATTCGGAGAGAACCGTGTACAGGAGCTGGTTCAAAAACAACCGCAATTGCCCGAAGATATCGAGTGGCATCTGATTGGTCATCTCCAAACCAACAAGGTGAAATTTATCGCTCCATTTGTTCATATGATTCATTCCGTAGACAGCCTTAAACTACTCATGGAAATCAATCAGCAAGCCCTGAAAATAAACCGGATCATTCCTTGTCTTCTCGAAATACGCATAGCCCGGGAAGAAACCAAATTCGGCCTTACAATGATTGAGGCGGAGCAAATCCTCAAATCTGAAACCTTTAAAAATTGCAGCAATATCCAGATTTCCGGATTAATGGGTATGGCAACGTTTACCGAAGATACCCGTCAGATTAAGGAAGAATTTTCAGTGTTGTTTCAAACATTCCATCGTTTTAAAAATGAATTTTTTCCACAGGCACCTTATTTCAAAGAAATTTCAATGGGCATGTCGGGAGATTATCAGCTGGCTATTGAATGTGGATCAACGATGGTTCGACTCGGAACAATCATTTTTGGAGAACGGTTTTAAATAGAAAAACAATTATTATGACTGACCTTTCAACCAATTACATGGGACTTCATATAGTAAGTCCATTAATAATAAGCAGTTCGGGACTTACAAATTCCGTCGATAAAATCAGGAAATTTGAAGAACTGGGTGCAGGCGCCGTGGTACTTAAATCGCTTTTTGAAGAACAAATTAATCACGACGCCGGAAAATGGGTTGACACTAACGCTTCACCCGAGTCCTATGATTATGTAACCAATTATTCAAAAGCACATGCTTTGGAGGAATATCTGAAATTGATTGAAGGTGCACGAAAAGCCACCAGTATTCCGGTAATAGCCAGCATTAATTGCATTTCAGGGAATAACTGGATGGACTTTGCCCGGAACATCGAAGATGCCGGCGCTCATGCATTGGAATTGAATTTATTCTTTATCTCATCTGAAAGAGATCGCTCATCGGAAGAGATTGAAGATATATATAAGGATTTGATTGTTAAAATTCAAAGTGTCACCAAACTTCCTATTTCCGTAAAAATGGGTTTCCATTTCACCAATCCGGTTCGCTTTATTTTTGATATGTATTCCAGAGGCGTAAAGGCAGTGGTTTTATTTAACCGCTTTTATGAACCGGACATCGATATTGAGAAAATGGAAATCACTACATCGAATGTTTTTAGTGCTCCGGCTGATATCCGGAATTCTTTACGTTGGGTAGGCATTGTATCCAACCGCGTAAGTAAAATTGATGTAGCTGCATCTACGGGAATCCATGATGGAAAAGCAGCCATTAAGCAGATACTCGCAGGAGCCAAAGCAGTGCAGGTTTGCTCGGTTTTATATCAAAACGGCGCAGCGCAGATTCAAAAAATGAATGAAGAAATAGCCACATGGATGAGCAGAAAAGGATATCCTACACTGGATTCATTCCGCGGAAAACTGAATATGCATGGAGTGGATAATCCTTCGCTTTACGAACGGGTTCAATTTATGAAATATTTTTCCACCTACGATTAAACCCCTTCTACCACCTTTTTCAATTCGTTGTAAAGTGGAATTTTTTCATTGGTCACCAAATATTCCGCATCTGCAAGGAATTTCAGGCAATTCTGAATGTCATTGTCATCAGCATCTTCAAGTGATTCCTCAATGACCGTAAAGGCTTCCAGTGCTGTTTTATAATCCGAACGTACGAAGAGATTGGCGAAAACAGGTAAATGTTTACTGAAATTGAGTCGCGACTGCCAGCAAGCAGCCACCACTGCGCTTAAATAATCACCAAAATCGTTTTTCTGGAGCGATTCAACTACCAAAGGAGTTGCTTCTGTTGCCTTAAGCTCTGAGATCAGTTCAATAATCTCTATTCTTACAAGCTGATGTGTATTTTTATTGACCAATGCCAGTAATGCAGGAAGCATGTTTACAGCACCCGAATTCCGGATTTCTGTAATCGACTGAATCATCAGATCAGGATTACTGCCCTGAAAAGATGCCATCCAATGTTTTTCTATTGAATTGTAATTTTCCATCTTCAAAAATAATGATTATCCTTTATCCGGGAAAACGGATGGTAATGATTTTTGAAGTATGATCTGTAATGCGGAACCGGTCATCAATCCGGTAATTTACAATCCAAACAATTTCACCATGTGATTCGATTACCCAGATATGGTCCTTATCGGGTAAGGGAATTTTCTGATCTGTTAAGAAATCACTCACTTTTTTGGATCCTTTTAATCCTAAGGGATGAAAACGGTCTCCGGCTTTCCATCTTCTGAGCAGGAGTGGAAATGTAAGCGTTTCAGCATCCAGCGATGCTGTATCCCGTGATACATTAAAAGGAAAATCGACGGGTTTTTCAGAAATGGAAAAAGTCAGATGGATGGGATAAGTTATGGATTGTGTGTTTTCGGTGATTACAACCGTTTCGTTATTTATTTCCTTATGGGGTGTAATAATAAGCGTTGAACGGTCGCGTGTGAGGGTATGACTGGGTGTATGAAGCTGTTTCCCTGAATCTGAATCCAAAAGCTGAACCACTTCCCGGATATCCAGATGGGTTATTCCATAATCACGCAACAGTTCGAAAAGGATCACATCGGGAGCAGGAAAACTTTTGATTTTATGGATTTGAATAACAATCCGATCAGACAATTCTGACCAAATTTCCTTTTTAATAGTTGCCAAAGCAAAGTCGAAAATCTTTCCGGTCTGTTCCAGTTTGTAAATTGTTTCGGTGGTATTCTCAAGAAAAGCTGGATTGATACTTTCAAAGGCTGGAATTATGGTATGTCTGATTTTGTTGCGATGATATTTCGTGGATGCATTGGAAGCATCTTCCCTCCATTCTAATTTGTATAGGGTTGCATAGGCATTAATTTCCTCGCGTGTGGCAAAAAGAAGCGGCCTGACGATGTTGTTGCTCAAAGCCTTTATTCCCATTAATCCGCGGATACCGGTTCCTCTTGATAGATTTAAAAGCATGGTTTCTACACCATCGTTTGCATTATGTCCGGTAACTATAAAGTCGTATCCTTTCTGAATGCATATTTCATTAAACCATGCATACCGGAGTTCCCGCGCAGCCATTTGAACGGATATGCCTTTTTCTTTGGAGTACTGAAGCGTATCAAATCGAATGGTGAGAAATTCTACATCATACTTAAGGGCAAGCGATTCAACGAAAGTCTGATCGGACTCCGATTCTGTCCCACGCAATTGGAAATTACAGTGTGCAATAGAAAAACCAAATCCTGCCTGATAGAAAAGATGCGTCAATACACAGGAATCTATTCCTCCACTCACTGTAAGGAGATATTTTCGTGAAGGAGCCTCTTTGCAGAGTTGATTTAATTGCCGGGTGAATCTGTCAAGCATTGGTTTGTCCATTCCTCAATGGAGGAAAGATACTTTTTTTATCGAAATAAAAAAAGGCCTGTAATTTTGTACAGGCCTCTTTTGCAAGATTCTATGCTACAGTTTCAGGTATGGATAGAAAACCAGGACCCCGGTGATAAAGGAAATAAATGCTGCTATGAAAACAGCCCCTGCGGCAATGTCCTTAATAACCCGGACTTGCTCGTTTTTTTCGGGTGAAATCATATCCATTATTTTCTCAATTGCCGTATTGACAATTTCAGTAGTATAAACCATCCCTATGCAAATAAGGATAGCAATCCATGAAAAGCGGTCAATGTGGAACCAGAATCCGGCGGCTAAAACAAGCACTGTTGCCATGAAATGAATCCTGCTGTTTGGTTCAGTAAAGAAAAAATGCCTCATACCTGCTAAAGCACACTTCAGACTATTTAAAAAGCTTCGTTCTTTCATGGTTACCGATTTGTTTATTCACTGTTGTCCGGTTAATCTTTATATTGTCCTATACGGGACATTGTTTTGTTTATGAATTATCTCTCTACCAATATAATGTCCCTACGGGACGGTTCCTTTAGGAACCAAATATAGGTAGAAACAAAAACAAGCCCCTAACTTTCCAAGTCCCTTAGGGACGCAATAAAGCTAATGCATTTGTAGGATTTAATAAATTTTCCCCCGGACAACAATGTTTGTTTATTCTTCTTTTGAAATACTGTTTTTGCCTGTTCCGTACCAGTCGATTTTTCGCGAGAAATACATGACGATACCCAGAATGACAACCAAACCAATATTTCCGAATAAAAGTGAGTAGTCATTCAGTTGCAAAATTACAAACAGATACAGATATAAGGTGGTTAAGCTGCTTATGATTGTGAACATAACACGTTTACTCTGATATAACGCCTTCGAAAAAACACCAATCATGGTAATAATGGTTGTTGCAGCGATCAGATAGGCCAGGTTAAAGGGGATGTGTTCTGCCAGAGATACCAGTAAGGAATAGAAAACGCACAGCGCAAATCCCGAAAGAAGGTAATTGACAATGTGGATCCGGGTTTTGGTCATGATCTCACTGAAAAAGAAAACGAGAAAAGTGAGTCCGATAAACAATATGGCATATTTAGCCGAACGCTCTGATTTCTGATAGGCATCTACGGGAGTAATTAATTCCACTCCAAAAGACGATGATTGCACGGCATATTCGTTATCAATCCACTGCTGGGGAAATGTTCTGTTTAATTGCAGCACATTCCAGTCGGCACTAAAACCATTTTTATCGATCTTTGACTTTTCCGGAATGAAAGCACCTTTAAAACTGGGTGATGGCCAGGGTGATGCAATCGAAATGCGGGTTTCTTTTCCCAAGGGAATAAAATTCATCGAATAACTACCGTTCAAATCCATGTCAAATGAAAAGGTATAAGAATCTTTGTCTGCCAGTGTTACTGTGCCGTGTACGCCGGTTTCTTTGATATCATTGGTTATCAGGCCAGGAATTACAGTCAATGAAGTATCGTCCCATGCAATCTGAATATTCTTTTTCAGTCCGCGCATATCGGGAATGCCGATTTCAATATAAGCCTGATCGGTTGTGAATTCACTGCTTTTCACCAGGTCTTTCAACAAAGGCTTATTAAAAGTTCCCGAAAAGTGCAGTTGCGATTTATAGGTAACTACTTTAAATATTCCTCTTTTGCGCACTTCCGGGACGATTTTTCCTGTGATATTTAGCTGATCGGGGAGGAAATGGGCATAATGAATGCTGGTTGTTTTTCCTTCCTTTGTTTCATGCGTGATATAATAGGGTATGGTTAAAAAGGGTCCGGCGAGTGTTTGGCTGTTTCCCCATATTGCACTGACTTCTTCAATTGCTTCAGCTCGTCTTTGCTCTCTTTCCCTGATCAGGTCGAGGATAAATGCAGACGGAATTAATAACAGCAAGGATAAGAATCCTATTGTTGCCAGTTTGAAACCTAATGAATTAAAAAATCCGCTGGTTGTTTTTTCTGTTGTTTCCATATAATTTGTTTGGTTTAAAAGAACTTTGAAATACAAAGTAAAAGGTTAAAAAAATATTATTGTTTTGCGATGAGTTGACTTAGTAAATTGAGATGTTCCCTAAAAGCTGTCTTGCCATTTTTAGTCATTGAATACGTTGTGTTTGGTTTTTTGCCAATAAACCTCTTCTGCACTTCAATGAGTCCGTTTTTTTCAAGTGCAGTGATATGACTGGCCAGATTTCCGTCTGTCACATCGAGCAAGTCCTTCAGACTATTGAAATCGATGGATTCATTTACAGACAATGCAGACATGATTCCGAGCCGGATCCGGTTTTCGAATTGCTTATTTAATTTGGCAATAATATCTTTCACCGCTCTTCGTTTTTTTCATATTTCACATACATTAGGGCACCATAGAAAATATGCAGGATGCCAAAGCCCAATGCCCATAATAAGAGTCCGTATCCGGGTAAAGCGGCTCCAATCAGTCCCAGAATAATTTCAGATATACCCAACACCTTAATTTCATTCAACGTATACTTGCTGGCATTGAGCAGGGCCAGTCCATAAAAAATCAGGGTGGCCGGTGCAATCAAAAATACAATCTGATGAAGCATCAGAACCAGACAGAACAATCCGCCAGAGATTAACGGAAGCGCCAGGTTGATCACCAATCGCCGGGAAGTTTGATCCCATATTTTCTGTCCGTTTTTCCTGGCCCGCCGGGTAGTGAAAAATACCCCCGATGCAAGTGCCAAAACCAAAACAATAAAGGCACAGATAACAATATCCCTCCCCAATGTAAATCGGGGAGAAAGGTCAAAGAGCGGACCATCAGGAAGCCGGTACGGGTCTGTGCCCGATGTAATAAAAACATAAAACGCCCCTGCGAGGGCGATGATTCCTGCTGATATTCCGGATAAACCGCTTAATGAAATGAATCGGGACGAACGTTCCATCATCGAATGGATTTCCTTAAGCTGCTCAATGGGTTCTTTATGTGTTTTCATAAAAGTACTTTGAATTACAAAGTAAAGCATTTTTTTTGTTTCCTGCATTATTTTATCAGTTTTTTTTAAGTGAAGACCTGACAGCGTCCGAAGGTCCTGTCAGAGTCTGGAAAGTCTTCTAGAAAAATGCTGAGTGTCGATAAATTGATCATACAATTGATCACCTTATCATAAGGAGATGCGTTCAGATTCCCTCATTTGTGAATATCTTGTTTATAATTTCATGGTGTAGAAATATTTTCTATAAGATGGTAAATATTATATTGCATTGAGAAGTTGAGGTAAGAATGTTAAGTTTTGTTGGGTGTATTTGACTAGATCAATCAAATTTTTCAATATATGAAATTTATATTTTGTCTTTTTGTAGCACTGTTCATATCGGTTTCCGCTTATTCTCAGACAGTATCCTTTGATTATGATGATTCCGGTAATCGAACGTCAAGGAATGTCATTTCTTTGAAATCTAATTTTCAGAGTAAAAGTAAAATCGAAACCGATGCTAATAAAACAATTGATGATATTATAGGCACAACTAAAATATCCATTTTTCCAAACCCTGTTACATTGTTTTTAAATGTCAATATTCAAAGTGAAAGTGTAGATTTTAATGCAAATGTAAAGGTTATTGATCAAAGTGGACACGTTATTATTTCCCAAGAATATAGCGATACTAATTTTCAATTGGATTTTTCAAATCTCTCAACGGGCATTTATTTCATGGTTATTGAGTTGGGAGAAGAACATACGAAATGGAAAATCATAAAAGAATAGTAATCCAAAATATCCAAAAACTCAATTACATAATCTCAAAAATCATGAAAAAGATTCTCTTATTGTCTGTTAGTTTATTTGTTTCTGTAAATCTTTTCTCACAAATCAAAGTCAATTCTAATGGTTTTGTTGGTATTAATAATACATCTCCAGCATACAGACTTGATGTGATAGGGAATCTTAAAGTAAAAACCACTTCCACCAGCTCAATTACTTTTGATGGTAATGAATTGCTTCCTTATGAGGGCACTATTAGTTTGGGTACAAGCCAGAAACCATGGAACAATTTCTGGTGCTCGTATCCCTGTTTTTATTCTTCTCCTGTAATAATATCTGATAAAAATTTCAAAACCAATATCACCTCTTTTTCACGTGTAATGGATAAAGTAATTTTTCTTAAGCCGGTACAGTATAAATTGAAATCCGATCTTCCAATATCGATTTCAAAAATAAACTCAACATTCCAGTACGGATTTATTGCACAAGAAGTGAAAGAAGTTTTCCCCGATATTGTTACTGAAATGGAAGATGGATCACTAGGTATCAGATATACCGAACTAATTCCGGTTTTGGTTCAGGCTATTAAAGAACAACAAGAAGAGATAGATGCATTGAAAAATCGCATTGAAGAACTTGAAAAGGCGGCCAATTAACCTCATAAAATATAATTACCATGAGGATATTATTAGGCCTATTCATTGCTGCTTTCAGCATCAATATTTATTGTCAGGATTTTGATTTGCTATATAATGCCTCCGAAAATGGCACACAATCTCATATAGCAAGGAATAGCATTACGCTTGATCCGAATTACAGTTATAGCCCGAATGGTGGAACTTTGACAATTGAAATTCAGAATCCTGTTGTTACTGGAGCGATTTCCTATGGCACTGCCATTGATCCTGAAACGAGAGTTTTAAGTACGTCTTATTTTGTGGGTGCCACACAAGGGAATTTTTCTGTTAACCCCATTGGTGGCGCTTCCTATAATATACCGCTTGAATTACCACCTGGTGTTAATGGATTAACTCCCCAATTGTCATTGAATTATTCTAGCAATGCAGGTTCTGGAATCGCTGGTTTTGGTTGGCAAATTGGAGGATTATCGGCAGTGAGCAGAGGTGTGAAGTCTTTTTTCCACGATGGCGTTTATAAAGGAATAGAAATGGATTCAACCGATCGTTTTTATTTGGATGGACAAAGGCTAGTTAATACTCTGGCCTTTTACAATAACTATTCAAATGTAAAATATAGAACGGATAATGATATTTTCACACGTGTTACACCAAGGGATATAAATGCAAGCTATGGTCCTACATGGTTTAATGCAGAAGCAAAATCCGGTTTGATTTATGAATATGGACATACATCCGGCTCACAACAAACTATAAACGGAAATAATCAGGTATTAAATTGGTATGTATCAAAAGTTTCCGATCGGTTTGGAAACCAGATAAATTATGCCTATCTTAAAGATAACTATAGCATTTATCCTGCTGAAATTACCTATGGGCCTAATACAATAACTTTCTTTTATAAAGAAAGAACGGACATAAAACCTGAATACTTTAAAGGAACAAAAATACTACAACGCTTTATTCTTGAAAAAGTAACAGTAAAATACAATAATAGCATTCTAAAAACTTACGAGTTTAAATATGCGCTTGAAGGAAATTCATATAATTCCATATCATTATTAAGCGAAATTATTGAATATGGTATTGGTACTGATAGAATTAACTCAACGGCTATTTCATATCAGGAACCCAATGACGTTTCAATGTCTCAGACAACATACAATACTACTTCCAGTATTGTGAATTACAAAGCCTTAATGATTCCGGGAGATTATAATGGTGATGGTAAAACAGATGTTGCTTGTTTCCCAATTGCTGCATATGGAGCAACCTGGACTGGAATGAGGGTTTGTTACAGTGACGGATTGGATGCCTTTGTGAATGTTTATTCAAATCAATCTACATATGTACCAAAATATCAAGATGATATCCGGACCTATGATATTAACGGAGATGGAAAACAAGATTTGGTATATGAAAGAAAAGCCGGTGGATTTTATTATATGGTGAGTACCGGTAACTCCTTCTCAAATCCAGTTCTTTTTAAAACACATATATGGATTGAAGGAAGTGGAAATGGATTAATAGGTAAGATTCCAAGATATATTGGTGTTAACAGTGATGACAATCAAATTGCAGGTGAAGATTACAATGGTGATGGAATAAATGATATTTTCCTAAACGATGATAATGGAGATTGGATGCTTTATTCTTTTGCGAATTCGTCAGGTCAATTATCCTCAACATTAAATCTGTTGGATTATGGAACCAATTCCAATATGAAAGATAAAATCATCAGTGGTGATTTTAATGGTGATGGCAAAGTCGACATATGGTGCTTTCAAAGTACAGGTATGAAAGTTTACACCTGGAACGGAACTGATTTGGTTTTACTTTATACTGCATCAACGCCTACTTCAAATCATGTTTTAAACATGGGTGATTTTAACGCCGATGGAAAGTCTGATTTATTCATTTACGGATTTAAAAGCGGAAGCACTGTATTAGATTATACTATTTGGCAAATTCAACTTTCAACCGGTACAGGTTTTGAATTATATGGTATTCCTAAAAAGAAAAACAATTTAAAGGATGATTATGTCAGACTGGCGGATTTTAATGGGGACAATGCTACAGACGTAATGGTGACATCGTCAGATGAAAGCTGGAATGGGACTAAATTCTATATTTCGAAAAATAACGGTATGGATTTTCAAGCTCATGAGCTAACGGATTATCCAATTTCAACGCATCGGTTTTATTTAGGAGATTTCAACGGGGATGCCAATACAGATTTCTTTTGCACCGATGGAAAATCACCCTGGTGGAACGGATACCAGATGTATAAAACTTCTGAGAATACAAATTTTCTAGTAAATAAAATAGGTGATGGACTTGGCAATATAATCAAATTGAGCTATATAAAGCTTTCACAAGCACCAAACACTATATATAACATTGGATCAGGTGCAGTTTTTCCGCTTTGTGATTATCAGGGTCCAATCACTATCGTTAAAAAAATTGAATTTGATGATGGCCTTGGAAGTATAAAATCTCAGCAATATTATTATGAAGGTTTGAAAATTCACAAACAGGGGAAAGGCTTTTTAGGTTACTCTAAATCAAGATTGACTGATTATAGATTGGGTATAATTACAGAAAATACCTGCACTTTTAACACAACATATTTTAGCCCTTCTGTTACGGTCTATTCAAAAAAACTTTATGGTCAGGCAAACCCTTATGAAACAGATACTACCAAATGGTCACAGATTGTTTTCAGCCAATCTAAAAAATGGATTATCCCCTACATACAAAAATCGGTGCAAAGTAATTCATTAACCGGACAGTTAATAAAAATTGTAAGCTCGTGTGATAATTTTGGAAATCCAACAACTGTTACCAAAACTATCAATAATGGAAATATACAGGTACTCATAAATACATATGAAAATTTAGAATCATCATGGCTATTAGGAAGGGCTACGATTTCAAGTGTTCAAAATACAAATAATGAAGGGACTATAACAAAATCGATTCAAAGAACATTTGGCTCCGGAAACAATAGTCTTTCAAGTGAAACAATTTATTCCGGAACTGATAAAGAAATTGTGCATTCTTATTTATATAATGCAAACGGAACCCTTCAAAATGAAACCATCACAAGTGGAGGAATTTCCCGAACATCTCAATATACATATGAAACTAATGGAATAAGAATTCTCTCAATTACAGATCCGTTATCTCATGCAACCACAAATTCATATGACACATATGGCAGACTTCTAACCCAACAGGATTATCTTAATAATACTGTTATTTATGGGTATGATAACATGCACAAACAAACCAGTGTTTCTAAAAATATTGGCAATTCCGAATCTTCCGTATCTATAGTATATAGTTGGGAGAATCCCTCCGGAACTCCTATAAGAGCAAGGTATTCGATTCAGAGTGCAGGCAATAATGGTTCTCAAACAAAAACCTGGTATGATAAGTTGGGAAGAACATTGCGCAGTGATGTGGTAGGATTTGATGGGAACCTGATTTTTAACAGTACTGAATATAATTCCAAGGGCCAACTATACCGACAATCTGAACCTTATAATTCCGTTGAAACTCCTGTTTGGAATATTTTTACTTACGATTCATACGGCAGAAAAATAAGTCTTACAACTCCTTCAGGTCAAAATTCAAACTGGCAATATACTTCAGGCACAGGAATTGTTACTGAAACGACGGCTGGAAAAATATTCACAAAAGAGTTTGCTTCCGATGGAAGCCTTACATCAGCTACTGATGCCGGTGGGACTATTACTTATACTTATTATGCTGATGGAAAGACAAAAAGTATAACGGCTCCCGGCGGCATCATTACAACCATGCAATATGACATTGCCGGCAACCAGATTCAATTGGTAGATCCAAGTTCGGGAACAATGACCTATACCTATAATGGATTTGGAGAATTACTGACACAACAAAATTCCAGAAACCAAACGAACTCATTTTCTTATTATTCTGATGGAAGAATCCAGCAAAAGCTTACGCCTGAAGGTACTACCACATATTCCTATAACACAAACAAACAATTAACAGGAATCACGCTATTAACAGGAATCACATCTAATAATATAAGCAGAACTTTTGAATATGACACTCATGGCCGGATAGCCAATGTAAGTGAGATAATTGATGGCACAACATACCCAACTGATTATAGCTATGATAATAAAGGAAGAGTATCCACTATTACGCATTCAACAGATATAGTTGAAACCAACAACTATAATAATTATGGTTATCTGGCTTCGATTTCAGCAGATGGAGTGACTCAATGGACTACCTTAGCTGTGAATTCACGTGGTCAGGTTACTTCTGGCAGATATGGAGCAACACTGAATGCTTCTTATACGTATAACAATTATGGTTTTCCAGTTTCCATAATTACCGGATCTTTACAAAATTCACAGTATCAATTCAACCCTGTCAACGGCAACCTTAATCTGAGAAGCAATGGATTGATACCTGGTCTTCAGGAAAATTTTGAATATGATGCACTTGACCGGCTTGATCGGATTTTTAAAGGAAGCGATACGCTTTTGGATATGACTTATTCAGGTAGCAATATGACCGAAAAATCGGATTTGGGAACGATGGAGTATCAATATTCGAATAAACCGTATCAGGTAAGCGCCATAAGTTCATCCACAGGCCTTATTCCAAATATTGCTCAATCTATTGAATATACTTCATTTGAAAGTGTAAGTAATATTACAGAAAATGGGTATACAGCTGATTTTATATATAACGCAGACAATGAACGGGCGAAGATGCTTATTTCTCGGAATGGAAGCGGGATTTTAACCCGAATATACGCTTCTGATAGCTATATTAAGGAAACAACCGGTACAACTACCAAAGAATATACTTTTATTGGAGGTGATGCCTATAGTGCTCCAGCAGTGGCCATCAAACAAAATGGCGGCACCACAAATTACTATTATTTATTAAGGGATTATCTCGGAAGTATTACCCATGTGGTAGATGCATCAACAAACACTACTGTTGCTGAATACAGTTACGATGCATGGGGCAGAATGCGAGATTCAGCAACATGGATCAATGATACGCTGGGAGGCGAACCGACACTAATGATAGCCGGAAGAGGATATACCGGGCATGAGCATTTACCCTGGTTCAATCTGATTAATATGAACGGCAGGCTGTACGATCCTTTAACAGGACAATTCTTAAGCGCGGATAATTATATTCAGGCACCTACGTTTTCACCTTCGTTTAACAGGTATAGTTATTGTTTGAATAACCCACTGAAATATACAGACCCGAGTGGGGAAGGTTGGGAAATATGGCTGGGTGCCGGAGCAATAGGTGGTGTTTTAAATGTTATTAGTAATTGGGATGATATCGATGGTGATTTTGTAAAATTTAATCAATATGCATTTGTAGGTTGCGCTGCAGGATCAACTGCTGCAGCTATGGCAGAATCAGGAATAGGTGCCCCCGCAATAGGAATGTGTGCCGGAGGTATTACAAGCTTGGGAAATGCATATATAAAGGGCGCCAGAGATGAGTATTTATTAGAAGCTGCAGCACAAGGAACTATTACGGGTGGTATTAGCGGTTTTGCAACTGAGGTCTTGGGTGCCTTGTTAAATGAATTTTTGAAAATTCCAATAGCGACGGATTACCCTGGTGTACCTGGAAGTGGAAAAGAAGTTACAATTGGAGAGGCGTTTTCTCGCCTAATAGGCAAAACTACTAGTGATTACATTGCTAAACAAGGAATTTCAGATGCTTTAATAATATTGTCTTCCTATAATCAAATTTCTGGAGGAGTTAGGCCAGATGCCGATGGTTATGTGACATGGAATGAAGCTAAATTGTGGGCAAGAAGAACATTAGAGCCTAATAGAGATTTATATGTTGATTTAAATAAAATAGATTTTTCAAATGTAAGAAGAGAAGAGTTTGGATCAGATGGAATTTTGGAAGTCAAACTTGCGGGTAAGCATTTTAGTAATTTAGATGATGGGTTAGTTCATGGTAGTATATGGCTCCAGATAGATAAAAATGGATATGCAACAATTCATAACAATACCTCGTTTAGTTTTGATTTTACTTGGAATGAAGGAGATTCATTTTGGAGAAATATTGCTACCAAAATTCTCGAACAGGACATCAAAGGACCATTTCGTATGCATTATAAAACCTTTAATATATACTATCGAGGAGATGTATATATAAGGCGATAAATGAAATAATTTTAATACTATGAAAAAGATAACGTTTTTAATATTTATCATTTTTATACTCCTAATTGTTCTTATCCCAAAGACACAAATGGAAATGTCTTACAATGCGAGGCATGCATTTAGAAAAGTGACATTGAGGATAGCTTCTAAGTTAAACCCAATTGATTTTCAAGGACCAATTATTAAAAAATCTCATAGATATAAAAACGAGAATATTTATAAATGGTATAAGTTACTTCCTTTTAAAGACACAGCTTGGGTAAATGTTTATGTTTCCAGATTTCGATTTAGAAGCCCGGATATAACAATGAGTAATAGTATAAATTATCTTACCCGAAAACCACATAATCTTTATGAAGTTTTTCCATTATGTGAAAAAAATTCATTAAAATTTAATGAAGATTCATTCAACCAGCTTACCATTTGTCCAACATTTGATGAACTTATTAGCAAGGATAAACTTATAATTATTATGCAGGAAGGGTTTTATGATGTTGTTAAAGTAAATCAAGATTTGACTTTTTTGGTATTTTGGGAGCCTCTTGGTATTATTCATTCAGAAAATGAGAAAATTGAAACCAGCTATTCTACTCTTGGACTGGATGATCAATGTCAAGTTACTCTTAAACCTTTTTTACTTCCAGATAGTATTAAGAATTACCTGGTTTTAAAGGAAGATGGGTATCATTATTTACCAGAACTCAAATAAGGAGAATATTCAACTATACCGCAAACAATATACCGGTGCGCTGCACCTTAAAAGATAGATCTCTATTTGTTTAGCTACAAATATTTCCGGTGCGCTGCACCTGGATATCTGTTGATTTGTTGATGTGTTGATTAATTGATTTGTGAGAATCCCTAGATCGGTTGATTTGTTGATTTGTTGATTTGTTGATCTATTAATTGGGCAATCCCGGAGGGATTGTATGTTTATAGAAAAATATGATTACGCAGAATATTCGACTCCGGTCGGAGTCGAATGTATTTACCAATATTTGTAATCAACTAATCAACAAATCATCCAATGTTAGCCTTCAGTGTTTTCCAAAATCCAAATATCGAACAAGGAACATCGATTGATGAATATCTAAGTATTATTTTCATAATAAACTTTAATTTCGCAGAATAATCAGTTCTCCCTCTTATGAAACAGCTTGTCATTTTTTCAATACTGCTCTGTAGTTCGCTGGTACTATCCGCTCAGGATAATAAACCGGTAAAAAACAATCTGAAAAGCCTTACTGTGTATGAACAGAAATTTGAGGCGGGGACGGCTGGAAAAGTACTCCCTGAATCGGTGGTGCGTTATGATGAAGGGGGTAATGTGATTGAAGAAATTGAATACAAACAGGGAAAGATCACAAAACACACGACTTATAAATTCGATTCGAATGGCAACAAAATACAGGAAATAGAACTGGATGCCAATGGCAAGAAAATGAAAACATCCGTATATACTTACAAAAACAATCTCCGTATGGAGAAGACGGTATATGATGCAAATAACAAAGTCGTTTCCAAAAAAACCTATAAATACGAAAGCTATTAATTTGCAGGTTAAATCAAATCACCCACCTTGCTTTCTGTAATCCGGATCAGATCGGAAGGATTTATTTTAAACTGTAAACCTCTGACTCCGGCACTTACAAAAATAGAATCAAATAGCTCACAGGTTTCATCAATATAAGTTGGGTAGTTCTTTTTCATCCCCACAGGCGAGCAACCACCCCGTATATATCCGGTAATCTCCAGTATATCCTTCATAGGTATCATTGCTCCGCTTTTGTTTCCAGAAATCCGGCATACTTTTTTCAGATCCAGTTCTGCACTACCAGGAATAATACATACCAGTATTCCGGTTCGGTCACCTTTCAGGACCAGCGTCTTAAAAACGCAATCCACATCCTGTTGTATTTTAGAAGCAACGGCTACCGCACTTAAATCAGATTCATCTACTTCATACGCATGCAATTCATAATGAATACAGGCTGAATCAAGAATCCGGGCAGCATTTGTCTTTGTCATGAAATA
The DNA here is from genome assembly GCA_963733535.1 of uncultured Bacteroidota bacterium. Taxonomy (GTDB): domain Bacteria; phylum Bacteroidota; class Bacteroidia; order Bacteroidales; family UBA10428; genus UBA5072. Next base: position 44,294 of record CAVTDR010000007.1, read on the forward strand.
AAAGGATATCAGGTTATTGTTTCAGAACAGCACCAAAACCTACCAGATGTTTTCGGTAATATTCCGAATCGAGGGAATCAATGCAAACGCTCTTGCCCCGGCTCGGTGAATGAATAAATGTATTATCGCCAATGTAGATGCCTACATGGGAGATACGCTGACCGCGTGTTATAAAAAACACAAGATCACCCGGTTGGGCCTTTTTTTCGTCCAGGCGCTTTGTAATATGAAATTGTTCGTAGGAAGAATGCGGAAGGCTATACCCGAAATTGCCATATACATATTTTACAAATCCGGAGCAATCAAAACCATTTTCATCGGCGTGTCCGTATTTATAACTTACACCCAGATATTTCCTGGCGTTTTCAATAATTGAATTTCTAAGGGTGTCCTTTGTCGTTAAAAAACCAGTAGGGATAAGGCTATCCATCTTAACCGGCGATGTCGATGTTTCTTCTTCATCAAATATTACCATAATATCCTGAGAAACAACCAAATTATAAGTGCCCCACATCAACAGGGATATAATTATTAGTCTGTATTTCAAAGCTTTCATTTTCATACGCAACACATTTTTCATCCAACACTTCGCATTCTTACAGATAAAGATAACAGCAAATCTTAGAACATAAACCAAAAACTCAAACGGGTTTTAAACAAAAGTATCCCGCCTGAATTCCTTTTAGGTTGATGTTCAATTGCTTTCATATTATTAAAACAAAAAAAAGTACATGCGGTTCAATTTACCATAAACAGAAAGAATTTGTTTCATATCATCGTATATTTAAATACCCTAAAAAGGAACCATGCATTTCAATATAAAACCGGCTTTTTCTGCACACCTTAATGAAACGATTAAATATTCTGCCATTCTTATAGCCATCTTTTTTCTGGCATGTATTCCTGAAAAAATTTTATTTGGCGGACCTCCTATCTGCCTTTTTTATCATTTTACCGGATGTCAATGCCCACTTTGCGGGATGACCCATGCGGTTTATTTCCTTGTCAGATTGCATCCGGTCATTTCTTATACCTATAATCCGGCAGTTCTTTGGTTACCAATACTGCTATTCATGGAAATACTACACGATCTGTTTCCGTTGAAACGTTTATTCCGGTTGATGCGCCAATACTCCTGGCTACTTTTTGGCATTACACTGATACTGATTTTGGTACCCAGATTGATAGACTGTATTAAATAAGATTCCGGGCTTTTAATTCCAGGTATTTATTGATAAGATTTACAGACAATTCGCTTGGGCGACTGAGTATGGCAAGAATCCCATGTCTGTTAAGCTCTTTCACTATCTTCTTCTTATCATAGATAAATTTCTCAGCAATGGTCTGGTTATAAATAGCCTCTAATGTCTTTGCCTCTTCTTGCCTGAATTTGGTTATTTCGGTATTTTCAAAAAGTACGATCAGCAGCAGGTGATTGCGGGCGATATTCTGAAAATAGGAAATCTGACGACTCAGGGATATCTCCGATTCAAAATTGGTATACAGTATCAGCAGGCTGCGGTGCGGAATCATTCTTTTAATGGCTGCATACAACAATTCAAAATTTGATTCTTCAAAAAGAGTATCCTGTTTATACAAAATCTCCAGCATGCGGGCCATGGTATTGTTCCTTCTCTCGGCTTGCATGAAAGTCTGAATAGCGGTATTGAAAGTTAAAAGTCCTGCTTTATCATGCCGGTAAAGGGCAGTATTGGAAAGAACCAGGGATGCATTAATAGAATAATCCAGCAAGGACAAATTATTAAAAGGCATCATCATCACCCGCCCCATGTCAATGATGTTAAATATTTGTTGTGAGCGCTCATCCTGATATTGGTTGGCCATGAGTTTTGCTTTTTTTGCAGTAGCCTTCCAGTTAATGGTTCTCATATCATCGCCCCGCACATAATCTCTTATTTGGTCAAATTCAGAGTGCTGTCCTATTTTTCGTATTCTTTTTATTCCAGCTTCCGTAAGTTGGTTTGATATAGCCAGAAATTCGAATTTCCGTATATTAAGAAACGACGGATATACCGGAACGGGTAGAGGTTCAGCATTAAATACCAAACGGCGCTGAAAAAAACCCATCGAATTAGATACATAGGCCAATGTGCGGCCAAACGAATAAATGCCCCTTTGATAGGGAGTGAGTTCGTATGCAATCTCCTTTTCCTGTCCCGGTATCAGCACTACTTTCAAATGAAAATCCCTGATTTGGAACTGATGAGGGACTTCATCGATTAATGTAACCGAAAGGGGCAGTATATAGCAATTTCTGATAATAAGCCTGATCTGGTTTTTATCCCCATTGGATAATTTTTCAGGTATTTCACGGGTAACCTCAACGAGTTGCTTGCCTGTAAGAAAAAGCAGATAAAAATCCAGCAGCATGAGCCCTAAAACCAGCAGGCCGAAAATTTTCGCGAAAAGAAAAAGGACATCAACAAAAAAACCTGAGATGAAAAATAGAGAAACGATAAGGCCAGCCCGGTATAAAAGGGGCTTAACATAAATCGCCTGTAAATATGAAAACAGGTTCTTCATCGTGGTATTTCAACAGAAGCAATAATTTCGGAAATTATTTGCTTTTCAGTTTCTCCTTCCAACTCCTTCTCAGGTGTCAGATAAATGCGGTGATTTAATATAGGATACAGAACGAATTGAATATCCTCGGGGATTACATAATTACGACCTGACATGGCAGCCATGGCCTTTGAAGCAATCAAACAGCTCATGGAAGCTCTTGGAGAAGCCCCCAGATATAAGGAAGGATGATTACGGGTTTTTTGTATAATCTCTGTGATATAACCAATCAAAGGGTTTTCGATGTGAACATAATTAATAAGCTTCTGGTATTGTATGAGTTTTTCTCCTGAAAGCAGCGGTTTTACTTCCTCAATTTCCTTGATTTCTTTACGAGCATTTGATTTTTGCAGAATCAATACTTCTTCCTCCTGAGTGGGGTAATCTACGGGTATTTTAAACATAAAACGGTCGAGTTGGGCCTCAGGCAGCCGGTAAGTTCCCTCATGTTCAAGAGGGTTCTGGGTGGCAAAAACCAAAAATGGACTGGTCATGGTATATGTTTTTCCATCTACGGTTACCTGCCGCTCTTCCATTACTTCGAACAAGGCGGATTGTGTTTTTGCAGGAGCCCGGTTAATTTCATCAATCAAAACTACATTTGAAAACAGGGGGCCTGGATTAAACTCAAAACTGGAACTTTTTGCATTAAATACAGAGGTCCCTGTAACATCCGAAGGCATCAGATCAGGTGTAAACTGTATCCGGGAATAGTTTACCGCAAGAATCCGTGAAATGACCTTAGCGGTCAATGTTTTTGCTATTCCGGGCACTCCTTCCAACAGAACATGTCCGTTTGCCAAAATAGCAACAAGCATTAACTCAATCATATCGTGCTGGCCTACAATAATTTGTGCTATTTCCTTCTTTAACAGATTCACTTCTTCCTGTAAGGGTTGAAAATCAATGGTTTGTTCTTCCTTTTGAATCATGGTATTTCTATTTGCTGATTTTATAAAATTCCTCAATGATAGTATGGGTGTGGATAAGCTCATCACGGGTGATGTAGCTTTTCCGTGCAATTTCTTCTGAATATGTTAATAGTTGCAAAAGTTTTATTTCTTCAATGGAAGTTTTTAACGAAAGGTTTTTGATTTGGGATGGTATTAAAAAAGGTTGTTTCAATCGGTATTTCATCACCAGATGTTCATGGAAAAAAGCGACTTTCTTTTTGGCCAGGTCAGCATGATTTTGCGATTTGAAATACAGCCCACCAACTGTTTTTATGAAATTCAATGAACTGTTTTGTAAGGGTTTAATTACAGGAATAATACGCTGTACTCTTTTTGAACCGAAAATAAATAAAAACAGCAATGTAATCAATGCCACATAATACCCCCATTGCAACGGAGGATTGCCTAATATATACCGCATGAATGAAGTGTTCACTAACCGGTCGGGTTTATAATACTGATCCCATATGGTGTTTTCCAGAGGTAATACGCAAAGTGCTGCATTGGCATATTCATGATTGCCATATAACATGTGATAATTGGTAAAAGCGAAAGGCTGGCAATGAAGGTAAATCCGGCCTTTGCCAAAACGGTTCATGATAAAGTTTGTTTTGTTGTTCTGATCGGTACCTAAAATGCTTGTAAAAGCAGTATCATATGCAGTGAAAAAATGATCGGGCATATATCTTTTAAACACAAAACCGCTGTCAGAAGGCTTGTAATACGACAAATGTAAAACTTCACGAGTTCTTTTTAATAGTGAAGTATCAAACAGGCTAAAGTCGGTTTTAAATTTCAGAGTATCGCTAAAAATTCCTTCATAGCTCATGGCAGATATGAAAGCATTATTGCCTGCTTCCACAAAACTTAATAACGCTTGACAATCATATAAATCGGGGGAAAACTCATCACAGATAATAATCAGATTTCTTTTTTCATCAGGATTCTTCAGGGTCATATATAAACTGGCCGATTGTATATCGATGTTTTTTCCGGGAAATACTTCTTTCAATGTTTCCCTGGTAATGAGGCAACCAAATGGTTTTTTCTCAAATCCGCTAAAGCTCAAACTCCAGTCGGCCTGTTTTGGAATAAAGTGCTTCAACACAATTAAACCGGCAAACAATGCGAATACCACAATCAGATTTTTGCTATTCTTTAGTCGCATACACAGTTTGGGTGAAATGATTGAAATCTCCGGCATACCGGATATATTCCTCTTCACTGATCGGATGGTGACCGTACCAGATTTTATTATATATGCCGGTTAAATCAATGAAGTTTGTGCGTAAATCTGCATCCGGAATTTCCCTGAGATAATCACGGTTTGTTTTGTCTTTTGCCAGCCGGATCATATTTTTTGATCCCAGTGTTTTTAATATTTTCAGATGGAGAAGCCTTACTGCATTACGAAATTTTTTACGGGAAAATTCTCTGGCAATTTCTGCGTCAAAATCGAACTCACCAGAGGTTAAATCAATTTCCTGAAATTCCATTTTCTGTACGGGAACATCCCGGTAAAATATTTTATACAAACGGGTTTTTTTGGCTATAATAAACGCAATAATCAGCAAAGCCCCCAGGAGAAATAACTGAAATATCCAGGGTATTTGATTCACTGCATGAAAAAAACGCGATAAAAAAGAAAGAATTTTATACATGAATCGAGCCAGAAAGGCAGATTCTTCCGGCATTTTATAGCTTTCACCGTAATCGAAATTGCGGTCCTTTAAGTATTTTTCAATATGAGATTTTGATACCGATCTTTGCTGTATCTCTGCTTTTGTTGGCAAATGCGAAGAAGGTATTTCCCCGACAGCAACCGGGAAAATACCAGTAATAAGAATGATTATAAGTATCAACAACCTACAGGACATTTTAACCAATGTTGTCTATTTTTTCCTGTAATGAGGGTCTTTCTTTCATTTCAACCAATGAATAATAATGAAATGCCATAATGATAATGAGCATGGAATAAATTACGAAAGAAAACAAAGCCGTTATGGAATTTGCAATATAAAAACCAGTGGAAAGAACCACATCGGTCTGTTGGGTCATATTAAAGAAAAGACTTTTGAAGCCCAGTATAATGGCAGGGATAGAAAGCAAAATTTGAATAATATAGAGTATGATAACCGTAACCACAATCAGACCGAGCGTCATCCACCAATTTTGACCGGTTAGTTTTATACTTCTGTTGAAGGCATCTCCGAAATTTTTTTCTTCTATAATATATGCATACAGTATAGCAAACAGGGATACCCCCAGAAAAATTCCGGGAATCACACAAAGCATAAATCCGATAAAAACCAACAGAAACACCAGGATAGAAATGAAAATTACGGGTAAAATATACTGACGCGCTTCATTCCAGACATCTTCGGAAGCCAGATTGCCCTGTCCGGTTTTTGCATACAATTTTATATAACCAATAACAATGCATTGCAATGCACTCATCCCAATAAGATTGATGATAATACTCAGAAAAAGATACTTATACACATCAACAATTCCTGAAAAACTGGGTGTAAGGCCAGCAGATGAAATTCCGTTTGTAATTTCCTGTTGTTTAATATTAACGATAACTCCCAGGATTGCAGCTACAATCATCCAGGGTAAGGCATATTTGAGTACAGCTTTACCCATCGGTTTGAACTCCTGCCTGATAAAAGAAAAGGCATCGTTATACACTTCGCCAAAATCACGAATTTTTTTTAATTGAACCTGTGGTTGTTCCATAATAGACATCTTTAAGTTTGATTTTGTAAGGGAATATGAAAAAGTAAAATAGAATCAAACATACTGAAGCGCCAATAATACTGAATTTAATCCAGTAGGGTGCATGGGTATACCGGGTCACAAAACCTTCAAGAAATGCGGCTATTATAAAAAAAGGAATGAGCCCAAAAACAAGTTTTATCCCATTCATAGCGCCCTTCTTAAATGATTCAGCACGGGAATAGGTTTGAGGGAAAAGCAGACTGTTTCCCATCATCATACCAGCTGCTCCTGCAATAATTATTGAAAAGATTTCTATGGTGCCATGTATCCAGATCACCGATACCGATTCAAGAAACACCCCTTTTTCAATCATAAACCCCTGAAAAGTTCCAAGCATGATTCCGTTCGATAGCAATATATATCCGCTGCCTAATGCCGTAAAAACTCCACACACAAAAGCAAGAAACGAAACATATATATTATTCAAACTAATTCCTAAAAACATGTCCACCTGATTCATGCTTTTGTAAATAGCCAGTGGATCTCCTTTATCCATATTTGCCAGTGTCATATTTACATAGGCATCACCCAAAATAATCCGTACAAAATCCGGATCATAACGGTTCGATATTAACCCTATGCAAACTGCAATGAAGAAAACAATAAAGGCGGCCAGAATAGATTTGTGAGAAGATTGAAATAAAAGCGGATAATCATGAAACCAAAAGGTGACAAAACGGTTGCTTTTAACAGGTTTGTGCTGGTAAAGAATCAGATGAGCCTTTTGTGCCAGATTGTTCAAATAACGCACGGTATTAGTGCCGGAATAATAGGTTTTTGCATAGGCCAGGTCATCTGTAAGGTGAATATACAAATCACAAATTTTGTCGGGATTTGACTTATAATCGTGATCAATCAACCGTTCGAATTCTTCCCAGCGATTCTTGTTTTTATGTAGAAAACGGATTTCATTCATAAAGGAAAAACATCTTGCATAAAACTAACGTAAGATATTAAATTCTTTTGCATATTCGACAAATGTTATATGAATTATGGATCAAATTTCAATTCAAACTTCCCAGAATATTTCCATTGAACAGACCGTTGCCAGCTTAGGTGAAAGAATTGTGGCTACTATAATTGATTTTGCATTTATGTTGGTTTACGTTCTTACCATTGTATTCTATAATATGGCTGCCGATTCTCCCCGTGTTCTTACTTTCATGACTTTGCCCATTATACTATATCAGCTTCTCAGTGAGGTTTTCATGCATGGACAGAGTTGGGGAAAAAAATAATGAAAATCAAGGTGGTTAAAATCGATGGTACCGAACCCGATTTTTTATCGTGCCTTATCCGCTGGATTTTCCGGATCATTGATGTGACTACCCTTTTTGGTGGCGTTGCCACTATAACCATTATTATAAATGGTAAAGGACAAAGACTGGGCGACATTGCTGCGCACACAACAGTAATTCGACTGAAAGAAAATGAGATGAGTCAAACGATCTATGAAAAACTCCCTCCGGGATACAGTATTGTTTTTTCACAGATTCATAAGTTATCAGATAAAGATATTTACACTGCAAAAGAAGTAGTAGATTATATTGATGATTCATATGCCAGCCACGAATCGATGAAAATGGCATTAAAAGCAAAAATAGCACTGGAAAATAAAATGGGTATCACCAGTAACCTTCAGCCTGAAGCTTTTCTGAAAACAGTCATAAAAGATTATAACTGTTTTTATTCAGCCTGATCAGTTGCCAAACTGTGAATCGGAAGAAAGAATAATTCTGTCGGCCTCATGCATCGGTGTTTTTTCGGGTAGGTAGCATATTACGGTAATACCACAATCAAACGACGTGGAATAAACAAGTTTCATACCCAACCGATCTATTCCCTCAAAAAGAGAAAGACCTTTTCCTAAGATTACAGGATTAATAAACAGATGATATTCATCCACAAGTCCTGCCCTTACAAGAGCGCGAGCCATTGTGGTTCCGCCATATACAATAATATCCCTCCCTTTCGTCTGTTTGAGTTTACTGATCTCTTCCACGAATTCACCTTTCAAAACCCGGGTGTTTTTCCAGGTACTGGTTTCCATGGAATTCGAATATATTATTTTTTGAGTCTCATGTACTTTCCGTGCAAAAGCATCGGATGATTCAGAATCATTTAATCTCTTTTCCCACGTGTCTATAAATACAGCAGCAAAATTTTTTCCCATCAAAATGCAATCAACCGGGCGTACAAGGTTATATACATACTTTCTTAGCTCAGGATCCCATTTGGTTACTGTCCAGTCGAGTTCCCCGTTTAACCCAGCAATAAAACCATCAATGGACATTTGTATCTGAATCTTCAGTTTTCTCATAACAGATTCTTATTACTACGAGAATTAACATTTACAGGAACTAAATGTTTTATAGCATTCCCTAAATGGAATAAACAAAAAAATACCATTGTTGGTTACTCTAATAAAATATTTCCATGAGAAACAAGTATACATTGATTGCCTGCATTATAGCGTTAGGTGCGCTGGCATGGCTGGTGCTGACCTCTTGTGATAAAACCGCAACCATAAACAATGATGCCGTACTGAATTACCAAAAATACTGTGCCGGATGTCATGGAATGAATCTTGAAAAATTTGCACAGAAGAAATGGATGGATGAATCCGGTAATGCATCTGTCATTAAAACCATTAAATATGGTATTGAAGATATCGGCATGCCCGCATTTCAGAAAACCTTCAGCGATGACGAAATCGAAGCTCTTGCTGAATATGTTAAGAAGGGAATACCGGCAGATCGCAGCACACTTGTTCCGGCTGTCACGCCGGGAGGTGTCGTGGAATCTGAACAGCAGCGCTTTACCATAGATACCATTGTATCGGGCCTGGATGTCCCCTGGGGCCTTGCTTTTCTTCCAAACGGGGATATGCTCATTTCTGAAAGATCGGGCAAATTATATATCTTTTCCGAAGGAAAGCTTTCTGCACCGGTAAAAGGACTTCCAACTGTTATGGCTTTTGGACAAGGCGGATTACTTGATATTTGCATGCATCCGGAATATGAAAAAAATGGATGGATTTATTTTTCTTATTCCGCTCCAAATGCCGAAAGCAAAAAAAGAATTGGAAATACGGCTATCATGCGCGCTAAACTGCAGGGCAATCAACTTACCAATCAACAGGTAATTTTTAAGGGAACACCAGAAACGGATAAAGGTCATCATTTTGGTTGCAAGCTGGCTTTTGATAAACAAAACCATCTGTATTTTGGTATAGGGGATCGCGGGCAACACTTTGATTTTCCGCAAAAACTCGATAATACCAACGGGAAAATACATAGAATTAATGATGATGGAACCATTCCTCAGGACAATCCTTTTGTGAACAGTTCCGGGGCAATGGCTTCTATTTACAGCTTTGGACATCGCAATCCCCAGGGAAACGCTTTTCATCCGGTAACCGGTGAACTGTGGGAAACCGAACACGGACCTCGTGGAGGGGATGAAATAAATCTGATCAAACCTGGCGTTAATTATGGTTGGCCGGTTATTTCGTATGGAATTAATTATGATGGAACCGTGCTTACAGAACATACTGAAAAAGAAGGACTTGAACAGCCGGTATCCTATTGGACGCCTTCTATTGCGCCATGTGGAATGACTTTCGTGACCGGCGATCGTTACAAAAACTGGAAAAATAATATGCTCGTTGGTTCACTTAGTTTTAAGTATCTGGAGCGCGTAGTTCTTAATGGGCATGCGGTCATTCACAGGGAAAAATTGCTGGAAAATATTGGACGCGTGCGCAATGTGGTGATGAGCCCAGATGGATATATTTATGTGGCCATAGAAACTCCTGGAAAAATTTTGCGCCTGACTCCGGTTGAGAATTAATATGAAATTTAGAAAACCATGGTTTATTGTCTTATTAGCAGGCATGATGCTATGGGTTTACAATTCTACATCTTCAGCTCAGCAAGTTGATTCTGTTATTATTCTCGATGCAGTTGAAATAGAATCCTATCAGATTTCAGGTACCATTCGTACGATTCCAGGCAGTATTTCTGTGCTTTCCGGAAACGATCTGACTTATTCCGATCAGACAAATCTCTCTGATGTGTTCAGGAAACTTCCGGGAATCCATGTACATAGTGGAACCTATACCACAAACCGGATTGTTATTCGGGGAATGGGCAGTAGGACACCCTATAATACAAATCGCATCCGGACCTATCTGAACGATATACCTCTTACCACTTCAGACGGTCTATCGTCACCGGAAGAAATGGAAGCGGAAATCATTGGCAGGGCCGAAATTATTCGGGGCCCGTCTTCAGCGTTGTATGGTTCAGGACTGGGTGGAAATATCAGTTTATATACCCCTTCAGACACTGCAAAAAAGATCAGTTTGTTTCTGCAATATGGCAGTTTTGGAACATGGAAAGCGAGTGGCTCTGCGTCAGTTCATCCCGATAAATGGGTTGTTTATAGAAATACCAGCCATTTACAAACTGCCGGATATCGGGAAAACAGTAAATACAGCCGCACATCTATGCTGAATTCGGCTTCATGGCATAACAAACACTGGAAAGTAGATTTGCTGCTCTTGATGTCGAGGGTGAGAGGTGAAATCCCTTCTTCATTAGGCATTACTGAATTTACAACCCATCCTGAACATGCCGCCCGGAACTGGGAATCGGTAAAAGGCTATAAAAAATATTTTCGTTTTTTGGGTGGAATCGCTGCCACCTATTCAAACCAATTATCATTCACGCAAAAGTTGATCATTTTTACCAGGGGCATTGACCACTATGAAAAGAGGCCCTTTAATAACCTCGATGACCATTCTTTTGGAACGGGCATCCGGAGCAAATCCACCTGGCATTGGAGTAAATCTGAACTGGTATTGGGTACTGAACTCCTCTATGACCAGTATATCTGGAAGTTGGATACATCCAAAATTCGAATCAATAAAAACAGGGAGCGCAGAAACCAAATCAATGTATTCGCTATCTGGTATTATCATCCGCATCCAAAACTTACCCTATCGTTGGCAGGCGCTATGAATCTGATGCATTACAAGCGATTCGATCTGTTTCAGGACGATAGGGACGATTCCGGAATAAAACAATTTCCATTGGTATTTTCACCACGCCTGGGAATCAATTTTGCTGCAAACCATATTTGGTCCATTTATTTTTCTGCCGGACGCGGATTCTCCCAGCCATCACCCGAAGAAACCGTTAATCTCGATGGCAGTGTCAATGACAATATCAAACATGAAACGGGATATCAGTTTGAAGCCGGTTCCAGACTTGCCTTTTTAAACAACCGGTTATTTATTGAAGGAACGATATACTGGATAGAGCTGAACAATTTACTGGTAACCAAAAGAATATCAGAAGAGCTATTTACAGGCATTAATGCAGGAAAAACCCGGCATAGAGGATTGGAATTAACAGGTAAGGGTCGCATTCTGAATCGCACCTCTTTTCCGGGGTTATTGACTGTCTTGATTTCTTACACACGATCATGGAATACATTTATTGATTTTACAGATGATGAGATCCGGTATGATGGCAAAATGCTGCCAGGAATTCCGCGTTACACAACCTATTTTGAATTGGAATGGTCTCCGGTAGCTCAACTTGAATGGCATATTGATTTTCTAAAAAATGGTCGTCAATATATGAATGATGATAATACCTTACAATATCAGGAATATGCTGTGTTTAACACAAAAGTATTGGGTGAACTCATCCGCAAAAAATCCTGGAACCTGCGTTTATATGCCGGAATCAATAATATCTTTAACGAACAATACGCATCGATGCTGGTTATAAATGCAAAAGGTTTTGACGGAAATGAACCCAGATTTTATTATCCGGGACTTCCCCGGATGTTTTATTCAGGATTGACCCTTGAATTCTGATCAGGGTTTAATGAATTTGTATACTCTTTTTTCATCCGAAAACAATATGGCTGTATTAATCAATGCTAAATGAGAATAGGCTTGCGGGAAGTTACCCAATAGCCGTTTTGAATAAAAATCGATATCCTCGCTGTATAAACCCAAATGGTTTCCGTAAGTAAGCAAATCCTTAAAAATTTCTTCAGCCTCACCGGTTTTGCCAATATGAAATAAAGCCTGTATGAGCCAAAAGGTGCAAATTGTGAATGATGATGAAGGTTTTCCAAAATCATCGGAATTGGTATAACGATACATCAGGCCGTTATAGAAAAGAGATTCTTTTATTGCATTGACTGTATTCATAAAGCGCGGATCGTCGTAAGTTACAAAACCATATTCTGCCAGCAGGAGAAGAGACGCATCCAGGCTGTTGTCCTCATACGTTTGTGTAAAAGTATTTCGTTCTTCATTCCACCCATTTTTAAAGACATCCGCTTTTATATCAAGGGCAATATCCTGCCAGCTTTCTACATAGGATTGTTTGTTTAGTAACCTTGCAATTTTTACCGCACGATCTATAGCCACCCAACTCATTACCTTGGAAAAAACAAAATGTCTGTCTTCGTTGCGGATTTCCCAAATGCCCTTGTCCGAGGATTCCCAGTGCGTGGAAACGGTTTGTATGATATTCCGGACGATCTCCCAAATATCTTCTATCTCATCGAGCGTTCCGGGGAAAAATTCATAATAACGGTGTATTACATTCAGCAGGTACCCAAAAACATCATTCTGACGCTGCAGATATGCGGCATTTCCAATGCGCATGGGATAGGAATTTTCGTATCCGGAAAGATGATCCAGAACTTTTTCTGTCAGGTCCCTTTCACCACGAATGCCATACATAATCATGAACGTATCATTTTTTGATTTCAAAATCCGCATGATAAAGGCAAGAAATCGTTTGGCTCCGTTATAATGGCCCATTCGCAGTAATGTATCTACAGACATGGAAGCATCACGAAGCCAACAAAAACGGTAATCCCAGTTTCTGACCTCACCGATGGCTTCAGGTATACTAGTGGTTAAGGCAGCCAATATGGCGCCTGTTGCATCGTACGACATGATTTTCAGAACCAGCAGGCTGCGCTGAATTTCATTGTTATACTTTGGGAACTTTTTCGAACGGTTGTTCCAGTTAAGCCAATATACTTTTGTTCTTTGGTATTCCAGGTGAACTCTTTCAAAATTCAGGTCAATTACCTTCTGATTATAGGACAAGCTGATAAATTCATTCTGGGTAAGGATAATCTCATGCCCATTGAGTAGATCATCGTAGTTGAGGCTGGAATAGAGATAAATGCAATCTGTTGGCCAGTCTATTGCATAGGTTCGTACATGATTATCCTGAATGGAATGTGCCACATCATTCAATCCGTAATTCAGACGCGGATTATACACAACCCTAAATGCAGGTTTTCCTGAATGATAGTTTAAATACCGGTGAATTTCAGAGGGGGCAAAGTTTTTGTTTTCGTTTGTTCTGTAACGGGGCATAAAATCAATCAAATCAAACGATCCCTTTTCAGAAACAAAAGATGTGCGAAGTATATTCGTCCGTTCGATATATTGTTGTGATAGGGTATAGGACCCGTCCACTTCGATAGTGAAGCTTCCTCCTTTTATAGGATCCAGAATTTTTGCAAAAATAGAAGGAGAGTCGAAATCAGGCATACAACACCAATCGATGCTCCCTTTGTTCGAAACAAGGGCAGCTGTGCGACAATTACCAATAACTCCATAATGCAGATTGTCCATTATTAAATAGTTTGAAATTAGGAATGAGGTGTTCTTATGACACTTACTTTCCTATTAACAAACCAACCACCGATTTTACAAAATGCAGGATTAAATTAATTGAATTCAATAACGATTTCAGGTGTGGATTCTTTTGTGGCATGAATCATGGCAGCTGCCACTTTACTTACGTGTATGCCTCTGTATTTTCTCAATGGGCCGACCATCGTCCAATCTAACAATTTCATCATGATCACGGATATACGTTCTGTGAATCTGAATTCTTTACGATTTCCGATAAGCAGGGAAGGTCGCATGAACTTCAGGTTTCCATGGTAAATACTTTTAACAGAAGCCTCCATTTCTCCCTTGGTCCTCAGATAGAAATTACCGGAAGCGGCATTAGCGCCAATAGATGAAACAATAACCAAATTTGGTACGGACAATTCTTCTGCCAAATGAGCAATGTATTCAGGAATTTTTAAATCTACATTTTTAAAAGCTTCCTTTGATCCCGCTTTTTTGATGGTGGTTCCTACACAGCAGAAAAAATCATCCGCGGCCAGCATGATTTTGTATTGATGCAGTTTTGAATAATCAGCCAGAACGATGGATTGTACCTTTGGATGCACATCATTGGATTCCTTACGAATCACCTGAATGATTTTCGCATAATCTTCATTTGAAATCAACAGATTCACAAGCGTTTCACCAACAAGTCCTGTTGCACCAAATACAACTGCCGTTTTTTTCATTCCTCATATTTTGAGTAAAGGTGCAAAATTCCGTTCAAAAATCTGGTTTATTTCCATCAACTGGCATAAATAATCAGCTTTTGCCCTTTTCGGATGGTGGTACCTGAGATACGGTTCCAGTGTTTGATTTTAGCAGTGGAAACATGATATTTTTCTGCAATCGTAGAAAGACATTCTCCGGATTTAACGACGTGAACAATTCTACCATTTTCTTCCTTGCCTAAGGTTTTGTATAGCTTTTGATAATATTCCTGCCTAAAACCATATACTGAATCTTGCTTTTCAGAGAACATGCATTTGTATTCAGCTGGCAGCGTGAGGCAGAAATATTTTTTTGAACTTGCCGGGATATAGTCTTTTGAATATTGAGGATTTACCTGACGGAGTGTTTTCATGTCCACACCCAATACTTCAGATACTTGTTGTAAATGCAGTTGCTGACGAATCTGCACTGTATCGATCTGAGATGGGAAGGATGCAGTAATGGGGCAGAGATTATGCTCTTTATAATAATTACAGGCGTAAGCCACAGCAATAAATTCAGGAACATAACCACGTGTTTCTCTGGGTAAATAAGCATATATTTCCCAGAAGTTTCTTTTTCCGCCTGACCGGTAAATAGCCCTGTTCACATTTCCAGGTCCACAATTGTAAGCGGCAAGAGCCAATTGCCAGTCGTTATATAAACCGTATAATTTTTTCAGATACCGTGCAGCGGCTTCTGTAGAAGCGATAAGCGCTTTCCTTTCGTCTACATAGCTACCGATATGCAAGCCATTCTCTTTCCCTGTTGAATAAATAAATTGCCACAATCCTACAGCATGTGCACGGGAAACAGCCATTGGATTCAACGCTGATTCGATAATCGGAAGATATCGTAACTCGGGCGGAAGTCCATTTTCCACCAAAATCTTATCAAAAATCGGAAAATAAAAGGCACTGGCGCCAAGTATGCTTTCAAACCGGGGCCGAATCTTTACAGTGAATACCTCAATGTATCTTCGAACGATGGGGTTATACGTTAATTCAAATTCATAAGAAAGCTGAGAGAGTCTTCTTATGTAAACAGAGTCGGGTATATTGGTTGACTGAACCGTAATAATAGTGTCAAATGCATTTTCCCTGCTGGTGGTATCTAGAATGACCGTTGGAACTATCAATGTGTCTTGTTCTGTCTGTGCAACGCAATGTAGACTTGCAATTGTGAAAATGAGAATGATAAGAGATACGTGCTTCATGAGATTGAGAAGATTTTTTGTTCTCTAATATTAACCATTTTTTTTACGGAATTCATCAAAACTTGTTTTTTTTAATGTTAAAAAAAACAATCTTTTTTTTGTGGCGTTAATAGGTATCAAGTCCCAACAGTTATGCACAAGCCAAAAGAAGCAATTAAGCTTAAAGTTTTCCTGGGTTATTTCTTTCTGGTTGCAATGGCATCCTTTTCGGTATGGTTTATATACGCCAAAACCAGTTATTTAACCAGAAACCAGGATCGTATTGGTTTACTTAATACAAAAATGCTGTATTTTAATGCGGTTCTTACCAATATGTATCACGCAGAAGCACTGGAACGAAGTTATGTTCAAACTGCCAATCCTGTATATCTAAAGAATTATGAAATCCTAATGGATCAAATTCTTAACGAAATAGACAGTATGTCATCTCTTGCCATAAATCCTGCTGAGCGGTTGCACACAGATAGCATTCTCCATTTGCTTGATGACAAGCGGCAAAACCTGAAAGATTTAGTTGCATTTAAAAAAGATGCAACATCTTATGATATATATAATAAGGCGCTGGATCGTTTGTATGCGCATCAGGATACATCTGACAGCCTGATTAAAGCAGTTAAAAGTGTATCAGACAGTATTGACAGCACCTATGTTCAACATAAGAGAAAAAGTTTCTTTAAAAGGCTGGCATACGCCTTTTCCGCAAATGAAAAACACGATTCAAGCCTTCTTATAAAAACGATAAAAGCCATCAATACAGACAGTGTGTATACAAAATATGACCCTGCTGATTCAGTGAGGAAGATTCTGGAGGATGCAATTGCTGAGATACGTAATGAAGATCTTCGCTATGCAAAACAATTATCCATGCGGGAAAAACAGGCTCTTGCTAAAGATCATTTCATTACCTTGCAGCTTCGGCAAATACTTTCACTTATTGAAAAAGACATACTACTCAATTCCATCCAGGAATTCCGTTCGGTGCAGTCAAAAATAAGAGAAACCACTTGGTACCTTGCATTGATAGGCATTGTTGCATTATTCGTTACCATTTTATTTTTGGTTCTGATTATGAAAGATTTGACGCGAAGCAGGCAATACAGGAATCAATTGGAAATCGCGAAGGATTACTCCGATAGTCTGCTCAGGAGTAAGGAGCAGTTTATGTTAAGTATAACCCATGATATCAAAACGCCGGTAGCTTCCCTTGTCGGATATGCTCAATTAATGAATCAAACCAATGATAAAGAGCAAAAAGGCGTTTATATGGATCGCATTAACAATTCAGCGGAACATATTTTAAAACTGATCAATGATTTGGTGGATCTGAGTAAACTTGAAACAGGCAAATTGGCCATCGAATTGCGTTCGTTTTTATTGGAAGAGTTGGTACAGGATGCGTATCAAAGCTTCTATCCGATTGCTAAGGCAAAAGGGCTTGAATTCACGTTAGAAAATACAATTCCTTCCTGGAAAAAAGTGCATACAGATCATGACCGGATCATGCAGATTCTGGGAAATATATTATCTAATGCAATCAAATATACATATAATGGAAGTGTTCACTTTCGTGTTTTTTGCGAGTCGAAAACTTCCGGATTTGAAGAAATTGGATTTGTGATTACAGATACGGGTATTGGCATTTCTGAAGAACATCAAAAAGAAGTATTTAAGGAATTTGCCCGATTTGCGACCAGTGATTTTGATCATCAAAATGAAGGTGCTGGCTTAGGACTTGCAATTGCAAAAAGGCTTATTATGCTCCTGGGTGGGACTATTACTTTTGAAAGTACACCCGGAATGGGGAGTAAATTTACCGTAATAATGCCGGTTCAATCTGTAGATTCAGAAATTCAACCTGAAAAAGGCGAAAAACCGGGAAGTGATTCAATTCCTGTATTTCAGATGCAATCTCGTTTATTGGTAATTGATGACGATCCGGTTTATCTTGAAATGATACGGAAAATATTAACCCAGTCGGGACTTCACGTAATTGCAGTGAATGAGCCATTGAGTGCGTTGCGTGTTTTACAGGACAATAAAATTGATTTGATTATTACGGATATCTGGATGCCCTCTATTAAAGGAACTGATTTACTTGCCTATATTCAAAAGAAAACGGGCCGACACATTCCTGTTATTGCAATTACAGGAGCTGATTCCTTTAAAATAGAAGATTATCCAGGTATCATCATTGCCGGAATATTGAAAAAGCCGGTGATGATGAAAGATCTTTTTGATCAGATAGCGCATGTTCTGCAAACGCCGTTGGATACAAAATCTGCAAATATTTTTGAAAAAAATAGTACAGAGAAGAAAGAATACGATCTCACTCAAATTAACAGCTTTGCGGTTAATGATCCGGTAAGCATTCATCAAATTCTCACTTCATTTGTGGAAATGAGCTATGAACATCTCGAACATTTTCAGGAATATCTAATCCGGAACGACCGAAAATCACTTTCTGATTTGGCTCACAAAATGCTGGCAATGTTCAGGCAAATAGAAGCTCACGAAATTGTAGTTCCATTGATTGAATTAGAAAAGAATATAGACCTGTCGTTAAATGATCCTCAATGGCGTGAATTGGGAATGAAAACACTAGCGAAAATAGAGCAGCTTATAAATCGCATTAGCGAAGAACAACATATATACATCCGCATGTAATGATACATAGGAATTAATGTGCTTTTATCTGATACAACTTAAGTTTGTTGTAGAGTGTTTTACGATCTATATTCAGAATACGTGCTGCTCTGCTTTTATTGAACCGGGCGGTTTCCAATGCTTTAACTATTTTCTCTGCTTCATTGATGTTGCTCACCCCTGAATCTGAATCAGGCAAGTAGGGATTTTTTTGCAATTCTTCAGGGATTTCAGTCAATTTAATCCGGGAATTTTTTGTAAGCAAGGTTGCTCGTTTAACAATATTCTTCAATTCGCGTAGATTTCCAGGCCATGCATAATTCAGAAAAACTGCCTGTACTTCCGGATCAAATCCTTCCACCGATTTATTCAGGTAGGTATTGGCTTGTTTCAGAAAATGCTGTGCGAAATGCATGATATCAGGTTTCCTTTCTCTTAATGAAGGCGCTGCAATCTGAAATTCATTCAACCGATGATATAAATCTTTCCTAAAATTTCCTTTTTCCATTGCATCAGAAAGATCTTCATTGGTTGCCGTGATCACGCGGATATTTACCTTTACTGATCGCGATCCGCCTACTGGTTTAATCACGGTTTCCTGAAGTGCTCTAAGCAATTGAATTTGTGTATCATAAGATAGATTTCCAATTTCATCCAAAAAAAGGGTACCACCGTTAGCCAGTTCGAAATAGCCGGTTTTATCTGCAATGGCTCCGGTGAAAGAACCTTTAACATGACCAAAGAATTCACTGGCTGCTAATTCCTTTGGGATGGCTCCGCAATCCACCGCAATGAAAGGATTGTTTTTTCTCGGACTTTTTTCATGGATGAGGCGGGCAATAAATTCTTTTCCGGTTCCACTTTCGCCCACAAGTAGAACTGACATAGGAGTTGGGGCAACTATGTTTACAATTTCCTTTAATTGACGTGATTGTTCACTGACGCCTTCAAAGAAATCATATGTGTTCGCTTTTACTGGTGCAGCAGTCTTCTGATCAGAAGATTTCAGAGCGTCTTGTATTACGATAAGCAATTCTTCAGGATTGAGTGGTTTTGATATATAGTCAAACGCACCTTGTTTGATGGCTTTGATGGCTGTGGTAATTTCCGCATAACTGGTCATTAAGATGATCTGTGTATGTGGAGAATGTTTTTTAATGGGAGCGATTAATTCCAGGCCTGTCATTTCTGGCATTCTCATATCTGAAAGAACAATATTGAAAAAAGTTTCCTTTATTGCTTTCAAACCTTCAACAGGCGAAAAGATACTGGTTACCTGATATTGGTTCTTTTCAAGGAGTGTCTTGATCATAAGGCAAAAAGAAACGTCGTCGTCAATTATCAGTATTTTGGCCATCAATCTTAGGATCTATTCAATTCATTTAAAACGAAAACAAACACCTTTTAGTTCAAATAGGCAGCAAATCCAACATAAAAAAACCTCTGTTCTTCAGGAACGTTAATTCCATCGAACAGAGGTTATAGTCAAACTTACTTACCAATAACTGACTCTAACAGTATGGTTCGTTGTTATAAAAGAGCCAACATCAATTATTATTTCTGCATTTTAACGGCATCTCCTCTTTGATCAAAGAAAACAGTTTCTTCTTTGTCGTCTTTGCTCAATTTTACTTTGTACGTACCATCTTTACCGCGAAATACCTTTTCGGTTTTGTATTCCGGGTATTTTTCGCTGATTGATGTACTTACGGCTGAAGGAAGGTCGGTGGTTTTAATTTCAGTATAGTTAGATGCTGCTCCTGTGCTTGAGCCAGTACCCATACTTCCTGAACCGGTTGTGCCTGTGCCAGTGCTACCTGATCCTGTGCCTGTACCCTGTGTGCCGGTTCCGGTACCTTGACTACCAGTTCCTGTGCCTTGTGTATTCTTTTTATGTGATTCTGATTGTGTACCTGTACCCTGTGTACCTGTTCCTTGTGAACCGGTGCCATAAGGATCTGCGCTAGAACCAGTTCCTTGTGAATTGGTGCCAGTTCCCTGGGTGTTTGGTGTAGCCTGGGTTCCCTGATCGTCCTGAGTTGAGCTTCCTGTCTGAGCTGAAACTGACTGCGGTAAGCTTAATCCTACTAAAGCTGCTACCACTGCTAAAATCATTATCTTTTTCATAACATTAAATTTATTTTAGATTAATATTTGTCTATAGGCTTATTGAAATATCCATGCCAGAAATATGGCATAACTGGGAAAATATGCTTTAAATACAGGATATCAGATTGTTAATGATAAATACGCAATACGGTTGATACGTTTAAGGAATTCTGGTAGTGTGGATTCTACATAAAATGTGTGGAATGTTCTACACTATTCCCGCTCTTTGAATTCGAATGCAATTCCCGCAGAAAACAGTTCTTTAAATTGGATACGCGGCCAGAAAACGATTTTAGGGTGGACATTACATCGGTGATTTGCGCATAACAGGGAAGCATAACAAACATCAATGCAATACTGATTATTGCTGATGTTATTTTCATCATCAACACATTTTGGAGGCCGGATGCCAAACTTCCGGCCTCCAGATTCATATAAAAAGGTATTGTTGCTTAGCAGAACCTGTTATACGGTATCCAGTATAGTGGTTGAATCATTCTGCTGTACATCTTTTGCTTTTTCCAGTCGCATTCCACATTTTGGGCAATCACCAGGTCCTTGTTGCACAACTTCAGGGTGCATAGGACAAGTATATGTATTTTCAGATACTTCATTCTTTTGGTCGTTTGATTGATCTGCCGAACGGGTGGATCCACTGTTACAGGCTATTACCAAAAACATAACTGCGCTAAACCCCAAAGCCCATATTTTCTTTTTCATATATTCCGAATTTAAAATTTAATGCAAAACACTGTTTTAGAAGCCCTAGCTAAGGTATAAACCTTTTATATCCGTAACATTAAAATTAGGATATTGTTCGGAAGCGTAAAATCTTTTGTCCTTAAAATTTTATAATTTTACCAACCATGGGAAAGACAATAGGAATTTTAACTTCCGGGGGAGATACTCCTGGATCAAATGCAGCCATAAGAGCGCTTGGAAAAGCTGCAATCTCAAACTTTGATATGAAAATTATCGGTTTTCGGGATGGATTCAGAGGCATTATGGAAAATCACTTCATGGCACTGGATAATAAAATGCTTTCAGGAATTCTTACACTGGGAGGCACCATTTTGGGTACATCACGCGAAAAGCCATTTAAAATGAATGTAGATGGAGAAGAGCGCGATATGACAGATACCATTGTAAAAAACTATCATAAGAACAAGCTGGATGCCCTGGTGTGCATTGGTGGAAACGGCACCCAGAAAAATGCCTGGCATTTGGCTAAAAGGGGATTAAATATAATTACACTACCAAAAACCATTGACAATGATGTGGCCGGAACCGATTTCACCTTTGGTTTTGATACTGCTATGAGTATTGCCACTGAAGCAATTGACAGGCTTCACAGTACAGCCAGCAGCCATCATCGTATAATAATGGTAGAAATAATGGGCCATAAAGCGGGTTGGCTTGCTTTGGGTGCAGGAATTGCCGGAGGTGCTGACGTCATTTTAATTCCGGAAATTCCTTATGAGGTTGAAATTATTGCCAATTCAATACTCGAAAGGAAAGCACAAGGTAAATCTTTTTCCATTATTGCAGTTGCTGAAGGTGCTGCTTCACAGGAATTTACGAATATTTACGGAGAATTAAGAAAGAAAATTGATATTACTGAGGATGAAGGTATACGCAAGAAACTAAAACAGGAAAAAACAGAGCTGGATGTTCTTAAAACCAGCAATACCATTCGACTTGCCAATTGTTTGCAAGAGCTGACACGGCTTGAGTCGCGGGTTACAATTCTCGGTCATTTGCAGCGCGGAGGTACTCCTTCAAGTACTGACCGTTTGCTGGCTACCCGTTTGGGAACAGTTTGTGCGCGACTTATTCAGAAAGAAAGATTCGGAGTGATGGTAGCTCTTCATAAAAACCATATTGTGGATGTTCCTCTGGAAGAAATTGTAGGGAAAATAAAAAATGTCCCTAAAAATCATCAATGGGTGAAGAGTGCCAGAAGAGTCGGTACTTGTTTTGGCGATAGGTAATAATGAATCAGGAACGGATTCAGGAATAGGCAAATTATAAAAGAATAATCAATCTCAGTACAGAAAACATCATCATTCAAAAGATTGATCCTGTATCATTTGTAAAAAAATAGCAATCTCTGAATGAATCTTGTACTATTTTCATTTTATTCGTGTTACTGAGATGATAAAGAATCATTCATGATATCCATTCAAAGAAAAACTGTCATTCATATTTTAATTGGTCTGGCTGGCGTCATTATTTGTCTGTTCCTGATTATTCTTATCCGCTCATTATTTCATCTTCAGAGTCGTGCTGAATTACAGAACTTTAAGCATGCAACTGCCTCCATTGTCTTATCCGAAGAAGGCGAAATTATAGGAAAAATATATACTGAAAACAGAACGAATGTTCATTATTCCCAGATTCCTGAATATCTTGTAAATGCGCTGATTGCTACTGAAGATATACGTTTTTACAAACATAAGGGCGTCGATATAAAAAGCCTTTTTCGTGTTTTCATTAAAACCATTATTCTGAATAAGTCCAGTTCAGGAGGCGGAAGCACAATCAGCCAACAGCTTTCCAAAAACCTTTTTGGCAGAAATATAAAAGGTCCGTTTGCCATGCCGGTAATCAAGATGCGTGAATTTATACTTGCAAGACGCATTGAAAAAGTTTTTTCGAAACAGGAAATAATTACCCTTTATCTGAATACAGTGCCTTTTGGTGAAAATGTGTATGGAGTAGAGGCAGCTGCACAGCGATATTTTAACAAGAAAGTAGAGCAATTGAATATTCAGGAGGGCGCCGTCCTCATTGGTATGCTGAAGGCCAATAATCGCTTCAATCCACGACTTTACCCCGAAAATGCTAAAAACAGGAGGAATATTGTCCTCCGGCAGTTAGAAAAATATGAATTTATTACATCAATCCAATCCGATTCACTGCAGGTATTGCCGGTAATTATTGAATATCGGAATCTTGAAACTTCCGGTCCCGCTGATTACTTTATTTATCAAATCAGGCAGGAAGCAGCAAGCATTCTATCCGGAATTAATGATACTGCCACAAAAAAGTGGAATATCGAAGAAGATGGATTGATCATCTCTACCACCTTGAGTTTGCCATTGCAGGACGCTGCAAATCAAGCGTTCAAAAACCACTTATCGAGGATGCAAAAACAACTCGATATGCAGTATCGACGCGGCGCTTCAAGACGACAGCTAAAAAAATTAGTAAGCCAGACACTGGAAAATCAAAATCTTCAGGGCAAATCCAACGAAATTGGAATTCGTCCTGTTTTCAATTGGAATGGAACCATTTCGGATTCTCTAAGTATTGCAGACAGTATAGAATATAGTCTCAAACTTTTGCATGCGGGATTACTGGCCATGGACCCCCGTGATGGTGCAGTAAGAGCATGGGTAGGTGGAATTGATTTTAAAACGCAACCCTTTGATCAGATACTTGCCCGCAGACAAACAGGATCTACATTCAAGCCGATCCTTTTCGCTGCAGCACTTGAAAGCGGTATGCATCCGTGTGATTATCTCGACAATGATTCTGTTATAATTACCGGATATGATGGATGGAGTCCGCAGAATTTCGATCACTCGCATGGAGGTAAATATTCACTGACAGGAGCATTGGTGCATTCCATGAATATTCCCACATTCAACCTGTTTTTGAAAATCGGATATCTCAGAGTCGATACAATTTGGCGCAAAATGGGCTTTTCATTCAAACTGGCGAATACTCCATCCCTGCCATTAGGGACAGCTGAAGCTAATATTATGGAAATTGCGGTGGGCTATGCTTCTTTTGCAAATGGTGGTTATAAAATATCCCCTTATTTGATTCAATCCATTAAAACATCTGATGGAAAAATACTATGGGAAAAAAAGACAGCCCCTGAACGAAGCCGTATTTTATCAATGCATACTTGCACACTTCTCAGTTTCATATTGCAAAAAGCAGTAAACGAAGGAACTGGTAGTCCCATTCGTTCGAAATATAGTGTACATGTACCTCTTGCCGGCAAAACCGGTACTACACAAGATTATACCGACGCCTGGTTTGCTTCTTACAATCCGTCGCTCGTAATTGTAAGCAGGGTAGGGGCTTCAACGCCTTCTGTCAAGTTTAATTCCAGCAGGTACGGAACGGGTAGTGCATTGGCCTTGCCTCTGGTCGCTCTTACATTAAAAAAGGGACAAACCTACGCGAAATGGAATTCCTTGTTAAACAGGCCTTTTCCATCATGGGACAATGAGGGTTTTCCTAACTGTCCTGAATTTAAAGAAGATTCAGGTTTTGAAGAATTCATTAAGAAATTCCGGCGTGAAAAAACACCCGATTCTTTAAGGATCAAAAAGAAAAGGCCTTTTTTCAAGAGACTATTTGGAAAAGATTGAGCTGAAAAAGGTCCTTGTTTTATTTAGTGTGCCCTGATTTCTCTTCTCATAAACGAGAGATATGACAATACAAAGCAGAGAATAGACCCTGTGATCAGACCCGTAATATGAGGCCAAACCAGCAATATACTTTGGCCCACCGGTAAGGGCCCTGGTAATGTTTCAGAGACTTTTTCAACTGCCAGGGGACTCAGACTTTTTACCGATGGCATGAGTAATGTGGTTGTTGCTTCACTGTAAAGCTGATTAGGTAAAAACCGCATGAAATTCATTCTCAAAATTTCGTACCGATACGGATCAATACCTTTTTCAGGTATGAATACATGTAGTGCCAGTTTTACAAGTAGCACATAGAAAACCGTTAAGAATAGCCAAACTGCAATGCCTGCTAATGCTGAAGTTGCAGGTTGCCGGAACCTTACAGAAAATAAAATCGACAGATTCAGCCAAAAAGCGACATACACAATACTGATCAGAAGGAATATAAGGATGCGAATAAATTCCGGTGGTGTGGGAGGAATTCCAATGATGATTATCCCTAAGCCTATTACCAAAAAAACCAGTGCGAACAACATTACGCCCACTACAAATAACGCAGCCACGAATTTTGCATTGAGGATATAATCGCGGTGTATGGGTTGTGATAAAATTCTACTCAGCGTGCCTCTGTTATGCTCACTGTTTATCGCATCAAAGCCAAGAGCAATGCCCAAAAGCGGGCCAAGAAATGCGATAAATGCAAAAAACGGAGGTAAGGTTTCATCAGATAGTGTAAACAATCTGAGAAAAAGAAAAGATCCTTCAGGATCGCTTGGTTTTATTGCATCTTTCATGTTGGACACAGCTGTATATATTGATCCCATGCATGTTAAGGAGATAATTGCAATGAGAATAATAAAGCGCCAGCTTTTTACATGATCGGAAACCTCCTTACTTACAATAACCCAAAAGGGATGCAACCGTGTTGAATCACTTCTTTCTTTCATAATGTTGTTCTCCTTCGAAATATCGGTAATAAATATCATCCAGAGCAAACTCCTTCTTATTAAGGTAATTGAGACTAAGTCCTGATTGTACTATGATCCTTGCAATTTCTGCTGTAATATCCTGTGTGCATTCAATTTGGAATAACCCATTGTTCAGGGAGACAGATTGTACATCTTCCATCTTTTGAATGCGTGTATGAACTTGTTCAATTTTTGTTTCTGTTTTTGCATCATGATCTGCCGTTGCCAGGCCAGCTGCAATCACGATAGGGATGTTATTGAAAAGTTTCTTTGATAACGTCTGAATATCGCCATCAGCCAACAACCGTCCGTTTACAAATAAACCCACGCGTTCACACATTTTTTGCACATTGTGCAAGTCGTGTGATGAAAGTAAAACGGTTAATCCTTCCTCCCGGCTTAGTCCAGTAATCAATTCAAGTAACTCTTTAACCCCGGTAGGGTCAATACCCAATGTAGGCTCATCAAGTATAATAATTTCCGGGCTCTTAATCAGTACATCGGCGAGTCCTAATCTTTGGCGCATGCCTCTTGAGTATTTGCCCGTTTTCTTTCCTGCATCATTGGATAACCCAACACGTACCAGTAATTGTTGGGCCTTTTCATCTGCATCCCTGGCGGACAATTGGTTCAGCTTTGCCGTATAAACCAGATTTTCAAGTCCGGAGAGTTCATCATAAAACCCCACATCTTCAGGTAGATATCCAATTTTACGCTTCACATCAAGGGGGTAAACAGTTGGATCGATACCGCCAATTGAAATAGAACCACCTGTAGGTTCGGTCAATCCCAACATCATGAGTATAACAGTTGACTTGCCAGCTCCATTTGGTCCCAGCAGACCAAATATCTCACCTTTCCGGATGTTTAAGTTTAAATGGTCAACAGCAGTAAACGCTCCGTATTTTTTCGTGAGATCTGAAAGTTCAATTACATTCCCAGACATGGAAACCTTACCTCCTTCCATATTTGCGGAATATATAATAAATGCTGCCCAGAGCAATTGCCATAATCATAATACCAACCCAACCCCAAATAACGCGTGTTTTTACAGATATTCTAAACTGTGTTTTGACTCTAACATCTCCGGTCATCGCTTCAATAGTAGTTACATAATCCCCGGCTATTGCATTCCGGTCGGGTAATATTCTGGCAACAACCTGAGCTGTTTTGCCTGGTTCAATATTTTCAATAATTTTGGGTTCAAATTCCACAGCCCATCCACTGGGTTTGGAGGACGACATCGATACGCCTTTCAAATCCGTTGATCCGGTATTCACCACCCAAACTTCCAACTTCTTTTCGCGTCCCGAAGTCATTCGTGCGCTTAACAGTCCTTGGGGAGCAGTTACTTCCATGCTATAAGTTCCGGTTACAACGACTTCCAAATCAAGGCTGGCTTTTGTAGAACTTGTACCTGCTGTTACAGGAATTTTGTAACGGCCTTCTTTTATATTGTCAGGAGGATTGACCTCCACAGTTACACTTGTGGAACTGTTAGGTTCGGTTTCAACAGAGGTAACCTGTTTAAAATTCGCTTTAAAGGTAACTTCCCATCCACGAGGTGCACGTGCATAGAAACCGTAAAACTGTTTTTCGGCAGTGCGGTTCTTTACCTGGGTACTAAAAGTAAATGTTGAATTGGCACGACCTTCCATGATGATCTGGTCGGTAGTAAATTCGGTACTAAAGGTCCCTTGTTCAGAAACAACGATTACCAATGGAAGTGAATGCAATCCCCCGGCATTAATACTAAAACGGTAACTCCCTTTATTAACCTGAAAAGGAACTTCAACACGTAAGGAACACTCTTTCTTTTCACCAGGTAAAATAGCCAGTTTGGATATATTCAATCCGCCAGATTTTAAAAAGAATTTCCATCCTTTTGGTATACCCGTTACTGAAATTTCAACATTCTGCATTTCCGAAGAATTGTTAATTACATCTACTGCGTAATCAATGGGTTCACCAGGTGCAACAGTTATTTTAGTATACGGAGTATAAACTGTAACT
The DNA here is from genome assembly GCA_963733535.1 of uncultured Bacteroidota bacterium. Classification (GTDB taxonomy): domain Bacteria; phylum Bacteroidota; class Bacteroidia; order Bacteroidales; family UBA10428; genus UBA5072. Next base: position 72,427 of record CAVTDR010000007.1, read on the forward strand.
GCAGCGGCTGCGTTCGACTTTTGTAAAGAAGATATCAAAAGCGTTGAAAGCAACAAGCAAAAAATTGGAATTCGTGTACAAATAGACATAGAAAAACCTCCCTTAATTTTTTAATGACTGAGTACTTTTGCGGGCAAAAATAAAAACTACAAAAAATCGTTGTTCATGAAAAATGTGAAAAAATCTTAAAAAAATTTAAAAATAGTTACATTCGCCTTGATTTCTAAAACAGCCACAATGGCTTTCCAAACGAATATAAAAAAGAGCCACGGAATCAATTTTAGCATAGGTGGTATCCTTATCACCCTTGGAATTGTTTTCGGCGATATAGGGACCTCCCCGCTATATGTGATGAAAGCCATCCTCAGAGAAGGGTATCCTATAGAGACTGATTTTATAGTAGGTGTCCTGTCCTGTGTAATATGGACACTCACCCTCCAGACCACCATAAAATACGTTATTATAACCTTAAAAGCGGATAATAAGGGTGAAGGAGGTATATTTTCTCTTTTTGCCCTGTTGCGCAAAAACAAAAGATGGGTATATATTCTTGCCATCATTGGAGCCAGTACTTTATTGGCCGATGGAATCATTACCCCATCAATTACTGTAGTTTCATCGATTGAGGGATTAAAGCTAATTGATCCATCCATTCAGGTTGTCCCTATTGTTCTGATTATTATCACCTTGCTATTTACCATTCAGCAATTTGGTACGGACTTCATTGGAAAGTTTTTCGGCCCGGTGATGTTGCTCTGGTTTTTGATGCTGGGACTTCTTGGGATTTTTGAAATTCACGAACAAACTGAGGTACTGAAGGCTTTTCACCCGATGTATGCAGTGCGCTTATTATACCATTATCCGGGAAGTATCTTGATTCTGGGTGCGGTTTTTTTATGCACTACCGGAGCTGAGGCTCTGTATACAGATTTGGGACATTGTGGTATACGAAATATACGTGTATCATGGATTTTCGTAAAAATTGCCTTAATACTTAATTATCTGGGCCAGGGAGCATGGGTTCTGAGTCATGCATCAACTACCCCTGGCGAGATGAATCCTTTTTATGCAATAATGCCTGCAGCCTTTCTTCCTTTTGGAATTGCTTTAGCTACAGCGGCTGCTATTATTGCCAGTCAGGCACTCATCAGTGGTTCCTATACCCTGATTGCAGAGGCCATTTCTCTCAATTTCTGGCCAAAGATTAAAATCAAATACCCTACCTTACACAAGGGACAAATGTACATTTCAAGCATTAACTGGATGCTTTGGTTGTCATGTTTGTTTGTGGTATTGTTATTCAAGGAGTCCAATAATATGGAAGCTGCCTATGGACTATCTATTACCATCACCATGATGATTACTACACTGTTGATGGTTTCCTATTTATCCATAAAAAGAGTTCCATTTGTGATCCGTGGTATCTTCTTAGTGGTTTATATGATCATTGAGGGCGCATTTTTATATGCAAACCTGTTTAAATTTTCTCATGGCGGATGGTTTACCATTCTCGCCGCAGGTATCCTTGTTTTTATTATGCTTTCATGGTATCATGGACGCAGAATCACAAACCGGTTTTTACGTTTCCTGCCTATCGATCAATATTATGATACGCTGAAAGATCTTCGCAATGATTCAAGTGTTCCCAAAACATCTTCCAATCTCGTGTATCTGACTAAAGCAAATCGTTATTCCGATGTCGAATCCAAAATACTGCTTTCGATTCTAAACAAACAGCCCAAAAGAGCCGACCATTACTGGCTCATTCATGTGGATATTGTGGATGATCCACGCTCCATGGAATATAAGGTAAAGCATCTGATACCCGGTATATTGACACGGGTTGACTTCTTCCTGGGTTTTAAAGTAGAAAGAAGAATTCACTCCATGTTTAAGCAGATTACAAACAATTTGGCGCGGAAAGGAGACATCGATTTATTCAGTGGCTATCCCTCCTTAAGAAAACATAACATTATTACTGATTTCAGATTCATCATCATTGACCGGCTTAATATTTCTGACATTGATTTCAAGTTTTATGAAAGAATTGTCATCAACACCTATCTGTTTTTGGTAAGAAACAGCCTGTCGGATGTTAAAGCACTGGGCTTTGATGCCAGCACAGTGGTAATTGAGCAAATGCAATTGGGATTTGAAGGCACGCAGAATTTTCGTCTTATAGAAAGAAACTAATCATTTATTCGTTTATTTCTGTTTGATTGCATAGGGGAGATGGAGGAATGTGTTTTTCAATAAGGTTTTCGCTACCTTAAACATACACAAAGCTTTTACCTTACTAATACAAATAAAAGCTGCAAATGTTTAGCCTGAAAACGAGATCACGACAAGCGTATCATTTGTAAAGATTAATTTACAATTTCATAAAACGACTTCCTCAAACCATAAACCGTACGATAATGGTATCCATAAACAACATAGGTCATGGCATCCATAAATAGCGTAGGTCGTTTAAACAAAGTCCAGAATAGGATTTTCCAATATTCACTTCTGCCGGGGTTAATAATGCCGATGATTACGATGGTTTTCAGAAAAGCGATAACACCCGCCATTTCTGTTTTCCTTTTTGTGGTGCGTAAGGGCTGATAATTTTTAAGAAAAATGCGTAATCGTTTATAATATGGTTTTGTAGCATATATATCCTGAATAATGGATTTATAGCCATTTTTCAGGAGCTCTTCATCCATGACAGGAACGAAGTTCATGGAAAAATCGGTATTGCTGCCGGTAGGTTCGGCTGTAAGGCGGTTCTCTGATTCCAGTCGTTTATAAAGCTGGGTATGTTTAGGCGCATTTAAGAGTCCAACCATCGCGGATACAATACCGCTCTCCTGAATAAAAGCAGACTGTCTTTTAAAAACATCCGGCGTGTCGCTGTCAAAACCTACAATAAATCCGGCAGATACATCAAGTCCGGCATTCTGAATCTTCTTTACACTATGGAGGAGATCGCGGTTTCGGTTTTGTACCTTGTTACAGTCCTGCAAACACACTTCATCTGGTGTCTCAATGCCAATAAAGGCTGAACAAAAGCCAACATCAACCATAGAGTTCAAAAGCTTTTCGTCATCTGCAAGGTTAATGGACACCTGGCTGGTGAATTTAAAAGGGTGATGGCGATCATCCATCCATTTTTGCATGGCAGGAAGTAATACGTTTTTAATCTCGCTTTTATTTCCTATGAAATTATCGTCTACCACCGATATTGTTCCTCGCCAGTTTAATTTATACAAAGCATCCAGTTCAGTAAGAACCTGTTCCGTTGATTTCATGCGAACTTTATGGCCCAATAAGGAAGTGATTTCACAAAAGTCACATGCAAAAGGGCATCCCCGTGAGATTTGCATGCTCATGGAAGCATAATGGTGTAGTGATAAAAGACTATAGTCCGGAATCGGAGTAAGGGAAAGATCTGCATAGGCATCAGTCTGGTAAATCCTATCGGGTTTTTCACCCTTTTGCAGCATCTTTAAAAATGGCTCCAACGTAATTTCGGCCTCATTCAGTATAAAATGGTCAATCATCGGGTAGTTGTCATATTCCTGAGTGAATAGAGGTCCGCCTGCAACAATTTTGATCTTATTGGTGACGCATTTTTCAAGAACGATGTCCACCGATTCCTTTTGTACATACATGGCGCTGATAAATACATAATCTGCCCAACGGATATCCGAGTCGGATAGTTCCCGCGTATTCATATCAACCAATCGTTTTTCCCATTCTTTTGGAAGCATGGATGCCACAGTTATTAAGCCAAGAGGTGGTATGGCGGCCTTTTTTGAAATAAAACGCAATGCATGCTTGAAACTCCAGAAGGTATCAGGATATTTAGGATATACAAATAAAATTTTCATAAGCTTTTTTTTCCATATTTACCTGTGAAGTTACAGAGTGGTTCATGGAATAGAAAATGAAAGGGATCGAATGAGACTGTAATGGGGTGATTGTCAAAAATTGGGGTAGATCGCGGAATAGAAGGATGAATGCCATTCATCCCAGTTAAACTACTTCCCGCAATTTTAGTAGGTATTGACGGGACACAGGGATTTTTTCTTCGTATTTTTTCAGTGTGAGATAATAGGAGCTGTAATTTTTATGCAGATTTTCAATATAGTGCGTATTTACAATGCATGCACGGTGACAACGGATAAAATTGGAATACATTTTTATCTGTTGTTCAATTCCTTTCATGGTATTGCGAATTAGTTTTTTCCGGAACCCATCAATTTCTTTATAAACAATTTCCACGTAATTATCGGCCGATTTTATTAAAACGATATCAGAAATTAACAGGGGCAATACTTCCTTCCCATTTTCGGAAACAAAGTCAACTGATTTATTGAGGTAGTCTTCTTCGTATTTTTCCAGTTGTTTTTGAACCAGTTTCTTTTCCCTGATGAGTATGACGTTATATGCACGGAGTTTGGCAATCATATCATACAGCCATATTGTAACCGGCGCTACCAGGCATATGATACATATTTTAACCATGATGAAAAAAGATATATGCACTCCACCGACATATCGCAGGTAAAACGCGAATGCCACCGAACTTAACAGAAGTAAACTAAAATTGCTAAGGAAGTGGGGGAATATAGCTTGCTTTTCGGAATCATTCTCCTCCTGGAAAAGAAAATAAAGCAGGACTTTAATAATGATCAGAAGCAAAAACACGATCATGGATAATCCGCCCAAAAACACAAGGCGGTTATTAAAATCGAAGCGATCTATGGGAAAGGGTTGGAAAAAGAGTACAAATAAAAATATGCCAAAGCAAATGCTGATATAGAGGCCGAAATTCGTTTTTGCCAAATTAAAAAAAGCGGCGAGTCGGTTCATAATCGAATTTATGCTCATAAAGGTGATTAATTTAACTGGAAATCACGCTTTTTCGTACTATAATTTTGACGGAAATAACCAATTTGTCATTTGAATCCAAAATATGGATTAAATTTAGTAATATTGGGCGAAATATGGCTAAACCTGTTGTTATAACAATTTACAGCCTGAAGTTTCCATAAATATATTTCCCGGAGTTACGAACGGCAGAAATTCATTTCCTTTTTTCTGTACAAGTCTGCCTTAAAAAACCGGATCCATCACTTAACAGGGATTAAATAAATGGCCCTGTAAGCATTATGAACCTAAATTAAAAGCTTATGAGGTCAAACAATAGCGCTATTAAAAAACACAAGGCAGATGACAGGGCAAAGAAGAGAAAACAGAAATTTGCAGACAAGTTAGATAAGAAAAACAAGCCCAAAAGAGATTTCGAAAGTATGATTGCATATGTGGATAAATTTGGAAATATAACAGCTGAGCCACCGACTGAGGAAGATTTGAATGAAAAGAAGGAAGAAGAAGGACCTGCGGCTGAGGAATAGGTTTTTTATAACGTTCGACTGCAAATTATTTGCATTCTTACGAAGATCAATTATATTTGCAGCCCTAGAAATTATTTGTTGATTTATTGATTTATTGATTGGTTGAATTTTATTGGTTGATTGGTTGATTGAGTGAGTGTATGATTTTTTTCATCAACACATCAACAAATCAATCATTATCTTCGGGGCGTGGCGCAGTTGGCTAGCGTACTTGCATGGGGTGCAAGGGGTCGGAAGTTCGAGTCTTCTCGCCCCGACCAATAAAGTCTGTAAATGTAAATGTTTACAGGCTTTTTTTTGTGGAATTGGAATAAGTACCAGGGGCGTGGCCCCGCCATTTGGGCGGGGTACTTGCATGGGGTGCAAGGGGTCGGAAGTTCGAGTCTTCTCGCCCCGACCAATAAAGTCTGTAAATGTAAAAGTTTACAGGCTTTTTTTTGTGGAATTGGAATAAGTACCAGGGGCGTGGCCCCGCCATTTGGGCGGGGTACTTGCATGGGGTGCAAGGGGTCGGAAGTTCGAGTCTTCTCGCCCCGACAAATGAAGTCTGTAAATGTAAAAGTTTACAGGCTTTTTTTTGTGGAATTGGAAAAAGTACCAGGGGCGTGGCCCCGCCATTTGGGCGGGGTACTTGCATGGGGTGCAAGGGGTCGGAAGTTCGAGTCTTCTCGCCCCGACCAATAAAGTCTGTAAATGTAAATGTTTACAGGCTTTTTTTTGTGGAATTGGAATAAGTACCAGGGGCGTGGCCCCGCCATTTGGGCGGGGTACTTGCATGGGGTGCAAGGGGTCGGAAGTTCGAGTCTTCTCGCCCCGACTTTTTCGGTATCAAACAAAAATAAAAGCTCGTGAATCTTAGGATTTACGGGCTTTTTTATTTTTGTTGATATCAGTTCATATCAACAAAAAGCATTTGCTATGAGACCTATTCGGTGACCTGAAATAAATTTTATTTTTGGGTCACCGAATGTCTTATAAGTATCTTACACACAATTTATTAATTAATATATTATGGGTGTTTTTAATGCGTTTTGGAGACTTCGGAAGATCGTTTTGGGGTGTAATCCGGTGACCTGTTTTCAAACAAAATTATTAACATCTAAAATGTATTTTTATGAGCACCACAAACACTTTTGGAATTGTTTTCTTTGTAAGAACACAAAAAGAGAAAAACAACATCTTACCGATTTATGCCCGTATTACTGTTGATGGTAAGAGAACAACCTTTGCAGTCAAAAAGGATATTCATCGGGATAACTGGAACTTCGGGAAAGGTATGGCTAAGTCTAAAACTGATGAATTAAAAAGGTTAAATACTAACCTGGAACAAATCCGAAGTCGCATGGTTGAATGTTATCATGAATTACAGATTAAAAAACAACTTATTACTCCCGAAGCAATTAAAAGCAAATTCCTTGGAATTGAGGAAAAAGAACATTCCCTTATGAACATCTTTGATTATCACAATGAACAAATGAAGAACATCCTCGAATGGGGTACCATGAAAAACTACTACACAACAAAGTCATACTTTCAACTTTATTTAAAAGAAGTCTATCACAGCCAGGACATATACCTTTCTCAGTTAAACTACAAATTTATTGCAGGTTATGAGAAGTTTATGAAAGAACATAAACCTTTGCTCCCGAAAAAACCTTGCGGCCAGAATACTGTAATGAAGCATATTGAAAGACTTAGAAAAGTGGTCAATATGGCAATAAAATATGGATGGTTAGAAAAAGACCCATTTATGAAATTCAAACCATCTTTCATACGAACTACCAAGGAATACTTAACTGCCAGTGAACTGGAATCTATTGAGTCAAAGAAATTCTCGATTGAAAGGCTTCAACACGCTAAAGATATGTTTATTTTCAGTTTTTATACCGGACTTCCATATATTGATGCCTTTAACCTTACTCAAGAAAATCTTATCTTAGGAATAGATGGAAAATATTGGATATCAACAGCACGAAAGAAAACTGATCAGCCTGTCAGGATTCCTTTGCTCCCTAAAGCTTTTTACATTATTGAGAAATATAAGAATGATCCAATAGTCCTGGCCAAAAGAAAACTATTACCAGTATATTCAAACCAGAAACTGAACGCTTACCTAAAAGAAATCGCCGATTTATGCAATATTAAAAAGCCACTCACTACCCATATAGCAAGCCATACTTTTGCCACAACAGTAACATTAAGCAACGGAGTCTCAATTGAAACTGTATCTAAATTGCTGGGACATTCAAGCATAAAAACAACTCAAATTTATCTAAAGTGATTGAACAAAAAGTAAGTAACGATATGAGTCTTTTACAAGAAAAACTAAACCAAAAGCCAAATAACAACTTAAAAATATATAAAGTCCAATAATACTGTAAATATTATGTTTGCAAGAATGAACTTTTTAATAGAAAATGTTTAGCTATTAGTTTTTCATTAGTGCATTAAGTTATAAATACTAACTTTATCCCCACGTTCATACACTTATTGTTTTCATTTAGGTATCTCTTCATACGAGATTTAATAGGGAACCACGTGACTTGTTTGCATTAAGAGTGCAGCAGGGAATCGTGGGCTGACGCGCAACTGTAATTCCGATTCTGTTTGTATAGCAGGATTTAGCTTTTAACAAGTGACCACTGTTCCGACACGTTGGGATGGGAAGGTGTTAAAAGTCGGGTAAGCCAGGAGACCTGCCTGAATGTAATGAACGATTTATGCTTTCGCGGTACAAAGCATTTGTCAGGGCAGCTTTTGCCATAAATGTTATTCTCCGCGTGAGCATACGGTTATTTTTTTGTTTCACTTTAATAACTATTGTATGCTTACACAAAATTTAGGCTACCCGCGTATTGGGGCCAACAGGGAACTTAAGAAAGCCTGCGAATTATATTGGGCAGGCAAAATTTCAGAAACACAATTAATTGAAGCCGGAAAGGCTGAACGACAGAAAAATTGGGAAGCCCAAAAATCTGTCGGAATTGATATCATTCCATGCAATGATTTCTCTTTCTACGATCAAGTGCAGGATATGACTTTTATGTTGGGTGCTGTCCCGGAACGTTTCGAACCCCTTATAGGTAAAATTTCTAACATCGATTTGTATTTTGCACTATGCAGGGGATACCAGGCAAATGGACATGACATTATTGCTATGGAAATGACCAAGTGGTTCGATACCAATTATCATTATATGGTACCTGAATTCACCAAAAATCAACATTTTAACCTGGATAGTAAAAAGATCACCCGGGAATTTATGGAAGCATTGGCTGGTGGAATCAACAATCCCAAACCAGTGTTGATTGGTCCGGTTACATACCTGCTGTTAGGGAAAGAAAAAGGCAAGGATTTTAACAGACTGGACTTGCTTGATCGTTTAATTGAAAAATATTGTACCGTTCTTAAGGAGTTGGAAACGCTCGGATGCAAATGGGTCCAGTTTGATGAGCCATGTCTGGTAACTGATCTGGATATCAGGCAACGTGAAGCAATTACAATTGCTTACAATAAAATGAAAAATGCTTTTGGCAAAATGAAGGTTGTTTTAACCACTTACTTTGGTAATCCGATAGACAATATTCCCATTATCAATGATTTGCCTGTTCACTGTCTTCATCTGGATATAACCCGTTGCAATGGCTGTATGAATGAAATCCTGAATATTGTTCCAAAACATATGTCACTTTCCTTGGGTTTGGTGGATGGACGGAATATCTGGAAAAACAACCTTGATCAATCATTAGATATTATCTCCAAAGTGAAATATAAAATCGGCGAACAGCGCATTATTATTGCTCCTTCCTGTTCATTACTCCATACACCTTATGACCTTGATATGGAAAGAGACGAGAAGAATCTTCCATCTGAGTATAAGCAATGGATGTCATTTGCAAAGCAAAAACTAACTGAAGTCTCATTATTAAAAGACCTTTCTAAAGAGGAGATTTCTGACCAAGCTCAAAAACAGTTGTTTCTGAACAAACAAGCAATTAATTCAAGAGATACCTCCGAAAGTATTCACAATGCAGAGGTCAGGAATATTGTTTCCCTTATCGGTAAACAGCTAATACATAGAACTTCTTCATTCAGGGAAAGATCAAAACTACAAAAGAAGAAATTTAACTTTCCTTTATTTCCAACCACAACAATTGGATCATTCCCTCAAACAGCAGAAGTTAGAAAAAAAAGAAATGAATTCAAAAAGGGGATAATAACACAAAAAGAGTATGAATTTTTTATCAAAGAAGAAACGCACAAAGCAATTAAACTGCAGGAACACATAGGTCTGGACGTGTTAGTACACGGGGAATTTGAGAGAAACGACATGGTGGAGTATTTTGGTGAACAATTGCAGGGTGTTGTATTTACCGAAAATGGATGGGTGCAAAGCTATGGTTCAAGAGGGGTTAAACCACCCATCATAATAGGAGATGTTTCTCGTAAAGTCCCCATGACATTGAGCTGGTCGCAATATGCCCAATCACTTACGACCAAAAAGGTTAAGGGCATGCTAACAGGACCCATTACCATATTGCAATGGTCATTTGTCCGTGACGATCAGCCCAGGGAAACCACCGCTATGCAAATTGCATTGGCTATCAACAAAGAAGTTCTTGACCTGGAAAAGGCTGGTATTGATATTATCCAAATTGATGAGCCGGCACTCCGGGAAGGGCTGCCATTGAAAAAATCCGAATGGGAAAATTATCTCAATTGGGCGGTAAAAGCCTTTAAGATTTGTTATATGGGTATTCGGGATAGTACCCAGTTGCACACTCACATGTGCTATGCCGAATTCAATGATATTATCGAAGCCATTGCTGCACTAGATGCTGATGTAATCACTATTGAAACATCGCGTTCACAAATGGAATTGATGGAAGCATTTAACAACTTCAGCTATCCGAACCAAATAGGCCCCGGTGTTTATGATATTCATTCACCACGCGTCCCCACTATTCAGGAAATGGAAAGTTTGATTGAAAAAGCAATACAATTCATTCCAAAGGAAAACCTATGGGTAAATCCTGATTGTGGACTCAAAACCAGGGGATGGGATGAAGTCAAAATGGCATTGATAAATATGGTTAAAGCGGCTACCCTATTAAGAGATAAGTACAATTCATAGTATTACTATGACAAAGAAAAAACAGGTAAAAAGAATGAATATCCCTCCACTGTTGTGTTGGGATATTTATTATAATTAAATTCAGGAATAACTGAATAGTATTGAAAAAAGAGAAAGCCGCAATTCTATACATAAAATACATAAAATCAATAAATAATATTGCGATTCCTTTTTATCTATTAACAAAATTATGTTTATAACATGATTTGATGAAATGCCTGGATTATAAATTAATTTCATTCCTTTGGTAATAGATATTTGCAGGTTCCATTCCTGATCATATCAGGAGATATGGAATAATAGGGAATCCCGTTTAAATCGGGAGCTATCCCCGTAGCTGTAAGTCCATTAAAGGTTTTAGCAACCTTTTGCCACTGTTCCGACCAGTCGGGATGGGAAGGCCGCTAAAACCGGACAAGCCAGAAGACCTGCCTGCAAAAACAATTCGTAGCTTTCGGGAGAAAGGCGAAGGATAAAGAACTTACCCTCTTTATTTTTCATTTTTTCATACAAGGCTACCATTAACCAGGTAAACTGAACCAATAAATCTTGGAACCTATGGATACTAATGGAGCATTTCTTAACCTGCAGATTTGTAAACGTGATGGCCGTATTGTCACTTTTGAAACCGAAAAAATCACCTTTGCCATCTTTAAAGCCTTAAGAGCAGTAGGTAAGCCCAACCGCCAACTTGCCGAGGATATTATGCTGGATGTACTAAAAACACTGCAACTTTTTGAAAAGATCAACTACACGCCTACTGTCGAAGAAGTGCAGGATCATGTAGAAAAAGTACTGTTCGAAAACAAGTTGTTCGATGTCGCAAAAGCATACATACTCTATCGCAAGCAGCACGAAAATATGCGCAATGCCAAAGAGTTGTTTTCAAATCTCGATATCATTGAGAAATATCTTAACCTTGATGATTGGCGGATTAAAGAGAGCGCCAACTCATCCTATTCACTCCAGGGGCTTAACCAGCATATTGCCACTATTCTTAGCTCTCAATATTGGTTGGAACGTATTTATTCCGATGAAATCAAACAGGCATATCAGTCGGGACGTTTCCATATTCACGACCTGGGTTTTTTAAGTGTTTACTGCGTAGGTTGGGATCTGGAAGACCTTCTGATGTCAGGGTTTACAGGAGTAACCGGAAAGATCGACAGTCTCCCGGCCAAACATCTGCGTACCATTTTAGGCCAGATTGTAAATTTCTTTTATACCATGCAGGGAGAAGCAGCCGGGGCACAGGCTTTCTCCAATTTTGACACTTACCTCGCTCCCTTCATTCGCTATGACAAGCTTGATTATAAACAGGTAAAACAAGCTTTACAGGAATTTATGTTTAATATAAACGTGCCCACACGTGTGGGCTTTCAAACTCCCTTCACAAACATCACGCTTGATCTTAAAGTGCCTGATTTTTTGAAAAGTCAACCCATTGTTATCGGTGGAAAAATACAGGATTTGACCTATGGAGATTTCCAGGATGAAATGGATATTTTTAATGCCGCTTTTGCTGATGTCATGTCAGAAGGAGATGCAAAAGGAAGTGTGTTCTCCTTTCCAATACCCACCTATAACATTACCAAAGATTTTGAATGGGACAACCCGGCCTATGAAAAAATATGGGAGATAACCGCCAAATACGGAATTCCTTATTTCTCCAATTTCGTGAATTCAGATATGAGCCCGGATGATGTTCGCAGTATGTGCTGTCGCCTGCGACTCGACAAACGGGAATTGCAGAAGCGCGGAGGCGGATTGTTTGGCGCAAATCCCTTAACCGGAAGTGTGGGAGTGGTTACCATTAATATGCCCCGCCTGGGTTATGAGTCGAAATCGGAGACCGAATTTTTCCAGCGCCTTGATAAGTTGATGGAATTGGCAAAAGAAAGTCTTGAAACCAAACGAAAGGTTATCGAAAATCTCACAGAAAAAGGCCTTTACCCCTATTCAAAGTTTTACCTGCGCCATGTTAAAATGCGTAGTAACAAATATTGGAAAAATCATTTCTCTACCATCGGTATTGTGGGTATGAACGAATGTTGCCTTAATTTCCTGGGTTGTAACATTGCCCATGAAAAAGGCAATGCCTTTGCTTTAAAAGTGATGGATTTTATGCGTTCCGGGCTTGAAGCTTTTCAGGAAGAAACAGGAAATATATATAATCTTGAAGCCACGCCGGCAGAAGGTACCTCTTACCGGTTGGCTCGTATTGATAAAGCTGAATATCCGGATATTGTAACTGCTAATGAACTGCAAGTCAGGAAAGGGTCAGAACCATACTATACCAACTCTACCCAGCTTCCGGTAAATTACACCGATGACCTTTTCGATGCATTGCAAATTCAGGATGAATTACAAATAAGGTATACCGGGGGAACCGTATTTCATATCTTTTTGGGCGAAAAACAATTGCCTGTTGAATCGGTAAAAGCATTGATTAAAAAAATAACTGTCGGATTTCGATTACCCTATATAACGCTCTCACCTACGTTCAGTATTTGCTCCGAACATGGCTATCTGTTTGGTGAACATAGAGAATGTCCGAAATGTGCTGAAGCCGGGCAAGTGATCACTTGCGAAGTATTCTCGCGAATAGTGGGTTATTTGCGCCCTGTAGAACAATGGAACGATGGCAAACAGGAAGAATTTGCAGACCGTAAAACTTTTGATAAAATGATAAAAATGAATAAATAAAACAATAGTATAATTGTTTATCGGTTTCTGTTTCGTTTTGCCGGAACAGAATTAAAAGGGAATGCCGTGCCTCGCCCGCCGCAGCAAAGCGGAGGCGGGAAATCGGCAACAGTTCCCGCTGCTGTAAGCTCAGTAAATACTTTTTTGCACAATGTCACTGTCCCGATATATGAGGATGGGAAGGCGCCTAAAAGTGAGTAAGTCAGAAAACCTGCCGGTATATGATAGTTTAAAGCTTTCGAGGAATAAAGCTTGAGACAAACAAAGCTAATTAATAGTTTTCACATCATTTATTTGTAGCAAAGTTTATCCCAACATAATTCCCGGAAACTGCGTTAAACCTTCCTTGCAAGATTGAAGGCCTGATGTTGTTTCCCGAATTTTAATACTCGAAAGCTGTTTAATGTCACATTAACACAGCTTTTATGTTTTTAGCCAGGACTTTTTGTATAAGTGCATTCCTTTTGTTTTGTGCTGTTGCTTTTTCTCAAAATAAAGCAGACAGCATTTATCACTATAAAACAGACAGTGTTCAGCATTTGGAAGAAGTGGTGGTAACTGCCAACCGTTATAAAGAAGTTATTCCCGCCCAGACGCTTAAAGGTAAGGAACTGGAAAAACTCAACAGTCTTTCGGTTGCCGATGCCATCCGCTACTTTTCGGGCATTCAGGTAAAAGATTATGGTGGTATTGGTGGCCTTAAAACAGTTGATATTCGAAGTATGGGAACCAACCATATGGGAGTTTTTTATGATGGTATTCAATTAGGGAATGCGCAAAACGGACAAATTGACCTGGGTAAATTTTCGCTTGATAATATTGAAGAAATATCTTTATATAATGGACAAAAAAGCGAGATTTTTCAATCAGCGAAAGATTTTGGTTCAGCTGGAACTTTATACCTGAAAACCCGGATACCTCACTTTACCGGAAAGAAGGAAACAAACCTGGCAGGAACTTTTCGTACCGGCTCTTTTGGGTTGGTAAATCCATCCCTGTTATGGGAACAAAAAATCAGTGAGAAAATCAGTTCAACCTTTAATACGGAGTTTACTTATGCTACAGGGAAATATCCATTCCGTTATAAAAAAGTGTTTAAAAACGGAACAGTGGCATGGGATACGACAGCTATTCGTCAAAATGGAGACATACGTGCTACTCGTATTGAAGGAGGATTGAACGGTTATATAAATAATGGGAAATGGCAGGCAAAAGCATATTTCTATGACTCTGAAAAAGGAATTCCCGGTGCCATTGTCAATAATGTCTGGAAGCGTTCACAGCGGCAGTGGGACAGAAACTTTTTTGCGCAAGGCAGTTTTCAGAAGCAATTGTTCCCACGTTACGACATACTGGTTAATATGAAATATGCCGGCGACAAGATGCGCTATCTTAATCCTGACACTACCCTGATGTATATTGACAACACTTTCCGGCAACAGGAAGTTTATGCTTCAGTTGCCAACAAATATTCTATTTTTCCTAATTGGGATGTTGACCTTTCGTTTGACTATCAATGGAATACATTAAATGCTTCTTTACAGGATTTTGCATACCCCAAGCGAAATTCGGTACTGGTTGCATTGGCAACTGCATTCGAGTGGAAACGCTTAAAAATGCAGGCAAGCCTCTTAGGTACTTTCGTCTTTGAAGAAGTGAAGCGCCAAACCAATTCTCAGGAAACCGGAACTCCGGATAGCAAAAAAGAATATACGCCGGCAGTTTTTCTTTCGTATCGCCCCTTTAAGCAATATAACTTCAATTTACGGGCATTTTATAAACGTATTTTTCGTATGCCTACATTCAATGATTTGTATTATACAGACATAGGAAATATTTCCCTTAACCCTGAATATACGAATCAATATAATATTGGATTTCAATTTAACAAGGAGCCAAAAAGAGGGATAGTGTCCCGTGTTAATTTCCGGGCGGATGCCTATTACAATGAAGTAACGGATAAAATTGTTGCCATTCCAAAAGGCAACGGACAATACCGTTGGATGATGATGAATCTGGGTTATGTGGAAATCAGGGGAATTGATGTCTCCACCCAGATAGGATGGAGGTTGCCATACAAAATAATACTGAACACCAGTCTGAATTACACATTCCAAAAAGCACAGGACTTCACAAATCCATCGGACAACGACCCCGAATCGGGCAGTTATGGAAGTCAGATTGCTTATATACCCTGGCACAATGGTTCGGCTATTGCAAACCTCATGTGGAAAACCTGGGATTTGAATTACAGTTTTATTTATGTGGGTGAGCGTTATCACAATTCCTCCAATATTCCGGCAAATTGCGAACAGCCTTGGTACACACATGATTTGACCCTTGGAAAGATATTCCGGTTGAAAAAAATAAATGGTAAACTCTCAGCAGAGGTAAACAATCTGCTCAACCAGTATTATGATGTTGTATTGAACTATCCGATGCCGGGAAGAAATTTTAAACTTATTCTAAAAATAGAGCTATGAAAAAGCTACTTTATTTGAGCATTCTTTTGGCTTTTCTTTTCAATGCTTGTCGCGATGAAACCGAAGTATTTACACCTGAAGTTATTGAACTTCCGGCGGATACTGTCACTTCCGATTCAACAGGAAAACAATTAATCGGTTTTTACCTCCTGAACGAGGGAAATATGGGTAGCAACAAGTCCACTTTAGACTATTTTGATTTTGCTGCCGCGGAATATCACCGGAACATTTATGCAGATGTAAATCCAACTGTACCCAAAGAACTGGGCGATGTTGGCAACGACATTGGCATTTACGGTTCCAAACTATATGCCGTAATCAATTGCTCCAACAAGATTGAGGTAATGGATAAGTTTACCGTCAAGCGGTTGGGGCAAATTGATATTCCCAACTGCCGTTATATAAAATTCCATGAGGGATATGCCTATGTTACTTCGTATGCAGGTCCGGTGGAAATTAATCCTGATTATGAACAAATTGGTTATGTGGCCAAAGTAGATACTTCTACTTTTCAGGTCGTTGCCAGTTGTTTGGTCGGGTTTCAACCCGATGAACTGGAAATTGTGGGCAATAAAATATATGTGGCCAATTCGGGCGGATATATGGTGCCAAACTATGAAAGTACGGTATCGGTTATTGATATTCCTTCATTTACAGAAACTAAACGGATTGAAGTGGCCATTAATCTGCACCGGCTCAGGGCCGACCGCTACGGCAATCTTTGGGTAAGTTCGCGCGGTGATTATTATGATGTTCCGTCAAAACTTTTTTGGATTGATACAAAAACTGATACTTACGGTGGCTCGTTGGATGTTGGTGTCTCGGAAATGACGCTCGATGGCGATTCGCTCTACCTTTACAGCACGGAATGGAGCTATACATCCATGGACTATGCCATTACTTTCGGTATTGTGGATGTATCGAAAAAAGAACTTGTTACGCGTAACTTCCTTGCCGATGGAGCTGAGAAAGAAATAACCATGCCTTACGGCATTATGGTGAATCCCGCAAATAAAGATATTTACCTGACCGATGCCGCCAATTTTGTGTATCCCGGAGCATTGCTTTGTTTCGACCGCTATGGAAAAAAGAAATGGCAGGTGCGCGCAGGGGATATTCCCGGTCATTTTGCACTTCTTTATAAATAAGCATCAATAATTACTGATATTAACCTTTAAACATAAAATGATGAGAATTATTAATTCTTTTAAAACAATATTATTATCAGCTATACTGATAATAATAGGATGCAGGGTCAGTGCACAGTGTGACTATTCCGATGATTTCACAGCATTTAAAGTCTTTGCTTATGCGGATAATTACAGTGAGCCTTATTATCAAACCTCTCCCGCTGGCTGGGAAGCGGAGGACGCGTGTAGACATACAGTTGGTAGCGAAGTGTTGTATCTTGGCGGAGGTAAAATAGCTGAGTATGCAAGAGGTCTTCTCCGGTCTCCTCTCTTTTCTGATGGTTGCACGAAAGTAAAACTGTTATACAAGCCATATCTTAGTAGTCAAAATACAAAACTGAAAGTTGCAATAAAACAAGCTAATAATATTGTGTGGAGTGATACGATAATAGCAAACGATAATACAACTTGGAAAGAATTTAGTGCCAATGTGAATATTTCAGGTGCATTTAACTTGGTCTTAGAAAATGTAACAGATGCAGAGTCACAATTTCCCAGCAAAGATATTTCTATTAAAAACATCTGCTTAACCGCCCCTGTCGTTATTCCCGCCCACAACTTCCAGTTCAATGTTCCCAAAGATGCGACTGTTTTTGTTGGTGACAAAGACCAGACGGTAACTGTGGCAGGCAATTACCTGACCAAGCATTATGTTCCGTTTACCAAACAAACGGAAGTGTTTATTGCCGAAACAGATACGAGCAAAATTTGGTACTACAATTTGCCTGCTCCCAAAAACGCTTCCGGTGGTTTTAACTACCGTGTAACCCGTGCAGGCAAAGCTCCACATGTGGGCTTGTTCAAACCCAAAACAGGCACAACTGTGGAAAGCGATACCCTGCTCATTTATACTGACGCACAACTCTCGGCTCGCAACGCCAAAGATATAGACCACGATGTAAACAGCCTTAACGGGAGGAATGTAGCAGATATATTTCTCAATATCAACGCACAAGGATATTTGACTTTACCGTTGAAAGCTGATACTACATTCCAACTTATCCATACCCGCAACTGGCAGGCGATAGATACCGATGTAAACAACTATTTCATAGAGCCCGATTTCCACTATACGGTATTGGATGAAAACGGACAACCAAGCAACAGCGTGATAGTCGTCAGCGACAGTGGGCTTATTAAGCCTGTCGGAGCTGGGACTGCAATTGTTTTGGTTGATTATGATGCCATGTTGTGCCACCATACCACCAATGTCGGCATATCCAATGTGAAGACCAATCCCGCATTTTTCAGTGCGTTGTGGCCTGAAAATACCGGTGTATTTGTAGTTTCGGTCAATGCGACTGAAACAGGTATACAATCGAATATGCTTATCAATGAATATTGGAGTGAATTGAATGGTACCGATAAGGTAGATAGTACGCTAATAGATGCTGAACTCGATGTGCTGTACTATGAATCGGATAAAGGTAGTTTTTCATATACTTTCAAACCCGAAGGCGTAACAGGTATAGAAGTGGCAACGCCTACTGTTGGTACAAACGCTTTGTCGTACCGTAGTTTCTCAACTGACTGTGTAACGGCTAATCCAGATGGCAGTTATACCGTTCGTTTGAGTAATGGTAGAAATATTGTAAAACTTCTTTCTGCTACAGGAGCAGATTATCAGGTTATTACAGCAAAACCTGTAGATTATACTATCAGTAATATCACGAATCCGGGACAAGCATTTCAGCCCGGCGATAATGTTTCTGTGCTCTTTAATACCCTTTATCATCCATGTAATAAGATGTCAGGTATTTACAATATGTCGGCAGGTATTCAGTACACCGGAGCCGATGTTAATTTCCCTCTTATCTTAGGTCCCGGTCAATATACTTTCGCCAGCCGTGCGCAAGAATACAAAATACTTATTCCAGACACCATTACTTCCAGTGAATTTAATTTAACACGGGGAGTTTTGAAAGTAAAAGGGTTTGGGAGTAATTATGGAGCACATCGTAATATTACGCTTCAAAGTGGAGTTGCACCAAACCTGAACGCCAGCGTGCGTACCGGTTATTTCGGTTCGTTACCCGAAATTCATATTCCAATTCCGGGCAATCAGAAATACACTGTTACAGCTGTTAGCGGTACAAGCGATGAATGGGGAACTTACAAATTCGGCGAAATCTCGCCCGAAGGAGACAGCATGGTTGTTGTTGGCAGCAACGTAACCTACACCTTTAATCCAAACGCCGGTTATCACATTGGCAACGTAACTCTTGGTGCAAGTACCGATGTAGCTTCGAATGTAGTAAACAATTCATTTACAATCGAAAATATTCAGTCCGACACCACCATTACCGTGCTTTATGCCGTTGATAAAAACAATACGATTACCTCAAACGATATTCTATATTGGGTTGGCGAAGGTGCAAACAAAGTGTTAGTAGTTGTGAACTGGGCGGAGAAATCGCTCGCCTGGGGTTACAAATTCGATGGTGCAAATCCAATTGTTGTTGATGTTTTGGATTCTATTAAATCTGCTGACACACGCTTTGATTTTGTTGGAACTTCATATCTTTCGGATATTACTTACACAGATTTAACCAATAATCTCGCCATTTCGCCCGATTATATTTTGTATAATGTAAACGAAAATCCTGTATGGCTTGGCGTTGATGAACAAACCGTTGCCAATGGCGATATTGTAGAGTTTGGTACATATTCTGTTGCTCTTTCCGATAATTTCTGGAACAATGTTTGGACAGCCGCAATTACTCCGGTTTCAGTTCCAACAATCACAGCTATTCCAGTTGTTGAGGCAAGCAATATAAGGGTGTACCCCAATCCGTTCGATTCCTATATTATGTTGGAAACTACAACGCTTGGTAACGCGGTTATATACGATTTATCCGGTAAGCCGGTATTGCGGGTGAATGTATATGCAGGAACAAACCGGATTAATACATCTGCATTAGGTAAAGGAGTATATATACTGAAATATGGCCTGAATAGCGTAAGGATTGTAAAATAAGCAATAGCTTAACTTTTCTTAAGGTTTTGAGACCAAAGATACGTCCGGCGGATGGCTGTGCCTCTGCCGGACATATCAAAAACAAAGCAAAATAATTGTTTCACTAAAATAAAATAGCAATGGAAAAGAATAAAATAACCTTACGCTTTGGCGTAATCAGCGCGATTATACTGTTGGCAGCTATGAGCCGCTTAGTTCCCCATCCGGCGAACTTTGCCCCGATAGGCGGGATGGCCCTCTTTGGGGCAGCCTATTACAGCAAACGCTATTGGATATTCATTATCCCCATCTTATCCATGTGGCTTGCCGACCTTGTGCTTAACAACGTGGTTTATGCCCGGTATTTCGACCATTTCGTATGGTTTTACCAAGGCTGCTACTGGACGTATGGCGCTTTTATCCTTATTGGGTTGATTGGTATTGTTACACTTAAAAAAATCAGGATACAGAACCTTATTCTGACAAGCCTTTTAGCTTCAATTGTGTTTTTTCTACTCTCCAATTTTGGTGTTTGGGCTTCTACAAATATGTACCCTAAAAATTTCAGTGGACTTATAGCTTGCTACACAGCCGGATTGCCTTTCTTTAAGAATACGATTATGGGCGATTTGGTGTATACAGGAGTTTTATTTGGGACATTCGAATTTGCACAACGAAAAATACCTGCTATTCAATTACAGACAAATTGAGCTCCACCGTCGTAGTAAGCATGATGTATTAATGATACCTGTGAAATTTGGATAAATCCTCGGAACATCCTGTTTCAGATCATGGATTGTAAATTATACCTGAACATAAAATGAGAATAGGCGGATTCGTTAAACAAAGCCTTATTGACTATCCCGGGAAAGTAGCAGCCGTTGTGTTTACACAAGGCTGCAATTTCCGTTGCGGTTATTGCCATAATCCCGATCTGGTTTTACCTGAATTAATCAAACAAAATAAGAACATATCTGTAGATGAGATATTGAAGTTTCTGAAGGTGAGAAAGTCCTGGCTTGACGGCGTGGTTGTTTCCGGAGGAGAGCCGACCATTCATGAGGACTTACCTGATTTTCTTAGCGAAATCAAAAGATTGGGTTATTTAGTAAAACTGGATACCAACGGTTCCAATCCATTGTTGCTTCAACACCTTATACATGAGGAACTGGTGGACTATATTGCTATGGATATTAAAACCGTTTTGAATGTAAAAAGATATGCCCAGGTTATTGGAATAGAAAAAGCAGAGATGATCACTGAAAATGTAATTGCATCAATAAATCTGTTGAAGGAATCTAATATTGAGATTGAATTCCGCACCACCCGGTTACCGGATATTCATACAACAATTACAATTGATAAAATTCATGACTACATTGGAAATGATGTCAAATATGTAATTAATGAATTCAGAGAAGGAAGAACTATTGGTGGTTTGTGAGATTGAATTTCACAAAACATGTAAATCAAATTTCTAATGGCGGAAAAGCGCCCATGAAAAAGGCAATAATTGCAAAGTAATGACCGAGATCCTTCTTTCCCGGTACGATCTGTTTGTATCCCGGCAGATGCTCACCCACCTTACAACAAACCTTAACAGCAGCGAGATAGAAGCTATAGGTGGACTATCCATTACTCCGGGCTTTATTATTCGCTTTCAAGTGGATAGACCTTCTCTTTTTGCAGGATGGTTTTACCCTTCAATCCATCCAATGTACACATGTCGAACCAAAGTGCATTAAGACCGCTTTGCTCCAATCGGTAAAGCAAGAGGGAATCACGCAGGGCATGATTCATATTTTAAAATAAATAGATTATCAATTTATTACGATTGCGCAAAGGTGATTTGGGACACCTGAGAGTGTCCACTCAGCTGTAAGCTATTGACATCCAATACAAACAGGTGTCCATTGAGGTGTCCAAACTGATTTTGGATTATTCAAATCCTGAAATAAAATGCGAACAATTCCAATGGACGGGGACATACCCTAAATTCACATATCGGAAAATATGATAAATGGGCGGCATGGAGACTACCGGTACTCTATGGGATCACCTTACTCATTATAACTCGCCAGGCAATACCCTCGCTTATCGCTAATGTTGAGTATCGGTCTTTCAGCCTTACCAGAAAAGCGCATTTTTCTCGGTATAATGCCAAAAATTAGAATCCTAAGTATTACATTTGTCTGAAAGTAATACTAATTTAAAAATAGTAACACGATTCATAAAAGAATCTTAAAGTCGTGAACCCCAAATCAATAAATATGAAACAATTACTATTAACAGGGTTATTCATATTAACCTTAGTTAACGCATTCTCTCAGGAAGCAATTAAAGACACATTACAACTGGAAGAGGTTGTTGTAACCGGTTCTAAAATACCCAAATCAGCCGGAAATGTAACTCAAAAGATTGATATCATTGACAGCAAAGAAATAAGCACATTGGTATCCGGTAACCGGAATATCGCTGAAGCTATCATGAATAAGCCCGGCGTATCGGTAAGCGCTTTATCGCGCAATGATGCAAACTGGGGAACCTATGGTGGTATTGGGCCTAAATACAGCACTTATATGTTGCAGGGTTTGCCCATTGATGCTTTTGTTGATCCGATGGCGCTCGACCTGAATTCGGTTGAACGCATAGAGGTACAGCGTGGACCTGCATCAGTTCTATATCCCAATTATCTCTCACAGGATTTTGCCGGTAATCAAAGCCCGCTGGCGGGGACCGTGAATCTTATTCTCAAGGAAAGGATTGAAACGGCGGGTACGAAAATCTCAACCTCTTATGGATCATATAATACACTAAATGCACAGGCTTATCATGAAAACAGAATCGGAAAGCTAAATTTCTTTACAGGGATCAGCTATGAAAAATCGGATTATACCAATTATGGTTCCGAAAATTCCTGGTTAAATATTCAGGATGATCCTGAATATACGAAAACCAAGATCTACGGAGGTTTAAATTATTTTATTGGTAAAGAGGAACGTCAGAAGATTTCACTGTTTTATAATCATACTGCGCACAAGGGAGATGCCGGACGTTTATACCGGGGAATTGATCACCACTATGATATGCTGAACGCAGGGTATTCACTGTTTATAACCGATAACATTGGTTTGCAGGCGCATTTAGGTTTAAGGACATACAACCGTTACGGTCAGGAAAGCAAATTTGGTGTTATCGATACCCTGACCTCAACAAATGGCAATGATCAGACCATCATACCGGTTGACATCTCTCTTACCTTTAGGCATGGAGAAACCGGTAACCTCATCCTGGGGGCAGATTATCAGTCGGCTGACTATTCAACCTGGGGAGATGCGCTGGTGGGCTATAAAACATTCGGAACAAAAGCAAAGGCGTTGCAATACGGGATCTATGCACAGGAGGAATACAGGTTTGGCCCTGTGTTGGCCAGAGCAGGTTTAAGATATTCGTATGTTAAAAACGAGATTGACCTGCTAAATGGCTCATTACCTGGCCAGAAAGAGAAAGAATGGAATAGTCTTATATGGAGTGCCGGTTTGAAATACAAGATAGCTACACAGGTGGAATTATTTGCCAATGCAGGTAACAGTTTTATGACTCCGGGTTTGAAAGCTGTGGGCGGAACAATTAAGCTAAGCGATGATGGAGTTGAAGGTATGAATGGCCAGCTACCGAATCCCGACTTAAAGCCTGAATCAGGAATTGCTTTCGATGGGGGTGTTAACCTCAGAACCAATGTCGGTTTGAAAGCTTCTGCAAGGGGCTTCTATATTAAAGTTACCGACGCTGTTGTGGATAAACGGGTACATGAAGCTCCCTCACAGTCACAATCAGTTAACGCCGGTGAGGCAGTTTCCCTGGGCGGTGAATTTGAGGTTTCATACACTTATAAAGAACTTCTTTCATGTTTTGCCAATGTAACCTACTTCAGTACCGAATTGCATAACGAACTGAATACCGATCAGGATGGAGCCAATGTTCCCTTTGCACCTGAACTCGTTGCAAATGCCGGTATTCAATTGAATACTGGTTTCGGACTTCATTTAAAGCCCTGCCTGAATTACAATGGGGGTTACTATGACAGTGATTCAAAAAGCGGAAGAAAAAAGTTTACTCCCGGTACACTTATCAATGTTTATATCGCCCAGGATGTAAATAAAACCGATGATTATAAACTGGAACTATTTGGACAACTCTATAATATAACGAACAATAAATATGAAATGCCATGGCAATTCCGGGACCCCGGCTTTTCGATGATGGTGGGTATACGGGCAAGCTTTTAAATTAACTGATTAGCGGTATATTTGAATTGCACAAAACTTCAGATTTAATGATCTGCATAATTATGTTCCAACGTCTTAATAATATATGAACGGAAAGAAAAGTCAGGTATTGCTTTACCTGACTGTCGGATCATTACTGATTATAGCAGGATGCAGGACTACCGGTGATAAGCCAAACACGACTGCACCTGCTGTTCATGTTACTGATTTCAGAGGGACGGAAGTTGTTCTGAAAAAACCGGCTACACGGATTGTATGCCTGATTGAAAGCGCATTATCGGGTTTATACATGCTTGGGGTTGAAGATCAGGTTGTTGGAGTTTCTTCAAGTATTTACCAGGAAAGCGTGGCTCCATACTATGCTGCATTGGATAACCGTATCCGCGAAAAGAAAATACCCTCCCCCGGAAACTGGGATTTTGTAAGTCTTGAGGGTGTGATTGCTTTGCAGCCAGATCTTGTTATAATATGGTCATCCCAGGTTGAATCAATTGAAGCGATAGAAGAAAGGGGTATTCCGGTTTACGGAGTTTTCCTGAAAAGCTTTGCAGATGTGTACAAGGAAATTTCTGATTTGGGCAAACTTACCGGAAAGCAATCCAGGGCGGACAGCCTGATCAACTATACTGCTAAAGAAGTTTCTATATTACGTCACTATTTAGCGGATAAAGCAGCGGTCAATCAGGATGTCCGGGCTGTTAGCCGGAAGTCGGTTTATTTTATGTGGGCACAGGGTATGCTTGAAACAGCGGGGATTACAAGTACCGTCAATGAAATGATCGAACTGGCCGGTGCCAGAAATTGCTGTCCTGTTGAACAAGAACATGTGGTAATAAATATTGAAAACTTGTTGCAATGGAATCCCGAGATTATTTTATTGAGTTATAATTCAGAAGTTGATCCGGAAGATATCCTTAAGTTGTCGGAATGGCAGGAAATTACAGCGGTTAAAAACAACCGTATATATAAAAGTCCGTGCTTGTTTTATGCAGATCTTTGGACACTCAAATATCCCTTTGCATCAAAAACACTGGCAAAATTGTGTTATCCCGAAATATATAAAAACATTGATCTTGAAGTTGAACGAAAAGCTATGCTGAAAACATTATATGCAAAAAGAGGAGAAATCCTGATTAACCTTGGATTATGAACAGGAAGACAATCCAGGTATTCTTATATATTTTGCCTGTTCCGGTTATTTTGGGCTCGTTGCTTGTTGGACCGTCGGATTTGGCACCAGTCGGTGCTATAATGAAGTCATTATTTTCTGATATTAGAAATCCTCTTTTACAATCTGTTGTTCTTGACGTACGTCTGCCACGTATATTACTAACATTCTTTACTGGTGGAGCGTTGGCAATCTCAGGCAACAGCATACAGGCGATTTTTCGAAATCCCCTGACCGATCCGTATATTCTTGGTTTGTCGTCAGGTGCAGCTTTTGGAGCCGCCCTGGCCCTGGCTTTTAATTTTATGCCCGTGCAGTTGTCGTCATTTGTTTTTGGATTGATCGCCGTTGGTTTAAGCTATTATATGGCCATGAAGAATAAAAACGTGGCTATTGTTTCTCTTATCCTGTCGGGAATCATCGTATCCGGAATTTTTACTGCTCTTTTAACGGTTATACAGTACTTCAGCGATCCTTTCAAACTGCAGTCAATTGTTCACTGGACAATGGGCAATTTGCACAATGCTAACTGGAGCAAATTTAAAATGGTCGCCATTCCTATTATTACAGGATCAGTATTGTTATTCGTTTTCAGATGGAGATTGAATGTACTGGCTATGGGTGATGACGAGGCCAGAACTGCAGGATTAAATCCCGGCAGGAACAGAATAATTATTCTTCTTGCAGCGACGCTTGTTTCTTCTTCTGCCGTTTCAGTTGCCGGTATAATTGGTCTTTATGGCCTGATTGTACCCCATATGATACGTATGATGGCGGGTCCTGACAATATGCAAACCATACCGCTGAATTTTCTTTTTGGAGGCAGTTTTTTGCTTCTTATCGACAATTTTTCCAGAACCCTTTCAGGATATGAAATACCCATAGGTGTATTTACCATGCTTATCGGCGCTCCACTCTTCATTTATTTAATGAAGAAGACCAGTATTGGTTGGACCTGACAGGACTCAGTAAACAAAATAGTGCAAACAATGCAATATAAAAAAGTGATTATTACAGAATGAAAGCCATTGAAATTAAAGATCTGAACTTTTCATACGGTAATTCTAACATCTTAAAAGACATAAACCTTGCATTTGAATTTGGAATACATACCTGCATTTTGGGAAGAAATGGCAGTGGAAAATCAACATTTCTGAGAATTCTGGCCGGATTGTTACCCATTCAATCAGGAAGCATAACTGTTTTGGGCAGTGATGCAAAAGATCTTCCGTTTGCCGAACGATCAAAATTGATCGGATTTTTAACACAACAACACAAGGCAATATTCCCGTTTTTGGTGGAAGACGTTGTATTGACAGGGCGTGCAGGCTATGTTAAATTCATTCCCCGAAAAGAAGATAAAATTGCAGCTCATGAGGCTTTAAATCGGGTAGGTATCATACACCTGAGCAAAAGAAATTATACGGAACTGTCAGGCGGTGAGCAGCAATTGGTTATGATAGCAAGGATTTTGGCTCAACAGCCTAAAATCTTATTACTTGACGAACCTACTTCACACCTGGACGTGACCAATCAGTCACATTTACTTCAACTTTTTAAAAAGTTTGTTTCAGAAGGAATAACAATAATATCGGTAATGCACGATCCAAATCTGGCATTTCTGTTCTGTGATGACTTTGTATTCATGCATAACAAGGGCATCATACGTGCAGATAAGGCGGCGCCCTGGGACAAAGAATTTCTTAAAACTATTTACCAGGGAAATATTGAGACAGTGCCACATAATGACCGTGTATTGCTGATACCTTTCATTGATTAATATGACTCAATAATAAACTCCAAAACCAGGAAGAATCTGTGGCTTATCGACATAAAATAGCGGAAGCATACAACGCAGGAGTCGATGAAGAATTTAACCGGCTTCATGAAACACCAGAAAGGGAAGCCGAATACCGGTTGATTATCGAATTATTGGATGAGTATATTTCTGCCGGTTTAGTTGTAATAGACATAGGATCGGGCCCCGGACGTTATGCAGAACACTTGCTACAACGAAATTGTAAAGCAGGGGTGGTTGATCTTTCAGCAAAGTCCTTAAAGGCTTTTTCTGACAGGATGGAAAACTCATATTATAAGGATAACATTATCTTTAACCGGGTTTCGTGCGCAACGCAGTTGGATTGGATAAATGATAATGCTGCCGACGCCATATTGCTGATGGGTCCTTTGTATCATTTAATAAGCAAAGAACACAGAGATACAGCGCTGAGCCATTGCCGCAGGATTCTTAAACCCGGTGGTACTGTATTCTCAGTGTTCTTAAGTCCCTATCCATTATCAGGAAAAGATTTTAAAATTATCCAGCCTGAAATTATAACACAAACCCGTTTTCAGGGATATGATATTCCACAATATCGCTGTTGGCCGGAGCATGCAAGGGAATTCATGCAGAATAACGGATTTAAAACCATAAGGATGAGAAATCTTGATTATATCTCCCCCATTTCTTCAAATAAAATGCCTGATCGATATACTGTACCCAAAAATGAATCTGATCTGATAGCTTTACTCTTCAAGAGTTGTGAGGAATCAGAAATACTTGGCCATTCACATCAATATATACACGTAGGTCAGTGTATAAAATAAGGATCGTTGGGCCTGGGATTAGAAAATGCGGGATTGATTATAAAAGAGGAATCGGTAAGGGTTCTAAGAAAGGTTTTCAGGTCATTTAGCTGATCAGGTGAAAGATGCATGCCTCCATGATTAACATTGATCATTAAAGGATCTACATACGGAGAGCGTTTTAAACCGGAATTGTAAAATTCAAGTACTTCATCCAAAGTTTTATAGCGCCCATCGTGCATATAAGGCGCTGTAAGAGCAATGTTACGTAAAGTCGGCACCCTGTACTTTCCTCTGTCTTTCGGGTTACCTGTTACAGTTGATCTGTCTCCTTTTTCATTGAAATCAATATCTTTGGCATTGTTCATAAACATATTGGTTGTCCATAAAGGAGTGGCAGGTGAACCATGGCAATGAAAACAATCTCCGTTTTCTGTGGTAAAAAGATAGGACCCGTTTAACTCTGATTCGGTTAACATAACTTTCCCATCCATGTACTGATCGAATTTTGAATTGGCCGAAACAAGTGTTCTCACAAACTGAGCTATGACCTTACATATCCTGTCTATTGTAACCGTATCAGAGCCGAAAGCTTTCATAAACATGGGCGGATACATCGGGACTTTCTGTAAAGTATTAACGGTTTGTTCAATGTCACTGTTTAGTTCATGAGGGGCCACAATGCTCATCCATACTAATGACTCAATATTCTTATGATTGAAAGGTTGTTCTGCAGGAACCTTGTATTCTGTCGATCCAAGTTTTTCATTTTTGTTGCTAATTGCTCCGTTCCATAAATATCCTTCGTTTATCCATACCAGGTTAATTAACGGCATCATGGCATGATGAGTTGTATTTCCCGATGGTCCACAAATA
Organism: uncultured Bacteroidota bacterium; assembly: GCA_963733535.1. Lineage (GTDB taxonomy): Bacteria > Bacteroidota > Bacteroidia > Bacteroidales > UBA10428 > UBA5072. The sequence continues at coordinate 101,217 of CAVTDR010000007.1, forward strand.
CGTCCGTCTTTGAAAAATGGATGATCAATGCCACTTTCAAAAGCATGTTCTTGTTTGTGACAGGAGGCACATGACATAAGAGATTTTTTGTCTTTTCTTCCGGCTAATCGCCCGTCATAAAACAAATACCTGCCCAATTCAACCCCTTCTTTTGTCATGGGATTATCTGCAGGAATATTAAGGCTATCCGGGAATTGCGGGAAGTTAATTACATAAGGGGTTGGAATATAAGATTGTAGCTCGGACAGTTTTGAAGTACTGACACATGTATACACCAACAACAGCTGAAAAACAATCAAGCATATTAATAAGCAAATATACCGGCCCTTCATTTAATGTTCAGTTTTCAGATGACTACTCCACTTTTCTAATACTAAAAACCTGTTTTCCATTTTCACTAAAAAGTCGCATGGCATCCTGGTTATCCATAATCCCATGGAAATTGTTGAAATCCATATTATTTATAGCATCAAACCATTTGTTGATATCCATGATCAACTGCAATTCCCGCGGTTCACCATTCGTTATCAAAAGATCTAGTGGAAGAGACACGCTAAAAAAGTTATGTATAAAATCCGAAGATGATCCTTCATTGTTTTTTTTACGTCCAATTCCTAAATGGCAATTGAAATTGGATAGCTCACCCTGATTATCGATGTATTTCAAATTAATTTTCATATAATGATATCCGCCTCCCAGCACGTCGGGCCAGAACATGAGATTCTCAGGAGGATTTTTATAAATGAAAGATTTGTTTCTTCCGGATGACAGTCCAAAAATAAATGTAAGTGAATCATAGCGGCCAAAGAGAACTGAGTCAGCCATTGCCCATAATAACGTTTTATCTATGTCTTTATCAACATAATGCACCGGGTTGTCAGATGATAATTCTATCTTATTGCCTTTTACATCATGCAGGGTTAATTCCGATATAAAATATTGTACCTGGTTAATCTCGTAACGATTTCCAGCTTTGTTAACATACACCAGGGTATCGTATAAGGCCGGAGTTCCATTTACTGTATGAACAAAATGGATATTGATATCTGCTTGTGCAACACTTGATTTAAGTGTGCCAAACACGAACAAGGTTATCAGTAATATATAAGATCGTATCATTTCTTGTAAGAATTTATAATTTGTTTAAGTTCATTGGAAACGCAGTAATATCTTGTCCGAGATGGTGTCACCTATCGCTAAAGAAGCTGTAGCAGCAGGAGAAGGAGCATTTAGTACATTGATAATATACTGATCTTCCAGGATAAGAAAATCATCTATCAGTCCCCCATTGCGGTCACATGCCTGAGCCCTCACTCCGGCACCTCCATGTATGATGTCATTGATCTGTATTTCAGGCACCAGTTTTTGTAAAGCCTTAACCAATGCCTGTTTATTAAATGATCTCCAGTATTCTCCCAATCCCATTTTCCAGTATTGCCTCATCACTTTTCTAAAACCTTTCCATGCCAATGATCCCGTGAAATCATCATAATCAAAGTCGGTGAATTTATATCCTTCACGTTTAAAAGCCCAAACCGCGTTGGGCCCTGCTTCTATATTACCATCGATTTTTTTGGTGAAATGCACTCCCAGAAAGGGGAACTGAGGATCAGGGACCGGATAAACGAGACCTTTAACCAGGTACTGTTTCTCTGGCTTTAACATGGAATACTCGCCCCGGAAAGGTATTATTCTCACATCAAGATCCTTGCGTATGAGAGCAGCAATCTTGTCAGAAAACAAGCCTGCAGTGTTTACAACCAGTTTAGCGGTGTATGTTGCGTTATTTGTTATTACTTCAACTCTCCCGGAATCTGATAATTGGATATTATTGACCTTATTTGACAATAGTATTTCACCCTGGTATTTTTCTTTGACAATACCGGAATATTTCTTTGCAACATCAGAATAATTGACTATCCCTGTATATGGAACATGCAACGCGGATAATCCGGTTGCATGGGGTTCATATTCTTTGATTTCATCCTTTCTTATCTTTTTTACTTTCACCAAACCATTCTGAATGGCACGACCATATAAATCTTCCAACCTTGGCAATTCTTCTTCTCCTGTGGCAACAATTACCTTTCCGCATAATTCATACTTTATTTGTTCTTTATCACAAAAATCCAGTAACATCTTGTAACCCCTTGTACAATTTGTCGCTTTCAGACTTCCAGGTTTGTAATACACACCGGCATGTATTACCCCGCTATTATTACCTGTTTGATGCATTGAAACATCTGCTTCTTTTTCGAGAATAGCTAGTTTTAATCCGGGCCTTTTTTCTTTTAGTTTTAAGCCGGTTGCTAGGCCTACAATGCCTGCCCCTATTATAATAACATCGTATTTCATGAAATGAATTAATTACAAGGTTAATTATTGCCACATGTCCAAAGACCGGCGGAAGGAGTGCTGATAAAATATACAACCTCTCCGTTTTTTAATGTATTGAAACCATTTTTAAGCATGCCAGGATTATACTGCTCCATTGCATCATAATAACTGAGATATCCGAAATTCACGGACTCTATTTCTTCCTTAGAAAGGTGTCCGGGAGCATAAGTGATTTTGAACCTGCCTTCGGATGAACCATGAATAAGATGAGCTGTAGCATGGGTAAGATCCTGCAAATCGTCATTTCTCTTCCATAGTTCCATGATTTTAGGCGTACCAGCATATCCATATTTACGAATGATACGATCCACCTCATCCTGTTCCCCGAAACGTTTTAGCCCTGGTGCAATGATAATAAGCTCACCCCCATCAGCCATAGCTTTCCTGGTACGATATATGGCTTTATTGGCAACCCATGTACTGAAAAACTCATCACCCTGCATTATTGCAATCACTTTTTTCAAAGGTGGGACAACCGTTATGTTTTCAACTTTTGATTGTTTTGCTGCCATCAGATAGGTATCCAGGTCATCACCACAATAATAACCGCTATGAACAAGATGACCTTGTTCATTATACTTCATCACTACCTGAATATATGCATCCGGCAAATGATTTAAGAACTCTAATTCAGCCTTGTTATAACAATGACGCAGCGGTGTTATCAGGTTACCCAGATTATTCTCAATCCCATAACAGGCAGCGGCCATGTGAGAAGCGCATATGGTTTCCTTCCCTCCCAATCCAATGAAATAGTTTTTATTATGGTTCGCAAAACCAAGTACCTCATGAGGTACAACATGTCCGATATTCAAAATAATATCCCAATCTCCTTCAAGTACCAGTTTGTTGATACTTATTGGTATATCCCAGTCAGCTCTACCCTCAGTAATATCTTTTACAAAAGTTGACGGTATTATCCCCAATCTCTTGCCATCTTTTCGCCAATCATGTTTAAGTATTTTGTTTTCTGGTATATCTCCGAACATCCACTGATTTTGAGAGGTAGTATGAGGGAGATGTTGGCCTAAAGTTGGCATTATATAAACATCAGCATGCGAAGCAAAATGATGATAAAGCCGATTTGTGATAAAACCTGCTCCGGAATGAGCTCTTGTTATATCAGGAGGAAGTAAAAGTACTTTTTTGGCGTTGCTTTTAATATGCTTTAAGCATTCATTATAACTTTTCAGAACAAGTTCCTGCAATTGTTCATGAGTAATTTCCGAAGATTTTTCTGAAAACCAGGGCATAATTCTTTATACATATTTGAAAGTTGTACGATATTTGCAATGCAGTAACACGTATTTCTAATTAGTAACACTAATGCAAATTTAAAATTATATTTAAACATGCCAAAACCTCAAATCAAATACCAGACCGACAAAATAAATAGCCTAAATAAGTTTAATGGATACTGATCTTCAAAACACAGTATTAAAACACCCACAATGAACAAAGTATTTACACAATTAATTATTCTGATCTTTTCATTTGTCCCGCTATATGCCACTCATAACCGGGCAGGAGAAATAACTTTCAGGCTAGTTTCAGGTAATACATACGAGGTTACAGTTACTACATATACGTATACTGAGAGCGCTGCCAACCGGTCTGAACTTACAGTGGACTGGGGAGACAATTCAACATCAGTTGCTCCTTTAACTGACCGGGTAACTTTACCCGACGATATTTTTCACAATAGTTATGTGACAAAGCACACCTTTCCCGGACCGGGTATTTATAAAATATACATGGAAGACCCCAATCGCAACTATGGAGTTGTTAATATTCCAAATTCGGTTAATGTTGTTTTTTCAATAAGTACGATATTAGTGATCAGTCCTGAAATAGGGAATAACAATACTCCGGAATTACTTACTGAACCTGTGGATAAAGCGGCCTTGTTTCAAACTTTTATACATAATCCTTCTGCTTATGATGTCGATGGAGACAGTCTTTCCTATGCATTAACTATGTGTACCGAACAAGATGGAAAGGAAATATCGGATTATGAACTTCCTTTATCCAGTGACACTTTATATGTTAATCCGGTAAATGGGGATCTGGTGTGGGATGCGCCGACAGCTACAGGGGAATACAACATTGCCCTAAAAATTTATGAATGGAGAAAAGGAGTTAAAATCTCAAGTATCACACGTGATATGCAAATAGAAGTTTTTGAAACAGAAAATAATCCTCCGGTTAATCCAAAGATGACTAATTTTTGCATTGAAGCCGGGACACTTTTAGAATTGCAATTCACAGCTTCTGACGTTGACAATGATTCAATAACACAAACAATGACAGGCGGGCCTTTTGAGATGGAAACCGAACCTGCGACCCTAACAAAAATTGCGGGAGGTAAAGGTTTTTCCACCTATACTTTCAGATGGCAAACAACTTGTGATGATGTCAGAAATCAGCCCTACCAGCTTACACTCAAAAGTAAAGACAATAATAAAGAAGTAAGCCTTGTTGACATCGATAATTTTACAATCAGGGTTCTTGCCAACGCGCCTGAAAATCTTAAGACAACTGCTAATACAACAGGCATTTTCTTATCATGGGATAAAAGTTCTTGCGGCGATGTAGCCGGGTACAAGATATATCGACGTGAAGGAACTTATGGGTTTGTGCCTGACAGTTGTGAGTATGGAGTTCCCTCTTATACTGGTTTTAGTCTCGTTACTACAAACAAGGGAGCACCCAATAACACCTATACTGATGACAATAACGGCGAAGGCCTAATACAAGGAACTGAATATTGCTATATGGTTACATCTTATTCTGATGATGGCGGTGAAAGTTTTGCTTCCGATGAAACATGTAATGCTTTGGTTCCCGGATTTCCTGCCATTATGAATGTAAGTGTTACTAATGTTGATCAAACAAATGGCAGTATATTTCTATCCTGGATAAAACCCAGAGATTTTGATATGGCAGAAGCCCCCGGCCCTTATGTATTTCAAATATTCAGAGCCGACCCAATAAATCCGGATGCTTTTGTTTTAGTTGATTCCATTCAGACAACCAATTTAAATGATACCACTTATATTGACAGCCCTCTAAATACAATAAGCTTTCCATATTATTACAAAATCAGAATGATCAATAATACAAAGAACAATCGTTTTATAATGAAACCTGATGAAGAAGAAACAGCTTCTTCACTATATATAAACATTACACCTGACGACAATCAGCTTGCATTGAACATTCGCAAAAAAACTCCATGGGTGAACAATCAATATGTTGTTTATCGAAGGAATTCCGTAATGGACTACGATTCTATTGCAACCTCCAACATCAATAAATATGTTGATGCGGGTTTAAAAAATGGTACTACATATTATTACCAGGTGAAAAGTTCCGGATGGAGAAAGGTTGACGACTTGATGTTTTATAATACCAATCTCTCGCACATCAATTTCGGGACACCTGAGGACATTACAGCTCCTTGTGCTCCCAATCTGACAGTTGAATCGCTATGTGATAGTTCAGTTAACATTTTAACATGGACCAATCCCAATAGTTCCTGTTCAAATGATGTAATACGCTATAACATTTATTATTCCAACAGTGAGAATTCATCATTGGACTCTCTTACAAGTATTTCTCCTGATTCAGATACAACATATTTTCACAATATTATTGATTACTCCCTTGCCGGATGCTATGCCGTTTCTGCTGTTGATTCATTTGGCAACGAAAGCAACCTAACAACAACCGTATGTGTTGATGAGTGCTTGCTTTATAAACTGCCAAATGTGTTTACGCCCAATGGGGATGGTTATAATGATGTATACCTTTCCTACAATTTGAACAATGCCGTTGAAAAAGTCAATATGAAAATATTCAACCGCTATGGACAGCTCGTATTTGAAACCAATGATCCGGCTATTAACTGGGAGGGTAAAAATAAAAACACAGACAATAAGGTTTCTTCAGGAGTTTACTTTTATACATGCGATGTTTATGAACCACGCATAAGCGGAATCTTCATTAATACGCTCACAGGGTTTATTCATCTTTATGCAGATGGAGATTCTGGTGAAGAATTAATGACAAAATGATTTCGGAGCATTATGGACTTAATATCATATATTTGATTTTTGAGATTATTCTAAAACAGGCTTGCTGAGTATAAATAGCCCACCCTCCCTTTTATCGGTATAAGGCCCTTTTCTAATGGTAAAAGCCGATTCATGATAATTTCGCTTCACTCCGCTTCGGGATTGCCTTGCTCATAAATTCGCCAGGCAATACCCTCGCTTCGTTTACGCTTCATAACCACGAAACCGCTTTATACTGTTTTTCAGAAAGCAAAGAAATAAATCAGTCCAGGTGGCAATCCTGACCTGAGCAATTTCTTTTTGCTTTCGGCTTTATTGCTGTTTTTAACCCATTGAAATACACATTTCTGTCGGTATAACCATAAAGACAGGTTTTGATATTATCCCACAGGTGAGCAATCACCCTTTAGCCTCCAAAAGAAAGTGCAACAAAATACCCTGTGCAATAACGGCTATTTCTTCATTTCATTTTTTTGAGGTATAGCCCCTGCCGGTTTTATAAAAATTCTCCACCCTGAATGGTAAGAAAAATCAATGGGAAATTGATTTTTCTCTGCTGATCACTTGTTGGGGTAGTAATTTTTATAAAAGTCATTGCAAAGGTATTTCTGTCGCACAACCAGGACATTACGGCTAAAGGGCGAAAACTCACCAACGGGATGTGATCTAATGTATAACCTGCCCTTATGGTTATGATCTTTTTAAAATATGGCATCAGAGCTCAAATCTACCGCAAGGATATGATTTCAGCCAGAGTACTAACATTAATTCAAATAACTATGGAAAACATTTGGAATAACCGATCTTCATCTTATATTGCCTGTCCGACAGATGTTTTTTCCATGTCCCGGATATCATCTAAGAAAATCATCCTATTTATTTTAAAATAATCATATAACGACTTCCAATGGCAGTGTTTGTACTTTTTACCAGATCCACAAAAGCATGGTTCATTTCGGTTATATTTTTGCAAACTTGATAAGACATAAAGGGACTTCAGGATGACGTTAATATCCGACGTCTTAAATTTTTCTTTATAGTATTCTATAATTCCGGAGCCAAAGTGTGAATACTCCCCTATACCTTTACCTTGGCCTAACTCAATTAATTTCTGACTTGCAAAGAAAGGTATAACAAGCTTATCCAAATAATCAATTAACGTGTAATCATTGCCTAGAATTAGTAGCTCCTCTAATCTTGGTGCCAAACAGCATTTGCCATTTTCGCCTACATGATTATCACTTTTTCTATCAACCTTCTTACTCACCTCATAGGTCGAAGGTACCTTTGATGGGTATTCATAAGATAATTCAATTTTGATTTGGTAGGTATCCCAAATACTACCATTATTCGGGTCAATTAGTTGAATATTACCAGTGATAGAAAATCCATTTTTTTCTTTTTTTGGTTTACCCAAATCTGGGTATCTATCCTGAACAAGAACAAACTCTTTACTTAATCTACTTTCCAGATTCATTTTGGAAACCACATTTTATGTTCGGGGGTCAATGGCTGTGCTAATTTTCTTAAACCAATATATGGATCTATCGGATTAATATTCGAATTATATAATGAACTGTTAACAAGAATTTTGCTGCTATTGAAGACAGTTTCTCCGATTAATCCTTTTAGGATCAACTCATCATCGTTCTCCTCAATACTCTCCTTTATCTTTGCCCATTCTTCAAAAAGATGCCTACTAAATTTTTTAAACTCTGTGTAATATTGGGGCTCGCTTTCCCATTTATCTGTAAAATCCTCTTCAGAATTTACAGGATTTAATACTTTCAATCTTAAGGGTTGCTCGACTTGATTTATTATAGATGTTATTATTCCATCAACTGTATAAAAAATACTATCTTCTCCTTGGTAAAACTGGCCAGCAATTGTGGTTAAAATAATGCTTGATGTTTTGTAAGTAGCATTACGTTTAAAATACTCATCTCTATATCTCTTTATAAGCTGAACTGCCCTTTGTAAAGGTTTTTTATCCTTGAAATTATCAGTTGGCAGTTTTTCTGCCCGCATGGCTTTTTCAAGATAACTTTCCTTTACAAGATTAGCTTTCCCCAAAAACCAGTTTGCATATCCTTTGGGATTACTAGAAACCCAATCATTTAATTTCCTGTCAGGAACTTTTATCTTGTTATTGTCAAACATATTTTCTTGTATCCCTGGAAGAATGTCCATATGAAAATCACCTGAATAATTCAACCTAATACATCTATTTTTCAACTCTAACAAATCCTCATACTTTTTATTCTCCATCAATCTTCTCTTAAGTTGGTTGTAAACTTCGATTGGGGTATGCAGGGAATAATCAGTTATCAGATGAACAACTATGTCTAGATCAAACTCATCACTACTTAAAGGTTTAACAGTAGTTTGGATTCTGACTGAGCCATGTGGATATACATCATACTTGAAAGGCCTAAAGAATATTTCATCATCCTCAATCCAAGCTTTGACTGATTCATAGGCTTGTTTCATTCTTTCATATCTCGTTTTGTCAAGCTGGATAACCTCCACCATGTTATCTAACAAGCTATCAATACGTGTAATCTTTTTGTTTATGGTTATCATATAGGTAGGATTTTATATGAATGGGGCAAAATTGTTTTACCTGTATTTGTAGAACAGTTTCTTATTTCTTCAGGAGTTGCAAATATTACTTCCTCCTTGCTGACTAATTCTTCAATAGCTTTCTTTTGAGAGTCATTTTCAAACTTTAGTTCGTAAATCTCAGCGTATCGAAATTCGTCAATAGGATAAGCAGGAGATGGTATTACGATCTCTTCCATCTTTCTGATGAATGAATATTGAATATGTTGAAAGGAACTAAACGGGATCAAACCTGGTTCAATAAGTTCCTCGTAAAACTCTCTCCACGGATCAATTTCTCGATTTTTCCTACTTTCAAACCATTTAAGATATTTATAAAGTCTCTTTCTTTTTCTCATTATAACTCTGAGATCATTCTCAGTATCATCATCTCTACATACAAAATTGCATGGTTCAATACTAAGTTTATTAAACAGTTCTCTGTTTTCATCCTTCAGATACTTAAAGGTTCCTCCTACAGGCTGAAACCCTTGTCTATCCTTTTTATGTCTTTTAATTAACAAGAATTTACCATTAATTTCTATTCTGAATAAGTAGGCTGTAGTAATCCTAATGGGTTTATTTAGTTTATAGAACCATGTGCACATTATTATCCTGATCCTGTCTCTATTCTCGAAAATATTGACACAAATTTCAATAAAACTAGCTAAGATCAAGCCAATACTAATCTTCAAAAAATTGCTGCTTATTTCAATATTCTTAACGAAAAATGAAATTATGATTCCAATAATTCCAATTACAAGACTAATAAACCCTTTTGTCTCCACGATCAATTTTTTGGCGGAAATGGATCATTCCCATAACTATTTCGGTCCCTAATTTGCCCATTTCGACCATGAATCAATAATTCTGAATGTTGATTCTTTGCGATTTGTTTGGCAATATCGATTGCCTCTTGTTGGTTTTCCATTACTCGGGTTGCCCTTTCATTGCCAGAGCCTTTGACGGCCCAACCATCTGGATGCTTTACTACATGTTGATTTTTACCCATAATGTTTATTTATTAATGGTTAAGATGGTATTGTAGTTACTACAATTCCCTGAATTCTAAAGTCTCTAGTCAGAATAATAGGCTTATGTTTTTGTTCAGTAGATCTTGGTTTAAGGACAATAGCATCCCTGCTTTTAACAAACTCCTTTATAGTAGCTTCATCATCAATAAGAGCCACAACAAAATCTCCATTCTCTGCTGATGACTGCTGTTTTACCAAGACAAGATCTCCATTATTTATCCCAACCTCATTCATTGAGTTTCCTAATGCTCTTAATAAGAAATACTGATTTGACCCTTTTAACAAATCCACAGAAACTGGAATTTCAGTCTCAATATTCTCAACGGCTAATAATGGAGTTCCACAAGCAATACTCCCAACTACAGGTATATTTCTTGTTTTTGTGGTATCTCCCACCAGCTCAAAAGTTTTATTTATGAATTTCTCTTCAACTTTTCTTTGCCCGGCAACGTTGTCTATTAAATCTTTTACATTAACATCAAGTATCCTTGCTATTTTAAATAAGTCGTCCAAGCTTGGTTGCCTCCTATTCTGTACATATGAGTTCACCATATTATAACTTTTACCAAGCTTTTCGGCCAACCAGGTTTGCTTAACTCCTTTTTCTTCCAATACTGTCTTTATTCGATTCATCTTAAAAGAGTTTTTGTAAAGATAAAAAGAATAAAATAAATATATCATGAAATGTGATATAAAATACTGACAATATGATTTATTTATTAACATCTATATCGCCTTATGTTTTTGTTATGAAACTAATTGGGCATATTACAAAGCTTCTAGGTTAATTTAGTTACGACTAAAAAGTAGAATAAAGCTGATTAATTGATATATGCGACTAATAATAATTTAGTACTCTGATTTAACCCATTTGGATCGTTCTGGAATGCAATACCTGAAAAATCAATGTCAGGAAGAAGTCAAAGAAGAGTATGAAACGATTGCCTCCTAAAAAACATTAGAGTAAATATTCTGCCTTATTTCCACATTACTTACTGATGATGGTAAATTTGTCACAGATTATTCTGGTTTATACTTGTTTTTGAATAACAAACATTATCCACTAAAACATTCTTGCTGTCTTCTGTTAGATTACAAACATTCTCCACTAAATTCAATTTGCTGTCTTTTGTTTGAAAATTTATTATCTTTGTAAAGTGAAATAAATTAAAAACATGGCTAAAGATTTCATTACCGAGCAACTTAAGGAAGAATTCAAAGGAAAGGAGTCGTTTTCCAGAGAAGTTTTGTTTGGTTTCTATAGACAATTCGAACCGGATCTGAAAGAAACTACGTTCCGGTGGAGGATTTATCAGCTGAAATCAAAGAAGATAATTGCATCGATATCAAGAAATCTCTTCACGTTATCATACAAACCTATATACAAACCAGAGGTTGGTAATTTTGAGAAAAAAATATATACAAAGATTGAGAAACAATTTCCTGACTTGCGTCAATGTATCTGGTCAACAAAAATAGTGAGTGAATTTATGCTTCATATCTCTGGCCGTTACATTACTATCTTACAGGTTGAGAAAAACGCTCTTGAACCGGTTTATGAATTTCTAAAAGAGCAGAACTTCCGCAATGTATACATTGAACCTGAGGAAAAAGAGATTGAACGCTACATTTTTGAAAAAGAGTCGGCTATAATTCTACAATCGTTGATTTCAAAAGCACCGATTCAGCAAGTTAGAATGGTTAAGACCATAACTATTGAGAAACTGATCGTTGATCTTTTCTGTGACAAAAAATTATTTGTTGCCTATCAGGGAAGTGAATTGGTTCACATTATCAATAGTGCCTATAATCGTTATACAATAGATTTTACTAAGTTATTGGGTTATGCAAAGAGAAGGAGAAAAGAAGTTGATTTAATGGACTTCTTATCAGATAAAACAAACATTCCTAAAAATATATTTAATGATTAAGCCGGAATCGTTATCAACCGAATGGGTAGCCGAAAAAAGAAAGAAATTCAGCAAGGATCCTACTATTATGGAAGGTATGATTTATGCTTTGTACCTGCTTGAGAGACTTAAATTAACCGGGTTGGATTTTGTTTTTAAAGGGGGCACAAGTCTGATCCTGTTGATGGACAAGCCCAAAAGGTTTTCAGTTGATATTGATATAATTGTCAGTTCTGCTGTTACAAAGGAAAATCTGGAAGCATATTTTTCGGGTATTGTTGGTTCAAGCGCTTTCATCCGGATGGAACCGGATGAAGCCAGAAGTTATAAAGCCGGAATTCCGAAAGCACACTTCAAGTTCATCTATAATTCAAATTTTGCCAGTAAGGATAAAGAAGGCAATGTAGTCTCAAATCCTGAAAGGGAAATTCTTCTTGATGTCATCTTTGCTGATAATCATTATCCTGTATTGGTTGAGAAACCAATTCAAACTGAATGGCTGTTGCAGGAAGGAGAACTGTTGACTGTAAATATTCCGGATGTCAACTCGATTGCCGGTGATAAAATGACTGCTTTTGCTCCCAATACCACCGGAGTCCCCTACGGAACAGGAAAGGAAAAAGAGATCATGAAGCAGTTGTTTGATGTTGGCTGCTTATTTGACTTACTTACAGATATAGAGAACCTTAAAAGATCATTTCATAACTCAGCAAAGGCTGAAATTGAATACAGGCCAGATCGAAAGATAGGTTCCGTTGAACAGGTTCTTAGAGACATTATTGATACTTCGTTACTGATCGCAAAAATTGTCAAATTAAGTAACAATGAAGAAAAAGTTGAACTTCGCGAAATCTATACAGGCATAAACCAATTCAAGCATTATATATTTGAGGGGAACTTTAGTTTTCTTGATGCTCAGGTTGCAAGCTCCAAGGCGGCTTATCTTGCGGCTGTAATTTCGACTGATTTTAAAGGGGAATTGAAAAAGATTTAATCCATCAGTTCCGGTTTCAGAGCTCTTAATTACCCGTCCTGAATATAATTTCCTTAATAAGCGATTGAAGTTTGTCGCGCGTGGAGAAGCCTTATTTTATTGGTTTCACACCATCAAGTTATTGTATCCGGAAAAATGATATAATCACAACACAAATGTCAAAATAATATTAGTCCCTGTTCCGCAGCATTTTGATTATCAATCTTGATCATAATTGGAAAAATATATGATGAATCAATTCTTAAATATCAATTGAGTTTAGGTATTCATAATACCCAAAATGTAATGTTCTTAAAGAATTAGAAATCCTATTTTAGAATATTTGAATTGAGAAAACCATAATGAAGAATGAAAATGAATATTCACACTATTGTTTCATCTTTATATATGTTCTAATATTGGTATTATGAATACCGAAAAAGAAACAAAATTAAAGAGACTTCTTAATGAGCATATATCCGGAATGGTTGGTAGTCAAGGATTTTCATATGATTTGCAGAAGCAATACCGTAAAACCGATTGGCTTGTATCCATTGGCACGGGGGCTTTCAAACGACCTTATGATACTGTAGGTCTTTATGCTTTACAAACTCTAGCTAATAATCCGGATAAACATAAAACTCTTCTTACATTGCTGGAGAAAGCTTTAATCCGTTAAAAAGAACTTTTTATTTCTTTAAATTTAATGTCCTTTGCTGTATTATTCCTATTTTTGTTTCGTACTAGTTCTTTTTATGCTGGTTTGGAAATTGTTTCGTCATGAATTACATCCCATGAGACCCATTCGGTGACCTGAACGCATAACAGTTATGTAAACACGTGAATTCTACCATATAACGAGCTGCGAGAATCGTCTTCTCGCAATCAACGAAAATATTTCTTCTTTAGAGCCATTGAACAAGCGTGAAAAGCACTTTCAGTTTTACTTCTTATGATATTTTTATTGTTTATTAAAAATTTATTTTAGCTTTGTAAAAGAAACAAAGAGAAAATAAAAATAACTAAACGAAGGTTTTTGATCTAAACATTACCCTAACATTGTAATGATCAGGATTATTATATCAGCCACCAGATGCATACCTGCCTCAGGTCAATTATGCTATTTTAATCACATTTTCGGAATTGAATTCATTTTAGCACAAACGATACAAAGCGAAACTATAAATGAATAACACAAATGCAACTTTCCAAATATTTAACCTAAACTACATTTTATGAAATTTAAAAACTCTTTCAGGAGACAGAGGCTATCTATGCTGATAGCTTTGCTGTTTTTGCTGTGTACTTCAACTTGGGCTCAGGTAAACATTACCGGTAAAGTGACTGATACTGAGAATCAGCCTGTTATAGGGGCCTATGTTGTTGTAAAAGGTACATCATCGGGGACAGTTACCGGTACTGATGGTCAATTTACAATGAGTGTACCCTCATCAACCAGTACCATAAAGATCTCTTTCATCGGATTTGTTTCTCAGGAAATCGTTGTGGGTGATAAGACCGTAATAAATGTTGTTATGGAACCAGATGCCACAGCTGTTGACGAAGTTGTTGTTGTAGGTTATGGCACTGTAAAACGAACAGATATTACGGGTTCTGTGGGTTCTGTTACCTCTGAGACTATTTCCGGAAGAGGCGCTACAAGTGTACTGGAATCCATACAGGGATCCATAGCAGGCGTTAATGTCTCCCAGGCATCTTCCAGGCCAGGTGCTGGATTTAATATCCAGATTCGCGGGCAGAATACCTTAAATACAGATGCGAACCCACCTCTATATGTAGTAGATGGAATTGTTACCAGTGACATTAATTTTTTGAATCCATCAGATATAGATAAAATAGATATTTTGAAGGATGCTTCTTCCACTGCTATTTATGGATCGAGAGGTTCAAATGGTGTTGTAATGGTAACCACTAAATCAGGAAAAAGCAGTGCTCTTACAGATAAGGTTGTGGTATCTTACGATGGATTCTATGGAATAAAAACTCCTGCACATTTACCCAAACAATACACTGGCAGAGACTGGTTTGAGTATCGTTCTCATGCCTATTTGCAATATGCTCCCGGAGCTGGAAATAATGGTATGACTGACTGGACGATTAATCTGCCCGGTATATATATGCAGAATCCGGAAGCAGCCCGCAGGGCTTATGCACAAGAAAATACCGACTGGCTGGATGCTATCTTACAAAACGGGAAACAGCAAAATCATTATTTAAATATTAACGGCAATTCAGAAAAGATGGATTTCAATATTGGTTTGGGATATCAGGATGAAGATGGTATTTATATTACTGAAAACCTGAAACGAACCAATTTGAAAATCAGCCTTAATTATAAAATATCCGATAAATGGCAGGCAGGTGCATCTGCAAATTTAAGCCAGACTGAAATAGAATACGGAAATTCGCTGGCTTATCAGGCTACTACACGTATGTCTCCTATTTTTAAAATATATAATGACGCGGGTCAATTAATGGTTCAGCCTGGTTTGGTAGAAAATATGGGCGGCGTAGGTGCTAATTTTACTGGAAACTTTAATCCCATTTGGGAAATAGAACATGGTAAGGACAATACCAGAAGACAGGATATATTGGCATCGGCTTTCCTGCAGTTTTCACCAATAGTCGGTTTGGATATCAAATCGGTTATACAACCGAGGTTCCAAAGATATCGTGTTGGACAATACCAGGAGGAAGCACCCAGTAGAAAGCGTTCAGGATATTCCTCTAGCTCTGAGGCGGTTGATTATACCTGGGACAATATCCTTACTTATACAAAAAGCTTTAATCAAGTTCATAATTTTAAGATTATGGGTATTTATAGCGTCTATTCTTCCAGGGTAGAAAGTATAAAAGTAAAAACGGAAGGATTGCCCTATGATTCCGAATGGTATAATTTATTTTCCGGAAGCCTGGTGCTCGGTGAAAGTGGTGCAGGCTATTCTGAAGTGAAGATGTTATCTTATTTAGGCCGTTTGAATTACGATTATGCCGGGAAATATCTGTTAACGGCTTCATTGCGTTATGACGGCTCCTCAAAACTGGCTGATAAGTGGGCGATGTTCCCGTCTTTTGCAGTTGCCTGGCGACTATCTGAGGAAAAGTTTATGCAAGCCGACTTTTTGTCGAATTTAAAAATAAGATTTAGCTACGGAAAATCTGGTAATAATAATGGCGTTAATGCTTTTGCAACCCTTATTAGTCCTGATTATAAAACGTCGCTTTATTACAATATGGGTACTACTGCTTATAGTGGATTTGCTCCCGGTGTTCCTGTAAATAGAGCATTAACATGGGAAAAAACCAGAGAAATGAATCTGGGAATAGATTTTGGATTCTTCCGTGGTAGAGTGAGTGGTAATTTAGAATTTTACGACCGGCTTTCGGATAATCTGTTGATGGCAAGAAAACTGGCCATGGAATCCGGTGTTTCACAGATGAATGACAATATTGGATCGGTTAAAAACAGAGGTATAGAATTGTCACTGAACACAGTGAATGTTAGTACCCGGGATTTTACATGGACGACTAGCTTTACGTTTGCCAAAAATAATAATGAGATTGTTTCTCTTTACGGAAGAAAAGAAGATGTTGTGGGCGAGAAAAGGTTTATTGGTGAGCCTATAAATGTTATATATGACTATAAGTTTAATGGCGTATTTTCTACTCCTGAGGCTACCGCAGCTGCAGGAAATCAATTGTTTTCCAACTACAATCCGCTTCCCGGACATGCTAAGGTTGTTGATGCCAATGGTGATGGAGCTATTACATCGGACGATAAGGTTATTCTTGGTACTCCTGATCCCAAATGGACCGGCGGGTTTTCAACATCAGTGCAATACAAGAACATTGATTTTAGTTTAAGTATGATTGCAAACATAGGCAGATTTGTTATAGATCAGTTTGCTGCATCTGCGATCGCTCGAAATTCCAGAAGTCAAATGATGTGGACCGATCCCGAGGATTATTATTACCCACAGGGTGCTCCCAGACCGGATTGGAATAATCCAATCGTAAATGGAAGCGGAGATATTACAGGTATTGGTTTCGCACCGGCTGCCGAAGAGAATGCTGATGCAAAATATCCGGCTTATGGTTCTTATCAGGGACCTTACTATTCGTCTGAAGCAATGATTTACAGGGAAGTATCTTTTGTAAAAGTAAAGAATATCTCCCTTGGGTATACCCTGAATAAAAATTGGATTGCAAAAGCCGGTTTAAGTAACTTAAGGATCTATATAAATTTACTTGATCCTTTTGTGTTTAGCGACTATGTGGGTTGGGATCCTGAGTATGCAACTACTACGGCCACCAATGGTAATGGTCCTTCATCAACGACATACCAGTTTGGTGTTAATGTAGACTTCTAAACCTTAAAAATTAATTAAAATGAAAAAATCAATATTATATATATTCATAATTTTCTCCTGTTTGGGTTTTATCGGTTGTTCCGATTTTCTGGAAGAAGATAATTTGGGAGGAATAGGAAATGAGGAATTTTATAGTACTACTGCTGGTTATCAGACATTGATAACATCTACTTATGCAGTCCTGAGAGAGATGTATAAAGAAACTCCAATTCTGGATCTGGATGGTACCGACCTATATTTAAAAGGATATGGTGTGGGTTCAAATTATGCTGATTATAATTTTGAAGCGAATGCCAGCGAATGTCAGCAGCTATACGAAAGATGTTACAAAGGAATACAATATGCGAATGCCGGATTGCATTATCTCAATCTTCCTGTAATGAGCGATGAAAATAGAGCAGAAGTTGAGGCAGAATTGAGATTTCTAAGAGCTTTTTACCACTTCTTGTTGGTAGAGCAGATAGGTGGGGTAGTTATCAATACAGAATACACTGATGTTGTTAGATTAAATATGCCTCGTTCAGATCTGCAAGAGTCCTATCAATTCATTATTTCTGAAATGGAAGCGGTTTTGCCAAATTTGAAAACCGCGGCAGCAGCTGCTGCAGGTCAGGTTAATCAGGATGTTGCAAAACACTATCTGGCCAAGATATATTTAACAAGAGGCTGGGATCTCGGTTCAAATGCTGATTTTACAACAGCAATAAGTTATGCCGATCAGGTAATTACCAGCAAGGGAGGCATTCAACTTACTTTTGCAAATGTATGGAGTCCTACGAACGAAAATAATCAGGAAACTATATTTTCGGTTCAATTCAGCAATGCCACAGGAGCAATAGGAAACGCGGATACAGATGGTAATAATCAGTGTTCTCTTTATGCTACTTATAGTGGAGGTTCATCTCCTACTGCTACTCCTCCTATTCTCCGGAAGCAGACTGCACAGGGATATTTGCCCGCCCACTTTGTATACAGGGAGTTCATGCCCAACGACAACAGGTATAATACTACTTTTATGTCCTTTTTTCTGAATGATTATCATAATTATTATACTCCTAGTACCTGGGCTGGTGAAAAGGTAAGAATGTATTTCCCAAGAGTTTATTCTGCGAATACTACCTTTACACACGCTGACACTGTATCATGGAAACAGGAACTTACTGATTTGGGACTAACGCCGGCCGCCAATCTTTATATGTATGCTATCACGGATAATGAAGATCATTATTTATTGCAAGTAAACGGTGAGGTTGTAGGTGTAAGTAATAAGGATGAACGGTTACCTGTAGTGCGTAAGTTTGATGATCTGCAAAATAAAACCGGCACTACCTCATATCGTACAGCCAGTATGCGTGATATTGTTCTTGCGCGACTCGCTGAAACATATTTCCTGAAAGCAGAAGCGCTTATTGCCCAGGGATCCTATTCTGCTGCAGCAGATGTTGTTCAGATTGTAATTGACCGGCCAGGAAACAAAGTTGATGCTGCCGGTGCTGATCTTCCTAACCGTTTGGTTGGGCAAACTACGCAGGAAGGTGCTCTTGAAGCCTTATTGATTGAATCCGGCCTTGAGCAGTTTGGTGAGTTTAATGGAAGATGGCAGTTGCTCAGACGTACAGGAATGTTAAGATTTATGCTTGCTAAGTACAATACTGATTATAATGGAGTAGCAAATATCGATGCAAGATATGATTTAAGGCCTATACCTGAAGATGCAATTATTCTTAATGATGCATTGACCGATGAAGATCAAAATCCTGGATTCTAATAGTATATTGGTTTTAAGCGAATTAGATTTAGAATTTTGTGCGGGGAAATGATAACCTGCTTAATAAGATAAAATAAAAGGGAAACACACTGATTTTTTTAGCGCTGTTTCCCTTTTTTTAATTTTCTGAGTCGCGGATTGCCTTATAAAAGGTAAAGTGGGCAGGCTTTCTAAGTATCCTAAAATTTTAAAAAACAAAACTATGAAAGGTAAATTCACGAATATTTGCAGGTCGGTGTTTCTATTTTCCGTTTTCTTCCTGACCACAAAAGTAAATGCTCAGGAAAATGTGCCAGGACGTATTCCAGAGTATAGTGTTCCTTATGAATTGCCAACGGTAGATGGAATCAAAGATGTTTTAACCCGTATTCGCACATATTATGAGTCTACTAGTCCGCAAAAGATTATCGATAATCAAACAAACAAGGAGATAACTGACTTTTCCAAATTGAACAAGAATGCACAGGTTTCAGTCAGGCTTTTCGAGTGAATGGACCTACACGCATGGCGTTGTACTCTCAGCTTTCGACTATATTGACTGTGTGACGGACGATAAAACGTTTTTTGCCAGATAACACCAGGTTTTTTGATCTTTGTGACCGGACACTTACCCTATTTTCGTAAAAATGCAGAACAGTTTGGTGTCCAGTCGAGCGGTTGGCCTGCAATCGTCTATATGGGAGCACTGGATGATTGCGGTTCTATCGGTGCTGCGATGATTAAAACGTATTTAAAAGACAAAAATGAGGATTATCTGGAACTGATTCACATCATCGCAGATTATATTTCCAATAAGCAGTTTCGTCTTGAAGACCGAACCCTGGCTCGTCATCGTCCGCAATACCAATCTATATGGGCTGACGATTTATACATGAGTGTGCCTTTTCTCGCCAATATGGGCGTTCTAACCGGCGACACAAAATATTATGATGATGCAGTTAAACAGATTTTGCAAATGGCCGATCGGCTCTATGATCCTCAGAAAGGATTGTTCGATCATGGTTGGAATGTGATATCGGGTGAATATGATCCGCGTTTTTACTGGGGCCGGGCAAACGGGTGGACATTGATGGCCATGGCTGAATTACTGGGTGTTTTACCTGCAGATTACCCGGGCCGTGATAAAATTCTGCATCTGTATCGTTCGCTTATCCGCAGCATTGCAGAACTGCAGGACGGTACAGGTTTCTGGCATAATATGCTGGATAAAAACGACACCTATCTGGAAACTTCCTGTACGGCTATGTTTACATTCGCTATTGCTAAAGGCATTAACGAAGGTTGGATTAGTCATGTTTATGGTCCTGTGGCACTTACAGGATGGAATGCCATCCAAACACGGGTTCTTGAAAATGGTGCGGTGGATGGTTCCTGTGAAGGTACCACTTTCGCTCATGACAATACATATTACTACAATCGTGGCAAAAGTATTTATGCAACGCATGGCTATGGACCTGTATTATATGCTGGCGCTGAAATGATTCGCTTGCTGCAAAACTGTAAAATAGAAATAAGAAATGTCAGGCCGAATTCCATTAACAGTACTTTTCATTTTCTTTTAAAAAGTGAATGGCCTGAAAATAGGTAGCAAAAATAGAAGGATTAACACACTCCATAGAAAGGATTGGATAAGTATAACCAATATTAAAAGTTTCTTTTTTCTTATTAATATTTATTAAAAGTTATGTTTATTTTCGAATACTTTGTTTTATATTTGTTTTAAGAAAGTAAAGCAACCGGATAATAAATAATAAGGCCTATTTTTTTTGGTGTAAAAGCTTATGATACATGAAGTTAGAACCAGATCAATTTTTGAACTTATACGGTGATTTTGCTATAGCAATTGTTTCATTTTGAAGTTTAGTTTTAGGGGGTTAACCCTGAGATATGTATTTGACAGATTAGGGCTGTATGAATTAAGTTTTGATATCTCAGGGTTTCTTTAAGTTTATGGAATGTATTCGGAACTATTAATTAAGCCTTTTTTTGCCCATTTATTATATATCTTATAAGGACTCAATGGATATGTACTATTCGAAAAATAACAGCATGAGGAAATTACAACTTAAGGCGGAGCATGTGAGAAAGCGTGTGGTGGAGCTGATTTATGCTTCAAAATGCGGACATATTGGGGGTGGGCTTTCTTCCGTTGAGATTGAAACAGCGCTGTATTTTGATATTATGAATGTGGATCCTAAAAATCCTAAAAAAACGGATCGGGACAGGTTTATTCTTAGCAAAGGGCATAGTGTTGAAACTTTGTATGCTGTATTAGTGGCTGCAGGATTCTTTAATGAAGACATGCTTAATACCTATTCACACTATAATTCAATATTGGCAGGTCATCCGACTAAAAAAGTTCCAGGTATTGAACTTAATAGCGGAGCATTAGGGCATGGGCTTTCAGTTGGTGTGGGCATGTCAATGGCCGCTAAAATGGACAAAAAACTATACCGTACTTTTGTTTTAATGGGGGATGGCGAATTAGGTGAAGGATCTATCTATGAAGCAGCAATGGCCGCAGGTCATTATAAACTTGATAACCTTGTGGCTATCATAGACAGAAATATGCTTCAGATAAGCGGAAAAACAGAGGATATTATGACCCTTGAACCACTAAGGGAGCGTTGGGAATCTTTCGGATGGGAAGTGTCCGAAGTGGATGGAAATAATATGGAAGCCGTTGTAAAGTCTTTCAGGAACCTCAATCATTCCAATTCTATCCCCAAACTGATCATTGCACATACTACCAAAGGATGCGGAATCTCCTTTATGGAGAAAATAGCAAAATGGCACCATGGAATACCAAACCATGATCAATTTGAGGATGCTATTGCAGAAATTAATGACAGAATAAATAATTTGAATGATCTTCAATATGAGCATAAAAGAGACCAATTTAATTCCTTGCAGAAAAATATTCTCTGACACGCTGTTGGAATTGGCAAGAAAAGACACTAATATTATTGCAGTTACAACGGATGCCCGGGGTTCTGTTATGCTCGATGAATTTGCGAAGGAATTACCGCAACAGTTTGTAGAATTGGGGATTGCTGAGCAAAATGCAGTGGGAGTAAGTGCCGGGTTGGTTTCTGCAGGGAAAAAGACTTTCGTATGCGGACCTGCGTGCTTCTATGTAACTCGGAGTCTGGAACAATTAAAGGTGGATGTGGTATATTCCGGGAATGCAGTTAAGATTCTGGGAGTCAGCGGTGGAGTCAGCTATGGAGCATTAGGATATTCCCATCACAGTCTGCATGATATAGCTGTTTTAAGAACATTTCCAGGGATGCATATCATCTTTCCATGCGATATCTTTCAAACCAGAAAACTGGTGCAGGAACTAATTGATCATCCATTCCCGGTATATATCCGTGTTGGCAGGAATGCTGTTCCCAATGTCTACGAAAAAGAAAATCCGGAATTCAGAATTGGGAAGGCAAATATGATCATGGAAGGGAGAGATATTACGATATTTGGAACTGGAGAAACTGTATATCATTGCCAGCAGGCAGGAATTAAACTTCTTCAGGAGGGAATAAAGGCACGTGTTATCGACATGCATACTCTTAAGCCTCTGGATGTGGAAATAATTAAAGCTGCTGCTTTGGAAACAGGAATGATAATTTCTGTCGAAGAACATAGTATCTTCGGTGGTCTTGGTGGAGCTATTTCAGAGGTGTTGTCACAGTTTCACCCTGTACCCATGCGTATCATTGGAATTCCGGATGAAGATGTAGTTAATGGGACTCCTTCCGAGATTTTTAAACATTACGGAATCGATACTGAAGGTATTGTAAAGGCTGCAAGAGAAATGATACATAAACATTAATAAGAAATATTTCCATTTAAATGTCACAATGAAATATACGCTAGCTATTGATCAGAGCACTTCAGCTACCAAGGCAATCTTGTTTGATGCAAATGCCGTCTTGTTAGCCCGGGCAGCAGTTGAACACAAGCAGTTCTATCCGAAGCCAGGTTGGGTTGAACACGATCCTTTGGAAATTCTTGACAATACTTATAAAGCTGTTGAACTCATCTTAAATGAGAATAAAATCAGTCCGTCTGATATCACTTCTATTGCTATCACCAATCAGCGGGAAACAATTGTCGTTTGGGACATACGAACCGGCAAGCCGGTATATAATGCAGTTGTATGGCAGTGTAACCGTGGTTCGGAAATATGTGACAAACTGATAGCTCAGGGTTATGAGGCAAAGGTGCAGGAAAAAACAGGTTTGATAATAAACCCGTATTTCTCCGCAAGTGGGATTAAATGGATTCTTGATAATGTGAAAGGAGCGGCAGATGACGCCCTGAAGGGATATTTGCTGTTTGGAACCATCGATAGCTGGCTTTTATGGAATCTCACCTTAAATAAGGTACATCTTACCGATCATACCAATGCATCGCGTACTCTTTTATTTAATATACACGTACTGGAATGGGACAAGGAATTATTTGATCTGTTTGATATTCCATTGTGTATGGCACCAAGTGTATTACCTTGTGACACCATTTTTGGTAAAACAACAATGAACGGTTTGTTACCTGAAGTTCCCATTGCGGGAGTTTTGGGTGATTCACATGGGGCATTGGTCGGGCAGATGTGTTTTTCTCCGGGAATGGGTAAAGCAACATATGGCACAGGTTCCTCAATCATGATCAATATCGGAGAGAAAGGTATTTTACCACCTCACGGTTTGGTTACCTCGATTGCTTACGCTGCTGAAGGGAAAATTTTCTATGCCTATGAAGGCAATATCCATTGTACTGGTGCCACCATAAAATGGCTTCAGGAAGAGCTGCAGATAATAAAATCGCCTTCTGAAACTGAGACTCTGGCCTACACTGTTGAGAGCACGGATGGCGTTTATTTCGTTCCGGCATTTACCGGATTGGGAGCTCCATGGTGGGACAAGGAGGCAAAGGCGCTGATATGCGGAATGAATCGCGGTACAGCGAAAGCTCATATTGTTCGGGCAGCACTCGAATCAATAGCCTACCAGATAAAGGATTTAATATCTTTAATTCACAAATCCGGAGTTATGCTTCGTGAATTGAGGGTAGATGGCGGACCGGTAAAAAACAAGTTCCTTATACAGTTCCAGGCAGATATATTGCAGGCAAGCATAAACCGGAGTCCTATTGAGGAAGCTTCCGCCCTGGGCGCCATATTAATGGGGGGTATTGCTTTGAAACAATGGAATACATTGGCTGATACCGATAATTTAAGGAAAAATGATGATCTTGTTCATCCACTGATGCCCAGTGAAAAGGCAGATCTGCTTTATGAAGGCTGGAAAAACGCTGTTCATCGCGCTATGATATAATTGTATACAATTTTAATAACCTAAAAACGGACAGTATGGCTTACAAAAACAAGTTGACTTTTGGCGTAATTGTAGGTACCAGGAACATTTTCAATTCCAAACTGGCTCAGGAAGGAAGAAAAGAAATTCTGGCACTACTAAAGAACAATGGTTTTGATGTTGTTATACTGCCGGAAAGTGAAACTCCGACAGGAGCTATTGAGACCATCCAGGATGCTCAGAAATGCGCAAAACTCTTTAGTGAAAACAGATCGGTAATTGATGGCATAATAGTCGTATTGCCCAATTTCGGTGATGAGCTGGGAATTATCAATACGCTGAAGTATTCGGAACTTAATTTACCTGTGTTGGTTCAGGCAATTGATGATGATAATGATAAAGTAGATGTAAAAAGCAGACGAGATTCATTCTGCGGTAAATTATCTGTTTGTAATAATTTGTTCCAATATGGAATTCCTTTTACCAACACAACATTTCACACTTGCAAGTTAAACAGTGCAGCTTTTAAAAATGACTTGTTAAAATTTGCCTCTGTCTGCAGGGTTGTCGGAGCATTGAAGCATGCAAGAATTGGTGCCATTGGAGCCAGACCAGGTGCATTCCAGACAATGAGGGCAAGTGAAAAATTATTACAGGCTTCGGGTATTACTGTTGTCCCTGTAGATTTATCGGAAATACTGGGAGAAGCTCAAAGGATTGACAGCAATGCTGCTGCGCTAAAGAGTAAAATTACAGAGATCAAAAATTACGGAAAGATTCCGTCCAACATTCAAGAATTAAAAATCGCTACTCAGGCAAAATTTGGTATTGCCATTGAAAACTGGATTCTTAAGAATGAAATAGATGCAGCGGCTGTTCAGTGCTGGGAGTCGGTTCAGAAAAATTACGGTTGTGCAACCTGCCTCTCAATGAGTATGCTGGGTGAAAAAATGATCCCATGTGCATGTGAGGTTGATATTGCAGGTGTTGTTTCCATGTTTATCCTTGCTCATGCATCAGGTACACCGCCTGCATTGCTCGACTGGAACAATAACTTTGGAGAAGATCGTAATATGTGTGTTTGTACACATTGTAGTAATTACCCCAAAAGTTTCTTTCAAAATAACATTGAGATTTCAACGCTCGATGTACTTGGAACAGTGCTTGGACACGAGAATACTTTCGGCGCTGTTAAAGGCAAAGTTAAAGCCGGACCGCTTACTTATTTCAGAATTTCAACTGATGATACTACGGGTTCTATTAAATCATATCTGGGTGAAGGTGAATTTACGGATGATCCATACGGTATGGATGGCGGTATCGCCGTTACCAGAGTACCTGACCTCCAGAAGCTACTCAATTTCATGTGTAAAAATGGTTTCGAACATCATGTAGCCATGGCCCGAGGTAATGTGGCAGAAATAATAGAAGAAGCAACTGTGAATTATCTGGGATGGGATCTCTACCGTCATAGCTGAAGCTTTAATGAGGGATTACAACCTGGTTTTCCCCCCTAAGGGTAATAATATTTGGTTTTTAAATATTTAATAGTAATCATTATGGTATTGATTCATAATTATCTGATCGCCGTAATTTGCTTTATTGTATGTATGATTTGTTGGGGTTCATGGCCGAATACCCAGAAACTGGCTGCAAAAAACTGGCGTTTCGAATTATTTTATCTCGATTTTATTCTGGGGACTTTTGTCACTGCCTTGATTGCTGCATTTACTTTAGGCAGCCTGGGGACGGAAGGAAGAAGTTTTCTTACGGATATTGCCGGGGCAGATGCCTCTAGTATTTTATATGCAATAGCTGGTGGGGTTGTATGGACTCTTGGGAGCCTTTTGCTCACAGCAGCAATGGCTGTGGCAGGTATGTCTGTTGGATTCCCTATAGGTGGAGGGCTTGCTTGGGTTCTAGGTATAGGTATTAATTTTGTCCTGGTTATATTAGATAAAGGCAAGCCTGAGGGAAATCCGATATTGCTTTTTACAGGAGTAGCATTTATTATTGCAGCCATTTATTTCAGTATGTTATCATACAGGCGTCTTGCAAAAAAAGAGCAAAAAACAGGAAGTAAAGGCATCTTGCTTTCAATTGCTGCAGGTATTGCGATTGCATTTTTTTATGGACTTGTTGTAAAATCACTCGATAATCATTTTGTTACAGGAGGAACCGGCACACTTACACCTTTTTCCGGAGTCTTTTTCTTTGCCCTTGGTGCATTGATCAGTACGCCTCTCTTTAATCTAGTAGCTATGCGGTATCCTGCTCAGGGTGAAAGAGTAGCTTTTAAGGAATATTTCAAAGGAAATATTTCAAGCCACCTAACAGGTATTCTGGGTGGTATAATATGGATGACCGGAATGGTTCTCAGCTTTATGGCAGCTGGTGCTACTAATCCGGCAATATCTTATGCGCTGAGCAATGCAGCTCCGGTTGTTGCAATTCTTTGGGGGGTTCTCGTCTGGAAAGAATTTAAAAATGCACCTAAGGGAACTAATTGGCTACTTGCTGCAATGTTCTCTCTGTTCCTGATAGGATTGGTAATAATTACATTATCCAATTCCTAAAACTTTCTAAATCAAACCGATTGTGAAAATATTCTGGAACATTTCTGCAATCTTCTTAATGACCCTTATTTTAAGTAGGGTTTCATATGCCCAACAGATAGAGCAATGGGATCGTTTTGAAGTATCATTTAAGTATGTATCAAAGGGTAACAGCTTTACTGATGTTAAGCTATCTGCGGTTTTCCAGGGGATTGATACTTTGTATAGTATTTCAGGTTTTTATGATGGGGATAATACCTTTAAGATAAGGTTTATGCCCCAAAAAACAGGTACATGGAATTATACAACTTTCAGTAATGTACCTGAACTAAATAATAAAAAAGGTTCCTTCGAATGTATAGCCGCTGCGGAAAATAATCATGGCATTGTCAAAGTAAGTGACACGTATTATTTCAAGTATGCCGACGGGAAAAACTATTATCCATTCGGGACAACTGCATATGCATGGATACATATGGGAAATGAACTGCAGGAAATCACACTTCATTCATTAAAAGAATCCGCATTCAACAAGGTGAGAATGTGTGTTTTTCCGAAGAATTATGACCTTGTGAAGGAAGAGCCTGTTTTATTTCCTTTTATGGTGAAGGAAGTAAAGAATGATTCCAAGGGAAACACAATTCAAGTCTGGGATTTTGATCAGTTTAATCCTGCTTTCTTCCAGCATCTGGAAAAGCGAATTGACGACCTGAATAAGCTGGGAATTGAAGCCGACTTGATCCTTTTTCATCCATACGACAAAGGGAGATGGGGTTTTGATGCCATGTCAAATGATGTGAACATAAGATATATAAAATATGTAACAGCACGGTTGGCTTCCTTCAGGAATGTATGGTGGTCTATTGCCAATGAGTGGGATCTGGTTAAATATAAAACCCATAGCGATTGGGATCTTCTGTCAAAAACAACGGTGGATTCCGACCCTTATCGCCATTTGTGTTCAATACATGGAAGCACTGCTATGTATTTCGAACACTGGAAACCTGAATTTACTCATGTCAGTATTCAGGATGAAGCACCGGTTTTGAATCCAGGGGCAGCAGCAATACTGCGTCATGCATATTGTAAACCCATTATTTATGATGAGGTGGGTTATGAAGGAAATCTTAAATCACGCTGGGGCCGTTACAGTCCGGAGGAGATGACCTATACTGTATGGATGGGTATTATTGCGGGTACATATGTGACTCATGGTGACTCATATATGTTTAAGGATACCACAGATACTATTTTCTGGGCCAAGGGCGGAACGTTTGATGGTACAAGTTGGAGGCGAATCGCTTTTCTTAGAAAAATAGTAGAGGAATGCCCCAACCCTCTTCAAATGGCAGATGTAAGCCGCGATAATATAACTTCAACTGCTGGAGGTGGTGTTTACATTATCTATTTTGGAAACCAAATATGTAACTCATGGCTTTTTAATCTGCCAATAAGAAATGCTGCTGCTGCCTATGGCTATAAAAGGCCTGCTAAGGGCACACGTTTCAAGGTAGAAATTATTGATACCTGGGAAATGACAATCAAAACATATCCGGAGACATTTGAAACATCTCAGGAAACTGATTACCGGGTTTACGACAAGGATTATAAGAATGTAAGGCTCCCGCTGAAACCATATATTGCTTTAAGGATCACCGAAATCACAAACTGACGGAATAAAAAAATATTGGTTTTCAACGCACCGGAGGGAGCGTCCTTCGATTTACTGCTCAGAAATAATTAATACTAAAAAGTATGGCACATAAGCCCTTGATCGGATTAGTAATGAAGTCTCTTCAGGCTGAATTTTTTCAGGAAATGAAAAAAGGTGCATTGGAGTATGCCCATAATTTAAACAGTTTCGAACTAGTCACAGTAGGAACTTTCAGTCAAACGGAGATTGACCGTCAGATTGATCTTATAGCTGCTCTGATTGAGAAAAAGGTGGATGCCATGGTAGTAGTCCCAATAGATTCACGATCATTGGTACCCATTGTTGTGAAAGCTGTTAAGGCTGGTATAAAAGTGATCAATATAGACATCAGACTTGATGAGGATTTATTACAACAAAACGGTATTGAGTTGGCTTATGTGGGACCTGATAACCTTACTGCATCTCATATGGTAGGTAATGTGCTTGCCAGGAAACTCAAACCTGGTTCGAAAATAATTCTGATCGAAGGTCTTAAGGTTGCCGAAAATGCAATGCAACGCAAACAAGGCTTTTTACAGTCAATTATTGACCACAAGCTCAATCTGGTTGCTTCAGAAGCAGCCGATTGGGAGACCAGTAAGGCAGAAGAGGTATTTAAAAGACTATATGCTGAAAACCCGGAAATTGAAGGCGTTATGTGTTGTAATGATGCAATGGCAACCGGGGTTATTAGAGTACTTGAAAAACTAGGAAAAGCAGGAAAAATTCTGGTGGTTGGTTTTGACAATGATGCATCAATTCATCCATTTTTAAGTTCAGGATCATTACTGGCAACGGTGGATGCCTTTGGATCACAGATGGCTGTAAAAGGTATTGAATATGCACTAAAAGTACTGGCCGGAATGGAAAACAGGGGTTCATACCCGACTGATTTTAAACTTATTATTAATTAATTGTTTCTAATAGTTTTTAGTTATTTTTGATTTTTTAAAAATCATTTAATTATTATTTATCAAAATGTTAGCGAATCAAAGGCGTGATAAAATCTTAGAGCTGATCAGAGAAGACGGCCAGGCTAAAGTATTGTATCTTGCCAAGGTTTTTAAAGTAACTGAGGTTACTATAAGACAAGATCTTGAACGACTGGAATTGGAAGGTCATATAGTTCGCGAACATGGTGGGGCTTATTTGAAGGACATCAATCATAATGTTCGGAACCTATCCCTTAAGAATCAGGAAAATCTTGCCGAAAAAATCATAATAGCACAAAAAGCAGTTGGATTTATTCATGATGGGGATACTATTATTCTGGATTCAGGTTCCACTACTACAGAGATTGCAAAACAGTTAAGCAATTATAAAAACCTTACCGTAATTACCAATGCAATCAATATATCTCTTATATTAGGAGGACAAACAGGCATAAATTTGATCGTCACCGGCGGCGAATTTAAAGCGCCTACACTTTCCCTGACAGGCCAGAAGGCTGCTGATTTTTTTCAAAACCTGCATGTGGATAAATTATTTCTTGCAACAGCAGGAATTGCACTTAAATCGGGGCTTACCTATCCTGGCATTAGTGATATATGTGTGAAACGGGCAATGATCGAATCTGCGAATGAAATATATCTTGTCGCTGATTCCACCAAAATTGGTAAAAATTCTTTTGCAAGCCTGGGAGCCCTTTCTCTGATTGATTTTCTGATTACAGATTCAAAAATCAGAGAGGAAGATATTGAGTGGCTTAAAACCTATGATGTTCAGTTTATTATTGCTGAATAGCCCGTAAATAAACTAAAATTCGCTTACCACTGGCATATGATCAAGCCAGGCCGCCATATTGAGTACAAGGAAATTCCAGTTTTGAAATCCTTTGTTCAGGACAGGTTCTCCGTTATCAGGCAAGTAATATTCGTGCAACGCTCCGAACCGTTCAAAATCTCTTCCTAAAAGTAGGATTGTTTTCTCGGCAAGCTCTCTTGCTTCCTCATTATATCCATAATTTATAAGGCCACGAAATACCAAATAGTTCACATTAATCCAAATAGGACCCTGCCATGATGATGGATTTCCGCTTGCACATGTATTATACATTTTTTCCAATGGAGAAAGCGAACGTATACCTGCCGGGGCATTGAATGATGTGGTGTCATGAAAATGGCGTTCTACCATCTCTTTTGCCTGTTCCGGAGTTGCTACCTTTCCCCACATGGCCATGAAACCACTCCAAACACTGAATCGTTGTATCAGACAATCGTAGGTGCGGGGTTGT
Source organism: uncultured Bacteroidota bacterium (assembly GCA_963733535.1). Lineage (GTDB taxonomy): Bacteria > Bacteroidota > Bacteroidia > Bacteroidales > UBA10428 > UBA5072. The sequence goes on from CAVTDR010000007.1 coordinate 132,163, forward strand.
CCTACATGAAAAAATAATTGACCGGGTTGCAGTGATGTGATATCCGGTTTCACAACGGGAAGTAAGTTAAGATCAACACTGTAGTAAAAACCGTCACGCTGATCCCAGCAATGTTCTCTTATTTTTTGGATTAATATATCAGCCTCCCTGCTATAGTAATTTGAAATGTCAGGAAGATGTGAGACAGTCAGCAAGGTAAATGATGGCTTTTAACTCTTTGTACATAAGCACATTGAGAAATATTGACCCTGAGCTTTCATGAGGACGATAAAAAGTACTCGGATCATTATCTACTCCTATTGCCTCGTCAGTCTCCCAATAGATTAGTCCTGTAGGAGAATGACGATGAAAGTTAAGATACTTACTGACAAAGGCTTGCAAATAGTAAAAATCTTCACGTAACCACTCCGCATCACCGTCCATGTTCTTCGCAATAAATGCTGCATGCTGAGCCAGGGTTGGTTTATGCATATTACTTTTCCAGGGATTTCGGACACTTAGCATTTCTTCCCTTCCGGGTGCATTTCGTTCAATCCAAATAGGGATCCAACCGTCCATTCCACCGTAGCTTAGGGAATTCAGTACGCACCCTTGTTCGTATTTAAGCGCTTTTTCCCTGTCCTCTTTACTCCCTTTCTCAAGCAATATTTGTCTTAGCGCAATATTGCTCAGCCATGAGTCCCAATCCCACAGCATATCAAGATATTGACTACTTCCAGGGGCCAGAAACGGATATTTTAATGCTCCTCCAGCCTCACGGTACATACCATTCATCTCCTTGTATATGTTGTCACGACAAATGGCCTTATATTTTTTAATATTCTCAGCAGTCCTTGGTAGCATTTGAGCAAAAGAAGTTGCAAAAAATCCTGACAGAAAAAAAACAACCAGCATCCTTTTCATAAAGCGTTTTATTTTTTGTTTTGATATCATTAGAGTCTTTTCCGGCATTGAATTAACAGGTTTTTTCAAAAACAAACTTAACCTTATTATAAATCATTTAACCGAATCCAGAACCAGAACCCAATCATTTCCATTAGCTGGTTCTCCGGGAGGATCAAATTCGTGTGTTTCCTTATTTGCAATCACGCCGATTACAGTTGTTGTTCCATCAGCAGGCTTGTACCACGATGCGGTTACCTTATCTCCTGAAATTATGCCCATTTGTATCTGCATTCTTTTTCCGGTGTAAGAATAGATAAAGGCATAATCCCTACCACGGGTTGCAACCAAATGATCATATCCCATACCGTTTTCACCGGCAATTAACGATTGATCCGGTACCCGTTCTAAAAAAGGATAAGACATCATTAATTTTTTCAGGTATTGCATTTGGCTGGATCCGGGATCATTGATAGCTTCAGTCCAATATTCTCTGGCTCCGTAGCTGGCAAATTTATCTTCCGGCTTATAAAATTGCATCACGGAACTGTTTCCGTAAGTAAAACCAAATCCTCCGGCAAAGACAGACCAATATGCATATCTTCTGAGATCATCATCTTTCCAGAAAGGTTGGGATGTATCGTGGAGGCCTTGCGGAATTCCCTCATAGGAAGGCTCTCCATCAATAGTTGGCTTAACAGGAGTTTTTGAATAGTCAAGATTAACATATTTCCAATTGTCTTCGCCAAAAGCCCATTCAGAATCATCCTGATCATACCGGCGATGGCCCGACTGAAACATATTAAAATCCAGCCAGTCTTCATTATGGAACCAAATGGAGGAGGTTTTTCTTCCAAAGGGATGAAAAGTAATCAGATGCCTTGTATCCGTTTGATTGATGGTGTTTCCCATAGCATTCCATATGTTTAAAGAATCACTTCCCGCAATATCCCCACCATTCAGCCAAATGATATTCGACCGGTCTCTGTATCTTTTAGCAAGCCATGAAGAATATCTAATTGCATCGTTTTTGCTGACTGCTCCTTTTTTTACATTAGAGCCCCAAACCGGAACCAAGGCAATATAAATCCCCTTATCTTCAGCCCTGTCAATCACATAGTCTATATGATCCCAATAATCATATTGGGCCTTGTCTTCAAATGCAGTTCCGTCAGTTACCAATGGATGAGCTACATTACCATTTATCAGAGCTGAATCACCATACACATTTACTGTATTCACATTATGCAAAACCATGACCTGAATGACATTAAATCCTTTATTAGCACGGTCTGTCAGGTATTTATCGGCATCTTCCCTTGTTAGTTTGGTAAACAGAAGCCATCCTGTATCGCCTAACCATAAGAAAGGATTATTATTTTCATCCACCAGAAAGCGATGGTTTTCTGAAACTTTTAAAATGGGAAGCCCTTTTTTGACTTCCATAGCTATTGCTGTACAAGCATCAAGAGCAAAAACAGAGATCAATAGCAGACTTTGCCAATAGAATTTATTCTTCATTACTCCGCATATTTATATTTCACTTCAATTTCTACATTTTTTGGAACTGTGATTTCGTATTCTCTGTCACCAACTTTAATAACAGGATTAGTTTTACAAATTGGTTTTGATGAGCTTTTAAATCGTAAAGTTCCTGTACCTGAATCTGATTTTACCTTGATTTTATTTGTATTACAAAATACATGTATTTTTCCTTCAGGAGTTGGAACATCTCCTTCTATCCACTGCAAATCACCCAAACATGGTTCAACAGAATAGGTATTATACCCAGGGGAACTTGGTTTCACTCCCAGGTAGTATTTTCCTAAAAGGTAAATCGGACTCGCACCCCAAGCATGGCAAAGACTTTTTCCAAAGGGTCGACCATACATAGCTAAAAGTTCCGGATTCTTTTCTTGCGGATTATATTTTTCCCAGAAAGAGGTAGCGCCCAAATTGATCATACCGCCCCAGTAATCACGGATTTCTTTAAGTACATGATTCTGTTCTCCCAAGGCACACAATGCTTCCAATTCATAGAATCGCATATAGGGAGTTGTAATTTTCAATGCATTTGGATTCATAAGCACATTTTCTTTTACAGCTTCGGTTTTGTCCTGATCAAGATAATCAAAAAGAATCGCAAAAATATTCGTAAAGGGGGTAATTTGGGTGCTATTTACACCGTTTTCCCTATTATGAATAAAAGCCTGTGCCTGGTCGGACCAAAAAGCGGTAAATATCTTCGACTTCAGATCGGCAGCTAAAAAAGAATAATTTTTCGCATTATCGGTATCATTCATTATGTCGGCACATAAAGCCATCGTTTCGATACTGCGGCAAAAGAGTAATTGCTCGAAACTCACTTCTCCGGCCTTACTCATTTTAAAGTCGGCCCAATCAATAAAAACCCAATCGCCAGCCAGTCCCTGCATCATTCCTTCTTCATTCCTGCGCGAAAGGCAATAATCCATCAGGCTCTTCATTCGAGGATAGAGTTGCTCAATTAAATCCTTATTGCCGGTATACTGATAGTAGTCGTAAATTCCCAGAAACCAATAAAAGGTATAATCCATGATGGTATTGATGTGGCTGGTCACCGGATCTTTTCCACGTAAAGCAAAAGTAGTCCGGCTCACAGAAGGCGAATCAAAAAACAGGTAATAGTTCATCAGATAACTTTGATAAGCGTCGCCACTCCACATCCATCGGTCGCGTTTTATTCCGTCGATAAAAAACTCCCGGGTTGTGAGATGCAGTGTGTATGCAGCCACATCCCATATTTTATTGATCTTTTCATCGCTGCATCGGAAACTTCCTTTGTAATCAAGCGGCAAATACTCATAATACATGGAAAGCGAATCGTAAGAAAGCGAATGATCCTTTTCCACATATATATACCTGAACGCTTTTGAATCAGAAATGGTGAGATCTTTAGCAGAATTATAATCAATCGGTAACTGGTCCAATGTTTCGCAATGATCAGCTGACATGGCCTCTTCATATGATTCACCGTAATAGATGTGCAATGTTCCTTTACCTTTCAGTCCATAAAATATGGGATAGCCAAAGGTTTCTTTGCCGAAATCATATAATACTCCATTATTCTTCTTTTCGCTGGAAGTAATTGACTTATGCTGCATTGCCAACCTGAATTCTGAAGGTGGATTTTCTGGTGAATTGAAATTCCATGAAGCGGCTTTCAGGTAAGTAGTACCGGAAGTTGTTTCGGAGGCTTTACCCGATTCATCAATCCACTCTTTGTCTTCATATGTAACCAGCCATGAGTTGTCCGATTGAATCGTTTTTCCAGTTACATAAATGGAAGGAACACATGTCTGATTGTACACTTTAACATTTAGTGAGTGCTTCCCTGGCGGAATTGTAACTTTATCAGGAGAGCCAAAGAGCAACTTTCCGTCAAGTTTTACATTATATTGGCCTTCCACTTTTAGAGTAATTATTTCTTCACTCATTAAATCGAGCTTTTTAGAGAACTCAACCAACACATAATGACTGTCCATTTTCCAAAAAGGCGGGAAAAAAGTCCCCCTTTCAGTACGACGGTTTTGCGTTATATTTCCCAACCAAATATCATAATCCCCAGGATACCAGATCCAGGTAGCCTCTTTGGCATTTCCTGAAGAAAGAACTGATAACAATATAATTACAACTATTACTGGTTTTTTTAGTTTATTCATGGTAAAAATTAGTTTACATGATTATGAGGCATGCCAGGCATCCCACTCGTATTATTCGAACGTAACTGCATCCTCAGGAACTCCGTTCATGATATAGAGTTTTTTTTCAGGATGATTTACTGAAATGTTCTTAAATGTTATGGCCTCTGATTGAGAGCCTGATACTCTAAATAAGGGTTGGTCGCCAGAAGGTATATCCAGACCAGAAATAGAAATATTTTTGCTATTTATAATTTCAATTACTGGTAGGTTTGTAGTAATCAGTTTCATATTCCTCATTTTTACCCCCTTTGCATCACTACATATCACCCCATAGTCTGATTCTATAACAACGTTTTCGAGTTGAACATTCTCCAGATTCATCTCAGGAAGACCTTGAAGCTGGATAGCCTGGTAAGCCCCTTTGCAGTTAATATCACGCATGAAAATATTTTTAAATTGGGGTGTTTCTTCAGTCACAGGTAGAAATTTAGGTGCCTTACCATTGGTTCCTGCTTCCAAATCTTCAGAAACCGAGCGTCCACTGTAATATAGGTTAAATGAAATAGCCTGAGTTTCAATATTTATCATTTCTATATTAGATATGTAAATGTTTTCCACTACACCCCCGCGACCACGGGTACTCTTAAACCGAAGTCCTACATCGGTTCCAATAAATGTACAGTTTGATACATGCATATTTTTCACGCCACTCGACATTTCGCTTCCCACGGTTACACCACCATGACCATGATATACCGTACAATTCTTTATAATCAGGTTTTCAGTAGGCATTTTTCTTTCACGACCTTCCTTATCTTTTCCCGATTTAATGCAAATGGCATCATCGCCCACATCAAAACTGCAATCATGAAGGATACAATTTTTACACGATTCAATATCAATTCCATCACCATTCTGAGAATACCAGGGATTGCGAACAGTTGTATTCCTCATGGTAAAATTTTCACACATCAGCGGATGAATATTCCACGCCGGAGAATTCTGAAAGGTAGGACCATCTATCAGGACTTTGTTGCACAAAACCAAACTAACCATCACCGGACGAAGGAAGTCTTTTATGGATGCAAATTCCTCCTTTGTTTTCAACGATTTCGGGATATTCATTTCCGCTAATCTTTGGCCATCTATAAACTGCTGCGAAGGATACCATATCTTACCATTTTCGCTTACCAACCCTCCTGATGCTACAAGTTTTTTCCATTGGTTTTCGGTTAGTTTTTCCTTTTTAACTGACCTCCATGCGTCCCCTGAACCATCGAAAATACCATCGCCGGTGATTGCAATATTCGTTAAGTCTCTGCCATTAATCGGAGACATGCATCGATACGTATTTAAACCTTCAAAACTGCTTTCAACCAGCGGATACATACTTTTATCAGAACTAAAAATTACAAGGGTCCCCGGTTCAGTGTGGATTTCGATATTGCTTTTAAGGGTAATAGGTCCGGTCAGCCATATTCCTCTGGGAATAATTACTTTGCCACCTCCCTTTTTTGAAACTTCATTTATTGCATCGGCGATGGCTTGTGTACAAAGAAACTGGCCGCCACTTTTTGCACCGAATTCAGTAATGTACACTGCAATATTAGGAATCAGCGGTTCCTGTACCAAAGGCATCTGAAATTCAATACCATGATACAAGTCTTCCATTTGGGCTTTCTTAGTTTCAAATTGTTGAGCGATGCAAGTTGATATTAAGCAAGCTGATACTATGAGGAGGAATGGTTTAACCAATTTCATATCTATTATTTGTGTTTGCTTTCGTTTATTTGTGTTTAATGGGGTTATGAAAGTACAAAATATTTATGAATGCACCCTTTTTTAGGAAAAATTATTCTTACACCAATTCAAGAATTTACTCAATTCAAAGTTTTGCTTTAGATGGAATAATAATTCATTCAAATGGCGCTTCAAAAGTTTGTAAATAGTATATTTAGCCTTATTTTTAGCCGTTTTTGTTACAACTTATAAATGTATTCAAGCAAACCTTTCTTTGATTCCTGGAACTGGTCCAGAAAGATTAATAAAATTGTCAGACCACTTATTGAATACCTGTTGCTGACATTGCTTTTTATTATTTTTTTCAGAATTCTTTATCTGATTGGGTTTGAAAAACATATTAAATCCTCAAATATTGATTTCTTCCGATTAATGTTTTCGATAATATCTCTGATCTATCTTTTACGGGCTTTTATTTGTATTGGCTTCAGGAGCTATACCTACGATTTCTTCCTTTATCTTGTCATTGGCACTCTTCTTTTATTCGCATTTGTATTAAATTTTGACCGGAATATTGAATGGTTAAACGGGTATTATTTTTATTCCATTATTTCTTTCCTTTTATTTATTTTTGAATTTTCCCGGTTCGATCTCCGCAATATTACCCTGGTGTTAAATCCGGCCCAGCTTTTCATGTTCAGCTTTGCCTTACTTATTTTTACCGGAGCTGCCTTACTAAAGCTTCCAAATGCCACTACGGCTCCCATATCCTTTATAGATGCCTTGTTTACTTCCACCAGCGCCATATGCGTTACCGGTTTAACGGTGGTTGATATATCAACTCAGTTTACAGCCCTGGGCAAAAGCATCATCTTATTGCTTATCCAGGTGGGGGGCATTGGCATTATGACATTTACCAGTTTTTTTGGCTTTTTCTTTAAAGGGGGTGCATCCTCTTTTTCAGAACGGTTTGCATTGAGTGATTTTCTGAGCGAGGACAATGTCTCTCAAATAAGGAAAACACTGGCTAAAGTGATCTTTATTACGATCCTCATTGAAGGTGTCGGTGCTGCAGTGATTTTTTTAAATCTGAATCCGGAGTATTTCATTGGATTCAGCTCTAAACTGAAATTTTCAGTTTTTCATTCTGTTTCAGCCTTTTGTAACGCGGGTTTTTCGACTTTATCCGAAGGACTACAAGATATGCGGGTTCAGAATACCTATTCCATTCTTTATGCTATAGCAGGATTGATTATACTTGGGGGTATCGGGTTCCCGATACTGCTTAATTTTTACACCTATATAAAATTTAAGCTTTTAAGTCTTTTTTCTCTAATTAAATTTGGACAAAGAAAAGATTATATCCCTCTAATGATCAATATTAATTCCAGGCTGGTTATTTATACTACCCTTTTTCTCATTATTACGGGCACAGTTTTTTTCTTTCTCTTTGAAAATCACAGCAGTCTTGAGGGTATGAGCTTATCTGGTAAAATTGCACACTCGTTTTTTGGAAGTGTAACACCCCGAACAGCCGGATTCAATTCTGTAAATATGGCCGGCCTTACAGTTGCAACAGTTGTGCTTACCATTTTTCTAATGTGGGTAGGAGCTTCTCCGGTTTCAACCGGTGGAGGTATCAAGACCACCACATTTGCCATTGCTATTCTTAATGTATTGCGAATAGCACGCATCAGAAATCACATTGAATTTCACAAACGTGAAATACATGAAAGATCGGTTGACCGAGCTTTTGCTATAATCATACTTTCCATTATCATATTGGGTTGTTCTTCATTGATTATGTATTTGATAGAAAAAGATAAAAGCCCGTTATACATCCTGTTTGAATGTGTTTCAGCCTTCAGTACGGTGGGTTTATCCATGAGAATGACACCCCTTTTGACGGATGCATCGAAATTATTACTGATATTTTTAATGTTTATGGGTCGTATGGGTATTTTAACACTGCTTTTTGCGCTGATAAGAAAAACGAAGACTTCTGTATACCGCTACCCTAAGGAAAACATAGTAATCACTTAAACAATTTATATCCATGAATTTTATTGTTATCGGATTGGGAAATTTTGGGGCATCCCTTTCAAAAAGGCTGACTGCCTTAGGCCATGATGTAATAGGTGTGGATAAGGATATGGAAAAGGTGGAATTTTTCAAGGATGTCATTAAAAACACGGTGAGTATGGATATTACCGATATCCATGCACTTAAAACACTTCCACTGAAAGACAGTGATATGGTTATTGTTGCATTGGGGCATGATTTCGGATCATCGGTAAAAACGACCGCGCTATTAAAAAAACTTGGTGTGGATCGGATATACAGCCGGGAAAGCTCCCTCATTCATAAAACAGTCTTGAATGCATTGGGTGTTACGAATACCATCAATCCGGAATATAATACAGCATTTGTATTTGCGGAAAAGCTTATAATGACTGGAGTTTCAAGTATCTATAATATATCCGACGATCTCAAAATAGCCGAAATCAGTGTGCCAGATGAATTACAGGGTAAAAATCTGGCTCAAGTGCTTTCGAGAGAACTGATAGATTTTAAATTACTTGCAATTAAAGTCCTGGATTGCAACCTTTCAACTCCATCACTTGAAAAATGGACTACTATTGATATATCTGAAACCCCCTCAGTTATTCTGAATAAAGACATGCGTTTTGTATTGATGGGCCGGAAAAAAGACATTATCAACTTCCTGAAGTAGCAAAGATGCCGGATTCAATATTATGCGTTACCTTATTGTGTTTTTCTTTGCCATTGGCTAAACAAAAAGGTTCAATCCTGCATCCTGGGTCCGCTCAAGGTAAGTAGCCACTCCGCCAATCTGTACATCCGCTATCAATTCCTCAGCTTTAATGCCCATTACATCCATTGACATCAGACAGGCGAAATATTAGGATTCATATTTATTTCATAGAGCGATATTTATAAACGCCCCGATAAAATGTTATCGGAGCGCAGATAATGAACATAACGGTTTAACTTGCTATTTTTTTATGGAATCCAGCATGGGCATGATCTTTAAGCCAAGTGTAATCTGATGGCTCCCATAGGTGTTTAATGCAATGTTACTGTTCATATTGTAGGCATAATTCAAGATAATTTTATCAAAAAATTCACCACCAACACCCATACCCAATACTCCTCCTGTTCTGAATAGTATCGTACCCCAAAATTTGCTGTTGTAAACAACATGTGCGGCAAATTCCATCTGGGTTGGGATCTGTTGTCCACCCCTCAACAATAGAAAAGGTTTAGCAGACCATTTTTCATTTATCGCATAAGTATAAGCCGCATGAATAATGTAATTTTTAAGTGGCTTATAAGTCAGGTCAACATCTTTGTAATGAGAATATCCGAACATCACATTGCTGAAAAGGACACCTGTTTCCAAATCCTGGAACCTATACAACAAACTTATGTCGGAAGTGAATTTTGTCCTCGAATTTTCGGAGCCATAGGTTAAAACAGCATCATTGATATAATCCGGATTGTCATAATATTTTCCCAGATCAATAGCATTTCTATATAGCCCAACTGACAGGCCAAAATTCAGCATGTGTCCGGCAAAAATCTCAGCTTCATAACCATATGTGCCAATAAACATTACCTGTTTGAATATATCACTCTTATCATACAAAATTTTTCCGCCAATCCCGGTGTTTTTGGAAAACCTGTTATGATATGATATCTGGTATGATTTGGGTCCGTCAGGAATTCCTGACCAGTCGGTGCGATGATCCATAAAAAGGATGCCCGCACCTTGTAATCCGACATAAGATGGTGAAAGGTGGTAGCCATCCAGGGCATAGCCATCCAGTATAGGAAACTGTTGTGCCGTAATAACACCTGTGCAAACTGTCAATAATATGAGATAAAGTAAACGTTTCATAGCTGTAAATTTTATTGAAATTAAGGCTACCTAACAATATTTATTACTCCGGTGATTGATCCTTTGGCAGATGAATCTATAACATAATAATAGCTACCTTCCGGTAATTCTTTTCCGTTAGATACACCATCCCAGTCATTTTCATATGCATTGGTTTCATAAACCAGTTTGCCATAACGGTTATAGACTTTTGCCTTAACCTGACCGTATTCTTCAATATAAGGGATGTACCAGAAATCATTCATTCCGTCTCCGTTTGGCGTAAAAAGTGAATTGCTGTTGTCAAATACCGGCAAGGTATGGAGGGATTGTGTAACTGCCTCTGCAGGGTTCCAGTTATTATCGCCTGTCTGTATAGCCGAAATGATGACATTTCCTTCATGTAACACGGTAATAACATCAGTAACATTGTCAGGGAGTATAACAGCCGGATTAGAAGTGCCAAATGTAACCTCCAGTCCGCTTGATGCTGTGGCAATTAAAGGGTATGTTTCCGTTGTTCTTAATCCTTCTGGTATCACATCAAAGACAATAGTCTGGTTGGCCTTTTCAATAACCATTTCTCCATTTATATATTCAAAATAGTAGTTGTTGTCCAACCCGCCCGATGGTTCTATATCATAACTTCCTGCCCATGAGGATTCATCAGCCTCTGTGGTTAAAACAGACAGATCATCTATCACGGAAATATCTTCGTTATTAACAAAGCCGGAGTATGTGCAGGTTAGCGCCGGGTTAATTTCCAGATATATTTTGCTTTTATCATCTGCCGTAACCAATAGCGGTGCTTTCTCAACAGTCAGCGTTCCATCTTCGAATGTAAAATCATAATTATCATCTGAACCTTCGGTTATAGTGATGATATACTCACCTGCATCTGACATGATATCAGCTGTTATGTGAAGTAAAGGCGCTTGGTCCAGAACTTCCGTGTCATCATCGAACATAAAACCTGACCCTGTAAAAGTAAGTTCAGGATTCTCTTCTCCGTATTGTCTTATAATATGATCTGCGGATAATGTCAACGGGGCTTTGGTAATTTCCAAAACGCCATCTACAAAGAACATGTTGTAATTGGACCCTGCAGTTAATGTGCCTTGTGTTATTGGATATATACCTGTTTTTTCATCGGCATCTCTGTGTATTTCACCAGTGATTGCATCGGTTCCAAAAAGACTGCCAGTTGTTATCTGATAGGAAAATTCCGGGTCAGCTTCTCCGTATACCTTTGCCATGTTGTTGGCAGATACATGAAGTTCGGCCTGCAAGATAGTGAGTTTTCCCCCGGTAAATGCTAATTCATAATTGTCACCCGCATTTGCACTTCCCTGCTGCATTTCATATGTGCCGGTATCTTCACCTGGTTCACGCGTAAAAGTGCCAGTTAAGGCATCTGTTCCAAATAATGAACCCCCTGTTATGTCCCAACGAAGAACCGGGTCGCTTTCGCCGTATACTTTTGTTGTATCATAGACAGTAATCTGAAGTGGAGCAGGGTCAATGGTTAATGTACCCGGTATAAAAGTAATTTCATAATTATCAGATGATGTGAGTGTTCCACTTTCTGTTAGATATGTACCTGCATCTTCACCATTTTCTCGTGAAAGCAGACCATTAAGTTCGTCACTGCCTCTCAAAGATCCACTGGTTATCTGGTAATCAAAAACGGGATCGTCATCGTGGTAAGTTTTTGTCTGGGTCATCCCTGATATTTCCAGTAAAACCGGATCAATGGTAAATGTTCCAGGTATAAAAGCAACATCATAGTTTGTTCCTGCACTTAAAGTTCCCTGTTCAATATCATAGAGCCCGACATTTTCTCCCAAAACCCTTACAGGAATTCCTGTTATGGCATCACTGCCTACAAGACTGCCTCCGGTCAGGTTGAAGGTTAGTGCAGGATCATCATTGCCATAGGTTTTTGAATAACTATCTGCCGTTATTTCCAGTGTGGCCGGTTTGATTGTAAAAACACCATCTATAAAGTCAAGGTCGTAATTATTACCCGCAGAAATACTTCCCTGTTTAATTGGGTAGACGTTTGCATCCTCACCGGGTAATCTTTCAGCTATGCCTGTAATAGCATCTGTTCCAACAAGACTACCATCGGTTATAGAGTATGACAAGGAAGGATCATCCTCTCCATAAGTCTTGGTTTTGTTGTCTGCGGAAATTTTCAGTTCAACCTTGTTAATAACCATGGAGCCGGTTACAAATGACATGTTGTACTTTGGACCAGCAGTTAAAGTTCCCTCTGATATGGTATAGGAATTGACATCCTCACCTGATGTCCGTATTAGTGATCCGCTCAGGGCATCTGAACCAACAAGCATACCTGAAGTTATTTGATATGTGAGCTCAGGCTCAGTTTCTCCATATGATTTTGACAGATCGTCGGCAGTTACTTCAATATTGGCCTTAATGATTTCCAGTATACCACCCTCGGTTGTGATATCATAGTTATTGTCTGAACCTCCTGTAAGCGTAATGGTATAATTTTCAGGCTCACTTAGCTGAGTAGCTTCAGTTTCCACTGTTGGCGGGCTGTCAATGTCATCGATGTCATCACCGTTTACAAAATTACTTCCAGAGAATGTGAGTATTGGATTGGACTCACCATAATGCTTTTGTTTATTATCAGCTGTCAGCGTGATTGCTGCTTTGTTTACCGTAAATAGAATGCTGTCCTTCGGGGCAGCACTATAAACAGCATCACCGGGTTGGTTGGCATAAATGGTGCAAGTGCCGGCACCCGTAATATGTATATTCTCTCCTGATATAGTGGCAACTTCACTATTGGAACTGGTATATACAATGGTAAGACCGGAAGATGCTGAAGCTCCGGGGGCAAAATCACTATTGCCATAATTTTTTTCCGGTATTTCAGGAAAGGTTATTATCTGGGTCTGGAGCGTAGTAAAGGTAACTTCTGTCCCATAAGCTGTTCCGATTGAATTCGTTGCGTAGGCTTTCAGATAATAGGTTGTATTGGGTTGCAATCCTGAAACAGAGCTTGTAAAACCTCCGATACCATTACCGTCTGTAGTAAGATTATCGGAAGTTGTCGGATCGCCTGATGTATTCCAGCATACGCCGCGGGCAGTCACAGCTGCTCCACCATCAGAAGTAATATCCCCTCCGGATGAGGCAGAATATGAAGTAATCAATGATGGGGAAGTTGTTGTAACAGTAGGTTCTGTTGAAACAGATAAAGTGGTAAAAATTACCTGTTCACCGTAAACAGTACCAGCCGTATTAGTTGCATAGGATCTTAGATAATAAGTAGTACCAATGATTAGTTCTGTAATATTTGAAGTAAATGCACCTGTTCCGGTACCATCGCTGGTATGTGAATCAGTTATGAGCGGCAATCCGGTTGTGTTCCAACACACCCCTCTTGAAGTAACAGTGGCACCTCCGTCGGAAGTAATATTACCACCGCCTGTTGCAGATGAGGTGCCTATATCTGTTATTTCTGTTGTGGATATAATCGGCTGTCCCGGTGCAAAAGTTCCTCCAACGCCATCATCAATGATCAGGATGGGGTTAACAGATTGGTCGCCAGTGTTAAATGAAGAAAATCCCAGAGTATATGAACCAGCTACCGGTGCAGTAAAGGATACGGTCATCCAACCGGTACTCCCGTAATCACCTGTGATTATGGCATCCGGATCCCCATAAGAATTTGCAGTTACTGCCATAAGTTCAATTATTTGGGTGCCGGGACCAACTAATGTTGCAATAATTCCATCATTATATGGTGCATAATCCTGTGCTATAAAATTCCAATGTATGGTAATTGACTGGCTGGCACCAAGGCTTAATACCTGGGTGAGCGTGGCAAAATTTGTTGCCGTATTGAACAATTGCGAATTTGAGGTCACCAAAGCGCCGCTTGACAAACCAAGATTTGATTCGGCAGTGCTGATATTCAAACTTGTTTTCGGCTCTATAGCGGCCATATAAAAATCAGCCGGGTTCACTGTCCAGCCTAATACGGTCATCCCTGTTGATACAGAGGACCCGGTTGAACCTGTCCATCCCGTAAGGTCTCCAGTTTCAAAACCCGGATTAGTAAATTGTGCTTCAATATGTTGTGAACATATCAGGATTATGATAACAGTAAGAAAAATAATCCTTGCGGTGTATATCTTTAGCGTTTTCATTTTGTATCTCCTTTTATGCTGATGCCAGCAATATTCCATTCATCTGCTGCCCTGATGAAACTGACATTCACCGATAATACTCTGAAATTCCTGTTGATATAGTCGTAATCGTAGAAATAAGACATATTGATCCGGGCATCGTTTTGCTCTATTTCGACTGACCTGAAAGAGAAGTAACTCTTAATTTGGCTAAGTGCAATCTCTGTTCTTTGGTATACCCTGATTTCTTTACCAGCATGGGTTGATCCGTCTGTTATATTAAGATTTACCGGATATTGCATGATGTTAACTGATCCATTAGCACCATAGGCATCCACTGGATAATACTTTTGTATTTCCTGCAACCCTATACATTTTTCAATGAGTAGAAGCGTATCGGCTTGTGATTGTGCGCCAACAATCAGGGGCAACATCGTAAGGCCGATCAACATGAAGATGGTATTAATTTTGGCTTTCATATATGATAACTTTAGAGGTAAATAACAATAGCCCAATTATTTGTAGGTTTGATTAATTATTGCAGTATCAATTAATTATTTATACTTTTTCAGATGGATTCCGTTGGTGCCGGCAGCATGATATTGAATATGTTATCCATTGATATGCAACACATCAGGTTATGATATAAAGCAATGTATCTCAGATAATTCCGGCTAAGCAAATAGTAAGTGAGCCTTGTACAAATAATAAAAAGCCCTTCATTTCTGACGGGCCTTAATGGTACATATTCAAAATGACCAGGAATAGAGGAGCAAAGGAGACAAAGCTCAATGCAATTTTATATCGTGCTTGAGAATGAAGAGAATGTCCAACAAAAATGGTTAAACGAATAGGTTAAGCCCTGCATCCTGAGTTCGCTCAAGGTAAGTAGCTACTCCGCCAATCTGAACATTCTCAATTAATTCCTCTGCCTTAATGCCCATAACATCCATTGACATCTGACAGGCGATAAACTCAACGCCGCTGTTCAATGCAGATTGTATCATGTTTTCAAGTGTATCCACGTGTTTATCTTTCATCACCATGCGCATCATTTTGCTGCCCATGCCGGCCATATTCATTTTCGAAAGGCCGAGCTTCCGGCTCGATTGCGGCATCATCATTCCAAACATCTTGCCAAAAATATCTTTATTCACAATGGGTTTCTGATAACGTTTAATCACGTTCAGTCCCCAGAATGTAAAAAATATGGTTACCTTTTTTCCGGAAGCAACAGCACCATTGGCAATAACAAAAGTAGCCAGTGCCTTGTCAAGATCATCACTGAAACAAATAAGAGTAGCATTGTTTTTGCTTTGCTGACTGATGGTGTTCATAACAGGTTCCCCTTTTCGAACAATGGCTACAATTTGGGCTCCTTCCATGGTGAGTTCTACCAATTCATTACCGGTAACATTGGCCCATGCTTTCACATCTTTGTAAAACCCTGCATCGGTAGCTCTAACTTTGACGGCTTCACCCACATCCAATTTATCAATGGTCTGTTTGAGTTTTAATATAGGGCCCGGGCACTGCAAGCCACATGCATCTAACTCCTTTAATTTTTGAACATCTACAGGTTTTAAAGCCATCTTTTCTTTTGCACCCTGATAAATATTATCATCATGCCCTATATAGTCGTTTGCGAAAATATCTTCGTTGCTTTGTTTCTGGCTGGCCGTTTCATAAGTTTTAAGTCCGCCCGATAAGTTAAAGACTTCGGTAAAGCCATTTTGAATCAGGATTCTGCAAGCTACATGTGCCCTTAAACCAATCCCGCAAAATACGATAAGTTTTTTATCCCTTGGTATTTCGTCCAAATGCAACCTGATTTCATCCAGGGGGACATTCATGGCGCCCTCAATCGTTCCCAGTTGATATTCATCACGTGTCCGTACATCAATTAAAAAGGTATCCTCTGAAGGACATGCGGCCACTGATCGCCATGATATCACGTTGGTAACCCCTTCCAGTATATTCTGTGCCACCATACCGGCTATATTCACTGGATCTTTGGCAGAAGAATAGGGTGGTGCATAGGCATGTTCAATTTCCGCAAGGTCATGTACTGTTGCTCCGTTTCTGATTGCACTTGAAAAAATATCAATGCGCTTATCAACACCGTCGAAACCAACGATTTGAGCCCCGAGTAATCGACCGGTATCGGGAGCAAAGGATATCTTAATCGACATAGGCACTGCTCCCGGATAATAACCTGCATGTGAGGAGGAATGGGTTATTGAATCCAGATGAGGAATATTCATTTTTCCAAGCAGTTTACCTGCCACACCCGTTGATGCTACCGTTACATCAAAAACCTTGGCAATGGCTGTATTGATGGAGCCGGTATAGGTTCTGGTATTGCCATTACAAATATTGTCTGCGACAATACGTCCCTGCTTATTTGCCGGTCCGGCCAAATAGGTAATCATATTCGTTCCGGTAACGGGATTTTTAAATTCAATAGCGTCACCCAACGCATAAATATCGTTGTCCGAAGTTTGCAGGAATTCATTCACCACAATGCCTCCGGTTTGTCCAATTTTCAATCCGGCTTCCTTTGCCAATCCACTATCCGGTTTAACCCCAATGGAAAGCACTACCATATCAGTTATAATCGATTTGCTGGAATTCAATCGTACCGATATCCGCTCTTCTTGTTTTGAAAAAGAAGCTACAGCCGTATTCAGGTAAAATTCTACATTCTTGGTTTTCAGGTGCTGATGAACCAGAGCAGCCATGGAATAATCGAGTGGGTTCATTACCTGTTCGGCCATTTCCACAATGGTTACCCTCAATCCATTTTGGTGCAGATTTTCCGCCATTTCAAGTCCGATAAAGCCGGCTCCAATAACCACTGCATGCCGGGGATTCTTTTCTGTGATGTACTTTTTGATTTGATCGGTGTCAGGAACATTGCGCAAGGTAAAAATACCCTCCAGGTTAATTCCGGGAAGAGGAGGTTTCACAGGTTCGGCACCAGGTGATAACACCAGCTTATCGTATTTTTCGGTATAGACGTTGCCGGTTTTCAGGTCCTTTATAGTGATTTCTTTTGCTGTTCTATGAATGGCAATAACCTCAGAAAGAATTCTTACCTCCAGGTTAAATCTCTTACCAAATGATTCGGGTGTTTGCACAAATAATTTATCGCGATCACTGATGGTTCCGCCAATATAATAGGGCAAACCACAATTGGCATACGAAATATATGCACCGCGCTCGAACATGATAATTTCACTTGCTTCATCCAACCGCCGGAGACGTGCTGCAGTGGTTGCACCACCTGCTACCCCGCCTACTATAAGGTATTTCATAAGGTTATTATTATAATGATTAGTTGCATTCACCCGGATACAAACATCCATGAATCAGATCACAAATATATAATAATATATATTTCTACATATGACAATAATTAGCTTTTGGGATATTCATCATGTAATTGTTATTACAAGTCGTCACTTTTTAAATTTTTATAAAATCTTTATACAAAGCCTACAAATACTTATTTTTTTCTTATGGTATACCCTGTATTTTTGGTATGATTAATAAGTCAATAGGTTATGATTATAATTCAAAATATATTGACAAATCATCCTTTGATGAATGAAATTTCGTCTATTTTATTATTCACCAGCAAAGACATCTTTGGTGTGTCTTCTTCCTATGTCTTAATATTTCTTGGCAAATTATTTCTGTTGTTTATCGCAAGTGCTATTGTAAGTAAAATATTCCATCTGGATAAAGTATATGATCATAATCATTCTAACCATAGTAAATAAATTAATGAATATGGAAATTATAATTGTAATGAATGCCTCTCTTGTCAAAGCTAATGGCCCACAGGGATATCTGATCGGAGGCATTATAGCTGTTTTTGTACTGGGTTATTTGGTGTACACCTTGATCCGGCCTGAGAAGTTTTAATTTTTGCAACTTCTAAACGTAAGTATTTATGAATGAAATAATTCAATTAATCATCTTCCTGACCTTACTTGTTATATTGGCTCCATGGCTGGGGAAATTTATGTATAAAGTTTTCTCCGGTGAAAAACATGTTATGAAACCTGTTTTTGGCTGGCTTGAAAAATTAGTTTATAAAACGTCCGGTGTAAACCCTGTTGAAGAGATGAATTGGAAGACATATACGGTAAGTGTACTTCTGTTTAATCTATTTGGCATACTGATATTGTATCTGATTCAGATATTACAGGAATATCTGCCCCTCAATACCGAAAATCTGTCTAATGTTTCCTGGCATCTTGCGTTCAATACAGCTGTCAGCTTTGTAACCAATACCAACTGGCAGTCATATAGTGGCGAAAATACATTGAGCTATTTTGTGCAGATGGCCGGACTAACCGTTCAGAATTTTGTAAGTGCGGCTACCGGAATGGCAGTGCTGTTGGCTTTGGTGAGGGGTCTAACGAGAAAAACCACAGAATCTCTGGGAAATTTTTGGGTTGATTTAACCCGCAGTGTTGTGCATATTTTATTACCCCTTTCCTTAATACTGTCGATATTTTTAGTGGGTCAGGGTGTGGTACAAACATTTTCGCATTATGTAACTGCAACTACATTGCAGGGAACAGAACAGATTATACCCCTGGGTCCGGCAGCATCGCAAATTGCTATTAAACAACTGGGAACCAACGGAGGCGGTTTTTTTAATACAAACAGTTCCCATCCGTTTGAAAATCCTACTCCGTTTAGCAATTTTATTGAATTGTTTTCACTCATTTTCATCTCAGCCGGACTCATATTTACTTTCGGCTATTTTATGAATTCCAAACGGCAGGCAAGAACAATATTTATTTCCATGTTTATTTTGTTTGCAATAGGACTTGGCATCTCACTTTGGTCTGAGTACAATCCTAACAATGTGCTTCAGATTGCCGGCAATATGGAAGGAAAGGAAACCCGATTCGGTGTGATGAACAGCGTTTTATGGTCCGTTACCACAACAGCAACATCCAATGGAAGTGTAAATTCAATGCATGATAGTTTATCACCACTTTCTGGCATGGTATCACTTTTCAATATGATGCTGGGCGAAATCATTTTCGGAGGGGTAGGCAGTGGATTGTACGGTATGATCATCTTCATTATACTTACTGTTTTTATTGCTGGGCTTATGGTAGGTCGTACTCCTGAATATTTGGGTAAAAAAATAGAGGCATTTGAAATTAAAATGGCCATTATAGCAGTGTTAGCACCTAATGCGGTGATGAAGTTGTTTTCAGCAATAGCCTGCTCGGTGGATCCGGGACTGTCGAGTCTTAATAATACCGGGCCACACGGTCTTACTGAAATTCTTTATGCATTTGCTTCAGCAGCCGGGAATAACGGAAGCGCTTTTGCAGGACTTAATGCCAATACGGTATTTTATAATCTGATGATGGGAATTGGAATGATCATTGGCCGCTTTGGCGTGATAATTCCGGTATTGGCAATTGCAGGTAACATGGCCGGGAAGAAAGTTACACCGGTTTCTTCCGGCACATTCAAAACAGACAATTGGTTGTTTGTTTTGCTATTGATCAGTGTAATTCTTATTATCGGAGGTCTGACGTTTTTCCCTCCGCTGGCGCTTGGACCCATTGTTGAACATTTCCTTATGAATTTAGGTGTTTCTTTTTAATTGATTGATAATCATGGATGATTCGAAAAAAAATAATTTTAGAATTCCCTTCTTTGCGAAAGAAATTGGATTTCAGGCTTTCAAAGATTCTTTTACTAAATTAAATCCTGCTTTTTTGGTAAGAAATCCGGTAATCTTTATTGTAGGTATTGGTGCAGCGATATCCACAGTTATTGTTGTTTTAGATATCGCTAAGGGTCAATTCTCCGGATTTAACTTTCAGATTACTGTTTGGCTATGGTTTACAGTACTATTTGCCAATTTTGCAGAGGCTATTGCTGAAGGACGAGGTAAAGCGCAGGCTGACAGTTTGCGAAAAAGCCGAACACAGACGAAAGCCCGGAAACTTGTTCAAAAGAAAGAAGAGTTGGTGCCGGCTACTGAACTTAGAAAAGGAGATATTGTGATATGTGAAGCAGGGGATATAATCCCGGTGGACGGAGATGTTATTGGGGGGATTGCTAGTTTAGATGAATCGGCCATTACAGGTGAATCTGCACCGGTAATACGTGAAAGCGGTGGTGATCGTAGCGCAGTTACAGGAGGAACAAGAGTCATAAGTGACAGGATTATTATTAGGGTAACTTCAGATCCTGGCAATTCATTTTTAGATCGCATGATTGCTCTTGTTGAAGGTGCGAAACGTCAGAAAACTCCGAATGAAATTGCTTTAACAATCCTTCTATCCGGACTTACCATTATATTTTTGTTGGTTGTAATTTCCATGCCTGCCTATTTCGGTTATAGTTTGCACGCTTCAGGATTATCTGCCGATAAAAATCTCACCCTACCGGTTTTGATTGCACTATTGGTTTGCCTTATCCCTACAACGATTGGCGGACTATTAAGTGCTATTGGCATCAGTGGAATGGACAGGTTACTTCGTAAAAATGTGATAGCTACCAGTGGCAAAGCCATTGAAGCCGCAGGTGACACCGATGTATTGCTGTTGGATAAAACGGGCACAATCACATTGGGGAATCGTATGGCCACTGAGTTTATACCTGCCGATGGAATACTAATGGAGCAACTGGCAGATGCCGCACAACTGGCATCTCTTGCAGATGAAACACCGGAAGGCCGTTCGGTCGTAATACTGGCAAAAGAACGATTTAATATCCGGGGAAGAGAATTGGATCCTGCTGATACTATGTTTATACCTTTTTCTGCGCAGACAAGGATGAGTGGGATTGATTTAAAAAAGCCAGATGGGCAATTGCGCAGCATTCGAAAAGGTGCTGCCGAAGCTATCAGAAAATTTGCTGAAAATAATAATGGTTTTCTTCCAAAAAATGTTGAGGAAATTGTGCTGGAGTTATCAAGACAAGGTGCTACCCCTCTCGTGGTTGTGGAAAACGGTATTGTACTTGGAGTCATTCACCTCAAGGATATCGTGAAGGGAGGTATAAAACAGCGTTTTGCACAATTACGCAAAATGGGTATTAAAACAGTGATGATCACCGGGGATAATGCGCAAACAGCTGCTGCCATAGCAGCGGAGGCAGGCGTGGATGATTTTATGGCCGAAGCAAGGCCGGAAGATAAATTATTTCGGATTCGAGAAGAACAAGCCAATGGACATTTAGTAGGGATGATCGGAGACGGAACAAATGACGCACCGGCACTCGCACAAGCCGATGTAGGACTTGCCATGAATACAGGAACACAGGCTGCACGTGAGGCAGGGAATATGGTAGATCTCGACAGCAATCCAACTAAGCTCATTGAAGTAGTTGAAACCGGAAAACAGCTGTTAATGACCCGGGGAGCTCTTACCACATTCAGTATTGCCAACGATGTTGCAAAATATTTCGCAATTGTACCAGCTATCACTTCAATACTTTACGTTACGTCAGGTATCGCGCCTCTAAGCTCCCTCAATATTATGAAATTAGCCACTCCTGAGAGTGCTATATTAAGTGCTGTAATCTTTAATGCATTGATTATTGTTGCTCTTATCCCACTGGCTCTGAAAGGGGTGAAATACAGGCCTGTTTCAGCGAATAAGGTTCTCGGGCTGAATATTCTGATCTATGGTGTAGGAGGATTGATCATTCCTTTTGCAGGTATTAAAATAATCGATTTGTTGCTTGAAGTCACACATTTGATCTAATAAACGGGGTTCAATACTTTAAAAATATGAAGACACATTTGTTCATTTCATTAAGAATATTGCTGGTTTTGACCATTCTTTTGGGCATTGCTTATCCAGCATTCCTGACAGGAATAGCACAGTTGATTTTTCCTGCCAAAGCAAATGGAAGCCTTGTAATACAAGATAATCATATTATAGGGTCAAAACTTATTGGACAAAAATTCGACAGCGCCATTTACTTCTGGTCCAGACCATCCGCTATAGAATACAATCCGTTGCCTTCAGCTGCTACTAATTTAGGACCCACAAGTATAAAGTTGAAAAATAGCATAGAGGAAAGGCGTAGTTTATTTGGGAAAATTAATCTTCTAACAGATACGACATCAATTCCACCTGAAATGATTTTTGCATCGGCTAGTGGTCTTGATCCTCATATTTCACCCAAAGCAGCCATGCTTCAATTGGAACGAGTGGCGATTGAGAGAAAGATGAATGCTAAAGAAAAAGAAGATTTGGTTCAACTCATAAAGAGCTTATCGGAAAAACCCCAGTTTTCTTTGCTCGGTGAACCCAGGATTAATGTTTTTAAGTTAAATTTAGCTTTGGATAATATCAACCAATGATAGGTGAAGAAAATAGACCCGACCCCGATGAATTACTGGCCTCATTAATTCAAGAGGAAGAAAAAAGCAAACAGGGAAAGCTGAAAATATTTTTCGGTATGTGTGCAGGTGTTGGTAAAACATACACCATGTTACAGGCATCGCATAGCGAGAAATTGAAAGATAATGATATTGTCATAGGATATGTAGAAACGCATAATCGAGAGGAAACCGCAAAATTGACGGAAGGTTTTGAAATTGTACCCCGCAAAACCTATCAATACAAAACTGCCACAGTAGAGGAAATGGATTTGGATGCTATCATAGCCAGGAAACCCTTTATCGTTATTGTGGATGAACTTGCTCATACTAATACTCCCGGAAGCCGGCATGCTAAAAGGTATCAGGATGTACAAGAAATTCTTGAATCAGGTATCCATGTTTATACTACCTTAAATGTTCAGCATCTTGAAAGCAGATCTGAAACCGTAGCACAGATAACCGGTATTGTTGTCCGTGAAACACTTCCTGATGAAATATTTGAGGGTGCCGATGAGGTTGAACTTGTGGACCTCGCGCCAGATGAATTGTTACAGCGCTTATCAGAAGGGAAAGTATATACCTCTCATCAAACAAAAGATGCAAAACTAAATTTTTTCCGCAAAGGTAATATAACCGCTTTGCGGGAAATGGCTCTCCGCCTAGTTGCTGATCGTGTGGATAAGCAATTACACGACTATATGTCCGAAAAAAGGATTCGCGGTCCCTGGAAATCCGGACTCAGCCTGGTCGTTGCCATAGATTTCGGTCAACAAACGACACGATTATTACGTTGGGCTAAAAATCTTGCGTATTCTATGGGTGCCACCATTCAGGCAATTTATGTGGAAACGTCGCATCAAATGACCCAAAAAGAGCGGGAACAACTAGATAAAAACATAAATCTTGCACGACAGCTTGGAATTAAGTTCCGTATTATTACTAATTCTGATATCGTAAAAGCGATTGTTGATTTCGCTCTGAAAGAAAATGCCACACATATTATAGTAGGCAAACCTCGTGCCCGTAATATATTTTCCTTGCTACGCCTTGGAAACTTTGTAAACCGACTCATACGGTTTAGCGGAAATATCGATGTTTATATTTTGGGTTCCGATAGCAAGGCAAAGGATCGTTTTAGTGATAAAGTTTCTGTTCCTTCTTTCACGTCCAATATTACGCAATATATAGTTACTACTTTTTTTGTTATTCTGGCTTCTGTTATTTGTTATTTAGTTAAGGATATTATTGGTTATCAGGTAGTATCATTCGGATTGTTGTTTTTGGTTTCAATACTTGCTCTTTTCTTTGGCACCGGTCCGATTTTACTTGCTGCCACATTGAGTGCGGTAATCTGGGATTTCTTTTTCATTCCACCACCATTTACAATGCATATTGGGGAACCGGTTGATGTGCTGATGCTTATTATGTTCTTTATCATAGCACTACTTAATGGCATTCTCACCTCAAGAGTAAGGCATCAGGAGAAGAAAATAAGGATCAGGGAAGAACGCACCCATGCTTTATATCAACTGACCCGGGAATTAACTGCTGCATCAGGTCTTGATGAAGTAGTGAAAATTGCCCTTAAATCCATTCAAAAAAATTTTAATGTTGACTGCGCTCTTATGCTTAAGAACGAACTTGGTCAGCTTGAAAATCAATTCAGGCATGATACAACTTTAAAGTTCACAGAAAATGATATGAGTATTGCTACCTGGGTTTTCAGGCATTCGTTTAAGGCCGGAAAACACACGGATACCCTGCCCTCTAAAAATTATACCTTTTACCCTCTTGCTGGAAATAAAGGAAACATGGGAGTTATTGCGGTTGCACACACTACTGTATTCACCCAAGGTGAAGCTCAGTTTTGGGAAACATTCATTTCTCAAATTTCAGGTAAATTCGAACGTGAATTCCTTCGCGAAGCAGCAAAAAACATCTATATTCTTAATGAATCGGATAAGCTATA
Source organism: uncultured Bacteroidota bacterium (assembly GCA_963733535.1). Taxonomy (GTDB): domain Bacteria; phylum Bacteroidota; class Bacteroidia; order Bacteroidales; family UBA10428; genus UBA5072. Next base: position 156,887 of record CAVTDR010000007.1, read on the forward strand.
TAAAACGCTTTTTAATTCAATATCCCATGAATTGCGGATTCCTGTTGCTACTATTATGGGAGCTTCCGATACATTGATGTTCCAGAATTTTCCGGAGGATACGAAACAGAAATTGTATTGTGAAATTAATATGGCTTCTGTTCGTTTAAATCGCCTTATTGAAAATCTGCTGAATATGTCGCGACTTGAATCGGGTCGAATAACTCCCAAACCCGACTGGTGTGATGTTCACGATGTTGTTAATAAAATAGAAGATCATCTTAAACTAGAATTGAGTAATTTTAATTTCTCATCTGTAATTCCAAATGATATGCCAATGGTATATGTCGATTTTGGTCTTACTGAACAAATATTGCATAACCTGGTACTGAATGCAACACAAAACGCACCTGAAGGAACTACCATCCGGGTAAAGGTTTTTTATGATAACAGTTCATTGATTATTCAAGTAATGGACAGGGGTAAAGGATTTCCTAATGATGAACTACCCTCTGTTTTTAATAAATTCTATCGGGGTAAGGATGCAAGGGTTGGTGGTACCGGATTGGGATTATCAATAGTAAAAGGATTTACAGAAGCCCAAAAGGGTAAAGTAATAGCAGCAAACCGGCAAAACGGGGGATCCATTTTTACTATTATTATACCTGTAAGTATTTCTGAAATGAAAGAGGAATAAGATATTATTGAAATGAGTGTCATAAAAATTATTTACTTTGGATGATACACTGCTCATTATTGATGACGAAGTGCAAATTCGTAGATTGCTTGAAATAACCCTTTCAGCTAATGGTTTTAAAATTATTAAGGCCGGAGATGGGAAAGAAGGATTGATTGCAGCCGCCAATTTTCAACCTTCAGGAATCATACTTGATCTTGGACTTCCTGATACTGACGGAATTGAAATACTCAAGAGTCTGCGCACCTGGTATCAAAAACCAATAATTATTCTAACGGTCAGAAATGAAGAGGAAGATGTTGTGAATGCCTTGGAGCATGGTGCAAACGACTACTTAACCAAACCTTTCAGAACAAGAGAATTGCTGGCCCGAATAAAGTCTGCTTTAAAACATGAAAAAGGGGATGAACAAAAATCCATTTATATTTTTGACGATCTCGAAATTGATATTATGAATCATGTTGCCCGAAAACAAAATACAGTTCTAAAATTAACTTCTACCGAGTTCAGCCTTTTATCATTACTGGCAAAAAATGCTGGTCGCGTCTTAACACATCAATATATTCTGAAAGAAATTTGGGGACATAGTTTTGTGGAACAAACGCAATATCTCAGGGTTTTTGTTGCACAAATCAGAAAAAAGATTGAAACCAATCCTTCAAATCCTACTTTATTAATTACTGAATCCGGCATTGGATATCGCTTAAGTGGATGATACCTGAAGATTACAATCAAAAGAATTCAGATCCCTTTATAGTTCCCACTTGTCCCATATACATGAAAATATTAAAAACCACTCCGGATCAAATCAAAGAATTCAGAACTGATTATTTAAACAGCTTATCTGAGTTTCAAGAATTATTCCTTGAAATGATGATTCACAATGCTGATTTTTATAAGCTGCAATCAGCAAATGCTACAGTTGGTTACTTTATCATAAATAAAGAATGCGTATTGATTGAATTTTATATTATAAATAAGTTCATACCCATTGCAAATGACATTTTTGAATGGGTTCTAAATGATTTAGCAATTAAAGAGGTTTACTGCAAATCCTTTGATGCACTATTACTTGGTACTTGCCTGTTAAACAATATGACGGATTCTGTACATGGATTATTATACCGCGATTATGTTGAACCTTTAATACAGAAAGACCGGGAAATCATTATGAAAAGGTCCGATCTTCAATCAGTTGAAATGTTTATGCAGCAGGACAATTCCATCAAAGAACTTTTCGAAAATGAAAGCCAGTTGATGGATTTCATTCGGAATGAAAGTGTATTTGAATTTTACCGCAACGAAATGTTTGTCGGCTGCGGTATGGTTATTAGGACAGTTGCCGGTTGGAATTATTGCGATTTAGGCGTTTGGGTTCATCCTTCACAAAGAGGTCAAAGTCTCGGTTCTCAAATTATACTATACTTGCGCGAATATGCGGTCAACAAAAATTTAAAACCCAGTTGCGGTTGTGCTATTAATAATATCGCCTCTCAGAAAACCATTGAGAAAAGCGGATTTGTGAGCAAATATAAAATGATACGATTTGGCCTGGAGAAACTTTCTTCGCCACGCAGTGGCAGCTTAATTTAGCCCATCGGGCTGAAGTAAATAAGGCTTTCAGCCTAATAAAATCTAAGTTTTGAGCAAGTTAATAAACTAAACCAAAAAGAATTGCTGTTTTTTTTTGTTAAAAAGGTGAATTCATATATATTTAACTGGAAATCTGAATGTCACAGAATTTAGTTGTTCGTTTATCATGAAGATATTCTTATATTTCTTTTTATTCTTTTTTATATTGTCCTGTTATGCTCAGGAGGAGCAAAAGAAAGATACAGATATCTCTTTATCCCATACCATTGACTCCCTAAAAATTGACAAAAACACAATTTCAATTCTTATTGATAAATCGGAATTCAGACTTTATGTAAAATCAGATAAGCGTATCATCAAAGAATACCCGGTTGTATTTGGAAAGAATCCGGTTGACGATAAACTGATGCAGGGTGACCGGTGTACTCCCGAAGGAACATTCCATATCCTTTCAAAATATCCCCATAAAGAATGGTCGAAATTCATTTGGATCGACTATCCCAATAAAAACTCCTGGAAGAAACATAAAGACGCTAAAGAAGCCGGCCGAATTCCACGGGATGCACAAATCGGCGGTGAAGTGGGTATTCATGGAGTCCCAAAAGGCATGGACTTTTTAATTGATACAAAATACAACTGGACGCTGGGATGTATTTCCTTGAAAAATAAAGATGTCGATGAAATTTATCCCTTTATTACAAAAAATACCTTAATAGAAATTCGCAAGTAAAACTTCAACCATGGGTTATTATATTGATTTGGAAAAAATCACACTCTCTGAATATAAAATCAAATTGGTATCGGCTTATTTGCCGCCAAGCCGAATTATACTTAAAGAAAGGCTGGATGAGCGATTTGCAATTTTTGAGGAGATGGGTATCAAAACAGTCCATGCATTGATCCAACTCCTCAAAAAGAAGGACAAATTAATTGAATTGTCAAAATTTGAGTGTTTATCAGGTGATTATCTCATTATACTGCTTCGTGAATTGAACAGTATCCACCCTAAGCCTAATAAAATAGCCGATTTCATTGATATTTCAAAGGATACTGTGGAAAAGCTGAAAAGTATAGGTGTTTATAATACAGAACAATTATATAGTAAAGTAATCCAGATTTCTGCAAGGCAAAAATTGGCAGAAAGCGTGGGGATTGATCGGAAAGAACTGAACCATATTACCAAATTAACCGACTTATCGAGGATAAAATATGTGGGAGTTACATTTGCACATATGCTTTATATTTTGGGTGTTGATACTGCCAAAAAAGCTTCAGAATCAGACCCTGTGCAATTGCACGACCGGATCAATCTGTTCAATAAAGATAAAAATTTGTACAAAGGACAAATTGGATTAAACGATATCCGAATATTTGTAAATGCTGCAAAAGATGTTAGTCTGGAAATGGAATATGAAAATGAATAACCCCGGATCATTTTTAAGGAGTACACATAAAAGAATAAATATGAAAAAATTAAATCTAGGTACTACGATTGTTTTTATGGCCATCATTCTATTTGGCTGTTCCAGAAATAAAGAGTTCGACAAGGGTTTTTCCGTAGGTCCGGAAAGTGAATTGGCTGATCAGGCTGAAAAAGATGGTTTTTCTCAGGATTCAATGAATTTCAGAACCCGACCAGGCAGTGTTCTTTTAACCGGGATTTCAACTTATCGGTTAACCACTGTATATAAAATGAACTTCGATAGAAAAGAAAAATCCTATTTTACGGGTACTGATAATTATTACGAAAATTATACTGAGTTGAGTGATGGCAATCAGTGGAACAACAATTATATGCCTGCACTTCAGGCGGTTTATGGATTTAACCTTGTAAATGTTTCACATTATAATACTGCCACAAAAACCCAAAAATATTTCTTTGATAAACCCGTACTTATAAAAACATTATATTATCCTTCATTTACCAGTGATACGCTAAATTTTCAACCTATTCAGCGAAACTATTTTATGATATCGGTGTACGATGATGATTCAAATAAGGATGGATGGATCAATCCAAAAGATTTGAGACATTTTTACTACTTTGATCTCGAAGCAAACCATAAGACTCCTTTAATTCCAGGTAATTATTCTGTAATTAGTTCTGAATATGATTCGGGTAATGATTTTATGTATGTTTTTGCACAAATCGATCAAAATAATAACGGGCAAAGAGATGAAACTGAAGAAATTCATGTTTTTTGGATCGATTTGAAAAATCCGTTAAACCATGGAATTCAGTATAATAGCAACTAATATATCAATAGAGGAGCGCATGAATTGCAGAAATATAACGCTTGCGGACATTGATCACTTAAGAAATTTGCAGCCCGAAGGCTGGTCGGATATTACACTTGCATTTCAGTTTTATTGCAGCCATGACTTTTGTTTTCCGATAAAAATCACAGTTGATGGAAATATAGCAGGCATTGGCAATTCCATCATCTTTGAAGATACAGCATGGCTTGCCCATATTATTGTGAAATCTGAATACCGGAATCAGGGAATCGGATCTAAAGTCGTTCAAACCCTTTTAGAAGGCATTCATAAAAAGGGAGTCAAAACTTCTTTGTTAATAGCTACCGATTTAGGCAAACCTGTGTATATAAAATCAGGATTTCGCGAAGTTTCTGATTATTGCTATTTTAAAACGGAAAGTTCATTTCGGAGCATCAAGGAAATCAAAAATATTGAACCATATAAAAGTGATTTTTACAATGAAGTTGTACGTCTTGATTCCTACATTTCAGGTGAAAACAGGGAAATACTGCTGAAGAAATATCTGGATTCCTCATTTGTCTATCTCCAAAACAAGCGAATTGATGGATTTTTTGTTCCGGGATTGGGGGAAGGACCTGTTTACGCATTGACAGTGGATGCAGGCAGGGCGCTCATGCAATTTAAAAATGCTGCATCTCAGGTAGATAAAGTTACGATACCCAGGGAAAATGTGGTAGGTATTGATTTTTTAAAGGTATGGGGATTCATTGAAACAGAAACTACTGGCGTAAGAATGATTTTAGGTAACGATATTCTGTGGAAACCTGAAATGGTGTATAGCCGAATGGGAGGGAATTTGGGGTAGGGCCTTTACTGTAGTACAGGCCTACATAAAATCTAATTAAGAATAATATTTCTTATAACCATGGAACAAAATTTTATTGAAGATCAGCAATTCGAAAAAATAGATGGCAAAAAACACCCCTTGGAAAAAGGACTGTATGAAAATTGTCGTTTTCTTCGCTGTGACTTCTCAAACAGCGATTTTTCGGATCGTAAATTTATAGATAGTGTATTTACTGATTGTGACTTAAGTCTAATAAATCTGACAAAAACGGTATTTCAGGAAGTGACATTTCAAAACTGTAAAATGTTGGGATTACAATTTACTAGTTGTAACGAGTTGGGACTTTCATTCCGTTTTGAGAATTGTATTTTAAATCATTCCTCATTTTATAGAACCAAAATTAAAAAGACCACTTTTATAAATACACAAATCCAGGAAGCTGATTTTACAGAATGTGATCTTACACAATCCGTTTTTGATCATTGCGATCTGATGCGGACGATGTTTGAAAACACAAATCTGGAAAAAGTGGATTTTCGTTCCGCATATCATTACGTCATTGATCCGGAATTAAACCGAATGAAAAAAGCGATGTTTTCGATGGATGGGATTGCCGGGTTGCTGAGAAAATATAATATAGAAATTGTACAATAACATAGTTGGAATTGAAACCCAGATTATTCTTATTTTGGTTTGTCTAATCAATAGAATACAAAATAATTACAAAAAGTCTGTTTTGAAAATCAACTCCGATATGCATAAAACTGTTACCCGTTAGGAGTTTCCTTTCAAAAATGGATGCTATATATACCCGTTACTTTGAATCCTTTTTTCAATAAAAGGTGAACAGGAAATACATTTTATGTGTTATAAGTTATAGTGATTCTATTTATTAATTTTGATTGCAATAGTAACATAAAAAAATTCATGGCAGATTTTAATTTAGTGATGCCTAAGCTGGGTGAGTCCATTCAGGAGGCCACGATTACAAAATGGTTGATCAAGCCGGGAGACATGGTAGAAGAAGATGATGTTTTACTGGAGATCGCCACAGATAAAGTTGATTCAGATATTCCATCTCCCGTGGCAGGTAAGGTACTTAAAGTATTATATGCTGAGAATGCATTGGTTCCGGTTGGTGAAGTTATTGCCATTATTAATACAGAAGGCAAGGGTGAGGTTACCGAACAGCAAAATGCCCCCGCAGCATCCGGAGAGTTGAGTACTTCTTCAACACAGCCTGCGGATGGAGCAGAGGTGCCCGACGAAAACAAAATCAAAGATGCCGAAAAAACAGAGCAAAAAGTAAAAACTTCAGGAAAAAGTAATGAGGTGGCATCCCGGTTTTACTCACCCTTGGTGATGAGCATTGTTTCCAGAGAAGGCATTTCCGGGGAAGAACTGAATCAGATAAAAGGAACCGGTGAAAATGGCCGTGTTCGCAAACAGGATGTGATCAAATACCTTGAAACCAGAGGTCAGAAAAAACCGGAAACCAGGCAGGAATCGTTAGCAACAGTGTCAGCCCCATCTTCATCTGGTCAGAAACCACAACCCAAACCGGCAATTAATTTGCAGCCCGGAGATGAAATTGTGCAGATGGACAGGATGAGAAAGCTGATCGCTGACCATATGGTTATGTCCAAACATACCGCTCCTCATGTAACGAATTTTGTGGAAGCAGATGTTACGAATCTTGCACTGTGGCGTGAAAAAAATAAAGATGGTTTTCAGAAGAAAGAGAAAATAAAACTGACTTTCATGCCCGCCTTTCTTGAAGCAACAGCTAAGGCGTTAAAAGAATATCCGGGAGTAAATGCCTCCGTGGATGGAGATAATATCATTCTTAGAAAAAATATTAACATTGGCATTGCCGTTGCTTTACCGACTGGCAACCTGATTGTTCCGGTAATACGGAATGCGGATCAGAAAAGTATGGTAGGACTGGCAGTTGACTTATCCCGTCTGTCGGAAGCTGCTCGCTCCAATAGCCTGTCACCTGATGACATTCAGGGTGGAACCTTTACAATTTCGAACTTTGGCAGTTTCCGCAATCTTACAGGCACACCCATTATTAATCAGCCCCAGGCAGCAATATTGGCTACCGGAAACATTGAGAAAAAGCCTGCTGTGCTGGAAACCCCTGCAGGGGATGTCATAGCCATCCGGCATAAAATGATCCTGTCACTTTCATACGATCACCGGATTGTGGATGGTGCTTTGGCAGGAATGTTCCTGCGTCGGTTGGCCGACATCCTTGAAGAATTTGATATGAACAGAGCGATATAAAATTACCCGAATGATTATGAGTCCAAGTTTTTCAGCTGCAATCATTAATATGGAGATTCCCAAAAGATTCAGCATTAAGAATACAAGTAAAGAACAGTTGTCCCGATGGTTTTACCTGATGGTATTAGGCCGGGCACTTGATGACCGGGCACCGAATTATCTGAAGCAGGCGATTGGATGGTCCTATCATGCACCCTATGCAGGTCATGATGGAATTCAATTGGCAATCGGACAAATATTTGACCGTACAACAGATCATTTGTTTCCTTATTACCGCGATATGCTTACCGCCATTTCTTCCGGTCTGACCGCAGAAGAAATTATCTATAATGGTATATCAAAAGCTACCGATGTTGCTGGTGGAGGAAGGCATATGTCCAATCATTTTGCCAAACCCGAATGGAATATTCACAACGTTTCATCGGCCACAGGCAATCATGCTTTACATGCCGTTGGGGTAGGACGGGGCATGAAGCGATACAAACATACAGGTGTTTCTATTTGTTCTCAGGGCGAGTCATCGGTTTCAGAAGGATACGTTTATGAGGCCATTAATGGAGCCACGAATGAGCTACTTCCCGTTATTTTTGTATTGCAGGATAATGGTTATGGTATTTCAGTTCCTAAAGCAGATCAAACAGCAAACCGGAAAGTGGCTAATAATTTTACAGGGTTTAAGAATCTGCGTATCATTCATTGTAACGGAAAAGATGTATTCGATTCCATGAATGCCATGACAGAAGCTAAAGAATGGGTCATCAAAAACCAAAAGCCGTGCATTGTTCAGGCAAATTGTGTCAGGATAGGTTCTCATTCCAATTCCGACCGGCATGAACTATATCGCGATGATTATGAGTTGAATTATGTTACGCAATATGATCCGCTTGGAAAATACCGACGTATGCTCGTACGGTATAACCGTTTCACTGAAGAAGAATTGAAATCCATTGAGGAACAGGTAAAAGCCGAAGTAAAGGAAGCGCACAGAAAAGGAATGGCTGCACCTGATCCGGAGCCATCAAGCGTTTTGAATCATGTTCTTCCTGATCCTTACGTTTCGCAGAAATATCCGGATGGACTTCATCATGAAGAAGGACCTAAAAAGAAACTGATTGAAGCCATCAATGAAACCCTAAAAGCCGAATTCCGGCACAATCCCGATACATTTATTTGGGGACAGGATATTGCCAACAAGGATAAAGGCGGCATTTTTAATGTGACCAAAGGAATGCAAAAGGAGTTTGGCGTGGAACGTGTTTTTAATGCTCCCATTGCTGAAGATTTTATTATGGGTACCGCAAATGGTATGTCGCGTTTTAATAAAAAGCTTAGGATTGTTGTTGAAGGAGCCGAATTCGCGGATTATTTCTGGCCTGCCATGGAACAGTTTGTAGAAACCACCCATGATTATTGGCGCTCAAATGGGCAGTTTTCTCCAAATGTCACAGTACGTTTGGCATCAGGCGGATATATTGGTGGAGGTCTATACCATTCCCAAACCATCGAAGGCGCATTAAGTACTTTCCCTGGCGTCCGGATTGTTTATCCCTCATTTGCTGATGATGCAGCCGGATTGCTGCGAACAGCAATGCGTAGTGAAGGATTTACCTTATTTTTAGAACCTAAGGCCTTATATAATTCACCAATAGCAGCTACGTCAGTCCCTGAGGATTTTGAAGTTCCCTTTGGTAAAGCCCGTGTTTGCAGGGAAGGAACAGATATGACCATTATTACCTATGGCAATACAACCCATATGTGTCTTTTGGTAGCTGAAAGATCAGCCAAAGAAGATCATGTTCAAATTGAAGTTATTGATTTGCGATCTATCGTTCCCTTGGATACGGATACCATTCTGAAATCGGTACAAAAAACAGGTAAAGTATTAATCGTTCATGAAGATAAAGTATTCTCGGGATTTGGGGCAGAGGTCGCAGCAATGATCAATGAAAATGCTTTTGAGTATCTGGACGGACCCATTAGAAGAGTTGGTTCTACTTTTACCCCTGTAGGATTTAATCGGATTCTGGAAAAAGCCATTTTGCCTGATACAGATAAGATCCTGGCGGCAGTAAAAGATCTTTTGAAATACTAGCATAGCAGAAATTACAATAACCATTATGGAAAAAATCGGAATCATCTATAGTTTCAACTCCAAAAAAACGGCCGAAGCTGCTGTAAAATTGAATGAAGAATTTAACAAAGCACTCAATCTGGTGAATGCTGAAACAGTCACTGAAAAGGAATTTCTTTCCTTTAATAAAGTTATTTTGGGAGTGCCCACATGGTTCGACGGTGAATTGCCAAATTACTGGGATGAATTTGTCCCCGCTTTGGAAGATATGGATTTGAAAGGGAAAACGTATGCCATATTTGGAAATGGTGACCAGAAGGGATATCCTGAAAATTTTATTGATGGGGTTGGTCTTATGGCTGAGATTCTGGAAAAATTAGGTGCCCGGGTAATCGGATATACCAGTACAAAAAATTATCACTTTGAATCGTCCAGAGCAGTAAGAGGGGAACAGTTTTGTGGATTGGCACTTGACTACGTTAATCAGGCATCGCAATCAGATACCAAAATAAAAAAGTGGGCGCAACAGCTAAAAAAGGAATTTGGAATGGAATGATTGATTACTTTAGATGTTGCTAATATCATCTATATGAGAACTCTTTTTCTTTTTCTCTTTTTAATTCCGGCATCGTTCCTCTTTGCACAGGATAATACTGCCATTTACGATCCAAATGCAGACGCTGCAAAGGAATTATCTGCTGCTATAACCGCTGCAAAGGAGCAACAAAAACATGTATTGATTCAGATTGGAGGTAACTGGTGCCCATGGTGCCATCGGCTGCATCAGTTTTTTGAGTCGAACACAAAGGCCGACTCCATAATTGCAGCTAGTTACGTGGTTTTAAGAATTAACTACAGTAAAGAAAACAAAAACCTGACGGTATTATCAGGTCTCGGATATCCGCAACGCTTTGGATTTCCCGTACTGGTTATTTTAAATCAGGATGGCATACGTATCCATACACAAGATACAGGTCTCCTTGAACTGGATAAAGGATATGATCCGGAAAAAGTGCAGCGTTTCCTGGAAAACTGGACTCCACAAGCCATTAATCCGGCTGCCTATCAATAAGTAACTTTCAAATCAAATCTATTGCTAATCTTCGGTGTAGCGCATAGCCGTCAAGCTAAGACAGTATTTTATACCATTTTTAGGAATAATCTATTATGAGTTTCAATTGATAATCGTCGAATACCTTGCCCTGAAGGGGATTCAAGCATAAGGATAGGGCATCGCCCTATTTTACTGAGTGTACATGACAAATAGCCCTGTAAGGGCAGAAGCAATCTGAATTTATCGGATTCAATAATAAATAGTCACTATTAGCGATAAACACAAAATCCAATTAATCTGGAATATATAATATAACTTGGTAATTGTGCTTTTGCCCTTACAGGGCATTTGATAATTGCGATAACACCAATAGGGCGTTGCCCTATCCTAGTGCTCAGTCCCTTTCAGGGCATGAAAACAATTCCAAATTTTCTACACAGCCAAGGGGCACCGCACCGTAACCGTCTATTATTTCAAAAACCTATATTCATTTATTCCCATCATACGGTCGCCAGTATGCGGTGCATATATTTTTTAACCGGACCTCCTTGTTCTTTAAACCTCCAAATTCATGATATAGACAACTTTCTCTATATTTGTAGAATTTTAATTGCCACAATGAATAAACAGTTTAAGCAATACTGGGATAAAAACCCGGAGAAAGGAGGGCTAATTGGTGCGTTATTGGGATTGATTATTGCCCATAAAACCGTTCAGTCAGATGAACCCTTTTTGAAGAAGGCGGGTAAAACAGCAGCCCTTACCGGAGCCGGATTCATTGTGGGTCAATGGATTGAAAAATGGATCACCGGAAAAAATAATCATTCATCCTAAATTGTTTTGACAGAATCATCTTTGTGTTATGTTAACTCATTCAACCATATATCTGAACGGACAGTTTACCAGCAATGATAAGGCTTTTATTTCACCCGAGGACCGTGGTTTTTATTTCGCAGATGGTATTTATGAAGTGATTAAATTCTATAAAAGCAAGCCATTCTGTTTTCAGGAACATATGGAACGATTAAAAAACAATCTGAAGGAAATCAAAATCCATTATGAACAGATTGAAAAATTGGGTGAAATTTGTGATGCCTTAATCAATATCAATCAGTTTAAGACACAGTATTCCGGAGTTTATATTCAGATAACCCGCGGAGTTGCTACCCGCATCCATCGTTTTCCTTCTCCTGAAATTACGCCTACTGTCTTTGCTAAGGCGTTTGCAATGAATCCTTATTGGGATGAAATGAAAAACGGTGTCATGGTTCTATCCCGAGAAGATATTCGGTGGCTAAAATGCAATATCAAATCCATCGGATTATTGCCAAATACATTGCTATTTGAGGAAGTTGCTGCAGAAGGTGCATTTGAATGTATGTTGGTTCGTAATGGTATGGTAACTGAGGCTTCTCATTCAAATATTTTAGCTGTTAAGGATAATACAGTGTTTACCCATCCCGATTCAAACCTGATTCTTCCTGGTATTACAAAGGCCTCTGTTATAAATATATGCAGTAAAAATAATATAACAGTTGTGGAGAAACCCATTAAAAAATCAGAAATTTATGATTTCGATGAATGGTTCCTTACCGGTACCGGAAGTGAAATTATGCCCGTAATTAATATTGACGGAACACTTATTGGTAATGGAAAACCCGGAAAAATAACACGGTTTATCCAAAATGAATTTTTTAAAATCACGTATCAAAAGTTGGCAGGAGAAGTAGTAAGTCTCTAATATAGGATATGATTGTTTTACATTTTTCAGTAGTGAAACTATTATTACGTCCCTATGGGACTTTGGGAATAAATAGGTCATCTTATTTTCTACCAATATATGGTTCCTGACGGAACCGTCCTGTAGGGACTTAATATTGGGTGTGCCGGGCATGTAGTACATCTAAAGGGTGTGGGGATAAATACCCAAGTCCTGAAAGAACCGTAATGACCGGAATCTTATAGCCGAGAGCAAGGGTGTCCCGGGCAACTGGGAATCTGAAGGAAGCAGTAGGCGAAAATTTGTTTTGACGAACAGAAACCAGATATGAGGCCTGTCTTTCCGGGTAACTGAGCCCTGGATCAGGAAGCCCGATAGTCATTCGGAAGGAAAGAGGGGTAAATCTGGCAGAACAAATGGAAAGAGGTACTACTTACCCCGGGAGATCTTAACGAGCTCCGGGCAACCGGATAGGATACCGGGCAACCGGTAGACAACAGACGTAAAGAAGTCAGCAGAAGGCATATTAGGTAAGGACACGAGCCAGTAGAGAGCTGGAGGACTCACGAACTACCGAAGGCCCGAATTTATTAACAAAGGAAAGCTTCAAAGATGCGTAAAAGTAAGGGGCAGAAAAACGAAGCAAACCAGCAGCTAAAATTGTTCAGCTGGCGAGCAGGAGAACTAACCGAGACCACATCCGGCGGAACCGGAAACAGGACTATGGATAGAGCGGAATTACTTTCGATATTGGAGAGACAGCGAACCTTAACCGAAAACCTAATAGAAAGGATAGTAGATCATGGCAACCTGATGAGAGCGTACAAACAAGTGGCGAAGAACGCTGGTAGCAGTGGAATAGACGAGATGGAAGTGAATGAACTGCGACAATGGCTGGGAGGCAATATCCACAAGCTATGCGAAGAATTACTCACAGAAAAATATGAGGTGAGTGCAGTACGCAAAGTAGAGATCCAGAAACCCGAAGGGGGCAAACGGATGTTGGGTATCCCGACAGTCAAAGACAGGCTCATTCAACAAGCCATGTATCAGGAACTGAACCGGTATTATGAGCCAATTTTCAGTGAAAGCAGCTACGGGTTTAGACCTGGAAGAAGTGCACACCAGGCAATAGAACAAGCATCAAAGTTCATACAGGAAGGAAAGGAATGGGTAGTGGATATAGACTTGGAGAAGTTCTTCGACAAGATAAACCACGATCGGCTAATGCAACGACTAAGCAAAGGCGTAGGAGATAAGAAACTTCTAAGGCTAATAAATGCATTCCTTAAGGCTGGAATGATGGACGATGGTCTGATAGAGCAAAGAACAGCCGGAACACCACAAGGAGGCCCTTTATCACCGTTACTGTCCAATATTGTATTAGACGAACTGGATAAAGAACTTGAAAATCGGGGCCACAGCTTCTGCCGCTATGCAGATGATTGCAACATATATGTTAATAGCAGGAAAGCAGGAGAAAGAGTGATGACCTCAATGACAGACTTCATCGAAAAGAAGCTAAAACTGAAAGTTAATCACGAAAAGAGTGGAGTAAGGCATTGCTCGGATGTGAAATTCTTGGGGTACACATTACTACCAAAAGGCGAGATTAGGGTAGCTGATAAATCCATAAAACGTCTGAAGGATAGGATAAGGGAAATTACTCGTAGAAATCGGGGGGTAAAACTCGAAACGGTCATCAAGGAACTTAACTTAACCATTACAGGATGGACTAACTATTTTAGACTTGCGAATGTATGGTTATCTAACTTCAGGGACCTTGACAGCTGGATTAGAAGAAAACTGCGATGTTATAGACTGAAACAGTGTGGCAGACGCTACACCATCTTCAAGCTTCTATGCAGCCACAATATCCCCGAACGTAAAAGCTGGAATGCGGTAATGTACTCACAGGGCTGGTGGCAGATGTCTAAGAAAATCGCCGTCAACCAAGCCATGAACCCGTTATGGTTCTCACAACAAGGTCTACAATCCATATACCTGAGATTGTCGGTTTAAGAGTTAATAGAAACCGCCGTGGTACGAAGTCGTATGCCCGGTGGTGTGGGGGGACAGCGGCGTGAGCCGCTTCCTACCCGATTAGCTTCATGATTCTGAGTTAAATCAAAGTCCCGTAAGGGACGAAATATACTTTATCGTAGTAATGATTGTTAATTTAGAATCTTTATGTTGAAATTAAGGATCACTGTCGGCATTAATCCTTTTTCGTATCGGTTTCTTTCTTGAAAAACTGTTTCACAAAAGCATAAGCTGGTGGAACAAATGAAATGAAGATAATTGCCAGAACAACAATAGAGAAATTCTCTTTAACGAAGGGAATATTGCCAAAATAATAACCTGCCAGGCTGAATATATTCACCCACAATAAATTCCCTATAATACAAAATGAAAGGAATCGTTTGTATTGCATGGTACCGACTCCTGCCACAAAGGGAGCAAATGTTCTGATAATAGGCATAAAACGGGCTATTATTAATGTTTTTCCTCCATGCTTTTCATAAAACGCATGGGTATCATCCAGATATTTTCTCTTGATTAATTTATAATCTTTTTCATAAACTTTAATTCCCAGAAAACGGCCAATGGTATAATTGGTATTATCCCCTATGAAAGCAGCAATAAAAATTAAGGGTATTAAAAACCATATGTTAAGCGGATTTCCATCCATTGCTGCAACAGCTCCGGCTGCAAATAGCAATGAATCACCTGGTAGAAAAGGAGTAACAACCAAACCGGTTTCACAGAAAATAATAAGAAAAAGAATTGCATAGGTCCAGGTCTGATATTCGGTCACAATTTCCACCAGATGTCTGTCGATATGCAGGATAAAGTCGATAAAAAAATGAAACAGTTCTGCCATGATTTTCAATTTATGACTGCAAATGTAAGTGTTTTTGTCAAATCACGCTTATTGCTCATCTTCAGTAGTGATTTTCTTTTGAAGGTAACTGATGCCGAGTATCGATGCAATGATCAGAAGTCCTCCCGAAATTATACGAAAACCGAGGGTTTCAGAAAAAAAGAAAAACCCCATGATCGCAGCAAATACAATTCTTGAAGATGATACCATAGAACCTGCTTTCGCGGTTACATTCTTATATCCCATGGTTAGCAATACCTGTCCCAGTAAACCCATAATTCCACTTGCTATCAGAGCAGGATACAGATTGATTGGTGGTATCACAAATACAGGAGCCAACATAATGGCATTGCATAAGGTTCCGATCGCCATTAAATAAAATACAATCAATACAGTAGAATCGTATTCACGGGCAACAGAGAGACTGATAATAGCAAAAGCTGCCAATATTCCAGATAATAAGCCAATTATGTCACCAAAATTAATACTTGAAAAATCGGGAAAAACTACCAGATATATTCCCGTCATTGCTGTCAACAGAAAGAGGAATGACAGTTTATGCATCTTTTCTAACTTGAAAAGTGGTGCCAGTACGAAAATAAATACGGGATACGTCATATTCAGCATATTGCCGTTTGTCACGGAACTATGTTCCACTGAATAAAAGAAAGCAACCAGTGCGGAAAAACTAAATAAAGCACGGGCAATGACCAGCTTTACTTTTTTTGGCCGGAAAGAAGTTCCTGTTTTCCACATGTATAATGCCGCCACCAGAGTGCCTAATGAAACCCTGAAAAATACAATTTCTATCGAAGGGATATCGGAAACATTGGTAACATGTTTGGCAAATACAGTAGCGGATGCGAAACAAAATTCTGCAGCAATTAACAGTAAAATTCCACTTCGCGAATACGTGGTTTTCATGTATTATCTGTTTTTAAAGGCTCCCAAGTACAACCATTCCAACACCTGCTAAAATTCCGGCCAATACAATCCCCCTTTTACGGAGATTGGTTTCTTTAAAATACAAAGCACCGGCAGCGAAAACGATTACTGCTGAAGCGCGGCGAACAATAATAAGCACAGACACAAGTGATCCGGGAAATGATAAAGCTTTAAAATAAAAAAAGTCAGCTACAACCAGGAATACACCGATACCCACTACAGACCATCGCCAGGTAAAAGGGGTGCCCTTTTCACGGGAGGGATACCAGAAAATAATAACAACAATCAGAAATATCAGTGCTGTATATACCGAAAACCATGCCTGCATGGAAATCCGGTTGTATTCCTGAACCAGATATTTATCCAGTAGGGCACTGATACTATTAAACAGGATGCTTAGAAATGCAAAGATAATCCAACGTTTGTCGGTAGCTCCGGCACCCCGAATGTTTCCTCCGAATGATAATGCATAATAAAATGCCATAGAAACCGCAACTCCTGTCCACTGCAAAGCATTCATAGCTTCGCCGTAAATGATAATGGCTCCTATCATTGTCCAAACGGGACCGGAAGTATTTAAAGGGGCAAGCAAGGTAACTGGCAAATGCTTTACGGAAAAATATCCAAATATCCAGGCGGTGGCCACAATAACCGATTTGAGTACAAACATCAAATGGGCAGTGATCGTAGCTTTAGGAATGAATATCCCCGAAGCTTGCATCCAATCAGGTATAATACGGGAAAGCATAAGGAAAGGGATAAAAACTACAGCTGCAGATGCTGATCCGATAAAAAGAACCGGCAATACAGCATTCTGATTTAATGCAGTTTTTTTGAAAATTTCATGAAAGCCGAGAAATGCCGCAGAAAATATACCTAGTATGATCCACATATCGGACGCAAGTATAATGCTTAATTATGAAATATAGAATGCGAAAAAATGAATTATTTCCATATTCTGTTCCATAAATAGGCATAAGTACCTATTCAGTATTGGTACAACATCTGATGGTACAAGATCAGGTACTTTTTACATTTGTTAAGACAAAGATTCAACAAATGGCCATTGATTATTACAAGGAATTAGGTCAGGATGTACGCTTCACTGAGGGCCTTACAGGATGTCTTCATTGTGGTACCTGCACCGCCATTTGTCCAGCTGCTGAGTTTTATAATTACGACCCCCGTATTATTGCAGAAACTGTTCAAACCCGGGATAATCAGAAAATTCATGAATTATTAACCAGCAATACCATTTGGTATTGCGGTGAATGCATGTCATGCAAAACCCGGTGTCCCAGAAACAATGCACCAGGTTTACTAATTATGGCTCTTCGTGCGTTGAGTGTCAGGACCGGATTATTCACTGAATCTGAAAAGGGTCGTCAGCAGCTTGTAATGAAGCGGACGATGGGTGAATGGATACTTAAATACGGATATTGCCTTTACAGAGAAGAAATGACCCTTGCGGATCATCCGGAACAGGGTCCGACATGGGAATGGCAAAACAACAATCTGGATGCACTTTTCGAAAGATTTGGAGTGAAATACAGGGGAAATGAATCGGGTCCATTAAGAAAAATTCCTGAAGAAGCACTAAATGAGCTCAAACATATTTTTGACGTTACTGGTGCAAGCGATTTGTTTGATTTTATTGAGAAAAGCTCTGAAATGAAAGCACAGGAAATGGGTCTGGAATTCAATAAACAACTCGATTGCGAATATGTAAATCAGATATATAACCTGGATAGTGGCATACATACGAAAGAATAAATAAACATGAAGCTGGACGGAAAAAGAAAACTTTGGCAGGAATATCAGAAGGAAATTGCTTCGGACCGCTTTTTTTATGTCCGCAGTTGCGTAAGACAGAATTTTTTCCCTGCTGCAGAACAGGTTTTTCTTAGAATACTTCGTGATAGTCTGGGTAAAACCGTTTTTGAAAATCCGGGACATACCACATGTACAGGTATTGGATATCATTGTGATGTGGTTCCCTTTAATACCACTATGACGGTGGTAGCACGTCAGTTTGCACTTATGACGGAAGCAGGTTGTGAGAATCTGGCGGTTTCCTGTATTACATCATTTGGATTGTATACAGAAATTTTGGAAACCTGGCATCATTTCCCTGATACTGAGGAGAAAACACGCGAATATTTAAGAAAAGCCACAGGAAGAGAATTTAAAATACCAGCCAATCTTGCTCACGCGAGTGACATTATCTATAAACTCAGAAACGAAATTGCTACAAAAGCACCCTATCGCCTCGTAAATCAGGCAACAGGTCAACCCCTCAGAGTGGTTGAACATATTGGATGCCATTACTCAAAAATGTTTCCCCACAAAGGGATAGGAGGGGCGGAATATCCATATGTATTAACCGGACTGGTGGAAGCATTGGGTGGTGAAATCATTGATTATCCCGAAAGAAGACATTGTTGCGGTTTTGGTTTCAGACAGTATGTTGTCAGGGCCAATCGTGGTTATTCACTTTCCTGCAGCAAGAAGAAGTTCGATTCCATGGAGCCTTATAAGCCCGATCTGATCATTACCAACTGCCCTGGATGTCCCTATTTTCTGGATCGTTGGCAATATGTGGTCAGTGAGATGGAGGGGAAAACATATGGCGAAAATGGCCATGGTATTCCTGTATTTACCTATGAAGAGCTTGCAGGCCTTGTACTTGGATATGATCCCTGGGATCTGGGATTACAAACCCATCAGGTCTCTGCCGAACCACTTATGGTTAAAATGGGTATTGCCTTTGACCCTGAGAAAAAATACCTGGGTAAAAACGGGAAATATATAGGTCGGCCATCCAAACCGCATACTTTAAAAATAGATATGGATGGCATCCAAAGTCCTCAAATGATTGCTCATTTATAATTACGGTAAAATAAGAAAAATGAAAAGCGTAGCCATAATCGGAGGTGGAGTTGCAGGATTGGAAGCAGCGGCAAATCTTGCTCATCAAGGTCTGGCAGTAACTATTGTTGAAAAAAACGAACAATTAGGTGGCCGGCTCAATCAATGGCATGCTTTATTTCCTTTTAAAACACCTACGGAACCATTGCTTCATAAGCTCAGGAGATCTTTACCTGATGGTGTGAATACCCTTTTGAATGCCAGGGTTATTGATATTGAAAAAAATGAGGATGGTTTTGCCATCCATATGAAGAATAACAAAGTAATTACTGCGGATACCATTCTGTTGACAACCGGATTTGATATTTTTGATGCGAGCAGGAAAGAGGAGTACGGATATGGCATTTATGACAATGTAATAACATCTGTAGAGCTGGAACAAAAATTTAAAACGGGCGGACATTTGGTGAATGCTCAGGGTAAAACCCCCACACGAATCGGTTTTGTTCATTGTGTTGGATCGCGTGATGAGAAGGCAGGTAACATGCATTGCTCTAAAGTTTGTTGTGTAACTGCTGTAAAACAAGCCATTGAGGTAAAAGAAAAGCTTCCTTTTGCAGAGGTATTTTTATTTTATATGGATTTACGCATGTTTGGCAGGCATTTCGAAGAATTGTACAAAGAAGCCCAATTCAAATATGGTATCCAGTTTATTCGAGCCAGGCTTTCTGAAGCTTTTGAAAATCCTGATGGTTCCGTACATATCCGTATTGAAGATACCCTTTTGGCCAAACCGCTAAAAATGAGCCTTGACATGCTTGTGCTTATGGTGGGGATTCAATCCCATAAAGAACCCGGAAACCTGATTGATATGCTTCAGCTGGATAGAGATAAGGATGGTTTTCCTCACGTTGCAGATATTTATGAATCACCCTACCAGACTAAAATTCCGGGATTATTTGTCGCCGGAGGAATAACGGGTCCAAAAACCATTGAAGAAACGCTGGCTGATGCACGGGCTGTAACCAACGATATAAAGGCCTATCTGAAAAAGATTGAAAATTTTGCAGGTCATGAATCCTACATTTTGGAACTATGATCGAATTTGGATATACGATACAAAAAGACCGGCAAATTGATTATGACTCCAACAACCGGAGAATACTCAATTTTGTAAGGGCCGGAGAACCATCCATCGACTGGTGTATGAGTTGTGGTACCTGCGCATCAGGATGCACGGCATCAACAACTACTGATTATAGTTTGAGAAAGCTGATTATTTTGGCCCGGCGTGGAATGGAAAACGAAATTTTGCAGTCTGTGAACCGCTGCCGGTTCTGTGGAAAATGTATAAATGCTTGTCCCCGGGGAGTAAACACCCGCAATATTGTGTATTTAATGCAGCTTGCTGTAACTAAAATTTCACGTCATGAAATTTGATTTGTTTGTAATACCATTTGTAGCCGGACTCGTTTTTTTACTGGGTTATCTGGCGGTAAGGTATTCATCATGGCTTTTACAATTAAAAGCCAATGAACGTATCCTGATTCGAAAAGGCTTTTTAAGCAAAAAGCTTTTAGCGGCTGTAAAGGAAATTGTTCAGGAGAGTTTGTTGCATCGTAGCATTTTTGCCACCAATAAACTATTGGGATTTATGCATATGAGTTTGGCGTTCGGATGGTTTCTGTTAATTGTCATTGGGAATCTTGAGAGCCGAATTTATGAACCTGTTGCGATAAATCCACCCTATGTTCCCATATTTTTTAAATTTTTCACTGACAGTTCTGTGGTATTTCCTTTTCACAAAGTTCTTTCTTTTACCATGGATTTTTTATTGCTGTTGGTTTTAACCGGAGTAGTGCTGGCATTTGTAAAAAGGTTCAATGCAAGGGCCTATGGCATGAAAAAAACAACGCGTTTGTTGATGGGTGATAAGGTAGCATTAATGGTTCTTTGGTTCATATTTCCCTTGCGTCTGCTTGCCGAAAGTTTAACCTCTGCAGCTTATGGCGGTGGAGCTTTCCTAACCGGAACTTTTGGAAATTTACTGGGTAGCTTTCTACCCGCAACTGAAATCTATTATTATTCATGGTGGGCGTATTCGCTTTCTCTGGGTATATTTTTCGTGGCATTGCCCTTTTCAAGATACATGCATATTCCAACTGAAGTGGTTTTAATATTTTCGCGTCATTTTGGACTGGTGGAAACAAATGAAAGAACACCCCTGACTGAAGTTGAACTCAATTCCTGCTCCCGCTGCGGAATTTGTATTGATGCATGCCAGCTGTCATTCGCCGGAGGCATTCATAATATCCAGTCAACTTACCAGTTAAAAAGGCTGCGTTACAATAATATTAAGCCTTCAGAGGCATTGGAATGTTTCATGTGCGGCCGATGCGATAATGCATGTCCTGTAGGTATTGATATCAACAGCATCCGGATGATTTCCAGAAATGCATTACATGACAGAAAGCCAGACATCTCCTTTCAGGAGCAGGAAATCCCTCATGCACATAAAGCAGATGTCTTATATTTTGCAGGATGTATGACGCATCAAACCCCATCAATTAAAAAGGCAATGGTATCCTTGCTAACCGAAGCAGGTGTGGACTATTGGTTTATGGATGAATGGGGTGGACTATGCTGTGGACGCCCTATGATGCTGGCGGGATTTAAAGAGCAGGCAAGGATGATGATTGAAAAAAACCGCAAATTGATACAGGATTCCGGCGCGAAAACGCTGGTTACTTCATGCCCCATTTGCTATAAAGTATTTACAAAGGAATATAATTTGAATATCCGGGTTGTTCATCATACACAATATCTTTTGGAACTAGCACAATCACGGAAACTCCTTTTAAAACGGATGCCGGTTGATGCAGTATATCATGATCCCTGTGAATTAAGTCGTGATATCCGAATCTATGATGAACCGCGTGATTTGCTAAACAAAATCGCTACATTACAAACGGCAGGCATGGAAAAAGAGAACACGCTGTGTTGTGGAAATAGCCTAGCCAACATTACATCTTCTAATGAAATCAGGAATGTCGTAGCGCGGGATGCTTATAATAAAATAATCAAACCGGGAACCCAATATCTGGTTACTTCTTGTCCCATGTGTAAAAAGGCATTTGGGAACGTATCCGATGTGTCTGTTAAAGATATTTCTGAAATGGTGATTTTGTCGCTTCAAAAAAATCAACGGGTGGCAGAAATCGGTCAACAAAAGATAGAGAAACCTGCTGAAATAATGATTGATTAAATTTCAGAATTTGTTCACGCGATTTTTGAATATCCATATTACAATCTGTTCCGGTGTTTAAAGAAGGAATATAGCCTCCGGATATAGATTTCAGTATGGATAGGATATCTGACCTGTTATCCGGGTAGTTATCCATAACACGAAGATTGGGTTTGTTGTCTGTATTTATTTCCGTGTTAATCATAATCTGTTTCATAGCATCCCTTGAGGCAATTAAATGAGCAGCCACCTGCTCGCCGGAATTCATATTCAGGTCAGCGAACAATTTGCTTCTGTTAAGCCGGGTAATGGATGGTTCCAGTTGACAAAGGTCTAATTTGATATCCGAGGGGGAGCACATCAACATCACATGATCGGGAGAAAGATACCATAAACTAATATATGAGAAAGTTTCAGAAGCTGTTTTACAAATCGAAAAGAAGGAGTGAAGGGACATCCCCTGCGTGGGCAGCGTCTGGCATAAAATGCCTTTTTTAGTGAGTTTTTGATGGCAGATGTTGTAAAAATCCTGGCTGAAAAGCCACGTAAAAGAAATCTGTTCCAGGCCTGACGTAATCAAATCGAATTTTTTATCGGAACGAGACAGGAAACTCCGCGGATCTTCAGGATAGATAAAAACATTACTTCCTGTCATGATATCATTATTTTCATCAGCAAACACATCAGATGATATGCGGATGATTTCAGCATACATTTCAGCAATATTAATTTCAGAAATGTCTTGTTGATCGAGCACTGCAGGAGTGAGCCCGGTACCAAAACCTGTGACCAGAGCTGTGTTTATGTCTGGATTAATAAACAAAGGGATGGAAGCAGATAATATTTGTTCTCTAATACTGTGATCATCAGTTCCGAAAGCATAATGACCATTTATATATACCGATTTACTGTTATCTTTATTTGCAACTACTTCCACTGAAACAGAACTGCCTTGGGCCTTTATTTCTGATCGTTGGTCCTGATTTTTCAGATCAATTTTTCTGAGCATCATGGTGATGATTAAAAACAAGGCTAAACCTATGCTGGCGTATGTTAGCCTGTATCCGCGTATAAGGCGGGAGTCCCGGAATATCAGATACATTCCGGAGAAAAGCATGATCAGCGAAAGGAAAAAATAAGAGATATGGAGACCAAGCAAAGGAATTAGTAAAAAAGGAGCCAGGATGATGCCTGATAAAAGACTCATATATAACAGGCTGTATAATTTTCCAAAAGAACGGCCAATATATTGCATTCTTTTTGGATATAATTTTCCGGCAAGCGGAAACGACAATCCGTGAATCAGAGAAGGTAGGAAAAGGAACAGGGAGAACAGAAGAATATGTCTGATCCAGACAGATTGTGAAGGGTTGTCTGAAACATCTGCAGTTACAATACCTGAAAAGAGCATTAGTAAAGAATAGCAAATGAGTGCACAGATTCCGGTAACAATTTGAAAGGTTGCCAGGGTCATATATTTATTAACAGGCTTTTCTGCAATGGTTCTATAGAGCGAAGTGCCGGCAAGAAACCCACAAAGCACTATGATGATCACCATAGCATTGAATATATTTGAATCTAGTGTGCTATATTGCTTTAAAATCCGGAAACTGATAATCAGCATTGCTGAAAAGGTGAATGCCTGGAAAGAATATCCATACAGCATGGCTTTGGTCAACTTTTTACCTGCTTCCAGAATGGGTTTCTTTTTTTTAAAGCGAAGCACTTTTCCCGGTTTATCCAATGCACGATAAATTTCACCCGAAACTTTAAACCCCTTTTGAAATAAAGCAAAAGCTCCTGAAATAAAGAAGCATAAAGCAGCACCAATAAAAACCATATGGTACCCTGAAAACGGAATCAGGAATAAGCCCATTAATAAGATGCCCATAATGGCCCCGACAGATAATGATAGTATGGATGAACTCATATATCTGCCAGAGTAACTGATATGTCTGATAAATGATCTGATAAGCGCCGGCAAGATTCCTCCGATTAGCGAAAAGGGTATAAGCATATAAAGAAAGGTACAGAGGAACCGGAGAATACCGGTTTCAAATAATCCCGACTTATTTTGATTCTGAAGAGATACATAGAAATGGTTCAGTTGACTGAATAAAAACGATTCCAGAAAAATAATAAGGGACACAGAAAACGACAAACCGATATAAAGGAAAAGTGGGTTCTTGAGTTTATCAGCCAATTTGCCGGATAGTATACCTCCAGGTACCAGTGACAGGAGCAAAGCCATTAAAATGATAACCTTTGATGTCGTATGAAAGCCAAAAATCAGGGACATTCTTGTAAGAAACCCATAGATGGCAAAGGCTGTACCGGTGCCAAAAAGTGTACATAGCACATAAAATTTAAAAGGGATGCCTTTATGGATCATTGCAAATGCATGGAATTTTTAGGTGCTAAAGGTAGTAAAACTTCTGACTCTGATTCATATAGTAATTCAAAACCTCCACGGGATTTGAAATCAATAAAAAATTAAAGAATAGTATATCGAGTTAATTCCTTTTATAAATTTGAATGTTCAAATTCCGAAGTTTTTTCATATATCAAATTTTAAAACCCATGAAGCGACAAATTATCTTTTTTCTGTTATTGTTGCATTTCGTTGTGCTTTTTGGTGAACCAGTTACAAAAGAAGCTATACAAACTACAGTAAAAACATTTGTTGAAAATTACTTTCCGAAAGACAAAAAATATAATATCAGGGAGATTATTCCGATTACGTCATCAGGAGTAACTACAATGTACATTATTAATTTTGATCCAGAAGGATGGATATTGATTGCTGCTGATGATAAAATCGACCCGATTTTGGGATTTAATTTTAAGGGTGCTTTTAATCTTGATTACAATTCTTCCCCTTTGATAGATGAATGGATGAATAAGTATTTTGAAAACATTGTTTCAGCAAAGGACAATTTGTCACTTAAGCGCAACCAATTATGGAATGGATATTATGGACTTAAATCTACTAATTTAGTTAATGTTGAACCCTTGATTAACGTAACATGGGATCAGGATGCTCCTTTCAATCAGTTTTGTCCAGAAAGTAGCTCAGGTCCGGGTGGTCACGTTTACGTTGGTTGTGTTGCTGTGGCGATGGCTCAGGCCATGTCTGTATATAAATTTCCAACCTTAGGTATCGGGACAAAAACCTATACAGAAAATGATTATGGTAAAATATCCCTGCAGTTTGATCAGGTGCCATTAAAGTGGGATTCTATGTCCAATACTTCCGGTGATAAGTTCAATGCATGGTTGCTTTATAATTGTGCAGTATCTGTAGGGATGGATTTTAGCCCTGATGGATCAGGCGCATATACATTCCGAATTCCTAATGCTTTAAGAACGTATTTTAAATATCATAATGGAGTTAAATCAATTACAAGGTCCGGAACCGTTAATGATTGGATACAGATACTTGTTGGCGAATTGGCAGAAGGAAGGCCCATTATTTATGGGGGTGATGCTCAGGACAATGAGCCAGGTCATGCGTTTAATATAGATGGTGTCATAGATAGCAAATATTTCCATTTAAACTGGGGATGGTCGGGATTTTTTAATGGCTATTATACAATTACAAATTTGACACCAGGAGGATTTGATTTTACAAAGGACCATGACGCCATTATCAGCATTCGTCCAACAATTTATTGTCCGACAGATGTGTTTTTATCTGATAATAAAATTAAAGAAGGATTACCTGTGGGCAGTTTTGTGGGAAAAATTTCTATTACGGATGAAGCTATTGACAATATATATAGTCTCACCTTATTGGGCGATTCCATTGCCCCGAATACATATCTTCCACCTGATTTTTATTTATCACATGATACAATCATGACCTCTAGACCTTTTAATCTTTCTGAGGAATCATCATTTAATATATTTGTTCAGGTTAAGGATCAATTTGATCACTTCTTAAAAAAGAAATTTACAATTTATATAATATCAAATCCTTACACAAGCATCGATAATACAACTGCTGAAGGGTTGAAATTATATCCGAATCCAACAACTGACGGACATTTTTTTATTTATATTCCATCTTCTTTTAATAGCTATTATACAGTTAATTTGTTTGATTTATCCGGACATAAAGTTTTTACTTCTTCAGAGCGCAGTGTCAATTCTGAAATTTCTATAAATTATCCCTACCCTGGTATCTATATACTGGAATTTTTTAACAGCTCGGGGATTACCTTCCATAAAAAAATCTGGATTCAGTAATGTTTTAACAGAAAATTTTCTTTTATATTTTAATGGATTTTTTTAACAGAATTATCATTGGGTTTCAAGTTTAATTTTCGCATATTTTCCGCTAAGATGACTTGCATCTGCACCTATTGTATAAATATTTTTAAAAAAATCATTTTTATACTAGTTAAGTCATTGTATTTCTGTATTTTAATTTATTTTAACGTTTTTTATATTAATTTGATTTATTATTAGATTAGTGCGTACGAACTCAACCCTAATTGAGAACCTTTTGTAACTTAATATGAACCTAAAATTGTAATTTATGAAAAGAATTCTAAGCCTTTTTGTATGTCTGCTCTTTTTTGGCACTATAGCTATATATGGGCAGGCTATACAAATCAAAGGGACTGTTACGTCAGCAGATGACGGAAGTCCTATTCCCGGTGCGTATGTAAAAATTAAGGGTACAAACACGGGTACTACTACTGATTTAAATGGAAGTTACAGTATTTCTGTGTCTTCAGAAACAACGCTTGTTTTTAGTTCAGTAGGCATGATTACCAAGGAAATTGTAGTTGGCCCGTCTAGTGTAGTTGATGTAGTAATGGACATAGATGTTATTGGTTTGGATGAAGTTATCGTTACAGGTTATTCTACCACCAGAAAAGCATCGTTTACAGG
This sequence comes from uncultured Bacteroidota bacterium, assembly GCA_963733535.1. Taxonomy (GTDB): domain Bacteria; phylum Bacteroidota; class Bacteroidia; order Bacteroidales; family UBA10428; genus UBA5072. The sequence continues at coordinate 184,197 of CAVTDR010000007.1, forward strand.
AGCTGCCTCCATTGTTAAGGAAGATAAGATTACGGATAAAACGGATGCGAATCCAATTAAAGCGTTGGATGGTATTGTTCCGGGTATGCAAATGAATGTTGCATCAGGACAACCGGGATCTCCGGCAACCATATTTATTCGTGGACGTAATTCAGTGAATTCAGGGACTCAGCCACTATATGTTATTGATGGTGTTCCCCTGACAAGCTCCTCAATGGGTATGAGAAGCAGTGAAGGTGTAACTGTTACGCCTTTGTCTGATTTGAACCCGACCGATATTGAAACAATTACAGTTTTGAAAGATGCTACTGCTACATCTATATATGGTGCAAGAGCTGCTAATGGGGTTATCGTGATTACCACAAAAAAAGGTAAAACCGGTAAGATGAAAGTAAATTTATCAGTTAAAATTGGTACATCCAGTATGCCAAAACCATTTAATGGTTATGAACCAACTAATCAGAGTCAATATGATGAGCTTTATACTGAATCACTTTTAAATGAATATGCAGCTAATGGTGATGATGGTTACACCGCATATTATAACCCCGGCTTTGATTACACTGAGGAAGGGATGAACGACTTTCTCTATTGGTTTACTGAAGCTGATCCTGATAACAAAGCTAATACGAATTGGCTCAACGAAGTAACACGCAAAGGTGCAATTCGTGAATACAATATTGATATCCAAGGTGGTGGTGCTGATGAACATAGCGTTAAATATTTCGCCTCTTTTGGTTATTTATCTAATGAAGGAATTGTAATTGGAAAAGATCTGACCCGTTATTCAGGTAGATTGAATCTCGATCATGCTCCCAATAATATTGTGAAATATGGATTTAACCTGGGTTTATCATCCTCAGATATCAATAATGGTACCGGTGGTGGATATTTCGCTGATCCTATAACACTTGCTTATATGCTATCACCCCAGTTTCCAGTGAAATATGAGGATGGTTCATGGTATATGGATCCGAATTATGGCAATCCGGTTGCGCTTCGTAGTCGTTACGGAAATAAAAATGAAGCCAAACAAAAACGGTTACTTTTTTCACCTTATCTCACTTTAAATTTACTGGATGGTCTTTCATTTACCAGTAGAGGGGGAATGGATTATTATAATCTGAAAGAATTCGGTTACTGGTCGTTTTTAAGTTCTGATGGAATTTCTGTTAATGGACTTGGCGAACAAGGCTATACTGAACAATCAGTATTGAACTGGTCTAACCAGTTGAACTATACAAAATCCATCGGCAAAAATAACATTGGTATCATGCTGGGTCAGGAAATACAGAAGACCAATGCAGATGAGACCTATTTATCTTCAACCAATTACCCGGTTGAAACGTTAACTTCTATAAGTCTTGCTGCTACCGTTGGTGATGCTGATACTTACGCACGGGAACTCGCTTTGTCTTCCTATTTTGTTGATTTGCAATATAATTTTAACGACAAGTATTATTTGTCAGGTAGTGTACGTCGTGATGGTTCGTCCCGTTTCAACAAAGACAATCGTTGGGGAACCTTCTATTCTGTTGGTGCCCGGTATCGTATTTCTCAGGAAGCATTCATGTCTGACTTCAGTTGGCTTAGCAACCTGACGGTTCGTTCATCTTATGGTACTTCCGGAAACCAGGATGTTGGAGATGCTGATGTGGAACAAGGATGGTATGCAGCACTTGGTTTATACGGTTTTGGATATAATTATAACAGTAATCCGGGAATGGTTCAGGTTCAATTAGCAAACCGCGATTTACAATGGGAATTGACAAGAAAATTCAACCTGGGTTTTGATGTTGGATTGTTTAACAGGATTAATTTCGAGTTTGACTACTACCATCATTTAACTGATGATATGGTATTTGGCGTTCCCCTTTCCTTAACAACAGGAATGTCAGAATCATACCAGAATATTGGACAACTTGAGAATACAGGTGTAGAATTTACTTTAAATGCCCTTATCATTAATCAGCAAAAATTAAAATGGGATATTTCTTTTGTAGGTTCACACAATAAAAATACGATCAAAAAATTGAGTACAGACCAACCTATTGAAGGCACATACACTATTATTGAAGTGGGTCGTGATTACTATTCCTTTAAGATGAAGGAATATGCTGGAGTTGATGAGGAAACCGGAGCTCCCCAATGGTATAAAAATGCCACTGGTGATGAAAAAACCTTCGTATACTCCCAAGCTACTAAAAGATATATGGGTGCGGCTACTCCGAAATTCAGTGGAAGTTTTTCAACAAATCTTCAATATGCGGGCTTTACTTTAGATTTACAGTTTAATTATTCATTAGGTGGTCAGATATACGGAAATAACCTTCGTTATGATGAACAAGTTGGTAGCAGTGCATTCGATAACTTTACCAAACATGTTTATAATGAGAGATGGCAACAACCTGGTGATAAAACTGATGTTCCTGCGGTTAAGTTTATGGGCTATGCAGGTTATGGTTCTGCACATTCAGGCTATTTAATGGATGCAGATTACTTAAAACTTAAAACGGCTACATTGGGATATAAATTACCTGAGAAATGGCTGGCTCCTGTAAAAATAAGTTCTTGCAGGATATATGTAACCGGAGAAAACTTATTTACTTCAGTTGCTGAAAATTACCGTGGTTTTGATCCTGCTGGTATTGGTGCAAATGGTGTGCAGTGGTGGAATTATCCTATGCCCCGGAATATTTTATTTGGCATCAATGTTGGTTTATAATTAATTTTAAAATTAGAATTATGAAAAGAATACTGATATTTTCATTTTTTATTTTCATGCTGTCTTCCTGTGAGGATTTCTTTCAAACAGATCTTTCACAAAACATCTCAACTGAGGAAGGACTAAAGACAGCTACTGATGTTAAAAATGCATTGACCGGTGCGTATTATCGGTTAGGGCATTATGGCTTTTATGGATGCTATACGACTGCAATTGGTGATTTTGCTTCTGATAATTCTTTTGCTAATGCGTCGAGCGGACATTTTGTTACTATTAATCAATACACATTCAACGAGTCATCTTCAGAACTTTTATATGTTTGGTCCTATGGTTACATGGTAATTGATGCTACAACGCGTGTAATCAATGGAGCTAAAACTTTGCTTGCTTCTGAAACAATTACTGATGATGATGCACTTGCTCTCAATATGTATTTGGGTGAAGCTTATGGTCTTAGAGCCCTTGCCGCTCATAAACTGGTAGACCTATTCGGATTACCATATCAGCAAGGTGGCGCGAACACGCAATTAGGGATAGTAATCGTTGATGAAGAACCAATTGAGGCATTCACTCAGGTTTCCAGAGGAACTGTTGTTACTACTTACACTCAAATTCTGAATGATATCGAAGATGCAAAAACTTATTTTGCAGAAGCAGGTGATTATCGAGATGCTTTCTATATGAATCCAAACGCTGTTGCTGCCCTTGAGAGCCGGGTTAGACTATATACCGGTGAATATTCGGAAGCAGTCTCTGCTGGTCAACTAGCAGTCGGCACCACAAATCCTATAGCTGACAGTGCTACGTATGTTGGTATGTGGCGGTCCAACGCTATTTCAGCTGAGGATATATTTACGATTCACAAAACAACTGACGACAATTTATCGGCTAATTCACTGAATACTCTTTATGACACGTATGGTGCTATGGCAACTGGAAATCTGATTTCCTTGTTTGGAACCCGGGACATAAGGAAAGCTTTAATTGATGGAACACATCCGAAAAAGTTTGATGGTATTCCTTCAAATTCAGATGTAAGTAATGTACCGGTTTTCAGAGTATCTGAAGTGTACTTAAATATTGCCGAAGCTTATGCTGCTCAGAATGATGTGGTAAATTCAAGAATCGCCTTATTAAAAGTTGCTAAAAGAAATGGCAATATCACTACAGTTGACGATCTTCCAAATACAGGTGCAGACTTATTGACCTTTATCAGCGAAGAGCGTCGGCGTGAGTTTTTCCAGGAAGGTCATCGCTGGTATGACGCACGTAGAAAAGGCGAAATTATTGATGTAAATAATGGTATATACCAGGATTTCAATATTAAGAATTTTGTATATCCAATTCCTTCCGATGAGGTTAATTCGGGTTTTGGCGTTGTGCAAAATGCTGATTGGGATAGTAATTTACCTGATTAATTTTTTAATTTAATATAAAAAAGGTGTTTCTAAATAGAGACACCTTTTTTTGTTTTGTGATTTGTGTATCAGGAACAATCAAGTTAAAGATCTTTTAATAAGCACCGGTTTTTAGCTGCCATTAATCAGGATAAAAGTTGTCCACAATAAGGTGGAATCTGAACGAAGCTGGAGACAAAGTCGAAAAGGGGTCAATTGCTTCTGCAACTTTTATTTGTCGGTTTTCGTAAAACCGTTCTCAGTACTCTCAATGAAAAAGATATTACTTGTTTGTCTCATGACGATTCATTTCACCTTTCTGTGGAGTGATCCTATTACTAAAAGTCAACTGCAATCCGTTACTTTTTCATTTATTGAAAACCGGTTTCCGCAAAATAAACACTTTACCATTCACGAAATTATACCGGTTACATCTGATCATATTACTACTTTTTTTATCATTAATCTCCATCCAGAGGGCTGGATATTGGTTTCTGCTGATGATAAGGTAGAGCCAATTCTGGGATTTAATTTTACTGGTTTTTTCGATCCTGACTTTCAGAAAGCAATTCCTGTTAACAAATGGATGGGTCAGTACGAGAAGAATATAACCATTGCATCATCCATTCGGACTCTGGCAAAGAACAAAATGTGGGATATGCCCTACATTATCCAATCTACAACTACTTCTATTGAACCACTCATTGATGTATCCTGGGATCAGGATGCCTCTTATAATCAATTCTGTCCGGAGGATCTTTCAGGTCCCGGTGGTCATGCATATGTTGGATGCGTAGCTGTTTCTATGGCTCAGGCGATGTCGGTTTATAATTACCCATCATCAGGTAACGGCACGAAATCCTATTTTTCAAGTCGTTATGGAAATCTAGCGGTTCATTTCGATCAGGAGACATTTCATTGGGACCTCATGTCGAAATCCGCTTCCGATCCGTATAATTCCAGATTATTGTATGCTTGTGCCATTTCTGTCTCCATGAATTTCGGACCTAATGGCTCCGGATCATACACCAGCCGTATACCGGCAGCTATGAAGACGTTTTTTAAATACCAATCGACCTTGAAAAGAGTCTTGCGTTCCGGAAATGACAGTGCATGGATTCAATTGATGTTTAATGAACTGAAAAGCGGACGGCCCATCATTTATTCTGGTGATGCCAATGATAACGAGTCAGGTCATGCTTTTAATATAGATGGCGTAAATAATGGAAATTTTTTTCATTTAAACTGGGGATGGTCCGGATCATACAATGGATATTTTTTAATAACTGACCTAACGCCCGGAAAATACAATTTTACTGAGAATCATGAGGCCATTATCAATATCAGACCACCAGCTATGATTCCAATTGATATTCAACTTTCAAAGGTTACTGTTAAAGAGGAAATGCCTGAAGGTACTTTTGTTGCCAAAATTACTATTTTGAATAAGACTCCAAATAATACGTATGCCATAAATCTTTTGGGCGACTCGATTGATTCCAATACATATCTTTTACCTGACTTTTATTTGTCAAACGACACAATTCGCACCTTACGTTCATTTTCGTTGACTGAACAATCATCTTGTCCTGTTTTCGTAAGAATAACGGATCAATACAATCATGTATTTCAAAAGAAATATAATATATCCATTCTACTCAATTCATCTGTAACCGATGAAAATGTGCTGAATGCAGAATCGGTTAAAGTATATCCAAATCCTTCAGAAGGTAAATTTAATATTGAATTGCCTGAAATGCCTGCTTTTTGTATTGATCTAATGGATCTTTCCGGACGTATCGTGTATCAGAAACACATAGATAATCTGGATGGTACTTTGGTACCTTTTGTGTATAACCTACCTGGAATATACATTCTTCGAATCACATCTACCCCAGGAACCTCCGTTTTCAAAAAAATTATCATCCAATAAAACGGGTATTTGACCAATCCGTTTTTTTTTGTAGATTAAATGAATCTATGGATTGACGATTGATTAAAAAAATGATATTTTTCATGGGCAAACATGACTTTGTCCCCCGTTATAAGCGATGGCTGTATAAATATTATAGACAAAATTAAATTTATACCTATTAACGGCTTATAATACAGGTACATAACTCTTTTTAACAATTTTTATCTTTTTTTGTTTTTTTAGTAGATACAATGAGCCTAATCCCAATTTAGGATCGTTGGAGTGACCTAATATGAACCTAAAATTTTAATCTATGAAAAAAATTTTAAGTCTTTTTGTATGCCTGCTGATATTTGGAATCAGTGCCTTTGGGCAGGACATACAACTCAAAGGGACTGTAACTGCATCCGAAGATGGTAGTCCTCTTCCGGGTGTTTATGTGAAAATTGTGGGTACCAATACGGGTACTGCTACAGATGCTAATGGAAACTACCAGTTAACGGTGGCTCCCAACGCATCTCTTCTTTTTTCTTCCATTGGTTATAAAAACCAGGAAGTTGCTATTGCCGGACAAACAGTCCTAAATGTGGTTATGGAAGCAGAAGCCACTGAAGTAGATGAAATCGTTGTTACTGCATTGGGTATTTCCAGAGATAAAAAATCACTTGGATATGCTACGCAGGAAGTGAAGGGCGATCAAATTTCAGCTGTAAAAACAGATAACTTCATCAATTCACTTTCAGGAAAGGTTTCCGGTGTTCAAATTAAAAAAACAACCAACATTGGAGGATCTACGAATATTGTTGTGAGAGGAAACAAATCTCTTACCGGTAGCAATCAGGCTTTGTTTGTTGTGGATGGTGTACCATTAAATAATGATATTACAAATACTGCTGACCAAAGTCAGACCGGAACCGGTTATGACTATGGTAATGCCGCATCTGATATAAATCCGGATGATATCGAATCTGTAAATATTCTGAAGGGTGCCGCTGCTACTGCATTATATGGTTCAAGGGCTGCTAATGGTGTGATCATGATCACTACTAAAAAGGGATCAACTAATAGCAGAGGCATGGGAATCACCATTAATTCATCTTTTACTGTTGGATGGGTAGATAAAAGCACTTTTCCTGAATACCAGAAACAATATGGTGCAGGATATGGAAAATATTACGAAGACCCGAATATTGATTTTGATCCGGACGATGCCTCTACTTGGGGATACTGGTATATGAGAGATCTTGATGATAATGGAATCAATGACCAATGGGCTGTTACTGCAGAAGATGCTTCTTATGGTGCAGCTTTTGATCCCAATTTGTTAATTTATCAATGGGATGCTGTAGATCCTGAATCTCCGAATTATTTAACTCCGACTCCCTGGGTTGCTGCTAAAAACGGACCCATTACTTTCTTTGAAAATCCAATGACCTATGTTAATACAATTGCCCTGGACAATGGAAACGAAAAGGGAAGTTACCGCATTTCTTATACCAATTACAAACAAGACGGCCTGCTGCCAAATAGCGAATTAAATCGTCACAACCTGTTATTTAATGGAAACTATAAGGTAGACGATCGCTTTACTGCAAGTGGTTCTGCCAATTTTATAAGAACCAGTGCGCTGGGCAGGAATTCCACAGGTTATAATGATAACATTATGGGCTCTTTCCGTCAGTGGTTTCAAACCAATGTGGATATTCAGGACCAGAAGGAAGCCTATTTCAGATCGGGAAAAAATGCAACCTGGAATTATGCTGATCCCACCGATCCGGTTCCTATTTTCTGGGATAATCCTTACTGGACGCGTTACCAAAATTATCAAACCGATTCCCGTAATCGTTTTGTAGGGTATGTTTCATTAAATTATAAGGTAGCCGATTGGTTGGATATTTTTGGAAGAGCTTCCACCGATTTCTATACCGGATTGGAAGAAGAAAGAAGAGCCATTGGCAGCGTGCCCAATACTTTTGGAATAGGAATAGGTTCTGATGGTAGTACCGGTCGGAATCCGGTCGAATCCGGTTATCTCCGCAGAGATATTAGCTTCAGTGAGTATAACTATGATCTGATGGCCAATTTTAACAAGACCTTCAATAATGTGTTAAATGTGAAAGGGGTTATTGGAACTAGCATTCGAAAAACCAATTATTCCATGATGGTCAACGCAACTAATGGTGGTTTGGGTATTGCAGATTTGTATGCGATAAAAAACAGCAAGAACCCACTTCCTTATTCGATTGAAAACCCACAAACTATTGGAGTAGAAGGTATTTATGGAAGCATATCATTAGGTTATAAGAATACCTATTTCCTGGATGGCACCTTGAGGCGTGATCATTCATCCACATTACCAAAGAAAAACAATGTATATTACTATCCTTCCATATCAGGAAGTATGATATTTTCTGAATTGATTAAACCCAATTGGCTTTCATTTGGTAAGGTCAGGGTGAATTATGCAGAAGTCGGTAGTGGGGCACCATTTGATTATCTCAACAATTCATACAACGTGATTATTCCGTTGAACAGTTCCATGTCTTCAGTAAAAGACAGATTGAATAATCCCGATTTGAAACCGGAAAGAACAAAGAGTGTTGAAGGTGGACTGGAAATGTATTTCCTGAACCGGAGAATTGGATTTGACATTGCGCTGTATAAAACAAATACAATTGACCAGATTTTACCGCTTGTAACTTCTCGCGCAACAGGTTATCGTTTTATGATTTTTAATGCCGGTGAGATTGAAAATAAAGGTATAGAATTGGCTTTAAATGGATCCCCTGTGCGTTCGCAGAATTTTACCTGGGATATCACAGTAAATTATTCCAAAAATACAAATAAGGTAATTTCATTGAGAAAAGGAACTGATAATTTGCAATTAGGTAACATGCAGGGTGGGATAACCATTAATGCTCGGGTAGGAGAACCCTATGGTGTTATACAGGGAACAAATTATACGTATCACGCTAATGGTCAACCAATTGTAAGCGATGTTAATGGACAATATATAAAGACAGCCACTTCTGATCAGGTCATTGGTAATGTTAATCCTGATTGGACAGGAGGCGTATTAAACTCTCTGAGATACAGAAATTTATTCTTTAGTTTTTTGATTGATATTCAAAAGGGAGGAGATATTTTCTCACTCGACATGTATTATGGATTGGCTACTGGTTTATATAAAGAAACCGCCTTTATTAACGATTTGGGGAATCCTGTAAGAAATACGATCGCAAATGGTGGTGGTATGATCAATCCTGGTGTGAATGAGAATGGCCAACCCAATGCAACCCGTATCCGCACCGACAGGTATGGAGCTTTCGGTTATGCAAGAGGCTTGCCGGATGTTAAATTTGTATATGACGCCAGCTATATCAAATTAAGAGAAGTAAATCTCACTTACAGAGTGCCTGATAAGCTTATTCAAAAGACGTTCATTAAGGGAATGGCGGTCAGTGTAATTGGATCCAATCTTTGGATCATTGATAAAAACCTGCCTCATGCCGATCCTGAATCCGGTTTGGGCGCTGGTAATCTGCAAGGTTATTCAACAGGCTCCTTGCCTTCAACGCGCGATTTGACCTTTAGTTTAAAGCTTAATTTCTAAAAAATGCATGTTATGAAAAAAATACTAATTATATTATCCACCATGCTGATATTCTTTTCTTGTGAGGATTATGAGAAATTGAATGTCAATACGAAAGACCCCAGCCTTGTTTCTGGCGAGTCTTTGTTCACCAATGCGCAAAAGAATTTGTTCGACCAGATGGTCAGTTCAAATGTGAATCTGAATATTACCCGAATGCTGGCTCAGTATTGGACTGAAACTACTTATACGGACGAGAGCAATTATGATCTGGTTACCCGTACCATTCCGGATAACCATTGGGATGTTATGTACAAAGATGTGCTGAAGGATCTGGATGAGGCCAAGAAAATAATTACTGCAACAACTTACAGTGTACTTGAAGATCCGGCAGTGAAACCTAACAAATTAGCGATTGCCGATATTCTAATAGTATATACTTACAGTAATTTGCTGGAAACTTTTGGGAATGTACCTTATAGTCAGGCTTTAGATATCAGTATTCTCCTTCCTGAATATGATGATGCCCAGGATACATATGAAGCATTGATCACCCGCTTAACCGCAGCTATTAATCAGCTCGACCCGAATAATGACAGCTACGGCATAGCCGACAATATGTATAACGGGAATGTGGAAAATTGGATCCGGTTTGGCAATTCCTTAAAGTTACGTATGGGCTTGCTTCTTGCAGATGTGAATGCACCGCTTGCTGAAACCATTGTGGAAGAGGCTGCAGATCCGGCATCAGGTGGATTGATTTCATCCAATGATGAAAATGCTTCAATCACCTATCTTGCTTCTGATCCCAATACCAACCCGATTTATTCTGATCTGGTAGCCAGTGGAAGACATGATTTTGTGCCGGCCAACACGCTTGTAGATACAATGAACAGCCTGGATGACCCAAGGCGGGCTTATTATTTCACACAGATTGATACTTCTACGGTCGATGGCGTTGAGAAACTGGCATATGTAGGTGGTGCTTATGGTGCCAGCAACAATTTCCTTTCCTATTCCCATGTGGCTGACGCTATTCAGGTTCCAACTTTTGAAGGAACAATTTTAGATTACTCAGAAGTTGAATTTCTTCTGGCAGAAGCTGTGGAAAGAGGTTTCACTGTAGGAGGAACAGCAGAAGATCATTATAATGCAGCTATTGAGGCTTCATTTGAATATTGGGGAGGTACACCAGCTGCTCCTGCTGCTGCAATCTATCTTGCTAACCCCGATGTCGCTTATTCCACTGCCCCGGGTACGTGGCAACAGAAAATAGCTATGCAAAGCTGGATTGCCTTATATAACCGTGGTTTTGAAGCGTGGACTGCCTGGAGAAAATTTGATTTTCCCTTGCTGGAAGCTCCGGAAGATGCTGTATCGGATATTCCTGTCAGATACACCTATCCAATTGATGAGCAGACACTGAATGGAGCTAATTATTCAGAAGCATCCACTGCTATTGGAGGCGACGAAGTAACTACAAAATTATTTTTTGACATATTCTAAAAATAGTTAAAGCAATTTAAAAAGCAGATAACTTCGGTTATCTGCTTTTTTTTTGAATAGGTATTTATACCAAAAAATGCAGTGCTACTAAACTAGTAGCATATTTTTAACCTCAATTGCGTATCTTTAACCGCGAATAATGGAAGGTGCGTAGTGCATTTTACTAAATAGTTTATTGTTCATGAATCAATATCATATTAATCACTTAAGAGAGCTCGAGTCAGAATCTATATTTGTACTTCGCGAAGTAGCTGCTCAATTTGATAAACCGGTGATGCTCTTTTCCGGAGGGAAAGACTCAATTGTAATGTATTACCTGGCCAGAAAAGCATTCTGGCCTATGAAGGTACCTTTTCCTTTACTTCACATTGATACCGGTCATAACTTTCCTGAAACACTTGATTTTAGAGATACCCTCATGCAAAAAACGGGTGGGCGTTGTATTGTCAGATTTGTACAGGATAGCATTAATAAGGGAAAAGCGGTAGAAGAAAAAGGTTTTAATGCAAGTCGTAATGTACTTCAAACGGTCACCCTGCTGGATGCTCTTGAGGAATTTAAATTTGATGTAGCTATGGGTGGCGGTCGACGCGACGAAGAAAAAGCCCGCGCAAAAGAAAGATTTTTCTCGCACCGCGATGAATTCGGGCAATGGGATCCTAAAAATCAAAGGCCTGAATTATGGAACCTTTTTAATGGTCGCAAGCGAATGGGAGAGCACTTTCGGGTTTTTCCCCTGAGCAACTGGACGGAAATGGATATATGGCAATACATTTATATGGAGGATATTGAGATTCCTGATTTATATTTTACCCATAAGCGGGAAGTTTTTAACCGGGATGGGATGTGGTTGGCATTTGCACCTTTTATGAAATTGAAACCCGAAGAAAAGGTGGATACCATTGATGTCCGCTGCCGGACAATCGGCGATATTACCTGTACAGGTCTCACTCTTTCGAAAGCCAATTCACTGGAAGATATTATTCAGGAGGTTGCCGCAACCCGGGTTACTGAGCGGGGCGGACGCTATGATGATAAAAGATCTGAATCGGCGATGGAAGACCGGAAGAAGGAAGGCTATTTTTAATAATTATTGATTCCCTGTTAAACTCATTACAATGCAAGATAAGCATAACGGATATCTGGATATGGAATTACTCCGGTTTACCACAGCCGGAAGCGTAGATGACGGAAAAAGCACATTAATTGGCCGCCTGCTGTATGACAGTAAGGCGATTTTTGAAGATCAGCTGGAAGCTTTAGAACGCGCCAGTATGAATCGTGGCGAAGAGCAAATCAATTTGTCTCTTTTAACAGATGGCTTAAGAGCCGAACGCGAACAGGGTATTACCATTGATGTTGCATACCGTTATTTTGCCACACCCAAAAGAAAATTTATTATTGCAGATACCCCCGGACACATTCAGTATACCCGGAATATGGTAACCGGTGCCTCAACGGCAAATGCCGCATTAATTCTAATTGATGCGCGAAACGGAGTAATAGAACAAACAATACGACATTGTTACATTGCATCCTTATTGCAAATACCACACGTTATTGTTTGCATCAATAAGATGGATCTGGTAGGTTATGAGAAAGAGACATTTGATAGGATTAAAGCCGATCTGAACCGGTTTTCTGAAAAGCTGGAAATTCGTGATATGCATTTTATTCCCATTAGTGCTCTGAAAGGAGATAATGTAGTTGACCGCTCCACCCGAATGGAATGGTATGAGGGACCCACACTAATGTTCTCTTTGGAAAATCTGCAAATTAGTAATGACTTAAATTATACAGATCCCCGTTTTCCGGTACAATACGTAATCCGGCCCAACGATGATGAATTTCATGATTACAGGGGATATGCAGGCAGGGTTGCAGGAGGTATTTTCCGGAAAGGGGAGAAGGTGATGATTTTGCCTTCCGGACTGACTTCTGTCATTGAATCGATTGACACCATGAATGGCTCTTTGGAGAGTGCTTATCCCCCACAGTCAATAGCCATATCATTGAAAGATGATTTGGACATTAGCAGAGGGGATATGATTGTTAAAGAAGATCATCTTCCTCAAATCGGACAGGATATCACCGCTATGATTTGCTGGTTAAATGAGCGACCTATGCGTCCCGGGGCAAAATACTGGATTAAACATACCACAAGGGAGGCAAGATGTATCATCAGGGAAGTGAGTTTCAAGGTTGATATTAACAGTCTGACCAAAAATGAATCCGATCAGCAGATCGGATTAAATGACATTGCACAGGTGGCACTTCGAACCACACAACCCTTGTTTTTTGATTCATACAAAAAGAACCGTATAACGGGCTCCTTCATTTTAATTGATGAAGGAACCAATGAAACTGTTTGTGCGGGAATGATATTATAGAATTAAAAAAGGCGTCCTGGATATGCCGAGACGCCTTTATTATGATTTTACATGAGTTTATTATTCGCCTTTTCCGCCAAAATAGAAGTTCAGACAAATTTTTGAATAAGTAGGCATTACACCAATACCAGCAGAAAAATCGCTATCTGGATCTTCATATTTTCCATGAATATATTGTAAGCCATATTCGCCACCAACGCTGAAGTTGTTGTCAAAGAAGTATTCAACACCAAGTCCAAAATTGCCGCCTATTAAACTAACATCCTTAAGATAAGGAATATCCTCATCGTCAAACTTACCACTAATAAAAGGCTTGGTAACATTCAGATTTAAATAAGCTTTAAGCTTATTATTTTCAATGGCAAAAAATTTCACTCCTATTTCAGGCATGAGAAGAGTTATATGTGCTTTCACAGTTGAAGTTTCCTCCAATTTAAGAGTGCCTTTTAAATATTGAAATCCTATATAAGGATTAATTTTACCCATTTTAAAACCAAATTGAGCTGTATTAGTAGTCAATCCGGGAGAAACGCCGAAAGTAAACTGGCTGTAACCTTTTAGTGTAAATAAGATACACACAGACAACAATAAGAAAATTTTTTTCATGGTATTGGTTTTAGACATTAATAAATAAATAGTTAATAAAACTTTATAGGTAATAATTTGTTTGACTTTATTTCAAATACGCTTAAACAAATAAAAGGTTCTATTTTTATTTAGGTAATTATTTGGGTTTTCATGATTTCTTAAGAACACTTTGTGTTATATATTTGATAATTAGTTACATATAAATGCTAAAATATTCTGGTTTCCGCCATATCATCGTTGAACAACATGTCAGAATTGTTGTTAAACGATTAGCTTCAGAATTTAAATATTTTGCTACCTTGTAATAATAAAATCTTGGTTGTACATTTTACAATGTGCAGATTCATATCAACACTGCAATAATGAATAAAGTCCTCTCATATATAAAGTCAAATTTTCGTGACATTGTTACGATTATATTCTTTGTAATCACCTCAGTAGTAATAGTATATTTTTTGCCTCGTGAAGGGAAGTTCATGTATGAATATCAAAAAGGCGGGTTTTGGAAGCATGAGGATCTTACAGCTCCATTTACATTTCCAATATCTAAATCTTCTCAGGAAATCAATTTCGAAAGGGATTCCGTACTTCAGAGCTTCAGGCCTATATTCAATTTTGACACTAAAATATTAGGAAAACAATTAGATGAACTGAACAAAAATTTTACCGCGGAATGGATAAACTATTCTTTAAAGAAAATCCCAATTTCATCAAAAGAGGCATATCGTACTGAAAACCGTTATGCCGTTTACCGCCAACTGCAGAACGAATATTTAAGTTATCTCAGGACGCTTATCCGGGAAATATACACTAAAGGCATCGTAGATCTTGCTGCAATTGAAGTAAATGGAAATATTCCTTATAATGAGATTGTAGTGATCAGAAATAATGTGGCAGAATATGTGCCGCTTACCGAAATGTTTACACCACGTTCTGCTTATGAACATATTGTAGGTAGATTAAGGAATAGTATTCCCAGAAAAAATGGATTGCCAATACGAAAATATGACCGTTTTTTCGAAGACTTCGAAATCAATAATTACCTGTCAATCAACATTGCTTATGATGAAATAAAATCAAGAAATGTTAGAAGAAATTTATATACCGGAATTTCGCTAACAAGAGGTTTGATTCAGGAAGGCCAGGGAATCATTTCAAGGGGCGAATACATCAGTAATGATAAATTCAGAATTTTGGAATCGCTCAGAACAGAGTATGAAAGAAATCTTGGTTTTATGGAACGTCAGCTGGTAATAATCGGCAAATTAATACTGGTTCTGACTTCCATGCTGGTACTGTATTTATTTCTGCTTAGCTTCAGGAAGGAAGTTTTGGAAAACACTAAACGCGTGACTTTTATTTTGCTAACCATGTTACTGATGATTATTATTGCCAGCATGGCGTTGAAATTCGATCTGGTAAGTATCTACATCCTTCCATTTGCAATCTTGCCCATTATACTAAAGACATTTTTTGATTCCAGGCTGGCTTTGTTTGTACATGTTATTACCATCCTGCTGGTTGGCTTTTTTGTTCCCAACGGATTCGAGTTTGTTCTGCTCAATGTGGTAGCAGGAATGGTTGCCTTAATTAGTTTAACCGATGCATACAGACGATCAAAGCTGATAATAACCGCAGCATCCGTTATCCTTACGTATTCTGTGATCTATTTTGGGATTGGATTGGTACAGGAAGGAAGACTTGCGCAGATTGATTATAGATATTTCAGCTGGTTTGGCGTTAATGGATTGTTAATCCTTATTTCCTATCCATTAATCTATATGTTCGAAAAAATATTTGGATTCACTTCCGACGCTACTCTAATGGAATTATCAGATACCAATCAGCCGCTCCTTAGAAAACTCGCAGAACAAGCACCAGGTACCTTTCAACATTCTCTGCAGGTGGCTAATCTTGCTGAAGATGCAGTTTTTCATATTGGAGGAAATCCATTAATGGTTAGAGCAGGTGCATTGTACCACGATATCGGAAAAATGGATGAGCCCTTATACTATATAGAAAATCAGTCGAATAATATAAATCCTCATGATAATCTTGAGTTTGAGGAAAGTGCCCGCATTATCATAGATCATGTGCGCAAAGGAGTAGAATTGGCCAAAAAGAATAAATTGCCGGAGGCTATTGTGAATTTTATCCGTACCCATCATGGTACAACAACAGTCCAATACTTTTACCGTTCCTTTTTAAGGAAGTATCCTGAAACTGAAGTTGATGTGAAACAATTTTCGTATCCCGGTCCCAAGCCATTTTCAAAAGAAACTGCAATAGTGATGATGGCAGATTCGGTTGAAGCAGCGTCAAGGAGCCTAAATTCAATTAATGAAGTAGCTATTGAAAAGCTGGTAGAAAATATAATTACCTCTCAGATGACGGATGAACAATATAATGATGCACAAATTACCTTTAAGGATATTACCACTATAAAAGAAGTTTTCAAAAAGCGGTTACAGAATATGTATCATGTCCGCATCTCTTACCCAAAATAAAAAACACCCTTCAATGGATAAACCATTTGAAGGGTGTTTACTTTTCTTTAATTTCTTCCCCTTTAAACTGTAATGGGTGATTACTCAGCAACAGGTGCTGAGCAGCAGAATCAACTACAGGAGCAGTTGAGTCAACAACAGGAGCAGCAACTTCTTCAACAACAGTTTCGTCAACAGCAGGTTCAGTAGTTTTTGATTTGCATGAACTCAGGGCAATAACACCAAAGAAAGCAAAAGCAACAAACAAATAAGCTATTTTTTTCATTTTCTTAAATAATTTGATGTGAATGATAGTTTATTAAACAGGCACAAAAATAGTAAATAAATTAAATCTATTATTATATTTTTTCATTAATTTGAACAGTAGCGTTTTAAATTCAGATCAAAATTTTAAAATAACCAACGCTTTTATTGGAAATTGACTGATAAATAATTGTAAATCAATGTACCATTGCGGCCTTTTTTGTTAATACCATTGTTCATAAATCAATAAACCCAATTAAACAATGTTCATAACTTTTTCAGATACAATGTGAACATGGCTGCATATTCATCCGTTGTGCTTATGTTGAAAAAACAATGTATTTTTATGCCAAAGGAACAACACCATGGATTTAAGCCCGGAACGTAAGCGTAAATTATTTGTTTTTAAGCAATGGAGCCGGAAGCGAATATCCATTTTACTGAGTCTGAAAGGGGTGGTTAAAATTGGTGTTCTTTGCTTTGCCTATTCCATGTTGAATCAATCTCAAGATTTATTGGCGCAAACTGATTCTGTTCATTCATTAAAAGCTATTGAACTTGAAGAGGTGCAGGTGAGCGGAAGACGCAGTCAGGTTGTTTCTTCTGAAATTTCCAGAGTTGTAACAGTAATCCACCGGGATGAAATTGAGAAATCGGGCGTACAGAATATTATGGATTTACTGGAATTTGTTTCTAATGTAGACATGCGTCAACGTGGAAATTACGGGATTCAGTCAGACGTTAGCATAAGAGGCAGTTCCTTCGATCATGTGATGATCCTTGTAAATGGAGTCAATATGTCTGATCCCCAAACCGGGCATCTTAGTCTGGATTTGCCCTTGGATCCAGAGAATATTGAAAGAGTTGAAGTATTAGAGGGTACGGTTTCACGAACCTTAGGACCCGGAGCTTTTGCCGGTGCAATTAATATTGTTACTCTTTCCGGTGACTTGAAGCAGATATCTGCGTCTGAAACCTATGGAGCACACATGCTCAGAAAAGATCATATCCATGCCGGAATTAAGGCAGGGAAAACTGATCATTTTTTATCATTAAGCCATCTCAGATCTGATGGGTACATGCATAATACGGATTTTAAGATATATAATGCTTACTATAGAACAAATTTTCAATGGAAACCGGTTAAATTTGATCTTCAGGCAGGCTATCAGAATAAGAAATTTGGTGCCGGAGGTTTCTATTCGGCACGTTTCCCGGATCAGTTTGAAGAAAATTCCACATGGTTTGCCAGTTTAAAGGCTACCGGAGGCAAAAGGGTATTGCTTACGCCACAGATATACTGGAGACGTAAAAAGGACCATTTTCTACTGATTCGGGACAATCCCGGATTCTATGAAAATTTTCATTTGACCGATGTGCTGGGGGGACAGATTTCTTCATCTTACCGTTCTGATCATAGTGCTGCATCTATTGGATTGGATGTACGTTATGAAAATATCTGGAGCAATAATCTGGGAAATATTGCAGATCATGCCCGTCGTGTTTATAATACCGATAGTGCATATTATACCCGGCAATATGATCGTACCAATGTGGCTTTGTTTTTTGAATATTATCTTGAATTCCGTAAGTTGGCTATAACATCCGGAATTATGTTCAGTAAAAACTCAGCTTTTCAGTCAGCACCATTCTTTTTTCCGGGAATTGATGTAAGTTTCAGGTTGTCACAAAGTCTCTCGATATTTACGAGCGCAAACAGGGCACTTCACGTACCCACTTTCACCGATTTGTTTTATACCGATCCACAACATGAAGGAAATCGCGTTCTTTCTGCCAATACCATTTCCTCCTTTGAAGCAGGTATGAAATATCGTACAAACATCACACTGATTAGATATGCCATTTTTGTAAATAAAGGAAAAAATATTACGGATTGGTTATGGTCATACCAAACCAACAAATTTAGTCCGGTTGATCTTGACCGGTTTCAATCAACCGGTATCAGTGTCACGTTCCAATTGGAGACACCGGAATCATCTGCATTATCAGCTTTTTTTGGCAGTATTCAGATGAACTACATATATGTCAATGTAAATAAATCTGTTGCAGATTCAGTATCTAAATATTACAATCTAAAACACAAACTTTCCATTTTGCTTTTGCAGAAAATCTTTAAAAACGGAAATTTGGGTTGGAAAATAAGTTATCAGGATCGCTATGGGGAGGCAATGGCATATGATGATTTAGCCAAAGCTTATCTTTCGGTGCCTTACCATCCTTTTTGGTTGTTAGATGTGAATGCACGTTGGTCATTGCGAAATGTAATTATTTTCGCAGAACTATCTAATGTACTGGATAAAAAGTACATAGATGCAGGATCTGCTCTTCAGGAAGGCCGGAATTTAAAAGCAGGATTTACTGTGAATTTTAATTTCCGGAATAAAAAGTAATCCATTCCGTTTCAGGAACGGATCGGGGTTTTTATACTTCCTCTTTGACCTTCTTAGTGGAGTGCGCTTTAATCACTCTCAAGTTTCTTCCGGATACATCTTTGCCATCCAATGCATTAATGGCTTCCATGGCTTCTTTTTTATCAGGCATCTCAATAAAACAATAGCCTTTGGATTTTCCAGTTCTTTTATCACGGATGAGCTTTATGGATTCAACACTGCCCATAACTTCGAAGATTCTTCTGATTTCATCTTCACCTAAATTGTAACTGATGTTACCTACATAAATAGTCATAACGATGGGATTAGGTAATGGTTTTAAAATAATTGAATAACAAATAACTAGCAACAATGAATAATCCACTTTAAAAAATCAATTACTACAAGATATGAATCATTGCAATGCATAGGGCATGAAAATTATATATCGTTCCAGTTTTCACCCCTTTTAATCCTGCTTATCTGCATTTCCGATACTTTAAATGTTTTTGCAAGTATTGCACCAGAAACACCCATATTTAACTGATGTTTGATAATCCGCACATCAGCAATTCTCAACTTTGTATAATGCCGGGGATCAGGTGCCTGATAACCCGCGCCCAGAAAATCCTTCCATCCATTCCACTCTTTATAAAAATATTCAGGTCGTGAGGGTAAATGAACGGGCCGTTCTCCCCATTTCAAATATTCCTTTGAATTTTTGATTCCAGCTTCTCTAACAACCCGGGAAGCGTCCCGATAGTTCAAATAATGTTTTGATTTTTTATGTTCAGGGTATCCTAAAAAATCGCCCCATCCTTTCCAGGTGCCTTTTCGAATAAAATATTCATCAGGTATCCGGGGAAATTTTCTTGGTAATGGTTTTTTGGCCCTTTTATAAGCATCGAACTTTCTGGCAGAAGTAACACCCAGAGGTACAAGATTTTCAATGGTATACTTACTTGCGAGGCTATATGACCATTTCAGTATAGCATCCCAATCGCTGAATTCAAATTTTTTCATTGCGACCTTCTAACTAAAATACAAAATAAAATTCAGAATAAGAAACACTTATTCTTCAATCAAGTTCATCGCTAATGAAAGAAACTTTTACAATAACAGGATTGGCTGCTGGTGCTCCATGATCTGCTGTGTACTTCTGATCTTTAAGGATGATTTCCCAAAGTTTTACATCAGGGTAGCGAACAGATAAAAGCATAGACATCATGGAAAATGTTTTGGGTCCCTGGGGCATTATCATCACTTCAGATGCAATACGCTCGTCCAGGCAATAAGAGGTAAGCAGCGTATTGATTTCTTCAGGCCGGTCTATTTCATAATTAATAATACAATTGCTGTCGAGTTTGCCCAGCAATGATTTATTATTATCCATAACAAGTTGGGAATAACCGGGATCGTGTGTACAATGAGGAATAAAAGCCAGTAATTTTTGTGGCTTAATTTTGCTGATGGCTTCCTGAACTGAATTATGATTCAGATCAAGGGAAGCAATCAGGGAAACAGGTTTTTTATCTTTAAGGAGATCACGATGTTGGACAATAGGACCAATATAATCGATATTATGGCGTGATGCATTTTTTTCAAAAACTTTTGGCGTATAGGCAAGATAGAGGTTAATTCTTTCTGCCAGGTACGTATTTCGTGTAATACAATCAATAATAAGTGAATACCATTTTTTGGGCATGCATGAATAATCGACTACTATATTGACATGATGTGCAGGATGATTACAAATTTTATGAAGAATGTCTTCGAGTAACACCGATTCTTTTTCTGATAAGTCGTATGTTGCAAAGTCAAATCCGGAAAATACCGGCATATATTTTTCACCGTTGCGTTTCGAGTCAGATCCTTGGATTATCAGAATTTTTTTCGGAACCAAAGGATGCAATTTTTCAGCAATATGCAGGCACCTGGGTTGATTGCCGGTAGTTGCAATAAGGCAATCAATCTTCTCCAGAAGAAGTTCACGAAAGTCTATTTGATTCAGGTGTGTCAGTTCCATTTTAAAATCCAGTCCAAACTTGGTTCAAACAAAGTAGTTGTCGGATTTTGATTTACGATAATACGGATGAGACGTTACATTTTTTTTATGAAACGATATAAAACGAAGACCAAAGCGCGCAAAGCGTCACAATATTTTAAAGTTTGTTTAAAAGATTGATCATGACGTCATTGGGTAACCAGTCCGAGCTTATCTTTTGCTAATTCCGGCTTAATGCGATTCACGAAATACATATCTATCTTTCCAAGGTTTTTGGTCTCAATTTTTCCGCGGTAATCGCAATCAAAAAAATCTTTAATATACTCATAGGTAATTCCTGATATATTTACCATTCCTACATGGCCGGTCTGTTCCATACGGCTGGCAACATTTACCGTGTCTCCCCAGATATCATATGCAAATCGCTTTTTTCCCACCACGCCTGCAACCACTGGTCCGGTATGTATCCCTATTCTCAATTCCCAAACCTGCAAATTGTTTAGAACCTTAGTATCATTAAGGGCATTCAGATAAGTCTGGATTTCCAGAGCCGGCCAGTACCGTATCAACGGGGTTACTTTTGTTACTTAAGGGCAAACCACCAGCACACATATACGCATCTCCAATGGTTTTAATTTTTTCAATATAGTGTCTTCCGGTGATCTCATCAAAAGTTGCAAAATAGGAATCTAATATATTTACAAGGTCTTTAGGATCGAGCGACTTGCTTATTTTTGAGAAGCCTTTAAAATCTGCAAACAAAACACTGACAAGCTTATATGAGCGGGTTCCGGCACGACCTTTGGATTTGAGCTGTTTTGCAACCTCAAAAGGCAGGATATTAAGCAGTAGTTTTTCCGATTTTTCCTGCTCCAGTTCAATGGTTTGTTTTTGTTCGTTTATCTCTTTCTTTTGCTCTTCAAGGAGTGCATTTGTCTGTTCCAAAACACGGGCAATCTCTTTAATTTTGTTGTTTTGGGCATGCAATTCAATTTCCTTGTTTTTGAATATGGTTATATCAATTTCTACAGCAATTATTTCTTCAATCTTTCCATCAATGCTGATTTGTGGAGTCATAAAAATTTGAAGCCAGCTTACGTTGCCTTTTTTCGATTTTACTTTGCAGATCGTATCACAGGCCCTGTTTTCCTTTAAACATTTATTGAAAAGGCTGGATATTTCTGATGAAGGATCAAGGGAAAAAATTGTGTTTCCATGCGACTCGAGATATTCAGAAAGTATAAATCCATGTATTCTTTCGAAACCATCATTTACCCACTCAATTTCGCCGGAAGGTTTAATAACAATAAAGGCAAAAGGCGCATAAGATGCCCCCGCAAGTAATTTAATCAGAACTTCGCGTTCTTCTTTGGTTTTATAAATTTTTTCTTCAAGACGTGTATTTTCAATAAGATCAAAAGCCTTTTTCAGTCTTGGTAAAAGGTCCGAAACGGGTAATGGATTCTCGATGTTGTCGAATAGGCCGGCATTATCTGACTTTACCAGTCCATTAATCCATTCAGGCTTGATTTTATTGTCATCAACAATAATGACTTTATATGCCATAGAAAAATATCAATCGGAAATAAATAAATTCAAACGCAAACATCCTCTATTTGGAATGATCCCAAAAGTTGTCTAAGGAAATCAGCACATTCTTTTAACGATCAAAATTAAATAAGGTTATAAAAAAACCCCGGCTGAGTGCCGGGGTTTATGAATATCAAAACTGAATCAATTAAATTCGTTCAGTGTTTCTTTTATAATTTCAATGGCTTCCATGAGTTGATCTTCTGTAATTACCAGCGGAGGAGCAAAACGGATAATATGATCATGGGTGGGTTTTGCCAATAGTCCGTTATTTTTAAGGGCAATGCATACATCCCATGCTGTTTTACCATTCTTAGGCTTTATAACAACAGCATTTAACAAACCTTTACCCCTCACCAATTCAACCATATCGTGATCCCTTTCAAAAGTTTTCAGTTCTTCACGGAAGATGGCGCCTAGTTTTTCAGCATTTTGAGCCAGTTTTTCTTCGATGAGCACTTTCAATGAAGCAATACCCACCTTGCATGCCAGTGGATTTCCTCCAAAAGTGGATCCATGTTCACCGGGTTTGATACACAACATAATTTCATTATTCGCCAGCACGGCAGAAACGGGCAATACGCCGCCTGACAATGCCTTACCTAATATTAATATATCAGGATGCACATTCTCATGATCACATGCAAGCATTTTACCTGTACGTGCAAGTCCTGTCTGAACTTCATCAGCCATGAATAACACCCCTTTTTTATGACATAAATCAAATGCCGTTTTAATAAATCCAGAGTCGGGCACAAAAACCCCGGCTTCTCCCTGAATTGGTTCTACAAGGAATCCTGCAACATTTGGTTCTTCCAATGCTTTCTTTAAAGCATCTATATCATTATAGGGAATGATAATAAATCCTGGAGTAAAAGGACCGAAACCCTTATATGATGATGGATCGGTGGACATAGAAACGATAGTTATCGTTCTGCCATGAAAATTACCATCGCATACGATAATACGGGCTTCATTTTCCGGAATTCCTTTTTTCTCATATGCCCATCTTCTGCACAATTTCAAAGCACTTTCAACAGCTTCAGCCCCTGAATTCATAGGCAATACTTTGTCATAGCCCAATAAGGCAGTTACATGTTTTTCAAACTTACCCAAACAATCATTATAAAAAGCCCTGGATGTCAAAGTAAGTTTCTTGGCTTGCTTACGCAATGCCTTTATTATTTTAGGATGACAGTGACCCTGATTTACTGCGGAATACGCCGAAAGAAAATCATAATATTTTTTTCCTTCCACATCCCAAACAAAAACTCCTTTACCTTTTTTTAGCACAACAGGCAGCGGGTGATAATTGTGTGCTCCGAATTCGTTCTCCAGATTAATGAAATCCTGACTCATTAATGTTGTCATGTTCTGAATTTTTTATAATTGATTCTTTTGAATTTTATTGCGCAAGGTTTGAATTAATATTCAATAATACTATGACAAAACGCATGATTATAAAGGCAAAATTAGAATAAGTAACTAAAATCCATAAAAAAAATCAAAACATTTCCTTCCAAAAAATTGATTATATCAGGCATACGATTATTTTTGAAAGAAAATTACAAACTAATACATATTTATAATGGAATCAAATGGAATGCCGGTAATCAAATTTTTCAGCGGAAAAAAAATACCTGTTGAATTACATAAAGTCAGGATCGTACAGAAACTGAATCTCAAAAAAATTGATGAAAGGTATAAGGCTATGAATGACGCAGGTTATAATACCTTTCTATTGAATACAAATGATGTGTTCCTGGATATGCTTACAGATTCCGGTACCAATGCCATGAGTGACAATCAGCTTGCTTCTATGATGCAGGCAGATGACGCCTACGCCGGCTCTCAGAGCTTTTACAGAATGGAAACAGCATTACGTGATGTTTTTGGAAAACATTATATTTTGCCTGTTCATCAGGGTCGTGCAGCGGAAAATATCATTTCCAAAACCTTTATTAAAGAAGGGGATATCATTCCCATGAATTACCACTTTACCACCACAAAGGCGCATATGGAAATGAACGGTGGTACAATATTCGAAATATATACCGATGAGGCTTTGAAGTTAAAAAGCAATCATCCCTTCAAAGGAAACATTGACATTGCAAAACTCAAAAACCTGATTTCCGAGTACGGTCCTTCCAAAATTCCATTTATCCGGATGGAAGCTTCAACCAACCTTATTGGAGGTCAGCCTTTTTCGATACAAAATATGCGGGAAGTTAGAGCTGTGGCCGATCAGCATAATATTGCCGTGGTGTTGGATGCCAGCTTGATTGGTGAAAATGCATACTTTGTTAAAATGCGTGAACCGGGTTTTAGCAATACTCCTGTTAAAGATATTCTCAGGGAATTATGCGGTTTAGCCGACATAGTTTACTTTTCGAGCCGTAAAGTTAGTTCCACCCGTGGCGGAGGTATTTGTACCAACAGCAAGGATTTATATATGAAAATGCGGGATCTGGTACCTCTGTTTGAGGGATTTTTAACTTATGGTGGAATGTCGGTTCGGGAAATTGAAGCCATGGCAGTTGGTTTATATGAAACCACAGATGATACAGTAATCAGCCAGTCTCCCTCATTTATTGCATATGCCGTTGAAGAACTCGATAAACTTGGAATTCCAGTTGTTACCCCGGCTGGTGCTTTAGGATGTCATATCGATGCAATGGGTTTCCTGAGTCATGTTCCTCAGTCACAATATCCTGCAGGAGCTCTGGCAGCAGCATTATTTATTGTTTCAGGATGCCGCGGAATGGAAAGAGGAACGATCTCCAGTGTTCGCGATGAGAATGGGAATGATGTGCTGGCAGACGTTGAATTGCTGAGACTTGCATTTCCAAGGCGTGTATTTACTTTATCACAGACTATGTTCCTGATTGACAGAGTAAATTGGCTTTATCAGAACAAGTCACTTATTGGTGGTTTGCAATTTGTTGAAGAGCCTCCTGTATTACGGTTCTTTATGGGCAGACTCGAACCTGTTGGTGACTGGCCAGCAAAATTGATCAAAAAATACAAGGAGGATTTTGGTGAATCATTATAAAAGCAGGTCGTGAAGGTTTCAGGTTCTACCTGATTACACTATCGACTGCTTTCATAAAATTAATTTTTTCAAGAGGCTTGGTAAAAATTCCCTGAATACCAAGCCTTTTTGCCATATATAAATAGAAAGGTTCGCCTCCACTTATGGCTATAATTTTCGTAAGGGGATAGGTGCGCCGTGTGTGCCTGATCATTTCTATACCTTCCATTCCGGGCATGATCAGATCGGTGATCACCAGATCATAATGGACTTGTCCCATCATATCCAAACCTTCTCTTCCATCAGAAGCTTCATCCAAACATACCTCATCCCGGTTTAAAAGATTGACGATCAACCTCCTCATTAACATATTATCATCTACAATAAGAATTCTTTTCATAACCGATATGAGAGTGAACTTTATCAACGAAACGAAAATGGCCTTGATAAGTTGTGGAATATTAAGCAAGTGTTGTTTTTAATTGATAAATGGCATAAAAACGATGATGTATTAAAAAACCGGAGGATTTTCCGGTTCAATAAAAGATCAGCTCATCATTCTTTATCAAGAATTTCCTCTACCCGGCTTACGAGATATTGGATATCAATTGGCTTTCGCAAAAAATCGACTGCCTCCAGATCATTGATTTTTTTTATGCTTTCATCATCGGTATTAATGGCCGAAATGACAATCACCGGTGTGTCTTTTGTTTCTTGATTTTGTCGCAATTGCTCCAGAAAATCAAATCCACTGATTTTTGGCATGAGCAAATCCAAAAGTATCAGATCGGGAATTTGTTTTTCAATACGCATAAAAGCTTCCTTAGCATTCAACGCAGTTTCTATCTGATATCCCTTTTCAGTCAGGATAGCTTCTAAAAGAACAATATTGGTTGTTGAATCATCGATTACCAATATTCTGGACTGTTTCATATCGGTATTAATTTTTTTCTAAGATAGTACTTTTCTGTATAAGCTGGAAAAAGCCTTACTAAGATTTTATTATATAGCAAAAGTATGCATTGCAATGCATTTTATTTTTTTAAAGTCTTATTTATTTGCAATTTTGCTGAATATTTACAGATAATAGGATAAGAAAGCATGAGAAAATGGCGCATTGAAGATTCCTCGGAACTATATAATATTCAGGGATGGGGAGTAAACTATTTTTCTATTAATGAAAAAGGTCACATGGTAGTGTCCCCCTCAAAAAACGGGGTACAGGTTGATCTTCGTGAACTTGTGGATGAATTATCCCTGCGGGATGTGTCTGCGCCTATGCTGATCCGGTTTCCAGATATTCTTGACAATCGGATTGAAAAAATGTCAAAGTGTTTTGAGGTCGCTGCCAAGGAATATGGATATAAAGCACAAAATTTCATCATTTATCCTATCAAGGTAAATCAGATGAGACCTGTTGTTGAGGAGATTGTAAATCATGGTAAAAAATTTAATATAGGATTGGAAGCGGGTTCAAAGCCCGAATTGCACGCCGTTATTGCTATTAATGCCGACAGCGATTCCCTGATCATATGCAATGGATACAAGGATGAAGATTATATTGAATTGGCTCTCCTAGCGCAAAAAATGGGCAAACGCATCTTTCTTGTAGTAGAAAAGCTGAATGAACTGAAGTTAATTGCAAGTGTTGCCCGACGCCTTAAAATTAAACCAAACCTGGGTATTCGAATTAAATTAGCCAGCACAGGAAGTGGTAAATGGGAAGATTCCGGAGGTGATGTAAGCAAATTCGGTTTAACTTCCAGCGAAGTATTGGAGGCCATGGATTTCCTGGAGCGGAATAAAATGAAGGATTGTTTGCGGCTTGTGCATTTTCATATCGGAAGCCAGGTGACCAAAATACGAAGGATTAAAATTGCGCTGAGGGAGGCTTCTGAGTTTTATGTACAATTGTACAAAAATGGTTACCAAATTGATTTTGTGGATATTGGTGGAGGCCTCGGCGTAGATTATGATGGCACGCGGTCACCCAATAGCGAAAGCAGTGTGAATTACAGCCTTCAGGAGTATGTGAACGATTCAATAGCCACAATGGTTGATGCCAGTGAAAGAAATGGAATTCCTCAACCCAATATTATTACCGAATCCGGGCGTTCACTTACGGCTCATCACTCTGTGCTTGTTTTTGAAGTGCTTGAAACCACTACCTTGCCCGAATGGCATGAAGAAGATACACCTACCGAAAAGGATCATGAATTGGTAAGAGAACTCTATTCTTTATGGGACAGGTTGAATCAATCTGGAATGCTTGAAACATGGCATGATGCACAACAAATAAGAGAGGAAGCATTGGACCGCTTTAGTTTGGGTTTACTGGATTTGAAAACCAGAGCTCAAATCGAAAGGTTATTCTGGTCTATTGCTCGCGAATTGCATCAGATGACCAATGAAACAAAACATACTTCTGAAGAGCTGAGGCATCTTCCTAAAATTTTATCTGATAAGTATTTTTGTAATTTTTCTTTATTTCAATCGATGCCTGATTCCTGGGCCATTGATCAGATATTTCCAATTGTTCCACTTCAGCGTCTTGATGAAAAGCCGGTCCGCGCAGCCACATTGCAAGATATAACTTGCGATTCGGACGGTAAGATTGATAATTTCATTTCAACCCGCAATTTTTCCTATTATCTGCCTGTACACCCTATAAAGAATAAGGAACCCTATTATCTGGGTGTATTTTTAGTAGGTGCTTATCAGGAAATTCTGGGTGATTTGCATAACCTTTTTGGTGATACCAACGCCGTACATGTATCTGTGACGGACGATGGTTATGAAATTGATCAGATTATTGACGGAGAAACAGTCGCAGAAGTTCTGGAATATGTTCAATATAATCCTAAGAAACTGGTTAGAACAGTTGAAACCTGGGTTACATCTGCTGTAAAATCGGGAATTATTAGTGCCGAAGAGGGAAAAGAATTTCTTTCCACCTATCGGTCTGGTTTATACGGATATACCTATCTGGAATAGAGGTGATTGACAATTGACAATTAACAATTAAGCCAATTGCTAATTGCTAATTGCTAATTGCTAATTGCTAATTCTATTCCCCTATAATCTTTACCAACACCCTCTTATTTCTTTTGCCGTCGAATTCGCCATAGAATATTTGTTCCCAGGGACCAAAGTCGAGTTTCCCATCAGTTATGGCAACTACTACTTCACGTCCCATAATGGTTCTCTTCAGGTGTGCATCTGCATTATCTTCGAATCCATTATGCCGGTATTGATCATAAGGCTTTTCAGGCGCGAGTTTTTCAAGCCATACTTCAAAGTCGTGATGCAATCCTGATTCATCATCGTTAATAAAAACGCTACTGGAAATATGCATGGAATTACAAAGAAGAAGTCCCTGCTTTATTCCACTTTCTGCAAGACAATTTTCAACCTGAGGTGTAATATTGATAATTTGTCTGCGTACAGGTATATTAAACCATATTTCTTTGCGGAATGATTTCATTATTTCAGATTCAAATCGTTAATAATTCTGTTAATTTTTTCATCCAACAAGCCATTCGCGGCTTCAAAATCATTTACGTTTTTCAGTTCATTCTTTACACCTACATAAAACTTAATTTTAGGTTCTGTGCCCGAAGGACGAATTGAAATTATTGAACCATCACTGGTAAAAAACTGAAGAACATCAGATTTGGGAATGATGATTCCTCCATTTTTCTCATTCGCTTTCTGAAGATGTTCCGGATTTGTATAATCCATAATTTCTGTCAGTGAAGCACCATTAATTTCTTTCGGAGGATTATTCCGGAAATCTTGCATCATCTGCTGTATTTCTTCGGCTCCTGATTTACCTTTTTTAACCACAGAAATTAGTTTCTCTTTATACAAACCATATTGTTTATAAATATCCAATAATTGCTCATACATGGTAAGTCCCTGATCTTTGGCGTAGGCAGCGGCTTCTGACAATAATGCACAGGAAATCACGGCATCTTTATCACGTACAAAATCACCTGCAAGATACCCATAGCTTTCTTCGCCTCCGCAGATAAAGGTTTTCTTTCCTTCAAAATGCTTGATCACATCCGCAATGTATTTGAATCCGGTCAATACATCGTAACAGGGAATATTATATTTTCTGGCAATTTCGGCTAATAATTCTGTTGTTACAATTGTCTTAACAATGAATTCCTGTCCTTTTATTTTACCAGACTCGGACCACTTTGATAATAAATAATGCACCATCAAAGAAGCGGCCTGGTTCCCATTGAGAATGACATATTGTCCCAGATTGTTTTTTACAACAACACCCACACGGTCAGCATCAGGGTCGGTTGCCAAAACAATATCCGCATCGTTGGCTTCGGCAGTTTGTATAGCCAGAGCCAGGGCAGATGTTTCTTCAGGGTTGGGAGAAGCTACAGTTGGAAAATTGCCATCAGGGGTATTTTGCTTTTCAACGGAAATGATGTTTGCAAAACCGAATTTTTTCAAAACCAAAGGAACCAAAGTAACACCTGAGCCATGGAGTGGGGTGTACACAATTTTCATTTGTTTTTGACGTCTGATCACATCCGGAGACATGGATAATCCTGTTATCTGATTGGTATATATTTCATCGATTTCAGCACCTATGTGTTCAATATTTTCAAGGTTCGCATTAAAATTAACGTGATCAATGGAAACAATGGATTGTACCTCTTTAATGATTAATGTATCATGCGGTGCAATAATCTGTCCCCCGTCATCCCAGTAGACCTTATAACCGTTATATTCTTTTGGGTTATGTGAGGCCGTTACGACTACACCACTCTGGCACTTAAAATGTCGTATGGTAAATGAAAGCTCTGGTGTGGGGCGCAAATCCTTAAATAAGTAAACTTTAAATCCATTAGCAGAAAATATATGGGCAGTTGTTTCGGCAAACAAACGGCTGTTATTTCTGGAATCATAGGCAACGGCAACCTTTATCCGGGGAATGTGACTGAACTCCTTCTTTAGATAATTGCATAAACCCTGAGTGGCCATTGCGACTGTATAAATATTCATTCTATTGGTACCCACTCCCATGATGCCTCTTAAACCGCCTGTTCCGAATTCCAAATCCCTGTAGAAGGATTCAATGAGTTCACTTTCATTTCCCTTTAATAATTCATTTACTTTCTTACGGGTTTCAGGATCGTACTTTTCGCTAAGCCATTGATTGGCGCGTTCTTTAACTTTTTGTATTAACTCCAGGTTTTCCATGGCCATAGTTTTATGGAAATTAAATAGTTTGTATTTTCATATTGTTCAAGGCAACACGCAGGCTGTCTCTCCAATAGGGTATATCTAAAGAAAAAATATGTTCAATTTTCCTTTTGTCCATCACGCTAAATTCTGGCCTCTGGGCTGCCTGTGGAAATTCATTTGATCTTACAGGATGAATCTTACAGGAATGGTCTGTTAATGCCAGAATAGCCATAGCAAAATCATACCAACTGCATACTCCGTGGTTTGCATAATTGTAAATCCCGGGACTGAAAGAATTATTTTCAGAAAAATGTATGATTTTCATAATCGTATTTGCAAGATCTCCAGCATATGTTGGTGTACCAACCTGGTCATATACTACATTGAGTTCTGTTTTTTCTTTGGCCAATTTCAATATGGTTTTTACGAAGTTATTTCCATATTCACTATATAGCCAGGAAGTACGGATAACTATTGCCTTTGGATTTTGCCATAGAATCTTTTCTCCTTCAAGCTTGCTTTGGGCATAAACTGATAAAGGTAATGGTACATCATCTTCAAGATGTGGCTTGCCAATGGATCCATTGTACACATAATCTGTGGAAAGATGAATTAAATAAGAAGGCTGATTGATACACACATGTCCCAGTAATTCAGGAACAGTTGCATTGATTAAATGTGCCTTTTCTGCTTCCTTCTCGGCTAAATCAACAGCGGTGTAAGCAGCACAATTAATGATGTATTTAAAGGAATGTTTTTTAAAAAAATGTGTTACAGCATTCTGATCGGTAAGATCAAGATCATCAATATCTATAAAAGTAAATGCCATATCTTTAAAATCATCGGATATCCGTCTCAGGGATTTCCCAAGCTGCCCATTACCTCCGGTAACTATAATATCAATCATGATTGCACATTAAAATTGGTTTCAGATTCACGCATGAAGGGTAGAAGCTTATCTTTATCAGAAACAATAATATCAGCAGCAGGGATATTCCAGTCAATATTTAATTGAGGATCATCGTACCGTATTCCCCTTTCTGCTTCTTTTTTATAAAACGCATCGGTTTTGTATAACACCAGCGCATTCTCTGACAGTACCGAAAATCCATGAGCAAAACCCTGTGGAATAAAAAGTTGAAGAAAATTATCTGCTGAAAGTTCTGCGCTGTACCATTGCCCATGGGTGGATGAACCCCTTCTTAAATCAACAACAACATCCAGGATTCTTCCATAAAGAACACGAATGAGTTTCGATTGTGCAAAAGGTGCAAGTTGGTAGTGAAGTCCGCGTATCGTTCCATAAGATGAAAGCGACTGATTGTCCTGAACGAATGGGATATTTATACCCGTTTTTTTGAGCGTATTTTGATTATAACTTTCAAAAAAGTAGCCTCTTGGGTCTTTAAATACATCTGGTTTTATGAGTACAAGGTCTGAGAATCCCGTTTTTATCAATTCCATTCTTTATCTTCTATTTCAAAGTTAAATTTCTTCTCTTCTGCTACTTTAAATAAATATTTGCCATACTGGTTTTTGCTTAGAGGTTCAGCCAGCTTTAGCAACTGATCTTTTGGGATATATCCTTTATTGTAGGCAATTTCTTCAATGCAGGCAACTTTGAGGCCCTGTCTTTCTTCAATGGTCTGAATATATACCGATGCTTGCAGAAGAGTTTCATGCGTTCCCGTATCCAACCAGGCCATACCCCTTCCCAATATTCTAACTTTTAGCTTATTTTCTTCAAGGTAAAGTCTGTTTAGATCAGTAATTTCCAGTTCTCCACGAGCAGATGGCTTTAACGCCTTGGCTTTGGAAACCACATCGTTTCCATAAAAATAAAGTCCTGTTACCGCGTAATTCGATTTTGGAACAGCAGGTTTTTCCTCCAGGCTTATTACTTTGCCCTGCTGGTCAAACTCCACTACTCCATATCGCTCCGGATCCTGAACATAATAGCCAAAAACAACTGATCCCTGGTTGATTCTGGAAGTTTCATTCAGTATTTTGCCAAAACCGTGACCATAGAATATATTATCACCCAGAATCATACAAACTGAGCTATCTCCTATAAATTTTTCTCCGATAATAAAGGCTTGTGCCAAGCCATCGGGCGAGGGTTGTGCAGCATAAGAAATATGGATACCCAGTTGCTTTCCGTCCCCTAACAAATCTTCATATAGATGTAGATCTTTGGGGGTAGAAATAACGAGAATTTCTCTGATACCAGCGAGCATAAGCACCGAAAGCGGATAATAGATCATCGGTTTGTCGTAAATGGGAATGATTTGCTTTGAAATGCTCTTGGTTATTGGATATAATCGCGTTCCGGAACCACCGGCTAATATTATTCCTTTCATAAGATGCAATGAAATTTGTGCAAAGTTATAATTTAAGCAGTTCTTTAAAATACGCAATGGTATGGTCAAGTCCCTCATCCAACGATTTGCCCGGATACCAGTTATTCAAGATTTTTTTTGCAAGTGCAATATCAGGCCTTCTTTGAAGTGGATCATCCTGTGGTTTCGGTAAAAAAACAACCGAAGATTTTGATTGGGTGTGTTGGATTATTTTTTCCGCAAGCTCAAGCATGGTAATTTCATCCGGATTTCCAAGATTCAATGGTCCTGTAATTTCATCCGGCGTATTCATGAAACGAATTAATGCTTCTATTAAATCATCAATATATTGAAAACTTCTCGACTGTTTACCGTCGCCATAAATGGTAATATTTTCATGCGTAAGTGCCTGAACAATAAAATTTGAAATTACCCGCCCATCATTCGGATTCATATGCGGACCATATGTGTTGAAAATCCGTGCAATTTTTATATTCACTTTATTTTGAATATGATAATCCATAAATAAGGTTTCGGCACAACGTTTACCTTCATCATAATTCGACCTTGGACCAATCGGGTTCACATGCCCCCAATAGCTTTCGGGCTGAGGATGTACCTGGGGATCTCCGTATACTTCACTGGTAGAGGCCTGCAGAATCTTTGCTTTCACTCGTTTTGCCAATCCAAGCATATTAATGGCGCCCATTACTGAAGTCTTAACGGTTTTAATGGGATTCATCTGATAGTGAATGGGAGAGGCCGGACAAGCCAGATTATAAATTTCATCCACTTCGCAATAATAGGGCATAATCACATCGTGGCGCACCAATTCGAAGTAGGGATTATCGAATAAATGAACTATGTTTCTTTTATTACTGGTAAAATAATTATCAAGGCAAATTACCTCATTTCCCTCATTAAGCAGTCTTTCGCAGAGGTGTGAACCGATAAATCCGGCGCCGCCGGTTACCAGTATCCTTTTCATGAATTACTCTTTAGTTGACGTCCAATTCCATAATAAGCAAATCCGTTTTCCACAACTTCAACCGGATCATAGATGTTTCGACCGTCAAAAATGACTTTCTCTTTCATAATCCGTGAAAGCAGTTTAAAATTAGGGATACGGAATTCTGACCACTCAGTGGCAAGAATCATTGAATGGGCATCAATCATAACATCATACATGTCATGACCATATTCAATATTGTTACCCAACATATGTTTTGCTTCTTCCATAGCAACCGGATCATATGCTTTAACGCTGGCACCTGCATGAAGCAATTGTTCAATAACCTTTATTGCAGGAGATTCTCTTATATCATCTGTATTGGGTTTAAAAGATAAACCCCAGACGCCAAAAACCTTATCTTTAACAGCTCCGTCAAAATGTTTGTTTACCTTTTGAAACATCACCTCTTTCTGCCGGTTATTTACATTTTCAACCGCTTTAACGAGTTCCAGAGAATAACCAATATCGGAAGCCGTTTTAATTAAGGCTTTAACATCTTTAGGAAAACACGACCCGCCGAAACCAATGCCTGAATATATGAATTTGTTTCCAATTCGTGGATCACTGCCAATACCTTTACGGACCGAAGTGATATCTGCACCTACCAGTTCACACAGGTTAGCCAGGTCGTTCATAAAACTGATTTTGGTTGCCAGCATACAATTAGCCGCATATTTTGTCATTTCGGCCGATGGGATGTCCATATAAATAATCGGATGACCATTCAATAACAAAGGATGGTACAATCGACTCAGAATTTTTGAAGCCCGCTCAGATTCAATCCCAAGAATAATCCGGTCGGGTTTTAAGAAGTCCTCAACAGCGGCGCCTTCTTTAAGAAATTCAGGGTTAGAAGCAACGTCAAACTCAATTTTTGCTTTTCGCACATTCAATTCCTCCTGAATGGCCTGCTTAACTTTCTTTGATGTTCCAATTGGAACAGTACTTTTTGTAACCACAACAAGATAAGAATCCATATACTTACCAATATCACGGGCAGCGCTTAATACATAAGACAGATCAGCACTACCATCCTCACCCGGAGGGGTGCCAACAGCGATAAAAACTACTTCAACATCTTTTAGACTATCTTTTATGCTAATATCAAAAGTGAGCCTTTTCTTTTCTATATTCCTTAACACCATTGAATCAAGACCAGGTTCAAAAATTGGAATGATGCCTTTATTCAATTTCTCTATTTTTTCTTTATTAATATCAATACAAACCACATCCAGTCCAATTTCAGCAAAGCAAGTTCCGGTTACCAAACCTACATATCCTGTTCCTATAATCAGCGTCTTCATCTTTAGATTTATTTTGTGTTAAAAGTAATGTTTTATGTTTTGAAGATAAAGGATTTTTGAACGTTAGTTATCTGAAATAATGTTTCATATGGCGATATTGTTCGATTAGCTATAACAAATGATTGGGAATCAGGAGGGATTTCGGATCAGAATTTTATTTTTTTTTGTATCTTTAGTTTTTTACAAGGGAAAATTATACTTTTGCTGCTCAATTTTAACAACATAATGTCTAATTTATTAATTTATAATTTATTAATTAATGGTTGAGAATTTAGAAAACAATCTGGAGCAGCCTATTGAGCAGTCAGACAGCAGCTTTCAGAGTGCAGAAAATGAAGTGGAAGTAAAAGCTTCAAAAAAAGAAAAATCAAAAGCCCCAGAAGTGAAAACAGATGCAGTAGATGTTAATCTCGAATCTGATCCGGGTTTTGATTGGAACAAGTATGAAGAGGGCGATTATCATTCCGAAATAAAAAAATCGGACCTCGAAAAGATGTACAACGATACCTTGAATGCCATAAAGGTTAATGAAGTTGTCGATGGCACTGTAATTTCCATGAATAAGCGTGAGGTTGTAGTGAACATTGGCTATAAATCAGAAGGTGTTGTTAGCTTAAATGAATTCAGGTATGATCCTGATTTAAAAATCGGCGATAAAGTTGAAGTTTATATTGAAAGTCAGGAAGATAAAAAAGGCCAGCTGGTGCTTTCGCATAAAAAAGCAAGAGCCTTAAAGTCATGGGACCGTGTAAACGAATCGCTTGAAAAAGACGAAATTATTAAAGGATACATTAAATGTCGTACCAAAGGTGGTATGATCGTTGATGTTTTTGGTATCGAAGCTTTCCTTCCCGGTTCACAAATTGATGTAAAACCTATCCGGGATTATGATATATATGTAGGAAAAACCATGGAATTCAAGGTTGTTAAAATCAATCATGAATTTAAAAATGTGGTTGTATCTCACAAAGCACTTATTGAAGCTGAACTGGAACAACAGAAAAAGGACATTATCGCCAAGCTGGAAAAAGGACAGATTCTGGAAGGAACTGTCAAGAATATTACCTCTTATGGTGTATTTATCGACCTTGGTGGTGTGGATGGACTTATTCATATTACCGATCTTTCATGGGGCAGAATCAACCATCCGGAAGAAATTGTTCAGCTCGATCAGAAATTACAGGTTGTTATTCTTGACTTTGATGATGAAAAGAAGAGAATTGCACTGGGTCTGAAACAATTAACTCCTCATCCATGGGATTCACTTGATGCTGATCTCAAAGTTGGAGATAAAGTAAAAGGTAGAGTCGTTGTAATGGCTGATTATGGTGCATTTATCGAAATAGCTCCTGGCGTTGAAGGTCTGATCCATGTTTCTGAAATGTCATGGTCACAGCATCTTCGTAGTGCACAGGAATTTCTTAAAGTAAGTGATGAAGTAGAAGCAGTGATTCTTACCCTCGACCGTGAAGAAAGAAAGATGTCTTTGGGTATGAAACAACTGAAAACTGACCCATGGGAAAAGATTGAAGAAAAATATCCTTTGGGAAGCAGACATACTTCAAAAGTTCGTAACTTTACAAACTTTGGTGTGTTTGTTGAAATAGAAGAGGGTGTTGACGGTTTGATTCATATTTCTGATTTATCATGGACCAGAAAAATCAAGCATCCTGCTGAATTTACAAGCATCGGAGAAAACATTGAAGTCGTAGTTCTTGAAATTGACAAGGATAATAGAAGACTGAGTCTGGGTCATAAACAACTCGAGGAAAACCCCTGGGATGTATTCGAAACAGTATTTATTATTGATTCTGTACATGAGGGGACGATTGTTGAAATGACTGATAAAGGCGCAGTTGTCGCACTTCCCTATGGTGTTGAAGGTTTTGTAACCCCCAAACATTTGATTAAGGAAGACGGCAAACCTGCTAAGATAGAAGAGAAGCTTCCCTTTAAAGTGATTGAGTTTTCAAAAGGATCAAAGAAAATCATCGTTTCTCATAGCAGAATCCATGAAGATGCCAAGAGAGCTTCTTCAGATACAGAACGGAAGTCAAATTCCGATTCTACAGCCAAGGCAACCAAAAAATTGAAAACCAGCATGGAAAAAACCACACTGGGTGATATCACAGATTTGGCTGCTATAAAGACTGAAATGGAAAAGAAGGAATCGAAGAGAAAGAAGTCAGAAAAAAAGGCTTCAGAGGAAGATGAAAACCAGGCTGAAAACGAGTAAAAAACATAAATAATTTTTTCATCATGGAATTCAAAATCGAAAAGCTCCAGAATTATACTTTAATTCAGGTATTAGAGGAGAAACTTGATACGCACATAGCACCAACTCTAAAATCGGAACTGGTTCTGGTATCAGGTAACGGTGAGAAGAATATTGTCCTTGACTTGAGTAAGTGCCGGTATTGTGATTCATCGGGGTTGAGTGCGATTTTGGTTGCCAACAGATTGTGTAAAAATGCCAATGGTACTTTTGTGCTTACCGGGCTTAACGATGCAGTAGAAAGGCTAATCACCATTTCACAGCTTGATACTGTGCTTAACATAGCCGGATCTGTTGATGAAGCAATAAAACTATTTGCAGAGACTGCTAACTAGTTTATATACTCAATGTCTTTTTCTTTGACGATTTTGGGAAGTAGTTCTGCTATTCCCACATCCAAAAGATTTCCAACCGCTCAGGTACTTCAGGTACATGAGCGGTTTTTTTTGATTGATTGCGGCGAAGGGACTCAAATACAGTTGAAAAGATTCTCTGTTCCCTATACACGTATCAACCATATATTCATTAGCCATCTGCATGGCGATCATATTTTTGGGCTATTCGGACTGATTTCTACTTATTCGCTCATCGGAAGAAGAGCTGCGCTTCATATTTTCGCACATCGAGATTTGGCTCCTACAATTGAGCATTACAAACAATATTTTGGTATAGGAATGTCATTTGAATTGATATTTCACCCCTTTATTGCTACAGAAAGGTTGGAAATATACAATGATAAGGATGTTTCTGTTGAAATAATTCCCCTGCGACATTCTGTTCCTGTGGTAGGATTTATATTTAAAGAAAAAGTAAAGCCTTTGAATTTAAAGAAGGACGTAATTGAGCAATATGGGTTATCTATCCGCGATATCGTTAAAATTAAAGCCGGTTCGGATTTTATCACACCGTCAGGTGAGGTTATACCTAACCATGCCTTAACATTGCCTCCCTTCATCCCACGTACATATGGATTCTGTACCGATACGCTGGCTTTTACAAGATTGGTGGATACGCTGAAAAATATAGATCTGCTTTATTTTGAAGCTACCTTTGCGGAAATTGATAAAAAACTGGCCCAGCAAACCGGACATTCTACCGCATCACAGGCTGCAACAATTGCATTACAGGCGAATGTAGGCAAATTGCTTATCGGCCATTTCTCCACCCGCTATAGAAATATAGATAAGCTAATCCTTGAGGCGCAGGCCATATTTCCTGAAACAATTGCCGTGGAAGATGGGGATAAGTTTTCAATTGATCAGAAGCGGGGTAATACACCGCTATAAATAATGTATATTTGAAATCGAAACATAAAGTCAATCTTGTGGAAGAGAAAATTATTATTTTGGATTTTGGATCACAGTATACACAGTTAATTGCACGCAGAATCCGGGAATTAAATGTCTATTGTGAAATATGGCCTTTTAATTCGAATCAGAAAATGAATGCATCCGTAAAAGGTGTAATACTTTCAGGAAGTCCTTCTTCCGTTAGAGATAAGAACGCGCCTTTACCTGACTTGTCTATGGTTAAAGGCAAAATTCCCCTATTGGGCATATGTTATGGTGCCCAATATCTATCTCAATACTTTGGCGGAGAAGTGGTTCCTTCCAATAGCCGCGAATATGGCCGGGCAAGTCTTGAAATTACCGATGCATCATGCAGGCTTTTTAAAAATGTGAAAAACCATTCACAGGTATGGATGTCACATGGCGATACTATAGTGAAATTGCCTTCAGGATATCACATTATTGGTAATACCGAATCTGTTGCTATTGGCGCATTCAAAATTTCAGGCGAAGAAACTTATGGAATCCAGTTTCATCCTGAAGTCTATCACACAACTGAAGGACTTAATTTGCTCAAAAATTTTACAGTAGACATCTGTGGTTGCAGTCAATCCTGGACCCCCGAATCTTTTATATCCGAGACAATTAGAACATTACAGGATATATTACAGAATGATAAGGTTGTTCTTGGTCTGTCGGGCGGTGTTGATTCTTCTGTCGCAGCCATTCTCTTGCATAAGGCTATCGGGAAAAACCTGACCTGTATATTCGTTGACAATGGATTACTTCGAAAAAATGAATTTGAGAAAGTCCTGGATTCCTATGTACATATGGGATTAAACGTATTGGGTATTAATGCGCGATCCTTGTTTCTTGATGATTTGAAAGGAATTTTTGAGCCCGAACAGAAACGAAAAAGCATAGGTAAAAATTTTATTACTGTTTTCGAAAAAGAAGCCCATAAAATAGAAAATGTAAAATGGCTCGCACAGGGTACTATTTATCCCGATGTTATTGAATCGGTTTCTGTGAACGGACCATCAGCAACGATTAAGTCGCATCATAATGTGGGCGGCTTACCTGAAAAAATGCATCTTAAGGTAGTAGAGCCCTTAAAACTGCTTTTTAAAGATGAAGTAAGAAGAGTAGGGAAGGCACTCGGTATTGATCCGCTCATTCTCAACCGGCATCCTTTTCCGGGACCGGGACTTGCCATACGTATTATTGGGGATATTACTGCTGATAAGGTACGATTATTGCAGGATGTGGATGATATATTTATTCAGGGACTTAAAGACCATGGCTTATATGATGCAGTATGGCAGGCAGCAGCTATTTTACTACCTGTTCAGTCTGTAGGTGTAATGGGGGATGAGCGTACTTACGAAAATGTTATTGCCCTTAGAGCTGTGAATTCCACAGATGGCATGACTGCCGATTGGTCGCAGTTGCCGTTTGAATTCCTTGGGTTGATTTCAAATCAAATTATCAATAAGGTGAGAGGAGTGAATCGTGTTGTATATGATATTAGTTCCAAACCGCCTGCAACTATTGAATGGGAATAACGTATGAGATTATATTAATGGATGGGATATGAATAAGTTGGGAGTGAAAATAATCTTGTTATGCATTTTTGCATTTACGGCTAAAGTTATACAGGCGCAAGTCTTTAATGAACAAGCCTACAAATTTGGTAAGGTGCTCGAAGGAATCCAAAAGTATTATGTGGATTCGGTAAATCAGGATTTGCTGGTTGAACACGCAATCACTGAACTATTAAAGGATCTGGATCCGCACTCTTCATACCTGAATAAGGATGAAGTAGCTCAACTGAGCGAGCCGCTTCAGGGAAATTTTGAAGGAATTGGAATATCTTTTAATGTTCTGAATGATACCGTTTATATTATCTCTCCTGTCGCAGGTGGTCCTTCAGATAAGGCAGGCATTTTAAGTGGCGACCGTGTAATTAAAGTAGATGACAATAATGTTGCTGGTATCGGTATCGAATCTGAAGATGTATTTACCCTGCTTAGAGGAAGAAAAGGTTCCAAAGTACGGTTATCTGTTTCAAGAAGAGGGCAGAGCGAGCTACTCGATTTCGATATTGTTCGGGATAAAATTCCTATTTACAGCATTGATGCCAGCTATAAAGTAACCGATGATATTGGTTATATTAAAATGAACCGCTTTTCCTTAACTACACTGGAAGAATTCAGGACGGCACTGGCGAAATTAAAAAATGATAATGTCAAGGATCTGATTCTTGATCTTACAGGTAATGGCGGCGGATATCTGGAAGTGGCCATAAAAATGGCGGATGAATTTCTGGATGCAGGAAAGCTGATACTATACACAGAAGGTGCAAACAGCCCTAAAAAGGAGTATTACTCCACAAGAGATGGAAATTTTGAAAAAGGACATCTCGTAATTCTGATTGATGAAGGCTCTGCTTCAGCTAGTGAAATTCTTGCAGGTGCAATACAAGACTGGGATAGAGGTATTATTGTTGGACGGCGTTCATATGGAAAGGGACTGGTGCAAAAACCGCTTCCACTTCCTGATCAGTCCATGATCCGGCTCACCGTAGCAAAATATTACACCCCTACAGGCAGGCTCATACAAAAACCTTATAAAATGAGCCGCGATGAATATAATAAAGACATCCTGAACCGGTTTAATAATGGTGAATTTGCACATAAAGACAGTATACATTTCCCCGATTCCCTCAAATTTTATACGCTAAAAAATACCCGGCTGGTATATGGAGGAGGAGGCATCATGCCCGATTACTTTGTTTCGCTTGATACAAGTTATTATTCCGATTATTATCAGCAACTCATTCAGAAACGGGCTATCGATCAGTTTGTGCTTGAATATATTGATTATAACCGATCAAAATTGCTGAAAGACTACTCAGATTCAAGGAATTTCAAAAACCGGTTTAATATTACCGATGACCTGCGCAAACGATTTTTCAAGTATGCAGAAAAGAAAGGAGTTCCCTATAATGAAAAAGAATTCGTGCTATCGCAGAAGCAAATTGAAACACTGATCAAAGCATATGTTGCCAGAGATCTTTGGTCGAATAGCGAATTCTTTGAGATTACCAACGAAAAGGAATCCAAATTTGAAATTGCTGTGGCTATATTGAAAAATTGGGACAAATACGAAGCGATGCTGTTAAATGGCAATTGAAATGTCTTCACTTTGGTCTGAATCTATCACCTGGATTTCCGAAAATTTAATGGAGTTTATCGCTGTAGTTACAGGAATTATCTATGTTCTGTTTACCATCCGCGTGAATATCCTGTTGTGGTTGTTTGGAACTATTTCATCCGCATTATATATTTGGGTTTTTTACGATTCGGGTATATATGCTTTTGGATTGCTCTATATCTATTATGTCGTAATGGGAATTTACGGATGGATAAAATGGGCAAAGGATGCTAAAACGGATGATGCAGAATCCACACATATCAGCAAAATTCCGGCAAAGTCACTTTTTATGGCGTTGGCCTTTGCTGTGGTTTTGATATTGGCAATTTATTATATTCTTTCCAGATATACCGATTCGGATATGCCACTTACTGATGCCGTGATGACTACCGGAGGCATGATCGCCACCTGGATGCTGACGCAAAAATATATAGAGCAATGGCTCGTTTGGATCGTTGCAGATTCAATTGCAATGTTTGCTATGATATCCAAAGGATTGTATTTTAGTTTTTTTCTATTTCTGGTATATACTATCCTCGCTATTCTGGGTTATATTAAATGGAGAAAAGACTTGCAGAGGGCATGAGTCGTATCTACAAAATAGCCATAACAGGTCCGGAATGTACCGGGAAATCCACAATTGCTGAAAAACTGGCCGGAAACTATCAAACTGTGTATATCCCTGAATATGCA
This sequence comes from uncultured Bacteroidota bacterium, assembly GCA_963733535.1. Lineage (GTDB taxonomy): Bacteria > Bacteroidota > Bacteroidia > Bacteroidales > UBA10428 > UBA5072. The sequence continues at coordinate 227,418 of CAVTDR010000007.1, forward strand.
CGCGATTATATAGGCAGTTTAAACCAGCCATATACCTATGACGACGTGGAACATATCGCCCGTATGCAAGTATCTCAGGTCGAAAGTTACATTTCACGGGCCAACCGGTTTTTGTTTCTGGACACCTATCTGATCATTACAAAAATATGGTTTGAGGTTGTATTTGAACGTTATCCACAATGGATTGAAGATGCAATTCAACAAAATTCCATTGATCTGTACCTCCTTTGTGACACTTCCATTCCCTGGACCCCCGATAACGTAAGAGAGAATGGGGGAGAAATGCGGATCAAATTATTCAATATGTATAAGGAAGCACTTGAAAAGTATAACTGCCCCTTTGTACTTATAACCGGAACAGGGGAAGCAAGAATGCAGCAGGCAATTCAAGCTGTAGATCGTTTTTTTTCCTGATATTTGCCAAACATTTAAACATTCACCATGCCTGAATATGTTGCGAAAACTCTTTTCGGACTTGAAAAAGTGCTTTCTGAAGAATTAACGGAGCTCGGCGCTACCGATGTGAAAATATTAAACAGAGCGGTTGCTTTTTCAGGAGACAAAGAGCTATTATACAGGGCCAATTATTATCTCAGAACAGCCCTTAAAATACTCATACCCATTGTAGATGGTGTTGTAAATAACGAACAGGAATTGTATGACTTTGTACGTACAGTTTACTGGGAAAGATATATGAGTGTAAATGATACTCTGGCTGTTGAAGTAGCTGTAAAATCAAGCTATTTCAAACATAGCCAGTATATTTCTCAAAAAATAAAGGATGCAGTTGTGGATCAGTTCCGCGATAAACATGGTGTCAGACCTTCTGTTGATCTGGAAAATCCTTCATTAAGAATCAACGCATTCATTCAGGATAACGCAATTACCCTTTCACGCGATAGCAGCAGTGAATCATTGCACCGGCATGGTTATCGCATGCGCCAGGGTCCGGCACCATTAAACGAAGTATTAGCGGCAGGTATGATAAAGATAGCGGGCTGGGATAAAAGCAAGCCATTGGTTGATTTTATGTGTGGTTCGGGTACGATTCCTGTGGAAGCCGCAATGATGGCTGCAAATATACCTCCTGGCGATCTTAGAGAATCTTTTGGTTTTCAGAGATGGAAGGACTATGATCCGGCACTGTTTAACAAAATTGTTACGGAAAGAAATGTTCCTCCAAGGAAACTGAAGACAATGATTTTTGCTTCCGATATTTCCGATGATTACATAAAGTTGTCCCGTCGCCATGCGCAAAATGCTGGTGTGCTTAGATATATTCAGTTTTCAACACTTCCATTTAATGAAGTAATACCTCCAATAGGCCCCGGTACTGTAATCATTAACCCGCCTTATGGGGAGCGGGTCGTTCAGGAAAATTTAAATGATTTATATAAACAGATTGGAGATATGCTTAAGAAAAGCTATACCGGCTATGATGCATGGATTATAAGTGGAAACGCTGAAGCCATGAAGAATGTCGGGTTACGGCCTTCACCTAAAGTTATTCTGTATAACGGCCAGTTGGAATGCCGGTATAACAGGTATTCACTATACCAGGGTTCTAAGAAAGAGCCGGATTTAACGGTTTCATAACTATTTTTTGTGATTCGGTCAACAATCCTTCACCAATCAAGGAAATCGTCTCTTATGTTGTAACACTAGCGCTGAAAATTACGTTCATTAGCTGTATATATGAAGAAAAAGATTAATTTAGAAAGAGAATACGTGAATCGAACGAATCATTCAATCCATTTCGTGTTCTTCTTTTTCAATAGTTTTTTTATATATTTGTTGATTGATCAAATTTTACTGTTTAGAAGCACCCGGCTTTTATGAGCTTTAACTTAAAGGAATACTACTCAAATCTCAGTAAGGGTGATGTTATCCTTGCATACAAGGGCAGTATAACATCAGAACTCATCAACGATATTCTCGAAGGAGTTGAAAAGAAGCTCGAAGAAGCTGATGCTGACAGTAAACTGAGAAAGAAGATTTATAATATTCTTGTCGAAAGCCTGCAGAACCTTTTTCATCATATCGAAATGGTTCATGAAGGTATCCAGGAAGAACTGGATCCCAAATTCGGTGTCCTGGTTGTAATAAAAGACCATGATTTGTATAAAGTCACTACCGGAAATTTTATCAATGCACGCAGAATCAAATTTCTTAAAGAAAAAATTGATAAGATAAACTCACTTTCTAAAGATGAATTGAAGGATATGTATAAGTTTATCCTGAATCATCAGAAATTATCTGCCAAGGGTGGAGGAGGTCTGGGTCTGGTTGATATAGCCCGTAAATCCGGGAATAAACTTGAATATGAATTCTATAATTATAACGATGATTACTATTTCTTTAACTTAACAATCAGCGTATAATTTATAGCTGAAAATACTATCATATGGAACCTATCAACATCGAAAGTACTCCGAAAACACCGTCCATCAAATTTCTAACCGAAGAGGGCGTTGTAGAAATAAAGGGAAGATCAATCCCTGAAAATTCGATTGAATTTTATAAACCACTGGTGGATTGGCTTGAAGATTATGCCAAAAATCCGCTGAAAAAAACAATAGTAAATATTCAATTGGAGTATTTTAATACCAGTTCTTCCAAGTGTATTCTTGATGTATTCAAAAAATTGGAAGCCATTCACAAATCAAAACATGATGTAATTATTAACTGGTATTATGAGGAGGATGATGAAGATATGCTTGAAGCCGGAGAAGATTATGAATCAATTATTCGGGTTCCTTTTAAAATGATTGAAATTGTTGATTGATAAAAGATAATGACACAAAAAAAGCCGTATAGTTCTGCTATACGGCTTTTTTTATGAGCTTTTATGACTTGAAACCACTTGTTCGAGGGCATCCAGAAACCTTTTCAATACCCTGAAATATAAAAGAATATACAAAACGATTGAGAAAACCCAGATAACAATAATGTTGATGTAAAATGTACTGTAATACCTTCCCAGAAGCATTTTTCGTGGTGCATAAAAATGCGCTTTAATCAGTGGATGTACCGGATCAAGATAAATAGGGTCGGTTTTTTGAAATAATCTTCCTTTATATTCTATAATGCGAATTAATTCTGTATTGTTCTCTACGAATTCGGTTAATTTCTCATTGTGATGCCTTCTTTTCAATTCCAAAAACCTAAATCTGGAGGTTGGCGTTTTTTCATTTTCACGAATGAGATTGTCTTTATCTTCGTTGGCATTATTATATAAGCGGATGTAAATTTTATTTAGGGTTTTAATAAAGTGACGGGTGGAATCGATCATAGGCGCGTCGATTTCCCTTAGATTTAATCTTTTGATTGATGGTATTTTAATATCCTGGACATTTTTTATAGAGATCTTCCGGATATTGGGAATTTCGGCTTCAAGTTCATTTCTTAAAAGTTCCAGATAACTTCTTGATTTTTCATGGCTACCGGGATTTTTCAAATCATTTTCAATAAAGTCGAGTTTATTTTCCAGGTTTTTAATCCAGTAGTTTTTTTTGTACTCAGCAATGCTCATGAATTTGTTAACCGTATAAAAGGGCTGATCATACTCATTGGTCATAAATTGTTCTACCGCAAGTGCCTCATAACCCCATCGGGCTGTCATCATTTCTCCGTAAAAAGGTATTTTGCTGGGTGATGATATTTTAGGATTTAACTTTTCATACTTCACAATTACACCACTCAGAACAATTTGCGGTATTACCAGAAAAGGAATCAAAATATAAATGGTAACAACAGTTTTAAAACTATCTGAAATTAATAATCCCATCACATTTGAAGCGGTCCATGCGCTAAAGAGAACCAACCAATATTGAAAATACATTCCTTGTATTTCCAGGATACTGTTACCTATCAACACAAAAGTGAGCGATTGAATGGCAGAAATAGTCATCATTACGGTTAATTTCGACAGCAAATATCCTGACCAGCTCAAGTTCAAAAATTTTTCTCTTTTCAAAATCTTTCTGTCTTTTATTATCTCTTCGGCACTTACAGTTAAGCCCATAAATGTGGCTACAATAACCGACATGAAAAGATATACCGGCAGATTGCTGTTTTCCAGCAAGGTATATCCGGTTTCATTTGTTTCGCTTACATTGAAATACTTTATAATAAATGCCAGAATGAAAGCCAGCACTGGAGCCTCAAGCAATGTTATGATTAAATACTGGGTATTGGCTATCTTGGAAAGAACATCGCGCGTGATAAATACGCCCAATTGCTTGATTAAACCCGGTACTTTAAAAGCAATGGATGGAAGTATCCTTTCCATAATTGTTTTCTTCCGCGTTTCAATCCCTGATTCTTTATAATAATTATACCACTCTTCCGGTGATATTTTTCTTGTACGTGTTTCTTTTCCGTATTCATCAATTACAAACGACTCAACGATGTTGAAAATCTGCTCCGGATTCACGTTTCCGCATGCATGACATTCACTGTCGGCCCAATTTGCCTGATGAACCTTTGATTTGAAATAAGTGATAGAATCAACCGGGTTTCCGCTATATATCAGATACCCTCCGGTATCCAGAATCAAAAGGTTGTCAAACATTTTGAAAATATCGGAAGAAGGCTGATGGATCACTACAAAAACAAGTTTTCCTTTAAGCGTAAGATCTTTCAATAAATCCATTATGTTCTCTGAATCTTTTGAAGATAAACCAGAGGTTGGCTCATCCAGGAACAGGATGGCTGGTTCCCGGATTAATTCCAGGGCGATGTTGAGCCGTTTACGCTGTCCGCCACTTATTTTTTTATTTAAGGGTGTCCCTACCTGAATATCTTTAATATCATATAATCCCAGATTGAATAACATATTGTTCACACTCTGAATGATCTGCTCATCTGTATAATGATCAAAACAGAGCCGGGTATTATAATAAAGATTCTGATAAACGGTCAGCTCTTCAATGAGTAAATCGTCCTGTGAAACATGACCGATGAGGCCATTGGTTTTTATTTTGTCCTGGTAAATGTCAATGCCATTAATTAATACCCTGCCTTCCTGAGGTTCCATAGAACCATTTAATATGTTCAGAAGGGTAGACTTTCCAGCACCGCTTGATCCCATGATTCCTACTAATCTTCCCGATTCCTCACTGAAGGAAACATGATGAACGCCAGCAGTTCCTCCTTTAAACCGGAAGCTTACTTCTTCTGCATCGAAAACAATCCGTTCATGTTCAGAATCATCTTTAAAAATGCTTACTATATCGCTGAAATATAATGGTTTAATTAGATGGTTCCGAATGGAGGTTCCGGTATTCAACGTAAAAACTTTGTCTTGTTGAATCATTTGTCCATTCAGAAATAATTCATTTTCACCAATATAACGCAAAAAGTACATACCGGCAGAAGGGACATAAATAATCCAGATATTACCGGTCAGGCATTCAGCATAAATATGTTTGTTTTTGCTGCTTTGAGGTATTCTGCTGTTGTTTACAACAAGAAGATGCTTGTCTGAAGGAATGGTATCAAAGGTGTTGAGCGTGAAATAGCGGATGATTTCCTGTTCTTCATTTGGTATATAAAAGGAATCAGATACTGCTGTTATAAATGCCAATTCCTGATCACTGATTTCACCTGTGTTCGATTTAACAAATTCAAACAATTGTACCAGCACAATAATCTTTTGTTTCTGTGCCAGCTCCTTGTTAATTTCGTTACAAATACGCAGTACTTTTACAGAATCAGCACCGATACGCTTGTTTCCTCTTTCCAGATTCAGCGCCTGATGTTTTTCATAAAAAGTATCGAAAATAGCAATATAATCCTTCACCAATTCCTGATTCAACTGCCTGCTAAGAAACGATAATACAACCGATCTCCGGTCCTGGTCGTTGCCATCAGGACTGGCGATTATTGCAAATAATTCCATTAAAGCTTTTAGAATCTTTTCACTCATTATAAATTGCCCGATTTCTCTTTTTAACAAGTAGTTATGTTGTGTACGTAAATCATTACGATGTGTTTCAGCCATATTCATATAATTAACGGGGAAACTCCTGCTTTAGCATGTGTCAAAATGACCTTTTTATCTTATATAAAACAGACAAAATGACACTGTTTAACGCTGGTGTAATTATTGCAAGGAAGTAAAAAAAGATATTATGAATTTGGATAATCTGACCATTAGAGCACAGGAAGCTGTTCAGCAAGGTTTTCTGATAGCTAGGGAAAGGCAAAATCAGGCCGTGGAAACAGGTCATTTGTTAAAAGGACTGCTTTCAGGTGAAGATGGAGTTACTTCTCATTTGTTGGAAAAATCGGGGGTTCATATCAATGATCTGGAAAGAGTTTTGGATAAAATCCTTGACTCTTATACAAAGGTTACCGGTGGGGAACAGTATTTGTCATCAGATGCCCAACAGGTGCTTCAGAAGTCGATGGATTTAGCTAAATCCATGCAGGATCAATTTGTATCCGTGGAACACATCCTCCTGGGTTTAAATTCCGGGTCAGATCAAATTGGCAAGCTATTAAAGGATTTTGGTTTAAATACAAAAAATCTGCAGGCTGCAATCTCCAGCTTGAGAAAAGGTTCAAAAATCAACAGCCAGTCCGCTGAAGATACCTATAATTCCCTCAACCGTTATGCAATTAACTTAAATGAGCAGGCAAGAAATGGTAAGCTTGATCCGGTAATAGGCAGAGAGGAAGAAATCAGGCGAGTGCTTCAGATTTTATCCAGAAGGACAAAGAATAATCCTATTTTGATTGGAGAGCCTGGAGTTGGCAAAACTGCAATAGCTGAAGGGCTGGCTTATCGGATTATTTCGGGCGATGTGCCTGAGAATTTGAAAACACGACAGATTTTTTCGCTCGATATGGGAGCATTGATTGCAGGCGCAAAATACAAAGGCGAATTTGAAGAAAGACTGAAAGCTGTAATTAAAGAAGTAGTTGCGGCTGAAGGAGAAGTTATCTTGTTTATTGATGAAATACATACGTTGGTGGGCGCAGGAAAAAGTGAAGGAGCCATGGATGCCGCTAATATTCTTAAACCTGCTCTGGCACGTGGTGAATTGCGTGCGATTGGCGCAACTACGCTAAATGAATATCAGAAGTACTTTGAAAAAGATAAAGCCCTCGAGCGAAGATTTCAGGTAGTAATGGTGAATGAGCCCGATGTGCCCAGTGCAATTTCTATATTAAGAGGACTTCGGGAGCGATACGAAAACCACCATAAGGTTAGAATTAAAGACGAAGCTGTTTTAGCGGCAGTGGAATTATCGCATCGTTATATTACCGACCGGTTTCTGCCGGATAAAGCGATTGATCTTATTGATGAGGCCGCCTCTAAACTGAGGCTTGAAATGAATTCGATGCCTCAGGTAATAGATAGTCTGAACCGGAAAATCCAACAGCTGGAAATTGAAAAGGAAGCCCTGAAACGAGAAAACAATTTACAGAAAGTGTCCGAACTGAGCCGGGAAATCAGCAATCTGACGGAACAAAAAAACGTTTTTATGGCCAAATGGCTATCCGAAAAAAAAATCATAGAAAAAATTCAAGCACAAAATCAGCTCATTGAAAACCTGAAGGTTCAGGCTGACCAGTCTGAACGTCAGGGAGAATATGGAAAAGTAGCTGAAATCAGGTATGGACGAATAAAGGAGGCCGAGAAGTCTATCTCCGATTTGAACACTGAACTCATCAAAGTTCAGGGTAATGCCGCTATGATTAATGAAGAAGTAGGTGCCGAAGATATTGCCGAAGTTGTCGCCAAGTGGACAGGTATTCCAGTCTCAAGAATGCTTCAGGGTGAACGGGAAAAGCTTCTGGGATTAGAAACAGAATTACATAAGCGTGTTATCGGACAGAATGAAGCTATTGCTGCTGTTTCAGATGCAGTAAGAAGGAGTCGCGCTGGTTTACAGGATCCTGGACGGCCTATAGGATCTTTTCTCTTTCTGGGAACCACAGGTGTCGGAAAAACGGAGTTGGCAAAGGCGCTGGCAGAAGTTCTTTTTAATGATGAAAACCTGATAACCCGCATTGATATGTCGGAATATCAGGAACGTCATACAGTATCCAGACTTATGGGTGCCCCTCCGGGATATGTTGGGTATGATGAAGGTGGACAACTAACAGAAGCGGTCCGCAGAAAACCTTATTCTGTGGTTTTACTAGACGAAATTGAAAAAGCGCATCCCGATGTATTCAATGTGTTGCTTCAGGTATTGGATGATGGAAGATTAACAGACAACAAAGGACGTGTTGTTAATTTTAAGAACACCATCATTGTGATGACATCCAATACCGGATCATCCATCATTCAACAAAACCTCCAGGGACTCAATGAAAGTAACAGGGAAGCCAAACTGGAAAGGACCAAAGAGGAAGTATTTGAAATGCTGAAGCAAACGATGCGACCTGAGTTTTTAAACCGTATCGATGAACTGATCATGTTTACACCGCTTACAAAGGATGAAATTAAAAGCATTGTGAAAATGCAAATCAACAATATAATCCTGAAACTGAGTGAATCCAATATCCACTTAACAATTTCAGAAGAAGCTTTAGATTTAATAGGAACACAGGGTTATGATCCGCATTATGGAGCAAGACCGATAAAAAGAATCATTCAAAAGAAAATTCTGAACGAACTATCACGCAAAATTCTGGAAGGAGCTGTGAAGAGCGATCAAACCGTAGTTATCGACCGGGATAACTCCGATATCATTTTCAGAAATCAATAATCAGAATTAAAAACTGCTCAGGCACTCATCAAGGTCTGTGTATAATGTAAAAACATTATGCAACTGGAGTAATTTGAACAATTCCATAACCTCTTTACTGATACCGCAGATTTTGAAAGTGCCTTGATTATTGGTGGCCGTTTTTAAAATGGAAAGAAATACGCCAAATCCGGAACTATCAATGTATTTAATTCCTTCCAGATTTAATATCAATCTGGTACCGGGTGTGTTGAAAAAACTTTTCAAATCTTCCTTCACAGGTTCGGTTATCAATGCGTTGAATCTGTCAATGTTATTAAAACGGACAACATTAATATTATTAATTTTTTCAATCTTTAACATATTGCGGCTATTAAAAGTACAATTCAAGGTTTTGAGCTACAACTTCCAGTTCTTTTACTGCATCTGCAGTAATTGATTTAAAACGGTTAATGATTACGGGATAGGTTTCGGTATTCTTACCTTCTCCGGCAGAATTCTCAAGATCCTTCAGGCTTTTAGCCAGGTCATTCAGACCCATTATTGAAACAGATGATTTTGCCTTGTGAGCCAGTTTACCCAGTAACTGATATTGGTTAGAAGAATACAAACGGTCCATATCTTCTCCAAATTCCTTAACCTGACTTGAAAATATGGTAATCATTTCCAGAATGAGAGGTTTATTACCCCCCGACATTTCACGTAAGTATGATAAATCGATCTTCATCAAACCAAGGTTTTTGATTGGTTGTTGAAATTAGCAAATATTTTTATAAATATAAATCATTTGTACACTTGTTTATCAATTGTATGGCAAAAGTCATGTGAAGAAACTGTGTTTTTGTTATACTTTTGATGAAATATATGCCGTATTGAAATGAAACAAACAGTATTTAACTCTAAACATAAACAACTGAATGCCAGGATGGTTGAGTTTGCAGGATTCGAAATGCCTGTAGAGTATTCAGGTATTAATCATGAACACATATCAGTAAGAAACAGCGTTGGCGTTTTTGATGTTTCCCATATGGGCGAAATATGGGTAAAAGGTCCTGGTGCACGGCCATTGCTTGATTATGTGTTATCCAATGATCCGGGGACGCTGCGACCTGGAAAGGCACAATATACCTGTTTTCCGAACGGCAAAGGAGGGATTGTGGACGACCTGATTGTTCATCAGTTCGAAGCAGATAAATATCTTCTGGTTGTGAATGCATCGAATATTGAAAAAGATTGGCAATGGCTGAATAACAATAATAAATTTGGTGCAGTTCTGGAAAATGCATCTGACCGGATGTCTCAATTAGCAATACAGGGACCTGCTGCATTAAAAACGTTACAAAAAATAACCGATGTCCGTCTTAAAGATATCCATCCTTTTAACTTTGTCACTGGTAGAATAGATGGTATGAAGAATGTACTTATTGCCGCCACCGGATATACTGGAGCAGGGGGATTTGAGATTTATTTTGATGAAGCCAACCCGGAAGCATTATGGGATAGCCTGTTTGATGCAGGAAAAGAGTTTGATATTAAACCCATTGGATTAGCCGCACGGGATACACTCAGGCTTGAAATGGGATATTGTCTTTATGGGAATGATATTAATGATACAACTTCACCAATAGAGGCCGGATTGGGATGGATTACCAAGTTTAATCCCGGACGCCGGTTTATCGATTGTGATCTGCTTCTTCGCCAAAAAAATAACGGAGTGGCCAAAAAGCTTATCGGCTTTGAAATGATTGATAAAGGAATTCCCCGTCAGCACTATCAGATATTCGACAAAAATGATGACAACATAGGAGAAGTTACATCCGGAACCATGTCACCCAGCTTAAAAAAAGGAATTGGTATGGCTTATGTAAAAACAGGTTATGCTGAACCGGGTACCGAAATATTTATTGAAATCAGAGAAAAACGGATTTTATCCCAGGTTGTAAAAATACCCTTTATAAAATAAGTCTCTTATGCAATCACAGGATTGCTATTCATCTTGTCAGATTCTATTTCCCCGTCGAGCAACCGGATTATACGGTGTGCATGGAGAGCTATGTTTTCTTCATGTGTAACCAGGATAATGGTGTTTCCCTTATCATGAATTTCCTTAAATAGATTCATAATATCAATGGATGTTTTGGAATCAAGGTTTCCAGTGGGTTCATCAGCCAGAATGATAGCCGGATTATTAACAAGCGCTCTGGCTACTGATACGCGCTGTCGTTGACCGCCAGACAATTCATTCGGCTTGTGTTCCATACGATCAGCCAATCCAACATTTTCCAATGCCACTTTAGCACGTTGCATTCTTTCATTTTTCGATACACCTGCATAAACAAGCGGCAACATTACATTTTCAAGGGCTGAATAGCGCGGGAGCAGATTAAATGTTTGAAATACAAATCCGATTTCTTTATTCCGGATCTCAGCCAGTTGATTATCTACCAATTTGCTGGCATCCTTATTATTCAAAATATATGTGCCCGAAGTTGGGGTGTCCAGGCATCCGATAATATTCATGAGGGTCGACTTTCCTGAGCCCGACGGCCCCATTATGGCAACATATTCGTTTTTATCAATATTGATAGTAATCGACCGTAAAGCCTGAACTACCTCAGTTCCCGGATAGTAATTCTTTACAATGGATTCCAGATGTATGATGCTGGACATGATAAGATTGTTTTGTGACTAATTTAGTACTAATCTTCAAAAAAATGGCTGTCTGTTGATATTAATAACCCCGAATCAGAATACCACACCGGTAGGAGTCAATTTTCCGGTATCCGACAGCTTTCATTTTAATAAATTTCCAGGCATTGAACATTTCCAACGACCAGTTGATATCATCAAAAATAAGGATGAGATTCTGATTGGGTAAACGGTGAAAAAACTCAAAATACTCCAATGTGGCAGTGTATGTATGATTACCATCAATGAATACAAATAGCCTTTTTTCAATGCCGGGTTTAAGATTTGGCAGAACTTCTTCAAATCGCCCATTCAGTAAGGTAATATTCGAAATATTATATTCAGTAAATTTTTGACGTGCGGTATCGGCATAATGGGGATTCCCTTCCATAGTTATCACTTGAACTTCAGGCAAGGCTAAAGCCAGATAAGTTGTGCTGATACCAAACGCAGTACCCATTTCAACGATCAAATCAGGCCGGTGGAGGGAAACCATGCGAAACAACATGTTGCCGTAAGACGGAAGCACAGAAATGATCCGGGCCGTTTTACCAAGGGTTCTGATTTTTTGTTTTTTTCGGGATGTTGCTCCTATCTCCGATGGAAATATCCTCTCATTATTACTGAACAATGATTTTTTGTAACTTTTAATGATTTCATGGGCTAAAGGAGGGATCGGGGATCTGTATTCTGCAGGAATACTGCAAAATCCATAGCGACAAATATGTAACAGCCGATGGAGTATACTTATCATGTAGTCAATATCGGAACATTTACAGGAGTGTGCAAATCTTTTTATCTTTTTGAAATAACTTTTGCGATATTTACACGACTCACTGTCGGAAATGAGCCAGATTACAGATCAGGAAATAAAATACCTTAAGGGGGTAGGTCCTAAAAGGGCCGAATTGCTGGAAAAGGAACTTGGTATCCGGACCTGCAATGATCTGCTTTATTTTTACCCATATAAGTATATCGACCGTTCACGCTTTTATTCCATTAATGAAATAGATTCCACACAAACCTTTATTCAGATTAAGGGAAAAATTACCCATTTCAGGATGGAAGGGCAACGTTTTAAGCAACGCCTTGTTGCAGTTTTTGCGGACAATACCGGAAAAATAGAACTTGTGTGGTTTAAGGGAACGCAATGGGTAACCCGAAATTATCAACCCGATATAGAATATATCGTTTTTGGACGTCCGGCTGTATACAATCACAAACTTTCCATAGCTCACCCTGAAATTGAAATTGCAGGCCGTGAGGAAGCAATTATTCATTCTGCTTTTCAACCGCAATACAACAGCACTGAAAAGCTTAAGAATAACTTTTTTACATCGAAGACGATTCATCGTTTAATTGGCCAGATTCTGAACTCATCTTTCAGTATAGACGAAACCCTACCTGGATATTTGCTGGACAATCTCAAGATGATGCATCTGAATGAAGCCATCCGTATGATTCATTATCCTGAAAATAGCGACCTTCTTAAAAAGGCCATATACAGGCTTAAATTTGAAGAGTTGTTTTACATACAACTTAATATTCTGCTTCAAAAAAACCGGAGATATACACGATCCAAAGGGTTTGTCTTTTCGAGAGTCGGTGAAAACCTTCATAATTTTTATAAAAGCAGGTTGAGTTTTGAGTTAACAGAGGCACAAAAAAGAGTGATTCGTGAGATCAGAAAAGATTTGGGTTCTGGACGTCAGATGAACCGGTTATTACAAGGAGATGTCGGGAGCGGGAAAACGCTTGTGGCATTGATGATTATGCTAATTGCACTAGATAATGGGTACCAGGCTTGTTTGATGGCCCCCACTGAAATTCTGGCAAATCAGCATTATCAGACCGTTTCGCGATTTTTGGAAAATATGAATATCCTGGTATCTCTGTTAACAGGCTCTACCCGCAAAAAAGAGCGTGACGTGCTTCACAATCAACTGCGTTCGGGTCAGCTTCATATTCTCATTGGCACCCATGCATTGCTTGAAGACGTTGTACAATTTCAAAATCTGGGTCTGGTGATTATTGATGAGCAACATCGATTTGGCGTAGCACAACGCGCCCGGTTGTGGAAAAAATCTGAACAATATCCGCATGTTTTGGTAATGACCGCAACTCCGATTCCAAGAACACTGGCAATGACCCTTTATGGAGATTTGGATGTGTCGGTAATTGATGAGTTGCCTCCAGGTCGGAAACCCATTCAAACCTTGCAATATTATGAATCTAAACGCCTCGTTTTACATGGATTTCTTAGAAATCAAATAAAAATGGGCCGTCAGATTTATATTGTTTATCCGCTGATTAAAGAGTCGGAAAAGTTAGATTACCTGGCTTTGGAAGAGGGATATGAAGCAATAATAAGGGCTTTTCCTCCTCCGGAATACAGCGTGGTTTGCATTCACGGACAAATGAAAGCGGAAGATAAAGATGCTGCAATGCAGTATTTCATCCGGGGACAGGCTCAGATTCTAATAGCTACTACTGTAATAGAAGTTGGTGTTGATGTACCCAATGCCAGTGTTATGGTAATTGAAAATGCCGAACGGTTTGGATTATCGCAGTTGCATCAGTTGAGGGGAAGGGTTGGCAGGGGCGCCGATCAGAGCTATTGTGTGCTGATGAGCTCCTATAAATTAAGTAAGGAAGCCCGTAAACGGCTCGAAATAATGGTACAATCGAACGACGGATTTGAAATTGCCGAAGCGGATCTTAAACTAAGGGGTCCCGGAGATATTGAAGGAACGCAGCAGAGCGGAATTCCTTTTGATCTGAAAATTGCCAACCTTGCACAGGATGGTCAATTGCTTCAATATGCGCGAGACATTGCCACCCAGGTTCTGGAATCAGATTCCTCATTGCAGAAAGCTGAAAACGCAGTACTCAGAAATCAATTAACCAAATTGAGTAAAACAGAAATCGACTGGAGTGCAATTAGTTGAAATATAAACAGGCCGAATTACTCCAGTCCCAATACACTCAATCCCTGTTCAAATACAATATCAACGGGGATATCCTTTTCTTCAACCTTCTTTAGAGCCGCCTTAAGTTCTTCATCCATCACCCCATATTGATTTGCAATCTGAAAAGCCCGCTCATAATCACCCTCTCCCTGAACAACCAAAATCAGGTTCGACAGATCGATTACGGCCTTTTTCATTAGCTCATAATCAATACGGTAATAACCGCTTGAATCCACTGAAAAAGCTTTCTTTTCCTTAAAGTAGTTGTAACGCATCAGGTTTGCTTTACCATGAGCACTGGCCGCGCCAAAGCGTATGGAACGAAAGAGGCCGGCCATAAAGGTGGTGTATTCATTTTCAAGATTAATATCCAGCTTCCCCATTTCCTGAAGTTTGGTTTCAAGATACAGTCCCAGAATATCTGCCTTTCCTTCTTCCCATGTGGTATACTGATCTTTCAAAGCTTCTCTGACAGTTCCTTTACCGGTAATGGTTTTTGAGACTCCAAGCCCATGGGCTATTTCATGAAACATCGTGTTTGTAAAAAATGCATCGAAGGTTACATTTTTCAATTGATCCGGGGGTAACAATTCCTGAGAAATAGGAATGAGTATCTTGTCAAATTTAGCCTTCATGGCATTTTTTAGCTGTAGCCTCCGACTGCCTTTTAATTCCTGAACTACTTCATCATTAGGAAGATTAATGGCAATGGTTTTACTTCCGGCATTGCAATCACCCGCATAATAGATCACATCATATGCAGCCAGATCGGAACTGCTTCCTGGCATTTCTCTTTTATATTTTGCATCTACGGGAAGACCTTTCTGTAAATCAGGCAACAAGGCTGCATACTCTAATAGTTTTTTACTCCATGCTACATCCTTAACAAGGATATAGGCTTCATGAGCAGCCTTATAACCAAAAAGTTTGTCTTCATAAGTTTCTATGGGGCCAACAACAAAATCAATCACATTGGAAGTCATTTCCATCCATGCAATGTCACTCGGTCTGTAATTGTCATCCAATAATGCCTTCGATCTTAATTTCAGGTATTTCTTTAGTCCGGCATCATCGGCATATTTGGAAGCTTCCAGAATCAATGCAGAAGCCTTTTTCACTTGCTGTTCGAATGCTTTATAATAGGGTACAATGATCAGGTTACCCGAAGTATCCCTTCTGATCAGCGTATACAATTCTTTCTTCGAGGGATTGTTGAATTTTTCAAATTCCTCAACAGTAATATCTGCAGGGTAGAAATTGGCGCCAGGAGATTTTTCTCCGAAACCTTTAATAAACGGGGCATCATCATTCATCCTGTCCCATGGCCCATAATGGATTTGCACCAATTTTCTTTCCTCTTCGCGTTGCAAAGAATTCAATAATGAATCTTTATCTCCGAAAGATTCCATCCAAAACAATTCATTCATGATATCCGCAGCCTCAATCAGCAAAGGAATCATTCGTTTTTCGTTTGCCGTTAATTGGCTGGTATCTGTGGTTAAGGTAAAAGAGGCAAAGTCGTTCAATTTCATAGCCAAAGTGTCATTTTCAGGTTGTCTTTGTGCAGATGTGTTTTTGCAGCTGGTTAAACATATGTACAGCGAAAAACTCAGCATCAGTAAATAAAACGATTTCATAATCAGTTTTTTATCAAAGTTAATAATTTATCAAATGCCGTGGGTAATCAAAAATTAAGAACCAAAGATTTTAAAACGGAACAATCCCGATTTTTGCAGCATATAGGAGAGCGAAACCCCCAAAACACCCATGCCATATTTAATGCTGCGCTGGATATTTATGGATGATGCTTCATCAAAATACCGGGTAGGACAAGTAATTTCAGCAATTTCAAATCCTGCATGGAAAATTTGCGCCAGCATCTGATTATCAAAAACAAAATCGTCGGAATTCAGATGATAGTCTACCTTGCGGAGGACATTCCCCGAAAAAGCCCTGTATCCTGAATGATATTCAGAAAGTTTTTGATTCATCAGGATATTTTGGGTAAGCGTCAGAAACCGGTTTGCAATATATTTATACAAGGGCATTCCTCCTTTTAAAGCTCCCTTTCCTAAAATGCGGGATCCCAGAACAATTTCATACACTCCATTTGCAATAAGGTAACACATGGAATGGATAAGTTTAGGTGAATACTGATAATCGGGGTGCAGCATTACTACAATTTCTGAATTTAATTCAAGGGCTTTATCATAGCACGTTTTCTGATTGCCTCCATAACCTTTATTTTGTGAATGAATGATGACATGTTTTATGCCGAGGTCCATCGCTACCTTTACAGTATCGTCGCTGCTTCTGTCATCCACCAATATCACATTGTCTACGATATCAAACGGGATTTCCCGGAAAGTCTGTTCAAGTGTTTTTGCTGCATTATAAGCAGGTAAAACAACGGTAATGGATTTATTATTAATCATTTTTATTATAGATTTTTTGGTGTTCTCTTTTGAAAAAGGCAAAGCCATTTTCTTCATAAAGAAAGATCAGTTCCGGATTCTCATTCATAAATTTTTCCTTTCGGTGAATTTTCACCGAGAAATAAACGTTTTTATCGATATTTCCATGGATTAACCACTCCTTATCATATGCCAGAGGCTGGTTATGTTCGCGTATACGCCCATAAAACAAATGTGCATAACTTTTATATCCTATGGTTTGCATATAGGCATCTTCATGGGAAACCGACTGAAAAAATGAAATCGCTGCTCTCTGTGAATATGCTTCAATGCGGGGAACAATCAACAGCATCGATAAAAACATAAATATGGGTACAACCCATATGGATCTTTTAACCCCTTCTGCCAGGCCTTTTCTATTTGACCATCTGTTAAAATATATAACACCACCTACCAATACAAGGGCAGCCAGCATTTCATATCCTTTCCATTCTCCGTCAGCATTCAGGTTAGCCCTTGTAAAAGGGTCCTTAATCCAGTCCCATTCAATCATCTTATTTTTGAAATGATCTATAAATGTAATGCCGGTTAAAACAATTGCGATAACCAATCCAATAATGGATACGATAGCTTGCATGCTTTTTTTCCACTTTTGACTTATTTGACGCTCATGATAAAGCGTATAAGCACCGGCAAAAGTTAATGGAAAATAGCAAAGTGAAGAATAATGAACAATTTTTGTTTTTACAATGGTGAAGAGGATCAGAACAACCCAAAACAGGATAATCATCCAGGAATAAAAACTTCCCTTCATAAAAACGGGCTTCTTTGATGGAAGAATCGATGGCAGCGCGAAAATAGAAGCCGGAAAAACACCGATAAAAAGAATGACAAAATGATATAGCAAAAACCCTCCATGACCAGCATCCTTGGTTTTAAACAGGCGAATCTGATAGGTAATGAAATCGGCGATAATATTAAAATTACCTTCAATGATTTGTAGAATAAACCAGAAACCACCTGTAACAAACAAGATGCATATAAAAAGCAGAAGGTCTGTAGCACGAATGCGTACATGGAATCTTTTGATGATCAGAAAAATCAATGTTGATAATCCTGTAACAAGCAGCGCAACGGGTCCCTTTGTGAGAACTGCCAGACCTATGAATAATCCGGATGCCATTGCATGCAAACCTTTACGCTCTGTGTGTTCAAAATATTGATACAACTGGTAAATGCCGAGAAAAATGAATAAATTAAACCATGGGTCAATAATACCGGACTTGAAATAGAAGAAAGGCAAAATGGAACCTGCATATAACAAGGTCCAAATCAAACCGAAACGGGCATCCTGAATTTTCTTCCCAATATGGAATAGAACAATCAGTGAAATAATACCGCATAAGGCATTCGGAAAACGGGCAGCAAATTCGTTGACACCAAATACATGCATCGATAAAGCTTGCATCCAGATGAATAACGGTGGCTTTTCCCAAAAGGGAACAAAATTAATCTGTACATTCAGATAATCACCACTGGCCAGCATCTCCCGGGCAGATTCCGCAAAATTAATTTCATCCCAGTCAAACAAATGCACGCTGCCCAGGAAGGGAATAAAAAACAATGCGGCCATTGCGCCAATGAAAACATTGATTTTCCAGGTGTGATTAAGATTTTCCTGATTCATTTTTAAAGAGTTTCCGGATGTTCCAGTTGTGCCATTCTTTGTTGTTTCTATAAAAAAGTAAGTATATCCCAAATGTGCCGGTGGTTCCAATAAACGATCCGGCCATTGTATCTATCAAAAAATGTTGTGAAAGATAAATTCTGGAAAATGCCACCAGACATGCAATTATGAGGCATCCCAGTTTTAATACCTTGTTTGATGTGATCATGGCCAGGCAAAGAAAAAGAGCAAATGCACTGGTTGAATGACCTGAAGGAAAGCTTCTGCCACTTAACATTTCAACGCCATCCACAAGATGAAGCGATTTATCATAAAGAAGCTTTGAAGGGCGCATTACATCGTGAAAGAAGAATCTTTTTAGAATTTGCGTAATAAGTCCCGTACCCAAATAAGCAGTAAGCAAAAAAACAGAGTGGCGTAATGAATAGAATAACAGGATAATAGCTGGAATGATAACGAAAAGTCCATCTCCCAAATAGGTAAGCAGTGCAAATGTTATATCCGAGAATCCCGAATTATGCTGGTTAATCCAGAGATGAATATCGGCTTTGGAATACAACAGCAGAAAAGGAACCAGAAACAGGAGTAAAACCAAATATGGCAATAGAAAATAGAGATTATTCCGGATTGTCCTTACAAACATGCTACGCTATTAAAGCGGCAAAAATAATTGTTTTTTCCTTATTTCACTATTCCTGCAAATCCCATGAATGCCAATGAAAGCAAACCGGCTGTTACCAGGGAAAGGGGGAAACCTTTCATTCCTTTAGGAGTATCAGCCAAAGCGAGTTGTTCTCTGATTCCTGCCATCAATATGAGGGCAAACATGAAACCGGTAGCGATTCCGGCAGCGTAAATCACGCTCATCAGTAAACTCAGGTCTTTTTGTACTGCCAGAATGGCTATTCCCAATACAGCGCAATTGGTAGTAATAAGCGGCAAATAAATTCCCAATGCCTGGTATAATGCAGGTGCTGCTTTTTTCAGTATGATTTCAACAACCTGAACAAGAAAGGCGATTACAAAGATAAAGGTAATGGTCTGCATAAATTCAATGTTCAAGGGCACCAGAATGTAGTTCTGTATCAGGTATGTAACCAGGTTAGCCAATGACATCACAAAAATAACAGCCACGCCCATGCCGATGGAAGTGTCGATTTTATTGGATACACCCAGAAAAGGACATATTCCCAGAAACTGCACCAGAACAACGTTGTTAACGAGGACGGCTGAAATGATCAACAGTACAAATTCCATAGAATTACTATTAAAGGATGTATTTCGATTTGATTTTATTCATAATGGCAATTAAAAAACCATAGGTAATAAAAGCACCCGGAGGCAAAACAAAAATTAGCATGGTAGAAGCCTGTTCACTCATTAACCGAAAACCAAAAAAGGAACCGTTTCCTAAAACTTCGCGAATGGATCCAATGAGGGTAATGGCCAAAGTAAATCCGATTCCCATTCCCAAACCATCTAAAATAGATGGAACTACGTCATTTTTCTGTGCAAATGCCTCTGCTCTGCCTAATATAATGCAGTTTACAACGATCAGCGGAATGAAAATGCCAAGAGAACTATATAGATCCGGAGTATAGGCCTTCATCACCAGATCAACAATAGTTACAAAGGTGGCAATTAAAACAATAAAGGCGGCAATGCGCACTTTATCAGGTATAAAATTTTTCAGCAAGGCAATGAACAGGTTTGAAAACACCAGAACAAAAGTAGTGGCTGCACCCATACCAATGCCATTAATTGCAGCAGTAGTTATGGCAAGGGTGGGGCATGTGCCCAGCACAATTACAAATGTCGGGTTTTCCCTGAGCAGTCCATTGGTTAAGTATTTAATATTGCTCATTTTTCAGGAAATTTATTCGTTTTGTTGAGCTGAAAGTGAATCAGAAAGTACTTTAAAATGATCGTATGCGCGCTGGATGGCATCACAATATGCTCTTGAGCTAATCGTGGCGGCTGTAATTGCATCCACGTCGCCATTGTCTTTTTTTACTTTAAGATTAAATTTTTCAGGATTTTTACCCGGAAACTGATCCTGGAACTTCGGTTCAGCTATCTTGTTACCAAGTCCTGGTGTTTCTTTATGTGATAGCACAACCGTTTTATAAATTGTCCCATCAGGCAGAAAACCGGCCATGATTTCAATATGTCCTGCAAATCCTTTTTCCGTATATGTTTTCACAGCGTAACCTGCAGGTTTATTCTCTTTGGTTAAACTGTATATGACCACCCCGTCTTTTTCCGTGCGGTTTAATAACGGATCACTGTCGAAGTCAGGTACCACTTCCCGTATGGCATTAATTTCCTTCATTTTTGAAGCTGCTTCAATGGGACCTTGCGTTTTCATATGAACAAATACCAATGCAGCAGATACAGTAATGGAAATAATGACCAGTGACATGACCATATTGGTTAAGGTGGATTCCAGCTTTTTAGCCATGACGTACCTCCTTTCCGAACCGCCCTGGTTTCACATATTTATTTATAAGAGGAACAGCGGCATTCATAATAAGAATTGCAAAGGATACACCTTCGGGGTAAATACCGAATCGCCTGATCACAACCGTTATAATCCCTATGCCCATTGCGTAAATGATCATTCCTTTCCGGGTCATCGGTGATGTAACCAGATCAGTTGCCATATAAATAGCTCCCAACAGCACTCCACCAGTAAGAATATGAAATATGGGAGAGGCATTAGAAGCAGGATCTATGATCCTTAAAATGCCCGTGAACATAAAAATCGTGGCCACAATAAATACCGGAATATGCCAGGTGATGATTTTTTTATACAATAACCAGGCAAAACCAAGTATCAGTGCCAATGCACTCACTTCTCCCAGTGACCCCCCCATTTGTCCCAGAAATAGGTGCATTGAATCGGGAATCTGATTCATAATATGAGAAATAGAATCCCCGTTGCGTATGCCTTCTTTTAATATTCCCAGGGGAGTTGCTCCTGTAAGTGCATCAGTATATTGCATGGGCGCCTGAAGTGGAACAGGCCAGCTTGTCATTTGTACCGGAAATGAAATCAACAGAAATATTCTTCCGGATATGGCGGGATTAAACGGATTATTCCCCAATCCCCCAAAGGCCATTTTTGCAACACCAATGGCAAATACAGCTCCAATAACAACCATCCACCAGGGGAGGTTAGAGGGAAGATTAAATGCAAGAAGTATACCCGTGACAACAGCTGAGCCATCATTAATGGTAACAGGTGTATGCAATAAAAATTTTTGTATGAGCATTTCTGCAATCACGCAGGTAAGAACAGAAACTGCAGTTACAATAACAGCACCCAGACCAAAAAGATAAATTGTCACAAGGAATGCTGGGATAAGGGAAACCATAACTCCAAGCATCATTTTACGGGCAGTAAGATTTCCGAAAATATGCGGAGAAGGTGAAACGGTTAAAATGGTATTCATTTTTTTATTCTGGATCTGATAATTTTTCCCACATTGGTTTTTCCAAGCCGGATATAATCGAGGAGCGGCCGGCCGGCCGGACAAGTGTAACTGCATGATCCACATTCCACGCAATCCATTACATGTTCTATTTCCAGCCTTTCAAATAAAGCTTGTTGAGCCATCGGAGCAAGCAAGTAGGGTTCCAACCCCATTGGACAAACAGATACGCATTTGGCACAACGTATGCAGGGTCGGATCTCGTTTCTTTCAGATTCGATAGCCGGCAAAATAAGAATGCCTGAAGTTCCTTTTACCACCGGAACATCACAATTACAAATTGACTTTCCCATCATGGGACCCCCTAATATAATCTTACCTACATCTTGTGGTAATCCTCCGGCTGATTCAATCAGTGAGGAAACAGGAGTTCCGATACGTACTCTAAAAATTGAAGGATTTTTAATGTTTTTTCCTGTAACGGTGACTACCCGTTCAAACAGGGGTTTATTTTTCTGAACAGCCTCATATACAGCAAACGCCGTTCCTACATTAAATACAATTACACCTGTATCAATGGGTAATCCACCAGAAGGTACCTCACGGCCAGTAATTGCCTTAATTAATTGCTTTTCGCCTCCCTGAGGATATTTAACTTTTAATGCATGGACATGAATATCCGGAAAAGTCCCCGCTATTTTACGCATATTTTCCAGTGCATCGGGCTTATTATTCTCGATTCCGATATGAGCGCTTTGAACATCCAGTGCTTTCATCAGCAAGCGGATACCTGTTATAATCTCTATGCCTTTCTCACGCATCAATGCATGATCGGATGTAAGATATGGCTCACATTCAACACCGTTGATAACCAAATACTGCGCCTTCTTTCCCCTGGGGATATTCAGTTTTACATGTGAAGGGAAAGTGGCTCCTCCAAGTCCTACAATACCGGCATCGGTAATTTTTTTTATAATTTCAGAGGCAGTATAACGGATTACTGTATCCACTTCCGGGTCCTTGATAATTTCATCAGACCAGTCGTCATCGGTAACATCAATGCAAATGGCCTGACGTTTAAATCCACTGCCATCAAAGATTTCTTCAATTTTCGATATGGTACCTGAAACAGAGGCGTGTACATTCGCTGAAACAAATCCATCTCCCCGGGCAATGATTTGACCGGTTTTAACAAGTTGTCCTTTTTCAATTACAACTTTGGCAGGTGCACCCATATGTTGAGAAATAAATATGGATACCGTCGCAGGGAACGGCGCTGTTTGTATATTTTGATGAGCCGATAACTTATATTCCGGAGGATGTATCCCTCCTTTTTGAAATGTTTTTAGCACCATAGAATATTTTATACCAATACTTTCGATTCATCGGCACTTCCTGCCTTTTCCTTTCGGACAGGAAAACCGGTTTCAATAATTGAATGTGTGGGGCATTCATCCACACATTTTCGGCATAACCTGCATATACCTGAATCGATATAAGCCAGATTATTAGTAAGAATTATGGCTTCATGCGGACAAATTTTCACACATTTAGAGCAGCCAATACATGCAACTGCACAATTTTTTCTTGCTATTCCGCCTTTATCCTCATTGCGGCAAGCAACATAAACTTTCTTATCCCCTTTCCAGCGTTTTCTTAGCTCAAACAGGTTTTTCGGACACGATTTGATACAAGCTCCGCACGCAATACATTTTTTTTCATCAATTACAGGTAAACCCGATATCGGATCCATCGTTATTGCTCCGAATGTACATGCTGTAACACAGTCACCAAAACCATGGCAGCCATAGGAGCAACCTGTTTCACCACTATAAAGTGCAGAGGCAATGGCGCAGGATTTAGCACCATCATATTTGCTGGTATGAGGTCTGAATTCGCAAGAACCATTACAACGCAATACAGCCACCCGGGGTTCTATTGCAGCAGGTTCACGACCCAGAATATTAGCAATTTTAGCCATGACGTCATTTCCTCCGACAGGACAGAATAAACCATCAAATGTTTCGGATTTAACCATTGTTTCAGCAAGATTATGGCATCCGGCGTATCCGCATCCTCCACAATTTGCAGAAGGCAATTCTGATTCTACCAGTTCAATTCTGGGATCTTCGTAAACTTTAAAACGCTGTGCAACAAAATATAAAACGATTGCTGCAACTCCGCCTAAAACACTAAGTGATACAATAGTATATATAATAATCGAAGCCATTTATGATTCCATTTTATGGGCTGACAGGATAAACACCCTGTTTAAACGGTTTTGTAACAAATGTAGTATAATAAAATACGGGAGCAGCGTTGCCAGAGATAAGATTCCGGATACCCACTCAGGGAAATCCAATATGGTGAAGGTAATTAATGCCGACATAATCAGTAAAAAAGGTATAAAATATCCAAGTACAACTGCCTTATTTCCTTTTGAACGGGAAATCATAACAGATACTGAATCGCCTTTTTTGAGGTGGTTTTCGCAGTCGGAGATAAAAACAGTACGTTCAGCGGATTCACCCAAAAAGCACAAACTCTTTGCTGAGCAAGGCCCACATAAAGAACTACGCGTCATTTTTACCTGAATTCCCTGATCGGAAATCATTTCAACTGTGCCTTTCTGTTCTATACATACAGAGGCTTTCATGAATAAATGCTCCTTAAAAAGGTAAAAATAATATCCTTCATGGTATAAATGACAAATAAAAGTCATTAATTACATAATTTAGGCTGATTATAAATAAGAAGTACGGAAAGACTGTGAATAACATTTTTGATTTTCGAACAGTTTATATTGTCGACTTGTATATTTTAGCATCTCTTAGATCTTTATAGACAGCATGGCAAAAAAGAATCATTCTGAGGAAGTTAAAAAAAATATTTCCAAGACAGGCTCCTTCATCACCGATGAAAGATTTAAAGTCGCCCTGGGCGTACTTTTATCTGGTTTTGCGGTACTCCTGTTTATTTCATTTATCTCTTACCTGTTTACCTGGAAATCAGATCAGAGTTTTCAATGGTCCAGGGTTTTTTCTGAACCTGATTATAGAGTAGATAATTGGTCGGGTAAAGTAGGCGCCTATTTTTCCAATGTATTTATGAATCATTGGTTTGGGATACCATCATTTGCTGTTCCCTTGATGTTATTGATGATTGGCTTCACTTTAATGCGCGTTAGAATCAAAAGGCTGGGTTTTGTACTTAGGGCTGCAACTGCCGGTATGGTTCTATTGTCAATTTGGTTTGGTTTTGTATTCAGGACGCTAAACGGATTCCTGGGAAGCGGTCCCGGAGGGAAGCATGGTTTGTATCTCAGTCAATGGCTCGAATCTTTTGCCGGATTAGCCGGTGCCGCGCTCATTCTTCTTGTGGCAACCATCATATGGATGGTCTTTTCAAACAAAAATACGCTGGGCTGGCTGGCAAAATTGTTTTCCATCCGAATGGCAAAACCCATTGTAGAGCCCAAAAACCCGGGATCAGAATTGCAGTCAGAAAAAGGTGAATCCATTCCGCAACCAGACAATGATCTTATTTTTGAAACGGAATTCAATCGGCATGAACGTGCCGGCTCTTTAATAAATACGCCCATAGTTCCTGACATTCCTACATCAGAAGACGATCTGGAGCTGGAATTAAACCAGCCTGATGAACCGGAATCAGGAACTGAATCTGAACCAGGAACATATGAAATGCTCGAGGATTATGATCCTACACTCGATCTTTCCCAGTATAAATTGCCTTCTGTTGAATTGCTTGAAAAGCATGATACTGAAAACTCCACTGTATCCAATGAAGAACTTATCAGCAATAAAAATAAAATTGTTGAAACGCTGTCGAACTATAAAATTCAAATCGACAAAATTAAAGCTACCATTGGTCCCACCGTTACCCTTTACGAGATTGTACCGGCTCCCGGAGTGCGCATTTCAAAAATAAAAAGTTTGGAAGATGACATTGCCCTTAGTCTGGCTGCTTTGGGAATTCGAATTATTGCGCCTATGCCCGGAAAGGGAACCATTGGCATTGAGGTACCGAATCAAAACCCGGAGATTGTTTCGATGCGTTCTGTTCTCAGCTCCAGGAAATTTCAGGAATCACCTTTCGAACTTCCGGTTGCCATGGGAAAAACCATTTCCAATGAAACGTATGTGTTTGATCTTGCCAAAATGCCTCATCTTCTGCTGGCAGGTGCAACAGGACAAGGTAAATCTGTTGGTCTGAACTGTATTATTACCTCCCTTCTGTATAAAAAACATCCTTCTCAGCTGAAATTTGTATTGATTGATCCAAAACGAGTTGAATTAACGGCATATACAAGTCTGGAGAAACACTATCTGGCTAAAATTCCTGATGCTGAAGAAGTGATTATTACCGATACCAAAAAAGTGATTTATACCCTTAATTCACTTACTATTGAAATGGATCAGCGCTATCAGTTGCTGGAAAAAGCCGCAGTCCGTAATATAAAAGAATACAATCACAAATTCATCAAGAGAAAATTGAACCCCGAGAAAGGGCACCGGTATCTTCCATATATTGTGGTAATTGTTGATGAATTTGCCGACCTTATTATGACAGCCGGTAAGGAAGTGGAAACCCCGCTGGCCCGTTTGGCACAACTTGCCAGGGCCATTGGAATACATTTGGTAATAGCCACACAACGACCTACTACCAATATCATTACAGGGGTAATTAAAGCGAATTTCCCTGCTCGCATTGCCTTTAGAGTAACATCCATGATAGATTCCCGGACCATTTTGGATTCTCCGGGAGCCAACCAGCTTGTTGGACGCGGCGATATGCTGTTTGCGCCAGGCAGTGATATGATCCGGATTCAGTGTGCTTTTATTGATGTTCCGGAAACAGAAGCCGTCACAAAATTTATTTCTTCGCAACGTGGTTTTCCCACTGCTTTATATTTACCCGAGTATGTGGATGAAAACTCAGGATCAGACATTGGCGATATCGATTTATCGAAAAGAGACGGACTCTTTAGTGATGCAGCACGCCTTGTTGTTATTCATCAGCAGGGATCAACATCCCTTGTACAACGAAAATTTTCAATAGGATATAACCGGGCCGGAAGAATTATGGACCAGCTCGAAGCCGCAGGTATTGTAGGTCCCCCCGATGGGAGTAAGCCCCGCCAGGTATTCTACTCCGATGAATACAGTCTGGAACAGTTTTTGAATACTTTATCTAAAAACTAAAGCTCATGAAATATATTCTTCTGTTGGTTTTTAGTTGTATTGTGCCTTTATGTTCCGCTCAGGAGAATACAATAGTACAGGATCCCGCTGCTGAAAAAGTTCTGGATAGGGTTGCTCTTAAGTTCAAAACGCTTCAGTCGATCCAATCCGACTTTGAATTAACCATTCAGGATCGTATGGAGAATACAAAAAATGCGTCATCCGGACATGTGATCATGAAGCAGAAAAAGTATAAACTGGACAGTCAGGGAACCACCGTTTTTTTTGATGGGATTACAATGTGGACTTATGTTACAGCGAGTAATGAAGTAACCATTACACAACCCAAAAACACACAAATGGATTATTTCAGCAATCCCCTCGGTATATTCTCTTCTTACAAAACCGATTTTAAATACAAGTATGTGAAGGAAACAACCTGGAATGGTGTTGCATGTCATATGATCGACCTGTTTCCAAAAAATCTGAATCAACCTTATTCGAGAATAAAGGTCTATATCAATACACATACGGATATGCCTGAGGCCATTAGCTCCATTGGAAAAGACGGAATTGATTACATAGTATCGCTTAAAAACTCAGTAATCAATGAAAATGTTCCGGATGCTACTTTTACTTTTGATGCTACAAAATATCACAAACCGGAAGTAATAGATATGAGAGGTTTGTAATGAACAAGTTCTTTGCTCTTTCTTTGTAATTGAATAGAGAAGAGCAAAGAAAATTATCTATTTCTGTGGAACGGCTTCCATAGAAGCGTTTAAAAACTTCCAGAATTTTTCTACACTTCCGATATGAACTTTTTCATCAGGTGAATGCGGATGTCTTATTGTAGGACCCACAGAAATCATATCCAGATTTGGATATACGCCACCAATGATTCCACATTCCAGTCCTGCATGAACCGCCTTAATTTCCATTTTCTTCTGATACATCTTAGCATACACTTCATCCATTACTTTCATAATAATGGAATTCATATTGGGCTTCCAGCCAGGATATGCACCGGTAAAATTAGCCCTGGCCCCAGCAAGTTCGAAAAGAGCCTGCATGGTTTCAGAAAGATTTTCCTTAGCCGAGTCCACAGAACTACGAAGAAGACAATTTATAGTTATTTTAGAATCTGATGATTTCACAATCGAAAGATTGGTAGATGTTTCAACGAGTCCTTCAATACCATCTGTCATTCTTACAACGCCATTAGGGCAACTGTAGACGGAAGCAATAACCCGCTTTTGCAAGTCAGCTTTCAATACACGCGACGGTTTTTCCGTTTCTTTCACTTCAATTTTCAAATCCGGATCAGCTGCCGTCAGTTCGCTCTTGACTATTTCCAGATACCGGACAACAAATTTTAACCATTCATCGGCGTGATTCTGGGGTACCAATACAGTTGCATGAGCTTCTCTGGGAATAGCATTGCGCATATTTCCGCCTTCCACTTCCGACAAACGCAATCCAAAATTTCGTTCAGCTTTCCTAAGCAACCGGAACAGAATCAGGTTTGAATTTCCCCTGCCTAAATGAATTTCCAGTCCGGAATGACCCCCTTTTAAACCGCTCACTTTTATATGATAGGCAAGGAAACCCGATGGAACCGCTTCACCATCATAGTCAAATTCTATATTACCATCGAGTCCGCCTGCACAACCAATATAAAGTTCGCCTTCATCTTCAGAATCGAGGTTGATCAGGATTTCTCCATTAAGCTGACCTGGTTTCAATGCAAATGCACCGGTCATTCCGGTTTCTTCATCCACCGTAAACAGACACTCTATAGGACCATGCTTAAGTTCTTTCGATTCAAGATAGGTAAGCATAACTGCCACACCAATTCCATTATCTGCACCGAGGGTTGTTCCATTTGCTTTAATCCATTCTCCGTCAATATAAGCCTCAATAGAATCGGTATCAAAATTGTGCTTCTTATCGCTGTTTTTCTGCGGAACCATATCTACGTGAGCCTGGAATATAACTCCTTTCCTATTTTCAAAACCAGGAGTGGCAGGTTTTCTTATAATAATATTCCCTACAGCATCCGTTTTGGTTTCTAATCCCAGATTTTCACCAAATTTTTTGACGAATTCAACAACCTTACCTTCTTTTTTTGAAGGTCTGGGAATAAGCGTAAGTTCTTTAAAATTCTTCCATACTCCCGATGGATTCAATGCTTCCAGATTCGTATTCATATAGTTGGCTTTTTATATATTCAGAGAAAATATAAAATTACGTATATTCTGACAGGGATGCCAAGATTTTTGTCATGTTTATTTAGACCGAATAAAAGTGTTTTTGAAATTCATTTAAGAATCAATTAACATACCATATGGAACAAAATTTTAATTTTGGCGTAAATTTGAATGAAATATTTCCATATGAAAAGAATATATCTGATCGGAATTGCATTGTTAATTATAAATGCAGTGCAAGCTCAAGACGCAGTGAAGTGGTATACCATTGAAGAAGCATATGCCCTTACAAAAAAGGAACCCCGTAAGCTATTGATTGATGTCTATACCGATTGGTGTAGCTGGTGTAAGGTGATGGACAAAAATACATACAGTAACCAGGTGATTGTTGAATACATCAATAAAACTTTTTACGCTGTTAAATTTAATGCGGAACAGAAAAATGATGTAGTTCTAAACGGAAAAACCTATAAATATATAGAAAGCGGTAACAGACGTTACAATCAATTGGCTGTTGAATTACTCAAAGGCCAGTTGGGATATCCATCAACGGTTTTTCTGGATGAGCAAACCAATATTATTCAGCCGGTACAGGGATATGTTAAACCTGTTGAGTTTGACCAGATTCTCAAATTTATCGGCAGTGACGCTTTTAAAACCACTACATGGGAAGATTTTAAATCAGCCTATGTTTCTCCTGTTACGCAGGCTACTCCGTAAGGGTCATGGTTACACTAACACCAAACTGAAAAACCGGTAATAAAGCATCCGACCAAATCTGTTCACCTGCCAGTAATCGAATATTCACCTGATCTGGAATTCTGTATGGGATTACATTGTTTGCTGTTTTTACAGGCAAGCGGTAATCTTCAAGCTCACGAATTAACCGGGAAGGTTTTATTTCAAGCATAACCGGTATTCCGGAATTTTCTCCCGGATCAACAAATCCTTCGGTGTTAGAAAATCTAAAAAGCACAACCGGATTGGCTTTTTGAGTTGGTATTGGTGTGTAGTGAAATACTTTTTGAATTTTCGATTGAATTCGTTTTCCAATAAATAGAGAAAGATATTCCTTTTCAAGTCGGGCCAATTCATTTAAAGCTTCACCCATTCCCTCATTCCCAGGCATAGAGTCATATTGTCCGGCAACGAGCTTAAATCTTCTCTTTTTCAGTTTTATTAAAAAATTTGCCGCTTCTTCCGCCTTTTGCTCAATGGTTTTTTCTTTTAACCGGGCATTTGCAGAATAAATGGTATCGGGCATTATCCGACTGATTTCCATGTCTTTCTCAGCTTCAAAATTTCTTTTAACCGACATATCGGTAAAAGGAGGATCATATGAGAGGGGTGCAAAAGCAAATGAATAAATTTTATGCTCCGAAAAGCGGGAAGCATCCAGAATCAGGCTATCCTGAAACAAACGGGAAAGTCCCTTTGATTTTCCGGGATCAGTAATTCCTTGAATTGAAAATATAAAATCCGGATCTGCCTCAAGATGCTGGTTCATCTGAATATCAATAAGATTATAATAACTTTCAGCCCTTGACGGCACATTATGAAGGCCCAAATATTTACCTGCATATTTCTCAAACGGACCGGGAATGATATGGACTTCTTCTGCCGTTACTGTAATATCGAGCACTGTTTGTGGTAATGCATAGAGTATCGATGCACTGCTTAATACATTATCCTGGTTAACGCTGTTCACACTAATATTGGTAACAGGTACACAGGATAATAGCAAAAAACAACCTAAAAACAATCCCCATTTTTTATTGAACCAGAGTTTCATATTCCCGAATTTTTTTAAAGCCAACATTTAAATAATCAATTATATCAGAGGCAATTAATGATTGCTGTCCTTTTTCCTCAGCCGCCAGATCCCCTGCCAGGCCATGAAGAAAAGTCCCGGTTAAGGCTGCATCAGCAGGAGTTAATTTTTGAGATAATAACGAAAGGATAATGCCAGTTAGTACATCTCCGGAACCACCAGTTGCCATTCCCGGATTTCCTGTGCTGTTAAAATAACATGTGCCATCTGGCAAAGTAATGGAAGTATATGCTCCTTTCAGTACGATGATGATTTTATATTCTTTGGATTTTTCGATTTGCAGCCTATTGCGCATCAGTCCATTTTCTGACTTTCCGAAAAGCCGGTCAAATTCACCTGGATGGGGTGTTATTATAGAATTTTCAGGTAATTCAGCAATTAATCCGGAACGCATAGAAAGGATATTGAGTGCATCAGCATCAAGAACCATGGGAATATTGCTGGTTTGAATAAGGTTGGTTAATGCAACAGCGGTTATATCAGCAGTTCCCAAACCAGGGCCCATACCAATAGCTGTATATTTATTGATTTCAGGTAATGTGGAAAAGACTTCCGGGTTTTCATCAATACTGAAAATGGATTCAGGAACAGCAGTTTGCGCAATGGGGTAGCAAAGTCCGGGCAAATGTGTAGTAAGCAGACCTGTTCCTGATCTGATGCAGGATCGGGCTGCAAGAATTGCTGCACCAGTCATCCCGTAAGATCCTGCAAAAAGAAGGGCATGACCAAAAACGCCTTTGTGTGAAAATCGACTTCTTTGCGGTATTTTACCGGATATTTCTTTAAAAGTCAGATAATGAAAATCTGAATGTTTTTCAAGGATCACTTTGGCATGTAAACCAATATCTATAATGTGCCACTCACCTGTATATGCACTGTTTTCTGCATAGAAGAAAGCTCTTTTCGGAAACTGGAAGGTGAGTGTATGTTGAGCACTGATTACTTTGTTTTCAGGTCCATTAACTTCGCCCATAAGTCCGCTCGGTAAATCAATTGAAATGATCGGACAACCTGAAGTGTTTATATGAGCAACAAGATTAGCGGCAAGACCTTCCAGTGGGCGGGTTAACCCGGAGCCAAACAGAGCGTCAATAAGTACATGGTCTTGTTCCGGAATTGGAAAATCAGCAATGGAACGGATATTATGAATTGCAACTTTTCCTTGTCTGAAAAGACGGCTCTGGTTGATTTCTAAATCCGGCGAAAGCGATGAGGAAATTTCAAGGTGATAAAGGTTTATATTGGAATATCCCAGATCTGTTAATATCCGTGCAATAGCCCATCCATCTCCTCCATTATTTCCCGGACCTGTGAAAACTGTAAAAGTTTGATCCCTTGTGTACTGATTTTTTATCCATAGCGCACAACCTTCGGCGGCTCTTTCCATAAGGTCTGCAGAAGATATGGGTTCATTTTTTATTGTAAACGCATCAATTTCCTTTATGTCCCGGGTATTAAAGACTTTCATAAAAACTTATCTGTGTACCTTTATCCATATAATGTTTTCGATAATCGTATTCAATAAGGAGTATGATTATGCCCTGAGAATTGTGCTCTTCATAAATGCTGGGTGCGCCAGATGCTAAATAATGGAACACTTTTTCAAGAGAGATTGTTCCATCAGGATTCATTTTTTTTACGGAAATAACTTTTCCGTTGGCAATACTATAGATCTCTGTATAAGAATGATTTCTCCCTGATAAATCAGTAATAGAAAGGGATAGCTTATCTAACGTACCATCATCTTTATGAGAATAGATTTTAGTCTCCTGTTTATAGGGAGCATTCGCAATAGGCTTATGAGTTGTTTTTTCACGGATCAGTTTTCCGTTTGAATCATATTTATACTGGGTGGTGGTTCCTGCTTTTTTTCCAAAATATACAGTACTTGAGATCAATCGGTGTTCAGGTCCATAGGTATGACGTGTTTTTCCGGATTCAATGATGTTTTTACCTTTTGGCACAAACCTGGTAATCAGGATATCATTGCCGTTAGCATCATAATCATGGCGAAGAATGTAAAGAAGGCTATCCTTCATATTATAACATTCTTCGGTATACAACTTATTATTTTTGTAAAACAGAAATGTATAATTTAGAATACTTCCGCTCGATGCATCGTAATTAATTACTCTAAATAGTTCATTAGACTGGGTATAAAACTCCTGCCGGATGGTCATGCTTCCCTGAGTTTGTCCCTTTTCATTCAACTTGTGTTTATAGGTAAGATTAATTTTTATTGTATCAGCGCCGTGGCAAATATCAGGGAATACACAACACAATAAAATAACAACGATAATCGATAATCCTTTTTTCATAACTTCTTTATTGAACGGTAGGTTGCGAACAATGTATCATTTTCATCTCTTCTGCGGGTGTATAACCCATGGAGAGTGCGGCATCCAGATCTTTACAAGCTTCAGACATTTTTTTTAAGTTTATTTCAGAAATGGCTTTGGAATAATAAGCAATGGCATAATTCGATTTCAGGGCTATGGTTTTTTCATAATCCTGAATGGCTTCATTATGCAAATTCATGTTTCCTTTAGATACTCCCCGGTTAAAAAAGGCATCGGCAAAATCGGGTCGAATTTGAATGGCTTTATCATATTGAAGAATAGAGTTTTTAAAGTCCATCTTCATGGAATAAGCAACTCCTAGTGTATAGATCGCATCAGCATCTTTTGGCTCTGATTTAAGCAAATCATTAATATCACGGATGCTTTCGTTGACTTTATTAATATTTAAATAGCATAATGCCCTGTTATAAAGCGACCTGTTTTTCTTATGACTTCTGGTAATAGAGGTAGTATAATCCTTAACGGCATTGTTAAAGTCACCTTTTTTAGCATATACAGAACCGCGATTGAAGATAACATCCAGATTGTCTTTGTTGATGGCAAGAGCACTATTGAAATCTTTCAATGCACCATCGAGGTCGCCAATGTTCAATTTTAAATATCCACGATTTGCATATGCCAGGTCATTGTCCAGATCAACAGTTAGCAATTTATCATAATCTGCAATAGCACCTTTAAAATCTTCCATAGCTGATTTTGCTTCAATACTTTTCAAATAAGCCTCAATATTATCCTTATCGAGAGCCATTGATTTACGGTAATCACTCACAGAACCCATAAAATCCAATAAACCGGCCTTAGCAATACCTCTTTGATAATAAGCCTGTGCATATAGGGAATCCAATATTATAGCTTGATTAAAATCTCCAATGGCCTTTTGCAAACTGTCTTCCTTAATAAATACCAATCCCCTGTAAAAAAAAGCTTCCTTTTGCTCTTGATCCAATTGTATGGAAAGATTAATATGGTTCCTGGTTTCTGCATATTTCTGCAGGAAATAGGTTGATTTTCCCATCCCCAAAATAGCTTGCGCTGATGAATGCCATTTATTTGCTTTTTCAAATAACCCTAAAGCTTCCGTATAATTTTTTTTCTCAAAAGCCATTTCGGCCTTTTTGTAATAATTATCCGACAGGGGTTTCCTGGCAATAAAAAAACCTGCAACCAAAACAACCAGCAGTATAGACACATACAAGAATATTTTTTTCATACCATCAAATTTGAAAGTGAAATTTTGAATTAGTTAGATTTTCAGGTTAGCTTTTCAGGTTTGTCCTGATTTTTGCTAACAGAGTATCAATATGAATGGGCTTGGAAATAAAATCAATTGCCCCCAGAGATAATGTCTCACGAATCGTATCATTAGCATCAAAGGCCGAGACCACAATAATTGGAGTATCGGCAAGATTCAATTCCTTTCTCATTTTCAAAAAATCATAACCCGATATTTCAGGCATGCTTAAATCAAGCAAAACCAAATCAGGAGTATTCTGTTTAAGATATAAAAGGGCATCATTCACGTTAGAAGCAGTATGGGTTTTATATCCTTCCTCATTCAATGCATATTCCATAAGGAGTAACGCAGTGCTTGAGTCATCTATTACAAGAATATGATAATTTTCTTTCATATATAAAGGATTCTGATAAAAATAATCAAAACAATTCTTTTTCCTACTATCAAATTATAAATCAAATGAAAATTAGCAGGAGCTATTGCTGTAAAACTTTAAATTACTAAATTTATACAACAGGAATACTGTTATTAAGGAATATTTCTGAATTTAATTCAACGGCCAGCAAAAGAATCAGAAAGCGTTTTATTTAAATCCATCCTGCCCCTTTAATTAGTCTTGTTAAGCGTATTTTAAAATTATGAATAAGAAGGATAGTAATCGATCATCCCGGATTCTTATTATTGTTCTGCTTTTAATTAATGTGGCCATTATAATTTCAGCCTTTCAGATTTACAGGAGTCAGGTCCGGTCACTTATCAATAATGGCATCAGACAGCTCGAAAGCATTGCTGAATTGAAAGTAAATCAGATCCTTGAATGGCGAAACGAGCGATTGTCAGATGCTCGTTATATATTTGTTAGTCAGGAGGTTAAGCAAAGTTTTACACTTTTTAATTCAGATACGACAAATTCAGCCTACCGTCAGTTGCTTCATAATAGCCTCAACGGAATGTTTCTGAACAAACATTACGAAAGTATGGTGGTTATGAATCATCATCGCAGAATAATTTATTCATTGCCGGAAGATGATTTATCCATTCAAACTTATTTTAACCACGATCATTGGCAGACCAATATTTCATCAAATAGAATCATATCAAATAATCTGATTGTTACAAAGGATTCTATACCGATTATTCAATTCACCATTCCCATAAAAGACTGGGTGCAAAATGATACAGTAACTCATGGTTGGATATTTCTCAATATCAACCCGATCAAAACTTATTTCCCATTGTTGGAAACGATTTCCATTCCAAATGCTCCCGTTGATATTTTGTATCTCCGGAATGACCATCAAAAAACCCGGATTATCAACCAGAAAGAGCAATATCAAAATATAATAGACGCGGCAGGTAAAATATGTGCCTGCAATGTAACCGCAAAGTTTGATCATTCTTTAGAAAAGGTCCAAGTGTTTCCCTATTTTGGCGTTTCTATGCTGGCGGTTAGCATTCCGGTACCGGAAGAGAACAGTTGTTTATTGATTAAAATGGATCGATCTGTATTATATGCAGATATGAAGAGGATCGGAATGGTCATAATGCTTGTTACTGCTCTGATTATTATTGCATTTACAACAATTGTTCTGTTGTTCTGGCAACGACAACGTAATGAAATCATTCATCTGGAAACAGAGAAGCGGATTATCATGGAACGATTGGATATGCTTTCCCGGTTTGCTAATGATGCGATCATTTTATATAACCGCGATTTTGGTATTATTCAGGTGAACGATAAGGCATTGGAATTGTATGGCTATTCACGTGACGAATTTTTGAGTTTGAGTGCTGACATCATACGACCACCAAATCTACGTACCCAATTTCATATCATACACGAACAGGCTGTTATTGAGGGTGGGTTTTTCTATGAAACCGTCCATATGAAGAAGGATGGCACAGAATTTCCGGTTGAGATCAGCCTGCGATTCGTGGATATGATGGGAAGTCATTGTTTTCAAACCATCATCCGTGATATTTCCATTCGGAAACAGTTTGAAAAGGCACTGGTTCAAAGCGAAGCCCGCTTAAAACTGATCATGAATACAATGCCCCAGATCGTTTGGACAGCCAAACCAGATGGCAAGTTGGATTTTGTTAATTACAGGCTTGAGAGCATTACTGGGGTGAATCCTTATACCCGAATGCTTTTAAAAAAGATCATTCATCCGAATGATTATGGAAAGATTCCTAAGTTTTGGAAAAATGCACTGAAAAAGGTCGAAGAACAGCATATCCGGTTAAGAATTCGTTTGGCTGATAAGTCATATAGATGGTTCCTGTGTATAGTGAGTCCGCTTAGCCGGGAAGATGGAAGTATTATTAGTTGGTATGGCAGTGCAACCGATATTAATGAATTGGAAATAGCGGTAGCAGAACGTACAGCTGAGTTAAGCGATTTATACAATAATGCTCCTTGTGGTTATTATACGCTGGACCAGGATGGTAAATTTACCAATATCAATGATACTGCATTGAAATGGCTGGGATATTCGCGTGCGGATCTTCTCATGAAAAGTTTCTGGGAAGTGATTTCTCCGGTACAGCAAAAACGTGCTAATGATGAATTCAAATCATTTATTAAAACAGGAAATGTCAATAGTTTGGAATACGAGATGATACGTAAAGACAGAAGTACATTTCCGGTTTTACTGAATGCTACAGCGATAAGGGACGATCAGAAAAACATCATATTTCGGGCAATGATTATTGATCATACAGAAAGAAAACACCATGAAGATGAAATTATTAAGTTAAATGTTATGCTACAGGAGCATGGGTATAAACTGGAAAATACAAATAAAGAACTGGAAGCATTTATTTATTCAGTTTCACATGACTTACGGGCACCATTACGGGCAATCAACGGTTTCACAAGAATTATAATGGATGATCATAGTTCTGAGCTCAATAGCGATACTCAATTTTTATTGCAAAGGGTATGGGATAACTCCAATAAAATGAGACAGCTGATTGAAGATTTGTTGAGACTATCAAAAACCAACCGGCAGGAATTATCATTCGCTCTGATTGATATGCATGCACTTTTTATGTCGTTGGTTGAAGAAACAAAACAAAGTTACCCGGGGCGCAAAATATCTGTAACTATTAATCCTGTTCCTAAGGCTATGGGAGATTTGGCCTTGCTAAAACAGGTGGTGAGCAATTTGTTATCGAATGCTGTAAAATTCTCAGGAAAAAATGAGATTTCGGAAATAGTAATTGGATCGCTATATGAAGCTGAAAATATTGTATATTTCATTAAAGATAATGGCATTGGATTCGAAATGAAATATGCACAGAATCTTTTTGGTGTATTTAGCCGGTTGTCTAATAGTGAAGATTATGAAGGCACAGGTGTTGGGCTTGCGTTGGTGAAAAGAATTATTGAGCGGCATGGAGGCAGGGTTTGGGCAAACAGCGAGCCGGGCAATGGGGCAACATTCTTTTTTACAATACCTCAGGTTAAAACGATTGAGTAAACCATCTTATATGGCAAAAAACCTTGTTGTTTTGTTTGTTGAAGATCTGATTACCGACTACGAACTGGCAATCTATGAAATCAACAAAGTTATTCCCGGAATTATCGCAAAACGTGTTGATACGCAACCTGAATTTGAAAAAGCGATTCGGGAATTTAAACCCGAAATCATCATTTCTGATTATATCATGCCTGAATTCAATGGAATGTCTGCATTAGAACTGAAAAAGGAACTGGCTCCCGATATTCCATTTATTATGCTTACCGGCTCCACAAATGAAGAAACTGCCGTGGAATGTATGAAAGCTGGTGCAGATGACTATGTGATAAAAGAACATATTAAGCGGCTGCCGCATTGCATGCTCAGCGCACTTGCTATAGTACAGGTTAAAAAGGAAAACAAATTTGCCCAATTGGAACTCGTAAGAAGAGAGGCACTTTTAAGAAATGCTGTTAATAATCTTACCTCTACGTTTACCATTTACGATAGTGAAGGTAAAATTGAGTATATGAATAATTATGGTACGATTCTTTCAGGAATATCATTTGAGGAGGCATTGGGCAAACGGGAAGAAGAAATTTTCTCTGATGAAATGACCCGTGAATATTTGCCTGCACTTTATAAAACCTACGAAACCAGGGAATCCCAAATTGCAGAATGTCAAATTACTTATAGAGATGTTCCCCGGTATATTGCCTACTATTTTGTTCCTACCCTGGATGAAGACAATAAGATTTATAAAGTACTTGGAATTACATTTGATATTACCGAACGCAAGGAAGCAGAAGAGAGCCTGAAAATTGCAATGAAAAGGGCTGAAGAATATGACCAGTTGAAATCTGCTTTTCTCGCAAACATTTCACATGAAATCCGCACTCCGTTAAATGCAATAATGGGTTTTGCCCAAATGATCAGAAAGAACTATGCCCAAGATGAATTATTGGTAAGTCATGTCGATATTATATTGCTAAGTAGCAATCAGCTACTTGAAATTATAAAGGAAATGATTGAAATATCGCAGTTGGTTTCCCGAAAATCTCTTCTGAACAATACAGATTTTTCAATTGTTGAATTGTTGACTGAACTGCATGTGAATTTTCATTTCCTCGAAGAATCTAAAATAAAACAGGGAGTGAATTTTGTTTTAGAAACCAGCGCCACAAAAGGGCTTGATGATTTGATCTGTACTGATCGGGAAAAAATTTCCCAAGTATTCCGAAACCTAATCAGCAATGCTTTTAAATTTACCTATAATGGTACTGTTACCCTGGGAATCAAAAATATGAATTCATCTATGGTGCATGTATATGTATCGGATACCGGCATAGGCATTGAAGAAGATAAACTGGAGCTGATCTTCGATATTTTCCGGCAGGGAGACGAGAGCTTTACAAGGCAATATGGAGGGGTAGGTTTGGGTTTGACTATTTGTCGCGAATTGGTGCACCTGATGAACGGAGAAATTTGGGTGGAAAGTAAACCCGGACAGGGTTCTACATTTAATGTCATTATTCCAAGAAAAAAATGAATCCGGAAATGCAGCATAATTTTTAGGGTTTCGTCTATATAAAAAAAACAATCTGCCATGAAAAAAATATTTTTACTTTCATTTGTATTGATTGCAATCATTCTTACATCAGGATGTGTTATCAATGTTCCAAATTCCATTACCGGTAATGGTAATGTTATTACCAAAGCACGGTCGGTTTCTGAGTTTTCGGGAATCAAGGTCGAAACCGGTATTGATGTATATTTAACCCAGGGCAATGACCAGTATGTTGAGGTTGAAGCCGATGAAAACCTGCATGAATGGATCCGGACTGAAGTGAACGGGGACGTGCTTCATATATATTCTGAAAAAAGCATCCGTAATGCCAAGACAAAAAGAGTGAATATTACCTGCAAAACGCTGAATCGCATTGATATTTCAAGTGCAGGAGATGTAAAAGGACAGTCCAGATTTAAAGTGGATCAACTGGATATTGATATGAGCAGCGCAGGTGATTTGGAATTGGATGTTGAAGCCGATCGCATTGATATCTCTTTATCCAGTGCCGGTGACGCTGATCTTAGTGGAACAACCAATGTTTTAAATGTTGACTTGAGCAGCGCTGGTGATTTGAATGCGTTTGACCTGATGGCTAAAAAAGGAGAGGTTTCTGTGTCAAGTGCAGGAAATGCAAGAGTTTTTATTACTGATGAAGCCAGCTTCAGATCAAGCAGTGCCGGCAATATTCAGTACAAAGGTGATCCAAGGTTAAAGGATATTCATACATCCAGTGCAGGATCTGTAAATAAGAGAGATTAAGATCATTAGAAGCATATTTGCAATGAATTGCAGAATTATTTCTGCAAACGAGTAAGGCTAACAAACGGGGCTATGAAGAATAACAAATTAAGTTTATCTTTATAGCCCTTGATTTTGTTACCCTAATTACATATGAACAAATACGTTCACATTCTGGCTTTAAAACTCAATCTGGCTCCCTGGCAGGTTGAAAATACACTCAGGTTGCTTGAGGCTAAGGCAACCATCCCTTTTATCAGCCGATACCGTAAAGAAGCAACCGGAAGTTTGGACGAGGTGGTTATCGGGGCCATCAAAGATGAATTCACCCGTTTTCAGGAGTTGGATAAGAGACGGGAATCTGTTATAAAAAGCATTGAAGAGCAGGGTTTCCTTACCGATGCGTTAAAAGAAAAACTGGAACGCGCTGAAACGCTTACGGATTTGGAAGATTTTTATTTGCCGTTTAAACCCAAAAAGAAAACCAGAGCCTCCATGGCTCGGGAAAAGGGACTTGAACCTCTGGCGCAA
Organism: uncultured Bacteroidota bacterium; assembly: GCA_963733535.1. Taxonomy (GTDB): domain Bacteria; phylum Bacteroidota; class Bacteroidia; order Bacteroidales; family UBA10428; genus UBA5072. Next base: position 268,454 of record CAVTDR010000007.1, read on the forward strand.
TTAATATATAAGCAATCAGAAAAGGATTTGACCGGTGCTGCTGAAGCATTTTTATCTGATCAGGTTGAAACAACAGAGGATGCATTAGCGGGAGCGCGTGATATTATTGCAGAATGGCTTAATGAAGATCAGGATGCCCGGAATATGATTCGTAAAATTTTTAATTCGGCAGCTGTTATTCATTCGAAATTAGTTAAAGGCAAAGACGATGAAGGAATGAAGTTCAAAGACTATTTTGATTTTTCAGAGCTCTTAAATAAATGTCCCTCTCATCGTTTACTTGCTATTTTTAGAGGAGAGGAGGAAGGGTTTTTAAGAGTATCCATAGAACCCGATATTGATAAAACAATTGCTGTTCTCCATAGGCATTTCATTCGTTCAGGAGGTGAACCGGGAACCCACATGACATTGGCGGTTAAGGATGCCTGTAAACGACTCTTAATTCCATCTATTGAAACTGAATTCCGATCGCTTAGTAAAGAAAAAGCAGATGAACAGGCCATTCGGGTTTTCGCCGACAATTTAAAGCAACTCTTGATGTCGGCCCCGTTGGGTCATAAAAGAGTACTGGCTATTGACCCTGGATTCAGAACAGGTTGCAAAGTAATCTGTCTGGATGCACAAGGAAACTTGTTGCATAATGAAACCATTTTTCCGCATCCGCCTGTATCAGATACTTCATTAGCTATAAAAAAAATAAATACCCTTGTTAATTCCTATAAAATAGATGCCATTGCCATTGGAAACGGAACTGCAAGCAGGGAAACTGAAGCCTTTATCAGGAAAATCAAATTTGAGCGCGATATAAAAGTTTTTGTAGTAAGCGAAGCGGGTGCGTCTATATACTCTGCATCTAAAATTGCCCGGGATGAATTTCCCGATTATGATGTTACCGTAAGGGGTGCAATATCCATTGGCCGCAGGTTAATGGATCCCCTGGCCGAGCTGGTAAAAATTGACCCTAAATCAATTGGAGTGGGGCAGTACCAGCATGATGTAGACCAAAACAAACTGAAGGAATCCCTGGATCAGGTTGTTGAAAATTGTGTAAACGCAGTAGGGGTCGATTTGAATACGGCCAGCATGCATTTACTTACCTATGTTTCCGGGTTGGGGCCACAATTAGCAAAAAATATTGTGGAGTTCCGGAAAGAAAATGGAACGTTCCATTCACGGGATGAATTGAAAAAAGTTCCCAGGATGGGCCCAAAAGCTTTTGAGCAGGCAGCTGGTTTTCTCAGAATCAGGGGGGCAATCAATCCTTTGGATAACAGCGCAGTACATCCTGAGAGCTACTATCTGGTAGAACAAATGGCCGCCGACTTAGGTCACCCTGTTACAGATCTCATCCGTGAAGATAATTTGCGTAAGCAAATTGACATAAAAAAATATGCCAACGAAAAAGCGGGTATCCCTACCTTAACGGATATCATGACGGAACTGGCCAAACCCGGCAGAGATCCAAGATCAACCATTAAGGTGTTTGAATTTTCACCTGACATCCGAAGCATCGATGATGTTAAACCCAACATGATTTTGCCGGGAATAGTTACCAATATCACTAATTTCGGAGCTTTTGTGGATATTGGAGTAAAACAGGATGGACTGGTTCACATCTCTCAACTGGCAGACCGGTTTGTTACAAACCCGGCTGATGTGATCAAACTGCATCAGCATGTTAAAGTTAAAGTGCTGGAAGTCGATGTCTCGAGAAAAAGAATTCAACTCAGTATGAAAAATATAGCTGATTGATATTATTTGAATGATACTCCATAATTTAACAATATTCTATGCTTGCATTTTCTGAATTGTTGAAATCGCCCGTAAAAAAGATTATTTCTAAACATCCCAAAACCAGCAAACATATTTTAGAAAAGGGGTTTGATCTTCTTGCCATTGTTCTGAGTATTTATCTGGCCTTAAATCTAGAGGGATGGGCCGAAAAGAAAAATGAGAATAAAAGGTTGATGCATTATTATGAAAATATGTCGATCGAACTCATAAAAGATACGGTGTCACTATCTGAAATTGTCTCGTATACCCAGGTGCAAATTGATAAGGTGAATGAACATATTAAAATGCTGAAATATTATAAGCAGGAATATCACGATTCAATTAGTGCCATGTACCAGGGAATGCTTGCTGCGCAGATTTTTGGTTCTTCAAGTATGGTTTCTTATCAGAGTATGATTGTGAGCGGTGATATAAAACTCATTGAAAATCTTAAAGTCCGCGATAAGCTTATAAATCTCGATGAAGAATATAAAGCCCTGAAGATGTGGGAAGATCTTTGTATGGAATTTTTCAGAAACGGTTTAATGGATTCCTATTTTGAAAGTTTTGATCTTATTGAAATGAGGCTCCTGAATGCAAATTATTTTACAACACCGACATATAGAAATCTGGTCGTTAAGTTTTATTCCTTAAATCAAAGCAGGCTGGAAGAAACGAAAGTAGCCCTTGAAAAAGCCCGAGATGTTCTTGCTGTTTTAAAATTGGAAATGGAAAAATAAAAATAAAAAAACCGGGTATTGCCCGGTTTTTTTATTTTATTAGAAAGCACTTTATCCAAGATAGGATTTCAGTAATTTACTTCTGGAAGTATGTCGAAGCCTGCGGATGGCTTTTTCCTTAATCTGACGCACTCTTTCGCGGGTCAAATCGAATTTTTCACCTATTTCTTCGAGTGTCATTTCCTGAACACCAATGCCAAAAAAGAATTTAATAATGTCTCTTTCTCTTTCAGTGAGGGTAGCCAAGGCACGGTTGATTTCCTTCATTAAAGATTCACTGATAAGCTTTTTGTCAGCTTTGGGTGAATCATGATTGATCAGGATATCCAATAAACTATTGTCTTCACCCTCAGCAAAGGGAGCATCAACAGATACATGTCTTCCGGATACTTTTAAAGTGTCGGCAACTTTTTCTTTTGGTAAATCCAGCGCTTCTGCAAGTTCTTCAGGAGTAGGAGTCCTTTCATACTGCTGTTCAAATTTTGAGAATGCCTTATTTATTTTATTTAAAGAACCTACCTGGTTTAAAGGTAGTCTTACAATACGTGATTGTTCAGCGAGAGCCTGTAAAATGGATTGTCTGATCCACCATACGGCATATGAGATAAATTTAAAACCTCTTGTTTCATCAAATTTTTCAGCAGCTTTAATCAATCCCAAATTCCCTTCATTAATCAGATCGGGCAGACTTAAACCCTGGTTCTGATATTGCTTAGCCACAGAAACAACAAACCGGAGATTGGCTCTGGTGAGTTTTTCAAGAGCAGATTTATCACCTTTTTTAATCCGTTGCGCTAATTCTACCTCTTCTTCAACGGTGATAAGCTCTTCTTTACCAATTTCCTGCAAGTATTTATCCAGTGAAGCACTTTCCCTGTTGGTAATTGATTTTGTAATTTTCAGTTGTCTCATTTTCCCAAAAAAATTTGTGCGAATTTATGTTATAATTATCAATTTATATAGATTTCGATGAATCAAATTTGTTAAAAAAAAATGGCTTGCGAACTGCAAGCCATTTTTTTTGTTATATATAGTTTTTGCATTTACAGTCCAAAAGCGTAATACGCCACCACACCATTCTGATAAACTCCTTCTATGTATACACCACCTTTTAAAGAATTAAAGATTTTCTCAAGTTCTTTAACGGAATAAACCGCCTGATTATTGACCTGTGTTATCACAAATCCTGGTTTTACGCCTTCGTCCCTCAGTTTGCCCTCCTGAAGTTCTGTAATCTTGACACCATTTTTAATGCCAAGTTTAGCTTTTTCCTGATCTGTCAGCTCAACAACTTTTGCCCCAAGTATGGTTTCGTATGTTCCTGCTTTAACGACGCTTGTGTCACCTTGAAGGTTACGTAAGGTAACGTCAAATTGTTTCATTTTGTCTTTCCTTTTTACCGTTACCTTAATTTTATCACCAGGCCGATATCTTCCTACTAGCTCCTGAAGTTCCGATGGACTCTTGATTGTGATATCATTAATCTGCATTATTATGTCGCCGGCTTCAATTCCCGCTTCTTTTGCCGCACTGTTTTCATTTACTTCTGTTACATATACGCCAGTCAACTGATCGAGATTTTCTTTTTTAGCCAATTCAGCATCAATATCCTGAATTTGAACGCCCATAATCGCACGCTGAACAGTTCCAAATTCAATTAAATCCTTAACCACTTTCTGAACAATGCTCGAAGGAATGGCAAAGGATATTCCCACATTGCCTCCTGTAGGAGAAAGTATGGCTGTATTGATTCCAATCATTTCACCTCTTAAATTCACTAATGCTCCTCCACTGTTCCCTCGATTAACAGAAGCATCTGTCTGTATGAAAGATTCGATTCGGTAATTATCATCAATAATCGGAATACTCCTACCTTTGGCGCTAATAATACCGGCAGTTACGGTCGATGAAATGTCAAATGGATTTCCAACAGCAAGTACCCATTCGCCAATTTTTAAGGCATCTGAATTGCCAAAGGTGATGAATGGGAGACCCTCTGTATCTATTTTTAACAATGCAATGTCGGTAGAATGATCCGTACCTACAACTTTTGCTATAAATTCTCTTTTATCATTCAGAGTTACAGAAACTTTTTCAGAATTTTCGATTACATGATTATTGGTTACAATATAACCATCAGCAGTAATGATTACTCCGGAACCGATTCCGATCGACGGCTCGCGATCTCCCTGATACCTGTCGCCATAGAAAAATTCATAAATTGGATTTCTATACTCGATCATGGATTCTGTTTTAACGTTGACCACTGCATTTACAGTCTTTTCAGCTGCAAAAGTAAAGTCTGTGGAACTGTCAAGTCCGGCTTTTAAACTTACTGTACTCGCAGGTTCCCGGTTTTGAACGATCATGGTTTTCTCACGGTTATCCATTAGTGCAGAATATCCAATAACCGAAACTAAACCACCTAAAATAGCGGCTAGAATAAGAATGATGAGTTGCTTGTTTTTCATTGCTCTATTTTTTTTACTTAATCCTTTTTTCACGCGTGAATGTTTGTGTTTTGACGCATCAAAATTAAGACATTTGTAGTTGTAGATATCCTTGTTTAACAATATTTAACGAAGGGTGTTCCAGGAAACCCGACAAATATAGGGTCAATTAAAAATGGAGTAATGAATTTCAAAAGTTTTTGGAAATTACGCTCTGGCCCAATTCTTGAGAATTTCCAACCAAATGGAATTATCTGTTCTCCCCAATGAATAATTTACAATCAGATACATCTGAATGATTCTTTCATTTTGCCGGAATGTGATTCTAAGGGGTTTCCAACCCAAACCCAGGTTGCGGGTTTCATAAATAGTGAATACATCGTCATATCCATGATATATCTCTTCCATTTCTTTGCGAAAAAATCGTACTTGAAATTCTTCTTCGGTTTTCTTAGCAAAGCCTGAAAACATAAAAACATTTCCTTCAATTCTGATTATACCAGTATAGGTATGCAACGGTTTCATAAAACTGGTATGTGCCATGATCCAGTCCAGAAAACCCCTGTTCTCAATGTCTTCTCTAAAAGATAATAATGCCGGGGATTCAAAAATCATACGCTATTTTTTTTTGAGTATCTGACGCACTATTTCTGATGAAAAAGGGGCGATAATCAGGTTTTCAAGATGTTCCGATTTGAAAAATTGCCTTTCAGTCATGTGTTTCAAAAAATCAAATAAAATATCATAAAACCCATTTATATTGCAGATGCCAATGGGTTTGTTATGATATCCCAATTGCAACCAGGTGAATATCTCAAAAAACTCATCCATGGTTCCAATTCCTCCGGGTAAAACAATAAATGCATCAGAAATATCAGCCATTAAGGCTTTACGTTCGTGCATGGTTTTTACGATGTGAAGTTGCGTCAGATGATTATGAGCAAGTTCAACATCAACTAACTTTTGAGGAATCACACCAATCACTTCGCCATTTAATTGCAGCATTTTATCAGCAATAATTCCCATAAGTCCAATATTTCCTCCTCCATAAACAATTCCCATTCCATTATCATGCAAAATCTTTGGAAGATGCATACATTCATTTACAATAGCGGGATCATTACCTGTAGATGAACCACAGAAAATGGCAACCCGTTTTACTGGCTTATCAGACAACATAGTCATATTCAGATTAATTCGAAAGTTAGTTAAAATAAAAAACCTAACAGAGTTCCCTGTTAGGTTTAAATTTATTTTGCAAGACGAATCAATGGTTCAATTGGTTGCAGCTTTTGCAATTACTTCTCCCTTAATAATAAGGGCTGAATTGGCTTCAGTAGCATTTGTAGTTATACTGATGCTTTTTGTAAACGCACCGCTAGAAGCAGCATTATAAGTGATCTTTATGATGCCGGATTTTCCAGGAGCAATAGATTCTTTTGGATAATCTGCAGCAGTACAACCGCAACTGGGACGAACCGACATGATAATAAGCGGAACCATGCTGGGATTTGTAAATTCGAATTCTACAGTAACAGGTTTGCCTTGTTCGATCTTTCCAAGATCAATGGTATTCGATTTCCAGGAAATTCCGGAAACAGGTTTGGCAGCATCCTGAGCCTGAACAGACATGAACCCGGTTATAATCAGGATTACCAGCCATGAAGATAAATTCTTTATTGTTTTCATATTATATGAGCGGTTATTGATTGTTTGAATGCCTAAAATTACGGTTAATCTCTATATATTGTTTTAAAAAAACCGTTAAAAATTTCTTAAATCCTCATATTCAAATATCCTGCCAGGATCAATCTAAAATGGGAAAAAATATGAGGACTCATTAATTAACAGATAATCAGTCACTTTAATACTAAACCCATTCTATTTTATTTTTTTCCATTACATTTTTTTGTAAAACCGTGCCATTACAAAATAAATGTATTAATTTTGACCAAATGGTTAAACCAAATAATTAAAACATATGGTTAAAAAGGAAACGCTTTCTCAATCTACGGAAGAGCGCATTCTGGAAGCAGCAAAAAAAGTGTTTGTTTTACATGGTATGGATGGGGCCAGTATGCAGCAGATTGCCGATGAGGCAAAAATCAACAAATCATTGTTGCACTACTATTTTCGCACCAAAGAAAAACTGTTTATGTATGTTCTTAAATATGCATTTCGGTTTGTCATTCCTCAGTTCAAAACGATTCTAGAATCGGATTTGGACCTGTTTAGTAAAATTGAAAAACTGGTAGGTGAGTACATGGACATGCTTATGAAGCATAGGTTTATTCCGGCATTTATACTTCACGAAATCAATAGAAATCCGGATACAATAGTGGAGGCAATGCGTGGTGCCGGAGTTGAACCCCAAATGTTTATTGACCAGTTTAATAAAGAAATGGAAAAAGGGACTATTCGTAAAACCGATGCCCGGCACCTGATTATTAATATTCTGGCCCTTTGCGTTTTTCCTGTGGTTGCCCGACCTCTTGCACAAAGGCTTTTTTTTAATAACAACGAGAGCGATTACCTCAGGTTTCTTGAAGAGCGGAAGAGCGTTGTTTCCGAATTCATCATTCATTCATTAAAAGCAGATTATGAAGTATAAGCTATGGTATATATTGTATGCGTGGGTACCCTTTTGTTTAAATGGACAGAGCACAGATACCCTGACGCTGGATTTTTGTCTGCAAAAAGCGTCTTCCAGAAATATTGTGGCTCACCAAAAAGAATTGCAATCAACTGCTTTGCAAAACAAACTGGCAAATATCTCTACCAATTGGTATCCCTATGCCAGCATTAACGCACAGGCAGTATATAATTCTGAGGTGACTAATTTTTCTGATGTTCTGGGCAATAACCTCCCTGTAACTATTCCCTCATTACCACAGGACCAGTACAAAATTTGGGCGGATTTAAACCAGACTTTATATGATGGTGGTAGAAACCGTGCACTTAAAGAAATTGAAAAGGCAGGTACTGAAATTGAATTGCAACAAATAGAAGCCGATCAGCTGAGCATTCGGCAACAAATCAGCTTTATATATTTTAACCTGTTGCTGACACAAAAAAATGCAGAAATATTTCAACTAACGCTGAATGAATTGAAAGATAAAAAAGCAATAGTACAGGCCGGCGTTAAACACGGAGTTCTGTTAGAGGAAAATTTACTGGCCATGGAAGCCGAAGAAATCGGAATTCAACAGAAGCTGGAGGAATTGACTTTATTAAAACAGCAATACACCCAAATACTAACAGTTCTCACTGAAATTCATATCTCAGAAGAGATGGTATTTTTGGAGCCCGAATCTGTCCGCCCAATAAATGCCTCTGCCATCCGCCCCGAATTGCTGTTATTTGACCGGCAAAAGGATTTGCTACTGGCCAATAAAAAAATGTTATCATCTGGCGATTATCCAAGAGTCTTTGCTTTTTCGCAGGTCGCATATGGCCGACCGGGTTATAATCTCGTTAGTAGTGATTTTCATACGTTCTATTCTGTGGGTCTTGGCTTAAAATGGGATTTTCTGAATTACGGAGATAACCGACGCCAGAAAAAGATTGTGGATATTCAAAACAATATGGTGGATATCAAAAGGCAGTATTTCAATGAGCAATTGAACATCCAGTTGCTTAAAGAAAAGTCCGGCATTGAAAAGTACGATGATTTTTTGAAGCAGGATGAGAAGGTTATAGCCTTAAGGAAGGAAGTTACAGCAAGAAGTCTTTCAAAATTAAATAACGGGGTTATTACCGCTTCTGACTACCTGACTGATTTAAACGCTGAAATTACGGCCAGACTTCGTTACGAAAACCATAGAATACTTAAGATGCAGTCTTTGCATAATTATCAGATGCTGCAGGGAAAATTGTAAAACCACAGATAATTCATTAACAATGAAAAATTATAAACAACAATTCAGTCTGATTTCCTTATTTGTAATCATACTCACCATCAGTTCATGCGGAAGAAACAATGGCAATTCCGATGCATATGGAAACTTTGAAGCGGAAGAAGTTATTGTTTCTGCACAGGTACAAGGAACCCTATTGTCGATCGACATTAAGGAAGGGAGTACGGTAAAGGCGAATCAGATTGTAGGGCATATTGATTCCACATCCATTGCCATTAAACGCAATCAATTGCTGGCACAGAAGGAAGTAATTTCCGCCCGTCTAAAAAATCTGGATGCGCAACTGGATGTTCAAAATGAGCAACGGATCAATATGAAAAGGGAAGTCGACCGCATAGAAAAGCTGTTCAGGGACAATGCCGCAACACAACAACAATTCGACGATCTATCCGGAAAGCTTAAGGTGCTTGATTCACAGACCGGGACCATAAAAAGTCAACGCAGCATTATTATGGGTGAGGCATCCGTGCTTTCGGCACAAATGGATGAAATCAATGACATGATTGTAAAATGCAGGATTAAATCTCCGATAACAGGCACAGTCCTTGAAAAATATGTGGATGAAGGAGAACTGGTGGCACCCGGCAAATCAATTTTTAAAGTAGCCAACGTGGAAGAAATGGAACTCAAAGTTTATATCAGTGGTTCTCAACTTCCACTTGTAGCAATTGGTGATTCAGTAAGCGTTGTTATTGATTCAGGCAAGGATATTCAAAGTTTAGCGGGTCGGGTAAACTGGATTTCTTCCCAGGTAGAATTCACACCTAAAATTATTCAGACCAGAGACGAAAGAGTTAATATGGTGTATGCTGTAAAAATCGGTGTTAAAAATCCGGATGGCCGGTTAAAAATCGGCATGCCGGGCGAAGTAATATTCACCCGTACTACATCTGCCCGCAATGATTGAACTTCAGGGTATATATAAACAATTTGGTACGGTAAAGGCTGTTGATGGTATTAACCTAAGTATTCCTACCGACTGTCTGTTCGGTTTAATTGGGCCCGATGGTGCAGGAAAAACCACCTTACTTCGGATGATAACCACCCTTTTAAAACCGGATGCAGGAATTATTCGGGTTTTTGGAGAAGATACTGTAGGTGATTACAAAAGGATCAGGAAATTCACGGGTTATATGCCAGGTCGCTTTTCACTTTATCCGGATTTGACCGTTGAAGAGAACCTGACTTTTTATGCTACCATTTTTGGGACTTCAGTGAAAACCAACTATAAGTTAATCGAACCTGTTTATGGTTTGCTGGAACCCTTCAGTAAGAGGCTTGCCAGAAATCTGTCCGGAGGTATGAAGCAAAAACTGGCGCTTTGTTGCGCGCTGATCCACAATCCACGATTACTGATATTAGATGAACCTACTACCGGTGTTGACGCCGTTTCGAGAAAAGAATTCTGGGAAACACTTCATCTTCTTAAAAGTCAGGGTATGAGTATCATAGTTTCCACCCCATATATGGATGAAGCTTTCAAATGTGAAAGAGTTGCATTAATGGAGTCAGGTACCATTTTATTATATGATACTCCTCAGAATATTCTCGGGAACTATCATACGCCCCTCTTTGAAATCAGGGCGGATGACAGAATGAAAATACTTACTTATCTGCGATCGCTTCAGGAAGTGGAACGTGCATACTTATTTGGTCATTTCATACATATAGCCATGCAATCTGATGCATATGATGCGCAGTGGTTGCTGGATAAGTTTTCATTGGAAAATATTCAGGGAATTTCTATTCATAAAATAGATCCGGATTTTGAAGATTGCTTTATTGATGCTGTGGAATATAAAAAAAAGACAGAAAATCATGACTAGGCAAACTCCAATAATCACAGTGAAGGATTTGGTTAAAAAGTTCGGAAACTTTACCGCCAATGATCACTTAAACTTTGAAGTATATGAAGGCGAAATTTTTGGATTTTTGGGGGCCAATGGAGCCGGCAAAACAACAGCAATACGTATCCTGTGCGGATTATCACTGCCGACTTCAGGCAAATTAACCGTTGCTGGTTTTGATGCATATACCCAACGTGACCTCATCAAAAGAAATATTGGATATATGAGTCAGAAATTTTCTTTATATGAAGACTTGACCATTCGGGAAAACATCCGGTTCTATGGAGGGATTTATGGCCTAAGCAGGGCACAGATCCGGTTGAAAACCGACCAGTTAATCGAAGAATTAAACTTGTCTTCAATTGGCGACCATCTGGTTCGGGAAATACCCCTGGGGTGGCGGCAAAAAGTGGCATTTTCCGTTGCCATTTTTCATGATCCGCGAATTGTTTTTCTGGATGAACCCACAGGAGGTGTGGACCCTTTGACAAGGCGCCAGTTTTGGGAATATATCTACCAAACTGCAGCCAAAGGAATTACCGTTTTCGTAACTACGCATTATATGGATGAGGCGGAATATTGTGAAAGGGTATCCATAATGACAGAAGGTAAAATTGAAGCATTGGATACACCCGATCGGCTGAAACTGCAATATGGTGTTGCTACCATGGATGATGTATTTTTAAAAATAGCACGTAAATAATTTCCGGATATGAAACCGTTTCTGGGCTTTGTTAAAAAGGAGTTTTTGCATATTTTCAGGGATGTTCGCACCCTGGTGGTGTTATTCGGATTGCCTGTAGCGCAGATTTTGATATTCGGATTTGTCATCCGAAATGAAATTGAAGATGTGCGCATTGCCATTTTGGACAAATCGAAAGATGCCGTTACTTTTGATATTACCAACCGATTACTGGCGTCAGGTTTTTTCAAGCTCGACCATTACCTTACCACTGAGGATGAAATAGACAAGGCGTTCAAAGCAGGAAAGATTCGTGAAGTGCTGGTATTTGATGAGCGGTTCTCTGAACGGCTCGAAGATGAAAGCAAAGCGGGCATTCAAATTATTGCCGATGCTTCTGATCCGAACTCAGCCAGGATGATCGTTTCCTATTCACAGGCAATTGTGGCTTCTTATCTTTCTGAAATCAACCGGCAGACCTCCTTACCCTTTGCTATTGATACCAGAGTAAGAATGCTCTATAATGCCGATCTGAAAAGCGCTTTCATGTTTGTTCCGGGCACAATGGCTCTTGTATTGATGCTGGTGTCTGCCATGATGACTTCAATTTCCATTACCCGTGAAAAAGAAACAGGAACAATGGAAGCGTTGTTGGTTTCGCCTTTGCAGCCGGTACAAATTATAGCGGGTAAGGTTACCCCCTACATATTTTTATCCTTTATAAATGCTGCCATTATTATCATCATGGGGCATTTCATTTTTCATTTGCCTGTAAACGGAAGTCTGTTGCTCTTATTTGCTGAAACCATTCTATTTATCACTTTGGCATTATCACTGGGACTCATGATTTCTACTGTAAGCAGTACACAGGTAGTTGCGATGTTCTTTTCCGCATTTGCACTGATGCTTCCAACGATGTTTTTATCGGGTTTTATTTTCCCCATTGAGAATATGCCTTTGATATTGCAATGGCTATGCAAGCTAATGCCGCCCACTTATTTTATTGAGATTATTAAGAGCGTAATGCTAAAGGGAACAGGACTGGAAGAAGTATGGAAAGATACTTTGATTCTTTTTGGCATGTTAATTTTATTCTTAAGCATTAGTGCAGCCCGTTTTAAAACCCGGTTACAATAAATGGTTTAAACATGAGAACAATTTTGTTTTTGGTACAGAAAGAATTTTTGCAGGTTTTCAGGAATAAAACCATGATTCCCATGATTTTCATGTTGCCTTTTGTGCAGCTGATTATCCTGGTTAATGCTGCTACAATGGATATGAAAAATATCGAAATTACCATTATAGACCAGGATATTTCCACCATGTCCTCTAATCTGAAGCAGAAATTTATTCAATCTCCTTTCTTTAAGGTACAGAATTCCGGATTTAACATCAAAGAAGCTGAGAACGCCATGCTTCAGAATGAAACCGATATGATTCTTATTGTACCTTCAGGTTTTGAACAACAGCTTATAAAAGAGGGGAGAAGTACATTGCAAATACAGGTAGATGCTATTAACGGAATGACGGCAGGTTTGATCAATACATATGCAAATCAGATTATTGCAGGTTTTTCAGCTGAGATCCTGAAAAACACTGGTGAAAATATTCTGATTAAGAATGCTGTTAAAACAGTGCATATGGAATATCGCTTTTGGTACAATGAAGAATTAAACTTCAAGTATTATATGGTACCGGGTATTCTTGCAATTCTGTTGACCATCATAGGAATGTTTCTGACATCCTTGAATCTGGTTCGGGAAAAGGAAATTGGTACCATTGAACAAATCAATGTGACCCCAATCCGTAAGTATCAGTTTATTATTGGAAAACTATTACCATTTTGGATTATCGCCATGTTTGAACTTATGTTGGGACTGATTTTAGGGAAGATTCTTTTTGATATTCCTTTAGAAGGCAATTTATTCCTTCTGTTTGGCTTTGCAGCAGTTTACCTCATTGCTGTACTGGGAATTGGCCTGTTTATATCCACCCTATGTCAAACGCAACAGCAGGCACAGTTTCTCAATTTTTTTGTACTGGTGACTTTTGTAATGCTAAGTGGAATATTTACTCCGGCTGAGAGTATGCCGCACTGGGCACAAAATTTAGATGCAATCAATCCGATCGCTTATTTTATACGCATAAATCGTATGATATTGCTTAAGGGATCCGGATTTCAGGATATTTTAAGTGATTTTTTGTCCATGGTCGGCATAGCTATAGCATTGATTTCCTTAGCAATATGGAAATATAGGAAAGTAGCCTGAAATTTTTCTATACCATTTTTATGGAATTTTAAATACCGGATCATCTATTCAGAAAAGAGTATGATGAAGATCCAGACTTATATAAACTCGTCTTGATTGTTTATGTGTTAAATGGACTATTTAATAGTCCGGCATTTATTTTGTAACTTTTTTATATATTTACGCCTCTTAAATGGGGCGTAAGGAACGTAACCTATAATTAAAGACATGATTAACAAAGATTCACTGCCGAGTATTATGACCATAGTTGGTTTTATAGTTGCTGCGCTATTCGTGGCATTCGGCTTGTATATCATTTATGCGCCTCAAATGAAAAATATACCCGGTGAGTTTCGCACGATTTTTGGAGTAACTGTAATAGGGTATGGAATATTCCGGTCGGTCATTATGTATCAGAAGAGCAAACAAAGAAATGAAACAGACGATGAAACGGACTTTTAAAAGTTTAAGTACGCTGCTTGCAGTTTCATTTATATTGGTTGCATCCTGCAAGAATTACAGCCAGAATCAAATTAATAAAGAAACGCCAACACGCGGAAATATTAAAATAGGTGTGGATGAAGCCTATCAACTATTAGCTGATTCAGAAATTGCGGTTTTTGAAAACATATATCCATATGCGCATATAACACCTATTTCAGCATCAGAAGACAGTATTCTTAAACTTTTTATGGCTGATTCTGTTCGTTTAATGATTACCAGCAGAAAACTAACAAGTAATGAGGAGGCTTATCTGAAAGAAAATCAGATAATCCCGAGAACAACGCATATTGCATGGGATGCTATTGCATTTGTTATTAACAAATCAAATCCGGATCGAAAAATAAGATATAATACAATTCATAATATTTTTACAGGAGATGTGAACAATTGGAAACAGATTAATTCTGCATCAAAACTGGGCCCTATACAGGTTGTCTTTGACAATCAGGGTTCATCCAATATTCATTTTATTATGAATAGATTCGGTCTGAAAACCCTTCCGGCAAACTGCTTTGCTGCCAATTCCAATCCTGCAGTTATTGATTATGTCGAAAAGAATCCCGGTGCAATTGGAGTAATCAGTGTAAACTGGGTGAGCGATCCGGATGATTCAATAACTCATGATTTTCTCAGCAGAATCGGAGTGGTTGCCATTTCACATGAAGAGTTTTCTGAGGGCGATGATTTTTATACGCCTCATCCGGCTTATATTGCACAAAAAAATTATCCTTTCATCCGTGAAGTTTACGCTATAAGTCGTGAAAGTTTTCAAGGATTGGGTAGAGGATTTATTCAATTTGTTGCTTTTGATAGCGGCCAGCGTATCATCTTAAAAATGGGAATGCTGCCGGCAACAATGCCCATAAGGCTGTTGAATTTCAGAAAGGGTGATTTATCGAGTAAATAATTTGTTTATCACTAATATATGCTAAAATGAAACCGATAATTATTTTGTTTTGTTGCCTTTTTACGTTGAATGTTTTGGGGCAGAGCGATTTAAACTCCGCGCTAAAGCTGATTAGCAGCCAGCAATATGAGGAGGCAGAGAAGATGTTAGATGAATTGATGAAGGCAAATCCCACTAACGGTGATATTTATTATTATTATGGTGATGCATTGCTGAAAGATTATTTGTCAGATACATTCTCAAATTCATTAGATGAGTATGCAAAAAAAGCCGAAGCTATATTTCAGGCTGGTATACAGCAGGCTCCGGGTAACGTTCTGAATCAGGTTGGAATGGGCGCTGTAACGCTTCTGAAAACCAGTGATACAGTGAAAGCGGATACTTATTTTGACCAGGCCGAACTCGCTGCTCCTTCAAAAGTCAAGAAAAAAGATTTTACACCACAAATGGCCGCAATTTTAACGAATCTGGCTTCATCACAGCTGTATGGAAGAGTAAATCGCATTAAAAAGGCTATTAATTTTTGTGAACGTGCCATAATCATTAATCCTGCTGATCCCAATGTATATCTTACACTGGGTGACATTTACATCCGTCAGAATGATGCATCTAATGCATTGAAAAACTATAATCTGGCATTGATGAAGGATCCAAAATCTCCATTGCCCAAAATTAAGATCGGTAATATTTATATGCGGGTACCAAACCTGGAAGCAGCCAGGCCTTATTTCGAGGAAGCGCAACAGATAGATTCTACCTTTGCCCCTGCCTACAGAAGTTTGGGAGAGCTATGGTCGAAAGCTGGCCGTCATGACCTTGCAAAAAAATATTATTTCAAATACATGCAATTATCCGGAAATACTACTCCGGCAAAAACCAGATATGCAGTTTCGCTTTTCCGTTCACAAGATTATGCCGGAGCTTTGAATGTAATTGAAGAAGTGCTTAAAGTGGATAATTCGCGTAATTACCTTAACAGACTTGCCGGATACAGTGCGTATGAAAAGAAACCACAAGAGTTTGAGAAAGCAAAAACCTATATGGATACTTTTTTCAAAAACACGAAGGAAGAAGGAACTATTACCAGAGACTATGCCTATTATGGACGGATTTTATATGCAATGGCCAACAAAGATTCAGTAATTCTTGATCAGGCTTTTGAATATCTTAAAAAGGCGTATGCTATGGATGAGTCAGACAGAGCTCTTTTGAAAGAAATCGCTCAGAATTATTACTATTCAAAACGATATCAACAGGCCATTGAAATGTTGCAGCTCAAAGCCGAAAAAGGATGGTCTGATCCGGCTGATCCAGTTATGATTGCCCGCGCTTACTATAATATGAAAGATTATACGAAAGCCGAAGAAGCTTTCACAGCTATTATTGAAAAGACGCCTAAGAATATTGATGCGCATCTCTGGCTGGCAAGAACAGCTTCTCAAATGGATCCGGATAGCGATCTGGGTTTAGCCTATCCGAAATTTGAACAACTGGTAAATCAGGTAGGTACGGAAACTGAAAAATACAAAAATGCATTGCAGGAATCCTATACCTATTTGGGTTATTATCATCTGAATAAGAAAGAATATGATCAGGCTAAAGAATGGTATCAGAAATTATATGATCTGGATCCCAATAATAAAGAATGGAGAATCACTGCATTGAATTCATTTGCGCTGATTTCATACCGGCAAAAGAATTATGTGGAGGCCAAAGGTTATTATCAGGAGATCCTGAAACTCGATCCTGCTAACACACAAATTCAGCAGGTTATCGCTGATCTGAACAAAGCAATCGCAGCCAAACAACCGTAATTTTTTAGATATTTATATAAAAAAATTGCTTTCTTTGTAACCTATTTTATTACAATAAATAATTATTAATATACTTAAAATAAAAATTGAACATGAAAGGACAATCTTTAGCTGAGGCATTGAAATCGACATTTGTATTGTTGGTTATTGTGCTGTGTTTGGTGGCCGGTTGGCTCATTTGGTCGAATATTATGGGTAATCCTATTAATTTTGAAGGTGGAAACCCCGAAGGCGCTGCTTTACCTGGTAACTATCTTGGTATTATTTACAAAGGAGGATTTATTGTTCCTATCCTTATGGCAGTTAACCTCATTCTTCTCACTTTTATTGTTGAAAGATACATTATGTTGTGGAGAGCAAAAGGTCGTGGTAATCTGAACTCATTTGTACGCAATGTCCGGGATCTTCTGAATCAGGATAAAATTGAAGAAGCATCACAACTTTGTGATAAACAAAGAGGTTCGCTGGCTAATGTATTAAAGGCTGGTTTGCATCGTTACAGAGATCTTCAGAATGACAAAACCCTTATGAACGACCAAAAAGTACTTGCTTTACAGAAGGAATTGGAAGAAGCTACTGCTCTGGAATTACCTGTTCTTTCACAGAATCTGGTTATTCTGTCAACCATTGCTTCAATTTCCGTGTTGATTGGTCTTATTGGTACAGTTCTTGGTATGATCCGTGCTTTCGGTGCTTTGGCTACTGCAGGTGCTCCTGATGCTTTGGCTCTTGCTACTGGTATTTCCGAAGCTCTTATTAACACTGCATTCGGTATCACCGGTTCAACCCTGGCTCTTATCTTTTACAATTACTATCAGACTCGTGTTGACTCTATGACTTTCAAAATGGACGAAGCTGGCTTCAGTCTTACACAGACTTTTGCTTCTTCTTTAAAGAGATAATTTGAGAATTGAAAGTGTGAGTGTTCTATATTTAAATTGAGAAAACATGGGAAAACTTAAAATGGCGAAAACACCACCTCGCATCGACATGACGCCGATGGTGGACTTATTTTTCCTGCTTCTCATCTTTTTTATTTTGACGGCAACATTCCGTACACCAGAAGCTGTCCAGGTTGATACTCCGACATCTGTTTCGGAAACTACCACTCCTGAAAAGCACGTTATTACCATTACTGTTTCAAATGAAAACAAAGTATTTTTTAATGTGGATAATGGCATCGACACTTCTGAGCACCTCCGTGGAAATATCCTCCGGGCAATGGCATATCAATATCAGATGAAATTTACTCCTGAAGAAATTAAAAAATTCGAAGGACTGAGTTCATTTTCACTGCCCATGGATAAAATGAAAGCATATATTAATGCTAAATCCAATGAGGAAAGGGATGCTATGCATTCTGGTATGCCTATGGATTCTACGGACAACCAGCTCATGTATTGGGTCAGAATTTCCCGTCAGTATTATAACGACTTTCAGGTTGCCCTTAAAGGTGATAAGGATGCCGATTATAAACAGATAAAGAAGGTGATTGATATTTTGCAGGAGAACAATATCAACAAATTTAGTCTTACAACAAGTTTGGAAGAGGTTGAAATTGACATGGAAAACATTTAATAAGACAGGAAAATGGCTGAAATAATTCAAAACGAAGGCGGCAAGCAAAAGGGAAAACGCCGCTCGAAACGACACAGCACCCACATCGACATGACGCCGATGGTTGACCTTGCCTGTCTGTTGCTTACTTTCTTTATGCTTACTACTGCATTCAGTAAGGCAAAGGTAATGGACATTGTATTACCTGAACCTCCGAAAAAGGATGAAATTACAAAACAGCCAGAGGTAGATACTACCCGTGCGTTGAACATCATTCTGGTTGGAGACGATAAGGTTTTCTGGTATAATGGTCTTCCGAAAGCCAGTACGGTTCTGCATGAAACTGATTTCAGTGATGACGGAATAAGAAAAGTATTGCTTCGGAGAAATAAGGAACTTTTTACCAATATTGAACAGATGAATAAGGACATTGTGGAAGGGAGACTGGAATTGCCCAGAGATTCCATCACAAACCGTAAAAATAAGTTCAAAAGAGCGGATAAAAAAGGTCCTGTTGTTCTGATAAAAGCAGGTGAAAATGTGAAATACAAGAATGTGGTGGATATTCTCGACGAGATGTCTATTACAAACATTGCTGTTTACGCACTTGTTGATATTAACGATGCTGAGAAGAAACTGGTAGCAGCGAAAATGGCAGCATCATCCGGAACCGCACCTTAATTACCTTAAACAGATTCACTATTATGGATAAGAATATGAATAGCTCTGCGGTTACAATTACCGATATGGTGTTTGAGAACAGGAACAAAGAATATGGATCCTATGATTTGCGCAAAAAATATCAGCGCTATCTCTTAATAGGTTTCCTGATTTCTTTCTTTGCTGTATCCTCCGGTGTAGCCGTACCTTTTATTAAAGCATTTATGGCAAAAGACAGGGATATTGTTCTTGAAAAGACCACTGTTGCCGAATTGCAAAATGTAAATACCAATACCGAAGCTCCTCCTCCTCCTCCTCCTCCTCCTCCTCCGGCAGCCATGGAACAGCAGGTACGTTATACTGCTCCTGTTGTTGTTGAAGAAGCTGATGAGAATGTGGAACTTGCCATTGTTGATGATGTAAGAGGAACCATCAATGAACCGGTACCTGAAACCATTGAAGTGGCTGTGGAAACCGAAGAGCAAGTGGTTGTTGAAGAAGAACCTGCCTTTGTGTTTGTTGAAGAACAAGCTACATTCCAGGGTGGTAGTCTCGAAACTTTTAGGATGTGGGTTCAGAAGAACCTCGTTTATCCTCCCGTTGCCGTTGAAAACGGTATCTTTGGCAGGGTTACGGTACAGTTTGCCGTTAGCTCACGGGGAGAAGTTACTGATGTTAAAATTTTACGCGGTGTCGATCCTTCTTTGGATAAAGAAACCATGCGTGTGATTTTAGCATCACCTAAATGGGGCGCTGCAAAACAGGGTGGACGTGCTGTTAAACAACAGTTCGTTATGCCTGTTATTTTCCAGCTTCAGTAAACATTGTATAACCTATAAAAAAAACCCCGCCAAACGGCGGGGTTTTTTTTTGGACAGGCCATGACCTGTCCCTACGTTATCATTTTTAGGAAATCGTCTATACCTATAATTGGAATACCCAGCTTCTTTGCCTTTTCTTTCTTAGACGGACCCATACCTTCACCTGCAATAATAAATTGGGTATTGGAACTCACGCTGCTGAGATTTTTGCCTCCGTTTTCTTCAATGAGTTGTTGGATTTCTTCGCGTGAATGGTTCATGAAAACTCCCGAAATTACAAACGATCTACCTGAAAGGCGTTCTGATTTTTTAGTGTGTTTGTCTTCCTGACTGAATTGCAATCCCGCTGCTTTTAATCGTTCTACTATATTTCGGTTTCGCTCATTGCCAAAAAACGCCTGTATACTACGGGCAATGACATCGCCAATTTCACCTACTTCAATCAGTTGTTCCATGGTTGCACTGCTTATGGAATCTATCGATCTGAAATGTTCTACTACCTTACGCGCCACAGTCTCACCAACATACCGTATACCAATAGCATACAGAACCCTTTCAAATGGAACAGATTTAGATACTTCAATGCTTTTAATAAGATTTTCAGCAGACTTTTTTGCAAATCGATCGAGTTGCAACAACTGCTCTACTGTTAAATCATAAAAATCAGCCGGATTCTTTAAAATACCGGAATTGTAAAGTTGTTCAACAGTAGCTTCTGCACAGCCGATATCCATGGCTTTACGACTGACAAAATGCACCAGTTTGGCTTTTATTTGTGGGGGACAACCGGTTTCATTGGGACAAAAATGCTTTGCTTCTCCGGGTAACCTGATCAGTGTGGAATCGCATTCCGGGCAACGATCAATAAACTGAACGGGTTCAAGTCCCGGTTTTCGGGCAGATAAATCCACTGCCGTAATCTTGGGAATGACTTCGCCCCCTTTTTCAATGACAACCTGATCGCCAATTCGAATATCCAATAAGGCTATCTGACTTGCATTATGAAGAGAGGCTCTTTTTACCGTACTTCCGGCAAGCAACACAGGTACTAAATTGGCTACCGGAGTCACTGCCCCTGTTCGCCCAACCTGGTAATCTATAGAAAGTAATGTAGTAGTAGCTTCACGGGCTTTATATTTATAGGCAATTGCCCATCGAGGTGATTTTGCCGTAAACCCGAGCATTTTTTGATGTACAAAAGAGTTTACTTTAATAACAATTCCATCTATGTCGAATGGGAGTGTTTCCCTTTTCCGGTCCCATAAGGAAATGTATTCGAAAATTTCATCCACATTCCGGCATAGCTTCATATAAGGAGATGTCTTAAAACCCCAGCTTTCAGCAGCCGATACACTTTCAAAATGGGTGGTAAACCTCGACTCCATTCCCGGCAAATAATACATATTGCAATCGAGGGGTCGTTTGGCTACCAATGCTGAACTTTTTGTTTTTAAGGTACCCGCTGCCGCATTGCGTGGATTAGCGAACAATGCCTCGCCATGATCCGCCCTTTCATCGTTCATTTTTTCAAATCCTTTATGCGGAATAAAAATTTCTCCCCTTATTTCAAAACGTTCTGGATAAATTCCGGGTCTCAACAGTAAGGGAATACTTCGAATGGTTTTTACATTTGATGTTACATCGTCGCCTTTCACTCCATCACCCCGGGTTACTGCACGCATAAATCTTCCTTTTTCATAATGAAGACTAATGGAAACACCATCGAATTTTAACTCACAGACATATTCAATCGCCTGATTTGGAAGCGCTTTACGTACCCGTTCTTCAAAATCTTTTATTTCTTCGGATGAGTAAGTATTATCGAGTGAAAGCATTGGATAATCATGCCGAACCTGCACAAAATCCTGATCCATATCATTTCCGATACGTTGCGTAGGGGAATTCGGATCATACAAATCGGGGTATTTTTTTTCGAGATCGATTAAAGTATGCATCATCTGGTCGAAATCATAATCCGTTATTTGTGGATTCGACATTACATAATATTGATAATTATGATGATCCAGCTCTTGCCTGAGTTGTAGTATTCGTTCCTTATCTGTCATGCCGGTAATTTTTGTTAAATTAATGTAATTTTGAATTACAGAAAAAACATGGGCACAATCAATGTTTTTTATTTTATAAAATTAAACCATCATCTGTTTTTTACGTCAAAGAATCAAACATGAATCACATGAAAAAGTTATGGATATCGTTGTTCCTGTTTTGCCTTACTGGTCTTTTCACATACGCACAGCAAAAGCCCGAAGGCACTACTAAAACTCCGGTTACACGTGAAAACCTGAAGATACGGCCCAATAGCAGGGATTATACCTTGGTTAGAAAAGGAAACAACCACCAGCGAATTGTTCAAATACGAACTCAGGCAATGATTAAACATCAGACTGCCGTGATGAACCGAAAAGCTGCTATGGAGAGCCGTAGGATTATTATTCAGCAGCAAATGATGCGGCAACAAAAAATGCGTCAACGCATGATTCAAAACAGAACCAGAACCCGTTAATCATTTACTCATGCGAAAAATTTTGATTTTTATCCTGACCTTCACAATTCCAATGATGGGATTTGCTCAAACAGATCACAACGATTACGTCGTCCGTGGAAAAGAAAAACACAATAAAGGATTGCCGGATGCTGCCATTAAGGATTATAATAAAGCACTTCAATCTGATTCCGAAAATCCGGAAATATATTATCTGCGTGGAAATGCATGGTTCGACCTCGAAGAATTTGATAAGGCAGTACTTGATTTTTCAACAGCGTTGAGATTAGCTCCGAATTTCAAAGATGCCTGGTTCAACCGTGCAAATGCCCGATATGAGCTTTCTTATTTTGATTCCGCAGTGGTTGATTATGCCACTGCCCTAAAATTTGATACCCTGGATGCAGATTGCTGGTTTGGCCGCGCGAATTGCTATTTTAAACTGGAACAATTTCCGGAAGCACTGAATGACTTCAATAAAGGAATACAAATTTATGACGGCAATCCGGATGGTTATTATGATCGTGGAAACACCTACTACGTGTTAAAGGACTACCAGTCGGCTATTAACGATTATACAAAAGCAATTGCTTTACAGGAAGGTACTTTTGATTTTTATTTTAATCGTGCTTTGGCCTATTTCTTACTGGAAATGGATGATTTGGCTTGCAGAGACCTTCTTAGAGCAAAGGAGCTGGGTGATACTGAGGCTGAAGAGTATATAAAAGAACTTTGCAAATAGAATACTATTCTTTTTGTTTTCTGGCGACACCCAGGTTATACGATAAACCAATATTCATAAAGAACCGGACTTCATCCGATAGGTATTTGGGCTGCTCGATAGGTAAGATGATATAAACACCTGCGTTCACTCCCCAGTTACCAGAGGTGTATATAAAGGGTAAACACAGACTGATTGAGGTAAGCTGGAAGGAGTCATCCGTTTTTTCTTCAAGATAATTTTCTACCAATTCCCGAACATTGGCATCAGGATTTCTTATGATTTCCCTTGCCAAATAATGCCTTAATTCACTGGAATGCCGGATCATATATAAATATAACCCGTTAAATTGACTCAATTCCTTCAGGTAGTATTTTGAGAGATAGTCAAAGGATCCAAAATTCAAATCAATCTCAGGCTGAATTACCATTGTGCTCTGACGCGTCAGGAAATGATCTACGGTTATCTGGTAATGATTTCTAAACAGAGCATAAAAGGTATGTTGCTTCCCCCATAAATAACCACCTGTAATACCAATAGTGTATTTTTTTAAATTATAATCGGCATCTATCTGTAAATCATTGCTGAAGAGTGCCAGCAAACGATGCGCATTTTTACTGTATAATGAGCAGGTATAGCCGGAATAAAGCGTAAGGTTTTTTAAAGGTGTAAAGGAGTATGCTATACCCAAATCATAGGATGTAGTATAATTCTTCATGGAGTCATCTGAGTTTCCTGCAATAATTGCGGAAGCAAACATTTCAAACCCCTTATCTGACAAAAAAGCTACCATGGGAGAAAAAGTAGGTTGCTTCATATCTCCATTAATGTTGTCCTGTGAGATTGCGTTGCTTATATAATCCAAAGAGAACATCAGCGTATGATCCGGCTCTGTTTTCTGGGCATAAGCAGGCAGTAGAAAACTTAGAATAACCAGTATAAAGCAAATCCGCATTTTTGTTTATAAAGTTTCTAAAATTAGCAAATCAATTGAACTTCCATCATGTTGAAAAGTATTTTACCATGTGATGCCAAAGTTTTTCATATATTTGTTGCGATTATGGTTTGGGTTTCTATTTCAGGAAACCCGACAATAGGGAACCAGGTGAAAATCCTGGACAGTACCCGCTGCTGTAATCTCTTAATTTTTTCAGGCATACTCAGCCACTGTTCCCGATTTATCGGAATGGGAAGGCGCCTGAAAGGGAGAAAGTCAGAAGACCTGCCATAATGATAGCTGTTCGGGAACAAACATTATTTAACTATGTCATTCATCCGTTGTCTTCAGACTCTTTTTGTTTTATTGCTTGTCAGGAATATTGGCCTTGCTCAGGAAATGCCCGTTAAGGAAATTGAATTGATAGTTGTTGAAAGCAACAGAAAGTTTTTTTCGGATGATCAGACAAAGAGGACATTTAATCTGAATTTTCTCGAAGGAAACTCCTATCAGCACATTGGTTATGCTTTAGAAGAAAACGCTCCCGTATTGATCCGGAATTATGGTGCATCTGGTTCCCTTTCATCGGTTTCCATGCGTGGAACAGGAACAAATCATGTACAGGTTAGTTGGAACGGTATTCCATTAAATTCTCCAACAACAGGACAAGCGGATCTTTCATTGGTTCCTGTTTCATTTATTCAAAATGTGGAAGTTATCAATGGTGCTTCGGGTACTCTTTTTGGCAGTGGAACTTTTGGTGGTTCAATTAACCTGAATAATGCACCCGATTGGAAGAATAAATTCTCCGCTCATTACACCCTTAATGCCGGTAGTTTTGGTTACCTGGGAAATCTATTGGCTCTTCGTGCAGGGAACCAGCGATTTCAATATCATTTATCGGTTTCAGCAGCCCATGCGCAAAATAATTTCAGCTATAATGACCATTACCGTTATGAGGAACCTCTTGTTACAAACAGACACAATGCATATAAAGACATTGGCATCATCCAGAATTTCTTTATGAAATGGGATCAGGGACATCATCTGGAAGGTGGAGTATGGATGCAATATAAGTATCTTGAGATCCCTGCCTTAATGGGTTCCACCGATATCAGTCTGGCATCCCAAAAAGACAGCCTGTTCAGATCGTATATCAGCTATAGAAAATCAGGTACACAGTACACGTTCTCCATTCGCTCTGCTTATTTTTCTGATTATTTAAAATATACGGATAAGCTAAACGCTTCAGATCCAAATTATCTTGTTTATTCAAAAATTCAAACAAGCCGGTATCTCAACGATGCAGATTTCAGATACTTTATAACAAAAAATACCATTGTAGGAGCTGGATTTTCGTGGAACCGGATCATTGGGAAATCGAATAATTATGGTGGAGATATCAGTGAGAATGAATATGCTGTATTCGGAAACATCAAGTGGATCTTCAAAAATTTAATAGCCAACGTGGGCCTCCGTAAGGAATTTTATGAGGGCATTAATCCTCCGCCACAGTATTCGTTCGGAATCAGATATCAGATTAACAACCGGTTTATTATCCGAACCGACATAGCCAGCAAATTCCGTAAACCCACTTTCAACGAAAAATATTGGCGTCCGGGAGGGAATCCCCATTTAAATCCTGAAAAGGGAAGGGGAGCGGAACTTACAATCGAATGGAAGGTATTTAAAAATGAAAATTTACCCCTGCATATCAATGCGCAGATGAGTGGTTTTTATCAGACAGTGGATAATTGGATTCAATGGGCCATGCTGGATTCTTTGACGCCTGTTGAGTATAAAAAAGTACATGCCATGGGAGTCGAAACGGGCATATATTTTGACTTTACTAAAGACAACTTCAAAGTAAAAGGTCATTTGCAGTATAATCTGAATCGTTCCATCATCGTGAGTACCAGAGATGATAATAAATATATCAGGGGCAATCAATTGATATATATACCCGAACATACGTTCAGGGCGTCTCTTATGGCACAATACGAAGGAATCTCTACAGGGGCCTCAGTAAATTATACCAGTAGCCGTGAAACTGTAGAAACCGGAGATGCAATTCAGGAATTGCCTGCATTCGCCCTGGTCGACTGGTCGGCAGGGTACCATCAGACCTTTCGCGATTGTAACATGGTTTTTACATTGAGCATAGATAATATTTTCAATAAACGTTACGAAGTAATGCGGTCTTATCCAATGCCGGGAAGGACTTTACATTTTACATTAACGCTTGGACTAAACAAAACCCGTTCTGAAAACTAAACAAAACTATTTTATGAGAACTCTGAAAATTCTTATGCCGTTGGCGGTATGTACCGCTTTATGGGTCAGTTGTGAATCCGGAAATGATGTGAGGGATACCTATGATTTTTCGAAAGGAGTATATATCGTTAATGAGGGGTCTTTTAATTCTAATAACGGTTCGATCAGTTATTTTAATCCCGACCGCAATTTTATGGTCAATAATATTTTTGAATCTGTAAATGGATATGCCCCGGGTGATGTAATTCAATCATTTTCAGTTGTAAATGATAGCCTGGGCTATCTGATTGCAAATAATTCGCATAAAGTAGAAATCGTGCGTTTAAGCACCTTTGAAGTCGCCCGTCCCTCCATTGTGGCTATTTATCCCAGATATTTTATGCAGGTGAGCAATACGAAAGGTTACATATCAGCATTTACAACCAATACGCAAGGATACTTGTATGTAGTTGACCTTACCACTCATTTACTAACTGATAGTATACTTACAGGCGCAGGTCCGGAAATTATGATTCATCTCAATAACAACCTGTATGTGGCTAACAGTGGTGGTTTTTATGCCGACTCAACCATCCACGTTGTGAATATCACCACAGATGAAATTGAAGACACGATTACAGTGGGCAAACTTCCGAGCGACATGGTTTTGGATCATAACGATCATATTTGGGTTTATACCCGTGGGTATACCAATTGGTCGGATATCGAAACGCCCTCTTATATCCAGAAAATCAATCCTGAAAGTCATGAAATTCTTTGGCAGGCTGAGGTAGGTATGGCACTTGACTATATGACATTATCCCCAAAAATGGCGATAAATGGTAATGGTACCATCATTTATTATCTGCGTCCTGATGGGGTTTATCATCTTCAGGTTTCAAATCCTCAAATTCAGGATTCACCGCTGATTTCCGGAAATTTCTATGGATTGGAAGTGAATCCCATTGACGGGAATATCTATGTTTTTGAATCTACCAGTTTTAGCGCCAACGGAGCCCTTAAGATATATGATCAAACAGGAGTATTAATAACAGAAACAATGGTAGGTATTGGTCCGAATGGTGCAACATTTCATCTGGGCGATTAAATAAAACCTACAGAAATAAAAAACCAGGCCGGACTATTTGTTTTGTATGGACTTAAATAATTTATTCTGAGCATGTTTTTGATGGTCAAAAAAGTAACTTTTCCCAATAAAGTAAGTATAGAAGTTAAGTATTTATTAGGAATGACATGTTTAGGATAACTGTGTTACTTTTTGCTTTGGAATTATGCCTGAGCAGCGCTTTGTATGCGCAAGATCAGCCTGTGCCTGAAAAGTACCTTGATATAAGGGGTATATCAGAACTTGAGATGGAACCATTGGGAAGAGCAACCGTGAATCTTTATGAAGGGTCCGTTAAAATAAAAACGATTCAGACCGGATCTGATGGTAGTTTTACCTTTCGTTTGGATATCAACAAGCAATATACCATTGAGATTGAAAAAGACGGTCTGATTAGCAAGCGTATCAGTTTTAATACGCAAATGCCTGATGAAGAAAAGGGAACATGGATGAATGAATTTTCCATTGGCTTAATAAAACCCTGTTCCGGTATGGATTATTCAGTTCTCAAACAACCGGTTGACCAGGTGAAGTTTGATGCCAAAAAGCGTGAATTTGTTTCGGATAAAGATTATGCTTCCTCCATGCGGTCAAGAATGGAATCACTGATGATGAAGAATGATCAGTGTCTTCTTGATTCCTATGAATCACTTGTTAAAAAGGGCGATCAGATCGCAGCTCAAAAAAAATACGAGGAAGCCATTAATACCTATAAGGAAGCACAGAAAATATTTCCGAAAGAAGAATATCCAGCCCGCCGCATAGCCGAAATGAATGCGATGATCAATAAGCAACAAAATTCAGTCGACCTCTATCAGAAGTTAGTTGCTGAGGCTGATGGATTGTCATCTGCGGGAAAAATGACCGATGCGCTTGCAAAATACAAACAAGCATCTGCAATTAATCCATCTGACAGTTATACTGCAGGAAAAATAGCCGAGATAGAATCTGAATTGAAAAAACAACAGACTGCTCAGCAGTCGTTGCAAAACTTGGACGACAGGTTTAACCAGGCCATGGCAAAAGCCAGTGTGGCTTATACGCGTAAGGACTTCGCTGCAGCCCGGACATTTTATCAGGAAGCACTTAATATCAAACCCGGACAATCGCTGCCAATGAGCAGGATTAAAGAGATAGAAACAATTCAGGCACAGAAAGCAGCTGAGGATGCTGCTAAAGCATCAGAGAAGGCGAAAAGAGAAACGTTTGAAAAGGAATATATAAATGCAATTGCGCAGGCAGATGCATTGTTTAAAGAAAAGAAGTTTGAAGAAGCAAGTCAGGTGTATGCAAAAGCAATGACCATGAAGCCTGCTGAATCGTATCCAGCTCAACGAATTAAAACCATTGAGAATGCAAAAGCAGCTGAACAGGCCAATCTGCAAAAATCGCAGGAGGATGGATACAATGCTGCAATGACAGCAGCGAACAATGCCCTTGCCCGGGAACAGTTTGAATTGGCTAAAGAATCTTACCGGAAAGCATTGACCTTTAAACCCGATGATGTAGCAGCCAGAAGCAAATTGTCACAGGTAGATCAACTGGTTGATGCGTATAATAAAAGGAAAGGCAGAGACGAACAATATTCCAATTATTTACAGTCGGGCGACGCCATGATGGCAAAGAAGGAATACAGCCAGGCAAAAGAAAGCTATTCACAAGCGCTGATTCTCAAACCAGGTGACAAATATGCACAAACAAAAATAACAGCTATTGATAACCTGGTGGCAGCTGAACTGGCATTGAATCAAAAAAAGAAACTTGAGGCCTATACACAGTTCATGTCAGAAGGTAGCACCGCATTATCTGAAAATCAATTTCAGCTTGCTAAGGAATCGTTTGGTAAGGCCCTGAAGGAAAAACCAGAAGATGCCCTTGCCAAATCAAAAATAATTGAGACGGATCGACTTTCTGAAGCATATTCAAAACAAGTTGCTGTTGAAGAACAATACAGGAAAGCAATTCAAAATGCCGATGCACAGTTGGCCACAAAAGAGTATGCTGCAGCCAGAGATAACTTCAACAAAGCCATAATTTTGAAACCTGGCGACAAATATGCGCAGTCGAAAATAATCAGTATTGATAATTTAATGGCTGCTGAGCAGACTGCAAAGCTTAAAGGGGCTGAAGAAGGATATAAGGCTGCCATTGGTGCTGCAAATACAGCC
Organism: uncultured Bacteroidota bacterium; assembly: GCA_963733535.1. GTDB lineage: Bacteria > Bacteroidota > Bacteroidia > Bacteroidales > UBA10428 > UBA5072. The sequence continues at coordinate 298,083 of CAVTDR010000007.1, forward strand.
ATTACTCAAAAGTCGTTTCCTCAGGCAAAAGAATTTCTGCAGAAAGCCCTTGTTCATAAGCCAGGTGATGTATATGCCAATAGTCGTATTGCTGATGTAGACAGAATGATGGAAGAGCAACAGCGAAAGCTGGCTGAAGAACAAAAATTGTCTGCTCAGTATAAAGAGACAATTGCAACGGCTGATAAATATCTGGTGAGTAAGGATTACCCCAATGCACGATTATTTTATAATAAGGCGTTGCAAATCAAACCTACGGATGGATATGCCAGTCAGAAGTTGGCATCTATTGACAATCTAATTGCGGCAGAGCAGGCACTGAAGCAAAAACAAACCGAGGCAGCATTTAAAAATGCCATGGATCAAGGTAGCGCAGCTTTGAGTGTAAAAGAATACAATAAAGCACTGGCGTCTTTCAAAGAAGCTTTGGCCATTATTCCCGGAAATAATAACGCAAAGCAGAAAATTTCTGAAACAGAAACCCTTGTTCGTATGGATCAGGAGCGAATGCAGGCAGAACAAATACGAAAGAAAAAATACGATGAAGTGATCAAAGTTGCCGATCAGTTTTTCGCTTCCAGGAATTATGTAAATGCAAAAACATCCTATGAAACGGCTCAGGAAGTAGTACCAGGTGATGCATATTCAAGACAACGTATGGATGAATCAGCAAAGCTTATAGCCGAATTAGAAAAACGTCTTGCAGACGAAAAGGCTCGTGATAATACCTATAATATGGCCTTGTCAAATGGAGAGAAGTTCTTTGTTGCAAAAGATTATATGCAGGCTAAAACCGAATATAACAGAGCATTGCAATTGAAGCCTGCAGAAACATATCCCAAATCAAGGATATCTGAAATTGACAGATTAATCGCACAGCATGAGAAGGAAGTTGCTGATACAAAGGCTCGTACAGAAGGTTATACCTTGGCAATAAATGCAGGCAATGCTGCATTTGAAAGAAAAGAGTATCTGGCTGCCAAAACCGCCTATACAAATGCTTTAAAATTCATGCCTAATGATGCTCTGGCAAGTGATCAGATTAAGAAAACAGATTATCTGATTGCCGAGGGAGAAAGAGTAAAGAAAATCGAACTGGAACGCAAGGCTGCTCTTGATGCCTATATTCAGAGTGCAGATAAGCTCTTTGATGAAGGCAAATACCCGGTTTCCAAAGAACAATACAAAAAGGCGCTTACCATTGATCCGTCCCATGCATATGCAAAGCAAAGAATTGAACGCATTGATGAAATCAACAGAAAACTTGCACAATCTCCGGTTAAGAACAATACTCCGGTAACATCGGGTGTACCAAAAGTTGTGGCCGCTATTCCAATGGGGGATATTAATTTTAAAACTGAATCGGAAAGGCAGCGCTATCTGGATGAATTGAAAGGCAAATACCCGGCAGGTATTACATTGGAAGTGTATAAGGAAAATTACAAAGAGACCTACAGGTATATTGTGATCCGTGATAATCAGGCACAGGAATTCCGTCATATCCGGTTTACCACCTATAGCGGGGCACAATATTCGGTAAACGGAAAGCCCATTACCCAACAATATTTTGATTCACAGATCAAAGTGAGAGAAGGCGAAAGTTTTAAAGAGATTCAAATGCAATGAGAATAGGAACTGCCGGGCTTTTATTGATTTGGATGTTCTTTATACCAGGATGTTCTCAAAAAAAAAGCCAACCAGAAATTCAACATACAACAAATCAATACGTTCAATTTGCAGAAGGATTTACCATTTCCCAAACTGACGAAACCAATCATATCATTACGGTACGAAATCCCTGGCAGCATGCAGAGAACATTCAGTTTACCTATTTTCTGAGCGATACCCTGAAATCATCATCTATTAAAGATGAATTCACCACTTATATTAAAACACCAGTTAAAAGAGTAGTTTGTTTATCTACCACACACATTGGATTTATTGGCTTTCTGGGACAGGAAGAATCCGTTTGCGGCATTTCCGGTAAAGGATATGTTGTGAATCAAAATATTCGGCAAAACATTGCCAGCAATAAAGTTTTTGATGTGGGATATGATGAAAATTTAAATTACGAACTGATTTTGCAGCTCAAACCTGATCTCGTTTTTGCCTATGGTGTGAGCGTATCGGTAACCAACATGATTAAGAAGTTAACTGAATTGAAAATTCCGGTAATCATGATTGGAGAATATCTCGAACAAAAGCCACTTGCCAAAATGGAATGGGTCAAAGTATTTGGTGCATGTTATGGTGTGTCAGAAATGGCCCTTGCAAAATTCGATTCAGCTGTATTTCGCTATAATAAACTTTCACAGTTGGCCTCACAGGAAAAAAATAAACCCAGTGTGTTATTGGGGCTTCCCTGGATGGGCAACTGGTATGTTTCCGGTTCTCAAAGCTATATTGCACGTTTAATTAACGATGCAGGTGGAAAATACATATGGGATCACCTTAATTTTAATGAAAGTCGTCCAATGGCTCTTGAGAAAATATATGAAAGAGCATTAACTGCAGAATATTGGATTAACCCCGGTGAAGCTCGTTCCATACGGGACATCATCGGTATTGATCCACGATTTTCAGAGTTGCCCCCTGTTACGCAAAAAAAAATATTTAACAATGACAATCAGCTGATTCCATCGGGTGGTAACGATTTCTATGAAGCAGGTGGAGTAGAACCCGATTTGATCTTATCCGATATCATATCCATATTGCATCCGCAATTATTACCTTCGCATCAATTAAAATACTACAGGAAACTTAATTAATGATTGCATTGAAGGCAAAGACCCTTTTTACATTCGCAATTCTTATCTTTATTCTGACAGTCTTTATCATTTTCGATCTGATTGTCGGCACGGTTCATATTCCTGTATCCGAATTGTTTGCTCTGATATCCGGTAGTGCGAATGGTAATCCGGTATCGTCGACCATCCTTTTTGAATTCAGAATTCCGAAAACCATTGCTGCTCTTTTAGCGGGATCCGCTCTCTCGGTAAGCGGACTGCAAATGCAAACTATTTTCAGGAATCCACTGGCCGGACCTGATGTGCTGGGTGTAAGCTCTGGTGCAAGTTTGGGTGTTGCATTAATTGTTATGGGCTTTGGTGATTTTTTTATCTCTGCCAACTTCGGTTATATGGGCAACTGGATTCAGATCATCTCGGCTTGGGCTGGTGCAGGCATTGTGCTATTTCTGATTATGATTGTTTCTTTAAGAGTCCGGGATATTATGACCATTTTAATACTGGGAATCCTTTTTGGAAGTGCTATTGGTGCATTGGTAAGCATCCTGCAGTATTTTAGCCCGCAATCCATGCTGAAAGCTTTTGTAGTATGGTCAATGGGCAATCTGGGAAGTTTAACCGGAATACAATTAAAGGTTTTAAGTATCAGCTTACTTACCGGATTTATGATTAACCTCCTGGCATTAAAACCGCTAAATGTGATGATGCTGGGAGAAACCTATTCTAAGAGTATGGGTGTTCCCATTCGGAGAACACGACTGCTGGTTTTTTTATCTACCAGTTTACTCTCAGGCAGTATTACTGCTTTTTGTGGTCCCGTTGCATTCGTAGGTATTGCAGTTCCACATCTGGCTCGCTATATATTTAATAGTGCAAACCACTATATCCTGGTTCCTGCATGCATTATTCTGGGATCCATTCTTATGCTGGCCGCTGATATCATCAGCCAGTTGCCAGGGTCAGGTATGATTTTACCCATAAACTCAGTTACAGCTATTCTGGGCATACCCATTGTAATATGGGTGATTATTTCAAACAAACGAATTTCTGGTATCCATTAAGAACCACCATGACTATAAATCCAGATATTGTTGCCATCAACAACTTGGAAGTTGGGTACACATCCGACAGAAAAGAAGGCAATATTGTTTTCGGACCCATGAATCTCAGGATCAGTCATGCTGAGATGGTAGCTGTTATAGGCCGGAATGGAGTAGGGAAGAGCACTTTATTAAGAACCATTGCTGGAATTCAATCCCGTGTAAAGGGACAGATATCTATTTGCGGTAAGGATACACTCGATATATCCCTGAAAGACATGGCCATGATGGTAAGTTTTGTCGCTACGGATTCCTTTCAGGCCTTTCAAATTAGTGTGAAAGAAATAGTATCACTGGGCAGATTTCCATATACCGGATGGCTGGGAAAATTAAATCATAATGATAAGTCAAAGATTAATGAGGCAATTGAACTGGTAGGAATTGGCTCCCTGATCCATAAAAAGATCCATCAAATTAGTGATGGTGAAAGGCAGAAAGTAATGATAGCGCGTGCACTTGCACAGGATACTCCCGTAATCATTCTGGACGAACCTACTGCATTTCTGGATCTTCCCTCGAGATATGATATCTTGCGTATTCTGAATGAACTGACCCTAAAAAGCAATAAAACAGTATTATTTTCAACGCATGACCTGGCTATTGCTATGGATATTGCTGATAAAATCTGGCTTATGACAGATAATGAGATACATGAAGGTGCTCCGGAAGATTTGTTAATTCGTAAGGTATTTCGTAAATTGTTTTTAAATTCGCCAGCCGAATTTGACCCTAAGACATCTGCTTTCCGTTTTAAAAGAGAATTCAGGGATCAAATTGAAATACAGGGAGATAAAAAATTCAGATTATTGACAAAAAAAGCCATGGAACGAATTGGGCTTCAGGTGGTTGATCAGGAGGGTCAATTTATCATTAACGTTAAGGAAGTCAATGGGAAGCCCGAATGGGAAGTCATCAAAGAAAAGCATGAGGTATCTTTTCTATCTGTATATGATCTGGTAACGTATCTGAAACCGATTTATCGATAAATCTATTTTATGGAACCTATGAAAAAGACTGTTTCGTACATTTTGATTGCCTGTGTTTTGCTTTTTACTATCGTTGCTATTCTTGGTATCTGGGATATCATTGAACTGGAGAATATCATGACGAATACCTTGTTTTCTTTGATCGTCATATTTGCAGCTTCAGCCGTCATTCTCTTCATATACACAGTGTTTATGAAGGATTCTGATAAATCCAATTTCTAAATAAACTGATCCTCTCAAGGACTTTGATCCATGTTGTCGATACTCATTCCGGTTTTTAATTTCAATATTGTTTCACTGGTAACAGAACTGCACAGACAGGCAACTGATGCATCTATACCCTTTGAAATCATTGTACTAGATGACTGTTCATCTGCTTTGCTTCGTGATCAAAATCAGGATGTGGCTCATTTATCCGGAGTACGGTTTTATGTGCTTGACAAAAATATCGGTCGCTCCCGCATTCGCAACCGTCTGGCAGAAATGGCAGTCTATAATTCTCTTCTTTTTATGGATTGCGACAGTGAGGTGTTTTCAGGTTTTTATATTAGCAACTATTTGGCCTATTGTGGGGAAAAAATGGTTGTATGTGGAGGGAGAGTTTATAACGAAGAGCCTCCAGAAGAGCCGGAATATTTACTGAGATGGCTATACGGAATGAAAAGAGAGCGTATTCCTGATTACATACGAAACCTGAGTCCGTACCGGTCGTTTATGACCAACAACTTTTTGATCGACAAAAGTGTATGCCTTCAGATTCAATTTGATGAGAGCATTATTCAATATGGGCACGAAGATACCTTATTTGGGTTGGAACTGAAAAAGAGGGGTATTCCTATAAAACACATCAACAATCCATTATATCATGTTGGGCTGGAAATCTCCAGTCAGTTTTTACGTAAGACATCAGAAGCAATTGAAAACTTGCTGACCCTATTGCATGATGGGAAAATCAGGAAAGATGATGTGAAGGATATCAGGCTGCTAAAAGCCTATCAATTTATTAAGAAATTCAACCTCATCGGTATTTATCTCTTCTTTTATTCTTTTATATCGAATCAGGTGATGCGTAATTTGCTGGGTTCTAACCCCAGTGTTTTTGCATTTGATCTCTATAAGCTTTCCTTAATTTCACAACGGATTAAAAAGAGAAAAGCATTGGATCAGCTGTCAGATTCACTTTAGTCATCATCGTCACCACCGGCATACGTATTTTCATTCTCGTCAGCCTGGTTTATATCATTATGGTCTCCATAATAATAGATGATCAGTCGGGCTGTATCTCTAAGAAAATCGATCTTTCCAATTTCTATCCGGTTTATTTTCAATCCGGTTCGTTCCTCCAGATCTTTTAAAAGATCAGCTCTTCTATGGGGTTTAATCATGTCAATTTTTTCATAAACCACCTGTTTGGAAGATTCATGCCGGACCAGCCAGATTTTTTCAAGGCCCCAGATAATAAAAATGATGATGAGATTTGTAAATACCAGTTCAGCCCAACTGATTTTCTTATTTGCAAGCGCGTTAATCACAGACACTCCGATAAGGAGGAAAAGATATGTCATCTCTTTTATTGGGATGGCAAGTGTACGGTATCTTAAAATACCGAAAATAGCAAACAATCCAAAAGCAAAACCCAGCTGTAATTTGACGTTTTCCAAAAGAATGCAAAGCAAGAAGATAATGACACTGATGATGAAAAAACTAAAAAGATAATCTTTTCTCCGGGCCACCGGATAATATAGAACACGGACGATAATGATAACCATAGTCATGTTCAGCGCAAAACGGAGCAATAACTCCGTAAATTTATCAGGATGGATGATATCCAGCCCTAAAAAAGTATAATCTTGTATGTTAAGCAGATATTTCAACATGACTTAATTGGTTAACCAGGTTCACAGTTTTCTTAAAGTTATTCAATTTATGGTGTCTGTTAAGAACGGAAACGCCCAAACAATATTTGCTAATAGATTCCCTGCGAACACCATATTCTTTCAGCATTTTAAACACAGGGCTTTGCATATTCAGCCTGTTTTGTTTTATTTCAATAATCGCCAATCCGCTCAGTTCTGCATTGTGCTTTTCATCCGTAAAGGATAAATTGAAATCCAGGGTTACCCTTTCCTTCAGTTTAAGATGAACCAGGGTCATCCGGTTGAAGCGGTTGGTAAGAATTACAGAAAGTTGTTGGGGATCATAAGGAGTATGGCCACTCACAAAACCCGCAAATGCGGGTTGATCCCTAAACGATTTTTCTATTCTGTCTTTGATGACTCTTCCTTTGTTGGATTTATATTTTACTTCCAAAAACCGGATATTAGATTCCACATATTCGCGTTGCCGAATCTTAAAACGGTTCAGCTTTCCATTGTGATGATCCGTGTACATAGATAATTCCGGAGTATCAAAATAATCGGTACGGTAACTGAAGATTCTGATTTTGTTAATAGTGAGAATCCGGTATTGATCTGAAAGTTGCTTTAATACAGGTAAAAGGCTGTCAAACGATAACACAAATTTACTATCGGTTCTGTCCATCAGCTTAACACAATCCATTTCTGACAACGAAACCGGTTTTAAATCTTTAACCTGTTGATTTACTGCATTAATATACAACTCGTTCTCTTTATACATCTATGCGTGCATATTTTGCATGCCTTTCTATAAATTCTCTACGTGGAGGTACATCATCACCCATTAACATGGAGAAAACGCGATCGGCTTCAGCGGCGCTTTCAATAGTTACTTGCCTGAGCGTACGATGTGCAGGATTCATGGTAGTTTCCCATAATTGTTCTGCATTCATTTCCCCCAAACCTTTATAACGTTGAACATGTACACTGCCATCCTTTCCTTTTCCAAGCTCCTCAACAATAGCCCGACGCTCTTCTTCAGTCCAACAGTATCTTTCGGTCTTGCCTTTCTTTACCAGATATAAGGGCGGTGTGGCGATATATAGATGGCCATTTTTAATCAGGTCTTCCATAAACCGATAGAAAAAAGTCATCATGAGGGTGGTAATGTGTGATCCGTCCACATCAGCATCCGTCATAATAATTACTTTAAAGTACCTTAACTTGGTAAGATTAAGAGCCTTACTATCTTCATCTGTACCTACTGTTACGCCTAAAGCAGTATAGATATTGCGGATTTCTTCATTTTCAAAAATTCTATGCGGCATGGCTTTCTCCACATTGAGAATTTTACCTCTCAAAGGCAGAATAGCCTGAAAATGTCTGTCGCGGCCTTGTTTTGCGGTACCACCGGCTGAATCTCCCTCAACAAAATAAATTTCACATAGGGTAGGGTCTCTTTCCGAACAGTCGGCCAATTTTCCCGGTAGTCCTGAGCCAGATAAAACGCCTTTCCGCTGTACCATTTCGCGGGCTTTTCGTGCTGCATGACGTGCTTGTGCTGCCAGAATAACTTTCTGAACGATGGTTCTGGCATCCTTTGGATTCTCTTCAAGATAATTAGATAAGGCTGAAGAAACCGCCTGATCCACAAATCCCATGACATCGGAATTTCCAAGTTTTGTTTTAGTCTGACCCTCAAACTGAGGTTCCGCAACTTTAATGGAAATGACCGCTGTAAGGCCTTCCCGAAAATCATCCCCGCTGATATCAAATTTGAGCTTGGTAAGCATCCCTGATTTTTCGGCATAGGATTTTAATGTTCTTGTCAATCCTCTTCTGAATCCTGCAAGGTGCGTGCCTCCCTCAATGGTATTAATGTTATTCACATAGGAGAATACATTCTCAGAAAAGGAAGTGTTGTATTGCATGGCAACTTCAACCGGGACTTCGGTTTTTGTATTTTCTATATGAATTATACCTGTAAGCTTTTCCCGATTTTCATCAAGCAGGGCAACGAATTCTGCCAGGCCCCTTTCAGAATAAAACATTTCGTTACGGAAATGAGGCGTATCGCCTCCGTTTTCTTCTAATTCGCGCTTATCGGTTAATTGCAGACGGATACCTTTATTCAGAAAGGACAATTCCCGAAGTCGCGATGATAATATCTCAAAATTATAATCCGTGGTAATAAAAATCTCCGAATCGGGTTTAAAGGTTATTTCTGTACCGGTAAGGTCGCTTTCGCCAATTTCCTTAACGGAATACATGGGTTTTCCTCTTTCAAATTCCTGCTGGTATTTTTTACCATCGCGATGAACAATTGCAGAAAATTTTACAGAAAGTGCATTCACGCATGAAACACCCACACCATGCAATCCTCCTGAAACTTTATAAGAATCCTTATTAAATTTTCCACCTGCATGGAGTACAGTCAAAACCACTTCAAGGGCCGACCTTTTTTCCTTCTCCATCATGTCTACGGGAATTCCTCTTCCGTCATCAATTACAGAAACGGATCCATCTTCGTTAATTGTGACATCTATATTGTTGCAATAGCCGGCAAGTGCTTCGTCAATTGAATTATCCACTACCTCATAAACCAGGTGATGCAATCCCTTTACACTAATATCTCCAATGTACATCGCCGGCCGTTTACGAACGGCTTCTAATCCTTCCAGAACCTGAATACTATCTGCAGAATAATCGTTTGATGCGCTCGAATTTGCTTTACTTGATTTTTCTTCTAAATCTGAATTACTCATAATGTGAAAATAGGTGCAATTTTACGTTATTGATCGGTTGCTTTTAATAGCTTGTAAAGATACAAAAAATCCCGCTAGCATTGTTGAATAACGGCAATAGTAGTTACGTTATTATCAACAAAGAATGAACAAACGGAAGCACTCCGGACATAGCCCTGAAAAAGATCTTTTCATAGCGGATTTCATTATATTTAACCCTATATAAACAAGCTTATGGATAGCACTACCTTTCTTGCCAGTCCGGGAAAATTTAATACCCTGGCCGATTATCCGACTCAAATGTCTGCTGGTATATCTGATAAAGAAGAAGCAGAAATATCAATGAAGCAATACATCAAAGAAATGCAGGGTCTTCAGGATATGCTATATGCAGGGAATACGCACGCGGTACTTTTAATATTTCAGGCCATGGATGGTGCAGGAAAAGATAGTACCATCAAACATGTAATGTCGGGGATTAATCCGCAGGGATGCCAGGTGTACAATTTCAAACAACCTTCAGCAGAAGAACTGGATCATGATTTTCTTTGGCGAACCACAAAATGCTTACCCGAAAGAGGCCGGATCGGCATTTTTAATCGATCGTATTATGAAGAAGTTCTGATTGCCCGAATACATCCTGAAATTGTTATGAAACAAAATTTACCTGGAATTACCCTCTCTAAAACAATACCACAGGTATTTTGGGAAAATCGATACCAAAGCATAAACGATTATGAAAAGCACTTAATTGGAAATGGTACTGAAGTGATTAAGTTCTTTTTAAATGTTTCTAAAAAAGAACAAGCCGACCGGTTTTTAAAGAGAATCAATGAGCCCGGGAAAAACTGGAAATTTGCGTTCAGTGATTTGGAAGAAAGAGGTTACTGGGATGAATATCAAAAGGCCTATGAAATTATGATTTCGAAAACTTCCACAAGCGAAGCACCCTGGTATATTATTCCCGCTGATAAGAAATGGTATATGCGGCTGGCTGTGGCAACCATCATACTTGAACGCATGAAAAATCTGGGACTCCGGTATCCGGCACTTACCGAAAAGCAAATAGCAGAGCTTTCAAAAGCGAGAGAAATACTTTCTCAGGAATTGTCTTAGTTGGACGAAGGCTGACTGCTTAATAGGCCTATCTGATTCTTCAACATCTCAATTTCCTGTGACATCATTTCCTCACGAGTGGCTGCTTCTTCCGCCATTTTAATCAGCTCATCCTCTCTGTTGGATGACTCGTCCTGAGCTGCCATTAATTCTTCCAGATTTTTCCTTAGTTTTTCTTCATTTTCAGAGAGTTCTTTCGCTTGTAAAGTCGACTGTTCAATAAGAATCTTGAGACGGTTATTGGCTTGTTCTGTCAATATGGTGGAAGCAAAAGTTTCTACCAGTTTTTCAATAAATGAAATGCGGTATCCCTTGATCTTTTTAAATGACCCTAATTCAATAACTCCTATACAATTATTGTTTACCATTAAGGGTGCTAAAACGAGATGTTTAACCGGCATATTTCCCAAGCCTGAGTTCAAAACCGAATACCTGTCGGTTAGGTTATCAATTTCCAGAAATTTCATTTCCTTATAACATGTACCCACATAACCTTCTCCTACCGAAATTTTCTGATCCTGTCTTGAAATAGAATAAGCATAATGCGCAACCAGATGAAGGGGCATTTCTTCGTCGTCCTGCTGAAAGAGAAAAATACCACCTTGTTGTGCTTCCACATAGTCAACCAGTTTTTCAATAAATTCGCCGCATAACTGCGAAAGACTTTCACGGTTTTTGCTGATCAGGTCAGAAAATAAACCAAGTCCCTGGTTAAACCAAAGCAGGCTTTCCTGATCCTTTTGGCTCTGAAATAATTCGCGCTTTTGAATAACGATTTCTTCGTGTTGATTTTCAAGTTGTTGTCTGGCAACCTCTAATTCCTTCGAACTGGCATTGAATTTATCTTCGATAATTTTTTTCTGTCGTTCCTCTCTCGACAGCCGGTTTCTGATTAAATAAAAGATAAGCCCAGCCAAAACCAGTCCGCAAAGAATCCGAAACCAAATGGTAGCCCAAAATGGAGCTTTCACCTTGATTTTAATGCTCATTCCCTGATTATTCCAAATACCATCGCTGTTGGAAGCCCTCACATAAAAGGTATACGTTTGATAGGGCAGGTTAGTATAGCTTACAAATCGTTTATTCCCTGCATCAATCCATTCTTTATCAAATCCTTCGAGTTTATATTTGTATTTATTCCGCAATGGATTGGCAAAATGCAAGCCAGAAAAATATAAGGTAATGTTATTCTGTTGATGACGAAGAATAATTTCCCTGGCCTCATTAATGTTTCTGTCAATGGGTGCCTTTTCACCGGGAATGACGGATACATTGTTTACAAGGATATCGGAGATGATGATTTTGGGTACTACACTATCTACCTTCACCGCATCGGGGAAAAAACTATTAAATCCATATTGGCCACCAAAGAACATTTCACCTTTTAAAGATTTATAATAAGAAGTTCCATTGAATTCATTGCTCTGCAATCCATCCTCAATATCAAATGCTTTAATTTTATTGGTTGATTTGTTAAACATTAATATACCGTTATTGGTACTCAGCCATAAATTATCCTGTTCATCTTCCAGAATACCATAGATTACTGCGGTTGAAACTTCGTTAATATCGCGGTAGTGAAAGAATTTTTCATGCACAGGATCAAATTTGTCGAATCCCTTACCATATGTGCCAATCCATAAGAAGCCTTTATCATCTTCATGAAAACAAAGAATCTCATTATGAATAATGGAATTATTGTTCTTTTCCTGATGTACATACCGTATAAATGTATTGGTGGCAGCATCGTACTTATTAACGCCAAGATCTGTAGCAAGCCATATCATCTTCCGGCTGTCACAAAAAATGCTGTATACTGTTCCATTGCTTAAGGCGCCTGGCTTATTTTCATCCGGAAAATACTGTTTAAACGTTTCCTTAACCGGATCCATCACCGTTAAGCCATTATCGGTTCCGATCCATAATTGACCCTGTTCATCAGCATATAAAGCATAAATTTTATTGCTCGTTAAACAATTTGATTTTCCCGGTACTGACTTGTATTGTACAACACGAACAGGCTTTCTGTTACCGTCCAGAAACACCTTATTCAAACCCTGGTCTTCTGTTCCAACCCACAGAACACCTTCCGGGAACTCTTTTATGGCACGAATGCCGTTGCTGGATAAACCGTTCGATTTTAAGAATCGTGAATAGCTTTTCCTGTTCCGGTCCAATATATGCAAACCATCTGTTTTTGATCCAATCCACAATACTCCGGAATGATCTTCATAGATCGGGTGGATATTGCGAAAAATGAGTTGCTCACGGGAATATGGAACATAATCATAAAGTGTAAACTTCTCTTTTTTTGGATTATACAAATCCAATCCATTTGAACCAACCCATACTATCCCTGAGTAATCTTCATATAGCGATAAAATCTCATTGTTTTTAATACTGTATGGATTCAGATGATCATAACTATAATTTTCAAATGAACCGGAATAGACAGATCCTACAAAAAGGCCGTCAGACATGGTCCCTACCCATAAATTATTCTCAATGTCTTCCATCAGAACCTTAATGCGGGAATTTTCTTGCCTTTGCACGGTTACCTGTATGATATCATTTGTAGACCGATCTAAAATAAACAGACCACGATCACTGCCTATGATAATCGTACCTTTATGATCAGAAATCAATGCTGTGACATCCAGATTCTGATATGGATACTTTGTGCTTGTATAAAAAACAAGTTTATTATTTTGAAGGTTATAACTAAACAATCCTTTTTCTGTTCCGAACCAGAGTGTAAGTTGTGTAGAAATAATCTTATGAATAGAAACGGATGCTAAGGGTGCTAATGCCGGATAGCCTTTAAGCACATCCATGAATTTCATACTCTTCTTATGAACCAATGCTAGTCCATCTTTTGTGCCAGTCCATATAACACTGTCAGCATCAAAAAGGCATTGAACCTGTTTGTAATGTTCACTATTTACATGGTTGCCGGGTGTTACTGAATAAAACCGGTTCACATTCCGGATATATTTGTTCAAACCACCACCATTGGTTCCGATCCAGAGATTCCCAGAATGATCTTCTATAATACATTGAATTCGGGGATTACTAATACTGGATATATCCTCAGAATTCGACTTGTATACGGCAAATGAATAACCATCGTATTTATTTAAGCCATCTTCTGTCCCAACCCACAAAATACCTCTGGAATCCTGAAAAATGCAGTTTGCCGAGCTTTGAGAAAGCCCGTTTTTAATAGAAATATTGGTAAACTTAATGTTTCGTTTGCCCGGTTGTGCCTGTAGGGAAGAACCGGAAAAGATGAAAAAAAACAGAAGAACCAGATTGAGGCTTGTAAAAGAACGAAGTCGTTTGTGAGAAGTCATGGCCGGTTGAGATTTTATTCATTATAAAATTATATCTTACCGCATAATTTACATTATATTTCTGAATAAAGTTATCAGCATTACGTCCCAACGATTTATTAATTTTGGATTTAATTTCATTTGATGTATTTGCAATCATTATCTCTGGTAAATTTTAAAAATTTTGGGGAAGCTGAAATTTCCTTTTCTCCAAGAATCAATTGTTTTGTGGGGGACAATGGGGTAGGCAAAACAAACCTCCTGGATGCCATCCATTACCTTTGCCTTTGTAAAAGTTACTTTAATCCTGTAGATTCACAGAACATACAGCACAATCAGGAATTTTCTGTAATACAGGGAGTTTTTCAGGGCGCTTCAAAAACGAGTGAAATTTTTTGCGGAATTCATCATAATAAGAATAAAGTATTTAAATGCAATAAAAAGGAATATGAGAAGCTGTCACATCATATCGGGAATTTCCCTGTGGTGATGATTTCACCTCAGGATGCAGTTCTTATCATGGAAGGAAGCGAAGAACGAAGACGTTTTATGAATAGCGTAATTTCCCAGTACGATAGAAATTACCTTGAAAATGTAATTCTTTATAACCGATTGCTGGCACAACGCAATAAATTACTCAAAGATGCAGGATGGTCTGGTAAATTTGACGAATCTGTACTAGAAATTTATGAGGCTCAAATGATTCCGCCAGCAAACCAGATCTATAAAAGCAGAACTGTTTTTTCGGAGAAAATGATTCCTGTTTTCCGGAAATACTACCATCAAATTGCTCCGGAACAGGAAGAAATCGGACTTACTTATCAATCTCCATTGAATGATCATTCGCTGGAATCATTGTTTCAGGTTTCGAGGGATAAAGACCGGATTATGCAATATACCACACAAGGCATACATAAAGATGATCTTGTATTGAAGCTAAATGGCTATCCATTAAAAAAGACCGGATCGCAGGGGCAACAGAAAACTTTTCTGGTAACCCTGAAACTTGCTCAATTCGATTTTATTAAAGAAATGAAGCTGATAAAGCCTATACTTTTATTGGATGATATTTTCGATAAATTCGATGAATCAAGGGTAAAGCAAATCATAAATCTGGTGGCTGATGAACATTTCGGACAAATATTTATTTCGCATACTGACGAATCAAAAATGCAATCCATATTAAAGGAAATGCAAACCGACTATAAACTATTCCGGGTAAACATTGGAAAAGTCACTTAGCTGGATGCCGGATACTACTCCCAATCAACAAATCAATAAATCAACACATCAACCAATAAATATGCGTAAAAGCCAGACTCAAAAAATCGGTGATGTGATTCGGGATTGCCTGAATGAATTGCATATTGCCCGCAAATTAAAAGAAGTCAGTATTGTTTCGGAATGGGAATCTTTAATGGGAAAAACAGTGGCAAACCGCACAGAAAAGATTTATATTAAAAACAGAACCTTATTTGTTCATGTCCGGTCATCTGTATTGAAAACAGAACTTCTTATGATGCGGCAGGATATTATGAACCGGGTAAATGAGAACGCGGGGGAAACCCTCATTGATCTGATTGTGATCAAATAGTGCTTTACCCCAGTTTACTCAGCATTTTGAGTAAATCAATGCTTTTCAGGTGAATTTGCCGGTCGTTGATTTCAATCATCCTGTCATTTTTAAATTCGGTCAGCGTACGACTAACACTTTCCTTGGTTGAAAAAACCAAATCTGCCAGTTCCTGGCGGGATAAAGGCAATATAAATTGTTCGTTTTTATAGATTTCGTAGGCAAATAACAGCAGCACTTCAGCAATTCTGCCGGCAACCTGTTTCTGAGGATAATAGGTGAGTTTATTCATAAACAGCATGCCATCCACACTAAACTGCTTAATCAATTGCATGGCGTATTGACCGTTTTCCAGAACCAACTCATGAACAATCTGGTTGTTGATATAAATAATTTCACAATCTTCCAGTGCTGCCGCAGAGAAATGATACCGGGTATCATGGAATGAAGAAAACAAACCGATATAATGATTGGGGACCACCAATTTTATAATAACGCTGTGTTTCTTGGGATCACGTTTGTAAATTTTAACCAGACCCTCAGACAGATACATTAAATGAGATATTGGTCTTTCCTGGGTAAAGATATCTTCCCCTTTCCGGTGGCTTACAACAAAACTATTATCTTTTAATCTCCTTGTTTGTTCATCTGTAAAAACAGATAAAGAAGGTAGCTCGTATTTAAGGGTTTCCATATAACAGTAACAAAATATTAAAAAGTCCCGGAAGCCAAACTAATTGATAATAAATCTAACCATTATTTTTAAGTAAATTCATTACAGATTTACTATTTTCTTAATTTTAATGCAAATAATTTCAGATTCCGATTATGAAAAAGAAAATTTTATGCATTGATGATTCTGATACAGCATTACTCTTGCTGGAATTTGCACTAAGTGAAGCCGGAATGGATGCGATTATTGTTTCTGATGTGAAACATGCTCTGGAAGCAATTGCAAAACAAAAACCCGATTTAATCCTGTTGGATCTAAGCATGCCCGAAGTCTCGGGTTATGATTTTTTAAAAATGAAATCAGAATTGAATCTTGGAGATATTCCTATTATTGTTGTTTCCGCATATGATTCTTCCGAATCAATTAAAAAAGCGAAAGAGATGGGAGCTACTGAATTTATTGCAAAACCAATTCATGTAGAGTCTATCATCAAGAAGATTAAACATCTTGTGAATGCTTAAAGGGTGTATTCCAATGCAAGGATCCCTATTGCGCTGAATCCGTTTGATCCTGTTACTTCTTTTGTGAATGAATCGTAAATGGGTTTTTTAATGGAACCAAAATATACACCATAGCCCATGGCTGCTTTGGCATGAATGTTCTTCATAATTTTCATATTCACACCCATTCCAATATGATGTTCCAGGCTTTTATACAATCCATAAGTTGATTCAACAGGCTGTTCATTAAGAATCGCTTCCGTGCGTGTGAACCTGTAGGTCATGTTATAAAACAAATACGGGGAGAAATTTGACTTCAGAGGTGATGACAATTTAGTCTCATAATGGATACTAATTCCACTGATTTTCCTTTGTTCGGGACAATACAAAAAACCAAAACCAATACTTCTTTTCTGTTCGCTATAAAGGAAATAAAAGTCTGTACCTGGCCTAAAGCCACTGCTGGAGTTAAATCGGGAGATTCCCACTGAGTATTTTGATATTCTTATCGTATCAATTACTTGTCCTTCCAAAGTATTGATTAATAAGCTGAGGAATATAATTAACAGGGGTTTCATGGCAGTAATTGTTTATAATCTTTTACGGTTTTACGAAGCCCCTGTTGGCCATAAATGCTTGATATATAATGGATTTAGTTTTGATTTGTACATCCGAAACCAATGACACGAAATGGTTATTTCGTTGATATAAATCAATATATATTTATAGCATTTTTTGGAACCTAAATGAATCTTTTATAGTATTTATATAGCGCTTGGTTCTTTCCTTTACTTAATTCTCAGATTCTTATGGTTACAAGGATTTGCATGTTGGTTTTATTGATCCTTTTTGCTAAAACTTCATCGACCAATCAAAAATCGAATCTGAGGGCTATCCTTCCTGCTGATCCGGACTTTCAAAATATTTCCCTGATTATATCAGAGAAATTGAACTGTTGCACTGAGAAATCACTTTCCTATGTATTGAAAATACCATGGGATGCAAGGAATCTAATGAATAGTTTTCAGCATGCTTTTATTCTTCATATCTGGTCTCTCCCACTACTATTCAAAATCTCAGGTTTCTTATGGCTGGTGCTTTTTGGCTATTTTTTATATCAACACAGGGTCAGACAGCTGGAAAAACAGCACATCGAACTGGTTAAATTGGGACAACAAAGAACACAGGAACTTGAAGATAAGAATGCAATATTGATGCAAAATTCGGAAGACCTTAACGAGATTAACGCACTTTTAGAAGAAAGACAGCAGCAAATTGAAGAACAAACAGAGGAAATCCGAATAAATAATGAATGGCTGAAAATGGTGAACGACAAGGTGAAGGAGCAAGCACATCTTATGGAAGAAACTAACAAAGAGCTTGTTTTATCCAATGCCACCAAAGACAAACTATTTTCAATTATAGCACATGACCTGAAAGGCCCTTTTAGCTCCATCATGAATTTTTCTGAGATTCTTTATAAGAAATCCGGCAATCTCAGTGAAGAAAAACATCTCAAATTCATTTATGCTATTTATGAATCGTCTCACCGTGTTTATGATTTACTTGAAAATTTATTACAATGGTCACGAATGCAAACTCATAGTTTGGGGTATTCTCCTGAGGAATTTGATATTAAAGAACAGATTGATGCGATTTATCTTTTACAAAGAAGCCATATTGATGAAAAGAAAATTGAATTCTATATCAATATAGAAGAGGACCAGATGGTATACGCAGACCGGAATATGCTAAATACGGTTTTGAGAAATTTAATCGGGAATGCTATAAAATATACCGAACATGGAAGTATTCATGTTACGGTATCTCAACAGGGAAATAATACGCTCTTCAGCATTGAGGATACGGGAATTGGAATTCCAGATACTAAACTTGCAGGCATTTTTGATATTGATTCAAAGAAATCTACGACCGGAACTAAAGGTGAAAATGGAAGCGGCCTGGGATTAATAATATGTCGGGATTTTATACAGTTACACGGGGGATCAATTTCGATAATAAGCCAACAGGGAAGAGGAACCATTATTTCGTTCGCCCTTCCCTGTCAAAATATTTAAATGATATGGGTTATTCTAATACCTGTTCAGCCACCTGTATCTTCTGGCGTTATCGCCAAATTTTATAGCTGCCATTATTTCGTGTGAACCAAAAGTACGTGCTCCAATTGCATTAAAGGTGTAATCTACAGCGTACCCGAAGTATATCTTCTCAACCCGGAATCCAGCCATAAAAATCATCGATGAACCTTTTCCATTCAGAGTCTCTTCTGAAATGCTATAACCACCACCTGTCCGGTAAGAAATACCAGCCCAATAATTTTCCTTGATGTAGGCTTTCACATTCACGTCGATCTGTGCAACAAATTTTTCAGTAGTTTTTAATAGAAAAGAGGGCTCCATCAGGAGATTTTCATTGAGTTCAAACCGGTAACCAGCAGTGATAAAATAATGGCGGATCATTTTAAATCCCGGACCTTCTTTATCAGCACCTATTTTTAGTGGTGATTGAAACAGCTGCAAGGCAGAAATACCTGCATATAATTTCTGATCGGAATAATATACACCAAAATTAGCATCCGGAATAAATGCAGATTTTTCAGTATTCATTAGTACTTCATCATCTTCTTCCAAAAGTCTGATTTTAGATTCATCAATTCTGAACTGATAACCTGTTACGGATAATCCAAAAGATAACTGTGATTTATCCATGGTTATATGATAAGCATAAGTTCCCTGAACACCGGTTCTGTTAAATGCACCGGCCATATCTGTAAAAGCATATCCACCGTAACCAACACGTCCACTGCGCGACATAACTCTTTTACGGCGTCTGATGGAAGCGGAACGTGAAATATAACTGTTTCTTAAAAGCCGGGTTTGATAACTGATGGCATAAGTACCAGGAGCATCTTTCAGTCCGATCCATTGCTCACGTGCTGTTATATTAATGGCAGTGTAACCTTCATGACCAGCAACTGCAGGGTTAATCAAAAACCCATTCATCATGTATTGACTATAAATAGGTAATTGTTGTGACATTATATCAGAACCTGAAATTGTCAGAAGGGTTATAAGAAGGAACGATAATTTCAGTGATTTCATGTGCTTTCTTTTTGTTTCCTGTGTATACTGAAAATATGCGTCAAGGTTATCGTTAATTGATATCAAAATAGGCATTGATTTAGATCAATGCCTGGAAAACGTTGTTAAAAAACTATATATCAGGTTAATACGCATAAGATCTTCTTAAAACTGTAATTTGACAAATGGAATAAACCTATGGATGAAAAATAAGGAGAAATTTCCGGATAGTGAGCAAAATGAATGTAATGAAGCATACTGCTGTAATGAGATCGTCTGTAAATAATTCAGATTCTGTAAGTTTTATTTTTAATGGATATTCCGGATAAATCTATTGACTTTATATTCAAATAATACAAATTGCAATCACATAAACAATATGTAATTCTAAAAGTTTATCCCGATATGATACTGTGATTAAGAATAGATTTACATGAATCAAATCAATACTATCCCGGCCGATTGAATCGGTTGGATTATTGAAATCTATTGAATTGAAAGGAAAGGAGCCTAACGGATCAGATTGATATAACCCGTAATCGGTTTAACATGAGGTATTTTTAAGTCAAGTACGAAGAAATAGGCATCCATGGGTAGTTCTTTTCCGGACATGGTTTCCCCTTTCCAGGGATTATTCGCGATATCATTGGTCCGATATACCAGACGGCCCCAGCGGTCGAAAATTTCAACAACAGCATCAGGGAACAACTCAATGTGAGGGATGACCCATTCGTCATTCTTGTCATCATCACCGGGTGTGATGGTATTGGGCATATTGACAAAAAGAAGGGTTGCGTCACAAACTCCAAGTACAAGTGTATCGGAGCCTATACAGCCATTATCATCTGTAACCTGGACCCATACAATTTGGGGTTCCGATCTATCTCCATCAAAGGTTACCGGATTTCCGTTGTTGCCGGTCGACCATTCATAAGAAGCAAAAAAGCCTGCATCTAAACTAATGGTTGCGGTTCCACATAAGGTGGTATCATTTCCAATATCAATAACAGGATTTGGATTCACTGTCAGGTACGCAGAGTCGTAATCGTAACAATGATCGGTTCCGGTAATTTTTACCCAGACATATCCATCCGTTCCGGATGAAAAGGTATTACCTGTAGAACCATCCTGCCAAAGATAGGAGACACCGGGAGCATAGGAATTGGTGGCATCAAAAATAAATTCATTGTCCTGGCAAACTTCTTCAAGATCGCCAATATCAGCTATGGGCGCTGTAATCTGAACATTGCCGCCCACCGGAATTCCATAACATCCGGCTTCGGTCAGTTCAGTTACGGTTATACTATGTACACTACGATTATAATCCCACCGGATGACTACCGTATCATTGGATAATCCATAGAGGGTATCCATGAGGGCTCCACCTGTGACTTCCCAATTATAAACTGAATTGGGCAATCCCTGCACACCATAAGACTCCATGGTACCGGCACAGGCAAAAGGTAAACTTTGACTCTGGCCACGTCCCATGGAGCTTATGATAAGCAATAGGGTTAATATAGTGTTCTTTATGGACAATTTGATGTACTGTTCCTTATAGTTTGAAACTTACAGTACTAAATGATTTGGTTAGAAATTAAAGTTATTAGGAACATGATAGATTGGTCCGGTTGCAGGTGTCGGGTTGGCTGTATACTGCACAACAGCATCGGTAAATGCATATGCATTAATTGTACCACCCAGCAGATAATCAGATTTCTGTGATATAGCTGATACAATACCTGTACCTGTTGCTCCGGTCGGAGTTAAAGCACGATATCTGTAACGGGTACGCAGTGAATTCTGTACAGTAAGGTCAGCTGCGGTAATTGTGAAAGTATAAGCTGGCTGTGCACCACCAAAACCGGCTGTACCGGCACGACCTTTAGCTGCTAAAGTATAGTTTGCAACAACAGCAGAATCAAGAACTGCTCCGATTCTCACGCCGGCAGCATTAATATTTTCTTCAATTCTTACAATTGTAAATGCCCATGATGCCCAATTGGCAGGAACATTTTCATTAATGTCGAAAACAATATTCTGTGAAGCAAAATCACCGCACTGTAATTGGTCCGCGCCAGCAAAGGTTGCAACTGGAGGCGCAACAACTGTTACGTTCATTTCAGTTGGGGTAGCATCAGCGCAATTACCAAATGCAGCAGGCGAATGCTCGGCAACTGTTACTGCATAATTACCTGTAGCTGTATAAGTAACGGTAGCATAGTTGGCGTCACCAGGTTTGGCAATTGCCATAGCGGGTAAAATGGTCCAATCCCATGTGAAACCTGTAGTAAGAGCCCAAGTTCCTATAGCTGTATAATTGGGATGGTAAACCGGGTCGGGTTTTGCATAATAACCCATTGTAGTACCGCCAGCCTTTAAGGTGACGTAGTCAACTGTATCCGGATTCAAAAGATCCGAATCATACCTTGCATAGTCGCTATTAGCCACCTGGCCCATAGCGCTTACAGTCAAAAGCATTGCGGTTGCAACACCAAGAACAGTCCTCAAAAAGTTGATCTTTTTCATTTTTGTGAATTTTAAATTAATTACTCTATTGCTTACCCTGAGGGTATATTTACTTTGTTAAATATGTGCAACTAATCAATTATATCGTAAAACATGATTTTTTGTTACATTAATTTGATGATCTGCCCGTAAATGCTGACAAAAAAGTGATATATATCAATGTTTTAATTGGGGATGTGGTAGGATGGCCCGGTTTCAGGGACTTTGAAAATTCTAACATCCATTTCAGCAGGAGTTACTGTTTCGCATCCATGCTCACTGGTATATTCCACAGTAAGAGTTCGATTCTCATACATTCCTGTTATACTTCCCCAGGTTATTGTAACTGATGCAGAATTAACAGGGGCTGATATGCTACCTGATCCGCCGGGAGAAATGGTCCATACATAATCCGACATGCCTGCTTCAGTTTCGTAAATGGAGGCACTGCCCGTGCATAAAGTATCAGGTCCGGTAATTGTAGGCGCGGGAATTGGATATACAGTTTCGGTTACATAACCGGGTGAAGCAGGAATCCGGAGAGAACAACCTTCATTGTATGCCATTACATAATAATCTTCTGAAGTGGTCAACACGCCGGTTGATAATGAAATATTGGCTGCGGCTACACCACTTACAGGAGTTCCGACTGCTGTATTATCATCATTCATATAGAGCTGATAACTGATGTTTGCTTCCGAAGATATTACACTGATACTGCCTTCATTACCCGAACAAATCGCATTTTCCACCAACGTTTTATTAATGGGCATAGCACTTATGCTATATGCGTTTGTTGTAGATCCTGTAATCATAGTTGCAGTACGTTCGGTTACACTTACGGAGCCGGGTCCGGTGCTGTTCCATGTTACAGATATACTTGCTGCTGCAGCTCCTGTTCCCCATACTCCGCATCCGGTACATGTTCCATTAACAACGGTCCAATTGTATGCGTTTCCGGTATTATATTGGGTTGAATAAACTATATTGCTACCAATACATATGTTCTCAGTGGTAGGCGTAATAGAGGGAGTAGGTGTAGCACTGATAATGATATTGATCAGATGACTCGCCGTACATGCCGAGGAGGAAGTTTCAACAACTTGCAACTGAAATGTATCCAACACAGCGCTGAAATGTACACTTGCTGTTTGCCCCGAAGGCGTTATAGTACCTCCTGACGGACCTACCCACGACCAAACATAAGTGCTTCCTGCATGATTAGCTGTATTATATGAACGCGTCTCGCCACTGCCTACAGACGTAGGACCAACTATAGAAGGAATGTATGTTTGCTTTACCGTAACAGACACAGTTGTTGCTGTCACTGTACCCGTAGTAGAAGCGTCTGATACTGAAACCAGAGAAAGTGTATAGGGCGTAGCTGAATATCCCCCAATATCACTGCCGCGAATCGGAATAAGGAAAGTGGATGAAGTAATGGATGTCCTGTGAAAGTTTGTTGTAGTTGTTCCTGTAGTTCTGTAATCCAGGGTCCAGGGCGCAGTACCGCTTAGAGTAACTGGAACATAAATAATTTCGCCATTATTACATATTGAATATGTCGCAGGTGGAGTTTGAATGGCGGCAGTTACACCAATAATACCGATTGAGAAAATATAATTGTCCTGGGTTACAGGAAGAGTTGTAGAAATGGTACCATCTGTTGCGTTACCACTTACCAATGAACCTCTTTCTGTCCATAATGCAGAACCTGTTGCATATTCGGCCACCCTTAACCTAGAACGAAGCGTGGAACTCCCTGTAAATGCAGGATAGGAATTTGCATCCCAGCGAATCCTGATGTTTGCAGAACCTCCCGTAGGCCGGTTAATCGACCAGTATTCATTATTACTGATACCGGAGATAGGAGAGACATAATGGGAAGTGCCTGTAAGATAACCATCCGAATTTGGATCAGTATTCGTATAGGTAGCAGTCCATTCAGCAGGTGATGTAGCTGTATTGGTATTAAGTAATACAACCTGTCCAAATCGGGTTCCGTCGCCCACAGGAAACACAAAAGATTGACCGCTCACAATTCTCTTTCTAAGTGGGCCATCTACAAATGAAGTTGGGCCTCCACCAATAACTGCTGTAGTGGAAGAATTTGTAATTGTAATCATTTTCCCGGTCTCTGTATGGAAGTTTCCTGAGGTCAAAATCAAATATCTTGCTACCGAAAGTCCGGCACTTCCAGCAGCTACATTAACACCATTGGGGTTGTTAATGGCCAGATCATAAAAGTTTTCTGCAAAACCAAGATACATATTCTGTGGTACTGTGCCATTCATGGTTACCATACCTGTGCCTGGGAGGAAACCGCTTACAGCCGTATGCTCATCGGTCCAATCGCCCAATAAGGTCAGGTTTTTATTGTAAAGGGTATTGTTTAAATAGGTAACCGACCGAATGGTAAGGTCACCCATAATTTTAAGGTTTTCAGCCGACATATATTTAATGCCGGTTCCGGATAAGATCACGTTCTGGTAAGGCTTATACTCATTCCCCGGTTTCAGAGGCAGCGTTCCATCTGAGCTACCGGTGAATTCTACCGTACTTAGCGGATTGGCCATGAAACCATCATATTCTCCGCCAGGAAATACGAACATACCATCCGTAGTCGCTGTTAAAACCAATGTACCCGGACCATCCACATGTCCCAGATTATGAAAGGTAGTAGTACCCGCATTTAATGTGCCGTTGATGGTGACAGAGTAAGCCGTTGCTGTATTACTAGCCATAGTTACCGTGGTTCCTGCAGAAATTGTTACAGGGTGTCCGGCAGGAGTACAGCCGCATGACGCACCACCGGCTGTATACGACCACGTACCAGCTGTTCCCCAGTTCCCATTGGTTATACTATAAAGCATTCCTTGTGGGGTAAAGGCTTGACCTGCCGTATATTCTCCGGTCAGATTAGCAGATACTCCGGAATAACTAAAGGTATTATTTCCTGTTGTGAGGGTTCCCGGAGGTAAATTACTATACCATATATTGGTCGGTATGTCATAGCGTTGCGCAATATAATTATTCTCATTGCCAACAATATCTTCGTCGGAATAGGTAAATTGATAATTTACTGTATACGTACCCAGATTGGAAGGAATTACATTCCAGAAATATTTCAGGAAATCAGCCGGAGTTCCGGTTACCGATCTGTGCAGTTCATTTACCGGGATAATGGTAATTTCAGAATTGTTGCTTGAATTCGCTGAAAAATCAATGATTACCGGAGTATATTTACCGGATATGCCAATAGGATATGTAAAAGATGCAGTATTTCCTGTATTGTACATTTTTCTTACACCCTTGTCGCTTAAAACACCATTTGTGCTTATCATTCGTGATGCACTGGGAGTACCACCAATTGTAGCATCCGGACCCAGTGTCAATAAATAATCATCAATATACAGAGAACCCGAGGTAAATGTAAGTTGTCCGTTTATTCTTGCATTATCAACCATATCAACTCCAATAGGATTATTCAGAGTGATATTTCCATATTCACCATTGCCATTTCCAGCCATTTCCTGATTCAGGGTTCCCACAAAATAGATACCTCCAATAATTCCTGTGCTTGAATGGCTTCCACTGTTATTTATGTTACCAACCAACTGAATGATATTTTGTCCATCAGCTAAGGTACCCGATGTGATAGTTAAATTTCCGTTGATTCGTATATCACTGTTTGTTCCAAGGGTTACTGTTTGAATCGGTTTATTGATAACCAGATTGGCAAAATTTGTCAGATTGGATCCGTTTCCTAAAATTGACTGAGGGGAGGCTCCGGAAAATGTGGTGGTCTGAACCAGAGACCCGGGTCTGAATCCACCGGTAGCAATACCTGTCGAGTTATCGCTGTTATTATTTGTCATACTTCCCAAAATATTCACGCCAAAACCATTGGCATCGAAAACAGAATTGCCATTGATGGTAAGCTGGTTCAAAATAGAAAGGGGCAGAATATTTAATGTGGTTGTTTGAATAACAGAAGCGGTGCCAATAACAAGATTCCATAAAGGCGCACTGGCTACGATTCCAAAATCCTGGCTTCCTGCCGACGAACCATTTCCAAGATAAATTGTACCACCGTTTACCACGTAAGTTTCCGGTCGCAGATATAAATCATAATAGGTAGTACCTGAAGCGGATAACAGTGTGATCGTGCCACCTGACATTTCAAAGCGGCTGTTTAAATTCGTTATTTCCAGTTTTGCACGACTGGGTTGTAAGGCTTCACCATGAATGAATACATCCCCTGTGATTTGTCTGTATATAAGTGAACCACTGGTATTATCTACCGACCGACGAATTTGTCCCCGGACATTTAATACACCTCCGGTTATTTCAAGAGTAGGTGTGCCTGCGGCAGCATATTCAATGTCATTATTAAAACCGGTTGTGTTTCCAATGTTCAACGTACCTCCCATAATTTCCAGTTTTCCGGAAAGACTTACGTCTCCGTTATTGCTGTTTGTTCCAATAGTGGCAGATCCGCTTTTTACAGAAAAACATGCTGTTTGAGGTATAAAGAAAGCAGTAGTTGTTGAAACAGTTACATCAGGACCATCCACCCTGAAAGTACCATTTAAAAGTGTGAGAAAAGGATTTGTGAACCCTGTAGTAATATCCGACTGCAGATATAACACAGGAGAAGCATCACTTCCTTTATCAACAGTAAGGTTGTAAAAATCATATGTTGTTCCGGATCCTTTTATGGAATCATTGGATAACCCTTTGAAGTAGGTGAGTGCCCGACCTGTATTATTCATGTCAAAGGATCCTTCATTGGTCAGATTCCCATACAAATTCAGTGTATTCGTTGTGGAAGCGGTTGCATTTGCTCTGAATGTACCATCCGTATCAATATTGGTATTCCCCTTAACGGTTATGGTATGTGCCACATTATTGCGATATTCCAATAATCCGGACTCAATATCCAGATTTCCTTCAATGGAGTATTCTCTGCCAGTTGTAGCCGGTGTTCCGGTTCCGGATCCTGCAGTATTTCCGTTTCCCATCACCGTCATATCTCCATAAACGGTAAGATTTCTGGCGGGTAAAATAATAGAATGTGTTGCTCCGGAAGTTGTATTGACAATCAAATGATTATAAGTTGATAAAGGAAGTGCTGTGGTGGTTGATTGCATAGGAATGGTAATCGCTGTAACGGTAGCACTTGTGTAATATTCAACAGTTCCACCGTTGGGACCGATAAAATTTCCAAAATCGCCCTGTGGAAAATAATTGGTTGAACCAATTCTTAATGTTCCGCTTCCGGAAACCTTGTTATTAGGAATGGCTTCGAAATTATGTCCCTGGAAAGTCCTTAAATCAAGTGTTGAACCATTTTCAATATATAATCCCCCTGCACTAGCGTTTGCAGCGGTAACATGAACATTATGGTTATTAACAATAAGAACCATAGTGGAATTATTGGGTACCCCTGAGACACCGCTTCCGTCTGCCTGGGTATTCCATGTGGATGCTGTTGTCCAAGGCCCGTCATTTACACTATATAAAACGGTAATGGCACCAAATGCAGCAAGGAAACCTGCAGTAAAATCTCCATCGGCAGCACTGGCTGTGCCGTATGTGATCATATTTGTTCCTTCATCTACCAGGGAGGTATTGTTGATATAATTCCAATTAAATAATGTGTGACTGTAAAATCCTGGTATATAAGATGTTTCTGCACCATTCAGGAAAGCATCATTATAAAAATAGTTGTGTCGAACCGAATTAGCGGGAATTCCTGAAAATCCTTCGCTCTCTGTCTTCCAGTAACAACTCAGGACATTGGCAGTCTGAGCCAATGGATGCACCGAATTTACAGGTCGTGTAGTAACCACACCATAATTAGTTGGTGCCGCAGAAAATTGAATACTGGCTGGGAGATAATATCCGGATACTCCAAAAGGAAACGTAAAGGCTGTAGTGCTGGAGAATTTCTTGCTTACTCCTCCATCTGACATCAATCCACTGGTTTGGATCATTCTGTTACTGCTAAATGTTATAGTTGGATTGTTCAAATCAGAATAAACCACAGCAGCAGAATCCAGATAAAGATGATTTATTCCAATATTCAATATATTCCAGGCACCATTGGTTGTCCCTGCCAGCCGGAGTTCACCGGTAATATCCATATCAGATGCGAGCGTTACTGTTCCGCCAGTTTTATATAAGGTTATATTATTAAATTTACCATTGCCATCACCGGTTATTGTTTGGCCGGTTGTACCAGTAAGCCGGATACTTCCGGCTCCTGAAGCAGGTTTATAGTGTGTACCATTGTTAGTGATGAGTGTTCCGGTAGAACCAGTCAATTGAAGAATACGACCATTGTCAATCAATGTACAACCGGAGCTTAGGGTAAAATTACCATTTGCCACAATTGGCGCGGCGGCACTGGCATTGTTTAAAGTAAGTCGCGATGACCCGGCAAGAGCAAGATGATTAAAAATACAGGTACCTTGCAGGTCCAACGTTTGATTTCCGATACCGTTAAAAGTGGTCGTATTTGCTCCTGTTGTATACGTACCATTTATATTGAAATCTCCGCCTATATTCAGATTGATTGTATTGGTTCCCAGGTTTAAAACTGTATTGGTTCCGATTGTCAAATTATTTATGACAGTTAGGTTGGTGTTTGGAGTATTCCATTGAATGGTAACAGGGTTAGTCCCGGTTCTGCGGGAAATATTTACATCATAAAACGGTACCGTTGAATTTGCTGTATATGATGTAGTCCAACCAGGTAAATTAAAATTAATAGTTCCCCCTGTAACAACGTAGTTCCCTTGCTGAGCCTGAATATCCATAAGTTGATAACCTGTAGTGCCTCCATTGTAGGTGTTATCAGTAAAATTAATTACACCTCCGCTCATCATGAATACTGAGTTTGTATTGCTCAGGTCAAACATGGCATCTGTTCCTGATTGACCCTGTAAACGCACATCCAAAGTACCTCCAGTTTGGATATAAGAGACCTTATTACCACCGGTGGCAATGACGTAAAACTTGCTGATACTCAATAAACCGGTTCCTTCGAGGTTTATTTCAGGGGTACCTAAGGAACCCAAAACCAGTCCTGCTGAAAAAGCAGTAGTTAATGAACCGGAACTAATCCGTAACTTGCCGTATACTGTTGTTGCTTTATAGTAGACAGTACCACTTCCATCAATAGTAGTTGAAACCGTTGCACCATTAATCCAGAGTTGTGCTGTGGGAATAATATTTACGTCTTGTCCCCCCTGGGTAAGAGTTGGAATATTGATGTTATCATTTAACTTCAGCGTTCCGTAATGAATAAACAATGCTTTGTAATAGGTACCATAGCCAAATCCTTCGGGTCCGTTTTGGTTGATTCCCTGTCCTTGATCATTAGGGCCATAAAGGGCAAAATAAGCCGCATCTGCCGAATTTACTTCAAGTATAAAGGTTTGATCAGTACCTTTCTCAACAACCAAACGGAAAAAGTCGGTAGTACCGTTGCAAGTAATTGAATTATTGGAATTACCTGTAAAATAGACCTGCATATGGCCATAGGTACCAGTATTATCTGCGGTATAATTGGGCGCAGTCCATCCGGTGAATCGTACGGTACCGTTATTGGTTAAATCTCCATAAATGAATAGCGTGTGTATTCTGTAATCCAGGTATGTTGGTATAACTGTTCCGGTGCTGGGGTCAGGAAAAGTATAAGCGGAACTTCGGTTATTCATTCCAACAATACAACCCTGTCCAACTGTATAATTGCCTTTAACTGTTTGATAAATTAAATTATTCGAGGCTGTTGGATTTCCATATTTAAAAGTTAGCGTGCCGGTTGAATTGTTTTGTAGATCAAAATTACCGTTAATGGTATAGGTTATTCCATCGCTGACATTATTTAGATAAACGCTCCTGGCTACAGAAGATGAATTGGAAATAATCAGATTGTTATAGGTTAGCTGGGTAGAACTTATTGCCACTGGGCTGGCTGTTGTCCCAATATTATAATATTCTACCGTACCTCCTCCTGCATCAACGAATTCATCAAAAGTGCCGGAAGGAAATGTATTTGAGTTTATTCTAAGTTTACCCTGACCGCGTACTGCACCAAAACTATGTGTAGTAATGGTTCCTATATCCAGTATACCTCCTTCACGGATTTCAAGGGAACCGATTGTACGTCCTGCATCCTGAGCAGTAACTGTTCGTCCGTTTAAAATAATTACATTATCTCCGGCACCGGGAACGGCGGCATTCACCCATAAAGTTCCGGATGCGTCGGTTGTCCAGGTGCTTGTACTTATCCAGGGTCCGGATTGATAAGAATAATAGGTTCCTGCCGGTTTACGGGCTGTCCAGATCCCTGAGAAATTACTAATAGACGATGCCGGAGCTGTATGAGTTGCAGTATTTACAGATCCATAAAAATTCCAGTTACCTCCGGAATAAACGGATGTTTCATAACTACCTTCAGTTCCGGAACCAGGTACGTCACCTGCTACATAGGAAAAGCTTGCATTGGAAACAATATTGGCAAGGTTGCTGGTGTTTACGGTCCAATAGCGGTTTAAATCACTTGCAATAGCACCCCCGGCGCTATAATAGGTTGGTATTGAATTAATGGATATCGAGGCAGGAGTTGTTATAGTGGCACTAAATGCCGATATAGTCATTGGTGTATATAGAACACCCGCACCTACAGGATAGGTCATTATAAAATCAGAGGCCGCATCTCCCAATCGGACCAGAGAACCTGTGTTGGTTCCGCCATTGCAAACGATCATATGGGTAGAGCCAAAGGTGTTCGTACTACTAATAGAGGCTGAAGGCCCGAGCGTAAGGTTGAAGGTACCCAGGGAAATATTCCCTACATTCCATGTTAACATTCCGTTTATTGTGGCTGTACCTTGTAGAATTTTCGCAGCACTCCCTGTATTAAGGTTATAGTAAGTTCCCTTTATGAGGCTGGTGAGGCTGGCATTGGCATAGTTAACTGTACCGCCAGAAGCCTCCAATGTACTATATGTTGGTTGTGTAATTGTAGCATTATTCAGCGTTAAATCGTTTCCGTTTGTTGTAAGTGTTTCCCCGTTAGCTGTGAATGTCAGCGCATTGTTTATGGTAACCGCCCCACACAAGGTATGGTTAGCCGTTCCGGTAAGGGTCAACCCGTAGTAAGCACCTGCCAGTACATTGAGTGCTGTGGCAGAGTAGTTTACTATACCCGAGGTAGCATTAATGGTTCCCCCGCAGCTAGTAGTACCGTTTAGGGTTAAATTATCTGTAGTACTAAAAATTCCTCCGCTGGTAGCTGTAAATGTTCCACTAACAATAGTAGCACCATTGACCGTATTTGTTCCGCTTGAATTTTCTAATGAAAGGTTGGTATAAGTAGCCGCAAGAATTGCCTGTCCGCCCGATATCAAATTATACTGAACTGTTGCGCCTGTCCCATTTAGCGTTACAGTGGATGTTCCTGTTGCCGAAAATGTAAATGGTGTTGTTCCGTTTAGGATTAGAGTTGGATTGCTATTGCCTAATGTTAGGGTTGAGGTATTATTAGCGTTTGCATTTGCCGTTACAATTGAACCATTTATAGTAACTGTTCCACTTGTTTGATTAAATACTCCGTTTCTTATTCTATTATTATTTACAAAGTAGCTGTTTATATTTAAATTCCCGGATACAATTAAATTACTTATGGTGGAATTAATGGTATGAGTTCTTGTCGTATTATTGGTTGTAGCCGCAGTCCCATTACCAATATTAATGGATGCAGCTGTTAATGAACCATTACCGGCAAGTGTGGCCGCCATGACAGCATTAGCTAAATTATTCAAAGTTATAGCTCCATTAACACTAAGCGTGATCCCATTATTTACAGTAAGAGTTCCGCCAGTAACATCAAAGGAAATAGAAGTACAAGCTGCACCTGCACCTACTGTTATTGTATGTGCTCCTATATATACAATATCTCCGGTTGTTGGATAGGTACCTGTATTGGTACCACTGCCATGGCCAGTTGTTGACCATGTGGTATTTGTAGCCCAGTTGCCGTTTGCCCGTGAATAATAAGTGGCACCCCAAGTTTTTCCTCCACTCACAAGAAGTACCATCATTACAGCAATTTGCAAATGCCTTATGAATCCCTTTGTTTGTGAGGCACAAATTTTACTCTGCAGAATTATTTTGAAAAATCTCACTACCATTTTTTTTAAATTTCTTACAGGCAAGACATTCCCGAGGTTCAACTCCTATTGTAGTTTTATAATATCAACATAAGAATAAGATGCTAATTTTCAGTATAATACCATATTAGCTTATAGGTGAATTTGTTAGTCCTTAAGTTGTGAAACGTACTGCGAATTATTAAGGTTACAGAAATTTGACTGTAAGCCTTATAAAGTTGATAAAATAAACAGTTATCAATTATACCAAAAATGAAAATAAAATCTTAACTTGAGAATAACTAATGTGATTATGCTACGTATGCATAATTAATACATTGGACAGAACAGATAATTGAAATGGGCGTATTGTTATGGGTAATATAATCCGTGTATTGCATATTGATGACAGCGTTGAGGATCAGTTGCTACTTAAGCATGCTCTTTCCCTAAATTATACAGAATTTTCATTCTTGATTATGGTCTGTTCAGGTAACCCTGTTCCGGATTTGACAGCGGGTACTTATGATATCATTCTGAGTGAGTGTAATGTTGAAGGATACATGGATTTGAATCTTATACAGTATATCCGAAATGCTTCACCCGATATCCCCCTGATTATACTTACTTCAGATAATTCTGTAGAAAATGCAGTGAAGGCAATGAAACTCGGAGTTTCCGATTATTTCATTAAATCCGCCCAACAATATAGCCAAATTGCCCGGCAAATTCAATCGATTTACCTCAATCATAATACGATCCCCATACCTCCTTATCATCTATTACAAGATAAAATGATGGATGGATTTGCATATGTCAGCATGACCGGGGTAATTATTGATTCTAATCTGGCATTTCAACAAATGACCGGATATACTTCAGAGGAGCTTAAAAATCTGACTTACCAGGAAATTACTCCTGAAAAATGGCATGACTTTGAGACCGAAATCCTAAACAAGCAGGTTCTTATAAAAGGTTTTTCCGATGTGTATGAAAAAGAATACCGCAAAAAAGACGGAATCCTTTTTCCAATTGAGATTAGAACCGTCCTTGTCAGAAATAATAGGGGTGAAAATGAAGGAATGTGGGCTATTGTTAGAGACCTCACGGAACGCAAACTTTCGGAAAAATTTATACTGGAATCTGAAGAACGCTTTAAAATGGTGTTTGATAATGTAGTGGACGGCATGTGTATTTATGATGAGGATGTTGATCCGGCCAAAAGAATTCTGGTTGAATGCAATAAACGGTATGCTGAATTGGCCGGAAGATCGCGCGAGGAACTGCTCAGAAGAGGAAACCTGGATGATCTTACAATGACTATTGATCCTTATGCCAATGACATGCGTGTGGCATCGCTGTCTCAAAATACACATTTCTCAGGTACTTTTTCGTGGATACGACCGGATGGAAAAGAAAACATCATTGAATACACAGGTGTACCTGTTTTATGGTATGGCAAATCTTATTCAATAGGCATTGATCGTGACGTAACAATACAAAGACAGGCTGAGCAAGCGTTGAAAGAAAGTGAAGAACGGCTACGTATCACCATGGAGGCAACTGGAACTGCCATTTGGGATTGGGATTTAGTAAACGACCGGTGGTATACTTCTCCATTATATTATACCATGCTGGGTTATGAACCTGTAAAAGGTGAGTCGGATCGCAGTGCCTGGCTCCAACGAATTCACCCTGATGATCGGTCCTATGTAAAGTCTAAAATCGACAGCGTACTTTATAAAAGGAATCCATCTTATTTATACGAAGCAAGGATCATGCATTTTGACGGGAGCTACCGATGGATCAGCGTATCAGGACATGTTGTTTCCCGTGATGAAAATGGCAAGGCAACCCGGATGCTGGGAACCCGCTTGGACATATCTGCTCGCAAGCAAACAGAAGAAGCTCTCAAACAAAATGAAGCTTTTATTAAAGCTGTCATGGATAACCTGCCTCTTGGAGTAGCAGTAAATTCTATTGCGCCCATTGTGAAATTCGAATATATGAATGACAATTTTGCAAAATTTTATCGTACAACTAAGGATGCATTATCAGATGCCGGCACTTTTTGGGAAACTGTTTATGAGGATGCCGATTTTCGTGCCATAATTGAAAAAAGAATAGTTGGCGATTGCCTCAGCATGGATCCCGAAAGAATGCACTGGGAAGAAATACCTATAAAAAGAAAAGGCCATGAAACTACTTTTGTTAGTGCCAAAAATACCATTATTCCTGGCAAACCGCTTATGATTTCCACGGTATGGGATGTTACAGAACACAGACAGATAAAAGAAAATTTGCGACTTAGTGAAGGAAAGTTCAGAAGCTATATTGAAAATGCCCCGAATGGAATTTTTGTTATAGATTGTGATCATAATTTTATCATGGTGAATAGTGCCGCAAGTGAAATTACCGGTTATTCAAAGAATGAACTGTTAAAAATGAACATTCTCGAACTGGTTAGTGATCAGGATAAAGCAAGGACTAAAGAACAACTTCAAACAGTTAGTTTCAAAGGAAATTTTCAGGTGGAAAATCGTTTTATAAAAAAGGATCAGGAGATCAGAACTTGGATTGTAAAAGTAATTAAAATATCAGAATCTGACATTCTGGGGTTTGTGATTGACATAACTGAAAGAATAAGAGCTGAGGAAAAAATATATAAATTAAATGAGGAACTGGAAATGCGTGTGGAAGAAAAGACCCGGGAACTTAAGGAACGTGTAAAGGAATTGGAAAGATTTTATGATGCCACTATTAGTAGAGAATTACGCATGAAAGAACTGCGTGATGAAATTCTAAGACTCAAAAATGGTTGAGTCAAATAATCAAACGAAATCCGGATACATGAAGACCCACTCTCTTTCCATATTCATATGTAGCATTTCAGGACTTTTTTTCTGTATTAACACGTTTTCACAACCCTTTGATACGTATTATGTAACAACAAATATTAATAAAATTACAATTGCTTCGGAACCCGATTACCCGCCCTATTGTATTATCGACAAAAATGGAAAAGCGGATGGCTTCTCGGTTGAATTATTC
Organism: uncultured Bacteroidota bacterium; assembly: GCA_963733535.1. Taxonomy (GTDB): domain Bacteria; phylum Bacteroidota; class Bacteroidia; order Bacteroidales; family UBA10428; genus UBA5072. The sequence goes on from CAVTDR010000007.1 coordinate 333,533, forward strand.
CTTGCTGCAGCAAAAGCTGTAAACATCGAAGTTGAAATTAAAATCGGCATTTGGAACAGTATAAAGCAGGATCTCGCTGAAGGCAATCTGGATGCACTGCCTTTTGTAGGCCGAACACCCGAGCGCGAAGATTTGTATGATTTTTCTATGCCCTATCTGTCTTTGCACGGAGCTATCTTTGTCAGAAAACACCAAAAAAAGATCCAGTCGTTACATGATCTGAAAGGTAAAACGATCCTTGTAATGCAGGGTGATAATGCCGAAGAGTTTCTTAGGCGAAACAAAATTTCAGATCGGATCATATTGACGCATACTTTTGAAGAAGCTTTCAGTAAACTTGCTTCAGGTGAGGGAGACGCTGTTCTTACCCAACGCATAATGGGTATGCAGCTTCTGAAGAAGATGAAGATCAGATCGGTGGAACCACTCGATATTCCTGTCGAAACTTTCCGGCAGGATTTTTGTTTCGCAGTAAAAAAAGGGAACAAGGAACTTCTTGCCCGGCTGAATGAGGGATTATCCATAGTTATTGCAAGTAAAACCTACGATGATATTAAATTAAAATGGTTCGGTCCGAAATTGAAGTATCATTTGGACTTCAAAGATAAATTGAGATTAATACTTTATTTTATTATTCCGGTAATCTTCCTGTTTTTTCTTGCCTCCATTATCATCTTGCGCCGTGAGGTGAAACGAAGAACCCTAAGTCTCCAGAATGAAGTCAGTGAGCATACAAAAACAGTACAAAGTTTGAACAAACAACAGGTCCTGCTTCATGAAATGGAGAAAATCAGCAGGGTAGGGGGATGGGAATATGATATTATCAATAATAAAGGGTATTGGACAAATGGTGTATATGAGATATATGGATTGTCTAAGAAATCGGATGCTAATGATATCAAAGATCCTATCAGTTTTTTTCATCCGGATGACCGTGAAAGCGTGAAACTTGCATTTTTTGAAGCAGCTGATATAGGTAAATCCTATGATCTTGAGTTGCGATTTATTTCGGCTGATGGAACTAATAAATGGGTCAGGACTGCCGGAAATGCAGAGATGTCCGAAGGGAAAATTGTTCGGTTATATGGTAACATCATGGACATAACCTTACAGAAACAGTCCGAAGATGAGCTGAAAAAGCTGAAGAACGATCTCGAAATTATTGTAACGGAACGTACCAAAGAATTGGAGGATAAGGTTCAAAAATTAAATAATAGCGAAAAAGCTATGTTGTACATGGTGGAAGATCTCAACATCATGACTGCCGAATTAAAGGATAAACACAATAAACTTACCGAAATCAACAAGGATTTGGAGGCTTTCAGTTATTCAGTTTCACATGATTTAAGAGCTCCGCTGAGAGCTCTGAATGGGTTTTCCAAAATCTTACTGGAAGATTATTCTGTTTCCCTCGATGATGAAGGCAAAAGATTACTTCAGGTTATTGGTTCTAATGTCAAAAAAATGGGAATGCTTATTGACGATTTACTTGCATTTTCAAGGATTGGCAGACAGGAAATTACTTTTTCCGAAATCAATATGAAATCAACCGCCGAGTTGGTTTACCAGGAACTTATATCCGTGCAGGATACTGCAGGGATTCAATTTCTTCTGCATGACATACCGCATGCTTTTGGTGATGCATCCATGATTCGTCAGGTATGGGTAAATCTGATTGATAATGCGCTAAAATTTATCAGGGGCAAAGAAAACCGAAAAATAGAGATAGGAAGCAATATTGCGGAAACAGAGAATATATACTATGTTAAGGATAATGGAGCTGGTTTTGATATGACTTATATCCATAAATTATTTGGCGTATTTCAGCGTTTGCATACAGAAAAGGATTTTGAAGGAACGGGGGTCGGACTGGCTATTGTACAACGTATAATCCTCCGAATGGGTGGTCGTGTATGGGCAGAAGGGGAGATCAATAAGGGAGCTACGTTTTTCTTTTCATTACCGGCAAAAAATTAATTCGTCTTTTAAAATACCTGAACATGGAAAAAGTACTTAAAATACTAATGGTTGAAGATCTCCCTTCTGATGCAGAACTCGTCTTAAGGGAAATTAAGAAAAGCGGTATTCAGTGTATCCATCATATTGTAGATAACAAAGAGGATTATATAAAGAATTTGCAGGATTTTTCTCCGGATCTGATCCTGTCTGATTATTCCATGCCCGTTTTTAATGGGATGAAAGCCCTGTTGATTCGGAAAGAGTTAGCGCCTACTGTACCGTTTATATTGGTGACTGGATCGTTGAATGAAGAAACCGCTGTGGAAGTTATGAAAGCCGGAGCGGATGACTACGTGATCAAGGAACACCTTACCCGAATAGGTACAGCTATTAAAATTGCCATGGAAAAACAGGAGATTATTCGGTTGCGTGTAAAGGCTGAAGAAAAGCTGGCGTGGGAGCAATTTTTGTTTAAAACATTGATTGAGAATATTCCGGATAAAATTTATTTCAAGGATGTGGAAAGTAAATTTATCCGCATTAATAAGGCAATGGCTGATTTAATCAAGCTGGATGATCCTCTTAAGGCTCTGGGTAAAACAGATAAAGATTTTTATAACCCGGTGCATTCCAATGAGGCCATGTTGGATGAACAAAATATCATAAAAACAGGAATGCCTGTTGTTGGAAAAGAAGAATTGGAATCCAACGAGGACGGTAATCCAATTTGGGTCTCCACTACTAAAATGCCATTAAAAGATCCGACAGGTAACATTATTGGAACCTTTGGTATATCAAGAGATATTTCCATTTTAAAACGTGCGGAAGACGATTTACTGAAGGCAAAAGAGAAGGCAGAAGAAAATGACCGATTGAAAACGGCCTTCCTGCATAACATTTCTCACGAAATAAGAACTCCTATGAATGCGATTATTGGATTTTCCGGATTCCTCTCTGATCCAAAACTAAGTCACACAAAAAGACAACATTTTATTGATATAATTGTAAAAAGCTCAAATCAATTGCTTTCTATTATTACAGATATTGTAAGTATTGCCACTATTGAAGCCGGCCAGGAAGATCTTCACGAAAATGAAATGAATGTCAATGGGTTGTGCAGGCTTCTTTATGAACAGTTTATTAGTGAAGCAGATAATAAACAGGTGGCTTTGCGGTACCATACACAACTCGCAGATGATAAGGCTGATATTATTACAGATGATATCAAGCTAACACAGGTGCTTTCCAATCTGATAGGAAACGCCCTGAAATTTACAAAAAACGGACATATTGAATTCGGGTACAATGTGAAAGACAATGAACTGGAATTTTACATTGAAGATACCGGAATAGGTATTGCAGAAGAAATGTTTGAAAAAATCTTCGATCGGTTTCGCCAGATTGATTATAATGCTACCCGAAAATTTGGAGGTTCAGGTCTGGGATTGTCCATTTCAAAAGCATATATTGAGCTTTTGGGAGGAAAGATTTGGTTGAAATCTTCGCAGGGAAAAGGTTCGGTTTTTTATTTCACGCTGCCCTTGAATAAAGCAGTTTTTGAGAAAAACACTGATGCTGAAAGTGAAGTAAATTTGATTTTTCCAAAAACCACAACCATTTTAGTTGCAGAAGATAACGATAACAATTTTATTTTGATTGAAGAATTTCTATCTGGATCAGATATAACCATTTTAAGAGCCAAAGATGGAAATGAAGCTATAGATATTTGCAAATCACGCAATATCGATTTGCTGTTAATGGATTTAAAAATGCCCAATATGGATGGTTATGAGGCAGTCAGACAAATAAAAAAACTTTTTCCCCTCTTGCCTGTAATAGCTCAAACTGCATATTCACAACAAAGTGAGAAAGAAAAAGCGTTACATGCAGGCTTCGATCATTTTATCACAAAACCTATTAAGCAGGATGATCTTAAAAACATGATTATGAAATACCTGGAAGTGAAGAAGTGATGAGGTGAAGAAGTGAAGAAGATTCTGGATATTGGATCCAGGATGTGTGTGAATTGGGAGTAGGGAGGCAACCAATCAACCAATCAACCAATCAACCAATCAATAAATAATCAAAACTCCAGGCTCATTTTTACATTCAACAATCTTCCTGTAAGATAATTGGGAACGGCAAACATATTGGGATTTCCTTCCTGGTTATTTACGGTTCTTATCCATTGATAGGAAGCCTGATTGTTGAATCCAAAAAGATTAAATACTTCAATGCTGAACCAGATATCCTGAAAAATGCGACTGTCGCGTTTTATTCCAAATTGGTTTGTTAATAGCGATTTGGAAATACCAATATCAATTCTTCTATAGGATTGAAGATGAAAATAACGTTCGGGATGATCATATTCCGTAGAATTATAGGGAAGCCGGCTGCCAAAATAAGCATGAAGATGAACGCGGATAGAAGGATTATCTGGAAAATAATCCTGAAAATAGAGACCAAAATTAACAAGCTGATTGGTAGGTCTCGGATAACTGCCATATGCATCATCCATCCGGTTTTCCCGAGTTTGCAGAAAAGACAGAGATGCCCATGATTCCGCACCTTTAACAAATTCGCCATTGATTTTGAATTCAATCCCTGTAGCAAAACCCTTGGCAGTATATTGTGGCAAATACTGTATTTCCACATCATCCACTACATAAGGGATCAGCCTGTCGAGTTTCTTATAATATGCCTCTGCAGAAAACCGGAATGGCCTTTCCCACAAGATGAAGTCATAGTTGGTTCCCAATAAAAAATGCACAGCCCGCTGCGCCTTAATATTTTTATATAGGTTTCCATCGGGATTCCTCATTTCCTTATAAAATGGGGGTTGGTGATACCAGCCAACTGATCCCCGGAAGGAAAATTTTCGCTGCCAGTCAGGTATTACATATACACTGAACCTGGGACTGAATGTTAATTGCTTATTTGTATTCAGATAGGTAAATCGCGCACCGGTATTCAGCAGAATTTCAGTTGCTCCACTATAAAAACGTTTGATATCATGTATATAACCTGATGAGCGAAACGCCTGTATTTGATTTCGGGAAATCACCACATTTTGTAAGCGGATTTCATCATCCGCATAAGGAATGGAATATCCGGCAGAGTCAATCATCTCCCATTCCCTGATTTTATCGTTGAATTTTTCAGATTGCACCTGAACGCCCCAGCTCAACTGATGATTGTTCCAAAGATAAGACCCCTTGTGACCGACACTAACAATATCAGCGTATAAATAATTGCGTGCATGCTTCAGATTGCTACCATACCCTAAATTCAGAATACTGTCACCTGCCGTTGAAGAACCAGGTGTATTATCGAGCAGGTCAATCCGGTAAGTTCCCATAATATCATAGGTAACACTTTCAGATGCATCAAATCCGGAAACTGTGAGTTTAAGTGACAGGTGATCCGATGGATGATAATCTAAATTCAATGCTCCCAATAAGGTGGAAAAACGGTCCTCTTCCTGACCTTCATAAAAAACGGTAAAACGCATGGGTTGCTGATAGGTTCCAAACTCCGTTTCGCGTGATTGTGGAATTACCCGATACGTGTTTATAGCCATGTTCCCAAGAAAACTGATCTCAAGATTTCCAGATATGTCGTACGTTAAATACGTTTGAACGTCCAGAAAATGAGGATCAAAATCTCCCTTGGTCTGCATGTTTTTTAACAAATATTGATTGGTTTTATAACGTATTCCGGTGATGTGGGTAAGCCGGTTGTGAAATGATCTTCCTTCCAGATGTGCTGATACGCCTAACAAACTCCCTGAAGCACTAGCTGCATAATGGGTCGGGCGTTTATAACGAATATCCAGCACCGATGACATTTTATCGCCATATCGTGCATCAAATCCCCCCGCAGCAAACTGAACCGAAGAAACCAACGAAGGATTAATAAAACTCAGCCCCTCCTGTTGTCCTGATTTTACTAGCAAAGGTCTGTATATTTCAATGCCATTTACATAGATCAGGTTTTCATCAAAATTTCCACCACGCACCGAATATTGGGAACTCATTTCATTACGGTTCGATGCGCCCATGGTGGATAATAACGATTCAATATTCCCGGATGGGAGCGGTATATGTCCTATTGATTTGATATTAAGTTGTTGCAGAGCTTCAGCGCGATCGGACATACTTTCTACCACAACTTCATCTATATTTTCTGGCAGCATCCGAAGGGTCGACATTATGCGTCGGATTTCACCCGGAGCAAGTTGCAGATGAAAGGTATCTTTTACATATCCGATATAGGAAATTTCAATGGAAAGTTGCTGATTTGCAGCGACCATCAATTCAAAAGTACCCGACTGATCTGAAACGGTTCCCTTGTGTGATGACAAATCAAGAATATGCGCTCCAATCAGTACAATACCTTGTTCATCCGTAACTTTACCCCTGAGTGTTCCGGTTTGTTGCGCATACAACACTTGTCCTGAGAAATAAGAAAAAAGAATGCACTGTATAATGTACCGCATTGACTGAAGGATTGCTATTTGCTTTTAAAATCCCCTCGTTTTAGCGCTTTAAAAAATTTCGCCCAGGCAAAAGGATTGAGTATTTGATAAGAAGGGTATTGTCCCTGAATAAACGTTTGCTGATACTGCTTTTCCATAATTGCCCTAAAATTGGCTCTTGCACTGGGTTCATGATCCATAATGATCTGAGTACGAATAAGGGCTATGTTGCGTCTGGCACGCTCCGTATCATCATTGGGTAACTTAAGATTCACGAAAGCATCTTTGAATTCTTCATAGGTTTTCCAGGGATATATGCGGGCTTCAGCAATGACCAGAGTATCCACATCAAGAATGATATCCTGAATGAAAAATTTAGTAGGTAAATGCTGCGGAATTACGATATACTTGGTTTTATAACCGACTGATGAGATCAGTATGGAATCGGATTCCTCAACAACAAGAGAAAAAGTGCCAAAATTATTGGTTATGGCGCCACGATAATCATCTAACACCAATACATGAGAAAAAGGCAAGGGCTGCAGTAATTCATCTTTAACGGTTCCTGAAAACTGTATCAGTTTTTTCTCCTGGGCTTTAATAGCAAATTGAATTAAAAAGCAGGCAATCCATATGAAGATAATTCTTTTCATTCCGCGTTTGTTAAGGCCCGTTAAGTCTGTACCGCTTCAAAAATAAGTAAAATAAAAAAAATTAGCTAATTTTATATATTAGTTGATATAACCTAATCCTCCCAAATTATGTTCAAGGAAAAAGATGTAAAACTTTTGAAGGAAAAAGGTATTGATGTGAAGGAGGCTGAGAAGCAACTCCAGTACCTTAAGAAGGGGTTCCCATTTATGAAATTAGCAAAAGCCGCGAACATCAATCAGGGTATTAAAAAATTAGATGATCAGGCACTTATCCGGTTTGTCCGGAATTATGATCAGAACCAGGAAAAAAGCCGTTTAAAATTTATTCCGGCATCAGGTGCTGCAACGCGTATGTTTAAGGCTCTCTTTGAATTTGATGAATTGTTTCGCCAATCCAATTACGATCCGAAAATTCTGTCTCGTGATGCCTATAAGCATGTAAAAGAGAGTTTTGACAGGATTCATGATTTTGCTTTTTATCCGGAACTCGAAGAATCGGTTCGCAAATCAGGAACAACCGTTTCCGATGCCATACGCACTAAGAATTATCACATCGTTTTATCTGCCCTGTTAAGCATTGAAGGGTTAAATTATGGCAATCTTCCTAAAGGTCTTCTTACCTTTCATTCATACAGTAAATATACAAGAACAGCTGTTGAAGAACATTTGGCAGAGGGTGCAGGATATGCGCAAAACTCGGGATCGATGGTTGATTTGCATCTTACCGTATCTCCGGAACATAAACAGGCATTTGAACATCTCATTCAAAAGGTACGAAAAAAATATGAAGATCAATACCATGTAAAATATAACATTCACTACTCGGTTCAAAAACCAGCCACTGATACACTGGCCATGGATGAAAAGGGAGAACCGTTCAGGGAATCTGACGGGTCACTGCATTTCCGTCCGGGAGGTCATGGAGCCCTTCTCGACAATTTGAATGATATGGATGCTGATATCCTCTTTATCAAGAATATAGACAATGTATGCCACGACCGGTTAAAGCCGGAAACCATCACTTATAAAAAAGCGCTGGCAGGTATATTAATCGAATATCAGGAAAAAGTATTCAGCTATTTGCATGTGCTGGAAAACCCGGCTGAAATCACAAAAGGCAATTTAAAAGATATTGCCCGGTTTATGAGTGAAGAACTGGGAACCACCATTCAGGATAAATTATTGGCCAATACCGATAAAGCCGTGCAGTATCTGTATGATAAACTAAACCGACCAATCCGTGTATGTGGAATGGTAGTCAACTCCGGTGAGCCGGGTGGGGGGCCTTTCTGGACAATCGATTCCGATGGAAGTAAATCACTTCAGATTGTTGAATCTTCACAGGTGGATATGCACGATCCGGAGCAGGCAGCCATATTAAACAGCGCAACCCATTTTAATCCGGTCGATATTGTATGTGGTATTCGTGATTTTAAGGGTAAAAAGTTTAACCTGATGAATTTCCGCGATCCCAATACAGGTTTTGTCAGTAAAAAATTTAAAAATGGCAAACCTCTGAAAGCACTTGAACTTCCTGGTTTATGGAATGGATCAATGGCGCAATGGAATACAATATTTGTGGAAGTTCCTGTGAGTACTTTCAGTCCTGTTAAAACCGTTTACGACTTATTACGGCCTGAACATCAGAATGTGTTATGATTATTGCCGTTAATACACGTCTTTTAATACGCGATCAGATAGAGGGGATCGGGAGATTTACCCTGGAAACGATGAAAATAATTACCCGGGAACATCCCGAACATCAATTTGTGTTCATATTCGATCGCAAGTATTCAGACGAGTTTATTTTTGCAGACAATATTACGCCTGTTGTTTCCTTTCCACCGGCGCGTCATCCGTTATTATGGTATGCTTTTTTTGAATATGGCATAACAGCAGTTCTAAAGAAATTTCAACCCGATCTGTTTCTGTCTCCCGATGGATGGCTTTCCCTGCGAACGCCGATTAGGTCCTTACCGGTAATTCACGATTTGAATTTCCTGCATTATCCTGATTTTGTACCTTTTACGGTAAGAAAATACTATCAATCATTTTTCCCCAGGTTTATTCAAAAAGCAGATCGTATTGCAACAGTTTCCGAATTCACTGCAGGCGATATTCGACGTTTATTTCATGTACCCCAAAGTAAAATTGATGTGGTATTTAATGGTGTCAGTGGTTTTTCTCCATTAGGTGCATCTGAAAAAAAACAGGTTATGGATAAGTATACCCATGGCCATCCCTATTTTATAGCAGTAGGACTCATTCATCCCCGTAAAAATCTGGCCAACTTATTTCGGGCATACGATTCATTCAGAAGAAATATTCAAAGTGATGCACACCTGATCGTAGCTGGTGCAAAAAAATGGTGGACGAGCGATATGCAGGATGCTTACGACCAGTGTTTATATCACGATGATATCCTGTTTACAGAAAGAGTGCCGGACGATGAATTGAAAAAATTACTGGCATCGGCCGTGGCTTTGGTATATGTATCCTGGTTCGAGGGATTTGGTTTGCCGGTTATTGAAGCCATGCAATGCGATGTTCCGGTGATCTGTTCTTCCACTTCATCGTTACCTGAAATTGGGGGAAATGCAGTGCTCTATGCAAATCCGGAAGATCCTGAATCCATAAGTGCAGCAATGGTTCAGATCTATAAAGATGAATCGTTAAGAACGCAAATGATTAAAAAATCCAGAACACGGAGAGAACGTTATACCTGGAATAAAACTGCTGAATTGCTTTGGAAAAGTATGGAAAAGTGCCTGAAATTGTAAGAAAAAATGCCGGATCTTAAAAGAAATGCTTCTTTTTATAACCGGCATTAATAAATTTATCTACTAAAAGATTACCATTTCTTACCGTAGTTTCTGTCACGGTCGCCGCCGCGGTTTCTGTCACCACTACCGAAACTTCTTCCACCACCACCATTAGATGGTCTGGTCTCTGTTTTGGGTCTTGCTATAGATACAGATATCACTTTACCGTCGTATTCAGCTTTGTCCAGTTCTTCAATTGCTTTCTTCGCAGAATCTTCATTGCTCATCTCAACAAAACCAAATCCACGTGATTTACCGGTATATTTATCGGTAATAACTTTAGCGGAAGAGATTTCGCCGTATTCTTCAAAAAGTTGTCTTAGGTCTTCATCATTAATCCTAAAACTCAAATTAGAAATAAAAATATTCATAAAAAATTATTAAAAGTTAAATAACGAATGAGTTTTAGAATAATTGTCAACAAAAGAATGAGCGGAGGGAAAACGATATCCGTACAATTAATTGAACTGTAAATAAAACTCAAATTGCAGTGCAAAAGTACAAAAAAAAACGGAATTACAGTTAAATATGTTTTTTAGTAACTTTGTAGCTTCCTTATAAAAATCAGCATATGCCACTCAATATACCCGATCAGCTTCCTGCCGTCGAGATTTTACAGGAAGAGAATATTTTTGTAATGCGGGAAACCGCTGCCATGCATCAGGATATCAGGCCATTACGAATAGTAATTCTGAACCTGATGCCCGTAAAAACTACTACTGAAACGCATATTTTGCGCTTGCTATCCAACTCTCCACTGCAGGTGGAGGTTACATTTTTACATACCATTGAACACGTTTCCAAGAATACTTCCATTGAACATCTGAAATCGTTTTATAAAAACTTCAGCCAAATCCGGGATCAAAAATTCGATGGGATGATTATCACTGGTGCGCCTATAGAACATCTCGAGTTTGAAGAAGTGGATTATTGGGAAGAGCTCAAGGAAATTATGGATTGGGCTGTTCATCATGTAACTTCTTCAATGTTTATATGTTGGGGAGCACAGGCAGGTTTGTATCACTATTACAAAGTGCCTAAATATCCGCTCCCGAATAAAATGTTCGGTGTATTTAACCATACGGTGAACAACCCAAAAATTCCACTTGTGAGAGGTTTCGATGAAGAGTACCTTGCTCCTCACTCGCGCCACACAGAAGTAAGACGATCGGATATTGAAAAAATACCAAATCTGGAAATCGTTTCTGAATCTCAGGAAGCAGGAATATACATTGTGAAAAATAAGGGTGGACGACAGATTTTTATCACCGGCCATTCAGAATATGATCCTGAAACACTGAAAGAGGAGTATGAACGCGATCTAAAAAGAGGACTTCCCATCAATATTCCCGTGAATTATTTCCCTCAGGATGATCCTTCCAGGGCGCCTAAAAATCGCTGGAAAAGTCATGCCAACCTGTTGTATTATAATTGGCTAAACTATTATGTATATCAGATCACTCCGTATAATATCAATGAAATAGAATGATGGTTGATAAGTGAAGAAGTGAAGAGGTGAAGAGGTGAAGAACTAAAATTTTATTATTCGGCGTTGGATGTTGGATGTTGGATGTTTTTTTAAGATGCTGGATACCAGATGCTGGATTCTGGATGTGTGGGATTAAGGATGAGGGTTTTGGGTGTGGTAAAATGATACTTCGATTTTCGATGCCTGCCTACCCCGCTTTGCGCTTTGAGTGGCTTGCAGACGGGATGTTTTTTTAAGATACTGGATTCTAGATGCTTGACGCACTTCATTATTCGTTATTCCGTGTTGGATATTGGATGTTTATTTCTTAAGATTTCGATGTTTTATGTTTTTTTAATACATTAACATCGAACATCGAACATCGATTTAAGAACATCGAAGTATTCCTCATCCACACCCTTATCCAAGCACTCACACATCCAGTATCAAGTATCCAATATCCAGCATCTATTGCTACTACTTCTTTTCGGTAATCCAGTTTTTTGCATTAATAAAGGCCTGAATCCAGGGACTTACTTCATCCTCTTTTCTGTTTTCGGGGTAATAGGCCCAATTCCATGGAAATATCGCTCTTTCCAAATGCGGCATAATTGCAAGGTGCCTGCCGTCATCGGAACATAAACCAGCCACATTATAGTCGCATCCATTTGGATTTCCCGGATATTCATTGTATGAAAATTTCATGGTTACATGATACCGGCTTTCCTCGTAAGGTAATCTAAAACGGCCCTCACCATGGGCAGCCCATATACCTAATTTACTTCCCGACAGGGATCCCAGCATAACAGAGTGGTTTTCGGGAATATCAACGCCAAGAAATGCGCATTCGAAACGGTTGGATATATTATGATCCAGTTTCGGTTTTTTGTCATGATCAGGATGAATCAGATCAAGTGCTGCCATCAATTGACATCCGTTGCAAACACCCAGACTCAGGGTATCTTTACGGTTGTAAAAGCGGGCTAAGGTGTTTCGGGCTTCTTCATTATATAAGAATGCGCCTGCCCATCCTTTGGCACTTCCAAGAACATCTGAATTGGAAAAACCGCCCACAAATACTATCAGATGAATATCATCCAGACGCTCTTTCCCGGAAATCAAATCGGTCATATGAACATCTTTCACATCAAATCCGGCCAGATACATCATGTACGCCATTTCACGATCACCGTTCACTCCTTTTTCGCGAATGATGGCAGATTTTATCCCGGAAGCTTTGCTTCGCTTTTTATCGAGGCCGAATTGTGAAAGTTTACCTGTAAATGAATCATCGATGCGAAATTGAATGGGCTGCTTTTTGTAATTGTTATAGCGTTTTTCTGCAAGTTCAGCACTGCTCTGATCTCTATCAAGAAGGTACGAAGTTTTATACCAGGTATCTCTCATTTGGGAAATCAGGAATGAACATGAATACTGGTCTTTTCGGATATCCAGTCGGCCACCTTCCGAATAATGCCCAATTTCATAATAGGTAATTCCTTTTTGTTCAAGGGTCTTCAGCACTGAGCGATCTTTAGCCTGAATCACAATACCGGGATTTTCACTGAAAAGGATCTTCATAAAATCTTTTTCAGGGATTGGGTTCAGATCTATGGAAAGTCCGTCATTTTCTCCTGTAAAACACATTTCGAGCAAGGTGACAATCAATCCTCCGGCAGAAATGTCATGACCTGCATGCAGTCTTTCATCAATCAACAATTGCTGAATGGCTTCAAAGATGACTGCAAAACGGTTGGCATCTTTCACAGTTGGAGTGCTGTTCGCGAGTGAATTCAGCGATTGTGCGAAACTGCTTCCTCCTAAATGTAAACGATCTCCTGAAAGATCTATGTAAACCAGCGGTGCAGTGGCAACTTTTTTAATGACCGGATCAATCGCTTTTCTGAAATCCGTAACTTCTGCACCGGCTGAAATAATAACGGTACCCGGAGCATAAACCACCGAACCATCTTTATATTTTTGAGTCATGGACAGGGAATCCTTCCCTGTAGGTATATTTATACCAAGCGCAATGGAAAAATCGCTCGCTGCTTTCACCGCATTATAAAGTCGTGCATCTTCTCCTTTTTGTCTGCAGGGCCACATCCAGTTTGCACTGAGTGAAATACCTTTAAGACCTCCTTCTATCGGAGCCCACATAATATTGGAGAGTGCTTCTGCAATAGATAAGATAGATCCATTGGCAGCATTGATAATACCTGCAGCAGGGGCATGTCCTATTGACGTTGCTATTCCCCGGAATCCGGTATAATCCAGTGCAGTAATGGCAAGGTTATTTAGAGGGAGCTGAATTATTCCACACGTTTGCTGTTTAGCAACGAGGCCTGTAACGCAGCGATCCACTTTATTGGTAAGCCAGTCTTTGCATGCTACACTTTCAAGCTGAAGCACATTACAAAGGTATTCTTCTATTTTTTCGGGCTGATAAACAGGTTCTTTAAATGATTCCTGAATGGAGGTATCATTCATGATGGTTTTTGGGGGATTTCCGAAGAAGTCGGATAATTGCAGGTCAATGGGATTCTCTTCCTTCTCGCTCTTAAATGTAAATTGGTTGTTGTCCGTTGTTTCTCCTACAACATATAATGGCGAACGTTCACGGGATGCTATGTTAGATAAGAGTTCAATATGCTCCTCTTTAATCACCAGTCCGATTCGCTCCTGCGACTCGTTTCCGATAATTTCTTTAAGAGACAGTGTGGGATCTCCAACCGGCAACCGGTTAATCTCAATGGTACCTCCCGTATTTTCAACAAGCTCTGAAAAACAATTCAAATGGCCACCGGCGCCATGATCGTGAATAGATACAATAGGGTTCTCAACCGATTCCGTCATGGCACGAACCGCATTGTATACTCTTTTCTGCATTTCCGGATTGGACCTCTGAACCGCGTTGAGTTCAATGGCATTACCGTATTCTCCTGTTGCAACAGATGATACAGCGCCTCCGCCCATTCCAATTCTGTAATTATCTCCTCCCAGCAGTATTATTTTATCGCCCGGTTCAGGAGCATCTTTTAGGCTGTGTTCTTTGTTGCCATAGCCAATTCCGCCTGCGAGCATGATTACCTTATCGAAGGCCCAAAACTTTCCATTTTCTGCATGTTCAAAAGTGAAGAGGCTGCCACAAATTAATGGTTGTCCGAATTTATTACCAAAATCGCTTGCCCCATTGGATGCTTTAATAAGAATCTGTCGCGGTGATTGATATAGCCATTTTCGTGCGGGGTTTTTATTTTCCCACGGACGATCCTTATCAAGGCGGGGATATGATGTCATATAAACAGCTGTTCCGGCCAGGGGTATGGCGCCTTTTCCTCCGGCAATTCTATCTCTGATTTCACCACCCGTGCCTGTGGCAGCACCATTGAAAGGCTCAACAGTGGTAGGGAAATTATGAGTTTCAGCCTTGAGGGATATCACTGTTTCTATTGGCCGCAATCTGAAATATTCGGGTACATCATGACGAAGTGGGGCAAACTGCAGGACTTCCGGACCTTGCATGAATGCACAATTATCTTTATAGGCAGAAATCACCCTATTGGGATGGGTGGCAGTCGTTTTTTTTATAAGCTGAAAGAGGGTTAGATCTTTAGTTTCTCCGTCAATAACAAAACTTCCATTAAAAATTTTATGCCGGCAATGCTCCGAATTGACCTGGGAAAAACCGAAAATCTCACTGTCGGTAAGTTTGCGGCCAATTTTACGGGCAAGGGCCATCAAATAATCAACCTCTTCCTTGCTTAATGCCAGGCCTTCTTTTTCATTATATCCTCCGATATCGTCGATAAATTGCAAAGGTTCCGGCTGATGATGTATGGTATATAAATCCTGATCGAGCCTTTCATAATAAGCCTGAAGCATGGAATCATAGGGGGTATCTTTATGAGACAGCGTAAAAGCCTCTATTCTTTTAATTCCGGAAATACCCATGTTTTGTGTGATTTCAACCGCATTGGTACTCCAGGGGGTGATCATTTCTTTTCGTGGCCCTATGAATCCGCCTGTCAGAGCAGATTGTTCTGTGACACTGGCATCACCGAATAGCCATAATAACTTGTAAATCGTTTCATTATTGAAAGCAGCAGTGGAATCTACTGCATAAATGGTGTTTTCTCCGGCCTTAAAAAAAGTAATCATGTGTGATAAGAATTGAAACGCAAAGTTAGTAAAACCGATTAGTACACCATGATCTTTTCTACTTTATTGTTTCTCAGATATTGTCTGATAATTTGTTGTACCTCCCGGTTATCAGGATATTGAGTAATACATTCATGAAAAATAGTTGGATTATCCTGTACAAAAGAGGGACTAAAATAACCATAACCGATATATTTGCCATGCTCAACCTTCACCACAGATCTCTCATGAGGATTGCGTCCTTCATCAATAATCAGCATGTTTTTAATCCCGAAATTATAATCGTGGATCACCTTAACGGCCCTGGTATTATACATCTCAGGAGGTTCTTTGCCAATGCAGGCTCCTTTGCAGGCTCCTATTTCATAATGAAAACAATTACCACCGGATGGGTACAATCCGCATAACTTCTGGCACAATTGATAACTTTCAATCGCTTTCATTAGAAAATTCCTTGCCTCGAGCTTGGTTGAAAAACAAGCCAAAGGGGCCTCATCACAATCACTTGTTTTTTCCAATGAAAAACGCAAATAACCGGCTGTATCGGTGTGATATCTGAGTTCATACCGGAACATGGACCTTCTTTGCCTGCGGTTGAACAGGGGTTTGTGTTTTTTAATTTCAAACGACTCCTTCAAAAGTGCAACCAGCTCACTTCCTGTAATTTCACAATCCACGTCTGCAACCATAGATTGCATTCGGACGGTTTTAGCAGAGGAAGTATTACTGAAGTGGGAAAGAACCCTGCTTTTTATATTGCGACTTTTGCCAATATAGATCAATTCAGCTTCTTCATTATACATATAATATACGCCGGGTGTTTCCGGGAGTGCCTTAATCTTTCCGGGATCCAGTTTGGGAGGACAAAACCCCCGGGTTGGGGTGGTTGAAATAAAACGGGTATGGTTAGTTGCTTCTTGATTCAATAATTTACTAAACAGGATGGCTGTTGCAGAAGCGTCACCCAGAGCCCGGTGACGGCCGTTTATGGATATGCCCAAATCGTCACATAAGCGACCCAGCGAATAAGAAGCATGACCTGGAATGATTTTCCGACTTAACTTCACCGTACACAATTGCTCCCGCTTAAAATCGTATCCCAGCCGTTGAAATTCACTCCGCACAAAGCCATAATCAAATCCTACGTTATGGGCAACAAATACCTTGTCTTTTGTAATGTCTACAATTTCCCGCGCAATTTCATAGAACTTGGGAGCTTTGCTTACCATTTCATTGGTTATTCCCGTAAGTGCACTGATATGATAAGGTATCCGGCATTCAGGGTCGACGAGCGAAGTATACTCCTGAACTACCTGAATTCCATCATGAATTAAAACAGCAATCTCTGTAATCTTATCCCTTTTAGGATTGCCTCCGGTTGTCTCAATATCAATAATGGCATACATGGATGCCACAAAAATATATTTTTACACAAAAAAACCGGTATTTCTAGATACCGGTTTATCAACAATCGTATAAAATGATGGATTAAGCACCTTTGGCAAAGAAAAACGATTTCACGGTGCCGAAAAATATCCGGATATCATAAAAAAGCGACCAGTTTTCCACGTATTCCCTGTCAAGTAGCATCCAATCATGAAAGGGGACGCTGTTTCTTTCTGGCTGTATTTGCCATGTACAGGTAATCCCCGGTTTAATACACATTCTTTTTAAATGCCATTCTTCCTGTGCTAGTACTTCGTCTGGCAGCATGGGTCTCGGCCCGATAAGGGACATCTCTCCTGTTATAACATTAAGCAATTGCGGAATCTCATCCATTCCCGACTTACGCAAAATTTTTCCAATAGTGGTTATCCTCGGATCCCGTTTTATTTTAAATGCCGGACCATCTGACTCATTCAAAGATTTCAGAGAATCCTTCAATTCCTCGGCATTCTCTACCATTGTCCTGAATTTATAGATATTAAATTTACGACCCCTTAGGCCAACTCTTAATTGCTTAAAAATAACAGGTCCTTTAGACGTATATTTAATGATAAGCGCTATTAACAATAACATAGGCGACATAACAAGCAAAGCAAAAACAGCAAAGCTTTTTTCTGCAAATGCTTTAAAGATATAAGCCCATCGTTTGCGGGGACTTGTTTCCAACGCCAGAAAATAATAATCAGCAATTACACGTACTCCAGTAATTTGAATGGGCACGCATTCTGTATTTTGCTGTATAAGCAAAGCAACTCCAAATTGCTGGCAAGTCTCCTCAAGTTGTTTCAGATAAGAATAGGATAAAGATGAAGTGCAGCAAACAATTTCATCAATTATGTCAAACCTTAGAATCGTACGGATATTGGCATGAAGCGGATAAATCCTGGAAAATCCCGGATACATCTCTCTGACAATGGATGAATCAGTGAGCACATAATCTACATGTACTCCCCATTTTTTTGAATTCATCATTTCGTCCAGCATATCCAGGTTTTGTTCATCAACAATCACCATAATTTTCTCAGGATCTGCACTTTTAACAGGCATTTTTAATGTCTTCGAAATTGCTCTGATACGCTCCATATTCTTGATCAATCTTTTGCTTTCTCATACTGTAAAACCACCATTAAGTTTGAAATTTGTTATCAGTATCTGAATTTCTTTGACGAAAGGAGAAAAATCGGGGAGCATTAATTTTTGCTTTGCTGAAAAGAGTTTCCTCTGAATTGAAAGCCAGAATTTTGCAGCAAGAAAAATTGTCAGTTAATCAATTAAATTATGATAACAATCAGTATTAGGATAAGAATAATCAAATAAATTTAGACATTGCAAATTCACTTTTAGTTTAAGCAGAAATTTTTTATATGTTTGTGTGTGCTTTTACATTTTAATCGGAAATCATGTTGGCTTTTACCTAATTGGATGAAATACTTTCAATTAAGTATTTTTTAATGTTGTTTTCTGATCAGAAACATTTACATTTTTCAATAATATTGGAGCTATGCCGGAATTTTCTATGAGAAAAAATGAGTCGTTGGAAGAGATGGTAACCCGAAGAAATAAAAGGTTAAAAGGTCTTTTCTCAAGATTTGGAATTAACGTTCGGTTAGTTGGTGATGATAATAAACCGGCTGTTATTAAAGATGAAGCCATTGTATTATCATGTTATGTAAAGAACTTCGATTTACACTTTACAAAAGAACCTTTCAGTGATGAGATTTTAAAAACAGTAAAATTAAAGCAGGAACCTGAAATTACTAAGTTTGAACTTCTTGAAGTTCTTGAATTGTGTCAGCATCGTCCTGTATTTAAAGTGAAGCTGGAAGGTGGTGATTTATATCTTGTTGGGTATAATTATCTGAATTCGGAAGATGCAGTTGGCAGATACCCTGTGTTTGCCAAACATAAACCGAAAGTTTATTTTGATTACGAATATGCCCAGAGCGTGGCTGAAAATCTTCGCACTGACGGATATTCCGTAGTGATAGAATAAAAAAATCTTTCCTTTTAAACCCGTCCTCGCGACGGGTTTTTTTGTTTTTGTTAATAGGTTGTTTATTAATGATCCACATGGTTGATTCATTTACGTTAGATTTGTATTAAAATCCCGACGGAATGAAAAAGAGGGAAAATAAGGAATCATCAGTCGCAAAACTATTTGATCATAGTTCTATTGCAGAAATGGATTATCGTCAGATCAGCAGTTTTTTCTATGATCAGCTGATTGATGCCTTTATTTTTTTTAAGTGCGAAAAACCGGTTGATTGGACTACTATTTCTTCAGTTATTTCCCGTTTGAAGGTATTGGGTGAAAAATTCAAAATCGC
Source organism: uncultured Bacteroidota bacterium (assembly GCA_963733535.1). Lineage (GTDB taxonomy): Bacteria > Bacteroidota > Bacteroidia > Bacteroidales > UBA10428 > UBA5072. The sequence goes on from CAVTDR010000007.1 coordinate 352,846, forward strand.
AGAAATCAACGATGCATTAATGCTGCAATCTAATAAGGACAGCAAAGATTTAACCGGTATTACTTTGGGGAATTTTTTTGGAAAACAGTTCAGACAAAATATTGAACAATGGAATGCCTTAATTCATAAAGGTGAAATATTTTCGGAGTTTACCATTCAGAAAAATGAAGATGCCCTGCTTTGGGTTGAAGCCAATTACCGGCTTATTAAAGACAACCAGGGAAAAACCATAGGTATTGTTGCGGTACAGCGCGATGTGTCTCAGCGGAAGCTGGCTTTTAGGGCCAACGAAGAAACGGAAGAAAACCTGCAGAAGATGCTGCATCTATCCTTTCAGGCCATTGCCGTTATTAATCTGGGGAAGGTTATTGATACCAATATGGCCATGGAAAAGCTCACCGGATATTCGCATGATGAAATCATTCAGATGAATTGCCTTCCCTCATGCTTTACCCGCCCAATTGCTAAAGTTTTATTTGCCCGCACGTGGGAAAAGCAGCCTGATATGCTGGAAACCCTGCTAATACGCAAGGATAAAAGTATTCTTACCATACAGTTGGAAAGTCAGATTATTACGTATAATGATAAGCCGGTTCATGTAATTGGGCTGACAGATATTACCAATAGAAAGAAAATTGAAGATGAAATTGTAAAATTATCCATAGCACTCGATCAAAGCGCAAACGAGATTATTATTACCCACAAAAATGGTGAAATTGAATATGTGAACCGCGCTTTTAGCACAGTTACCGGTTATTTGCCTTCTGAAGTCATTGGCAAAAACCCGAGGATTCTTAAATCAGGTTCTCATCCTCCTGCCTTTTACAAAAACCTTTGGAAAACCCTTGTAAAAGGGCAACGCTGGGAAGGAGAATTCCTGAACCGCAAAAAGAATGGTGAGCTATATTGGGAGTCAGCAACCATTACACCTATCCGGAATAAGGAAAGCGTAATTATCCGCTATATAGCGGTTAAAGAAGATATTACCCTTAGAAAGAAGGCAGAACAGTCTTTACGTGAAAGTGAAGAAAAATTCCGGTCTATGGTTTCCAACATCCCGGGAGTCGTATATCGCTGTGCATATGATGCCGACTGGACTGTATTATATATTACCGATGCCATTGAAAATCTTACCGGATATAAGGCATCGGAATTAGAATATTCAAAAAGCCTCTCCCTTGCTAAAATGATCCATCCCGATGATTTGGGGAGAATTATGGAATCTGTAAAATCGGGTTTGGCCCGCTATAAACAATTCAACCTTGAATATCGAATTATAACCCGTTACAAAACCATTAAATGGGTTTCGCATAGTGGAAGACCAGCATACAACGAAGATAAAAGTATAAAATGGATTGACGGTTTTTTGTTGGATATAACCGAGCGAATCATGGCTTTGGATGAACTTAAAAAAGCCAAGATCGCTGCTGAAGAGGCAAACAATGCAAAGAGTGAGTTTCTTGCCAATATTTCCCATGAAATCCGCACACCATTAAATTCTGTGCTGGGTTTTACGGAACTATTGGAGGGTCTTACCAATGATTCTGTACAAATTAAGTATCTGAACAGTATCAAAGCCAGCGGAAAAAACCTGATGATGTTAATCAATGACCTGCTCGACCTTTCAAAAATCGAGTCAGGTAAAATGACTTTGCATTATACGTTTTTCGATATCAGGCGTCTCCTGGATGAAATTCGGAATGTATTCTCGCTCCGTGTTACCATTAAAGGTATTGGTTATATCGAAAAGCTAAGCAACAGGTTCCCTGCTGAAATAAAATTTGATGAAATCAGGCTGCGTCAGATTCTTATTAATCTGGTAGGTAACGCTGTAAAATTCACCCATCAGGGAGAAATAAAAATATATGTAAGGGCTTTATCCCGAAATACCTCTTCCGAAAAACCAACCCTGAAACTTGAAATTAAAGTAAAAGATACCGGTATTGGGATTCCTGAAAATTCCTTTCGACTCATTTTTGAGTCTTTCCGGCAACATTCCCAGCTCGATTCCAGGAAATACGAAGGTACGGGCTTGGGATTAGCTATAACAAAGCGACTGGTAGAAGCCATGCATGGCGAAATAAGTTTGGAAAGTGAGATAGGGAAGGGCAGTACTTTTAAAGTTGTTTTCCCTGCCGTGGAATACTCAGACCAGTCTAATGCATTTAAAACTCCAATTTATAATGATATCAGAAATCCCTCTGAAACAGAAAGAAATAAAAATATAAACCAACAATCTGCCCTGCATATTCTTGATGGAGCAGTGGATTTACATTCCATTCATGATAACGATCATAAGATACTGATCCGCCGTTTTGAACATGAACTATCTGAACGGTGGAAACTATTCGAAAAAAAGCAACCTTTACGCGAAATTCAATCATTTGCCCAGGAAATTATTACGCTTGGACGCAGTTTTAAACTTAGCTTTATCATACAATATGGCGAACAACTGCTATCTACCATTGAAAATTTTGATGTGGAGGAAATGCGGTTGAAGCTTGATTATTTTCCTGATTTGTTAAAACAATTGAAAAAGATTGTACATGAAAATAAATGAACAAAGTATACTCATCGTGGATGATGTTCCCAAAAACATTCAGTTATTGGGAAGTATACTCAAAGAAGAAGAATACGATCTGGAGTTTGCAACCAGCGGTAAGGAAGCCCTCGAATGGCTTGATTCCAAACCTTTCGATCTGGTATTGCTTGATATAATGATGCCGGAAATGGACGGTTTTGAAGTATGCCGTCGGATCAAAGAAAATCCGGCAACACGCGAAGTATCTGTTATCTTTCTTACTGCAAAAGCAGATTTTCAAAGTATTATTCAGGGATTTGAAACAGGTGCGGTTGACTATATCACCAAACCTTACAATCGTAAAGAATTGCTTGTCCGGGTGAAAACCCATTTAACCATGCAGTTGCAGCGCAGACAGCTTGAATTGACCACTGCGTTTGAAAAGAAGATTTTTTCTATCATTGGGCATGACCTGCGCAGTCCAATGGGAAATATACGCACTTATATTGATGCATTCCTTATGATCCATCCCGAATTGGATGAGAATGTCAAGAGTTTGCTTAAAGATTTGTATTTATTATCAGACAATGCTTTTAATCTTTTGGAAAACCTTCTGAATTGGGCGAAAAGCCAATCGGGAGGAATCACCTGCCGCCCACAAACTGAAAATGCCACCTATCTGATTCGCAATGTTCTAAATTTGTTTGCATTGCAGGCAGAAAGTAAAAAAATTGTCCTGACTTATGAAGGGGAAGATTCTGTGGAAGGTTACTTCGACGGTGAGTTGATTTCAGTGGTTATCCGGAATCTGGTTTCCAACGCTTTAAAATTTACACCCCACAATGGAAATGTGAGGATCCGGGCCTATGGTATTCACAGTGATTATGACTCCAGACTAATTATTGAAGTAGCCGATTCTGGAAAGGGAATTTCCAATGAAATCATCGATAATCTGATGAATAAAAACATCCATTATACCACATACGGTACGGATAATGAAAAAGGATCAGGTTTAGGATTTCAGCTTTGTAAAGAATTTGTAGCCTTAAACAATGGAAATATTAGAATTGAAAGCACTCCCGAAATAGGCAGTACTTTTTTCATCAGTCTGCCCGGAAAAGAACCCATGAGTGCATCCTAATCTGATAAAAATTGAAGTGCAGGTTCATATACTGACCTGAATCCTTCGCCCACTAATTTATCCAATTGCTCATACAGCACCGGAAAAGGGTTTTCATGGGAGTAAGCATAGGGGAAATGAATTATTTTTGAATTACGTGATTTCAGAAAGCGTGGACCAAAGGCTTCCCGGATCCCATTTATGGGCATAATTTTATCCTCCCGTAGAGCCAGAATCAAAATACGATCTGAAAATTCCTTAAATGCCTTCATTCTGATCCTGCGCAGGAAATCAGGAAGCACTATAGCCCGGAAGGCATTTCCATAACTTTGTTCTATGATTCCGGGCTGTAAATTATTTAGAAATGAGTTTTTCCTTATTACAATTTGGGTATAGTATTTTTTAATAGTTTCAAAAGCAACACTGTCCATGATGAACCGGGATATACCCTGAACCTGACTGAAAACAGATCCCCCTGCAAACAAGACAATTTTTGTGTCTTTTAGAACATTACCCGGATTGGAAATAATGAGCGATTGTAACATCATACAGCTTATAGAATAGGCAAAAATGCTGATCCGGGTTCCTTTTTCGAACAGCGGATGCTCACCCGCCCGGATTTCATTCATAAGTTTGATTAAATCCATGGCGCTTTGCAGCCCCGAATGAAAAAAACGCTCCGGACATTCTGTGAGTCTTTCACTTAATGCCAGGTTTACAACCGATGCTTCACGAATTCCCGGATATTTCTTTTTACGCTCTTCCAATGCGCCAGCCATTTTTCGCGGATCAATCCACTCGGGTAAGCCCCGGTTAATATGGAAAGATAGCGGAAATAGCAATACCGGCCTGCCCGATTTTTCTGCCAGAAAACGGGCCCCTGTCAAATGTTTATGCCAGGTTCGCTCATTTAATCCATGAAGTAGGATGATCACATCCTTTGAATGTTTCACCGGTGTAATAACCGGATACCGAAAACGGTTATTCTCGGCTATAAAATTATCCTCCGATTCAGTTCCGGTGGCGGGAATGGCAGCATTGGTTTCAAAAGTAAAATTCCTGATGGTGATTAAAGTTTCGTCCAGGATAATCTCATCATGATCCAGATTGAACTTATTTTTCAGCGTCTGGTATTCTTGGATATAACTTACCATCTCTCGTATTTTTTATAAAGTAACATCACAGCCATCTCTTTTTTGGAATTTTGGTATCGCAACACACCCATTGGGATAAACAAGGCAGAACCGGGGTGAAAAATGGCTAATAGGGGTGAAATTTTTTATTTTAGGGGAAATGATTTTTACCCCTCCTAAATAATTTCTACATTTAAACCAGTAAAAGAACGATCATGTTGATCTGGGAAAAGAAAATTCCTGACTACCTTACAAACAGAAGAAACATTGTAAACTTTATATTGTTTACGGCTGCGTTTGCATTGATATTTATAAATATTTATGCTCCGTTTGGCGTTGACAAATGGCTGAATGTTAGTGAAATTCAGTTGTTTTTCTATTCCAGCATTGTGATTCTTATTGGCATGCTGGTAATCGTCATCAGCAGGTTACTGATGTTTTTATTTACCCGCAAGCAAGCCATTCGGTATGGTACCTATGCACTATGGATTGTTGGAGAGATACTGGTTATGGCCCTTGTGTATACCCTTATTCAATGGTTTTTCCTTCATGTGAGCAAGGATTTCCTGTATACGCTGAAAAACAGTATCAGAACTACGGCCTATATTATTTTACTGCCCTATTTTATATCATGGCTTTACCTTTCTTTTAAGGACAAATACCAAACGCTGGAAAAAATCGAAAGCATACCGGGAAATATCTTGAATGACTCCCTGGAAGTCAGGCAGTCCTCCTTAACCATGATTCCATTTCGCGATGAAAAGGGGGTTCTGAAATTCTCGATTAAAAAAGAAGATCTTCTCTATATTGAAGCAGCAGATAATTATATTATCATTCATTATATAGATAATCACAAGCCGGCCAAATATATGATTCGAAATACTTTGAAAAGACTTGAAGAAGGATTATCCGGCAGTGGGTTGGTTCGTTCTCACAGGTCCTTCATGGTTAATATTGATAATGTGAAGGTATTGAGAAAAGAAAAGGAAGGTCTCATAATCGGATTTGAATCACCGATACAGGTTACCGTTCCCATTTCAAAAACATACCTGGATGGCTTTATTAAAAAATTGTCTCATTTCTCATTTTTAGAGGAAAATTAATCTCCCACATGAACAACTTACATTTTGACACCCTGCAGATCCATGCCGGACAGGACGTGGATCCGGTAACACATTCCAGAGCTGTACCGATTTATCAGACTACAGCCTATGTTTTTGATAATTCTGAACATGCGGCACGGTTATTCGCACTCAAGGAATCGGGAAATATTTATACCCGCCTGATGAATCCTACCACCGATGTGTTCGAAAAAAGAATGGCTGCTCTGGAAGGTGGAATTGCAGCGTTAGCCACTGCATCAGGTCATGCCGCACAGTTTATTGCACTTACCAATATCCTGCAGGCCGGTGACAATATCGTATCCACCACCTATTTATATGGAGGTACATACAATCAATTCAAAGTGCAATTTAAGCGACTTGGTTTTAATGTAAAATTTGTGGAAGGAGATAACCCTGCCGATTATGAAAAGCAAATAGATAGCCGTACCCGTGCTATATATGTGGAAACAATCGGAAATCCCCGGTTCAATATTCCCGATTTCAAAGCACTGGCTGAAATCGCCGCTAAACATCAGATACCCCTTGTGGTGGACAATACATTTGGTGCTGGGGGGTATCTCTGTCGTCCTATTGAATGGGGTGCGAGCATTGTTGTGGAATCTGCAACCAAATGGATTGGAGGACATGGAACCAGCATGGGCGGTATAATCATCGATTCCGGTAAATTCAATTGGGCCAATGGTAAATTCCCAATGTTCACGGAACCTTCTGAAGGTTACCACGGACTTAAATTCTGGAATGAATTTGGCACTGATTCTCCTTCCGGCAATATTGCCTTCATTATGAAGGCCAGGGTAGAAGGTCTGCGCGATTACGGCTCCACCATTAGTCCCTTTAACTCGTTTATGCTTCTGCAAGGTCTTGAAACATTGTCTCTCCGGGTTCAAAGGCACATTGAGAATGCATTGGAACTAGCACAATGGCTTATCCGGCATCCTAAAATAGCGCACGTAGATTATCCAGGTTTACCTACAAATCCATATCATGCCCTGGCAAAAAAATATCTCAATCATGGCTTTGGCGGAGTAATGGCTTTTACCCTGAAAGGAGGTAAGCCGGCAGCTGATGAACTTGTTAACCGTGTACGGCTGATCAGTCACCTTGCCAATGTGGGTGATGCAAAATCATTAATTATTCATCCTGCATCTACAACACACGAACAATTGTCAGAAGCAGAACAAAGAAGTTCGGGTGTCGTACCGGGTTCACTTCGGTTTTCGGTGGGACTCGAAAATGTGGAGGATATCAAACGCGATTTAACCGAAGCATTGGATTCCATTTGATTTTTATGAGCCGGGAACTTTAAGCAAGAAAGGTTGTTTCTTTCGATACAGCCTGATTCCCTGTTCCCTATGAATTGGAGAAAGTTTTTTATGTTAGCTGCCATTGCTGCAGCATTTGTTCTCCTGATCTTATACATAACAGTATGGATTGCACAACCTGTTTTAAAAGACAGGTTGGAAACACGGTTAAACAGGCTGGATCCAGATTATCATGTTGAACTGGGAAATCTGAGTTTTCATCTGCTGCAAAAAAGTTTTGATTTCACACAGATAGCTATTACTTCCAGGGATAGTACTCATTTACAGATGCGGATTGACACACTGCAGGTTCGAAACATACGACTTTTTAAAGCTTTATTTTCGAAAGAATATCATATAGGCACTGTTGCATTAAATGGACTTCAAATTTCAGCGTCGCTTGCTGATTCCGGTAAAAAGTCAGAGCCCCTGATAATTCCTATTCCCTTGCGCATTGACCGTTTTATTTGCAAAATTTCAGAACTGGGGCTTTCTGATATCCCGGATGTGGGTCATGTTTCTGGCCAATCAGGTTATATTCGTTTGGATGATTTGATTTGGGCGAAAGACGATTCTCTCCAAATGAATCAATTTCATAAATTTCAACTATCATTTGGAAATATTTCGGTTCAAACGGCCGATAGCAACTATTTGGTAAAAGTGGATACCATACAGTATAGTACTTACAAAAAGACATTATTTATTGGCAGAATTCGTTTAAAACCAGCTTTTGGGCAATATGAGTTTGCTGCAAGAACCCCCTGGCAAAGCGATCGGTTTGATATCGATGTAAAACAAATTACAGCGGACCAATTTTCACTTATTCAATTCATCAGCGATAAAAGTTTTTTCTGTGGAAGAATTGAAATTGGTAACGCTTGGCTGGAAGTTTTCAGGGACAAGCGCAAACCTTTCAAACATGAACCAAAGCCATTATTTACGGAAATGATGTACCGCTATCCGGGAAAACTGCATATTGATAGCATAGTCGTTTCAAATAGCCATATTATCTATCTGGAACACAATCCGGACGCAAGCAAAGCTGGTAAAATCACCTTTGAGGAGGCTGAATTCAAACTGGCTAATATTACCAACGATTCGCTTAATTCAGGTATTTTCAACCTTAAAGGACGTGCTGTATTGATGGGCAAAAGCCAGGTTTCAGTTGAACTTATTGCGAAGCATTTCGATCGCCTGGGAACATTTCAGTTAAAAGGATCGATTCAGGAAATGGATATTTCTGCATTTAATCCTATGCTTGAGGAATCCGCTTTTGTAACAGTAAGATCAGGTAAGCTGAGAAAAATCGAATTCAGTTTTTTCGCCAATCAGCATTTGGCAGCAGGCGATATGATGATGATATATGATGATCTCAACCTTGCATTACTGGATCCGTCCAATAAAAAGGATCCCGGTTTTAAAACCAAGCTGCAAACCTGGCTTCTCAATAAAATGATTATAGATTCGAACCCTCAGAAAGAAGAACTTGCCAGAAAAGGCATCATCCGGTACAAGCGCGATCCGGAAAGGTTTCTTTTTAATTACTGTGCCAAAGCCATATTTTCGGGTGCTAAATCTACCATCCTTAAAAAATAAAGGAATAATTTCACCGGGCTGCAATTCGTCATACTTTTGCATCTATGAATCGTTTATTTTAATACCCTGATACTTTTCTTAATCTATATTTCATAAACCATACATCAATTCATATGAAAAACATTACACTTATCTTTGTTATTGCTTGCATGGCTTTTTGTGCCGGCTGTAAAAAGAAGACAATGATTGACAATCCTTTTTTATCTGATTACAATACTCCTTTTGGAGTGCCTGCCTTCGACCGGATAGACACTACCCATTATATGCCGGCATTTATAGAGGGTATGAAAAGGGAAAAAGAAGAAATCGACCGGATTGTTAAAAATACAGAACCACCTACATTTGAAAATACTATTTATGCATTCGACCGCAAGGGCAAATTGCTGCGAAATGTAAGCAGGGTTTTTGACAACCTGCTTGAGGCAAATACAAACGATCAAATGCAGGCAATTGCCCGTAATATTAATCCCATCCTATCCAAACACCGGGATGATATTTATTTGAATGACCAATTATTCTTACGTATTAAAGCTGTGTATGATCAACGAAACGAATTGAAACTGGATTCCCAGCAAATACGTGTTACCGAAAAATATTTCAAGGATTTTGTTCGCAGAGGTGCAAACCTCAATCCCGAACAGAAAGAACAATTAAGAGAGATTAATGCCTCCTTGTCTATGTTGTCGCTTCAGTTTGGAGAAAATCAGCTTGCCGAAACCAACAAAAATTTCAAATTAATTATTGCGGATTCTGCCGATCTCGAAGGGCTACCCCAAAGTGTCATCGATGGGGCATCTGATGCAGCAAAAAACGCCGGCGTGACTGGTTGGATATTTACCTTATCCAAGCCGAGCATGATACCGTTCCTGCAATATTCAAAAAAACGCGAGCTTCGTGAGAAAATCTATACCGCTTATTGCATGCGTGGAAACAATGGCAATGCAAATGATAATAATAAGATCGTTTCTGACATGGTAAACCTTCGGGTTAAGAAAGCCCGGCTACTGGGATTCCCCACTTATGCCGATTATATTATCGATGACAATATGGCAAAGACTCCTGGTAATGTATATGGCTTTTTAATGGATTTATGGAAGCCTGCTCTGCCTATTTCCAAAAAAGAAGTTGCCGAAATGCAAAAGATCATTAACCGGGAGCATGGAAATTTTAAGCTCCAGCCTTGGGATTGGTGGTATTACGCCGAAAAAGTAAGGTTAGAAAAGTATGCGCTGGATGACAATCAGTTGCGTCCTTTTTTTAGTCTCTCAAATGTAAGAGATGGTATGTTTATGGTAGCTCATAAATTGTATGGAGTGAGTTTCACACAGCGTACCGATCTCCCAGTTTATGAAAAAGATGTGGAAACATTTGAAGTGAAGGAGGCCGATGGCAGTCCGGTTGGAATCCTGTATCTCGATTATTATCCGCGCGATGGCAAAGGAGCGGGTGCATGGTGTACCGATTTCCGTCCTACAGTATGGGAGGATGGCAAACGGATCGATCCAATCATTTCCATTGTATGCAACTTTACTAAGCCCACTGGTGATTCACCTGCATTGTTGAACTGGGATGAAGTAACCACGCTATTTCATGAATTCGGACATGGTTTACATGGTTTGTTTACACTGGGCAAATATTATCGTACCGCCGGTGATGTACCCCAGGATTATGTGGAACTTCCCTCGCAGATTATGGAAAATTGGGCGGGTGATCCGGAAGTTCTCAAAGCTTATGCAAAGCATTATAAAACGTCTGAAACGATACCAGACGAATTGATTCAGAAAATTCAGAAGAGCGGATTGTTCAATCAGGGATTTGAGACCGTTGAATATCTGGCTGCTTCATTGCTCGATATGGATTTCCATACCATTACCGATTCTCTAGCTATGGAAACAGGCGCTTTTGAAAAACAGTCGATGGGTAAGATCGGCCTGATTCAGGAAATTGTTCCGCGCTATAGAAGTACTTACTTCGCTCATATTTTCGATGGAGGGTATGCTGCCGGATATTATGTTTATATCTGGGCTGCAGTGCTTGATGCCGATGCTTTCAGTGCATTTAAGGAATCAGGAGATGTATATAACAAGGATCTGGCTGCAAAATTCAGAAAATACTGTCTGGCAGAATCAGGAGATGATGAAGGTATGATGCAGTATCTTAAATTCAGAGGAAAAGAACCTTCCAAAGCTCCATTGCTAAAGAGAAGAGGACTCCAGTAATATCCATATGAGCAAAAAGGTATTTTTCATCCCGGATATTGGTTTGAAAAATACCTTTTTTTATTGCGGCAAATCAACCTTCCAACCATTTCGTAAAGTCCTGCACTTTTTCGCGGCTTACAATTAAATCATCGGATTTGTTGGTGTGTAGTCTTACCAGCAATCGACTATTGGAATAACTGATAATATCAGCAATAGACAATGATGATACGATGAACTTACGATTGATCCTAAAAAATTTTGAAGGATCTAATAATTCTTCCAGTTGATCAAGTGAATAGCTGACGGCATAATCTCGCCCTGCATTGTTTTGAAGGAATGTACTTTTTTCCATGCTATAAAAGCACTGGATTTCTTCGGTAGTAAAAACCTTAACATGTTCACCTGCCTTTATTACAAATTTGTTTTTATATTTCTTTGTTAATGAAAACATTATATTATCAAATACCTGTGTCGGGATTTCTTTAAACAAAGTATTCTGTTTAAATTTATCAATAGCATTTTTTAGTTCATTCAAATCAACTGGCTTCAATAAATAATCAATACTGTTTACTTTGAATGCTTTAAGGGCATATTCATCATAAGCGGTAGTAAAAATAACGGGTGCTTTAACAAGGGTTTGTTCAAATATTTCAAAGCTCAAACCATCGGCCAGTTGAATATCCATGAAAATTAAATCTGGCGACTGATGGGTATTAATCCATTGAACAGCGTTCTTTACCGATTGAACGCTTCCTGTAATTTCAATGGATGGGTCACATTTTTTAATTAAACCGGATAGTCTTATAGCAGCTACTTTCTCATCTTCTACAATAAGGCAGTTCATATCTTAAACTTCAATTAGGGGCAACTTTACAATAAAATCACCATCCGATTCAATCACTTCTACGGCCAAATCGGAAAGATAGGTATATCTGTTTTTAAGATTCGCCAGTCCCAAGGGTTCTTTACCCGATTGTATTGATTTTTTCTTTTGTAGGTTGTTTTTCACAATCACAAAACCATCTTCAAGTTCCAATGCAATTTTCAATGGCATATCGTCTGTAATTATATTGTGTTTGATGGCATTTTCAACCATCATTTGTATGCCCAAAGGCGCTACCTGAAAGTTCTGGTTTTTAGTCAGGTGCGAGTGCCAAATAAGCCCTTTTCCAAACCGCATTTGTGAAAGGAAGATATAATCTTCAACAAACTTCATTTCCTCTTTTAACGAAACCAGTTCTTTATCGTTTTGCTGCAGCACATATCGGTAAATATCTGATAGTTTCTTGATAAAATCAGTGGCCAATTCCGGTTTTTGTTCTACCAGTCCACTAAGGGTATTCAGACTGTTAAAAAGAAAATGCGGATTTACCTGGTTCTTCAAGGCTTCATATTTTGCCTGCAGGTTTTCCCTTTTTAATTCTTCATTTTTTTCAATAGACTTGATCCAATGATTTGAAATGAGGTTAGTGTTATAAAAATAAAATATAACCAGACTTATAACAGTAGTCATAAAAGCCTTTGCTGATACATCATAAACAATACTAATGCCTGACATTCCCCACAAAAAACGGTCGACTATGTAAGGGATGGTAATGCCAAATATAATCGCATAACCCATAAATATTGCAAAGGTGATCAGATTTGTCCTTTTGGGATTTTTTGTCCAGTCAAGTTTTTCGAAATATTTCCCAATCAAGGAATTACCTATTGGAAATATAATTCCGTATGCATAACCGATTGAGGTTTGTGTGAAATAATAAGAAACTGAGGAAAATATTTCAGGACCCTTCCATAAATATCCTACTATAGGCGGGGTTATAAGAAAACTTAAAATCCAGAAAAGAGTCCACTTTTTGCTTTTGCTCATAATGTACAAATTAACCTAAAATTTACTAACCACAAAGAAGTTACGATTTGTTATCAAATGCAATGTACATAATTCAGTTTTGAAAGACCAGCTTGTGGATTAACTATAAAACGCTGATAAGGGCAATATCCCCCGCTGGCGGGGGTCCAATGTCGTTAAGTTAAGCCTATATACCCTTAGAGTTTATTGTTCGTCGTCTTCTTCTTTTTGAAAGATCAGTTCTTGGAAAGGATCTGTTTAGCCTTACTACTTCTAATCTTTGATTAATCAAATGAAGTAGTTGTGTAATAGTTTTTACAAGTTTATTAGAATAAAAAATGTCTAATAAAAAATCTTTGGTTTTAGCCAATAACTGAGTTTTATTAATTTGAAGTTTATGTTTTGATTTCTTATTTTTTCTTGTTTGATTTATTCCCTGTGAGCCTATCATAGAGGCCATATTTAACATAAATACCTTAGCATAAAAGTCTTGTTGAATGGCTTGGACAGTCTTGCCTGTAAAGTGTTCTATATGCAATACATTTTTAAACAGTTTATAGCTTTCTTCTACTCCCCATCTCATATTATATAAAGCACTTAAATCATCTAAACTAAAGGTTTCTCTGTCGATTAGGTTAGTAGCCAATATTTCCTTTTCACCTGATGGTAGTTGTATTGATGCCAATCGTAATCCTTCCAATTTATTTGGAATGCTATATTTCTTTATTTTTCCGAGTTCTTTTTTGGAACGCCTTTTTAAAATCCAATCTATATCACTTTTACCTTCTGTTATAAGATCTAGTCCGTCTTTCCATGATGAGCTCAATCGAAAACAAAAACGAAATTTTTTTTGCATTAACAAGCCTATTAACCAATGGCTTGGATATCCTCGATCAAAGACCAGAATATCTTTTGCAGGATCCAATTGTGATAAATGATTGACAGCTAATTCTTTTTCACAACTGCTATATGGGGCCACGATCGCATCTAGTATCAATCCATTGCAAACATCATAAGCAAAGGAACATTTAGCTGTTATTACACTATCAAATTGATTTTTTGCAACACCAAATTCTTTTTTCAATTCCTCAGCATTTGGCAAACCCAGGGTACTGCCATCAATTGCGACAACCCGATGTTCCTTCCAGTATTTTTTGAATGGAGCATTTTCCTCAAAATAGGTTAATTGTGTTTTGGTAAGCTCGATGAAAGCTTCAGGCTTTAATTTTCTCCTTGATTGTGTAAAGGCACTTTTTGAGATAGATTCAAATGAGGTAGTTGACTTTGAAATGGCTTTATAGAATCTGTCCAGTTCTGTTTGAACACTAGGTCGTGTAAGACTCATTAAAACAACTAGTAGATCTTTGAATGTTAATTTTCTGTTTCGGGTAAAAGATTCCGAAGACATCTTATTTCTATCGATAAAACCTTCATTATCAATAGTTTTAAGTGTGTTTTTTAAAAGCCCTTCCACGAAAAGGGCTTCAATCATTACTTTCTTCTTATTATGACATAAAGATAACAAATAAATTCATAAAATCCTTAACTTAACGACATTGAGCCCCCGCCAGCGGGGGATAACGCTAAGCTCTAACTAATTTCATGTAAATAATACAAGTGCCTTTTATACCATCTTTAAAATATTTCTTCTGAACATCAGAAGAGCCATAAAATTTAGGAAAAATCCAATGCATAAAAGGACAAATACTTTTGTCAGGAATGCACTATCAGTTAAAGGTAAAAGCTTCCAGAAGATGTCATAAATGCCTTGTATTCCCCAATAATTGACCGTAAAAACAGCAATCTTTTGCATGATTTCAGGCATAAACATTAATGGAATCATACTACCTCCCAAAGCACTCATAACAAGTACAATTATGGATGAAAATCCCTGTATCTGCAGTCGGGTTTTTGCAAATGAGGCAAGAACTACACCAAAACCGGAACAGGCAAAGGCTATTGCAAAAATCATAAATATAAGAGAAGGGAGATGATGCATAATGTCTAAACCAAAAACCAGCCAGCCGTAAACAAACATGATGCTCAGCTGAAAAATGGAAATTATATTCGCAAATACCAATTTTCCAAAGAGGATATGATCAGAAGGTATGGGTGCACATAGTAACTTCTTTAATATGCCTTCCTGCTTTTCATCTAAAAGACTTCCACCTATTCCTGCAACTGAAAATAGCAACATAAATACGGAGGTACCTGCCACAGCGTGAACAAGACTTATTAAATCACCCTCTTCAGAATTGTTCGTTTCTCTGAAAACATAAGCAAACAGCGTAATAAATATGATGGGCAATGCAAAAGTCAGCAACATATCCTGCTTATTAGCGAAGAACAATTTCAGATCTTTCTTTACAAGATGTATCATTGGTCTCTGAGTTTTTTACCGGTCAGACTTAAAAAAATAGTTTCAAGGTTCATTTTTTGAAGTTCAATATGCCTGATATCCAGTCCATAAGTATTACACATGATAATGATCTTGGATAAGTCACCCTGAATATTCATGGAATAAAAGTGGATAGTATCTTCAAAACGCTGCAGATCTTTCCATTCTTTTTTTATTGTATTGGAAAGTTTATCCGTAAGATTTTTATACGAAATCACAACAGATTCTTTCATTGATCCTAAAGTTTTTAATTCATTCAGCGTTCCCTGTGTAATGATTTCCCCATTATCCATAATTCCGATACGATCGCACAAACGTTCGGCCTCTTCCATATAATGTGTGGTATATATGATTGTGGTACCCTCTTTATGCAGTTTCTCCACCACTTCAAAAATCAGGTTCCGGCTTTGGGGATCAATTCCTACAGTGGGTTCATCCATAAAAAGTATTTTAGGCCTGTGCAGCAAAGCTGTACCAATATTAATCCTGCGTTTCATTCCACCGGAATAGGTTTTCGTTTTATCATTCTTCCGGTCGGTCAATCCAAGCAGGTCTAAGGTTTCATTGATACGTTCTTTCAATTCTTTTCCGGGAATTTTATACACGCCTCCCCAAAATAACAAGTTATCATATGCTGAGAACTCATTATAAAGCGCTATTTCCTGGGTAACAACACCTATGTTCTTCTTACATTCCAATGGATTTTTCTTCAGATCATGACCGGCAATGGTTATTTCTCCATCATCCGGTTCAATAATTGAGCTTATGATGGAAATTGTAGTTGTTTTACCGGCGCCGTTGGGCCCCAGCAATCCATAACATTCGCCTTGTGGAATGTGAAACGAGATTCCTTTGAGGGCATCAACGGTATCGAAAGTTTTTTTCAGATTTGAAACATCAATCATTTAGTATCTTTTAGTTATAGTGAATGAGAATCGGTTCTACGAATTCAATATGGGGTTTATTAGTTGATGAATTATTAGTAAGCGTGTTATTTTCAATAATTTTTGCCTCAGGCTCAAACGACTTTGTAAATTGAATTTGAGGATTAGTATCGAAGATTTCCTTTAATTCCGAAATACTTTCAGCATCAATAGCCTTCATTAATTCACCAATTTTACTGAGTGTTTCAATGTGTTTTGAAGGTATCTGCTTGTTCTCAATGGCATAGTCGAGTATTGGTGGATATTGACCTATTGTATATTCGTTTCCTAATATTGATGCTTGATCACTGCACAAAACCAATATTATCGGCATTAGTCCTGTAAATTCACCCGGTATCCCATATAATTCAGGATCAATTTTATTATTATGCATTTTTAACCAGACATCATTACTAAATTCAAATTCTTCTCTGCTGAAATCAATCTTATCAGCGCTTGGATCAATAAGCATCCACCGGTTATCATTTTTATTCCATACTTCACAGATTACATGGTACGGATGAAAACCAGGTATTAAATAGGTAGCAAATCCATAACGAACCCTTGTCGGAATACCACGATATTTAAGTATTGATGCCAACAAGATTGCATTATCCCTACAAGTCAGAATCAATCGATTTTCAGGTTTCCGATTCTTAACCAATCCCGAAGAGTCATAGGATAAAAGTCCCTTCAACGCAGATCTTACTGTCATATACTTCACTGATTCATTCCATCTTCCTTCAGGAATCAGTTCACGATAATCATCCAGTTCCCAACCATAGTTTATGTATTGTGATCTGATGAGACGGCAAAGTTCAGGTAACGAATCGGGGAGATTATTATACAAATATGCATATTCTCCTGGATCGGTAAATGAACTATACAGTTTGTAGAAATCCAAAACAGAATCATCGAATTGTATATTTTTAGTTGGTTTAACGATTTGCTGAGAATTACATATGGTATTAGTCAGAATTGAAATAAGAAGAATTATGGATGTTGTTTTAAAAAGACTTGTGTTTCTAAAATATGCTCGTTTCATAATTTTAATGTTTGTTGATTTAAGATTTTCTGACCAAGGTCACGTGGTGTTGAATTATTCATCTTTTACTATCCTGAAACTAATACCATTACCTCTGTTTCCCGGAGGGTCCCCTCCTGCACGATAAGCTGACCGGCATCTCCATGCAGGATCATAAAAGCCACCCCCGCGATCAACTTTTTTAGTGCCGGTATCAAGGCCTTTTGGATTCAACGTATCTTTAATATTATATTCCCCATACCAATCACTGCACCATTGCCAGATATTACCATGCATATCGTATAATCCAAAGGCATTGGGGGCAAAACTACCAACAGGAAGCAGCTTCTTTCTGTTTTCACTTTGTTCACAGCTCGTGTAAGGTTGGTTGCCATTAAAATTTGCCTGATCAGATGTAAGGCAGTTACCAGTATAAAAGGGAGTGACTGTATTTGCACGTGCTGCATATTCAAATTCTGCTTCGGTAGGCAGCCTGCAACCCATCCACTCGGCAAATGCCTGGGCATCGTACCAGGTAACCTGTGAAACCGGAAGATTTCCGCGTTCACGACCCCAGGGTTTAGTTCTTCCTGTAGCCTCACAAAATAAATCGTATTGCTCAAAGGTCACAGGATATTTACTCATTTTAAAAGGGTTCAGGGTAACTTTATGTTGTATCTCATCATTTTGTCTTCCCTGCTCAGTAGCAGGACTTCCCATTATAAATGTTCCTCCTGGTATATCAACAAATTCAACATCGGGTTTATTTATGGAGGCATTTCCAATGTTGTTTTCTAATGCTATTGCATCCATTTTAAACGTTTCTGTTATCTGAATTTCAGGTGTTTTATTATAGATTTCCTGTAATTCAGAAAGGGTTTTCGCGTCGAGCGTATTCATTAACTTACATATTTTGTCAAGAATTTCAATTTGTCCTGTGGTTAAATGATTGTTGTTTTTTAAGCAATAATCCAACATTGGCGCGTATTGAGCAACTGTAAATTCAGCTCCCAATAGTGAGGATAAATCGAGGCTAATTTTTCCTAAAATTGAAACTAATCCGGTTATATTGGGAGGTGCTATATAAAAGTCGGGATTTATATCCCCTTTTTGCATTTTCAACCATACTTCGTTACTGAAATCAAATTGATCCCTGTTGAAATCGATCATATTTAAACCCGGGTCAACAAGCATCCAACGGCTTTCCGTTTCATTCCAGACTTCACAGATCGCGTGGCTCAAATGTAATCCTGTTTCTAGATATGGGGCATGTCCGACACGGATCCTGGCAGGAATCCCACGATATTTCATTACGGATGCCAGTAAAATGGCGTATTCCCGGCAACCCAGCACCAAACGATCTTCGGGTTTGCGATCATTTACAAATCCTCTGGAATCGTAGGTAAGAAGACCTTTCATAATCGACTGGACTGTCGGGTACGATGTAAGCCACTCATTCCATCTCTCTTCGGGAATTTGATCGCGATATTGAGGCAATTCTGAAAAGGGATGAATAAATTGGGATTTGATTAACCTGCAAAGTTCTGGTAAAGAATCTGGCAGATTTTTATATAGGTATTCGTATTTCCCTGGATCCGTAAAAGAGCTATACTGCTTATAAAACTCCAGAATAGATTTATCATCTGAAAATTTATATGCCTCTTGGGATTTACTGCCTCCTACCGTCAGGAAGCAGATCGTAAAAAACAAAACTATGGTTTTCATTTTTATTTTTGATTATAAGAATTTCTCTACAAAAAGGATTAATGTTTTCATTTTTGTCTTTTTGATTTGGTTGGAATAATCGATATTGATAAAGGATATTTATAATCTATACCTCGATAAACCATTTAATAACCAGAATACCTATGGCGATTACAGTAAATTAGTCATTTTCAGGAATTAAGATAACGGAATCCTGTTTATCGGTGAATTGAATTTCAGAAGTGTTATAATAGATTTTATGTAATTCTGAAATATGATCTGCATCCAATGACATCATTACTTCGCTGATTTTATTAAGAATTTCAATTTGTTCGGTGGTAAATTGATTGTTCTTAAAAACATGATCCAATAACGGAGAATGTTGGCCAACAGGGTATTCATTTCCCAATACCGATGCCAGATCAAAACAAATAACTGTTGTCATGAAAGGCGATCCGTTAAATTCATTGAGGCCAGGCATCCCATAAATTTTTGGATCGATTTCTTTTTTTTGCATTTTTAACCAGACATCATTACTGAAGTCAAATTCTTCCCTATTGAAATCAATCATATTCGTACTGGGATCCACCAACATCCAACGGTTTTCAATTTCATTCCATACTTCACAAATGACGTGGCTCGTATGAAAACCCGGGATTAAATAGGTCGCAAATCCATAACGAACCCTGGCCGGAATGCCACGATATTTAAGTACGGATGCCAGTAAAATGGCATTTTGTTGACAAATCAGAACCAATCGGTCTTCAGGCTTTCGATCACTTACCAGGCCAGATGAATCATATGATAAAAGGCCTTCCAAAATAGATTTAACTGTGGGATACTTATTGTATTCATTCGATCGCTCTTTGGGAATAAGGTCTTTGTATCCTGGCAATTCAGCAAAAGGATGAATGGTTTGTGATTTTACTAATCTGCAAAGCTCCGGCAACGAATCAGGAAGGTTCTTATACAGGTATGCATATTCACCAGGATCGGTATATGGACTGCACTGTTTATAAAAGTCCAAAACAGAATGATCATCTGTAAAATTAAAAGCCTGTTGCGATTTACCATTTGCCATGGACAAGATGGTAATCATTAAAATAAAGACGGTTGTTTTCATCATATTTTTTATTGATTAATAGAATTGTCCAGCAAAAATTCTTATAATCAATAAAGAATCATAAATAAATACGACGGACTGATGAATTTCAAGGATGAAGTGTTATGAAGAGAGAAGAAAAAGAACGTTGTTCATTATTACCTTATTCAATTCATTTCTAATATCCAACGCTTCACAGGTATTTTGCATTTTTTTCTCAGCCTTTTGAACGTATAACGGATACACTTTGGCAAAAGATGTTGCAATAATCTTCTGGTTCTTCATGGCATTTACATTTTACCTTCATGGACAAAGAAAGCATCCAACTGATCCAGATATCGCTCATCAGAAATTCCTGTACGGTTAAAAAATAGCACACTACCTAAATGTTTTTCCGGATATATCCTGAGCTCACAATAGTAACCACCACCACCACCGGCATGAGCAAAATAAGAAACCCCATTTAATTTACCCGTAAACCAGGACATACACATACCTGTCGCTTTTCCATTATTGGTTTTATTTTCTTCAAAAAGCAATTGCATATATTCATTGGAAAGCAGCGTGTTGTTCTCTTTTAGCAATTCCTGGATATATGTCACAAAGGCTGACGGATTCCCGATTAATCCGCCATAAGGAGCGCCATTCACATAAAAAGTTTTAAACGGTAGCCATCCTTCTTCAGATGCACCCATGAACTTTGATTTTTTAACAAACAACCCAAAAAGGAGATTAAGCATTGAGATCTTTTTCAGATAGCCTTTGGCATGGCGTTCTTTGTCATAAATAGTAAAGCCTAGGTCGTCGGGCGAGAAGGCGAGTTTTTGCAGGATATTTTTCGCAATATAGTTTTCGAAAGTGTCGCCCGAAATTTTTTCAATGATAAGTCCCAATATTAAATATCCTAAATTGGAATACCTAAATTTTTCGTTAGGTTTTGATTGGACCTTTTTATGCTTAATATAAATAGATTGAATAAAAGCATTTCTGTCAAATCCCTGATGTTCCGTATCTAAATGTATCCAACCTACCGGAATCGGGTTGGGGATACCTGCTGTATGATTCAATAAATGTTGAATTGTAATTTCAGTTCCATAGGGAAAATCAGGCAGGTACTGAATCACCGGGTTATTAATATGTATCTTACCGCTTTCGACCAATTGAAGTACTGCAATTGCCGTAAAGGTTTTCGTAACGGAAAAAGCATGATAGGTTGTGTTATTGTCAACCGGTTTCTTTCTGGCGACATCTGCAAACCCTTGTTGAAACGAATATAAAATTTGGCCAGAATCAAAAAGGAAATACTGAACTGAAGGGGATTTTCCACTTTCTATTTCGTGCTTTAAAATTTGCTCAGCATTCATCATTCTTCAATTTTTGTGTTAAAATCCCATCAAATGGCGGACATGATCTGCATTCTCCTTCGATGTCAAATGCTCCAGTAACAGTAAAGCAACATCAATTGCAGTAGAAGGATTCCATGAAGTAATAATCTGATCATCAATGACAATAGGCTGGTGGATTACCTGAACCCCAAATTCCTGTAAAGCCTCCCGGCGAACGACTTTATTATATGTGGTTCCTTTCTTGCCCTTTAAAATACCACTTTTTCCCAAGGGTAAGGCGCCCACGCATATAGATGCTATGGTTTTATTTCCTGCCTTAAAACCACGAATCAACCCGAGAAATGGATCACTGTAGGCATCATTATAAAAACCATAAACCTCAAATCCGCCTGGAACAGCCAGTGCATCAAACGAACCAATGTCAATATCATCAATTAAATAATCAACGATAAATTTTTGATGAAAGGAACTTTCAATTTCTTTTCTTAGTCCACAGGTAAATAATTCCGTAGAATGGTCACCTTCAACAAGATTCCAGCCGATAACATCAATAAAGACACTGGCTTCGTATATCTCAAAACCATCTGCTAATAAGAGTAATACCTTTTTCATAGATCGTTTGAATTAGGAAAGTTGGGGATTCCGTATCGTATATTTTATATCAAGTATTACATTCCCTTTAATCATTGACCACACAGGACAGTATTTATCTTCAGCCAGGGCGATTACTTTTTTCATATCCTCGTCGGTTACATTTGGAGATGCCATGTCAATGCTCAAACAAATATTTTTGAAACCGGTTGGATGCTCCTGATTTCTTTGTCCGTTCGCCTGGATTTCAAACTGTTCAATCTGTTTCTGCATTTTTCTGAGAAAGATTAATACAGCACTTCCCACGCATGATGACACACTCAAAAGAAGCAATTCAAGGGAAGTATATCCCAGATTATCACCAAAAGGGGGTATATAATCTATAGAAACCGATTCATTATTATCGACAAATCCGTTAAAGTGTAATTTGTCATTCATCAATTGAATTTTTGATGTCAATTCTTTGTTCTTTTCGATCATTTTTTGTGTTTGATAAAAACGGTGAGGACTATGAATATATTGGTATTTATTTGTTGTTTAGATTATTAAGATCTACTTTTCAAAGATAATTCAAATTGCGAAAACGCATCATTTGAAATTTTTTGAATAACAAAGAAAAACTCAAATAGGGTGGATTGAATAATAATTGATATTTTAATGCTTTAATTATGATATACGTAATTTACAACTATCTAAAAATGATCCCATGAAGCATTTATTCCTGTCGTTCACGCTGTTACTAATCATTGCATCTGCGAATGCCCAATCACTCCATGATACCATTTTCTGGTTTAAATCAAACGGAGCATTATCCTATGAAGACAGCGCAGATTATTATATTGAAGTTCATAAAAATTCTGATGGCACTTATCGGGTGCAAAAATTTGAGAAAAACAATAAAAATGAATGGAAACCGGAAGCTCAATCTACGGTTATTACCATAATCGAACCCGGTATCCTTAAGGAAGAATTCTACTACAAGAAAAAATTGTCCTATACTACTGAAATAAAATGGAATAAAACCAAGGGCTCATTGTATCATTTTGAGGATAATTCATCAGAATATTATTCGAAATTTCCCATTCCGATCACTCAAGATTCAATTCAAACCAGATATTTTTCAGATGTTCATAAAAAACACATGGAAGGCTATTTCAAAGATAATATATGTGAATCCTATACACTATTCGATAGAAGCGGCAAAATAATTGGACGGGATGTGAAATTATACTGTGAAAAGCGCCCATCTTATGATGGTAAAAACCTGGATTATTTTCGGGAAGTCGTTCAACGGGAAATAGTGTATCCTCCTGTTGCAGTGGAAAATGGAATTTTTGGCCGGGTTACAATTCAATTTATTGTGAATAGTGATGGCTCATTGGGAGAGATTCTTATTTTGCGTGGTGTGGATAAATCACTTGATGATGAATGTATCAGAGCTATAAAAGCCACAAAGCCTCTTTGGACTCCGGGCTATGATAAGGGAAAACCTGTAAATGTTATGATGGTAATGCCGTTGATTTTTCAACTGCAATAATTTCACGGCCCATATCCGCCAAGCTAAGACAATATGCCATAGCATTTTCAGGTATAATGTATTATGAGTTTCAATTGATAATCTTCTAATATCTTGCCCTGAAGGGGCTTCAAGCAAAAGGATAGGGCAATCGCCCTATTTTACTGGGTGTAAGTGCCTAAACAGCCATGTAAGGGTGGAAAATAGCTAAATTGATTGGATTCAATAATGAATGTTCAAGATTTACGATAAATACACTATCCAATTAATCTAGAATATCTAATAAATCAGAGTAATTGTGCTGATGCCCTTACAGGGCGGTTGAGAATTTGCATAACACCAATAGGGCGATGCCCTATCCTAGTGCACAGGCCCTTTCAGGGCAAGAAAGCAATTCAAATTTCCTGTATGTTTCAAATAAATTGTAGAACCAAATAATCCTACTTTTTATTCTTAATGCCTTAAAATATATTAATTTATACATCAATGGTATCAAGCTAAAACATAGGATGATTATTGGCTGATTTTTCGGGAACTTCCTGAATTACATCCCAATGCTCTGCAATTTTACCGTCTTCAATCCGGAATATATCCACCACCGCTCTGGCTTTATCTCCCATTTTACTGCGTATGTGAAGCACAACCAAATCGCCATCGGCTATTACACGCTGAAAATCAACTTTGTCTTTTGGGGCATTTTTAAACCATACCTTCACCGATTTGTATAACGTATCCCGACCGTCGGGAAGTATGGGATTGTGTTGAATGTAATCTTCCTTAAGGTACTTTAAAATGGCTTCTGCGTCTTTATCTCCAAATAATTGCTGATAGAATTCCATTACCATTTTTTTGTTATTTGCCTCCTGCTTGCATCGTGCACAATCATTTTCGTTTTGTGCAATGCCATTCAGTGTGAAGAGAAAAAGCAACGTGGGGATGAATAGTTTTTTCATTTTTGATCCGTTTAAGGTTTGTATATTAACCAAATAGGATATAAAATTGTTTAATATCGAAGATTATATCGCCCGCTCTGGGGCTTTGGATACTGGAGATATGTCTTTCTACCAGGATTTCGCTCCTAACGGAGCTTGTTATTTCATTACCGATTTCTGATTACCGATTACCTGTTTTTACGTCTATGAATCTTGTCTCATTGTCGATTATGCACGGTTCGTTTTCTGATCCTAAATCATCGGAACATTCACATTGCCAGGGAATACAGAAGCAATTCAACAATCTGACGATCATGATTTGATCCCCCCAAATAGTTGTGATTTATTTAAGTTTCATTTACCTTTACTTAAAAGTACTTTATACTTTTATTATTGCTAATTGTAAAACATCAACTATCCCAGGTCGCACTTGACTATTTCCCATTTGAATAAAAAAATTGTTAGAATACCCATTGTTAACTAAAAACAACAAGATGATGAAACATCCCATTTTAATTTTATCAATGGCAGTAATGATGGCCGGAGCGCCATGTGCTGCACAGACGCAATCTCAGGGAACAGACGATTTTAAACCCTCATCCGTAAATCAACCCGGTAAAGAATACCCTATGGTAAATTCAGAAGGCAGGGTACGCGTTCAGATTTCTGCTCGGGAAGCAAAATTGGTACAGCTTGATATTGGTGCTGTGAAGTATGACTTAACTAAAGATACAAGTGGTATCTGGACAGGTGAAAGTGCTCCCCAGGACGAAGGTTTTCACTACTATCAGCTGAATATTGACGGGGCTTCTGTGCCTGATCCGGGAAGTCTTTATTTTTATGGTGCAAGTCGCTGGGGTAGTGGTATTGAAATTCCTGCAAAAGACCAGGATTTTTATGCAAAAAAGAATGTACCTCATGGTCAGGTTCGCGAGCTTACTTATTTTTCAAAAATAAACAACAGCATGCGTCGTTGTTTTGTGTATACGCCTGCCGATTACGACAAAGATGTTACCAAACGGTACCCCGTACTTTATCTGCAGCATGGTGGTGGTGAAGATGAAACCGGCTGGGCATCACAGGGCAGAGTGAACCTGATAATGGATAATCTGATTGCTGAAGGCAAGGCCAAACCTTTTATCATTGTTATGGATAATGGTACATGGCGTATGCCTGCAGGAAGCCGTCCTCCGCAACCTCCGGCTCAGGGCGAACGCCCAGCTCCATGGCCTCCTGAAGGATGGGCTGATGGTTTCATGAAGACCCTCCTGGAAGAAATCATTCCCATGATTGATAATAGTTTTCGCACAATAGCTGATCCACAAAACCGGGCTATGGCCGGATTATCTATGGGAGCTATGCAAACCAAAGTTATTACCCTGGCTCATCCTGAGCTTTTTTCGCATGTAGGTTTGTTTAGCGGTGGCAGTATCAGCACTGAAGAAGTTGCCAAATCACCCGCATTTAAAGAAAAGATAAAAGTGGTATTTGTCAGCTTTGGAAGCAGAGAGCTCGAAAACCGCAGACCGGGCTTTGGTGGCGATCCCAAGGTGGTGACCGAAGAATTGAAAGCATCCGGAATGAATGCCCATTTTTACGTTTCTCCACTTACAGCTCACGAATGGCAAAGCTGGAGACGCGGCTTTTATCAATTTGCTCCCTTATTATTTCAAAAATAAACGATGATCATGAAAAAACTTACTTTATCTGCTATATTATTGGCTGCAACAGGCACGTTCAGTATTGCACAAACGAGTCAGCCGGCTATTATTGAAGACTTTAAACCTTCTACCCTGAACCAACCCGGAAAACAATATCCGCAGGTGAATTCTCAGGGTTATGCCAGATTCCGTATTGATGCTCCCCATGCTCAAAGTATAAATGTCAGCCTTGGATTAGGAGGAAAAGGGGGTACAAATCTCAAAAAAATGGCCAATGATACCACTTGGATTGGTACTACCGAAGGTCCAATGGATGAAGGTTTTCATTATTATCACCTGACTGTTGATGGTGGTGTATTTAACGACCCCGGCACTTTGAATTTTTACGGTTCAACCCGATGGGAAAGCGGAATCGAAATTCCTGCCCACGATCAGGATTTCT
This sequence comes from uncultured Bacteroidota bacterium, assembly GCA_963733535.1. GTDB lineage: Bacteria > Bacteroidota > Bacteroidia > Bacteroidales > UBA10428 > UBA5072. The sequence goes on from CAVTDR010000007.1 coordinate 379,330, forward strand.
ATGCTCTTAAAGATGTTCCCCACGGTTTTGTGCAACAAATTCTTTTCCCGTCACCAAGCACAAATACATCGCGCAGAGCTTTTGTGTATACGCCGCCTGATTACGGTAAAGATCAATCCAAACGCTACCCTGTACTATATCTGCAGCATGGCTGGGGAGAAGATGAAACAGCATGGAGCGTTCAGGGTCATGCCAACCTGATTATGGATAACCTGATTGCCGAAGGAAAAATCAAGCCATTCATTATTGTTATGACCTATGGAATGACCAACGAGATCAAATTTGGAGGACTCAGAAATTTCGATATTAAACCATTTCAAACTGTACTTGTAAATGAATTGATTCCATATATTGACGCTCATTTCAATACATTGGCAGATCAACCAAATCGTGCCATGGCAGGTTTGTCGATGGGAGGAATGGAAACAAAAACGATAACCCTTAACAATCCTGATGTATTTTCTCATTACGCCCTGCTGAGCGGAGGTTTATATGCACCGGATGATATTAAGGATAAGTCGAAAGTGAAACTTATTTTTCTGAGTTGTGGCAGTAAGGAAGGTCCTGATCGCATTAAAAAAGCAGCCGATGCATTTAAGGATTCAGGACTAAATGTGGTTTCCTATATTTCGGAAAATACAGCCCACGAGTTTCTAACCTGGCGTCGTAGCTTATATCAATTGGCACCCCTGCTTTTTAAACAGTAAAAAAATTACAATGAAAAGGCGACTCACTTTATTTGCATTGGCAGCTTTGATGTCCTCCGGAATCGGCTTTGCTCAATCAGAAATGAAAGAAGATTTTAAACCTTCATCCGTAAATCAACAGGGTAAAGAATACCCTCAGGTGAATTCGGAAGGCCGTGTCCGTGTTCAGATAGCTGCACCGGAAGCGAATAAAGTGCAGCTTGATATTTGTGCTGTAAAATACGATTTAATTAAAGATAAGGATGGCCTTTGGACTGGGGAGTCAGCTCCCCAGGACGAAGGTTTCCATTATTACCAGTTGAATATTGATGGTGCTTCCGTTCCCGATCCCGGAACCAGATATTTTTATGGAGCCGGTCGTTGGGGAAGCGGTATAGAAATTCCCGCAAAAGACGAGGATATCTATGCCCTGAAAGATGTACCTCATGGACTGGTTAGCGAAAAAATGTATTTCTCCAACATAACAGGATCATGGAGGCGTTGCTTTGTCTACACCCCTGCTGACTATGAAAAAAATGCCCAAACACGCTACCCGGTGCTTTACCTGCAACATGGCAGCTTTGAAGATGAAACAGGATGGCCCACGCAAGGAAAAGCAAACCTGATTCTTGATAATCTGATTGCTGACCAAAAAGCGGTACCCATGATTATTGTTATGGACAATGGCTATGCTTATAAACCACGGAGCAACGAGAATTCTGATAAAAAAACACGCCCTGTTTCCGTATTTGATGAGGTCATTACAAATGAAATTATACCCATGATCGATTCGAAATTTCGCACCATTGCCGATCGCGATCATAGGGCAATTGCAGGTTTGTCTATGGGTGCTAACCAAACCATGCGGATCATCATGAATCATCTGGATAAATTCTCTTATTATGGAGGTTTTAGCGGCACCTCCAATTATCCCAGTTCAGACGTAATTAATCCTGCCACTTTTCTGGATGGTAAATTCAATGATGGTAAAGCCATCAACAATCAAATCCATGTTTTCTGGCTTGGATTGGGCACAAAAGAACCGGAACCTTTTCCAGGTTCTGTTGGCGCTTTTCGTAACATGTTGGAAGCACAAGGCATAAACTATGTGTATTACCAATCGCAGGGAACCGCACATGAATGGCTAACCTGGCGCAGATCATTGCATCAATATGCACAGTTGTTGTTCAGATAGATCACTTAAGTTATAAAACATGAAATTTATGCCCAGATACTTTGCTTCCGCAGTTTATTCCGTGTTGCTTTGTACACTATCAATTGGACTATCTAAAGGACAACTGATCGAAAATTCTGTTCCTGCACCTACAAACAATAATCAGAATCAGTGTCCATGCATTATGCCGGATAACAGTGTGGTTTTTCAGGTTAAAGCTCCCAAGGCTCATAAGATGCAGATTGATTTGGGAAAAAAATATGACATGGTGAAAGATACCAGTGGTGTGTGGACAATTCGCACAGAGCCAGTTGTACCTGGATTTCACTATTATTTCATGGTGATTGATGATGTACCTGTTGCCGATCCCGCAAGCCAATCGTTCTATGGAACTGGAAAAATGTCCAGTGCTATTGACATCCCTGAAAAAGGAATCGACTTCTATGACATCAAGAATGTGCCTCATGGTTCGACTTATTCACGCTACTATTATTCTGATGTGGATTCCGGTTGGAAGAGACTGTTTGTTTATACCCCTCCCGGATATGATACGCATATCCAAAATAAATATCCGGTGGTTTATATTCAGCATGGAGGAGGGGAAGACGAAACCGGCTGGGTTAATCAGGGCAAAACCAACTTTATTCTTGATAATTTAATTGCCGAGGGGAAAGCCAGGCCCATGATTGTTGTGATGGCTAATGGAAACGTCAGAACAGGAAGCGGTGGTTATAGCAGTGAAGGAATGACAAAGTTTAAGAAAGAAATGACAGGCAATATTGTACCGTTTATCGATGAAAATTACAGAACCCTGGCAGATGCTAAAAACCGCGCGATTTGTGGATTATCTATGGGTGGAGGACAATCTTTTTATGTGGGACTCGAAAGCCTTGAATACTTTGGTTCCATAGGTATATTTAGTTCGGGACTTTTCGGAGGTATCCGGAATCCTACTGGCAAAGTATTTAACGCGGAAACAGAAATCCCGGGTTTACTATCGAGATCTGATGATTTCAATGAAAAGCTCGACATATTTTATATATCTTGTGGAGAACAAGATCCCAGAATTGAATTTACAAAGAAAGCGGTTGAGTTGATGAAGCAAAATGGACTGGAAATTGAATTCAACTCCTTCTCCGGTGACCATGAATGGCAGGTTTGGAGAAAATCACTCCATGATTTTGCTTCCAGATTATTTAAATAGAATGTTCTTTTTTCTTTTGCATTAATTAAAAAAAACCATGAACATAAGGTCGAAATTTTTACGGTGTTTGATCATTCTGCCTGTTATGCTACCGGCACTTCTTTGTGGACAACAGGCGAATGTCAATCTCAATTATAATCCTCAAAAGAATACAGAAGGACTGATTCCTTTCAGTGCTCCATTGAATTCACCTGAAGTAAATGATGACCGCACCGTTACATTCCGATTGAAGGCACCCAAGGCTCAGGAAGTGAAATTAACCGGTGTTGCCATTCTTACAGCTCTTGGAAAAGGAAATGAACCTGTGCCCTTTATCAAAGGAGAAGATGGAATATGGACTTTAACCATTGGTCCGCTTGAACCCGATATGTATGCCTATCATTTTAATGTGGACGGTATGCAAATTACCGATCCGAGCAATACGTATGCAGCTTTCACAGCCATGCCTCCTTACAGCCAGTTAATTGTGCATGGCGATGGCCCCGCTTATTACGATGCCCGTAATGTGCCCCATGGAACTGTAACCAGGCATATTTATCATTCTGATGTAACCAATGGTGAACGCGAATTATATGTGTATACGCCTCCAGGTTATGATCCCAAAAAAACCTATCCGGTTCTTTATCTGTTTGGGGGTAGTGGAGAACTGCCTTCCAACTGGATCTATGACGGCCGGGTTAATTTTATCATGGATAATCTGCTGTCAGAAGGTAAGGTTGTGCCAATGCTGATTGCTATTCCAAACAACCAGGTAATTCATCGCAATCATCCCAAGCATACCGAATTGACATTCGATATTTTCGAAAAAGAATTACGGAATCATGTCATCCCTGTGGTCGAAAATGCGTATAGTGTTCAACGCGATCCAAAAGGCAGAGCAATTTCAGGTTTATCGATGGGGGGTCGTCATGCCATGTTTATTGGCTTCCGATCACTGGATCTGTTTGCCTCCTTTGGAATATTGAGCGCAGGCGACACAGAAGCCGAAACTTCTCTGGCATTATTCCTGAATGATACTGATGTGAACAGTAAAGTGCAATATCTTTTTGTCGGACTGGGCACTTATGAAGCCGATGGATTTCTTGGTAAACGTTCCATTGCTTTACACAACGCACTCACCAGTCATAATATTAAACACGAATATTATGTGGGCGGTCATGGCGCACATGATTGGGCAACCTGGCGTCATCTATTGTATTACAGGTTTTTACCAAACTTATGGAGATAATATAGGCGCTGAATTCAATATTTCAACTTTGGGGTTGCGGATTCTTCATAACCTAATGCATCCTACTAGCCACCAAGTGGCGTTATTTGAATAACCGCGGGTGAAACTCGTGGAAAATATCAATGCGTACAATCCACTCTGAAGGAGTTGAATTTCTGTATTTTTGAAAACTTTTGGGTTTTAAAGTAAGCTTAATTATTAATAATGTAGGACAGAATCCAGATGTCAGCATTTTATCCGATGTTTTCCGCTACCCTGAATTTTACAATACTTTTAATCAAATCATATGGTATGGGTTTGTCCAAAGGAAATTGAACAGAACCCTTACCCTGTTTATATTTTGATAGTTCGTCCTTAAATTCACTATGGCCCGACGGTGTTGCATAAAACCCAATATGTTTTTCATATCCGGCAAAATAAACCAAAGGCTTTTTATTTATTTTATAACCAGGCATCCCATAGGCCATCAATTCTTCAGCTTCGGGTGCATTGTCCCGTATCAGTTTTCTGATTTTCTTTAATATCTTCTGCACTTCCGGGGGAAATTGATGAATGTATTTTTCAACGTCGTTCATATCCACGGTTATTTTGTATTAACGAATATACCTGCTTAACAGGCTATTCTATTAAAAGTATAGCAATTCTGTTTATTTCTGAAGGATTTTCTGCGATCACATGTATATCCATGCCTGCATTCCGTATCGTATTGTAAACATCAACTGCAAAACCTTCAGGGCTGGGTCTTGATCTGGTTTTATCCTTACAGTCAATTCTGTTTCCCGAACAGTCTTTGCAGATTGAACAGCATGTTTGATTCAATAAGAATACTTTCTGATATCCTTTTAGAAAGATTGCCCGTTCGATGTCTAGTAATTTATGGGTAGTATTCTGGGACCAATCGGCAGGATATGAATTCTTATCGGCATATTTTGTCAATCTGATGATGAGTCCACTTGAATATTCCTTAAAAAAACGGTCACAATCATCCACTGAAGGTGTATTCGGAGGACAAGTACCCAGGCCATAATCATTACATCCAAATGTGCATTTTACCCGCACCCATTGCGCAACAATGATATCTTTCGGATTAATCCATTTAAAATCTGATATTCCCTGGTTGAGAATAATGGTTTCTACTTGTTCATTTTGGGTCATCTGCAAGAAATTTTTGAAAGAACATCCGGGATATATGAAAAGGGAACAAAGGGCTCTATTTGGGATGATTATTAAGAAATGCTGTTAAGAATTTCCTTACCAAAGTCCATACACTCGTTTCGTTTCAGATTATCATAATCTTCCATATTGGGTATGGATTTCATTTGTTGCCGAACATCGGGTTCCATAAGTCCCAAAGTAACACGACCTAAAAATACCTTTGCAGGCACATCTGCAACACCGGTTAATTTAATGAGATGATTATCGAAGAAATTCTGATTGAGTTTTTGCGTTACCGGTTGGCGCATATTACCACAAACAACAAAATATCCTCTGATTTTGCTTGCGATTTCACTTTTGTGTGCAGTAATGTAATCCTGCAATTCCTTTGATGTTACCCCACTTCGAATAGAACCCCCAAGGATAATGTGTTTATACTTCGATAAATCGGGATTCTCACGGACATCAAATACATTGGCGATACCATTCATACCCTCCGAAATCCAAACACTTGCATCTCGCGAAGTCCCGCACCATGAACCATATATGATGGCCCATTCACAATTTTCTGTATTAGGATAATATTCCAGCGCCTTTATATTACGAGGAATAAATAATGCTCCGATAGTGATAAGGCCGGCTTTTAAAAAGTCTCTTTTTTCCATTTGGGTTTTATTAAATGAAGGCTATTCTAATATTCCACGCAAACTTTTGATAATAGGAACTCCGGATCCATAAATGGTGATTTCACCTTTAAAATCATCATTCTCTGTCCAAATAACGAATCGACCTCCTGCGAAAAGTCCTTCATCCAATTCATACCTTAAAGAATTACCCACACCGGTTGTTTTTGTACCATGAATAGCACCAGGTTCAATGACTATGGTTTGACCATTTTCTGAAAATGCGATATCATACTGGATATCTTCCTGGATTGAAGTGTAATCTCTGTCAGTAAGATCATCAGCCGGAAATTGCACATTGGGATGATCCAACACCCTATCAATCCTCAGTATATAATTCTTTCCATATAATAACGAAAATTCAGCAATATCCTCTTTTTCTGTTTGTTCTTTGCACATCGTAAAAAGCAAAGAAATTACACAAAAACCAATAACTCCTTTTTTCATAGAAACTAGTTTTAGGGTTTATAAACAAATATATTATTCTTTCTGAATATTATTTGATGATGTAATTATTTGTTTAATGGTTGCGTCCTGTAGGGACATTGCATGCAATGTCCCTACATCGCATGCAATGTCCCTACATCGCATGCAATATCCCTACATTGCATGCTATGTCCCTATTTAATGTGTTAAATGGGTATCGTTTTTTATTATCTCCAGGCTCCCAAAATAAGTCCCATGAGAATAAAACTAATGGTAACATATCCGGCATGAATCAATAAGTATCTTGTGGTGCGTCTTTCAAATTGTCCAATAACAAATATCGACATAGAAACCCAGCCAAACCCGGCTAAAAACCCAGCAATTGCACCCCAACTTGCAGTTGTTTTACTGTCATTTAGAAACATGGCTAGGTTAAAAGCCATAACGAATGAAAACAGAAATGTAAATCCAAAAATCTTGGCTGTATTGCCTTTCTTCATGTCTTCGTCTGAAAAGTTGTTTTCGCGCATCCAAGCTTTACCAAACAACAGGGGAGAATACCAAATTCCACCAACGAGAAAGTTGGATAAAGTTGCAACGATGATTGCTAACCAGTTAAGTGTAGAAATATTCATATTTTTTAGGGGTTATACTATTTGATCATTTTTCAATATTTCGTTCAAGCCGCAGTTCTATAGTATTTCTTAATATTGGTCATATATCTATCTGTAAGGCAATGAGTAACGCGTATGTGATTATAACCAAGTTCTGGTAGAATTGTTCAATGATTATGGAACGGGTTCAAAAGCACAACTATTTTTTCATTACTTTTCTGTAACCAAATTACTTTTCACAGGTAACCCTTATAAAAACCAGTTCAATTGTGGCGACAGAATCTGATGAAACGATTATGAACAGGGTGAAAGATGGACACCTGAATGACCTGTCTGAATTATTTGAAAGGTATCATGTCAGGATCTATAATTTTCTCCTGAAACTCACCTTCGACAGGATGGTCAGTCAGGATCTCACTCAAAACCTTTTTTATAGGATTATAAAGTACCGCCATACTTTTAACGATACGCATACTTTTAAATCATGGATCTACCAGCTGGCAAGGAACATTCACAGCGATTTTTGCAATAACCGTAAAAAAATGAACGACCAGTTTATTAGCGTAGATTCCTATAATGAAAATGTGGTGGACATAAACAATAATTTTAGTGAAGAAGAATTTCAAAAACTCGAAATAGCTATGTCGCATTTAAAACCGGAGCAAAAGGAGGTACTTATCCTGAGTCGTTTTCAGGGCTTGAAATATAGTGAGATTTCTGCCATTCAGAAATCATCAATACCATCGGTAAAAGTGCAGGTTCACAGAGCCATTAAAGAACTCAGAAATTTTTATTTTAAAATAATCTAATTCCGAATTCTATGAAATGCGAAGAGGTAGAATCCCTGATGATTGATTATCTTGATAATCAGCTTGAAAAGTCGCAAAAGCATGCTTTAGAAAAACATTTGGAACTCTGTGAGCATTGCCAGGATGAATTAAGGGATTATAAGGAAATTCTGAACAAAGTAGAATCTGAACCAATGGTGTTACCTGATGAAACACTTCGAATCAATTTCTTACACATGCTTCATGGGGAAATGAAGAGGCTTCAGAATGATGGTGGTAAACCGGTGAATGGAATCTCAGTGTTTTTAAGGCGTCTACCCCTGTCGAAGATCGCTGCCGGTTTTACCCTCTTCATTTCAGGTGCTGTAATCAGCGGTTTATTCTTCGCCAAATATGGCAGCAGAAACGATCGGGAATTAATCACATTAAAAACCGAAATGCAGAGCATGAAGGAGATGGTAATGTTGAATATGCTGAAAGAAGAATCGCCCAGCCAGCGTATACAGGCTGTAAATTATACAGATGGACTTATAGAGCCGGATAATAGGGTGCTAGATGCCCTTGCAATCACCTTGAACAACGACAGGAATGTGAATGTGAGAATTGCTGCAGCATATTCTCTGGCAAGGTTTTCCAACAGAAAGGAAGTTCGCGATACCCTGGTGGAATCGCTTGGTAAACAAACCGAACCCATCATTCAGGTTATATTAATGAATATCCTCATTGATATGAAAGAAACCAGTGCGGTACAACCTATGCAAAAGATTATGACAGATGACAATTCTATGCAGGAAGTTAAGGATATAGCAAAAAAAGGAGTCAGCACATTACTTTAAATAGTGACAAAAATATATTGAATTCAATGTTTCCATGTTCAGATAAATACCGGATTTGTCTGACACCAGTTTCTAAATGTTAAATACAAAAATATGAAAACCAAAATTATATCATCATTTATATGTTTATTCATTTTCACAGGTAAGATGATCCTGGCACAGGATTACAAAATACCTGTTGAAAACCCGAATGAAGCTACACTTCAGTTGAGCAACTTCAGCGGCAAAATGACCATTACGGGTTATAGTGGAAGTGAAATTATTCTTGTCCCGGCAGAAAAAATCGGAACTCCTCCTGAAAGGGCAAAAGGGTTGAAACCTGTATTTTCAAACGGAACAGATAACACGGGCATAGGTTTGAATGTGGAAAAAGAGGGGGACCGGATTATCGTGAATTGTCTTCTTCCTTTTACCATGCAAAACGAGTTTACCGTTAAGGTACCGGAGAATATGGCATTGAGCATTACAAGCAAGTGTGAGAACAACAATGACCTTTATATCTCAAAAATGCTGGATGAAATTGAGGTTCAAACATGTCATTCAATAAATCTTCAACAGGTAACAGGTCCACTGGTATTATCCACGATTAGTGGTAATATTGATATCACTTTTGGCACGATAAACGCGCAAAAACCATTTGCGATTAATTCAATAAGCGGGGAAATCGACATCACACTTCCATCAAAAATCGCCGCAGATATTGAGTTAGAAACGGTAATTGGTTCTATATATTCTGACTTCGACTTCAGCAATATCCGTAAAGACCTGAATCAGGTAGGAGGCAATCACCTGAATTATAAGATGAATGGTGGGGGCACCCCTATCAAGATCGTTACGGTTAGCGGAATCATATACCTGAGGAAAGGTGCTTAAAACTTAAGACGTATGAAAACTATATTGATTTTAGCCATTTGGGTGATCGTTACTCCTGTCATGGCTCAGAAGAAAATTGAAAAAATGATCAGCTTTAATGGAAAGCAATCTATAGAAATGGATATACAGATTGCGGATTCCATAAGCATTGAAACATGGAACCGACCTGAAATTCAGGTAATGGCATCCATAAATCTGAATGACAATGCGGATAATGATGCATACGAGACATCCTTTGGAGAAGAAGCAGGTGCCGTTATCATCAAAGCCAATATCAAAAAGGATTATTTAAAGATGAATAAATGTTGTTGCGATGGAATGATCACATGGAAAGTTATCATACCAGAAAACACGCCATTCCATGTGGAAACAATCAATGGAAACATTACCGTCAGAGGAAAAACCGCAAAAATCAATGCCAAATCAATAAGTGGTTTCATTGATTGGGAAGTGCTCCCTGGGCATAAAGCCGACCTGGAAATGAAAACCATTACCGGTACGATGTATACCGATTTGGGGTTAGAGAAGCAAAAGAGCGGTAATGATATTTCACAGGTCATATCTGAAGTTCTGAATGGGGGAGGCCTTCCGGTTGTCCTTGAAACAATAAGCGGCGATATATTCTGCAGGAAATCCAATTAATAGTAGGGACATTGCATGCAATGTCCCTATTGAACCATGGTCTGTGTTCCATGTCTAAAAAATATACCCCCGGATTTACCCGGGGGCATAGGTGTTCTTACAAAAGTCAAAACGCGGGTTAGTGATTGTGGAAAGGTTTTATTTTTCCTCAATATGTGCACTTAAAACTTTAATATGTTTCTCAATTTCTTTCTCATCAACAATTATCGTATATGTTTTGCCTTTAATAGCGTTAAATTCCAATTTATGGACAACGAAATATTTTTGTCCGGAATAACCATTTGATGTACCGGAAATTCCCAATTCAATTGTATTTTGTCCTTCGGGTACTTTAATGTCGAAATTAATATTCACTTTGTTAAATGCATAATGCCCATTCATGCCAAGAATTCCCTGGTTGGCCGATGAAGGAGCTAAGTCGTTAATACGAAATATAAGGGGAGTATTGGCTTGTTTATCTATATGTAATGTAGCTGTTTGGTTATATTTATTTTCATCGTACAAGGCTACTTTTTCTACCTTAACAGGAATTTCCTTTTGGTTTTTAGCATTGTCCAACTCATACACTTTGTAACCTTCCTTAAAATCGCATATATAGGATTTCTTTTCCAGGTTTAGTGTTAGTTTCACAATTTCTTTCATCCTGGTATCGAGTATTTCAAAGGTATTTTCGCCTACAGGCAGTTGAAGTGTAAAACCCAGGCTACCTGTCTGATTATAAGACCACATAAGTGATTTTTCGATATATTCACTTCTTGTTTTTCCATTTACTTTAAAAAGATTGGCTTTTAATGTTGATTTACTACCGGGATATGAAATGGTTGCAACTCCGGAGGTATCAGAAGCGGATTGAGTTTCTAACACTGCATGCATTGTTCCGAATGAAAAAAGCATAACTATAACTAAACCAGCAAATAATGTAAGGATTTTGTTTTTCATAATTCGTTAAATAATAAATATTATAAATCATCTATTCCCCCAATCATCATAAAGGTTAAAATAACAGGATATGGTTGTTAGGGGAATAAGTATTTGTGAGGAAACAAGTTACGATTTTCAAAATAAATGCTGCAAACCTTGTTGATTTTAGCCGGATAAATAACGTTCGGCGATAAAAGCGGTAGGGGATAGGGAGGGAGTAGGAACGCCCTCTTCTGAAGCATAATTAATTAAATGTCTTAATCCATTCTTTTGCTTCTTCTATAGTACCAAACATTTTATAAGGGATGCCGAATTTTTTAGCAGATTGAAATACATGATTAATATAGTATTGTTTAAACACATTAACATTAGCTACACCAATTACTCTTTTTAAACCTGCTTTTGCTGCCTCCGATATAGCGACTTCCTGAAGCCATTTTCTGTACTCAGGAGATATAATACCTTGATTTCTGATATCTGAAATATAGTTGGCAACGGGTTTTTTAGCCATATAATCAAGAGCCATAATAAAAGGCTTTTGATATTGTTCAAATGTAATCTTCACATTGGACCATGTAATTGTTAGAAGTTTCAGATCTTCTTCATAGGTTAATTTTACATAATCATTTACAAGTAAAGTTTCCATGATTAAATTGTTAAATGTGAAAATAAATTCTTTTTATAAAGATAATCATACAGATTTAACCACATATCGCTATTGTAATTTTTAGAAATAAATTCACCTAAAATACTACCATTGTGCTGGTAAAGTTGATACGGAGAGAAAAGTAATTTTCCAAATTAGAGAATTTGGTCACTCTGACTGAACCTGAAATCAAAATCTATATTGGTTTGTTTATTACTCTCCAATATAAGTCGATATGACTTGCTACATCCAGAAATTTTTCAAAATCGACTGGTTTCACGATATAAGAATTAGCGCCTGATTTATATGCAGCTTGTAAATCGGATGATTCTGAAGATGTAGTAAGGATTACTATCGGAATTGTTTTAAATTCGGGATGAGATTTAATTTTTTGCAGGACCTCAATTCCGTTTATTTTTGGCATATTAAGATCAAGCAAAATGACAACTGGCCTTGGTTCCCCCTTTTCCCACCGCTCCAAAAATTGTAAAGCTTCTTCACCATCTCTGGCTATCTGAATTGGGTTGGTAAGCTTTTTTGCAGCAAATGCTCTGATGGTGAGATCAAGATCCATTGGGTTATCTTCAACAAGTAAAATCGGATTGTTTGTGTTTTCTGTAAGCATATTAAGGTTTTTTAATAACTTCAAGATAAAATGTTGACCCCATACCAGGAGCGCTTTCCGCCCATACTTTCCCATTCATCCTTTGCATGGCCTTGGTAACCATAGCCAAGCCTATACCTGTACCTGGAAAATCTTCAACTCTTTGCAAACGCTGAAAAATTTCAAATATTTTCTTATGATATTGCATGTCGAAACCAATTCCATTGTCCCTGATACTGATAATCCACGACAAATTATGCTCCTCAAGTTTGATTTGTATGAACGGGTTTACATTGCCTTTAGTAAATTTAATTGCATTTTCAATCAGATTGCGAATGGCAATGGTAAGTCCTTTAAGATCAGCAATAATTTCAATATCTGATATTTCCGCGTTCACTTGAATGCTGCGGGATTCAATTTCGGCATTGTAAATTGACAGGAGCGATTGAATTAAATCTTTGATTTTTATGCGTCCGATGCTTAAATGACTGCGTTCCAAACGGGAATAATCCAACAAGTCATCTATAAGATGATTCATTTGAAGTGTGGAATTTCTTATGGTATCAATAAACCTTCGAGCTTCTTCATTCAGATTTGCTTTGTAGATATCGGATAGCAATTTGCTGTAACCATCGATACCCCGAAGAGGGGCCTTAAGGTCGTGCGATACTGAATAGGTAAAGGTCTCAAGTTCTTTGTTTACGGCTTCCAATTCTGAAGTTCGCATTTTCACACGTAATTCCAAATCAGCATTGAGTCTGGACAGTTCTTCTTCTGCATTTTTCCGGTCGGTTATATCTTTGATCAACGCTAAGGCATAGTCCGGTTTGTCTCCTGTATTGCTGATTTTGGTTAAGGCCCGAATGCCCCAGATGATCTCTCCGTTTTTTTTCAGATAGCGCTTTTCAGCTACGTGCTTGGTTACCCTTCCTTCAAAAACCTCTTTTACTGCTTCAATGTCAATGGCACGATCATCCGGATGCGTGATATCCTCGAAAGTAAGCAACATCATTTCTTCTTCTGTAAAACCCAGCATTTCACATAGCGCAAGGTTAACATCCATAAACCTTTTGTTTTCAAATCCGGCCATGGCAATTCCCATTGGGGCTTCCATGAAAGCTTTATGGAAACGATCTTCACTTTCTGCAAGGGCTTCTTCTGCTTGTTTTTTTTGGGTGATGTCCACATTAAAACCATACCAGGTAACACTACCATCAGGCAATTTTTCAGGTGTTGATTTGGAATATATCCATTGTATTTCCCTTCCGGGTATTTGTACCCTAAATTCACAGGTAAAATAGGTGAGATGTTCTGCCGAATATTCAATATCGCGGATTACCCTGTCCGTATCTTCATGGTAAATTACCCGGCTGATAGGAGCAAAACCATCAATAACTTCTTCCGGTGTACATCCGAAAATATTTTTTATACCTTCCGAAGCGATAGGAACAAAATAGCTTCCGTCAGGTTTCCGGGTAAACTGATAAATCAGGTCCGGAACATTTGCAGAAAGTTTTCTAAACAGAATATCTTTTTCCCTGATTTTTTCTTCTGCCTTTTTGCGATCATCAATATCCAGCACAAGACCTGATATTTTTAAAGGTACACCCTTTGAATCTCTTTTTATAGTAGTACCTATATCAAAAAACCATTTATAACCATCAAAATTTGTTAAGATTCTATATTCTATCTCATATCTGGGGAGCATACCATTTAAGTGGTTCCGCATGGCCTCCATCGTTGCATCGTAATCATCAGGATGAACCAGGGCCATAAAGTCAGTATAATGTGAGAATTTTTCCGGCGGGAAACCCAGCATTTCTGCTTTTCTTTTACTAAAAATAACGTGGCCTGTTGGCATATCCATTTCCCACCATGCCATTTTAGCGGATTGCATGGCAAGATCGAGCCTTGAATTATTTTCAAGTAAAACCTCTTCCGTCCTCTTCCGTTCCGTAATGTCTATATATTCGTTATAAGCGTATTTTTCGCCTTTTATTTCAATGGTTTCACTATAGCCGCTAGCCCAACCTGTTTTGCCCGTAGCGTTTTTATACTGAAACTCAAAGCCGTGCACAAAACCTTGTTTCCTGAGCAATTCAACAACACCTAAACGCTCTTCCTGAACAGCCCAAAAGTCAAGATCATCCACCAACTTACCAACCACATCCTCACGCTTGATATCAAACATCAGTTCGGCGGCTTTATTGAAGTCGATGATTACCATTTCGGAAATCTTTGCCAATGATTTGGCAACAGGTCCTAAATTGAACATCCTTGAAAAGCGATGTTCGCTTTGTTGTAATTGTTCCTCTACGAGCTTACGTTCGGTGATATTTCTGTTCGTGGCTCTCCTGCCCATATATTCTCCCTTGCTGCCGAAAATAGGACTGCAACTGTGGCTGACCCAACGCATTTCACCGTTTTTGGTTATAATCCGGTATTCCAGTTCATGAGGGCTGCTTTCCTGTATTAAAGTTTGACTATGTTGGTTGACAATTTTTTTGTCAGCGTCAAAGACAATTTGTTCATTCAATTCCCGATTTTCAATAAATGCTTCCGGAGAATAACCGGTTATTCTTTCACAGGCTGGAGACACATAATGAATTTGTCCATCAGGCAATATCCAATAGATCCAGTCATCTGAATTATCTGAAATCAGCCTGTATTTTTCTTCACTTTCTCGTTGTGCCCTTTCAGCTTCCTTGCGCTCAGTAATGTCAATAACAGTTGTTATAAAATAAAGCGGATTTTTGTTTTCATCACGCCGGATGGAGACACTGACATCAGACCAGATGTGATTTCCGTTTTTGCAGATATATCTTTTTTCTAACCTTACTGAATCTTTTTTTCCGTCGAGTATAAGATCCAGCTTTTTTTGTAAAGCAGATATTTCATCTTCAGGGGTAATATCCTGCCACTTTTTATTTTGCAGTTCTTCCCGGGTATATCCCAGCATACTGCAAAATGTTTTGTTGACATAAATTTCCCCTGTTGGTAAAGTAATTGATTTTCCAACATTTGCAGATTCAAATACGGATTTGAATTTTTCTTCGCTCTCCTTAATGGTATTATTTAGCTCAATCTGTTCCAATTTCTGAAATGTCATTTCACTGATGAGCTGGGTCATATTCAGCAAAAAATCCATTGCTATCAGAACCTTATCTTTTGTAACAACAGGAACCTTCGTAAGAGCTTCCAGATATTTTTCTTCATTAAATCCGTTTTTGGCGGCCTGATCCCTAAAAAACTTCCGGTCAGGTTCTTCAAAAAAGAATTGCCCAGAAAACAGGTTGGCAATATGTTCTCCATTGATTACAATGGGCACCGCAACATCAACCAATCCATTTAAACATTTGTAGAAATGATATTTTCCGCCACTACCCATTTTATTGGCTAATTCCGTATCGCTGATGGCACACTTTTTAGAAGTCTCAGGGTAATTCCGGTGAAATTCAGTACAGATTTGCTCTCCATCCCGATTTGGATATCACATTGCCTTGCAGGTCCAGTACAGCTGTAACAAATCCTGTTGATTTATTGAAACCTTCAAGCAGGGTATCTACCTTTTTGAAATCGATTAAATCAAGGATATTAACTTTCATACATATTGAACTGAACGGCTTATTAAATATATATATTCCTGCCTTTAAAACCTAATTATAAGTTTGCTTTTGCTTAGAGAGGTGAAGAAGTGAAGAAGTGAAGAAGTGAAAAGAAGAATTAACCCTAAGGATACAAGGGAACCCAGTGAGATATCAAAAAAATATTTCGCCCGCTCTGGGGCTTTAGGGTGCAGGAGGTATGTTTTTCTAACAAGATTTCGCTCCTAAAGGAGCTAATAAATTATCATCATCGTGTATGCCAGAGCCTTATCGTATATCTAGATAAGATAATTGGCCTAAAATATCTGAATGTCGGAGATACTTATTTTATTACTAACCTTCATTTGTTGGTTGATACACACTCAGTTTGCCTCCACCTGGTAAAGTAATCTGAACCAATAGTCCCCATCCCTGATCCTGAATTTCACTACAGGCAATTTCGTGTTTTTTCATTTGCTGGACAAAATCTGTAATTTCCTCGCATAACAAATAAATTTCACGAAGGTCATTATTGGTAGACGGGTGAATAGAAAGTTCAGAAGGGGGAAGTTCGAAGATCAGCCAGCCGTCCCCTACATCTACGTTTGGTAGTTTCAAAATGTCACGAAAAAACGCCTTGTCAGCTTCTGCGTTTTTTGAATAGATGATTGTATGAATGCCTGTTATCATAATTTTTACTTTATATAAATAGCCAACAACTATGGCAGAGGATTGTTTGCTCAGTTTAAAGAAGAGAATGAACTTCAATATTCTTTATTCAGTGTTGGATGTTCGATGTTATTTTTTTTGGTCCAATACATTTTAAGAAAACATCGAACATTAAACACCCAATAATGAATAATGAAGATTTTGTTTCACCCCTTTACAATCAATAAATCAATAAATCAATCAACCAATCAACCAATCAACCAATCAATCAACCAATCAACCAATCAACCAATCAATCAATCAACAAATAAAGAAGCCGCAGCGGATTCGCTACGGCTTCAGATTAGAAAACAGTTAATAGAACTACCCCTTATTTTATCAAATTCTTTAAAGCAGATCCGAAAATTACATAATTGGTATTTCCGGCAATTGTCCCCTCATTTTGTCCCCAAAGAAATGGCCAGTCGTCATAATTTTCAAAATGGTCGGGTTTTCTGAATAATACTCCCGGGGCAACATTGCCAGGAATAAATGAGAAATCAGCCCTGTTATTACCATAAAAAACAGCCTTGGGACGGGCAGCACCCACTGCTGCGACTAACGAATAATTGTGATAGGGATGGCAGCCGAAAAAATAATTGGAGGTTTTAAACGCGTGGCTGGCATCAATAATTTCAGGGAAATATTTGCTGGCAAAGCAAACAGTAGTGCCAAAGTTCAATATAGCTCCGCCACCTGCCCAATTACCCAGTCCGATGGGTACTCCATAAGGATTATCTTTTTCAAGTCCGTCAATATATTCCTTGTATTTTACTACATATGGCCGGAGCTTTTCTTTATAAGATGCGTCCATGTGCGGTATGGCATTTAAGGCAGTTAAAAGGGTGAAATTGACATTGCGATCCAGTGCAGGCCATAAAACCTCTTGAAATTTATTAATGTATTGCTGTTCCCCGGTTGAGATATACAGTTGAAGGTAACTGCCAATATCTATAAATCTGCCCCTTCTTGTAGTATCCGGCGGCTGGTTGGCGAGTAATTCCGTAGCCTCTTTCAGAAGTCTTTTTGACTGTACCAATGCTCTGGCCGAAAGATCATCATTGTATCCCTTCAATGCCCGGCTTGCTTCGGCAAACATTGTTGCTGCGCTGAGATCGAGGCCCGGATCACGTCCTGTAAATGCCCACATATCATCTTTGACTCCGCTTGAAAGGCCGTCAGGAGCTATTTCATAAGGTCCCAGGTTTGGATTATAAGGCAGGCCGTCGGTTATTGAAGCTGCATCGCCCAAGTGATGGTAATTATCCAGAACAGAATTAGTGAGTGCTTGTGACATATGACCTATAATTTCTGCCTGAGCTACCAGGTTTAATGTTCCATGCTCGATAAACTGCAAAATGTCGGGTGTTCCATCGGGTCGGTGAAGATCTACAAACCGTTGCTTCTGGTCAACAAAAGTTTGGTCGCGTAAGGGTCTAAAATATTCCCAAGTTTGGACAAAATTATGTACCACGCCTATGTTCGATCCAGTTTCTATATCAAAATCACCTGCGTCAAAAAAACCACCTATGTTTAACCCGGGAATAAGTTCAAGAGCCTTATACTTGGTATCGGTTGTGGGTCCCTGATCATGAAGGTCGAAGTGATCGGTGTTTGGCGGAGCCTGGAGATAACCATCCTTGAAAGGTTCTCCGTGCCAAACCCTGTAAGCCTCGTTTACGAACATATGATTCATGTGTATGGGAATCCATATATCGCTGGTGGCATCGGTAATCTTATCGTAAACGGTATTATCTATTAAAAA
>CAVTDR010000008.1:0-615094 GCA_963733535.1 uncultured Bacteroidota bacterium
GTCCGGGTGCGTCGACATCCATTGCGGCAGCCGGCCGCCGCCGGACTGCTGGCTGAGCGCGCCGAGCATCCCGAAAACGTCCACCAGCGGTCGAGTAACCGCCGGCCATCATGTACTTCGTCCAGCGCGTCCGACTGCTGCGACTCGTCGGCGCGGCTCAACTTCATGAACATCAGGCCCATCGCCGCCTGGGCGAGGTTGCCGTCCTGCGCGAATTCGGGCGACAGGATCATCCCGGCGGCAAACCCCACCTGGGCCAGTTGCTGCTTGCTCATCTGGCTGACCGAGTGGCGCGCGGTCACGTGCCCGATTTCGTGGCCGAGGATGGCTGCCAGTTCCGCCTCCGAGTTCATGTGGGCCATGATGCCGCGCGTCACGTAGATGAAGCCGCCGGGGATCGCAAACGCGTTCACCGCCGCGTCGTCGACGACGCGGAACGTCCAGGGCAGATTGGGCCGCTCGGTGTTGGCGGCAATCCTGGAACCCAAATCCTGGATGTAGCGCTGCAGCGACTCGTCAGGATACAGGCCGATCGACGCGACGACGTCCTTGTCCGCCTGGCGGCCCATCTCGATCTCTTGCGCCTCGCTGATCAGGGCCAGTTGGCGCTTGCCGGTGACCGGGTTGGTGGCGCAGGCGACCGCCCAGAGGCAGCACAGGGTGACGCTGCCCAGCCAGAAGGACCGTAATGCCCGCTTCTTCATCGCAGCTTCTCCCTGGAGAGGACCCCGAGCCGGGGCCGTGGAGCATGGTCCACTTGCCAGCTCGCCCGGTGCGCCCCCACCATCAGCCAGCACAGTAGCAGAATAGGCTGGCACGTGGTCTGTACGAGTATTGAACAGCGCCCCGCCCACGCGCGGGCCGCGCTGCAGCGGGAGGCAGAAGCCCTCGACGTCCCGTACCCGGGCAGGCTCGAGCATGCCGGACCGGGCCTCGTGAGCTGATTTGTCCCGCGTGCGCGCATGTGTGGATGGGAGGGAATGGACAGTGAACCACTCAACACGCGGAGCAGCCCCGGGCACGAGGATCGTTGGCGCGGGTGTGGCAATCATCGCGGCGGCACTGCTGTCAGGGATCGACGCGCACGCCCAGCCGACCGGAGAGACCGCTGCGGCAGTGTCCACCTTCGTCGCGCTGTCCGGCTTCAAGCCATCCGCGTGGAGTGCGCGAGGAGGCGAGGATTGGGAGCGGTGGGCGGCGCCGGGCTCCCCGACGCGGGCACCCACGCCGTATCCCTGGGCCTCGGTGACCGGCGGGCATCGCTCCGCGAGCCGTAAAGTGCTCGGCGGCGTCATCGGCGCCGTCGCGGGCTTCTTGGCCAGGGTTCTACCTCGGTGCAGCAATCGAGGGCCAGGGTTGCGGCTCGATGACCCCGGACTCAGAGGGGATCGATTGGCGCCCCAATCGGGGCCGCACCTGGCGCAGTTCTGGGTGTGAAGCTGCTCTAGCCGCAGGCCGACCGGGCATGCGACGCCTCGCGGCGGCGCGGCTGGCTTGCCGAGCCGTCCACCTTCGCCGCGCTGCGGGCCGACACCTTCCACGCGCGGCTTCGGCGGGTGAGCCTGGTCCGAATCCGCAGCCAGGCTGACTGCGCGACCAACGCTGCCTGGACGTGCCCTCTCGTCATCGGCAGGGCTCCTGCAGGCGATGGCCAAGTGGCGATGCTGCTTACTCTTGCCTGACGATATCGACCGAGATCTCCACCGCCGGCATCGTCCTCTGTTTTTCGAGCCAGTGGGTGGTGTTCCTATCCTCGGGCCAGCCTACTCCCGGCCCATAGTCCGTGGCGACCCCATTGCGATGGTCGGTGATCGTGCTTTGCAGGATGTAGACGGTGCCCGGTCTGTCCTTATGGTCGTGAATCGGGCCGAAGACGCCGCCAGGCTCGATGGTCACCATGCGCATTCGAAGTTGGCGCCCTGCCATGCCCTCGATCTCAGGGCCAAGGTCGAGCGTTGTGAGTATCGAGACCGAAACACCCTTCGTCTCTGGTGCTACCTGCTCGTTGCTCATCGTTCCCGCCTTTCAGAAGGTATCTGCGACATCGGATCAAGCGCAGGTCGGTGATGGCAGGAGCTTCGCCATCGGTGATCAGAGGACTTCTACCATCGGCGGTGACATCGCGCCGGGCCGTGGGCGTGAATGACGGCCATCCATACGGCGATGCGAAGGGCGAGCGCGTCGAGGACTTCCGCCCCGAGTCGGATGCGGTGCTGGCGCTGGCTGGGATTACCGACCGTACGAAGAAGCTCGACGGGGACCTGCATTGGTACGACCTTTCGGCGCGAGTGCGCCATCCGCTTCGCGGAGAAGGGAGTGGATGTGCTGAAGGTCAAGGAACTCCTGGGCCGCGCCACCATCGTGACGACGCAGCGTTAATTCGCCACGACCGTTGCAGCGGTAGGCGAAGCTATGCGGATGGCGATGGGCTGGAAGCGGGAGGCAGCCTGCGCGCCTGCATCCCGTGAGCCAAGGGCCTCAGCTCCCGAGGCCCTGATTCAGCGTAATCCTCTTACGCTTCGGGTCGGGCGAAACGAGATTCGGAATACTCCAGTGCTGGAATCGAACCAACGTCGTCGTGACTCGCCGGCCGCGCCTGGTTCGAACCCCAGTCCGGGCTAGCCTCAGGGACGTTCCCCCACCACGGTAAACATCGGGACTTCGGCGGCGGGCTGAGACATGTCGTGCCCGACGTGGTGTTTCTGCGAGTAGTGAGTCAGACGTGTGCGTGTGAAGCCGAGTCGTCTGACCATCCTGAGGACCGCGCCGGGCGAGAGCGCCCACCAGTTGGTCGGATATTCTCCGCCGATTGGATGAAGAGCATTACACTCTGGTTCTCGTCACGCGCCGCTTCGTCCAGTGTCTGCGAGACGATAATAGTGGAACGGGTTCTGGTCGCAGCTTCCGCGAGGGCCAGGAACGGGTCGCGGAGGTGAAGCAGGATGTTTCCGAACGTCGCGACGTCGAATTCGCCGAGGTCCCCCGGGGGCCGGTAGATGTCCGCATAGACTATCTTGGCTTTCGAGTCGAGTTCCCTATGCATGTACCACCACGCGTTCTGATCGGCCCCAATTGAGTGCATGTGCGTGGTCTTTGCTTCGTACATGTCCCAGTTATCCACCGGTAATAGGTCGATAACGGTCGTGAAACCAGCGTCGAGGCCGACAACCTCGGCGCCTTGCTTCTCCATCCAGAAGGTCAAGTAACCGCTCGATGGGCCGAGTTCCAGGACCCGCTTCCCCCGCAAGTCGACCCCGCCGAGGTACGCCTCCTCCCGCCCCCTCAAATCCCACGCGCCTGGAATCGTGTCGCCGTTCTGGAGGACGAACGTGTGATAGAAGTTGCAGTCCGAGGGCGTCAAGGTCCGTCGCGTATCGGCCATGCGACGCTGAAAGGAGTCGCTGAGCTGGCCTTCGAAGCAATCCGGAGGTAACGCTGGCCAGAACACCCGATGGCCCTCGCGGTCCGTGTTCAGGTACACCCGAGCTAGCGTCGTGCCGCTCGCACCATCATCGCTCGCGCCGAGTAGTCAGATACGGACTTACTGACTTGAGCAGCCCACTTCCACGCCATGTGATCATCCCCTGGACGTTGACGACGCGCAGCGGTCCGTTGAGACCAAGCATCGTGGACGACACGCCCGTTCGCCAGTCAGAATAGTAACCGCTCTGGACCCAAATCCGAAAACTCCGATTCAGCCGCAATCGACGGACAGCCTCGCACAGGCCGAATCCGACTGCCGATGGACCGGCAAAAGTAATTGTCGTCAGACCGGCAATTCTCCTAAGGAACAACGGTGGGAACGAGCGTCAACCCGAGTGCGGTGGCTTGCGCCCGGAGCCGACCCCATCCTGACCATTCGCCCGGCCAACGCGAAGAGCCGCCGTCAGCGGCGTATCGCGATAGTGTCCCCTCGTGTGCGGGAGTGGTTGCACTCGCGCCGGGCCGTGGGCGGGAATGACGGCCATCCATACGGCGATGCGAAGGGCGGGCGCGTCGAGGACTTCCGCCCGAGTGGGATGCGGTGCTGGCACTGGCTGGGATTACCGACCGTACGCAGAAGCTCGACGGGGACCTGCATTGGCACGACCTTCGGCGCGAGTGCGCCAGCCGGTTCGCGAAGAGGGGAGTGGATGTGCTGAAGGTCAAGGAAGTATTGGGACACGCCACCATCGTGACGACGCGGCGGATATTCGCCACGACCGTTGCGGCGGTGGGCGAGGCCATGCGCAATGCGATGGGATGGAAGCAGGAAACTGGCTGAGGGCCTGCGCCCCGTCAGCCGAGCTGTTCGGTACCGGAACCGCCGCAGATTCGAGAGGCCCGCAACTTGTTGAAAAGATGGTGCCGGAGGGAGGGAATCGAACCCACACGGGGGGTGAACCCCACGGGATTCGAGTCCCGCGCGTCTGCCAGTTTCGCCACTCCGGCACGTCAGAGGTGAGCGCGAGGCAGCCGGAGGTCGAGTATAACACGCAGGTTCGTCGGCGTTCCGGCGCCGCCAACCCTCAGAACCGCAGGTTCGCCGTGAGCACCGCGCTGATGCCCTGCGCCGAGCACCGCCCGCGGATCGGTGCTCGCCGGGTAGGTCCGGTCGAGCAGGTTGCGGACGTTGAAATTGAGGTCGATCCACTCCGCCAGCGACGCCCCGGCCAGCGCGTCCACGACGGTGTAGCCAGGCATGCGCACTTCTGTCGGGCCCGGCCGGTCGTCGGCGTCGTAGAACGAGCCTCGAAGCTGCACGAATCCCCTGGTCGTCACCGGTCTTCGCAAGCCCAGCGTGAATGTGGCCGGCGGCATGTCGTCCAGCGCGGCGTCATCGTCGAGGGCGATGCCGCGCGTCAGTGTGGCGGTCGACTCGAGCGAGAGGTGCCACCCCAGCTGCGCCTGGACCTCCAGTTCCAATCCGCGGATCCGAGCCTCGCCGCGGTTGCGGAAGAAGAAGAAGTCCGGGGCGGTCTGGTAGCGCTCAATCAGGTCCTTGATGTTGTCCTGAAACCCGAACAGGCCGAGCCGTACCCGCGAGGCGGTGTACCGCATCCCCAGGTCGAACTGCACGCTGCGCTCGGGCTTCAACTCGGGGTTGCCGGTGATGTCCCCCGGCCGGTCGGCCCGCGGTAGTGGCGGTGCCGCACGGTCGGGTCGCGGAACCCGCTGCCGACCTGGGCCACGAACGACACGCCCGACCACGGGCCCGACGGTGATCGACCCACTGCCCGACAGGGCGCCGTTCGAGGTCTCGTGCTCGCCGAAGTAGCCGCCGCTGGTTGTTGCTGGTCATGTAGTCGCCGCGCATGCCGGCCGCCACGGTGGCCTTCGGGTGCCACCGCCGCCTCGACGGACGCGTAGGCGCCGGTGTCGTTCCGCCGCGCCTCCCCAATCGACTCGCTGAACACCTCGCTGGCCACGTTGCCGTCGAGCCCGTAGGTCGTGACGGTGTCGGTCGCGTGCACGTTGAACCTGCCGTTCACGTCCACGCCCATCTCGAACCGCGCGCGCGGAGAACAGGCGCTCGGCGGACGCGCGCATCTGGAAGTCGTTGGCGTCGTAGTCGGCCTCCTCCAGCGTGCGGCCCCGCGTCGCGGTCGCGTAACGGTCCTGGTCGGTCACCTGGCGGTAGCTGCCGGCGAACGCGTTGATGGTCACGCCTACGAACCCGCCGATCTGGCGCAGGTGGTACGTGCGACGTGAAGCGGTGCGAGTCCTCGAGCGGGTAGTAGAAGCGGACGGTCGGTCGAGTTGTTCCGCGGCCGGCCGATGTCGCTGCCGAAGTCGCTCTGCCAGCTGGCGCCGAGCAGGCCCTTGCCGAGCTGGTCCTCGCCCCGTGCGAGAAAGCCCTGGTCGGTGGCGCCGGAATGATGAAATACCGAAATGATTATGAAAAAGCGGGATTTAAAACGTTTTCAATTAACGTAAAAAATGAGCATATTAAAAATCTGGTGTTTCTTTGGGTACTCCTTACCACTGTATTTATAGGAATCACGCTGGCATCTGGCGTTCTGCTGAAAGAAATTCCCGCAGGAATCCTTATTTCAGTGAATGTTTTGTTTATCGCCCTATTCTATCGCATGCTGTACAATGGTTCCTCAATCACCAACATCCGCAATGCCTATGTGATGGTGAACACCTTCGGCCTGTTTGTGATGCTGATTTTAATAATCAATGCAATGCTCTTTTAAAACAGCTGGCTGATTTCCTTTTTAATAAATGAAATGGCATCAGAAGCGGGTATCTTCTCCTCGTCAACAATAGATTCCAGAATGGCCTTACTCAGATTAATCGCCGGAGCATCTTTTGAAACCTTTTCTCCGAGCGTGTTTATCATTTGAATGGTTCTTCCCCTGGCAATTTTGAGCATCTCCCATGCACCATGCGAAATATATATTTGCTGAGACAGATTGTGTTCATACTCTGAACGAATGGCCTGCAACAATTCAGATTGCAACTGCTGACAGGTGGTCCCGGGTCGGCTGATACGCATAATCAGACTTTCAGGCGATATCCGCTCCAGAAACAAAATAGATCTTTCGTAAGCCTGCAGCCTCAATGGGGTAATCAGTTGCTGATTATTAAGCAATGCCTGTTGCTTCCGTTTTTGTTCTTCTCCATCAAAATACTTTTTTACCAGATAAATGGTAGTTCCGAATACAATCAAGGCCGGAAGAATGTATTTTAATATTTCAAGAAAGGTGCTCATGGGCTTTAATAATTAAGATTCAGATGGTAATATTAATGAATTTTGAGGGAATAGTTGTTTTTGCAACGGGGAAAGAGCTTCTTCAGGGGTCTGTTATAAGAGCGAATATTGGAATCGCCGGGATTTAATCTATCTTTAAAATCCCATTCGGTTTGTATCCATTTATCTCTATGAAAATGAAAGCCTTTTTAAACCAGTTTATTAAAAGATGTCCTGTTACCGGCAAAATCATAAAAATAAACATGCCCAAAGGCGTGTATTCATTTTTAATGCCTGTTATAGGTTTGCTTGCATTGTTATGGATTATTTTCCGTGTGGCTCCCAAGCCCGACCGTGCACAATATCCGTGTGTTAAGGCTGCAACACCTATAGCTTTTGGTTTTCTGGCCTATCTCGGAGCCCTGATACTTTCTTCATTTGCCTTTTTCAAAACACGGAAAATCCGGTTTTTGTCGCCCTTATTTGCCGGCCTGGTGGTACTGTTATTTGGCTTTACAGGGCTATACGTTGCCGATCGTATAAAGGATAATCAGGAAGTTGTGCTTGAAAGTTCCGTTCACATTGCCAATCAGCCCATTGGTACGGCAAAAGGTATGTTCCCGGGAAGGGTTGTCTGGGTTTATGATGCAAATGCTACCAATGAAAGTTGCATACCTTCTGCAGTGGGTCATGCCTGGTGGCTGTCTGAAAACAACAACCAGAGCGTGATAGACGGAATGGTAGGCAAGGCTATTCAATCGCTAACCGGTGAAACAACAAACGAAGACTCATGGGACGAGATATTCAAATACCATAACAACACACGGGGAAAAGGAAGTGTTCCCTATGCGGCCGGTGAGAAAATTTTTATTAAAGTGAATAATGTCAGTGGATGGTCCGGAAACTACAGTACCAGCAATTTGTCCGTGACCAATAATAGTTACTACGGTATATCCGAAACTTCTCCGCAAATCGTTCTTTCCGTCCTTCGTCAATTGGTTCAGGTAGTCGGTGTAGCACAACAGGATATCTATGTGGGAGATCCACTGAGAAATCTGTATAAACACAGCTACGACACGTGGCATAGCGAATTTCCGAATGTACATTATATGAGTCATGATAATTACACCTCACTGGGAAGAGAACAATTGGTCGCCAGCACTACAGCCAGAATAACCTATTCTGATAATGGAACCATATTGCGTGAAAATGTATGGGACGCAAGCAGACCCGGTGGAGCACCTGTTTCAAGTGACTTTTTCTATCAGATATATGAAGATGCAGAATACATGCTGAATATTCCCATGCTGAAAGGCCACAAGCGTGCGGGCGTTACCATGTTTGCCAAAAATCATTTTGGCTCACACACGCGGGCTGATGCGTCGCATTTACATAACGGATTGGTGGATCCTCAGGAAACGCCCAATCTGGAGGGAGTGAGCCGAACTGAATACGGAATGTACAGGGTTCAGGTTGATTTAATGGGACATCATATACTAGGTGGTAAATCGCTTTTCTATCTGATGGACGCTTTATGGGCAGCGGATCAGGAAATCGGCACTCCAAAGAAATTTAGCATGCAGCCCTTTAACAACGATTGGATGTCATCGGTTTTTGCTTCTTTCGATCCAGTAGCCATTGAATCCGTTGGATATGATTTTCTGCGATCGGAATTTACATCTAACCGGAATATTGGAGATGGCGCAGGCACCTATCCCCAGAAGCCTGCTGCGGATGATTACTTACATCAGGCTGCTGATACGACCCTGTGGCCGATTGGAATTAAATACCAGCCCGACGGAAACGGAGTACATCTGAAAAGCCTGGGAACCCATGAACATTGGGATAACAGTACAGATAAAAATTACTCACGGAACCTGGAATCAGGAACAGGAACAGGAATTGAGCTTGTAAAAGTGTTGAACCCTGCCAATGGCATCCCGGAACCCGAATTACCAGAGGGGTACAGCCTCGATCAGAATTTTCCGAATCCCTTTTATGGTTCCACCCAAATCTCCTATTCCATTCCGGTGTATGCCAAAGTGGTGATAAAAGTTTACGATATTGCGGGAAGAGAAGTTAAAACACTTGAAAACGGCAACCGCGAGCCCGGTACCCACACGCTGTCTTTTGATGGAACACCCTACCCTGCCGGTGAATACCATTATAAGATGATGGTAAACGGGCATTCCAAAACCATTACATGTGTTTTGGTGAAATAGGGTGGCGGGTAGTTATTGATTTGTTGATTTGTTGATTGATTGATTGATTGATTGATTGATTGATTGATCCGCGTGACCATAATAGCTCCGTTAGGAGCGGAATATGGGTAGAAATATCAGTCCCCACATCCCAAAAGCCCCGTAGTGGGCGAAATATTGTCTTAGAATCAATAACCAGACTATTTATACCATAACCGCTCCGCGGTAAATAGATTATTTATGTTTCATTTTTCTACAATACCATAACCGCTCCGCGATAAGTGTAAACCCAACCACTCGCGTTCGGATGACGCTGTGCCTACGCTAAGCGTAGTTTTTCAAATTTTTCTTTATCTGCGTTTATCTGCGGAATCTGCGTGAAATCTTTGTGGTTCATCGATTATTTGAATTAAAAATTTTTTCGCGCAGATTTCGCAGAATTGCGCAGAAAGAGAGAGAATGCAAACCTGGCCGGGCATGGGCCTAACGATGGCAGGTTGGTTTTAATAGGCTGAAAGCCTTATTTAATTCAGCCCGATGGCAACGCCTCGGGTACATGATACGTCACAAATCCTGCGCCCTGCAAGGGCAAATTAAGCTGTCCTTTCAGGACGTATTTGTACACGTTTATGCATTACCCAAGGCGTTGCCATTGGGCTGAAATAAGCTGCCACGTATTTATTGGTTGTTTGGTTGATTGATTGATCCGCGTGACCATAATAGCTCCGTTAGGAGCGGAATATGGGTAGAAATATCAGTCCCCACATCCCAAAAGCCCCGTAGTGGGCGAAATATTGTCTTAGAATCAATAACCAGACTATTTATACCATAACCGCTCCGCGGTAATTAGATACATGTGTTTCATTTTTCTACAATACCATAACCGCTCCGCGGTAAGTGTAAACCCAACCACTCGCGTTCGGATTAGGCTGTGCCTAAGCTAAGCGTAGTTTTTCAAATTTTTCTTTATCTGCGTTTATCTGCGGAATCTGCGTGAAATCTTTGTGGTTCATCGATTATTTGAATTAAAAATTTTTTCGCGCAGATTTCGCAGAATTGCGCAGAAAGAGAGAGACTCACGTTCGGATTAGGCTATGCCTAATCCGAATCTATCTCTTCAGGCTATCTGCCTGCATTTTAAAGGCAAAGCCTTTGGGAATAGGTTCGACAGAGGCACAGCCTCAGCCGAACGTGGGCCAAGCCTCAGCCGAACGCTTGAAATTTTTCTTTATCTGCGCAAGTCTGCGGAATCTGCGTGAAATCTTTGAATTTATCACCCTTGTGTATAAAATAAAATTATCCCCATAGAATCCTCGTGTTTTTTTGCCTGAATAGTGTATTTTTGTCTATGGATAAAATTATTCATTAACCGGGTAGGAATGTTGTATGCAGGGATTTGCATGCGATATCCCTACATAAAAACAACAACATGGAAAGCATCTCTAACCGCGTCAACAGCCTTTCTCCCTCGGCTACCATTGCCATGAATCAGAAAAGTCGTGATCTTCAGGCAAAAGGTATTAACGTGATTAACTTAAGTGTCGGCGAACCTGATTTTTTTACGCCAGACCACATTAAAGATGCTGCCAAAAAAGCCATTGACAATAATTTTTCCTTCTATCCTCCGGTTCCCGGCTTTCCAGATCTGTTAAAAGCTGTATCTGAAAAATTTAAAAGGGAAAACAACCTCGAATATATCCCCCAGCAAATTATCGTTTCCTGCGGTGCCAAGCATTCGCTTGCCAATGCAATGATGTCGATAGTGAACAAAGGGGATGAGGTGATTATTCCGGCACCTTATTGGGTAAGCTATCTCGAACAGGTGAAATTGTGTGAAGGCATACCCGTTGTGATTGAAGCCAAATTTGAAAGCAATTTCAAAATAACTCCGAAACAACTCCAGGCCGCAATAACCCCAAATACCAAAGCACTTCTTTTATGTTCACCCTCCAATCCTTCGGGCGCCGTATATTCAAAAACAGAATTAAGAGCGCTTGCTGATGTATTGGTTCAATATCCTCAGATTTTCATTATTTCCGATGAGATCTATGAACATATCAATTTCATCGGAGGGCATGAAACCATTGCCCAGTTTGCCGATATGAAAGAACGTACCATTCTGATCAACGGTGTATCAAAGGCATATGCTATGACCGGATACAGAATCGGATACATGGCTGCACCCGTTTGGCTGGTAAAAGCTTGTGATAAATTACAGGGCCAGACCACAACAGGAGCAACCACCATATCCCAAAAGGCTGCTGCCGCTGCATTAACAGGCGATCAAAGCTGTGTCGCACAAATGAACGTTGCTTTTAAGCGCAGAAAAAATCTGGTGGTAAAAATGGTTCGTGAAATTCCTGAAGTGCAGGTATACGATCCCGATGGTGCATTTTATGTGTTCCCCAAGGTAAATGCTTTCTATGGAAGAAGTTTCGAAGGAACCAAAATCAACAATTCCACCGAAATGTGCCTGTACCTGCTTGAAAAAGCACATATCGCCACAGTACCCGGTGATGCTTTTGGTGATGACGATTGTATCAGAATATCCTTCGCCACATCAGATGAAAAGCTTGTAGAAGCTATGCAACGGATGAAGGAAGCCTTGCTTGCCCTGAAAAAGTAAGCTAGAGATCGATTTTTCTTTTATTGTATGCGGAAAAATCGTTTGTAGCCGGTATATAGTCGGAATTCAAAAGATTTGACGAAATCATAAAATCTGCAGAGGCTCTGTTGCTGGCCGTGGGAATATTATACAACACGGTAATACGCAGCAGGGCCTTTACATCTACCTCATGTGGCTGAGGCATCATGGGATCCCACAGAAAAATCACCAGATCTATTTTACCTTCAGATATCATGGCTCCCAACTGCTGATCTCCACCCAGGGGTCCTGATTTCAGTTTTTTCAACCGGATGGTCTTCTCTTTTAATTTACCTACCTTCTCCTGAAGTAATTTCTCTATCAAGCTACCTGTGGTTCCTGTGCAGACAAGTTGATGGCCTACCAGTACTTTCCAGTTCCAGTCGACCCATTCCAACAAATCCCTTTTCCGGTTGTCATGTGCAACCAGTGCGATACGTTTTGATTTTTTCATCCGTTATTGAATGGGAGTTCTATTAAGCATTTCTATATATTGCAAATAGTATTTTGTGTACAAATCATTTAAAAACTGATTGGCTTTTTCCATCCTGCTTTGATATTCCTGTTTGCCCTCCTCTTCTTCCCGCGGTTTAAAAAGCGCTGAACCGGTGACCTCCTTTTCAATTTCCTCTTCATAATAGGTTCCTGCCAGGAAAATTTTCTTGTCCAGCCTCCAGTAACGCACCGTCTGATCATCCGATGTAGAAACGAACCCATTTCCGTCATGGGTAAACCGAACTGAATTTACCGGTGCAGCATGACCGGCAAATACATAGATTTTTTTTCCTGTTGCCGTTTCCCACAGAATCACCACCTTATCGGCATCACAACTCAGCATGTGGTTGCCATCCGGACTGAACTGCACATCAAATATTGCGGCTTTATGACCGACGAAAGTACGCACGATCTTTCCACTATCGGCATCCCATAAGCGAATGGTCTTGTCAGCGGATGCAGAGGCAAGATAACGGCCTGAAGGGTGAAAACGGACGGCAAAAATGTTCTCCGAATGAATTTGAAGTTTATGGAGCTGCTTACCGCTTTTTGTATCCCAGATTCGAACGGATTTATCGAGCGATCCGGTAGCAATGAGGTTGCCGGCAGGATTAAAACAAACGGGCAGGCAACTTCTTTCATGTCCTTCCAGCGTAAGGATAATACCGCCGGTATGATAGTCCCAAATTTTAACATATTTGGCATAGGATCCAGCCGTCACTTTTTGAGCGTTTTGATTGTAACTCAGGCTCCAAATGTCGGTGGTATAACCTTTATACGATTGTATGAGCTTTCCTGAGTAATCCATAAGCTTGATGTCGCTCCCACACGAAGCCAGTAATCCTTCGGGCGTAAATTGCAACGTTTTGACGGGGCCTTCATTCAAAAATGCATGTAGTATTTCTCCCGTCTTCAGGTCCCATATATAAATCATCTTATCATCACCCCCGGTGGCCAGCAGTTTGTCGTCGGAACTTATTGCAATCGCTTTAACCGGTCCATTATGCTTCTTGAAAATCTGTACTTCATCAGACTGAGCAAAAATCGAACCTGAATGCAGCAAGCATGTAATCCAGATAAGGCAGACAAGGGATGTCTTTTTAAAGAAGTTCCTGATATAGTTGGTCATTTTCATGGTCATATACAACAAAGAATATTTTTTCTAACTGGGGATGGTCATGCGTCCATTTCCGTACCGTTTCAATGGCGATTTTTGCAGCTTCTTTTTTGGGATATCCATATATACCGGTGCTGATGTTTGGAAATGCAATGGTTTTCAAATGATGTGCCAGGGCAAGATCAAGCGATTTCAGGTAACATGATTCCAAAAGGACGGCCTCATTAGAACTTCCTCCACTCCATACAGGTCCTACCGTATGTATCACATATTTTGCAGGAAGCCGGTAGCCCTTTGTAATGCGTGCTTCACCTGTCGGGCAACCGTTGATACCCCGGCATTCTTCGAGCAATTCGGGACCAGCAGCTCTATGAATGGCTCCATCTACACCACCACCGCCAAGCAGTGAAGAATTGGCTGCGTTTACAATCGCATCCGCTTCTATTTTGGTAATATCACCATGTATAAGCTCCAGAACAGCCATTTATTTACGAATTACAGCACCCAGTTCACGAATATAGGCATCCATCAATTTCTGTACGATCTTATCTATTTTTTCGTCGGTAAGCGTTGTTTCTTTATCCTGCAAAATAAAGCTTACGGCGTACGATTTTTTATCGGCACCTACCTGTTCCCCTTCATACACATCGAAAAGATCTACTTTCAACAGGAGTTTGCTTTCAATCTTATAAGCCAGTTCTTTTACCTTATCGAATGTAACGGATTTATCCAACAACAAAGCCAGATCTCTTCTCACTTCCGGAAAACGAGGTAATTCCGAATATCGTACCTGATGCTCGCCCCTGATTTTCAATACGTCTTCCCAATGAATATCTGCATAAAAAACTTCATTCTTAATATCAAACCGTTTGAGTACCTGTTTTTTTACAATGGCTATTTCTGCAAGCACCTTATTTCGTGAAGCATATACCAGCCCGCCCTCAAATAAATCGGTACTGCTATCCAGGGATTTAATTACCAAAGTATTGATGTTGTAACCCAGTCGCGACAATGTGTTCTCCACATGTGCCTTCAATTCATAGAAGCCGGAGGAATTCCCCTGCGACAACCAGTTGGGTTCATTTTTCTTACCCGTCAAAAAAAGCGCCAGTTTCAGTTG
Organism: uncultured Bacteroidota bacterium; assembly: GCA_963733535.1. Taxonomy (GTDB): domain Bacteria; phylum Bacteroidota; class Bacteroidia; order Bacteroidales; family UBA10428; genus UBA5072. The sequence goes on from CAVTDR010000008.1 coordinate 14,254, forward strand.
CTCATGGTATTTGTCCAATGCATTTTTCTGATCCGGATTGGGCTGACACGAATAGCATTTTCCGAATTCAAAAACCCTGAGGTTGGGCCTTTGTCGGTTCGTATTATGCCGTATGGTTTCCAGACCGCCAAACAGCAAAGTCTGCCGCATCACATCCAGTTCATTGCTTAAAGGATTCACAATACGCACCAGATGCTCCTTTGGGAATGTAACCAGGGGTTCGTAATATCCGGATGGAGTCAGCGAATTATTCATAATTTCGGAATACCCGGCACTGCAGAGAAATTCGGATATCATGTCCACCAGTTTCTCATTGTCGGGCTTGTTGCTGTAAGAAAGGCTGGCATGCAGGGTTTCAGACAATGCAATATTATTATACCCGTAAATACGGAGGATTTCCTCAATAACATCTGCTTCGCGGGTAACATCCACACGGTATAAGGGGGCTTCCAGCTTAAATCCTTCGTTGTTCTCCGAAAGAAATTTGAAATCGAGCGTTAATAAGATAGAACGAATAACCGCGTGATCGATTTTCTTTCCAATGAGTCTGTCGATATGGGCATACAATACATCAATGGTAACCGGAGTGAAGGGAGCAGGGTTAACATCAATAATTTTTGATGAAATGGCACCTCCCGCAATTTCCTTCACCAGAAGGGCGCACCGTTTTAACGCATAAATAATATTTTCCGGATCCACACCCCGTTCAAATCGGAAGGAAGCATCGGTATTCAACAAATGTCTTTTGGAGGTCCGCCTTACAGAAACCGGGTTAAAATAGGCACTTTCCAGAAAAATATTTCGTGTGTTTTGCGAAATACCGGAATGAAGTCCTCCAAAAACGCCGCCAATAGCAACAGGTCCCTCTCCATCACAGATCATCAGATCATCAGCATTAAGTTTTCGTTCGGTCTGATCCAGGGTAACAAAAGCAGTTCCTTCCGGCATATTTTTAACTACAATCTTTCTTCCCCGTAATGTATCTGCATCAAAGGCATGCAGAGGCTGTCCTGTCTCATGCAGCACAAAATTGGTAATATCCACGATGTTGTTAATCGGGTTTAGTCCAATTGACAAAATCCGATCCTGCAACCATTTGGGAGAAGGAGCTACCTGAATTCCGGAGATGCTGACACCGGTATAACGGGGACACGACTTCTCATTCTCAATGACAATTCCAACAGGGTATGATTCATTATCCACAGCGAAGCCGGACACATCCGGTTTAACAAGAGCTATATCGTTTTCCTTTTTTATAGATGCATACAAATCGCGCGCAACACCATAATGCGAAGCACTATCAATCCGGTTTGGCGTGAGTCCGATAACAAACATGATTTCGGCTTCCATCTTAAAATAAGCACTGGCAGGCATTCCCACTGTAGCATCGGAAGGTAAAACAAGAATTCCTTCATGTCCGGTTCCCATGCCAAGTTCATCTTCGGCACAGATCATTCCTTCGGAAACCGCACCCCGGATCTTGGCTTTTTTAATTTGAAACTGTTCATCTCCGTTGAAAATGGTTGTGCCAATAGTGGCCACAACAACTTTCTGGCCCGCTGCAACATTGGGTGCGCCGCATACAATATTGAGCAATTCGGAACCGCCGGCATCCACAGTGGTCACAGATAATTTATCTGCATCGGGATGTTTTGCGCAGGTTTTCACTTCACCAATAACAAAACCCCTGAGACCGCCTTTGATTTTTTCAACAGTTTCAATAGCTTCAACTTCGAGCCCGATACCTGTAAGAATTTCAGCTACCTTTTCAGGGCTCATATTCAAATTAATATATTGCTTCAGCCAGCTATAGGAGATGTTCATAGAACTATTAAATGATTAAGTAAGTAAAAAAACAAAAGTAATCATTTTACGCTTGTATCATACTTAATCAGCATCACGATAAAATAGTATCTTTGTGGCCTAAACGGGTACCATGTCAGACAATCTGAAAAAGCCGCTGATCCTGATAACCAATGACGATGGTGTTGAAGCAAAAGGATTACAGGCATTAATTGAAGCAGTTCGTAATCTTGGCAATGTGGTGGTGGTGGCTCCGGCCGATGCCCAATCGGGAATGTCGCATGCCATTACCGTTAAAGTACCGCTTAGGATAAGTAAAGTGAGTGAAGAGCCGGGGTTGGCCATTTATAAATGCTTTGGAACGCCGGTAGATTGTGTAAAAATGGCACTTAATCACCTGCTTCCCCAAAAGCCCGATTTATTATTATCCGGTATCAATCACGGTTCTAATGCCGCTACCAGCGTTTTTTATTCAGGAACCATGGGCGCTGCCCTGGAAGGATGCATCAATGAAATTACCTCCATCGGTTATTCGTTATTGAATCTGAGTCATGATGCCGACTTTTCAACTGCGATATACTACGCCACGCAAATCACCAGAAACATTCTGAAAGAAGGGTTGCCAAAAACCATTTGCCTGAATGTGAATGTTCCGGATATTTCCAAAGAGCAGGTAGCCGGGATAAAAATATGCCGACAAAACAAGGGATACTGGCAGGAAGAATTTGATCAGCGCGTTGATCCGGCAGGCAAACATTATTACTGGCTCACGGGGATTTTCCAGAATACGGAACCCGATGCGACAGATACCGATGAATGGGCATTAAGCAACCGTTTTGTATCCATTGTCCCTTTACAAATCGACCTTACTGCAAACGATATGATTGTGAACCTCAGTAACCGGAATTTTGAGAACCATGAATAATACACGCTTTCAACGTTTCAACACGCTGACCACCGGAATCATTGCCGGAGTTGTTTTGCCGGTTCTGATTTATTTTATTGTCTATTTTGCAAAAATCAGGGATATTCAATTTACCCTTTTCTCAAGCCACCTGGTCATTGGCAATGTCATTCCCATTATTATCAGTCATTGCATATTGCCCAACCTGATCCTGTTTTTTATATTTAATGGATTCAATTGGCTGCAGGCGTCAAAAGGGATACTGGGAACCACGGTTGTAATGACCGTACTGATTTTTGCCATAAAATTGATTTTCTTTCTGATATGAAGTACTATTTGATTGCGGGAGAAGCGTCGGGCGATCTGCATGCCTCCAATCTTATCAAAGCCATAAAGTCAGAAGATCCTGATGCCCAATTCAGGGCATTTGGTGGCGATCTGATGGCACAGGCCGGAGCACATGTGCATATCCATTATCGCGATGTGGCCATGATGGGACTTGTGGAGGTGATCCGGAAATTCCGGACCATTCACAAATACCGTCAGGATTGCCGCAACGATTTGCTTCAATACCATCCCGATGTGCTCATACTGGTCGACTATTCGGGTTTTAATCTGCCCATGGCGCGCTTTGCCGCGAAAAACAATATCAGAGTAATTTATTATATATCACCCAAATTATGGGCCTGGGCGAAGTGGAGGGTAAAAACCATCCGCGAATCGGTATACAGGATGTTTGTCATATTGCCTTTTGAAGTCGATTTCTACAAACAGCATGGTGTTGAAGCCGAATATTATGGAAACCCTGTATTGGACAGTATCAGTGCCTATGACCATGGATTCGTAAGTCCCGATCCGTTTCGCAAAGACAACAACCTGGAAGAAAAGCCCATTGTTGCTTTACTGGCAGGAAGCAGAAAACAGGAAATTGATCTGCTTCTTCCCGAGATGCTGGCGGTGATTCCTTTTTTCCCGGAATATCAGTTTGTGATTGCCGGGGCTCCATCTATTGATCCTTCCTATTATGCATTGTATACAAAAGAAACGAAGGTTCAGATTGTCTATGGTCAAACCTATCGTCTTTTGAAACATGCCACAGCTGCCATTGTCACATCCGGAACAGCCACATTGGAAACGGCGTTATTTCAGGTTCCCCAGGTAGTGGTTTATAAAACCAATCCCGTCACCTTTTTTATCGGAAACCTATTGGTTAAAATTAAGTTCTTTTCATTGGTAAACCTGATTTTGGATAAAGAAGCCGTTCAGGAACTGTTGCAGGACAATCTGGCAGAAAACATAAAAACCGAATTGGACCGGATTCTGAAAAACAAGGAATACCGGGAACAAATGATGAATGACTACGTGCATCTCAGACATATTCTCAAAGAGCCTGGGGTTGCCCATAAGGTAGCCCGCAGAATTTGTCAAATTGCTGGTGTCGATTGATTATGAAACGTTCCGCAATCCTGGTTCTTCTGTTGGTTTTATATGTTCCTGTTTTTTCAGGGGACATCACCATTGGCCTTTACTATGGGAAAACCGTGGAGTCGTTTGTTTTTTCGGCCATTGAAGGGCAGTATACCTTATATGGCGATCAACAGAAAATCAAGGAAATACAAGAAGGTACGATTTTGCATGTTCAGAAAAACGGATCGCTGTTTACCATACAGGACACGTCGTTGCATTATGGATCCTTTCATGAACTCGTTTTCAAGGCTATGGCTCCCGACGGAATATTTCAAATCAGATCGTTATTTCCCTCGCTTACCCCCCGGGAATCAGAAGGTGATTTGCGGGTTACCAGTCGGGATGATGTAGCCCAGTTTCTGAATACCCTGGATATGGAGTTGTATATAGCCGGGACCATTGAGGCGGAGGGAGGCAGTTCGGCACATACAGAGTATTACAAGGCACAGGCCATCATCTCCAGGACCTATGCTGTAAAAAACATGCACCGCCATGCCCATGAAGGATTTAATCTTTGCGATGGCGTGCATTGTCAGGCGTACAATGGTAAAAGCCGGATGAATAAGAAAATCGTTGAGGCTACATTATTCACGCACGAAATGATTCTGGTAAATGAAGCGGGAGCGCCTGTTGTAACGGCTTATCATTCGAATTGTGGCGGAATTACGGCTTCGGCGGGTCAGGTATGGAGTCACGATGTAAGCCATTTGTCGCCGGTCAGAGATCCTTTTTGCGATAAGGCATCAAACCGGAGCTGGACCCGGCAGATTTCGCTGCAGCAATGGAAGGATTATCTGGCGAAAAAAGGATTGCCGGTAGATGTTATCCATCTATCCGGAATGAATTCCTCCGAAAGGCATAAGTATTTCGACACATCAGAAAAACTGCTGATGAATGAAATCCGGATGGATATGAATTTAAAGTCGGCTTACTTTCAAATAACAGTCCAGGGAAACATCGTGATTTTTAAGGGGCATGGCTATGGGCATGGACTGGGCCTGTGCCAACAAGGCGCCATGGAAATGGCGCGGGTGAATTACACCTACGTGGATATTTTGATGTTTTATTATCGTAGTGTAAAGATCGTCATGAAGAACTAAAACTTCATTATTGGGTGTTCGATGTTCGATATTCGATATTCGATGTTATTTTCTTGTCAGAATCCAACTTTTCACTTGCTCTGCTCCATTAAAGACTTCTACCTCGGAGAGGTTATGCTATTGTAGAATGATACCATGATTCAGTTTCCTTTCCTCGGAGAGGATACGGTATGGAGGCGAAGGAGATGATATACAGGGGGTTTCACCCCACTATCCATTTATTGATTTGTTGATTTATTGATTTGTCGATTTTATTCCTGCTAAAGCCAAGGCCCTTTATTGAAATTCCAAGCCTTCTGACATTATTCACACCGTTAATTAATTTTTTATGGAGTTCATGAATAGCTTCGCAATTTCACAGCCTCGTCGCCATCCCGTTTTGTCAGGGCCACCTTACGGTGCTTTGAATGTGGTTGTACCAGCTCGAATGTACCAAGCCCTAAATATCAATCCACAAGAATCATCTGGCTCTAACGACGTTGAAGAAAGACATCCCGCCTCTGAAAAAAAGCGTTAAGAAAATCAATTTGTGCTGGTTTAACAGCTAGTAAAATCTTTCCAAAAGAAAAGCTGTTTGAGACCGATTTAGAATCTGTAGGATTTCAGGCACTGAAATTCACAGAATTCTTAATCGGGTGAGTTCTTTTCTTTGAAGATTATGCAAATTGATTTTTAGCTATTTTTTCAGCAGCGGCGGCCTTTTTGTAACTTTTTGGGCTGCAGCAAAAAGTTAAAAAATATTTATTTTATTAAATTATTTTGCCAATAGATAGGCAATTACCCCTCGTTCGGCAGAGGCTGTGCCTCTGTCGCAACTATGCTTTAAGGCTTGTGCCTTATAGTCCATAGAGCGTATGAAAACATGTATAAATACCTTAGCAAAATAAGCACTGTAGTTAACAACCTATCATACACAATTCCCGCGCCGAGGGATTGTTAATGTTGTTTCATTTGTGTATCTTGTGGTTAAACCGACATGACAGTGCCATGCATCGGCAACTTCTCATATCGGTGAACGTTGGCATTTCTGAAATTTTAATGAAGCCATGGGCAATAATTTATTAAGACAGGATACACCTAAAAAGGATAATAAAATGAAGTTATTTTCAAAAAAAATTTTACTGGTTTTATCCATTTTCATCAGTATGTTTTTTTTAGCGTGTTCTGAAAAGGACGATGGGGGGCAACCCATTCCATCACCTACTTCAGTCGCGGTTGAAGTCGAAGTTGAAGAAATCGCATACACCTATGTGTTCCCAAACAACGAATCATGGCCTTTGCATGACTACATGTCCTCCCAGATTGCCCGGGTAGGTACAACACCGGAGACCTCGACGGTTGTCGTTAGCGCCATGGAGACGGGTGCGGGCGTACCCCTTATTTGCAATACGCGATGGCGCCTACTGCGTCGGGACGAGATGGGTTGGACCTCGCTTGTTCCGCCGGAGGACTTCCTCCAACGTGATCCGTGCCCAATAGCCGTGACGGCATCCAACGACCTCTTTCTTTATATGAATACATCAACTGAGCCGCAAGGCACCCCTACCGGATGGACTACCGTTTGTGTACCCCATCTGCTGCGTTTCGATATGGACTCGCCCACGCCCATTGGGCAGGAGATAATGCCACAATGGGCAGGTGAGAACAACTTCTCACCCTGGGGATACCGGGGCTTTGCTGCTGACCGGGAGCGCGAGGAACTACTCATGCTCAACGCTGACTGGTCGAACACCAGCCTGCGCGCGTCCCTCTTGTCTGCCGAGGGTGCTACTTTGGCCACGGGCACCATCATTTATCCCATCCGCTCGCTATACCCGGAAGCCTTCGTTGTTGACAAGGCGGTGTACGTATTAGCCATCAGTGACATCCCCGAGCCTGTTGAGGCATGGCGAGCCTATGTGCAAGAACAAACGGGTAGCGTATCTAATTACACATTCCGCATTCTCTACTATACCTGGACGCCCAACCTGGTCCAACAGGATTTCGCAGAACCTATTGAGATCGCCAACGTGGAATCTACGGCTGGCTACATCAGAAACCAGGATATCTGGGTAGCCGCCGATGGCACCGCCTATCTTATGTACAGCGATCAGGAAGTGCAGACCGCCCTGCTGCGCGACAGATTCTTTCCGGACAAATCCATCCAGACCCATCTCAAACTGGCCATTGTAAAGGGTAACAGAATTGTGGAGCGCCGTAAACTTCTCGACGATAGAGGATTCGACGAGCCTCCCTGTGCCCGGTTCCATGTCACTCCGGATGGCATTGTCTATGCTGTGATCTACGCTCCCGGTCCGAACTACGCTGTGGGGGAGAACGTATTGCTCCAAATATACCCCAAGGTGAATAACCCGAGATTAATACATATTCCTATGGAAATGCCGCTGCAAGCCTTCCTTCTAGCCTCGGCACGGGCAGGAAATGCGCCCTCTTACACCATCGATTTTCTGGGCCAGGATAACCCTTGGTGGTCAGAAACCATGTACTACGCAAAAGTGAATCTAACACATACCTATGAGTAAGAAGAGCTTTGATTGAACTCTGTTTTAATTCGTTTGTTGCTTTAAAATCTTTATATGCAAGGTGGTTATTAACGTACAGCATTCGACATCGCTGTATCCCCCTTCGGAGGGGGCAGGGGGAGGATTAGAAGGATGAAGGAGGCGAAGGAGATAATATACAGGGGGTTTCACCCCACTATCCATTTATTGATTTGTTGATTTATTGATTTGTCGATTTTATTCTTGCTAAAGCCAAGGCCCTTTATTGAAATTCCAAGCCTTCCGCCATTCACAGCCTCGCCGCCACCGCGTTTTGTCTCGGCCACCGCACGGTGATTTGATTGGGGTTTGATATAGTTCGAATGCTGCAATGCATCAATGATTAGAACAACACAAGCACAACGCATGCGGAGCAAAATAAAAAATACCATATCCGACGGCCTGCTGTCTGAACGAAGTCGAGGAACGAGACGGAGTGAGTTCAGGCCGTTAGCCCTCTTTGGTTACTTTCTGTGGCGACAGAAAGTGACGAAAAAAATATTATTTTTGATAAACAAAGCCCAAAAAGCTACGTGAATACCAGAAAGTTTCAAAAATCAATATCATTAAAAAACACCACACCCATTGCCTCCTCTGCGGTAGTAAAATCTTATATAAGCCAGTTGTATCAAATAACAAAAACCATAAATCACATCAGATATGAAAAAATTAGTTTTAGCAGTATTTTTCTTTACCGTTGTAATCGTAAACGGTTATTCACAAATTGAAAAAGGAACGATTCTTTTGGGAGGTTACGCAAATCTAACAGCAATAGATGACGACTTCATGGTTACCATATATCCCAATTCCGGATTATTTTTAACTGACAAATTTTGTTTAGGGGTATCATTTCCCATTCTGTTCAACTCAGATGATGTATATTGGGGATTCTCACCATTTGGAAGATATTATTTTAAGGCAAAAGAATCAAGAAGTCTATTTGTTTTAGCGTCTGTTGGAATAGCAGACATTATTGATTCAGATCATACTTTTGACGGCAGCAAATTAGGTTTAGGAATCGGACATGTTTGGTTATTAAATAAGAGTGTTGGTTTTGAGGTAACGGCACAGGGAAATACAGATTTTGAAGATTTTAGATTTGACTTGCTCTTAGGATTCCAAATTTATTTGGGTAAATCGAAAGAATAAAGAAATTAATCTGACCTGGATATTCTTAAATAACCATTATGAATGAACGACTTAGATCGAGGCTTTCCTGGATTCTTTCCATTATCCTTGTAATAGGAGTTGTATTTAGTTTAATAAGTTCAAGTCCAATAATGATTGTTGGTAGGTACCTGGTCTTAGTGGGATTTCTTTTGGGAATTTTCTATAGCATTTTTATAAAGGGATTGTCCAGGATTGAAAGATGGATTGTTTTCCTGATGTCATTTATATTACTTATTCAATCTGCCTTTAGATTGCATCATTGGGAAGGAATAATGTATACGCACATAGCATTAATTATTCCAATGGGTATATTTATTTACATTTCATTTACGAAGAATAAAAAATTGAAGTGTGAATATCCATTTGTGCTGGTTATGGCTATACTCGCTCTTATATCGTTTTTTTAAATCCACCTGCTGTGCAATTCTGCGTTAGGCAGAGGCTGTGCCTCTGTTGCATCTATGCTCTAAGACTTTTGCCTTATGGACAAAGGGGGATAAGGGAGGCGAAGGAGATGATATACAGGGGGTTTCACCCCCTATAACCCCATATGCGCTAACTTAATAAGTTGCTTTTTTCAATGAAATGTACTATATTTATTGAATGGAAGCAACAAATTATTTTTCAGAGGACTATAAAGTCCTGACTAAGTTTTTCCCTGCCGGATGGAGGGCTAAACTTAAGGAATTAAATGCTCTAAACCGCTATAGAAACATTAAATCTGCAAATGTTTTAATTCAAATTTTGTTAATTCATTTAACTGATGGATGTTCCTTGCGCGAAACTGTAGCCCGTGTAAAACAGGCTAATATGGCAACCATTTCTGACGTTGCTTTGCTTAAAAGGCTGAGAAGTGCTTCACAATGGTTTAACTGGATGTCTTTACAGTTAATTAATAAGGTAGGTGTCGAAATAACACCACCTAAATGGTTAAAAGAGTATCGTATTAAAACTGTTGATGCTTCTGTGATAACTGAACCAGGCAGTACAGGCGCAGACTGGAGACTTCATTATAGCCTGAATCTTTATAACTTAAGCTGCGAAGATTTTAAAATTACAAAACCCACTATCGGGGAAAGCTTTCTTAATTTTAAAGTCAATAAAGGTGATTTGTTCATTGGTGATAGAGCATATGGTAGAATGAAAGGAATGCAGTATGTAACATCTCATCAAGGGGACTTTATAAGCCGTTTTATGAATGGTGTATTTAGCTTAGAGAATGGAAATGAACCTTTCAATGTTTTAGATCATTGCCGCTCGATTAATTACGGAGAAATTAAGGACTGGAATTTGGAAGCTTTTACAAAAGATAATCCGAAATTAAGGCTACCCATTCGTCTATGTGTCATAAAAAAGAGTGATGAGCAAGCAGAAATCTCAATAAAAAAAGCTAGGAAATTATTAAGTAAAAAACAAAGGAAAATAGATCCGGAAACACTTGAATTACATCGATATGTTATCATATTGACATCCTTACCAAAGGACATAACCGCTGAACAGATATTAGAGCTTTATAGATATCGCTGGCAGGTAGAACTTGCATTTAAAAGGCTTAAAAGCATAATTGGTTTGGGGCATTTACCCAAGATAGATGATGAATCGTGTAAAGCATGGCTTCACGGTAAGATGTTTGTGGCTTTATTATCGCAGGCCATAGTTGAAGAAGGCCGGCGTTTTTTCCCCTGGGGATACCCTATATGAAGAAACAAATTTATGGAGAGAAACATCATTTGCATTACATTTATTAAAACAAGCTGTAAATCCAAGATTGTACTTAATGGCTTGTATTAAAAACTGGAAAAATATTGCAAAATCTCTATCCGAAAATCCTAGACACAGAAAATCATCCATGAGTATTTTATATAAATTAAGTTAGCGCATATGCCCTATAACCCCCACTTCATTCTTTGCCATTGCCGCAAAGAATGGAAGCATACTTCGACAGGCTCAGCAACCGAGAAAGGTCTAGACAAAACGATCCCCCACCGCGCTCTGCCAGAAGGCTGGAATTTCTAGCAAAGTAATCGCAGCACTGGATAAATAATATGTACTTATATGAATGCTCTTTATTATATCCAGTCCTGCTAAAGCCAAGGCCCTTTGCAAGAAATTCCAAGCCTTCTGACATTCACAGCCTCGTCGCCATCGCGTTTTGTCGCGGCCACCGCACGGTGATTTGATTGAGGTAGCAATATTTCGAAGGTTGTTCGATGGGCCGTACATCACAAGGTGCAGCGCACCGGAATATGTGTAGCCATAATCATGATATCACCCCAAAGGTGCAGCGCACCGGAATATTGTTCTTTTCACACACAATTCCCCAACCCTATTCTCACACATCCAGCATCAAGTATCTAGTATCCAGCATCAAACCCCCCCCCCCATCCTCAAATTTTAAAATTATTCTTCATTAACACATTACCACATTAGCTCTAAAATACGCAACCAATGAAACTGTAACTTCATCTTTATGGAAATATACTATTCAATGGTATTATGAAAAGGTCCAAATTTTACTTTGTGTTGTTACTAACTATATTCTCATCATGCGAAAAGGAAAATGTTGATAATCACATTGACCTCACATTACATGAATGGCAGGTCATAAAATATAGGGAGTACGGTAAAATATCATATTCAGTTGTAAAAGAGCGATATGTTTTAAAATTTAACAACATTGATAAGACTTTGGGATTTAATCTTGATGTAAATAATTGCGGCAGCAACTATACGATATTGGGCAATAGCAATATTGAAATAGAGAATCCCTATTGCACTGAGATATGCTGTGATTCTGAACAAGCAGAAGAATTCGTACGATTAATTCCTAAAATGACAAAATATTCTCTGGAAGATAATAGGCTTGTATTTGAAGGACAAGGAGAAATAATTTTTATAAAATACAGATAAAAACGTTTGCTAACACCTGGTCATACGCAATTATTCGGCTAAAGCCTCATGAGCTCCCTTCGGTCGGTTGCCACGTGGAGGGGTTGCTAATGTATGTTCACTTGACCAACTATCGGGTAACCCGACACGAAAGCGCCCATGAATAGGCAACAGCGCATACCGGCGGACGTTAGCTGATATATATAAATTTAATACCATGAATAAACACTATTTACAAATTTTATTTTTACTAATTATTCTAACAGGATGTAAAAAAGAACAGGAAGAGCCATACTCCATATCAACAATTTCATGGACAACATACGATAAAAACAATTATGGATTACAGGATGATTTTATTGTAAGTGTCGAAATTGATAAAAGTGATAACATATGGATAGGTACTTTCTCTAAAGGCATTGCAAAATTCGATAAATCAAATTGGTATGTTTATAATACCCAAAATTCAGGATTATCAAATGATAGCATTTGGGACATGGCTCTTGATAATCAAAATGTATTATGGATTGCGACGAAGAATGGGCTAACAAAATTTGATGGCACAAATTGGACAATATATAATCGTGAAAATTCCAATCTTCCTGTAAAGTTTATAAGTGCCGTTGCTGTTGATTTGGATAATAACATATGGTTAGGTTGTGGAAGTGCAGAAGAAGGAGGTTTGATGAAGTATGATGGAACAAACTGGGAATTATTTACAACAGAAAATTCAATTTTGCCTTGCAGAATAATTAGTAAAATATTTGTTGATAAAAATAATAACAAATGGATAGCCACATGGCCATTTCAAAGTAAAGGTGGTGTTGTGAAAATTGAAGGTGATAATTGGACGCTTTTTAATATGGATAATACAATAATTCCATACAACATGGCTGATGATATTACGGAGGATCTGGATGGTAATATTTGGGTTGCAATAACTGCTCTTTTTTATGATGAATACGGTGTTTTTGAAGGCAGCCTATTAAGATATGATGGGAATAACTGGAAAGAATTTAAGCCTCATGATTATGAACCTAAACTAACAAACAGGATAACTAGCTTAAAGACAGACATGAACAATAATATTTGGATAACGACAATGCCTGAATCTAATGAACCACAAAAATACGAAATAGCTATGTTTAATGGTACAAAATGGTACGTGATGTCGGATTTTGATTCAACGTTTCCTCATGACTACGCAGATGATATGGAATTCGACAAAAATAACAATCTATGGATTGGAAATGCAGATGTGGGATTAACAAAACTCATGTTGAAATGAAATAATACATCATACTTCAGCTAACATTGTTCTAAGACAAACAAGATATTTATTAGCGCCCTTGCTCGGCGTAGTTTTTCTTCAGATTTCTAACTACGCCGCTTTTAAACTGTAGTCTCCAGACTACCATGATATAGCTGTGGGGGCAGGATTAGTACCACAAAATCGTTTCTGTCCGGTACAAGCATTAATTATGGCCCTTGGAACAATACACTTTTTACCTCGGAGAGGTTATGCAATTGTAGAATGACACCCCAACGTTTGGCAGAGGCTGTGCCTCTATCGCATCTATGCTTTAAGGCTATTGCCTTTATTTTCGCATAAAACAGCTTATATCATCACAAGGTGCAACGCCCCGGAATATGCGTAGCCCTTGAGAACATTTTCTTCCCCGGGAAAATGCCATGCAGCAATTAAAAAAAAGTTGCGTCTTTTACGTAACCAATTGAAATCCTAACCATAGCAAACTTTTTCCAACGTTGCCAAACTGTTGTGAAACCGGCAAATTCATTTTTTCAACATGGATTATCAATCATTGAAGTGAACCCCAAATTCTCATATCAAATCCAAATTAAAATCGTTATTTATGAAAAACAGAACATTCTGGATTGACAATCTGCGATCATTCCTTATCATTTTGGTTGTGGCGCATCATGCTGCATTGGCCTACCGCTCAAGCGCCTATTTTAACAAAGCAGCCTATATTTTTTCATCATGGGCGATCGTTGATGATCACAGGTGGATCGGAATGGAGCGCTTCATTTATTTTAACGATATCATTTTTATGGCCCTGATGTTCTTTATCAGCGGCCTATTTATTACCTCCAGTTTAAGAAAGAAAGGAACCGGAACATTTCTGAAGGACCGGTTTAACAAGCTTTTTGTGACGTTCATGGTTGGTGTAAGTGTCTTCATGCTCATTGCCCATTATCCTTCATATGTACTGGCTCATGAGAATTTCAACATAAAGAATTATTTTGTCGATTTCATGACAACTGAATATTGGCCTTCAGGATCAGCCTGGTTTATATGGGTTCTTTTTATTTTTAACCTGGTATTTGCGTTGTTGTACAATTCAATAAAAGGAATCTGGGAGAAGTTCAGCAACAGCTTACTCTACTTTAAAAACAAACCATTCCTATTGTTTATAACCTTGTCCGCCATTGTCTGGATTTTATATGTTCCATTGCGCTTGAAATTCGGAGGTTACACTTGGACTGGAATTGGTCCCTTCCATTTTCAGAAATGCACCCTCCTCATGTATTTTGGCTATTTTCTGCTGGGTAGTTTATTTGGCAATTTGGCTCCGGAGAAAGGTCTGTTTTCGGATACATTCAGTTTTATGCGAAAATGGCAGGTATGGACCGGTGCATGTCTGATCATGTTTGCTATAATGTTGCTGATTGACAATCCGGTATTGGGAAACCCGTTGAAACAGTTTGTTGATGCGAACCATTTAAGCAACAATACCGCATTGGCAATTTATTGTATCTTCTATGTAGCAACGAATGTTTTGGGTTGTCTGGCTTATTTATCGCTCTTCAAACAATTGGCAAATCATACAAACAGGATCTGGGAATCCCTGGCATCCAATTCTTTTGCTATTTACCAGGTTCATTACATGTTTGTATTATGGGCACAGTATGCGATTCTACAGTTGAATATGCCGGCAGTCATAAAGTTTTCCATTGTCTTCTTATTTGCAATTTTGATAAGCTGGTATCTGGGATATATCCTCCATAAAAATCGCATGTTGAGCAGATATTTATAGCGTTCGGCAGACAAGATATTTATTAGCGTACAACATTTGCCATCGCTGTATCCCCCTTTGGAGGGGGCACAATGTCGTTAAGTTAAGCCTATATACCCTTAGAGTTTATTGTTCGTCGTCTTCTTCTTTTTGAAAGATCAGTTCTTGGAAAGGATCTGTTTAGCCTTACTACTTCTAATCTTTGATTAATCAAATGAAGTAGTTGTGTAATAGTTTTTACAAGTTTATTAGAATAAAAAATGTCTAATAAAAAATCTTTGGTTTTAGCCAATAACTGAGTTTTATTAATTTGAAGTTTATGTTTTGATTTCTTATTTTTTCTTGTTTGATTTATTCCCTGTGAGCCTATCATAGAGGCCATATTTAACATAAATACCTTAGCATAAAAGTCTTGTTGAATGGCTTGGACAGTCTTGCCTGTAAAGTGTTCTATATGCAATACATTTTTAAACAGTTTATAGCTTTCTTCTACTCCCCATCTCATATTATATAAAGCACTTAAATCATCTAAACTAAAGGTTTCTCTGTCGATTAGGTTAGTAGCCAATATTTCCTTTTCACCTGATGGTAGTTGTATTGATGCCAATCGTAATCCTTCCAATTTATTTGGAATGCTATATTTCTTTATTTTTCCGAGTTCTTTTTTGGAACGCCTTTTTAAAATCCAATCTATATCACTTTTACCTTCTGTTATAAGATCTAGTCCGTCTTTCCATGATGAGCTCAATCGAAAACAAAAACGAAATTTTTTTTGCATTAACAAGCCTATTAACCAATGGCTTGGATATCCTCGATCAAAGACCAGAATATCTTTTGCAGGATCCAATTGTGATAAATGATTGACAGCTAATTCTTTTTCACAACTGCTATATGGGGCCACGATCGCATCTAGTATCAATCCATTGCAAACATCATAAGCAAAGGAACATTTAGCTGTTATTACACTATCAAATTGATTTTTTGCAACACCAAATTCTTTTTTCAATTCCTCAGCATTTGGCAAACCCAGGGTACTGCCATCAATTGCGACAACCCGATGTTCCTTCCAGTATTTTTTGAATGGAGCATTTTCCTCAAAATAGGTTAATTGTGTTTTGGTAAGCTCGATGAAAGCTTCAGGCTTTAATTTTCTCCTTGATTGTGTAAAGGCACTTTTTGAGATAGATTCAAATGAGGTAGTTGACTTTGAAATGGCTTTATAGAATCTGTCCAGTTCTGTTTGAACACTAGGTCGTGTAAGACTCATTAAAACAACTAGTAGATCTTTGAATGTTAATTTTCTGTTTCGGGTAAAAGATTCCGAAGACATCTTATTTCTATCGATAAAACCTTCATTATCAATAGTTTTAAGTGTGTTTTTTAAAAGCCCTTCCACGAAAAGGGCTTCAATCATTACTTTCTTCTTATTATGACATAAAGATAACAAATAAATTCATAAAATCCTTAACTTAACGACATTGGGAGGGGGCAGGGGGAGGATTAGAAGACGGGAGGGCTATATTACAGGGGGTTTCACCCCCTATAACCCCCACTTACTTCTTTGCCATCGCTGCAAAGAAGTAAGCAAGAAAAATCTAGACAAAACGATCCCCACCGCACTCTGCCAGAAGGCAGGAATTTCGAATAAAGTAGTCGCCTAAACGGCCTCATTCGAAATACCGGTTTTTAAATACATGGTATAAAATGATTGCATAATCATTCTAATCCGTTTATGCTAAAGCCAAGGCCCTTTATTGAAATTCCAAGCCTTCCGCCATTCACAGCCTCGTCGCCATCGCGTTTTGTCGCGGCCAACGCACGGTGCTTCGATTGGGGTTTGATATAGTTCGAATGCTGCAATGCATCAATGATTAGCACAAAAAAACCACAACGTGTGCGGAGCAAAATAAAAAATACCAAATCCGACGGCCTGCTGTCTGAACGAAGTCGAGGCACGAGACGGAGTGCGTTCTGGCCGTTAGCCCTCTTTGGTTACTTTCTGTGGCGACAGAAAGTGACAAAAAAAAAGCTATTTTTTCAACAGCGGCGGCTCTTTTGGTTACTTTTCCAGCTGAAGGGAAAAGTGACAAAAAAATTATTACATTTGATTTGGAAAGGGTAAGAAGTTAAGTGAAGTTGAAATGTTCGTTGTGTTTCGTTGCATGCTTGAATTTTGCGGGAAGAAGGTACAGTTGGTCTGAAAAGCGCTATTTATAGCCATCCCACACCCCCACCCCGCTCCTCCTCAAAAAAGCCATGTGACTGAAGGGCATGAAGTGTGAGAAATAGAGAAGTTTTAAGGGTATAACCGGGTGGTTTTCATGATGCCCTATCACCTCCTGAAAATTTCACATCCTTCCCGCAAAAACAGGAATATATATGGATCACCTTTCGGAAATAAAGGAGGGTTCAAAAATTAAAAATCCATTTATTTGTAACAACCGTATGTGTTATATATGCGGGTGAACCGCATATATAAGCTGTTATGCACAAGCGAATTAAACACTTACGAAACAAGACTTTATAGATTCAAAGACATAATAATCTAACCAAAACAAAAAAATGACAGGTATATTTGCTTTTGTATTGAAAATAGTTGGTATAACTGCTGATGTATTAACTATAAGCGAAACTTTAAGAAACAAATTAAAAGCCTCCTACAGTTTTGAAAAGGTTTTAGCAAAATCTCTAAATAGTGCTTATCAGGAAGAGAAGGATAAAATTAAAGATTTTTCGCCAACGCAATTTGTTAAATTTGATGAAAAGTTAGCGACAGATAAACTTCTTAACTTAGATAAGATAAACATCGATAATAATGATGAACTAATTAATATGCTTATCCCGATTCTGTCAGATGTGATTTATCTTGATAGCTTTGAAGACAAAAATGATATCAGATTTCAAGAAATAGTTAAATTAATTGCAAAAAAGAGTATAGATAAATTTTGGATTTTAATTAATAATTATGATTCTCTTGTTAATGAAATTTTAATTGAAAATACAATTGAAACCAAAGATGGCATCAAGGATATATTAGCAATTCAATCTGAACAAGGAGATGCCATAGTTGAAATTAAGCAATTATTAGGAAAAATTAGTAGTTTATCAGCAGATATTGGTCTTCCGACATTTGATGCAGATAATGAGACTGCTACTCCAAAATCACAATCATTCAATGAAGATTGCTTCATTAATCCTTTTGCACTTGTACGAGCAGAGGACTTTAATCACAATTATTCAAAATTAGCAAATCTATTTCAAAGTTTTACTGAATGGAGTTCTGTACAAAGCAGAACCAATAATGTTTTTATAATTGGTGGTAGGGGAACTGGAAAATCAATGATTTTAAGACGAATGTCGATACAAACAATAATTTCCGATTATCACAATAATAACCAAAAAGCAATTCAATTGGCAGATATAAAGGAGGATTATTATGGTATTTATATTAAATTAATTCGAGGCAAATTTGACCAATATGATAATAATAATGCAATTCCTTTAAATCAATCAAATTACCTAGCGCAGCATGAGCTAAATATAAGCATTTTGGATGCATTTCGGGATTCTATTCTATGGCTTAAACAAAAGTCTGCGATTTATTTCCATGAATCTGATCTTAAATCATTAATAAGTGACTTAGCCCACTTATTCTCTGAAAGCATTACTTGTGAAACTTTTGATGATCTAGATAATCTAATAAAAAAGGAGCAAAAAGCGATTCATCAATATTATCGTAACAAAGCTTTCGAATTAGATGGTAAATATGATGGAAATGCAACAGAATGTGGACATTTTTTAACAGAATTATCCAAAATATTCAGAAAATATTTCTATTTCAATAAAAAGGAATTCAGATTAATATTATTGATTGATGAATACGAAGCATTGGCAGAAATTCAACAAAAAGCCATAAACAATATTATTAAAAATCGGTTACCAGATCTAACAATAAAACTCGCTATGCGTAAGGATAGTATGAAAACAAGAGACACATTTACATCTGGGGAACCTATACAAGAACCTCGAGATTTTAGTACTTTTAATATTGACTATGAGTCTAGCGATAATTCCAAATATAACGAATTATTAAAGGGTATCTGTTCAAAAAGATTAGCGGATTCAGCTTATAATGAAACGAATATTGAAAAATATTTGATAGACTCGCCTAATTCGGATTTATATGATGAACAAAAAATATCAGATGAATTAAACATATTATGGGCTTCAGGTAAAAGAAAATCAGATTATCCTAATCAAGAGTTTTTTATAAAATATAGAAATACTGCTATCCACAGAGTTTATAATAAAAAGAATAGTAATTACCCCTATTACGGATTTGAACAATATAAATTCTTATCAAACGGAATTATCAGTAATTTTCTTGAGTTGTGTAAATATACTTTCTATTTTGCATTAACAAAAGAGCAAAATTTACATAAGAATTCAGCTATTAATCTTAAGATTCAAAGTCATTCGGTATACTATGTTTCCAAAAAGCTCTTTAATCAAATTGATGGAAATGTACCAGAAGTTGGTCCTATATTGAAAAGGTTTTTGACGGACTTGAGTACAATAGTAAGAACAAAAATGTTAAAACATCCATCAGAGACTGAATGCAATAAAATAGCCATGCTAAATTATAATGAATATCGATATAGATATAAGATGCTACCTAAAGTAATACAAAAAGCAAATACGTGGTCGGTACTTGATTATCATACTGCTGATGAAACAGCCGAAACAAAGAATGATACCACGGCTAAAACAGATGAAATAATCATTAATAGAATCTATTGTCCACACTTGGCCATGCCTCCGCGAAGCCGATGGCCTGTTAGAATTAGTGTTGATGATTTGGAAGGTATGCTAAGTGATAAACCGGCAAAAGCTTTTAAGAAAATTATTAATCAAATGCTTCCTTCAGATAAGAACAGTTCTAATGTTGATTCAAACGACCTTTTTACAAATGATACCTCAAGAAATTGATTTAGTTCAATCTATTAATAAAAATGAACCAGATGATTTCCTAATCCTTTCTTCAAGTTGGGAAGATCGCTGTCTGGGTTTTGCGCAAAGAGCAAAATTCTATTCAAGTAAACACATCCTATTAAATATTTATGATAATAAAACTGAGAAAAAGGAGAATATTTTAAAAGAATTATCTTCTTTGCTAAATAAGAAGGGAGCAATAAAAAATTTCTCTAGTAAGCAATCATCTCCGATTACGGGAATTAGGCACATGCTTCATTTTATAAAAGAAAATCTTCCGAAGAATATTCCAAGAATATCATTCGATATAAGCTGTTTTACACGAAAACATTTACTTCTTCTTCTCAACTGTCTTGATAGTAATAATTTATTAGGAAATGCAAAGTTTTATTATTCTCAACCAATAGAATACTATGATGAATCAAATTCTTCCAACGCTGAAGGGATAAAATCAATAAGTGAGATTGAAACATTTAGTGGGGAAAATCTATCATCAAGAGATACTGCACTTTTATTATTTTTAAACTTTGAGGGTAAAAGGGCCATTTCCTTATGGAATCAAATTCAGCCACATGTAACTGTGCCAATTATGCCATTCCCTGAGTTGAAAATGGGCTGGGAAAAGCGTGTCCTTGATAATAATAAACTATTACTTTCAACTTTGAACATAGATAAAGAATTTATAGAAAAGGTTTCTCCAATTGATGTTAATTCTACTAAGAATATGTTGCTTAGGCTTACAGATATTAGTCGCGATAAAAATCCCATTCTTAAAAACACTTTTTATAATTATATTATAGCTCCCTTGGGTACTAAGCCTCAAGTCCTTGGAATATTTAGATATTGGCGTTTATTTCCTAATAACATATCAATAATTTATCCAACACCCATCACTTACAAGGATAATCCAGATTCTTATCCAACTGAACATCTATGGCTTATTGATGATAGTTGTGACTGGGAAAACATAAATTCATAATAAAATGAAAACTCTACCTAGCTATCTTGATAGATATCCTGCTAAAATGGTTACAAGACTAGCGGAAAAAATAGTTGATAAGTATGTAGATACCCAATCTGTTGTACTTGATCCTTTTTGTGGTTCAGGTGCAATACTTAAGGCGAGCCAAAACAAATTATGTAAGGTACTTGGAATTGATATAAATCCGTATGCTATTCTTTTATCTAGTGTAAAATTATATGGTTTTAACCCTAAGAAAGCTGAGGATTTATTGTCCAATATAATTAATGAGTCTAAAGCTCAGGATTCTATTTTAAGTACATCTTATAACAATATTGCGTATTGGTTTACGCCTAAAACACTAAACAAACTCTATAGATTAAGATACACACTTAAACAATATAAAATACCTACTTCAAATGATGGCCTTGCTATTCTTTTAGCTTTCGCACTTACTATAAGGCTAGTATCGAAGGCAGATCAGAGAAGTCCTAAGCCTTTTATTTCAAAGATTGCAATAGAAGAAAGAAAAGGTAGGCATTTTGACCCCTATGAATATATTACCAAAATTCTTAAAAGACTGTGCGATTTATATGGCAATGGCACTAATATTAGCGAAGTTGAGTTATTTTGCAAAAATCTAATGGATATACAAGGCGAAATTGATAATGGATCAGTGACTCATATTATAACATCTCCTCCATATATAAATGCCCAAGACTATTTTAGAAACTCAAAGCTTGAACTTTATTTTCTTGAGGGAATTTTGCCATTCGTCGCTGAAGATATTAAGAATTCCTTTATAGGTACTGAAAGAGGGCAACTTAATTATATTTCCTCAAATTGCACTAATGCAATAAATAGCTGCTTGAATAAA
The DNA here is from genome assembly GCA_963733535.1 of uncultured Bacteroidota bacterium. Classification (GTDB taxonomy): domain Bacteria; phylum Bacteroidota; class Bacteroidia; order Bacteroidales; family UBA10428; genus UBA5072. Next base: position 35,995 of record CAVTDR010000008.1, read on the forward strand.
ATAAATATTAATAATAAACGACTAAATATAATAGTTTATAAGTATTTTATAGATATGGAGTTAGCATTAAAAACGACCTATAAATTATTGAAACCTAATGGAACTTTAATTTTGGTTTGCGGTGATAATGTTGTTAATGGACAAAGTATAAAAACATGGCAAATATTAAATGAAATAGCGATTGCTAACGGATATACTATAATGGACAGTTTTAAAGATCAAATTATAAAACGTTCTTTAGCTCCAAAACGAATGGGACATAAGAGTTTAATTAAAGATGAAACAGTCACTATTTTTAAAAAGCTAATATAGCGCCAGTGCATAACAGCGGGTATAAGCCATTGCTGGCAGCGGGTTTGCGTATGTTATCACTCTTGGTAACCTTGTACTACATCGGAACTTCAAATTAGCTACAAAAAATAAACGACAATGAAAAAATCAAACATTTCCTTGATTTTGGGAATGACCTTCATGCTTTTTATGATTATGGGATGTGCATCTTATGAACGGTATAATCCTTCGCCAGTTGGTGTCTTTTATCCTAATTCAACCATACAATACGTATTTATGGAAGATAATTCTTTAAGAAACCATGTTATAATTAGCTTTTCTCAGCCCGTAAAAATCAAGTCATTGGGTATTATGACAAATTACAACTCGTCAATTAAAGAATGCGAAGTTGCTTTGCTTGAATCGCCTAAATTGGACCACCTACCAGGGGATTATATATCTACCAGTGATAACTTTTTTGCCCCAACTAGGGTTCTTAAATTCTTTGGTAGAATTGAATATACTGGAACTAAAACATCTTCAGATTTTTTTTGGGAGGGAGTTGGAAGTTTTTTAGCATCGACTTTTGGTATAGTTCTAGATATAATTTTGATCATTATAATTGCAATCTCATTTTATAAAAGAAGGGGCTCAAAATCATCAACAATATCATCAAGTTATAATGGTGGTTCTTACTCTTCTGATTCCTATTCGTCATATTCTTCAGAATATGATTCAATAGAAACCTACGAAGGTGATGAACATGACCAAGAAAGTGAAGTCACAATTAGAAATAGTGGAACTTATGAAACAAGAAGATGTAGAGATTGTCAGAACATTGATCTTAGTGGATTGGGATTTAATAGTAAAGGAAATGGAAGGTGTAGGAAGTGCGATGGAACCGGTCATGATAATCTAACAGAGACAATAGTTCAATTAGGAACATTCGGGACAGTGGACGATAAATATGATTGTAAAACCTGTTATGGAACGGGACAATGTCAGACTTGCGGAGGAACTGGAATTGAATATTACTAAATGACAAATAATAACATCCGGGGTCGGACCAAGCTAAAATCTTAATAATAGACATCATCCCGGGTCATCCCGGGTCGGACCAGGTTATTATATAGTATACAATTGTTTTTGATAAAAGTCCTTAATTTGTTGTATTGGGATGTAGACAGCGTTGTTTGAAAGTGACATTTCCCGATAGCTTTTATTTGGGTCATTATATTTCTTAGACGACTCAAGTATCCGATAGTAAGACAGGTAGTTTATCATGTACTTGTCGGAAACCTCATGAAATGTTCTGATCCATTCCTTCAATTTACTATGTGTATTATTTACGTGCTGTAAATGGTATACTTTGGGCTTAGTCCATTTCACATCGTATCCTGGGATTCTGAAGTGTGTTAGGTTTTTCTTCTTAGCTATAGCATGATATGAATTACTGCCATCAGTGCAAAGAATACTCTTTTTTACTTTATTTTTTTGCTTATTAACCCAAGGATCCATGTAAAAGAGCTGCAATTTTCCAACGCACTCTCTCCTAAATTGATAACAAACCTGTATTTTTGAAATTTTAAAACCTTAGATACAGTTAAATAAGGTAGGAAAATGAATAATCTAAGCCATATAATCCTCTTCAAATCTTTCTTTCAAGGTCGGCAGGATGTTTATGCCGTTCGTTGGGAGAAAGATGGAAGAAGTGGTTATATGCCTGCTTATAAGGTTGATTGGAGCGATTACAATAAACATAAAGCTGCCGGAGGTTCATTTAAAGATTATTCAAAAAAAGAGTTTTTACCTTTTAGCGATGGAGCAATTCAGAATCACTTATTAGGCAAAGAAACTGTTGGGATTTATCCACTTCTAGAAGACAATAGTTCCCTTTTCATAGCCGCTGATTTTGATGAGGAAAACTGGAAAGATTCAATATTAAAACTGCACCAAACCTGTTCAAAGTTCGAAATACCATCCTACATTGAACGTTCACGCTCAGGTAATGGTGGGCATCTTTGGATATTCTTTGAAGAAAACTTTCCGGCTGAACAAAGTCGCAAGTTGATGTTTGAATTGTTAAGGGAAGCAACCATAATATCACATTTCGAAAAAGAACCAAGTTTTGACAGATTATTCCCAAATCAGGATTTTCATTCAGGCAAAGGTCTGGGTAATTTAATAGCATTGCCTTTAAATGGTAAGAATACTCATAATGGCAATTCGATGTTTCTGAATACTGAAACATTTGAGCCATTTACTAATCAATTTGAAACTATTGCAAATTTTAAAAAACTCTCAAAAGAAAAGTTTTTTGGTATTTATGAAGGTTTTTTTAATCATAAGCCGCAGGAATCAATAAAATCAAATATTATTCAGGCAACGCCAACCGAAGTTGAAATCCAAATCAGCAATCAAGTTTACCTAAACCGCTTCCAATTAAACAAGAAACTTATCGCCTTTCTTAGGGATAACCTGAATTTTCTCAATTCCGATTATTTGGTTAAAAAAAACATGGGTAAGTCAACCTATAATATTGAAAAATATTTCAGGTTGATTGAGGAAACTACCGACGGAGTAATTATTCCGAGAGGTTTTGTTGCAAACATTGTAAATTTCTGCAAACAGGAAAGTATTTCATTCAAAGTAATAGACAGTCGTAAAAAGCTCGATTCTGTGGAATATGATTCAGAAATTGAACTTTTGCCTCATCAGGAAGCTGCAATAGAAAAAATCGCTGAAAAAGATTTTGGGGTAATAGTTTCTCCACCTGGTTCAGGCAAAACTATTATCGGGCTTGAAATTATTGCGCAAAAACGACAACCAGCCTTAATAGTCGTTCATCGCAAACAATTATTTGACCAATGGATTGAGCGCATTCAAAGCTTTTTAAAAATACCAAAAAGAGAAATTGGGCAAATTGGTAACCAGAAATTTTCAATTGGGAAAGAAATTACAGTTGCAATGATTCAATCTCTCACCCGAAGAGAGGAAATTTCTAAAATAGTCAATAGTTTCGGAACAATAATAGTCGACGAATGCCACCATATCCCGGCAAAATCATTCAGAGAAGTGATTGTAAATTTTAATTCGTTCTATTTGTATGGTTTAACTGCCACACCAAAGCGGAAAAACAACGATGAAAAACTAATTTATGTTTACATCGGGAATATACTTTATAATGCTGAACAAAAGCAGGAAATTAATGAAAGCAACATCAAAGCGGAAATAAATATCAGGTCTACTAATCTTTTTGCACCGTTTGATTATAAAATAGACAAATACGAAACAATATCAAGAATTTTAATTCACGACACACAACGAAATTCATTGATTATTGAAGATATAGAAAAACATGTCGATCGTTTCAAAACAATCCTTGTTCTTACTGAACGAAAAGCCCATGTAGACATTCTAAATTTATACCTAAAAGACAAGTTCGAAACCATTACAATTCATGGCGATGATTCTGAACATAGCCGAAAAAGTAAACTTGAACAATTGAAACAGGGTCATTTCAAAATAGTTATTTCTACAGGCCAATTTTTTGGAGAGGGAGTTGATATTGATAATTTAGAATGCCTTTTCATTACTTATCCTTTTGCGTTTGAGGGCAAACTTATCCAGTATATCGGAAGGATTCAACGTTCCGGCAAACCACCAGTCATTTTTGATTATCGGGATGCAAAAATTGACTATTTTGATAAAATGTTTAAACAACGAAATCGTTACTATAAAAAACTATTAAAGTAAGTATATGGCAGAAGACCAAAATATTGAATACAAAGAATTTTGGAGAGATGAATATCTTAAATGGATTTGCGGTTTTGCAAATGCCAACGGTGGCAAGATTTATATTGGCAAAAATGATTTTGGTGAAATTGTTGGACTCAAAGATTCAAAGAAACTACTTGCAGACATTCCCAACAAAACAAAAGATATTCTTGGTATTCTGGTTGATGTGAATTTGTATCAAACTGAAAAAGGTGAGTTTATTGAAATTTCAGTTGAAGCATATCCTTATCCTGTCAACTATAAAGGGCAATATCATTATCGAAGCGGGAGCACTAAACAAGAGTTAAAAGGCGCTGCCCTTGATAAGTTTTTGTTGCAACAAAAAGGTAAACGATGGGATGCAGTTCCAATTCCCAACGTTTCCATTAATGACTTAAAGAAAGAAACCTTTGATTTTTTTAGGAGAAAAGCGGTTAAGGCTCAGTGAATTGAAGAAGATGTTTTAACCGACTCTAATGAACTTCTTATTGACAATTTGCAATTAAATGAAAATGAATATTTGAAACGGGCAGCTATACTTTTGTTTCATCCCAATCCTGATAAATTTGTTTCTGGTGCATACATCAAGATTGGTTACTTTGAAGCCGATGACGATTTAAAGTTTCAAGACGAAGTTCATGGAAATTTGTTCGAGCAAATTGAGAAAACAATGGAATTTCTTTTTTCAAAATATATCAAATCATCAATAAGCTATGAGGGCTTGAATAGAGTTGAGAAATATGAATATCCTAAAGATGCAATAAGAGAAGCCCTCCTAAATGCTATTTCTCATAAGGACTATTCTGGGGGTGTTCCAATTCAGATAAGCGTATATGGTGATAAATTAATATTTTGGAATGAAGGACAATTGCCTGAAAATTGGACAGTTGAAAACCTTAGTGTCAAGCATCCATCAAAACCGTATAATCCTGATATTGCTAATGCATTTTTCAGGAGTGGTTATATTGAATCATGGGGAAGGGGCACTTTGAAAATAATAAACGAATGTGTACAGTTTGGGATTCCCAAACCAAAGTATTTCTATGATATGTCAGGTTTTTGGGTAGCGTTTAGGAAAGATGTTTTCGATATGGAATATTTGAAATCATTAGGTTTGAATGAACGACAGATTCAAGCAATAAAGTTTGTAAAAGATAAGGGGAAGATTACTAATAGTGAATTTCAGGCAAATTATGGAGTTGCGAGAAACACAGCAACAAGAGACTTATCAGAATTGGTGGATAAAGGCATTTTAAAATCATCGAAAACTAAAGGAGCAGGTTCTTATTATGAATTATGAATTGCACCATAATTGCACCAATTGCACCATATTTGCCTATCCCCAGTCGTAAGCATATTTGCAAGCCCACATGAGGTTCTGCCTTTATCATCCGGGGTCGGACCGGGCTATTATATAGAATACAGTTGTTTTTGAACTTCATCCGGGGTCGGACCGTTAAAACCCTAATGATCATTTATAAACCCTATAAAACGCCCCTAAAAAGGCCTTAAAGGTCACTTTTTGGGGCTATTTTGAGGTGTTTAAGAAACCGGAGAACGGTAATCAGGTAATCAGGTAATCGATCAATAAATCAATAGATGCCACTTTTCAGGGCAATTTGGGTGGGTTTAAGCATACCTCTTGCTAAAAGGGTTTAGAAGTGAAATTGCATTCGATATCCCCTACAACACAATATCATTAAAGGTTAAAGATTTTGACACTAACCAAACTCTTTGGTTATATAAAGGATTTTAGAAAATCATAAGAATGGTAGTCTGGAGGCTACGTTATATATAAAGTGTAGTTAAAAAAACTACGCTTAGTAGGGAGCCTGCCTACCTGCCGATCCCGGGCCCTTGTATGGCAGTCAGGGACAAAACGATCCCGCCCCGCTCTGCCAGAAGGCAGGAATTTCAAATAAAGTAGTCGTCTAAACGGCCTGATTTGAAATACCGGTTTTTGAATGCATGATATATAAATTTGTCTGGTACTAACTCAACAACAAAGCGCTTTGAATTTCGCAACGGCTCATAAATGCGGGCGTTATGCCCAAAGAATGTCCCTTTACGAACATTGGATTCAAACTCTATGACAAATATTTACAAAAATTTACATTCTCGTGATATTTTAAATTTCATATACTAATAAATTTAAACCCAATTAATATTCAACTATATCCATATTAATTAAAACTGTTTAATATGAAAAGAAACTTTTTGTTCCTGTTGATGCTAATTAGCTGCATATTCTCAAATAATATTTTAGCACAAACTATATCAATTGAAAAAAGGCTTGATAGCTATATCACGACACTGCCTGATAGGTTTAATGGTACTATCCTTATTGCTATTGGAGACCAAATATTGATAAACAAGGGATACGGATTGGCTAATCTTGAATATAATATCGCAAATAATAACAATACAAAATATGAGATAGGTTCAGTAACCAAACATTTTACTGCGCTCTTGACACTGAAAATGGCTGAAGAAGGGTTAATTGATTTAAATACTACTATCGATAAATATTTGCCTGATTATCCAAAAGAATTTGCAAGTAAAATAACAATCCATCATCTCCTTATGCATCAATCAGGGATTGGACAGCATTATAATATTATACCTGATTATTTTGATGGTCAAGACAAAATATTTCATACTCAAAAAGAATATTTACAGCTTTTTAGTGGTAAAAAACTTGCACATGAACCCGGTCAGGGATATACCTATTCAAGCCCTGGGTATTATCTTCTTGCAGTCATTTTAGAGAAAGCAGCAAAAAAATCTTACGCCGAATTGCTTCAGGAATATATTTTTAAACCATTGGATATGAATAGTTCCAGTGTTGCTAATAATCTTTCAATAATAAAAGATAAGGCAACAGGTTATAAAAAAGGAATCAGCGGGCTTGTGAATAATCGCAATGAAGAAGAATCAAATTGTTTAGGAGCTGGGGACATAATTACAACAACAATTGATTTATATAAGTTTCAAAAAATATTCACTCCTAAAGGAGACAATATACTTTCAAAGGAGTATAAAGACCTTTTATTAAAACCACAAACACCTACATTTACCGGATATGATGGCAATAAAATATTTTTAAGCTATTCAGCAGAAATTTCTCCGGTTTCATATAATGATGGAAAGGAAACACTGAATATAATATGGAATAAATCTGAAGGTTCTTCATATGGATATAGGGCACGTATTACACGGTTTATGGAAAAAGATGCCTGTTATATAGTGCTAAGCAACGTTCAGACAGATCGGTCAATGACTACTGACATGTATAATTTTATTGAAGATTTGCTTTTTGAAAATCTAAATATAGATATCAAAAAGGTTAAAAATACAGATACATGGGATGCAATACTCTATAAAAGTAAGATTCCCTTTAATTCATATGAAGGATTCTATAAGATTTCGAATAATAGTTTTATTCAAGTAATAGTTGATAACAACAAACTTACAAGTCGATCATTTCAAAGCGGGAATGGGTTTGATAATGTTGCGCATGATGTACTAATTCCAGAAAATGAAAATATTTTCCGTGTCAAGGGTCAGGAAGGTTTGCGATATTTCTTTACAAAAGATTCACTTAATAGAAATTACGTTACGATACAAAACGATACCGCCAAATTCATAATAAGGAATACAAATCAGGACTTATTGGATTATACTGGCATATACTATTCTGTAGAGCTTCAAAAATCATTTAATTTTGAGGTAGATGGTAACAATTTGATTACTGAGAATTTTCTAAATAAAGATAATGTAGTATTTGTGCCATTAGAAAAAGACTTATTTGGTTGTAACTATGGATTTTTAATATTTCATAGATATCCTGATGGAAAAATAAGAGATTTCAAATTTTTAAATGAGACATTAGATGCTTTTACTGGTTCATTATTTATTAAAGAATGATTTAGAAACAACTGGGCATAACACATGGTATATTGCATGCGGGTTTCAGAGGTTAAGCGAGGTTTGTGGCTCGTAAAATACATCAGAGGTCGGACCAAACTAAAACTTTAATAATCAATTCATAAACCCTGAAATACACGCCTAAAGAGACCTTAAATGCCACTTTTTGGGGGTGTACTTCGACAGGCTCAGTAACCGGGGATCGACAGGCTCAGTAAACGAGGATGGGTAATCGGTAATCGGTGAGCAGCCGGTAATCGGTGATCAGGTATTCGGAAATTATAATCAATACAAAACACACTGCATACACTCACTATTGTGTGGTAATATAAAAAAATATTACTCCTTGTAAAACATACCAATTTTTGGTACTTTTGATAAAAATTTGTTGATATGAATCGAAACACATCGATATCACTGGGAAGTTATTTTGATAAGTTTGTTAAGGGTCGTATTTCTGAAGGAAGATATAAGAATGTAAGTGAAGTTATTCGGGCAGGATTAAGGCTACTCGAAGAAGAGGAAAACAGAATGGTTGCACTCAGGGATGCTATTCAAGAGGGTATAGAAAGTGGGATTTCTCATGATTTCAATCCCGAAAATCACTTACAAATCTTGAAAGGCAAAAAGAATGGCAAGATATGAGCTTACTAAAAAAGCAGTAGAAGATTTATCGGACATTTGGAACTATACATTTGAAAATTGGTCAGAAAGCCAGGCGGATAAGTATTATCAACTGCTTATTGGAAGTTTTACGGAAATCTCAGAAAAACCCATTTTAGGAAAAAACTTCGATGCAATCATTGAAAGCTTTCCATCCGGGGTCGGACCGATTTAAAACACTAATAATCAATTCATAAACCCTAAATAACACCCCTAAAAAGACCTTAAATGCCACTTTTGGGGGCTATTTTGATGGGTTTAAGAAAGTCGCGTGATAATGCAGTATTAACACTTTTTCCATAAATACTTTCATGATTTGGTTACCAGGTTACTTTTTGTGTAGTCCTATTCAGGAAAACAAAAGGTTAAATCTGAAAACTTTAAATTATGGACAGATATTTATTTCAATTGGCATTGTTTCTTTTCGCTTTTCTAACTCAATCTTTCAACATAGATGCGGCCAACCCGGGAAAAGTTGAGGGAATAGTAGCAGAGGCAGGAACCTTTAACATAATTCCATATGCAAGTGTTGAATTATTAAAAAGCGCAGATTCTTCATTGGTAAAAGCAACCATAACCAATAACGAGGGTAAATACCTGATAGAAGAGGTTGCCTATGGTAAATATGTATTGCGAATTTCATGCCTTGGATACCGAAAAGAAATAGTCCCTGAATTTGAAATAACACCTGAGAAACAATCCATAGAATTTGGTATTATAAACTTGTTTACAGAATCAACATCTTTAAATGAAGTAGTTGTAACAGGTCATAAGTTAACCGGTATTATAAAAGATGAGAAAACCATCTATTTCGTTAATGGTAAATTGGCTGAATTTGCCCAATCCGGCCTCGAACTGCTTCGGCAACTGCCCGACGTTACGGTTGATTATTTGTCAGATAACGTGAAAATGGCAGGAAGCAGCAACATTCTTTTTGAGGTGAATGGTCGTAAAGTCGATCAGAATTACTTGATGCAACTCAATCCTGAGTTGGTTGATAAAATAGAAGTTATATCAAATCCAAGCGCTAAATATGAAAGCGATGTTGATGCTGTTATTAATATTATTCTCAAGAAAGACATCCAACACGGGTTAAGTGGAAGGTTGAGAGCAACAATTCCTACCTCTGCCACCATTCTGTCTAAGAATAATGCAAGCATTGATTTATTTTTTAATAAAGTCCGGTTTTATGTTGCCGGCAATTACAACCAATATTTATATAACACTGAATCTTCAAATAACCGGTACACTTTTTCATCAGATACGGTTAATCTATCTCAAAACTCAACTGGCACAAGTAATGGCAAAAAAATGGGATTCAGTTATGGCTTTGATTGGTTTTCCAATGATAACAATACATTAAACTTTTACAGCACAATTCGCCCCAAAATCCCTGAAAAAAACGAAATCATTTCAGATAATATCTACTCTTCTAATCAATCCAACTTTCATAATAAAAGCAAAAACAAGATTATTGACAAGAATTATTATTATGATTATTCGCTTTACTTTCTACATAAGTTTCCTAAGAAATTTCATGAGATATCCTTTGAAAGTTATTTGAGCAATAAGAACAGTATCAAAACAAATGATTATTACGAGCAGGAATACATTACTGAAAGCGATCTATCGAATCAATTATCAAACAATGCGAGTCAGGTTACAGAAAACAGCAACAAGCAATTCATATTAAAAGTAGATTATATATATCCCATTTCAGAAAAATTAAAAATTTCTTCTGGCTACAATGGAATTTTCCTTAGAGCAGCATACTTATACAATAACGTACTGCCAATTTTCACTGACCAAATTAATTATAACGAAAACAGGCATGCAGCATATTCTAACCTGGCGTGGAATTCAGGTAAAATAAATCTGCAGGCGGGTGTTCGGTACGAGTTTTCTGATGTTCATATAAAACATGGATATGACACTGCAAATTATTACAATTATTTGCTTCCATCTTTATCTGCACAGTACAAGCCAGGAAAGAAAAATACATTTAGGCTTAGTTACCGCAAATCAATTATTAGACCCAGTGTAAATCAATTAAGTCCAACCAACTATATGGAAGATTCCTATTTGCAATCGACCGGAAACCCAAAACTAAAACCTGCCTTCATTAATCGCATAGAACTTACACATCGTATTCAAATTAGCGAACTCCTGTATATAAGCTATAAGCCATATATGAGCATCATCAAAAATGACATTAAACTGATCAACCTCACGGCTTCTGATACGACTTTGCTGAGAAAATATGATAATGTGGGCCGTGATTTTGAATATGGTGTAACCTTATCGGGCTCATTTACTTTATTTAAAAATTGGTCAATTAGTCCATCATGGACCTATTATAGACGTGAACTTAAAGCATTGCCAGAATATGGCATAAATGAGGATATGAACCGCACATCATGGAGATTAAATATAGCCTCACAATATACCCTTCCAAAAGGGTGGATGTTATTTGCTGAGTTTAACTATAATGCTCCCATCATTAATTATCAAAGTACCACCCATCGTTATTACGATTTTGTTGCCGGATTTAATAAAGCCGTTAATAAAAAAATAAGCATCTCGGCATTTGCTTTAAATCCTTGGAGTACCCACTATGTCTATGACAGCAGGTCGATTTTTTCAGATAACATGGTTCAGGATACCAAAGATGCTATTAAATACGATTATCTGTTTTTGATCCGTTTGGGATACAAATTTAATTCCGGCAAAACAGGTAAAAAGGTAGAGCGGCAGTTAGAAACTGAGGAAGAAAAGGGAACTGGTAAAGGATTTTTAAATTAGGCAATCCGTACTTAAAATGTTTAAATTGTTATCGATTTTCGAAATAACCAGCTTTAACTTAAAATATAAATGATATGAAAGCAGATGATCTGATCTCCATGATTTTGATTTTGGGCGTAATACCCATTACAATTGTTTTGGTTTTGTTTTTTATACAAAAAACCAAACATAGGGAAAGAATGACTTTAATCGATAAGGGAATTCATATTGACACTTCAGAAAGAAAAAATGGCCCCTTTCAGGATGTCCTCATGTGGGGTATGCTAGCAGGCGGGACGGGATTTGGTTTGCTAATTGCTTACTTTCTTTTAGAAGCAAAAGTATTTAAAGACGATATGATTTTGGGAATTCTGGCAATGCTATTTGGGGGTTTTAGTTTAATAGGTTATTACATCATTAAGAGAAGGATAGATAAGAAGTAATTCTCACCAATGGATAGTCTATACCTTCAGAAAATTATTGCTGGCGACATTTCCAAATTTTCATATTTTATTGAAAAGTATAAGGATATGGCTTTCTCGATAGCTTTTCGCATAATAAATAATAGGGAAGATGCAGAAGAGATTGTCCAGGATTCGTTTCTAAAAGCTTTCAAATCGTTAAAAAAGTTTAGACAGGATTCGAAATTTTCAACATGGTTTTACCGTATTGTAGTGAACCATTCATTGTCTAAACTTAAAAGAGAAAAAAAAGAATCACATGATATTGATCTGGAGAAGGTTTCAGATGAAATAATTGAACATGTTGAGTTGGTTTATAAAGGTTTAACCCATTCAGACCAACAAAAGTTCATAAACATTGCATTAGACGAATTAACCATTGAAGACAGATTGATCTTAACATTATATTATTTGAATGAAAACTCATTAGAAGAAATTACGGAAATAACGGATATTCCTCAGGAAAACCTGAAAATGAAAATTCACCGGGCAAGAAAAAAAATGTATATCGTATTGGAACGAAAGATAAAACCCGAACTTCATAACTTACTGTAATGGAAAATATAGATAAATTGACCAGGGATATACTGGATAATAGCAAACTCGAATTAACCAATGCTGATTTCAACAAATTGTTAATGAATAAAATCAGCAAAGCGAAACGGAAACAGGTAATAATTCATAATATTTTGTTTTTCTCCTTAGCTTTTATCTCTTTTGATGCCATCATTTTTGCTGCATTAAAGCTTATGAGCATAAGTATGACAGAAATTACCCTGAAAATTAATAGTTTGTCACATGGAACTCTGATTACAAAGTATTTTTTACTTATATACCTTATATCCATAGCTTTTCTTGCATTTAAAGTCCTTTCAAGATCACAATATAGCTATTCGAAGATGCAAGGTTAAGATTCGGAAGTCCGACCACGATCAGTGCTTCTATAGTACATGTCAAGCCAGCAATTCATTTAAAAATGCTATAGGAATTTATAATTCCAAAAGACTTCATTTATCTTTAGATTATAATCGCCTAAAATAGTCTATGAAAATGTAGCTAAATTTATGTTTAACCTGTAGCCCTATTTTAGAATAAGACACATGCAAAAAAAACGACAATGAGAAAATTTCTATTTATAATATTGCTTTTGTCTCTTAATAATATTGCAGAAAGTCAATCTAATAAGATTGAATTTTATATTGTTGATAGTGTGGCTTGCAAGTACATCAAAAGAGCAGCTATCAATATTGCAGTTAGAGATCATTTAACGGATTTAACTTATAAAGAACTGGCATCTATATATTTGTGGGATACAATTCCAAACTGTGATTATTGTTTCAGTCCAAGAAAATCAATTCTACAACCAAAACCAATACTGACCTTAAATGAAATTGAAGCCTATGAATGGAAGACTCATACTATAAAATTAACCGCAGGTGGAATGGATTCTCTTAAAAGATTGAAAAATATTTCTTTGAATATTGGTATTCCTGGATTTGAAAAATTGAATAATTCAATATATGGCGTTCCATTTGTAATTGTCGCTAATAATGAAATTGCATATGAGGGTTGGTTTTTCCCAGCTTATTCATCATTTTGTTGTGATAGAGTTAGATCATTTATAGATTTAAATTTTGACAATATTCAATTGCTTTTTCAAAAAAATCCCTGTAAATCTTTTGGTGATGACCCAAGAGACAATAACTTGATAAAGAATATATTGATATTAGAAAAAAAATTGGTGGAATAAACCCCTTATAATTTTCTCCCTTCCAAACTATCCTTAGCGGGGGATATTATCAGACAACCATACTCATTGGCTTATGATATTGGCGACAGAATTGTAAATCCATTTCACCATCCACGTACGTGGGGAATGACCTTATTTATGTTCATTTTTCTAAGTATTATCTACTGGTCATTTAAGTTTATTAAGAAAAGAAATTAAAGGCTACCGCGTATACCTGTCAAGCTAAGACAGTATTCCATACCATTTGATGATCGTCGAATACCTCGTCCTGAAAGGGCATCAAGCAAAAGGATAGGGCAACCGCCCTATTTTATTGGGCGTGTATGACAAATAGCCCTGTAAGGGCGGAAGCAAGCCTATTTATATGATTTTATTTATGAATCGCTGATTAGCAACAAATGCAATATCCAAAAACTGGATCATATAATATAAAAGGGTAATTGTGCTGTTGCCCTTACAGGGCAGTTGTTAATTGCGTATAACACCAATAGGGCGAGGCCCTATCATGGTGCTCAGGCCCTTTCAGGGCAAGCAAAATAAATCACATCTAAATAATAACCAGATTAAGAAGATATTTTTATGGAATATTTCCATTTTTTTCACCTCATTAGAAATTCCACTACTAATGGTTAGCAACCAGATAATAAAAAAGACACTCCCTTTCCTATTGGTTTTAATGACATTGATACAGAATGTAAAATCGCAAGAAAAAGTGATACAGGGAGATACTGCTTTTTGGTACCGATGGAACAAAAGCCTTGCTGAGAAGTTAAATCTTATGAATTTCTCAAACACACAGGATGATTTTACTTTTAGATTTTGGAATCAGGGTCAGGTTGTTGAGATTACCAAAAACAACGATTCAATAGCGGGAGTATTGACGAATTACATTTATTGGAGTCATCGCAGGAATCAGAAAGAAACTTTTTCTGAAAGAAAATTTCTGGATAACCAAAAGGTGATTGCTGCCTATAAAATAATTCAGAATTCAGGAATACTCGATTTGCAGTCGGATAACCAGATTGAAAATTGGTCTCATGGATACGATGGTATTACTTATACGATTGAACATTCAGATGAAAACACCTATTGGTTCAAAAATTATTGGACTCCTTCTGCCCAGGATTCAATTCCAGAAGCAGTAATGGTAATGGATTTTGTAAATGACTTTTCAGATACATTGGATCTGGTCGAAAATTACAATGAGTTTAAAGAAAGTTTGCCTCATAAAGGATGCTATAATTCAGGTGGAATGGCAGAAGCATGTTATGTTAGTAATTCATTTGAACTGGGTTACTATGGCTCCACAAAATTACTTTATGGTTATTCCACTTCATTGCAATTGACTTACATTGGAAGTGTAAGGACTAATTTTGGAATAAGCATTCATCACCAGTTTGACCAAAATAGTAATTATGATTTCGCATTCACACTGGGGAAAAGCAATCTGTTTTTTAACAAAACCAATAGTGTACATGACTTTTTGGTGTATCAATATAGAAAGCGAGAATTAGAATTTCCAGCGTCGGGAAATAGTTTTGATAATCATCAATTTTACTACGGGCTTTCTCTTAAAAATAATCTTAATCTAGCTTTTGGTATCGATTACCTTCTGGAAGAAAATAAAACTTTTGGTGGTATATTATATGCTTCAAAATGGATAAACAGACCAAAAATAAACATCCTTGGCAAGACATCCATATTTGAAAGTCATGTTGATTATCAATTGGGGATTTCAAAGTTATTTATTTTCAATAGTAGTTTTCCAATAGGAGGTTCATCCATTGGATTCAATTTTGAGCGTTTCAAAGCTTATAATGATTTAAATTTATCTTTGACTATATGGATATAAAATTGTGATTATTAATAAACCAAATTCCCATTTCGAACAAAAGGAAACTAAAAATTCCGTGGTGCGCCAGCCTTAAGCAACCTCCCGCAATATTCGATAATTCTAAATTTTATTTAAATATTTAACTATGAAAACAAACACTTTCACCCTATCCGTGTTTTTAGCCCTTTTTGCGGCAGTTAGTAATGCCCAGAATTTTGAAATTCCGAAAAATTACGTTTTAAATGTTACAGCAGATTATGCCAAGTATGAAAAAGATATAATTGCCTGTGCTAATTGGATGGAAAATACGCCACTCAATTTAGATCAACAAAAAAGAATTGAGGCCAATACATTTTTAATGAAATGGTTAACGGGAAGCCCAACAGTAACAATTAATATGAATGCGGATATAGTTGTTAAGTGCTCAGATAAAAATTCCGACTTACTGATGCTGTTTTTGGCCGGATGGACAAGATATTCGCTTGAAAATAATTATAGCAAAGATCAGCAAAAAGGGTATTACGAGGGCTTTAAAAGTATGATAAATGTGTATAATAAAGGCATATTAATAAAGAAGGATAAAGACCTTGAAAACCTTATCGAAGTGTATAATAAGGGCGAACTTGAAGCCTGGATTAAAGACAACATAAAATAGAACTCATCCCAACTTCCGGTCATACTCAATTGTCGGGTAGTGCGGTTGTTATTGTCAATTCCTTCTTCTGGGGAACCTGACCTGTAAGGACGTACCGGAATAAAATACCTAACATTCCTAATATGGGATTTTAAAAACAGTTTACTCTTTGTAAAATATACCAATTTTTGGTACTTTTGAAAAAAATATGTTGATATGAATCGAAACACATCTATATCACTGGGAAGTTATTTTGATAAGTTTGTTAAGGGTCGTATTTCTGAAGGAAGATATAAGAATGTAAGTGAAGTTATTCGGGCAGGATTAAGGCTACTCGAAGAAGAGGAAAACAGAATGGTTGCACTCAGGGATGCTATTCAAGAAGGTATAGAAAGTGGGATTTCTCATGATTTCAATCCCGAAAAGCACTTACAAATCTTGAAAGGCAAAAAGAATGGCAAGATATGAGCTTACTAAAAAAGCAGTAGAAGATTTATCCGACATTTGGAACTATACACTTGAGAATTGGTCAGAAAGCCAGGCGGATAAGTATTATCAACTGCTTATTGAAAGTTTTACTGAAATCTCAGAGAGACCCATTTTAGGAAAAAACTTCGATGCAATCATTGAAAGCTTAAGAGGATTTAAAGTAGGCAGACATATCGTTTTTTATAGGGAAATTGAAGGTAACAAGATTGAAATCGTTAGAATTCTTCACGACCATATGGATTTGAAAAATAGAATTATAGAAAAATAACCCCACACTACATACCATCCGGAGTCAAGGCCAGGCTCTAATATTAGGCTATGATTGTTTTGCATTTTCTCCTGCTTATATTTTATCATATTACGTCCCTACGGGACTTTGGAAATACGGTATCAATATCATTTTCTACCGATATATGGTTCCTAAAGGAACCGTCCCGTAGGGACAAAATATGGGTAGAAAGATGTTACTGAATATACTCAAAGTCCCGTAGGGACGAAATATTATTTTACAGCTGTAATTATTTTATTGCCATCCCGGGTCGGACCGATTTAAAACCCTAAAAATCAACTCATAAACCCAAAAAAGCCTCTAAAAAGGCCTTATTCTTAGTTCATGGGTATTCCGGGCCTTTACTAGCTGGAGATATTAATAACATTAAGGATCTTTATTGCGTATACTCTTACATTGATGAAGATATTATGGAAATCTTCATGCCTCAGTTTGGTTCGGAATATACATGCCTTATACATATGAAGAAATTTTACTTATTAATCGCAGTTCTAGCTCTTATCATTTCAACATCAGCCGCTCAGAGCGAATTTTCAAATGGCGGTTGGACATCCCATACCTCATTATCTTCAGCAAGATGGGCTACAGCTCCCGTATTTTCGAAAGCTTGTATTTCTTCTGCAGATACAGGATTTATATACCTCATCAGCGGGTATAACGGAGTATTTGCGAATACATCCTTAAACAGCAGATTGAATCTCTCAACAAACACCTGGAGTGCTAAAACTCCGATCCCTACTGCGCGTGGACAAATTATTCCTGTATTGATGAATAACAGGATCTTTGTAATGGGTGGATATTCCTCAAGTTTTTCACCTGTGGTTACAACATCCATTTACGATATCGCCGCAGACACCTGGAGCACAGGGGCTAATATGCCTCAAAAAACAGGAGATTATGCACTTGGTACCTATAATGACTCCCTGATCTATATCATAGGAGGTTATAACGGCTCCGGTGATATCAATACCGTCCAGATCTATAATATTCACAGAGATACTTGGACAATTGGAACAGCAAAGCCCGGTACTGCCACCGCAGGCGGTAGAATGGGCATTTCAGACAATAAGATCGTTTATGTGGGAGGATACAGCCAGGCACAAGCTCAGGAACTGGACAATGCGTATATCGGAGTTATTGATCCTGCTGATTATACATCCATAATATGGAACACACTGCCTGCTTTACCTACTGGAACAAGCGGCAGGTTAGCCGGTGGAGTTTCATTTCAGGATGACGGCAGAATTTACTTCGCCGGAGGAGATCCTACTGGTTCGGGAACCTCTGTTTTGAATAAGGTATCGGCATTCAATACGCTTACCAACAATTGGGAACCTGGACCTGAAATGTTGCATGGAGTAAGCAATATCACGGGTCTTAGCGGAATTGTGGAAAATGGCATTTTATACCTTGTAACGATGGGAGGTTACGACGGAACAAGTGTTGTAACGAACAATGAATGGCTAGAGCTGGGACCCATAGATCCGATGCCTTTTGCTCAGAGGGATACAACACTTTGTGCAGGCGAATCAATAACACTTCAGGCTTATCATGCTGAAAGTTATGCATGGTCGTTTTCTTCTGCACTGAGTGATACAAGTATTTCAAATCCGACAGCTACACCCATTGGTACTACAACCTTTACGGTGACAATGGAAAAAGGATATGGTTGTCCGGTTACGGATCAAGTAATTGTTACAGTAAATGAGCTTCCGATCCCGTCAGCCGGAACAGATATTAATATTTGTGCCGGCGAACAAACTGCACTGTCTGCAACGGGTGGCGACACTTATTCGTGGCTGCCTTCAACAGGACTTGATAATATTTCAATATCCAATCCTAATGCGGATCCAATTCAAACTACCACATACACAGTCACGGTAACAAATAGTGTAACAGGCTGCTCAGATGCAGACGAAATTATTGTTACTGTGAATGAAATACCGGATGCTTCCATAAGTGTTACAGACATAAAATGCAATGGCGGATCGGACGGCTCTGCAACGGTTACTGTTGAAGGATTGAGTTCGTACCTCTTTGAATGGTCATCAGGTGATATTACAGTTACCTCTGATAATTTGACTGCAGGAACATATTTTGTTTCGGTAACGGATGAACTGACCAGTTGTAAAACCATTAAGGAATTTACTCTGAATGAACCTTCCGAACTGACGGTAGATGTTCAGAATGGAATTACAACCGGTTGCAACGGAACGCTTAATGCAGTGGTAGCGGGCGGCGTAGCGGACTATTTCTATATATGGAATGATGAGGATGCACAGACAACTGCTTCGGCAAATGGACTATGTCCCGGAGAATACCAGGTAACTGTTACAGATGCAAATAATTGTACTGCCAGTGATGAAGCAGTGCTGACTGTCGAAACAGGATCACGACCACCGGATAGAGAAATGTCCTTTTCAGTGTACCCAAACCCCTGTGTAGATAAGATTGAAATAAAAGCTGAATTTGAAGGACCTTGCACTATTATTATGGTAAATATGCTGGGAGAGAGAATGTTGTCATGGGTTTCCGAAGAGAGCGGTCACTTTTCATGCAGCACTGATGTTTCATCACTTCAGTCGGGAGTATATTTTATACAGGTGCTGAGAGAGAACCAGGTTGTTGAAGTGAGGAAGGTGGTTAAGAAATAAATCTAGAAGGCCATGACAAACCCTGCCTGCCAGCCTATTGGGAAAAATGGTAATCGGTGCTTCGACAGGCTCAGCAACCGGGGATCGACAGGCTCAGTAACCGGGGATGGGTAATCGGTTTAGCGGTCAGCTTTCAGCATTCAGCAATCAGCAGGGACAGTAACCGGTAAATTGTTGATTGTTAAGAGTTAATTGGTGTTGGAATAGATTCTGGATAAGGAATGAAGGATGCTTGAAATGTGGATTGCCGGTAATCAGGTAATCGATCAATAAATTAATAACTCAACAAACCTGCCTGCCATACAAGGGCCCGGGATCGGCAGGCAGGCAGGCCTGCCTGCCACGCCAGGGCCAAGCCAGGCAGGCAGGTCAGCAAATCAACAAATAATGCATACGGGGTCGGACCAGGATATTATATAGATTAAAATTGTTTTATTTGTAAAAATATGATAATCAAACGATGGACCTCAAGTTTAAATGACCCCAAGTTTACAAGTTTAGATTGAAAAAAAAGATAATTCTATCTCTCTGGTTTTTGTAACTGATCTGTTTTATCCCGGTTTTACTGACATTCCTGGTCCCCGGAAGATCATTCAAACAGCATTATCAGTACAGGAAAATAATTTATAATCCAAATGGTTCTGTAATGGAGTTTATTGACTCTGTCTTTTCTTTAAATAGCTCAGGCTGATATTTATTTATTTTGCCAAATAGTTTTCCCTCTTTGAAATAAAGTATTGTAGGAATTTCACCAATATTAAATTCTGAAGAGATGGTCGGATTTTCATTGACGCTTACTGTAATCATTTTTATTGATTCCTTACTGGTGTTTGCCACTCTCATAATATCAGGTAAATATTTTTTACATTCTGCATCTTCAGGATTCCAGAAGATAACGATTACAGGCACTTTTGCATCTGCAACAATAGCATTTAAATCTTCTTCACCTAAATCAGTGACATTATTTATTTCAGTTTTTATGGATCTCCCAAAGTGTGACAGATGTGCTGTACCTCCTCTGACAACCATTACCGGCACTAATGATTTTTCAGGGTATTTGTCAAAGAGACTGAGAACCTCGGCAAGAGAGAGTCCGGAAATGTCAGTATCATTAACTTTAAGCAACTTGTCTCCTTCTTTTACAATAAAAGTCGGGTCCCTGGTTCCAAGTCTTGATGCTGTAAGATTGGCGTTGTAAGAATTCTGAGTGATCTTTCTGATATAGATTCCATCGTGTAATGCGACCAGTTTAACTCCAAGAATTGTTGATAGTCTTGATGTTTCAATTACTTTGTTCAATCTGTCGATGTCTTCGGCTATTTCTGTTTTTTCAGGAGCATCAGGATAGAGTTTAAGATATTTTTTAAATTCATTTACAGCCCTTCCGGCATTGCCCTGTAGCAAGGAATAGGTCTTTCCAAGATAATAATGAACATCGGGATTATCGGGAGCAATTTTTGCTGCTTCGTTGAACTCAAACAATGCTTTATCAATGTCTGCCGGAGTTAGGGCAGATTCAAATGCTGATATTCCCAGCGAAATATGATCTTTAATATTATCAGGGATTTCCTGCTGCGCTTTTATTTCATTGGGCAGAAACAGTGATGAACATATAGTTATCAGTATTAGTGCAATGGTTTTGTTTGTTTTCATTTTTCTAATTTGTTTTTTTGATTTTACTTATTTCTTCGGTTTTATTAACATCGTAGGCACTCCTCATCATATCGTATATTTCTATGTTCTTCTCGCTGGCTTTTATCTCTTCTGTAATACTCTCCTGTTCTTCCCTGGATTCATTAAGTGCTTTCATTGCTTCCTGCAGTAACTGATCATTATTTCCTTGTGTCTGGTTATCTGATTTCAGTTTTTCTATCACTTGCTTTTTTTCTTCAATACTCTTCTGAATCACTTTATTGCTTTCTTTCAACATAGTAACATGAGTGTTAATACTATCACTTTTGGATTTTATGGTTTCATAGTAAACCTGTTGAAAGCCTATGGGCTGAGTAGGAGTGACATCTAAGATATTATACGTTATTTCAGGACAATCGGATACAACACCAGATGCAAAGTCAGCCATTGACCTTGCATGTTCCATTGAACCATCAAGATTATTGAAGTCGAGTTTGCAGTTCTCTTTAGCAGCTAAAATACTATTATATGCAGCACAATTCAACTGTTTTATTGATTTTACAGACTCGGATCTGACAAATTTTGTTTTCAAATCATTGAGGGTTGATTGCTGTTTCTGACTGAAATCCTGATTCATCTGTGCGGAGTATTCAGCAGAGGCCTTGTTAACCTGATCGAGCACATGCTGACGATATTCAGCCTGCTTTCGTTCAATTTCCGCTTTTTCTGCTTCTGTTAATTCCCTTGGAGCAGGAGCATTACTTTGAGCAGAGGAAGATGTATTATTTGATGATGGTGAGTTTATCCATTTGTTTAATGCATTAAATAATCCACCTATAACGGCAGTTGCAACAGTCATTCTTATATCGTTGCTGCCTGAATTGTAACTATTGGTTGATGAAGATGATGATGATGAGAGAGGAGTGCATTGATCTGCTCCATTGCAATTACAGACGCATTTATAGGTAACACCATCTTTAACAGGATACCAGGTATCACCGCACTCAACAGGGTGTCCACTTTGATCAAAACAGGCTACTTTTGAAATCCCCTGTGCCTGGGAATGAATGAAGGGGAAAGCTGATAATATACCGGCTAAAAATAATGCACATGTATGATTATTATTCATATTTCCACCATTTATTAATGTTCAGAGTATCCGACTGCAAAATTTGCGGACTGGTTTCGTTTTTAATTAAACAACTTTGACCACCATATACTAAAACTGATTCAGTGCTGTTAGCAGTGAACACCTCTATCTTTCCTTCAATAACCTGTAATTCAGCGCTATTCTCATTTACGACCTTGATTGTGAATTGTGTGCCTCTTACCGCACAAATAGCGGATACCCCTCGTATATGCGCTTCAAATTTCTTTTGCACCCTTGCCTTCATTTTCAGTAAGTATTTATCATAGAGTGAAATATCATTTTTCGACAAGAACAGATGAAGTGAGTCCTCATCAAGGCAGTTCTTAATATCAAGCAATTTCTTTTCATACTCGTCTGGTTTAAGAACGTGTGAATAAATCTTCCCGTTCATTACCTCAAGCACATTGGTACTGTCTTTTTCTTGATACATTTTTATTTTTGAGTCGGGTCCGACCGTAAGAGAGCCTCTTCCGTCTAAAAAGTCAAGGTCGGCAAATCCGTCAGAGGAAGTACTTAGGACATCACCAGCTTCAATGCCGGGATTTTGAGCAGAGTTTAAGGCATACTTCTCTCCATTTTGTTTAATTACCGATACATTGCCAGAGTGTTTCAAAGCAATTGAATTTACCTTATTTGTCTGAGAAGAGCCTGACTCCATGATCTTTTTAACTGAAGCAAGCGCTGATTCGTTTTGTCTTTTCTTGTCTTTAAGTAAAAGAATATGCTTCTGACAATCAGTTATTGTCTTTTGAGAGGTTAAAATTGCCTCCGTTGAAATCCTTTCTGCTTCTTTGTTATTGTTTTCTTTCGAGAGCTTTAAAATCCTCTCAGAATTTGAAATAGAGTTTTGGCATTTTACAATTTTCTTTTCATAAAATCGGATTTCTTCTGATAAACTCGATATATTTTTTTGAAAACTAACTGCTGAAGATATTAGCACACCAGTAATCGAAAGCTGAGGAAAATCGTTCATTGCCGGCAGTAAAAGTAAACTGCCGCAGATAAGGAACCTAATAATACTTTTCATAATGAGGAACCTAAGTAATTTATTATGGATTACTATTCAAAGTAACAGATATTTTAATATGGATGTACCCGATGAATAAAATATATTTTGATTATTACAATGGTTCGTAAATCATCCGGGGTTTCATCCGGTAAAACCCTAATAATCAATTTATAAACCCTAAAAACACCCCGAAAAGACCTTAGAGGCCACTTTATGGGGGTGTACTTCGACAGGCTCAGTAACCGGGGATGGGTAAGCGGTGAGGAGCCAGTAATCGGTGATCAGGTAATCGGCTTTAAGGAAAAAACATCGAATATTCAACATCGAATATCGAACCTGCCTGCCATCGCATAGCCCAAGCCAGGCAGGTAATGAAGTTTTAGTTCTTCACCCAACATCTGCAGTTTTATAGCAACATATGAATTGGACCTGAGCTCATTCAAAGCACCGTGGGTTGGCCTCGACAAAACCCTGCCTGGCTTGGCCCTTTGTTTAGCAGGCAAGGTCATAGGGGGTGAAATCCCCTGTAAATTTTAGGCTCTCCCTTCCTCCTATTTTTTGAGCTTCATTAGAATCTGTTTTTGTTAACTTAGTAATATGGAAACATTTGGGATTCTGGATTTTTTGAAAATCATGAGTATGGTAGTCAGGAGACTACGTTTTATTAAAAGCGTAGTTAAAAAAACTACGCTTAGCGGGGGAACATCAAAAAATCAACAAATGCTAAGACCGGTCACACGCAATTATTCGGCTGAAGTCTCATGAGCTCCCTTTGGTCGGTTACCGGGCCGAGGGGTTGCTTATGTTTGTTCATTTGCCTATCTTGCGGGTAACCCGACAAGTAAACGCTCTGAAACGGCAACGGCTCATACACACGGACGTTAACAACAGCCACAATCCCGCATGAAATGATTGTCGATGATTTAAAATTAAATTTCCATGAATTCCATAAAAGAATTGATTAATAATAAATAATATCTAAAAATATGGATTGCAAATTTATCGAAGTAACTGAAAAAGACGGATCCAAATTATTGCTTAATGTGTTACACATAGCGTGGATTGAGCGAACCAAGAGTGGTTCAAGTATTAAGTCCAATTTAGTCCATTATTCACTTCCAAGAAATGTATTAGAATCATATGAAGAGATAAAATTGCTGATTGAGAACTAAAATACATAACTATACAATTGATTTATTCAGAGTTATGACTCATAATTAACCACTACAATTTTTCAAATTATTTATTTTGCATATACTCAAATCAGTTTAGCCTTTTGCTGACACGGTGTATATTCAATTGCCTGCAAAGTCAATGTTTGTTGAATTTTGATTTAATCGTTTTTCTGTTTTTCCAGAATTTCAATAATCGGTTTGCCAATGTTTCCGTTTGGCATTTGGACATGCAACAGTGCGGCCAGCGTAGAAGCTATATCTGTCATATAAACTTCGCGATAAGTGGCACCGTGTGGTATGCTCCATCCCATAAAAACCAATGGTATATGGGTATCATATGGATTCCAAACCCCGTGAGTTGTTCCTTTAGCAGATTCTTCCGGTAACCACCCGGCCATTGGAATCATCATGATGCTACCGCTTCTTTGGCGGTTATAACCGTTTATCATCATTTCCTTAATCAACGAAGGAACAGAATAATTTGAAATCTGGTCCTGATCCACAACAAACTGAATACCCTCTAATTTTTCCAGATAATCCACCGTGATCTCCCGGATATGGTTCTTATCCAAACCCAGACTGTCAATCCTGTCCTGATTGAATGTCACCTGAAAATTCTCAACCCCCAGAATCAGATTCGATTTCTGAAATATGCTGTCCAACAAATGTTCAAGGTCGGCATGAATGGATCCGGACAGAATACCCGAAGGCATCTTGTTTTCAGTCATAAACCCTTCTGCATTTGCCGCACCATGATCTGCAGTGACGAAAACCAAATAATTACCCGCACCTATCCGCTCATCCAGAAAACTAAAAAATGCAGCAAGATCCCTGTCAATTCGCAGATAAACGTCTTCAATTTCAATGGAATTTATACCGGTAAGGTGACCGGCATAATCTGTAGAAGCGCAATTCACAGCCAGAACATCAGTGTATTTGCCCTGTCCGAGCTGGTATCCATCAACAGCAGCCATGGCAAACTGAAATGTCAGGGTATTGCCAAAGGGCGTTTGACGAAATGAAGAACGATTCAGCTGGTAGGCTTTCTGTAGATCATAGGGAAAAACAGGTTGCAGGGAACCTGCCAGATTGCCTTCCCAGGGTGTATTGTCTGCTGTGCTTTCTGTATACTGATTCAGGGGTAACAATGTATTCCAGCCTTGCGAAATATAGCTCTCAATGTATTTTTTGCTGTTAAATTCACGAACCCATTCAGGAAGTGTGCTCATATAATAAGAACTTGTAATGAAATTGCCCGAAGCATCATCCAGCCAAAAAGCAGCCGTTGGATTATGACCGACAGGTAATATTGCGGCACGATCTTTTAATGAAATCCCTACAACTTTTGAATGAAAATTTGAAGCGATTCTGATTTCATCGGTTATGCTAGTAACCAGAAGATTACGGGGTGACATTTGGCCGGATTTACCACTGACTCCGACACTCTGAACCGTCTTATCGGTGGTACAATAAATCAGTTTTTGTGTTTCCTGATCAAACCAGTCATTCCCCGCAATTCCATGAATAGAAGGAACTGTTCCTGTAAATATTGAAGCATGACCAACAGCGGTAAAAGCAGGCATGTAGTTTATTCTTGTGTTTTCACAGGAAAAACCCTGATTGATGATTCTTTTGAAACCACCTTCTGTATATTTATCATAATACCGATATAAGTAATCCCAACGCATCTGGTCGATAACAATTCCAACAACCAGTTTGGGACGTTCAATGGTTTTTATGTTTCCATTTTGAGCAAATGCACAAAAACCTTGTAATAACAAGGCAATACATATAATTGATTTCATCATATCCTTTTTAGAATGGTAAAAATATATGAATTGAATCACATCTGGCATGAATACAGCCTGTTTATAGCAAATCTTTACCAAAACATAACCATGTTGTAACAGAACAGTACAATAGTATAAACCTTAGCCATCCAGGAAATTACTTTTTTTTAAGCTTCTACCATTCACAGCCTCGTTGCCATTGCCCTACCTGCCTGGCTTGGGCTGTGCGCATAGCCGTCAAGCTAAGATGTATAAATTATTATATTTTAAGGCATTAAGATTATAAAGTATAATTATTTGGTTCTACAATTGGATTTTTTGGTAATTGAAATGTGCAGAAAAATTGAATTGCTTTCTTGCCCTGAAAGGGCCTGAGCATTAGGATAGGGCAACGCCCTATTGGTGTTATACGCAATTTTCAACTGCCCTGTAAGGGCAACAGCACTATTATCAAGTTATATTATATATTCCAAATAATTGGTAATTGTATTTACCGCTCATCATGACCATTCATTATTGAATTCATTCAACTTAGCTTGCTTCCGCCCTTACAGGGCTGGTTGTCATGTACACCCAGTAAAATAGGGCGATGCCCTATCCTTTTGCTTGAAGCCCTTTCAGGGCAAGGTATTCGACGATTTTCAATTAAAATTCATAATAGATTATTCTTAAAAATGGTATGGAATACGGTCTTAGGTTGACGGCTATGGGCTGTGCGATGGCAGGCAGTCAGGTTAGAACATTAGCATATTAGTACATTTATGGTGTACTTTTATTAATTTTAAGTTCCAGCTGGTTTTTCAGCAGGATAAAATATTCCATTCATGATAAAACAAAGGATTTTATTGCTTGGCCTGATTTCGTTGTTTATGCATTCCTTATCGGGACAAAGCACACATAAGCTGTGGTATTCAAAACCAGCCCAATTCTTTGAAGAAAGTCTGGTATTGGGTAATGGAAAGATGGGCGCATCGGTATTTGGCGGCGTCCAATCAGATCAAATCTATCTGAATGACGCAACGCTTTGGAGTGGCGAGCCTGTAAATCCGAACATGAACCCGGACGCCTATCAAACGATTCCAGCCATCAGGGAAGCATTGAAAAATGAAGATTACCCACTTGCCGATCAACTACAGAAAAAAATACAGGGAAAGTTTTCTGAATCCTATGCGCCTCTTGGAACCCTTTTTATTGATTTTAAGCACCTTGCAGAACCGGAAAAATATTACAGATCGTTAGACATCGCTGATGCCATTTCTCAAGTTGCTTATGAAATGGACGGAGTTACATACTCACGCGAGTATTTCGTCTCAAATCCTGCACAAGTAATGGTAATTCGACTTACCAGCAGCAAAAAAGGGGCACTGAGTTTTGACATCAAATTCAACAGTTTGCTCAGATATAAACTGGCTATCATAAATAATTCCATCCAGGCAAATGGAAGTGCTCCGGTAAAGGCAGAGCCTGACTATCGGGGAAATATGCCAAATGCTGTTGTTTTCGATGATAATAAAGGGATCCGCTTTACAGCTTTTATTTCTATAAAAAATACGGATGGCGTTTTATCCAGTACAGACAGCTCCATTTGTTTGAACGAAGGTACTGATGCCCTGGTTTTTATATCCGTAGCT
Organism: uncultured Bacteroidota bacterium; assembly: GCA_963733535.1. Classification (GTDB taxonomy): domain Bacteria; phylum Bacteroidota; class Bacteroidia; order Bacteroidales; family UBA10428; genus UBA5072. Next base: position 63,911 of record CAVTDR010000008.1, read on the forward strand.
ACCAGTTTTAACGGATTCGATAAAAATCCCGCTTCTGAAGGCGTTCCTGATGAAACGCTTGCCCGGAATCAACTATCAAAGGCAATGGCTATTCCTTACGAAACGCTCAGGAAGGAGCATATTGCCGATTATCAGCATTTCTTTAACCGGGTAAAGCTTGATTTGGGGACGACAGAAGCTCCGGACCTGCCCACCGATGAAAGACTAAAGCGTTATTCAGAAGGGAAAGAGGATAAAAATCTGGAGATATTGTATTTCCAATATGGACGCTATTTGCTCATCAGCAGTTCCCGTACCTCTGGCGTTCCTGCTAATTTACAGGGTATCTGGAACTCTTATATCCGCCCGCCCTGGAGCAGCAATTATACCATCAACATCAATCTTGAGGAGAATTATTGGTTGGCTGAAAACACCAACCTTTCCGAAATGCATCTGCCTCTGATGGGTTTTATTAAAAATATTTCGACCACGGGAGCCATAACAGCCAAAACATTCTTGGGTGTACAACAGGGATGGGCAGCTTGCCATAATTCCGATATCTGGGCAATGAGCAATCCTGTGGGCGATTTCGGCTCCGGCGAACCAGTATGGGCAAACTGGTACATGGGAGGCACCTGGCTGAGTACCCATGTATGGGAGCACTTTACTTTTACCCAGGATATGAATTTTCTGAAGGATGAAGGCTATCCTGTCATGAAGGGCGCAGCCCAATTCTGTCTCGATTGGCTGGTGGAAAATAATAACGGGATGTGGATTACTTCGCCCTCTACCTCTCCGGAAGCCAAATATATCAGTTCAAATGGTTATCAGGGAGCTACGCTATATGGAGGAACAGCCGATTTGGCCATGATCAGGGAATTGTTCCATCAAACCATTATGGCATGCAAGACCCTTAATACGGATGCTGATTTCAGAAATAAAATGGAAAATGCACTTGTCCGTTTACAACCTTATCAGATTGGGAAAAAGGGGAATTTGCAGGAATGGTATTTCGACTGGGAAGATGTGGAACCTTTGCATCGCCATCAAACGCATTTGTTCGGTTTATATCCCGGTCACCATATTACACCGGATAAAACGCCTGAACTTGCTGATGCATGTCGCCGGACGCTTGAAATAAAAGGAGATGAAACAACGGGATGGTCTAAGGGCTGGCGTATTAATCTTTGGGCAAGGTTGTGGGACGGGAATCATGCCTATAAAATGTTCCGCGAATTATTAAAGTACGTGGATCCCGATGGTTTGCAAACGAATTATTCAGGAGGGGGTGGCACCTATCCCAATTTGTTTGATGCACATCCACCTTTTCAAATTGATGGTAATTTTGGAGGAGCTGCAGCGGTTGTTGAAATGATCATGCAATCATCTGAAAATGAAATAAGGTTGCTGCCGGCTTTACCCGATGCCTGGAAAAACGGCTCCATCAGCGGCATTTGTGCACGTGGGGGTTTTGAAGTGGCAATGGCATGGGAAAATGGAGTACTGCAAAAAGTTACGGTGCATTCTAAAACAGGGGGTAATACCACGCTGATTTGCGGAGATAAGCAAAAGCTGGTTGAATTGAAAAAGGGAGAATCTGTAGATGTCAATTGGTAACAAGAGATTTCGCCGGAGTATGCTTACCAGAAGAAAAAACCACGAAGGCTCGAAGGCACAAAGAAAAAGAGTTTGTTTACTCTACCGGTTAAAAGAAGAAGGCACAAAGTTCAAAATGTCTTTGACATTTTAGAAGAGCCCGGCATAGAACCTTCGTGCCTTACACACATATGCCGCAGGCATACATACTTAATCTTAGTGCCTTTGTGCCTTAGTGGCTCATTTTTATCTGTTGATCTATTGATTGGTTGATTGATTGAAAAAATCAATATCCAACATTCAACATCCAACATCCAACATCCAATAACGAATATCGAAGTGCCACACACCACACCCAGATCCTCACCCTCACACATCCAGTATCCAATATCCAGCATCCAGTATCCTTTCTCCTCTATTCCCCAATAATATTACTATTTTTGTCACCGATAAAAATGTTTTATGATTTCAGTTGACCGGCTCAGTGTTTCATTTGGAGGAACCTTTCTCTTTAGCGATGTATCTTTTCTGATTAACAGCAAGGACAAGGTAGGCCTGGTTGGTAAAAACGGTGCCGGAAAAACCACGCTACTCAGGATTTTTATGCGTGAGCAGTTGCCCGATGAAGGCAAGGTCATCGTTCCCACCGGAATCCGCCTTGGATATCTGCCACAGCAAATGATCATTGTGGATGATAAAACATTAATTGCAGAAGCAGGCAGTGCCTTTGATGAAATATTGCCGCTGGAAAAGGAAATTAAAGAACTCGAACATCAGATTGCAACACGTACCGATTACGAAACAGAGGACTACAGCGATATTTTGGAACAGATGGTAGAGAAAACTGAACGTTTTCATTTACTGGAAGGGACGAACCGAAATCAGAAAATCGAACAGGTACTTATTGGACTCGGCTTTCGCCGGTCGGATTTTAACCGGCATACCCGGGAATTTAGCGGTGGCTGGAGAATGCGAATTGAATTGGCAAAAATTCTGCTTCGGTCGCCCGATGCCGTATTACTTGACGAACCTACCAACCACCTGGACATTGAATCAATTCAATGGCTTGAAGATTTTTTGCACGACTATCACGGGGCGGTATTATTGATTTCGCACGACAGAGCATTCCTCGACCGGGTGACAACCAGAACAGTCGAAATTTCAAGAGGAAAAATTTATGATTATCGCGTCCCCTATTCCCAGTATGTTGAGCTGCGGAAAGAAAGAAGGGAACAACAGATGGCAGCTTATAAAAATCAGCAAAAAGTGATTGAGGACATACAGGATTTTATCGACCGGTTCAGGTACAAAGCTTCCAAATCGGTTCAGGTACAATCCCGTATAAAAATGCTGGAAAAAATGGATATTCTTGATATAGATGAAGAAGATACCGCTTCCATTCATATAAAGTTTCCTCCTATTCCACGCTCGGGAGCGGTTGTTTTGGAAATTCGTGATTTATCAATGGCATATGGCAGCCATAAGGTTTTAGACCTTGTGGAAATGACCATACACCGTGGAGAAAAAGTGGCTTTTGTAGGAAAAAACGGCGAAGGAAAAACTACTTTATCAAAGGTTATTCTTGGCAACTTGCCTTATGAGGGACAAATGAAATTGGGCCATAATGTAAAAATCGGTTATTTCGCTCAGAACCAGGACGAATTACTCGATGGAAACAAAACCGTTTTGGAAACTCTGGATGAAGTAGCTACCGGAGATGTCCGCACAAAGGTCAGGGATATTCTGGGTGCCTTTCTTTTCAGGGGTGATGATGTAGAGAAAAAAGTGAAGGTATTGTCGGGTGGTGAGCGGTCGCGACTCGCGATGGCCAAATTGTTGCTGGAACCCTGCAATCTGCTGATACTGGATGAGCCTACCAACCATTTGGATATGCGGTCGAAAGATATCTTAAAAAGAGCGCTTGCAGCATTTGACGGGACTTTAATCGCAGTTTCGCACGACCGGGAATTTCTGGATGGACTGATGACGAAAATTTTTGAGTTTAGAGATCAAAAAATCAAGGAGCATTTGGGCGGCATCTACGAATTTTTAAATAAGCGCAAGATCAATTCTCTGGCTGAACTCAATAAAAAAGGAATTGGACCCGCTAAAACCGACCGGGAAGAAGTTACCAATAAACAATCGTTTTTCGACAAAAAAGAGCTCGACAAGGAGATTCGAAAACTGGAGACCAGAATCGAAAAAGCGGAAGCGCAGATCAGTAATTTGGAAAAAGACATTGCAGAAATCGAAAAGAAAATTGCCGATCCGGCAAACGCTTCAGATACCATTCAATCACCCGATTTCTATAAAAAATACGAGGAACTCCAGTTGGCACTAAAACAGCAACTTGAAATTTGGGAAAACTTGCAGATTGATCTGGATCCACTCAAAAATAAAAGAAAAATTGAGTAATTTTACTCGTACAAGGGCTATTTGATGAAGAGATTCCTACATACGCTGTGGATCATTTTATTTATTGCTGGTTCGTGTTCTTCTCCTGAAAAGGTGGTTGTTCAGAAAGAGCCGACAACAATAAATATGTCCAATATGTACAATCCGTCAAATTCACGGATTCATCCTGCATTATCTGTCTTCCATAATTCTCCTTCCACATCCCTTCTTTTTCTGAAAATATTCCCTGCAGAATTGCTGTATTCCGGAACTATTGAACCGAATAAATTAATCGGTAAGATCAGCATTGATTATATGCTGAAGGAGATCATCAGTGAAACAAAAACAGAATTGGCAGATTCCGGAAGAATGGTGCATCAATTTCTTCATGAAGATGCAGACAAACGGTTCAATACACAGATACCACTTAAAACTCAGGATGGCAAAATGTATCAGTTATCTGTGAAAGTCACAGATTTGATAAGGAAATCTGAAAGTCTTCAATATGTGTATCTGGACAGAACACTAAGCCAATCAGAACAAAATTTTGTGCTGTTTTCACCCGATGGTAATAGTCCCCTTTTTAAGCCATACAATATTGCCAATGCTGTTTTCAGAATTGAATACAATCATGATGAGGATGATACCATGTATGTAAAATATTATGGAAAAGAAATTCCTATGCCACGTCCCAGCTTTTCCATGAATAAAGAAAAGGAATTTTTCAACAAACCCGATAGCATATGGGCTATTCCGATAAGCAAGGCCCTTTATTACCAGTTTAATTACGAGGGAGTCTATTTTTTTCAACCAGATACCAGCAAAGACGACGGTCTGGCTTTGGTGAATTTTGGAATCCGTTATCCCAGAATTCAGGAAGTGCAGGAATTGATTGAACCACTTGCCTACCTGGCGAATTCGATGGAGTATGCTGAGCTGAAAAAAGCGACCAACCAGAAGCTTGCAGTGGACAATTTCTGGCTGGAGAAAGCCGGAAATATAGAAAAGGCCAGGGAACTGATACGGGTTTATTACAACCGTGTATATTTTTCAAATTACTATTTTACTTCCTATAAACCGGGATGGAAAACCGACAGAGGCATGATTTTCATCATTTACGGACCCCCGCAATCCGTTAAAGTAACACCTACCCAGGAAAAGTGGGTTTATTATAAAAATAACTACGCTACTACTGTTACTTTTACATTTGATCATAACCCGACTCCTTTTTCACCCGATGTCTACACGCTTCAAAGATCCGATAGCTATGATTCGTTCTGGAGGGCTGCGGTAGATACCTGGAGAAAAGGGAATATTTATATGATCGAATAAAAAATTATGAAGGCTAAAACCACCATTATTTCAGGAATTCATCCCGTTGATGAAGCCATACGTGCTGGCAAGCAAATTGATAAAATCCTTTTAAAACAAGGATTCCGAAGTGAATCAATCCCGGGATTATTCCAGACGCTTAAAGAACTGAATATTCCTTATCAGTATGTCCCGGGTGAAAAACTTAACCGCATTACCGGAAAGAACCATCAGGGCATTATTGCATTGCTGTCGGAAGTAGAATATACCGAACTGGATAAACTGGTACCCGGATTGTTTGAAACAGGCAAAACTCCATCTATTGTAGTGCTGGATAGCATTACGGATGTGCGGAATATCGGCGCCATTGCACGGAGTGCAGAATGTGCAGGTTTTGATGCCATGGTAATCCCTTCTAAAGGCTCGGCTCAGATTAATTCAGAAGCAATAAAATCTTCTGCCGGGGCATTAAATATCATTCCGGTGTGTCGTGTCAGCAACCTTCCCGATGCAGTGAAATTCCTGCACGACAGCGGATTTTATATTGCTGCCGCTACTGAGAAAGCGGAAAAGACATTATTTGAGGCCGACTTTAAAAATCCGGTTGTCATTATACTCGGATCTGAAGATACCGGTATTGATCCGCGACTGCTTAGAATAGCTGATATTCTTATAAAGATTCCCATGCTCGGAAGCATTCAGTCTCTGAATGTGAGTGCTGCCGCTTCTGTGTTATTTTTTGAAATGGTGAGGCAGAGATCAAATCCCTAAGAGTTAAAGTCAAAAAAAAAGCCATGCCTTAAAAGGCATGGCTAAGAATTTTCAATCCATTGAGATATAATTTATAAACCTCCATTGCCTTCATTTCTCTCATATTCTACAGCGCGATTGATCTTACTGATCTTTTTACCGCGATTGAAATTATAGGTGATGGAGAAGCAGAACAATTGTTCCACATTTATTTTACCTTCCCATGTTTCAATATATCCCGGAGTGGTTGTCTCAATCTTTCTATAAGTAAAGTTTTTAATGAAAGGATTATACATTACATCCACGCTGAACTTCTCTGAGAATTTCTTTTCGCCTCCGATAAGAACCAGTAATTGTCTGGAGAATTTACGCTGATAGCTGATATTTGGACTGCCATAATTGGCAAACATGAATACGGTATAATCTTTGGGTAATGTTACTATATTGCTCATATTAAACCTGTAGCTGGAAATGTCTTCCTGGCTGTGGCCTGCTGAAGCTTCATCTGTTTTTATTACCTGTCTGTACAAAGTAACACCCCCATTGAAACGCCATCTTTTCATTACCTGAATGGCACCGTTCAACGATACACCATATTCCCAGTTTCTGCCGATATTTTCCTGTGTAATTACGGTAACACCTTCATCTGTAACTGTGGTATTATCCTGAATACCGTTGGTAGTATAGCGGTAGTAAATTTTAGGTGACAGATAGTTTGATTTAAAATTACGTGAGTAGGTAAGTTCCAGTCGATTTTCAACAGCAGGATCCAGATTCGGGTTGCCTCTCCGTAAATGCATGGAGTCGGTCCATGCGTCGAAAGGATTCAGATTTCCAATGGAAGGTCTGGAAATTTGTTTCCGGTAGGTGAACTTCAGGTTTTGTTCTTTGCCCAGTGACTGACTTAAGCTTACCTGTGGTAATAATACTGCATAATCAACATTGGTATTGGCATTGATTTCGATGGAAGAATATTCTCCACGGATACCGGTCTGCCATGAAAACTTCTTATATTTTCCAGAAATGTTATAATACGCAGTTTGCCTTGTTTCATTATAGTCGAATTCCTGCAGATTCTGATCGTCTAATTCATCCTGAACAAAGCCTGTGATAAAATCGTTGTTCATCATGGCAGCATAAGAACGAACGCCTACTTCATTGCGTACATTTTTAATCATAAAATTCAGGTCAAGCTTAAGTTCGCCGTTCTGCCTCAAATTTTTTGTAAGTTCCGACCGGTTGATGATATCCAGTTCAGATACCTGATCTACAGGATCGATGTAAATTTCTTCATAAATATTCCGGGTGGTACCATTCTGGCGGTTGTAATATACTTCAGCCTTAAAATCATTGCCTTCCTTTGCAAATTTCCGCTGATAATAGAGTGAGAAATAGAAGTTATCGCTTCCGTCTTTGCTATCCCTGTCGGTCTTCAGATATTCACTGAGCTGGTCATCCAAATATACTTTGCTGTCGGATTGATAATTTTTACCAACACCATTCCAACTGCGCCATTCGCCCAGAAAATTAAGAGATGATTTATCATTTAAAAACCAGTCGAATCCATAATTCATATAATTGTTTGTCCAGCTGTTCCTTCCTTTGCCGGTTTTCGAATACAGATACGAACTGCCGTTCACGTCATCAATGTTTGTAATCGTATTCTCCATACCGGGAAAACTTTCAAAGTGAAGTTGATCGCCAATATAAAACCGGACTTTTGCGGTACCGTATTCCAAATTTCCGGCTCCTTCGGCAACAACTTTATCAGGATGCGGAATGGGAATTTTGATGGATCCACTAACGCCACTGCGTGCTTCCTTTTTCAAAACGATGTTAATAACACCGGAAACGTCTGCGTCGTATTTCACGCCCGGATTCGTAATTAATTCAATTTTATCAATCATGTCCGGTTTAATCTGCGCTACAAATTCCTTGTTACGCAATACCCCGTCTACATAAAATTGAATGTTGCTTTGCCCTTCAAGTGTAACATTATTCTGAAAATCTACAGTAACAGAAGGAATGTGTTTTAGTGCATCCAATGCTGTAGTGGAAGCCTTTCTTACATCGTCATTTAAAGTAAAAACCGTGCGGTCAATCCGCTCTTCGCCTTTAAGTCGAGCCCCTACTACCACAGCAGCATCAATTTTCTGAACATCTTCAGCCAATTTTATCTGATTCAGTTCTATATTTTTATTTTGTCGCGAAACTACGATATCCTTTATCTGAACCGTTTTATAGCCGACAAAGGTTGCTTTTACGGTATATTTACCATACGAAAGATTGGAAAATTGAAACCGGCCGTTGTCATCTGTAATGAGACCGGTCACCAAACTTGAATCGTTGGCGTTCATTAATGCTACAGAGGCAAATGAAACAGGTGTAGTAGTGCTGTCGCTGTCGTTAACAACAACGCCAGTAATAGATCCGGATTCTGATTCAGTTCCGGGATTTTCACCGAAAGCGCTTAATGCAATAATTTGCAGGAAGGCTACAGTTGCTATAATATAGGTGCGTATTCCGTTTTTCATATTCAAATAGTTTGTTAAGTTGATTTTTGATTTCCTTTGAGCTCTGAAAACCATATTTACATTTTTCAGGCCAAACTTTGTATACTATTGAATATGAATTTGTTCGCCGGATATTTAAAAATTTTAGGCAAACCAGAAATTGACCGTCTTTGAATCAGCTCCTGTACGAAATCGTACATTCCGGTTGTAAAGGGACTAAATCACATCAATTGCTTCCGCCCTTTCAGGGCTAATGATCCATTGCGTTGATTTTTCACAGGGTGTTACCCTGTGCTGATGCTAAAGCCCTTTCAGGGCAAAGATTTTGCATTTACAAATGCCCTGAAAGTTCCTTAGCACGAACGCAGTGCATCCCCCGCCCTTTGTATTTAATCAAACTCTTCATTGAGCCCTGAAAGGGCGATAGCACTAGCGCAGGGCATAGCCATGTGTGGTAAGTGAGAGACAACAAAGCCCTGAAAGGGCGTAAGCCTTTCTAAGGCGGGTAGCTATGAGGTCAAACCTCCTTCTTCATTCGTGCTGCAGCCTCCATGCACCAGAATAATTCCTTCAGAAATCCGGATAAACGCTTGTCGAAATTGACTTTATCAACCGGCATTCCTGCTTCATCGAATGCATCTGCCACATTGGGAACCGGAAACATGGCAGGTACAATCCATGCCTTCATTTTCCATAACGAAAACTGCAGCGACAGCAGAACCTGACTTCCTCCAAAATTGCCATCAGAAACCGTACTTATGGCTACTGGTTTTCTGATCCACTCTGTTATGAGCAAATCCACTGCATTCTTAATACTGGCAGGATAACCTCCATTGTATTCGGGGGTAACGATGATAACCCCTTCAGCTGCCTTAATTTTTGCGGAAAATGCAATTGCTGTTTCCAGTGGCTGGGTTTGATATTTAAGTCTTTCCTCAAAAACCGAAAACTGATATACGCTTAAGTCTAGTATTTCGCAGGCAACTTGCTGATCCGTCAGTTGTTTTTGAATATAAAGTGCAACAGCGTGACTCTTTCTATTTACTCTGACGCTCGATGAAATGATCACGATTCGACTCATAAGTATTAAATTTTACCAAAATTAATGCATCCGTTATCAGAAATCGGGCAGATTTTCATAAAAAACAAAATCAACCATTTACATTTGCAGTATATGAAAAACCATCTATGAAAAACGCAGCAATCGAAAATTTCAGAAACCAGTTGAATTGTGCACAAGCCGTATTGGGTGCCTTTTCAGATCAGTATCAAATCGACAAAAATACTGCTTATAGTATCTCTTGTGGATTTGGCGCCGGCATGGGTCGTTTACAGGAAACATGCGGAGCTGTTACCGGCTCATTCATGGTTCTCGGGTTACACAATTCAAAAAATCATACGGATAATAAGCAAAGGAAAGATTTAACCTATGGTATGATTCAGGAATTTGAGAAGCGATTCAAAAAGATACATGGTACAATAAAATGTGCGGATCTTCTGAATATTGATTTACGCACCGACGAAGGACAACAGCTGTTTCACGATCAGCAGATGAGTGTTCATATTTGCGAGAAATGTATTGCTGATGCTGTAACTATTGTTGAAAATCTGACTGCAGAATAAAAGCCCTTCAGCTTTTATTACGGGCTCTTTGCTCCAGCGGAATCAGACAATAATATACAAAACGATTCAAAGGTGTTGGAATTCCGTATTGCTCGGCCAAACGGACTACTGAACCATTCTGGTAATCAATTTCGGAAGGTTTGCCCTCCCAGATATCCCTTGTTAAGGATGCAGTGGAATCGAAAGGGAATTTATCAATAAAAGCGGCTGTTTTATCAATAAATGAATGTTCAATTTCAATACCTGCCTTGACAGATAAGGCATAAATCTCTTCCATTAAGTCAATCATCAGCTTTCGTGTTTCAGGAACCGATCGTATTTGCCCATACGTGCAATGTGTTACCGCCATCAATCCACCTACACAAATGTTGATAAACTTCTTCCACAACTCCGCTTCAATGTGTTCCGGTATTTCAGAATGTATACCCGACTGGTCAAATACCTGTTTGATTTGATGAATACGTTCCGTTTTGGTATTGCTCTTTTCACCAAAAAACAGAACCGGATCGATTCCATTATGGACAATTACTCCGGGAGATTCAATTTTGCTCATAATCCGGCATAACCCACAAAGTACATTTTCGGGACCCAGCGCAGTGGCCAGTTCATCATAAGCCCTAATTCCGTTTTGCAAAGGAAGAACAACTGCATTCTTCTTTATAATTCCCTTTAACTGCTTTGCAATATCAGAAACCTGCCATGCTTTGGTGGCCAGTATAATCAGATCTGCATCCGACAGTCCGGCCATATCATCTGTAGCTTTTACATTTTTCAGATGAACATCTCCCAAAAAGCTTTTGATCTGTAACCCCTTTTCCTGCATTGCTTCCAGATTTTTACCTCTGGCAATAAAAACTACGTCAAAACCTGCCTTGGCTATGAGGGCTCCAAAATACCCTCCGACACCACCTGCACCAATAATTCCTATTTTCATATCACGTTTTCAAAAAATGATTTATTCTTCCTCCAGAAATGGCATTTGCCGGTCAATTAAAACATCCAGTGAGATAAACGTTTCAGTTCGTGAAACGCCTTTTATCGATTGAATTTTGTCGGCCAATATTACCCTCAGGTGCTCATTATCACGTGAATATACCTCTACAAACATGGCCCACTGGCCGGTGATATAATGACACTGTGTAATCTCAGGAATTTTTGCCAGTTTCTCAGAAACATTATTGAACATCGCTGCATTATCCAGAAAAATACCTACAAAGGCACAGGTTTTATATCCTAATTTTTTGGGGTCAACATTGAACTGCGATCCACTGATAATGCCAAGCCGTATCAGACGCTGCACCCTTTGATGGATGGCCGCACCGGAGATATTACATGCGCGGGCTACCTCCAGAAAAGGAGCACGGGCATTCCGGGTAAGGATTGAAAGTATTTTCCGGTCCAAACTATCAATTTGAAAACTATCTTTCATTTTTCATTTTATTAACTAAATGGTCATTTATGAAGCATTATGCCCGTAATTGCATTTTGACGTTAAATATAATCAGAATATGCTTTCACTTTGTAAGTTAAAATGGATTTTACCCATATATTTTTAAGATTCAAAATCCACGGCCGAATTTTAAAAAATTGGCATAAACATTCCATTTTTTAGTAAAAACATGAAATTTGGATTGAAAATGTGGTCTATTCTTCTATTTTTGTAATTCAATCGAAAAAAAATCATGACAAAACCTCTTATTGTTCCAAAAAACTACAAAAGTTATTTGGATGTCAGCAGCACTGAAAAAGCCATAAAGCTTGTAAAAGATACTTTTCAACAACAACTATCGGCCGAATTAAACCTCAGACGGGTAACCGCACCGCTATTTGTATTGAAAGGCACGGGGATAAACGATGACTTAAATGGTACGGAACGAAAAGTAAGTTTTCCCATTAAGGATATGAATGACGCAACTGCTGAGGTGGTAAACTCCCTGGCAAAATGGAAGCGCATGGCACTTGCAGATTATTCTATTCCTCAGGGCCATGGCATTTATACCGATATGAATGCTGTTCGTCCCGATGAAGAACTCGACAATATCCATTCGCTGTATGTCGACCAATGGGACTGGGAGCGCGTGATTGATGCCACAGACAGAAATCTGGATTTCCTGAAATACATCGTACGGAAAATTTACGAAGCCTTAAAACGTACGGAATATGTAGTATATGAGAATTACAATCACCTGAACCCCATACTTCCTCACGATATCACATTTTTCCATGCCGAAGAATTGCTGGCTGCCTATCCAAATCTGCAACCCCGCGAAAGAGAATATGAAGTTGCAAAAAAGCATGGTGCAGTATTTATTATCGGCATCGGTGGAAAAATGTCTAATGGAGAACAGCACGATGGACGGGCTCCTGATTACGACGACTGGAGCACTCCAACACGTGATGGATATAAAGGTCTGAACGGCGATATTGTGCTTTGGAACCCGGTATTGGAATCTGCCTTCGAAGTTTCATCCATGGGTATCCGTGTGGATAAGGCATCCCTGATCCATCAGCTTACTTTGACAAATGCTATGGAAAGAACTGAAATGTTGTTCCATAAACGCCTGATTCAGGGCGAACTGCCGTTATCTGTTGGAGGGGGCATCGGACAATCCCGCATCTGCATGTATTACCTGAGAAAAGCTCATATTGGTGAAGTACAGGCTAGTATATGGCCATCGCAGCTTCAGGGAGATTGCAAAAAAAATAACATATTCCTGCTCTGATTGTTATTACAGGCGCGATATACTGCGTCAGACCTTGAGTGTATGGATTTTAAACAGATATTTCGACCTTTGAATTCGCTAGAGACGCAGAACATGCGTCTCTTTTTTATTATATTTACTTGCATATAAACTTAACTTTAGACCCATGTCAAACATAGAAAACCTGGTTTCCCGACTTACCACCAATAACAGTGCATTGCGCTCTTTATACGGTAATGATGATGGGGAATTACAAAAACAAGTTCATCGTTACAAGCAATTGCTGAAAGAATATACACTTCATTTTGGCGATTCTGATGTTGAATTTTTCACTGCCCCCGGAAGAACAGAAATCGGCGGTAACCACACCGATCACAACTATGGCAGAGTGCTCGCCGGTGCAGTAAATCTTGACAATGTAGCAGTAGTTGCAAAAAACAATACTCAGGTTGTCCGCATCCAATCAATAGGTTATCCGGCATTTGAAGTCGACCTGAATGCACTTAAACCCAATCCCGCAGAACAATATACTTCCGCTGCTCTTGTAAGAGGAATCAGTGCCCGGATGCATGAACTGGGTTATAAAATTGAAGGTTTCAATGCCTGTATTGACGGAGGAGTTCCCAAGGGTTCCGGACTCAGCTCATCTGCAGCATTTGAAGTATTGATAGGATCCATAATCAGCCATTTATTTAATAAGGATGCGGTTGACCCGATTCAAAACGCCATCATTGGCCAGTATTCTGAAAACAATTATTTTGGAAAACCTTGCGGTTTAATGGACCAGACTGCCTGTTCCATGGGTGGACTTATTACCATTGACTTTAAAGATCCTTCAAAACCCATTGTCAAAAAAGTAGATTTCGATTTTGTTCGCACCGGTTTTGCACTGGTGATTACAGATACCGGTGGAAATCATGCCGACCTGAACGACGAGTATGCTTCACTACCCACCGATATGAAGGCCGTTGCAGGACAACTTGGAGCCAAAGTGCTGCGTGAGGTGACTCTGGAACAAGTATTGAATATTATTCCGGATATCCGTGAAAAAGTAGGTGACCGGGCCATTTTAAGAGCCCTGCATTTCCAGAGTGATAATCAGCGGGTTGTTGAACAGGTTGCTGCTCTGGAAAAAAACGACTTTAGCGCATTTCTGAATATGGTGATTGATTCGGGATTCAGTTCATTTATGTACAACCAGAATGTATATCCCGTAAATAATGTAAAAGAACAAGGCGTTTCACTGGCACTTGCCTTGAGTGAGCTTGTTTTAAAGGGGAAAGGCGCATGGCGCGTGCATGGTGGAGGGTTTGCCGGAACCATACAGGCTTTTGTCCCTGCTGAGCTTTTGGAAAAATATGTAAAAACTCTGGAGCACGTTTTTGGAAAAGGATCGTGCCATGCCCTCTTCATACGGAATCAGGGAACAGGTAAAGTAGAATTATAATAATATAGTGGTGTGTCTTATTTAAGTAATTAACTATGAATATATTAAAAGAAGAATCATTTAAAGCCGTTCATGACGGAAAACAGACCGGTTTGTACACCCTGAAAAACAAAAACGGACTGGTATCACAAATTACCAATTACGGAGCAATTATTGTCAGTATTTATGCTCCGGACCGCAATGGAGTTTTTGCTGATGTTGTTCAGGGATATGACAATATACAGGACTATATCAACGGCAACGGTCCTTACATGGGCGCTATTGTTGGCCGCGTTGCAAACCGCATTGGTAAAGGACAATTTACCCTTTCAGGTAAAACGTACCGTCTGGCAATAAACAACGGTCCCAATCACCTTCATGGGGGAATCAAAGGTTTTAACCGTGTGGTATGGGATGTAATTAAAAATACGACCAACAGTGTTGCCCTGCAATATATTTCTCCGGATGGAGACGAAGGTTACCCGGGTACTGTAAAAGCAACCGTTACCTATACCCTAACCGACGAAAATGAACTTCGGCTTGACTATAAAGCCACAACCGACAAAACAACGGTTGTGAATCTTGCAGGCCATTCTTATTTTAATCTGGCAGGTGAGGGTTCAGGTGATATGCTTTCACATGAACTCATGATCAATGCTCGTTTTTACACCCCGACAGATGCTGGCAATATTCCTACCGGAGAAATTCTTACCGTAAAAGGAACACCTATGGATTTTACGGCTCCTAAAAAAATCGGTGCCGACATACTTGCATCCTTTGAGCAGTTAAAATTTGGCAATGGTTACGACCATAACTGGGTTCTGGATCATCCTGCAAACGAAATGGGATTGGCAGCTGTTGCCTATGATCCGAAATCCGGACGTGTAATGGAAGTTTTAACGACCCAACCCGGTGTGCAATTGTATTCCGGTAACTGGCTCGACAACGAAAAAGGCAAAGGAGGAAAATTATACCAGAAACGTTGGGCTTTCTGTCTGGAAACCCAGCATTTTGCAGACTCCATAAATATCCCGCATTTTCCAAACACTGTGCTGCACGCCGGTGAGGAATACAATCAAAGCTGCGTGCATAAATTCTCAACCCGATAATTGCATATCATGAATCAGAAAAACACAAACTATTTGTTCCCACTGGTGGTAATGGCCTCCTTGTTTTTCCTGCTGGGCTTTATCACTACCATGAACAATTCACTTATTGATTACCTCAAAAATGCTTTTAACCTGAACGAAGTTGAAAAGCAGCTTCCCAACACGTTTTTCTACGGGGCCTATATTTTATCGGTTCCGGTGGGTTATCTGCTGAATAAACTGGGATATAAAAACGGAGTACTGGCCGGACTTATTCTGATAACAGCCGGATTTTTCCTTTGTATTCCGGGTGTTGCCCTGGGATATTACGGATTTTTATCGGCAGTTTCTGTTTTCGCCATCGGTATCGTATTGTTGCAGGTAGCTGCCAACCCGTATGTGAATGCGCTGGGAAGTCCCGAAACTGCTGCAAGTCGCCTTACGCTTACAAACGCACTGAATTCAGTGGCAACCGTGATTGCCCCGCTTTTTGTTTCCATGCTGATTGTTTCATCAACCGAAGGTGGTTTATCCGATCCAAAGGCAGTTCAGGGACCTTTTGCAGGTATCGGCGTTATTGCTCTGATTATTGTAGGGATTATGTTTTTCCTTAAACTTCCGGAAATTAAAACTGATTCTTCCGAAACAGCATTGAATAAGAAATTCAAATCCAGTGCCTATAAATACACCCACCTCTGGTTGGGCTCACTTGCCATATTCTTTTATATGGGCGTTGAAATCGGAATTCCAAGCTTCTTTGCTGATTATTCAGATACCCTGAACTTCAGTTTTGATGGAGAAATGCGTACGCGATTGCTCTCCTTTTACTGGGGCGGGTTAATGGTAGGCCGCATTGCCGGAATATTCATTTTACGAAAATATACAGCCAGTCAGATTCTGAGTTTTTGTGCGATTCTGGGAGCTGCAGTTCTAATGCTTTCCCTC
Source organism: uncultured Bacteroidota bacterium (assembly GCA_963733535.1). GTDB lineage: Bacteria > Bacteroidota > Bacteroidia > Bacteroidales > UBA10428 > UBA5072. The sequence goes on from CAVTDR010000008.1 coordinate 80,238, forward strand.
GTAAGCGGAAACCTCGATATGAACACGGTTGCTCTGGTATTATTCATTGGCACCGGACTTTTTCATTCCATTATGTGGCCTTGCATTTACAATTTGGCACTGGAAGATCTCGGACCGCACTCCAAGGTTGGCTCGGGTGTAATTGCCACTTCTGTCATCGGAGCTGCAATACTGCCTATTCTGATGGGAGGAATTCAGAAGAATATCGGACTCGTTGCTGCGATATGCTGCCTCTTCCTCTATTATGGCTATATCACATTCTTTGCAGTAAAAGGATCTAAAATCAGATAAATTAATAAACTCCTTCATAAAAAAGACCCTCCGTTTAAGAGGGTCTTTTTTATTGATATTTAATATTTAATTATTTGCTTAAAGAACCATTTTCCTGTATCAGGGGATTGGTTACCCTGCCCAGGAATAATATGGCTCCTGTGGTAGATTCGCGTATCGCGAAGAAGAAGGGTCTGTTTACATTAAATAAAATATTTTGGGGAGGAAAAGAAGTGAGTTCTATTTCAACAGCAGTTACAGCAGCAGCTTCTGTACCTTCTTCATTCACTTCAACAAATGATTTATGCAACACCCTTGAAATACTCAAACCTCCTGTGCCATTTATGCCTGAAAAATCAGCCCCTTCAAAAGCAATCCCCATTCCCATATTGGTAAGCTCATTATTGAGGAGATTTTCATACTTATAGGTAAACTTAGGAATATTTAAATCGACTTCTCGCTTCGTTAAACCGGCCATCCAAAGATCCCAATTTTCAGAGGTAAGCGTTGGCAGAATATCCTGAGTGGTATAATCTTCATTTGGCAAAAGAATTACCATAGTAAAGTTGCCTCTTCCATAGGGCATTTCAACCATAGTAAAATTTTCTGTTACTAAAAGTGGCGCCGAAATCGTTTGATTCATGTATTTAACGGTTACGGCATCCCCTTCCTTTGGAAAAAAGGGACCCTCAGCTGTTTTTTGTTTATCAAACTCATATTTCCAGGAACCTTTAAAATAAATGGCATTAATCAGATACATTACAATATCGTCTGATATTGCATCTATAATGGTAGGAATCCGTCCATGTGTTTTCCCATCCACCCAACCGTTAATGGCATCCACTGCAGATGCAGCGTTGAAATCCAGTTTGTTGATTTCCGCACCATATGTTTCTTTGTTGATATTGATAAATTCCGGTAAAACGGTGAATCCTTCATTATACCAAATCGAGTTTGCAATTTCAATTAATACGCGCTCATCTACTGATTTAAGTGCCCTTAATAAACTTTTATAACCGGCATTAATTTCATCTACCGTAAACCCTTGTTTGCGAAGCGCATTTTCCATTGCGGTTTTGGTTTCGCCTCTTGCCCCATTATAGGTCATCGCCAAAGCCATGGCGATACTGGTAGGAGAAATAAACTGGTTTGCACCGGTATCATTTTCTAAAACTTCCCGGAAAATATCAAACCCAAATTCATTATCAGCCTGAAGCATATTTTCTGTTGCAACTCCCAAATCCAGAATTTCCGGTTCCGTTGGAAGCGGTTCATCTTTAGAACGCTCACATGAAATGATCAGGAGCGAAACGAGTATCCATAAAAAAGTTTGTTTCATAACAGCCGTATTTTTATTATTGGATGATACAAGTTAGAAATACGTTGCTTTAAGTATAAAAAAACATTCTGAACCCCAAACATGTTTATGAAATCCCAATCTAAATCTGTTACCTGGCTATTTTCGGGGAAGTGATTGCTTTTTACGTTGAGCCATTTCAATAGCAAATCCCTCATAGCCCTTTTCGCGGATCATCTGAATGCAGGCAGCACGGTTTGAATTAAAAATCAGGCCAAAGATTTTGCTTATTGTATTATTAAATTTTCCACACGCATTTACATTTTTCAGATCACAATCTGCACAGCTTAGCCGCTTATGGTCCATACAGCATTTCCGAATCGAACACCACGATGCCTTAATATTTTCCTGACATCCTGGGCAATTGCCCGACAGATACTTATTGCATGCACCGCAGAATAAGCCACAATAGGCAATGCGCTGTTGATTGGGTATAATTTCCTTTTTTTCCATGGTTTTTTTGATTTTATTTATCCTTTCGGGACAAAAATAAAAACAGGATGTGACAACGCTATGTCACCCATTAGAAACTTATTTTACCCAATTGAAACCTGCTGATTTTACATCCTTTGAATTCGTTCCGACAAAAACGGTAAAATCGCCCGGTTCCCAGTCGTATTGCAAACTGCTGTTATAAAACTTCAGATCATCGGGTGTTATTTCCATGGTAATTTCCTTTTTCTCACCCGGTTGAAGCATGATTTTTATGAAATTCTTCAGCTCTTTTACCGGTCGTGAAATGGAAGCCACGTGATCGCGGATATACAACTGCACCACTTCCTCCCCGGCAATGTTTCCTGTATTTGAAATGGTAACACGCACCATGAGTTTGTCATTCCCCTTCAGCATGGTTTTGTTTAAAGTGATATCACTATATGCAAAGGTGGTATAACTCAACCCATAACCAAAAGGATATAAGGGTTCAATGGGGCTGTCGAGATATTTGGAAGAAAATTTATTTTCTGCCTGTGCGGGACGACCTGTATTTTTATGATTATAATACAGGGGGATCTGGCCCACGTTAAAAGGAAAAGAAGTGGTGAGCTTCCCGGAAGGATTATAATCACCAAACAACACATCGGCAATGGCATTTCCGGCTTCTGTGCCACCGGCCCAGGCTTCAACAATTGCATGTACATTAACGCTTTCCCAGGGAAGCGTCATCGGACGGCCATTGATGAGAACCAGCACCACAGGTTTTCCTGTTGCGATTAAAGCCTTCAACAATTCCTGTTGTGGTTTTTGAAGACTGATATCAGCCATACTGGCAGCTTCACCCGACCATCCGGCCTTTTCACCCAGCACTGCAACAATAACATCTGCTTTTGATGCAATCTGTAAGGCCTCATTCAATAGTACTTCCGCTGATTTGCCTGCGTCTCTGTCTTTTTGTATGTCCTTTACTGCGAGCGGATTTTCACCGCCAATCATTCCCGGGATATCTGTGGCAGGACTCCCTTTTGCATAAAGTATTTTTATTGAGCTGCCTGCGTTCTGCAATCCTTCTTTAACAGTAACAGACCTGCTCGCATCACCAGCCATTGTCCATGTACCGAGTATATCTGCCTTATTATCGGCTAATGGTCCGATAACAGCTATGGTTCCTGATTTCTTCAGAGGCAGAATCTGTTTGTCATTTTTCAAAAGAACGATTGACCGTGCTGCAAGCTGGCGGGTAAGTGACAAATGTTCGGGAGTAAGTACTGAAGATTTTGACCGTTCTTCGTTCAGGTATCTGTAAGGATCTTCAAAAAGTCCCAGTTTGTATTTTGCTTCCAAAACACGTTTGCAGGCAAGATCAATGTCCTGAAGACTGATACGGCCTTCATCAAGCGATTTCTTTAATGTGGAGAGAAATCCTTCACCCACCATATCCATGTCTGTGCCCGCTTTAAGCGCCAATGCAGAAGCATCCTGCAGGTTTCCCATTCCATGCACGATCATTTCATTAATCGCAGTATAATCCGTAACCACAAATCCATCAAATTTCCATTGATTTCTGAGCAGATCGGTCAACAGCCATTGGTTACCGGTGGCGGGAACCGCATCAATTACATTAAAGGAGGTCATGATACTGCCTGCTCCAGCGTCTATAGCCGCTTTAGAGGGAGGGAGATATTCGTTGTACATGGTGATCCTGCTCATATCCACAGTATTATAATCCCTGCCGCCTTCAGCAGCTCCATACAGCGCGAAATGTTTCACACAGGCCATCATGGTGTTGCTTTGGGATAAATCGTCGCCCTGGTAACCTTTCACCATGGCCTTGGCAATCACCGATCCCAGCCACGGATCCTCTCCGCTTCCTTCGGCAATACGGCCCCATCTGGCATCCCTGGCGATATCAACCATGGGTGAATAGGTCCATGCTACACCATTAGATGTTGCTTCCACAGCTGCAATTCGTGCGCCTTTTTCAATCATTTCCGGGTCCCATGAACAACTCATGGCCAAAGGAATGGGGAAAATGGTTTTATAGCCATGAATAACATCCAATCCGAACAAAATGGGAATATGATTGCGTGATTCCTTCACGGCCAAATCCTGTGCTGCGCGCATGGAGGCTACTGAAAAAGTGTTCAGTATTGATCCAACCTGACCGTTCCGGATCTTCTGTTTCAGATCTGAAGTAGCAGTGGAACCGGTTGTAAAATCTCCGCCATTGGTCAGGTTTAACTGTCCGATCTTTTCTTCAATCGTCATTTTGCCCATCAGATCATTGATGAATGTATTCATGACCAGATCCTGAGCGATCACCGGCAGCATCATCCATACAGACAACAATAGGATTATTCCTTTTTTCTTCATAAAAATGGGTTTATGTTGTTTAAAAAACACACAAAGCGGGTTTAATTGCCCTTATTCTGTCGCAAACTCTGATTATAAGTGTCAATAAATTCCAGCTGTATTTTATGCGGCAGATCAATTACTTTTACGGGATCACCAAATTCCATTGTCTTTTGTGCGGTCGAATCAAAAGCAGGCCATTCTGGCAATCCAGGTCCATTTGGATTTCCTGTGGCTGCAAAGTTTACCCAATAGGATGACATGATATCAGCCAGTTTATAATCGGTTTCTGTAAATGGTCGGTTCCAGTATTTTAAGGTTTTGAGGGCATAACCAAATTCGGCAGAATGAAACGCACCGTAATTGGGTTCACCGGGAGGAACATAATTAAAATAATACAAATAGGAAGGATGCTTTCCATACTTGCCTTGCATCTTAGCCCAGCAGAAGTTTTCCCATCCAAAACTCAGTACCGATAATTGTTTGGACGATTGGGTAGCCTCATCATCTGTATTGGCAGGAAAAAAATTTAAAAAATCATCCGCTTTTTCTCCAAAATAGGCATGAAGCTGTGCCTTAAAATCTTTGGATGTGACCCGCTCATTGCTGGTGATTTCATCTGCATTCCAACCCGTTAAGAGGGGAACATCATTGTGTTGCGATGCGCTGAATGTCTCATATGCCGGAAGGATGACGTAATTATCCACTACTATTCCAATCCGTACTGCTGCTTTTTGCAGTTCTTCTGCCGGTATTTTTCTTAAATCGGCAACTGATTTCGCTTTGAGCATTTCTGCAATTTCCACTCCCTTTTCTTCAGCTGATTTCAAATCTGAATTTGAAACATCTGCATCAAACATTCCTCCACTTTGTGCAATAGCACGTTGAAATAATCCTTTAGCCAGGGGTGAAACCATAAGTGCGTTTACACTAAATGCGCCTGCCGATTGTCCGTCAATAGTTATACGGGCACTGTCTCCACCAAAGGCATGGATATTTTTTTTAACCCATTTTAATGCAGCAATCTGGTCGAGAATTCCATAATTTCCGGAAACATGGGCAGGACTTTCCATGGACAGTTCAGGATGCGCAAAAAAGCCGAAGATTCCCACCCGGTAATTGATGGTCACAAAAACAACGCCTTTTTTCGCCATTTCTTCCCCGTCGTATAAAGGTACAGAACCTGACCCACCGGTAAATGCACCGCCATGAATCCATACAATAACAGGACGATTTTCATCTGCATTTTTTGCTCCCGTCCATACATTTAAATACAGGCAATCCTCACTTAAGGGTTCTTCAGGAGCCTGAAATTCCATGGACCACATCATGTACGGAGCGGGTTTATTTTGCATGGCGCTGGCCGAAAACCGGTCGCACTTTTTCACTCCGTTCCATGGGGTAACTGCTGCAGGCGATTTCCATCTCAAATCTCCAATTGGAGGAGCTGCAAATGGAACACCTTTGAATATCATTACAGTACTATCGGCATTGTAGAAACCCGATATCAATCCCGATTCAACAGGTAAAGAAGAAACATCAATTGTTTTTGTCACATTTTTTTGCGAACAGGATACAAATACAAGGAGCAGGGCGAACCAATAAATGCGTTGCATAATTCAGGTTTTAGGTTGCGAAAATTATTTCAAATGCATGTTATATAAAAGAAACACCGGTCGCTTTATATTGAGCGGACCGGTGTCTCATATGATTATCGATTGATCATTGTTGCCTTGTTAGATTTTATATCGTCCCATACGGGACTTCATTTAACCTGATCACTCATTTCTACCCATATTAATGTCCCTACGGGACAGTTCCATCGGACGCAATAAATATTCGACATCCATTTATATTAGATATCATTTTTATAGCGCCCTTATTGGACCTCATTTAAATCATATCCCTACAGGACGGTTCCGTCAGAAACCAAATATAGGTAGAAAAAAGGCACCTCTCCACTCTCAAAGTCCCATAGGGACGCAATATATATTGGACAACGTGCTTAATGATCTATTTATTCAACACCTTATCCGCAGCAAGCACCAGAAACAGGTAATTGCTTTCTCCGCCGCCCAACACATATTCAGTTTGTTGCCAAAGGAAAGGAAATTCTTTCAACTCAGCAAAGTCCGGCCGGATCAAAGCGGTTCCGGAAACCACACCTCCGGGGATATAGGAATAGTCGGCACGGTTATATCCATATGCCCTGGTAGCAGATTTTGCACCTACTCCGGAGGCAAAGGAAGCTGTGTTTACGCCAGGATGACAACCCAAAACGAAATTTAATGCATTCAACATGTACTCATAGCTGAATAATTCAGGTGCATGTTTGGCAAGAAAATACTGGTGTACACCAAACTCCTGGATACCCCAACCGGCACCCCAGATATGAGGTCTGTAGGGCACTCCGTAAGGAGTCTCCTTGCCCTGGGCAGTGATTTCCACGGTAAGTTTTTTCAGCGCCTCCGTTATGGTAGTTTTAAATCCTTCGTCATTAATCAGTGGCAAGGTACGAACTACCATCCAGGCAACAGGATGAATATACTTGGCAATGGTATCCTTATTTTGAATCAGAAAATCTCTGTATTCATCACCCTGGGTTGTAACCATAAGTTCAGAAGCAGCCTGAATCTGGCCAAAAAGGAAATAACCTTTTATATCCCTGGGCATATTCCATAAGTTAGTGGCTGCTTTCAGACAGCGCGCAGCAAGCTCAGGATTGTATTCCTTAAGGGTACGGGCAGCAGCGGCCAAACCAATGATGGCATCAAACTCATGCGCAGGATTTTCTTCGGTATAAACAGCCCGGTCGTCTTTAATGCCGGCCCTGGTTTCAAAAGTGCCATTGTATTTTACCGATTTGTTATAGTTGATATTGTTGGTTTGATTGGAAACGTCGCCAACCATGGTATATTGGGAGAGTGTAGGACCAATGATACCGCGATATACTCTTCCCAGATTTTCATAGCCTCCTAAAACGGTAAGTACGCCATGCTCAATTTGCTGTAGCATATCGGGCTTTCCATCGGGAACGTGTATGTTTACAAGATGGGCTTTCTGATCGATGCTGGTGGCATCCAGTTCAGGTTTAAATTCTTCCCAGGCAAGGGATAACAATTGTACTGAAATAGCCTGTGATTCCACACGCAAATCATCATCACCTGCATCATGCCATCCTCCTACATTCAAACCCGGTACATGGTCGCCCGATTTGAATCGGGTAAGTGTAGAAGGTCCTTGTTTATATCCATCAAACAAAATGGAATCAATAGGTGCCATGAGCGCATCATCCATATGACATGCACCATGCCATACCTTATAGGATTCCACCACTTTCATATGGCACATCTGAACCGGAAGAAATACTTCCAGTGTGGGTTGCCATACATGGCGCTGATAGATTCCGGCAGAAATGGTAAAAGGATTGGACTGAACAGTACCATATTGAATTCTGTACGTTCCTTCGGCTTTCACATCGCTGAAATCAAAGATATAGCTATTATAGCGCAGGAACTGGCCCCATGATTCGGGTTTTGCAGTTTTTATAACCGTCTCTTTTCCATCATGATCAATTTGTACCAGCTGGGTTTTTGCAATGGATTTGTCATTTTTATCGAGCTCAATTACAGCGCGTTTCTGCTGTGCAGGATGATATCCTACTTGTGAGATGTGAACGACAGGTTCGCTTTTAAAATCGGGAATCCGATTTACTTTCACAGTCCATTCAATAGCGCCCTTAGTTGCACCTTCGGGAATGGCAGAACGTAACACAAACCATCCGTTCGTATGACGGATTCTGCCGTCCATCAACTGAATATCTGCAGTTTTACTTTCAATGGTGAACCGTTGTTTATCGTTTTCAGGGACTGCTGTAAATTTTCTACCCGTGGCCATTGGAACAGCCTGGTTCTGACCGTCTATCAGATCTACAGGTCCGTTGGCTTGCGGAGGAAACAGACCCGACTTATCGTCCATCTTCCACGTTTTCCCAAATAAATCGGTGGGATAAAGCTCCAGATTAAAGCCGATTTTTCCTACCCATTCCGCAGGAACTGGTTTATCCATGTCCACAATAATCCTGAAATAATCTTTTTCTCCTACTACACGAACCTGATAGGTAAACACAAGGTCAGGATAGAAAATGGGATTAAACCCTTTGCGATTAATCGCTGTATCGGGATACCAGAGATTCACATGAATTTCATTTGCTTCCCTGTCAACCGTTCTTTTTCCAACTTTTGGTATGGGTTGAAACTGGCCAGGTGTTAGCTCCAGCCTTACATCACCATTGGTAGCAACACGCACCCCGTTTTGAATAAAACCTACGCCACCCTGATGTCCTTCGGGATAAATGTCTTCAAAAACCATTACATTCAAACCGGGGAGTTCAAAATAATTAAGGTCGTTAATACGCAGTTCCTGTTTGTCCTTTGGCGAGCTGCAGGAGACAGCCGTAAGGATCATTAAAAAAATCAATAATCTCATCATAGTTGTTTTAAATTAAATTCAGACTCGTTGGGATAGCGATTGTTGTCTGCAAACAGGTATTATTATTTTGGGTTGTTTTCTTTTTCTACAATAGCCATACGGCGGCAAAAGCGGAGACAATCTCCACAGCCCTTGCAATTTTGTGAATCAATGAAAGCTTTACCTTCTTTGTTAACATGCAATGCATTGTGATGGCACGATTTAAAGCAATGACCGCATCCATCACATCGTTTGGGTAAAACCGTATATATGGGATCTTTGCCCGTATTCAATGACAAGGCTTTAACAGAAAAGCCTGAGAGTAATAGAAATCCTGCTCCTTTTAATAGAAAATCTTTCCGGTTCATAGATTCTGATATCAGATTCAGATCAAAAATAACAAGCGTTATGATGGATCTAAAATATATTATACCAAATCTACTATTTTATAGATGAAATTCATTTGTTGATGTGTTGATTTGTTGATGTGTTGATATGAAAATTTCAAATCAGGCGATTATATGGAATAATATCCCTTTTCTTCCTATAGAAAGTGAAGAATCAATTCAAATATTACGTCCCTACGGGACTTTGAAAGTTAAGAGGTGCCATTTCTAATCCCAATATTTGGTTCCTGACGGAACCGTCCCGTAGGGACAAAATATGGGCAGATTTGACGATTCTAAATTTTCTCAAAGTCCCGTAAGGGACGAAATATTCTTTATTGAAGCATTAATAGTTTATTCAGAATATTTATTGTTTGAAACAAAGGACCACTGACAGCATTTCTCATCTGCAGTCCCAATCAACCAACCTGCCTGCTTGGCTCATACGAGGCAAGCAGGTCAACCAACCTGCCTGCCACGAGTAAGGCCAAGACAAGCAGGCAGGTCAACCAATAATCTAGCGCTTGAAATTATAATACAGATCGTTCCAGCGGATTTCCTTTTTTATATCACTGATTGTGGTTTCATTCCCGATATGAATATACTCAATACCAGCCATTTCACAGAAATCTTCCATATATTCAGCATTTACAGCCTGACTAAAAGCGGTATGATGAGCTCCTCCGGCCAGTATCCAGGCACCGGCACCGGTTTTGAGATCGGGTTGCGGAACCCATAAAGCACGGGCTACAGGCAGTTTGGGCATATCCTGATCTGCTTTTACACAATCAACAGAATTCACGATCAAACGGAACCGGGTTCCCAGGTCAATGAGACTTGCATTAATGGCAGGGCCTTCAGGAACTTCAAAAACAAGACGTGCAGGATCTGACTTTCCGCCAATTCCGAGGGGATGCACTTCGAGTTTGGGTTTATCCTTTGAAATGGATGGACATATTTCAAGCATATGGGCGCCCAATACCTTCATGCCCGAAGGATTCAAATGATAGGTATAATCTTCCATAAACGAAGTACCTCCTTTTAAACCAACAGACATTACTTTTACAGCACGCACCATTGCAGCATGTTTCCAGTCGCCTTCTGCACCAAATCCAAAACCAGCCGCCATCAAACGCTGTGAAGCAAGGCCAGGCAATTGTTCCAGTCCGTGAAGGTCTTCAAAAGTGGTGGTAAAAGCACCGAAATTTCCTTCTTTAAGAAATGTCCCGATAGCAATTTCAAGTCGTGCCTGGTAGCGGACATTGTTATGCAATGCACCTCCTTTTTTTGCATCAGCTGCAAAATGGAACAATTCATCATATTGTTTTACTACTTCATCGATTTCCTTTTCAGTTACCTGGCTTACCAGCTTCACCAAACCACCTACCCCATAACCGTTCACAGAAAGGCCGAATTTGATTTGTGCTTCTACTTTATCACCTTCGGTAACGGCAACCTCCCGCATATTATCGCCAAACCGTGCAACTTTAAGCGTTTGGAAGTCGAACCATGCTGCTGCTGCACGTGCCCATACACCAATTCTTTCCTTCACATCTGTTTCAGACCAATGACCTACCACAACCTTGCGGTTTATATTCATGCGGCTCATGATAAATCCATGCTCTCTGTCGCCATGTGCTGCCTGATTCAGATTCATAAAATCCATATCGATTTCTGACCAGGGCAAATCGCGGTTAAATTGGGTATGCAAATGGAGCACCGGTTTTTGAAGAATTTTCAAACCATTGATCCACATTTTTGAAGGCGAAAAAGTATGGCACCAGGTAATGATTCCGATACATGATTTCGCCTGATTGGCCTGTTGCAAGGTTTCAAATATTTCATCAGGCGTCTTTAAAACAGGTTTAAACACTATTTTTACCGGTATCTCCTGTGAAAGATCCAGTGCACTTACGATTTTCTGTGAATCATCGGCAACCTGCCGTAATGTTTCTTCTCCATAGAGGTGTTGGCTACCGGTTAAAAACCATACTTCCAGTTTTTTTAAATCAATCATGATGCTATTTTTTTTATTAATAAGATGTGTCTGTATATAAATCAATTTTATTACTGCCCATAATAGGAGCCTGGTCCATGTTTCCTTTCATAGTGTTTTCTGATCAGGGAAGGCTTTAACCGCTGGGCATGCGGACTGATCTTTTCCGTCAACATGGCCATTTTTGCCAGCTGCTCCAACACCGCACTGTTATACACGGCTTTTTCAGGTGTTTTTCCCCATGTAAACGGGCCATGACTTCCTACCAGAATCATTTCAATTTCTTCGGGACTGTAATTTTTCCATTTCATGTGATTCACAATCTGATGACCAGTTTCGTATTCGTAGCTTCCCTGGATCATGTCATCTTCCATAGGTGGAGCACAGGGAACATCACACGTCAGATGATCGGCATGCGTGGTTCCGAAAATCGGAATATCTCTGAGACTCTGAGCCCAGGCTGTAGCATACGATGAATGTGTATGTACAATCGCCCCGATTGATTTCCATTCTTTATATAAAACTGCGTGGGTAAGCGTATCCGATGAAGGCCTTAATTTTCCTTCTACAATAGTTCCATTAAAATCCACAATTACCATGTCCTCAGGTGTCAGGTTGGCATAAGGCACCCCACTTGGCTTAATGGCAAATACACCCATTCCCGCATCAGCAACACTTACATTGCCAAACGTAAAAAGCACGAGTCCCAATTCGGGGAGCCGCATATTGGCATCATAAGCTGCTTTTTTAATGGCGTCATACTTATTCATGGTGTTCCTTTTTCGTAGTTTGCTCAACGAAAGCACCCGCCTCTTTGTATTTTACATAGATTTTTTCATACACAGCGGCATTTGCAGCAATGGGTTTGTATTCGGTTTCGTAACCACTTCCCATATTTTTTTGTGCTTCCAGAACTGTTGGATAGATACCTGCAACGGTGGCAGCCGCCATAGCTGCGCCTAAAGCACAAGCCTGTTCACTCTTTGCAACCAGAATAGGTTTATTCAGCACATCGGCAACAATTTGCATGACAAATGGTGATTTTTTGGCAACACCTCCCAAAGCAACAATACCATCTATCCGGACTCCTTCATGGATAAAACGGTCTACAATACTTTTTGCTCCAAATGCCGTGGCTTCCACCAGGGCACGAAATATAGCAGGAGCGTCAGATCCCAGATTCAGTCCGAAAATAGCGCCCTTAAGGGTTTGGTCGGCATCGGGGGTTCGTCTTCCATTCATCCAATCGAGTGCAATAATCCCCGACTGGCCTGCCGGAATTTTTTCTGCTGCCTGCGAAAGTTTGGCAATCAGTTGACTTTCCATTTCATGCTGAAGCTTTTGTTTGGATGCTTCATCCAGTTCCGATTTCATCAATATTTCACGAACCGGCCACAACAATACTTCCCGAAACCAGGCATAAATGTCACCAAAGGCAGATTGTCCGGCTTCCATTCCAAGCATACCGGGTATTATGGAACCATCAACCTGTCCGCATATTCCATGAATAAGCTTTCCCTTTATTTCTTCCATGGGTGCCACCAGCATGTCGCAGGTAGATGTCCCCATAACCTTACTCAGAAAATAGGGTTTTATATCAGCGCCCAGAGCGCCCAGATGGGCGTCGAAAGAACCTGCACCTACCTGTACATTCTGACTCAGTCCCAGTTTACCGGCCCATTCGGCGGTAAGGTGACCGGCACTCACTTCACAGGTAAATGTTTTAAGAAATAAACGGTCTCTTACGCCTTTTAACAGGGGGTCAAGCTTTGTCAGGAAGTCTTCAGAAGGCAATCCGTCAAATTCTTCATGCCACATGGCTTTATGACCTGCGGCACATCGGCTGCGTTTCAATAGAAGAGGATCTGTAAGGCCAGTTAAAACTGCAGGAATCCAATCGCAATGTTCAACCCATGAAAAGGCTTCCTTTCTGACTGCCTCATCTTTCCTGAGGATATGAAGTACTTTAGCCCAGAACCACTCCGATGAATAGATTCCGCCTTCAAATTTGGTATAATCAATGCCTCCCCATGATTTGGCCAGGATATTGATTTCTTCGGCTTCTTTTGTGGCAGTGTGATCTTTCCAAAGGACAAACATGGCATTCGGATTGCTTTCGAATCCGGGTTTCATGGATAAGGGAATCCCCTGTTTATCAACAGCTATGGGCGTAGATCCGGTAGTGTCAATCGAAATGGCTACCACATTTGCAGCCACGTCGGGACCGCAATGCGATAATGCATTCCGGACAGTCGTTTCCAGTCCTTCAAGATAATCTTTAGGATGCTGACGAAACTGGCTCAGGGAAGGATTACAATATTTTCCTTCCTTCCAGCGGGGATAATAGAATACATCGCTGGCCATTTCCTTACCATTGGTGGCATCCACAATAAGTGAACGCACCGAATCAGTTCCATAATCAACACCAATTACAAATTTCGACATGATCGTTATTTTTTATCTGTTCGTTATTTTTTACCAGAAATAAACATAGAATGCAACGCAGAACAATATCACACCTAACGAAGCAACTACATCCCACTTGTTCCAACTCTGTTTGATGAGTGCCTTATAGTCGCCAGTGAAAGTGACAAACTCAATCTGTTTTGCGGTTGGTTTTGCAGTAAAGAATGATACTACAACCATAAACATAATAATGAATACAAGCAACCAAATCTCAAAGATAAGCCAGTTGGTATGCCAGAACCATTGGGTGGATTCCCAGAGCCCGCCTGTCATTAAGTCTTTACCTGTGTTTGTAAAGATATTGGTCAGCAGGCGTGCCATACCAATTAAAAAGCCTACTATCAAACCCCATTCACCTGCCTTTGGTGTAATTTTTTTGGAAAATATACCCATCACGAATACAGCAACCATAGCAGGAGCGAGCAGCGATTGAATACCTTGCAAATAGGAGTATAGACTGCCGAGACTCATCATTACAGGTATCCAGATAATACCAAGAATCACTACAACAATAGTTGCAATACGTCCGACCAAAACGTATCTGGCCTCGGTTTTGCCTTTGAACATAGGCTTATAAAAGTCCTCCGTATACAGCGTAGCACAGGAGTTGAAGAATGCTGCCAATGAAGCTACGAGAGCTGAGATAAAACCGATAGTTACAATACCTTTCACACCGGCAGGCAATACAAACTTAACCATGGAACCAAAGGCTGTATCAGGATTCCCTAACTCAAATCCGCTACCAGGACGTGCAGCCAATGCGGCGGCTATCATACCGGGTATCAGAAACATAAATACAGGCAACAATTTGAAATAACCGGCAGCGATAGTACCTCTGCGTGCACGCTTCATAACCACATCACTGGCTTCGCCCTTTTTCTGTCCCAGTACCCTTTGAACAATATGCTGGTCAGTAGCCCAATACCAAAAGCCTATAATTGTTGCTCCGATAAAAACCCAAAAGCCTGGATACTCATCATACAGAGGATCGCCCGTTTCAAAGTGGAACATGTGGTTTGTGCCATATGCAATGCCGTCTGCTCCCATGCCCAGTGTTTTGGAATATTCAATCATAGCTGTCCAGCCTTGTGCGATACTGCCATCTCCGAGTGCTGACAATCCTAAGAAAAGCACCAGGAATGAACCAATGATAAGTATAGGCGTTTGAATAGCCGATAATGTCATCACCCCTTTCATACCTCCGAGAACAGTAAAGATACCTGTTAAAACGATCAGGCCGATAGCTCCATACCAGAATGGCAAACCCAGAAGACTTTGCATGAAGATACCGCCGGTAAAGGCTGTAACACTCACTTTAGTAAGTACATACGCTATAAGTGTAATGATAGAAAGCCACGAACCTGTACGAGGTGTGTACCTATTTTTCAGAAAATCGGGCATGGTGATGATTTTCCCCAACTTATTGTTCATCAATTGGTAGAATGGCACAAAGAGCCAACCCAAAATGAGTATCATCCAGCCTTGCATTTCCCAGTGCGCCATGCCTACACCAGCCTTTGCTCCTGTGCCGGCAAGCCCAACAAGATGCTCAGAGCCAATGTTTGCAGCAAAAATAGCTGCTCCAATTATATACCATGGTTCGCCTTTGCCAAACAGATAGTCTTCGCTGTCGGCACCTTTTTGCATAAGCTTATGTTTTTGTATCGAACGCCATACAGCCCAGGCTATAGCTAAAATCCCAACTGCCATGATTGACCAGTCGAGCCAAATAAATTCTTGTGAGTTCCAATTCATCGATTTAAGCGTATTAGTTTTTAGTTGAGATCTTTTATAAAAAATTAGGGCATTGTAAACACTCTGAAATTGCTGCAATAGTTTTATGAATTAGGAATTATGGATGTCATACTTAAAAGGTTTTCAAAAGATGGATGATATTTATAAAGATATGCACCTTTTTTGGAATCTGCTTTATCTTTAACTCCGGTGTTGTGCAACATACCCAGCGATAAAACCTTCTTTCTGAAATTACCTGCATCGAGCGATCGCTGGAAAATGGCTTCATATAGTTGTTTCAACTGGGTAATTGAAAATGTATCTCCCAGCAATTCATTGCCAATAATCTCAGAATTGGCTTTCATTTGCAAACTGGCCAAAGAATCTTCAACCATTTTGGCATGGTCAAAAATGAGCTTAGGTAGTTTTGCTACAGGCCACCATTCAGCACCATGAGATTTTATCAAATCGGTGTCCTGCTGGTCGATGCGTATCAGGGCATAATATGCCACACTGATTACGCGTCCGGCCGGATCACGCCGGGGATCAGAAAATGCATGCACCTGCTCCTGATAAATATTCTGTAAACCGGTTGTATTAAAAAGTACCCTGCGGGCTGCATCCCCAAGTGTTTCCTGATCTTCCACAAACCCACCCAGCAAGGACCATTGGCCAACCGATGGTTCAAAACTTCGCGGATACAAAAGCACCTTCAACTTTTCTTCTTCATACCCAAAAATAACACAATCAACGGCTATGTAGTGTTTGGTGTATTTACTATAAATATTCGGCATGTTGACAGGTTGCATAAAATCAAAGTAAATATAAAAAGTATTTCTTACTTTTAATCATATCCCTTAAAAAAAACTTTGGAATTTAACCTCCTCAATGGCCTATAGTTGAATCCTTTTGTTTTACCGCTCTTTTCCGGTAACTGGTAAAAAGAATCAATGTTGTAACCGAAAATATCATAAGAATACTACCCATCACCCCTATTCCGGTGGCCAGACTATAATGATCGGAAAGCCAGCCGGCCATGGGTGCAAAAATGGCGAAAAATACACGTATGGTAAGATCTCGTAACGACATCACTGTGGCCCTGACTTCCGGACCTGTCTGCTTGTTTATATAATCTTTAAGTACCGGTGTTGCCAAACCCCTTAAAAAGTAAAAAATAACCAGCAAAGGAATAATGGCAAACCCGGGTGCCATTCCCGACAATATCATTAATAATGGAATGAAAACAGCAATCGTTCTTAAGGTGAACAGTTCACCCAATCCTCTTTCAATTCGATGTGCCCATACCGAGGATCCACCGGTGACAATATTGAGTCCAGTCCAAACAATACCATAAAATGCCAGCGGTAGCAACATTTTCTCGAACAGAGGCTGCGCAAACCAAGCCATAAGAAGTGTTGTGGCACCGATTATGGAGGAAAACAATAAATTGAACCGAAGATCCTTTTTCTTTACAATGATGGTGAGGATTACCTGGACAATATCATGGATCCCTGCTTTTCGTTTAATACTTCCGGCAAGCCGTGGCTCTGTAAGCGTAAGTGCCGCCGGTATAGCCAGCGAAGCAATTATGGCCTGAACATAAAAGGGGAAACGCAGGCTGATGAGAGCTATAGCTCCACCTGCCAATCCCGCAGTTGCTTCCGAAAAGTTACCAACAGACGTATTGACCCCTTCATATTTGGTATACAGATTTTGCTTATTTTTCCAGGCCAGGGTATCATATAACATAGCGGTATCGGCCCCCGAAACAAAACTATGACCAGCGCCCAGTGCTATTTCGGCAATCAGAAATCCCAACCAGTTATGCGAAAAGGAATAGATATAAAATCCAGCTGCAGCTAAAAATGCCCCGGCAATCAGCGTTTTCTTGCGTCCCAACACGTCGGCCAAATAACCACTGGGAATTTCAAGTACTACAATCACAATGGAATAAACCGACTTCAGAAGCATGATTTCTGTAATCGAGAGGCCATTGCTCTGATAAAACGGAACAATAACCGGCATTACGAGAGAAAACCACTTTGAGAATTTGATGACATTCAGCCGGAGAATATTTCGACGCAGGACTCCGGTAAGTGATTCATAAGCCATTAATTGAGCTTCTTTAACCAGTCGAACAAAGGTCCCATCCAGTCTTCCGGCTTCATTCTTAAAATAAAAGCATGATTCCCTCTTGGATAAAGATGCATTTCAGCAGGAACAGTGTTTCGTATAAGCGCCTGGTAAAAGCGGATGCTGTTTTCAACCGGTACAGACGTATCATCACCGGCATGCATTAACCAGGTAGGAGGAGTATCAGCTGTAACCTGCATTTCAGAAGAAAAAAAACGGATCTGTTCTATAGCAGGCTGGCTTCCCAGGAGATTATTTCGAGAACCCATGTGTGCCAAACTATCTGTCATGCTAATTACCGGATAGGCAAGAATTAAAAAGTCGGGACGCAAAGATGTATTTTCTTTGTTCGGAATATAAGAAACATTGAAATGCGTGCCCGCAGTGGAAGCCAAATGACCTCCTGCCGAAAATCCCATAATTCCTACCTTGTGAGGATCGATTTTCCATTGTTCCGCATGCTCGCGCACGAACTTAATTGCTTGCTGAGCATCCTGCAAAGGCCCCAGTGATTTATCCTGCATGATGGAGTCGCTGGGTAACCGGTACTTCAACACAAATGCAGCAATTCCCTGCCTGTTAAAAGCTTCTGCAATCAATATCCCCTCACCTTTATAACTTTCAGAAATATATCCGCCACCGGGACATATAATTACAGCTTTCGTTGTTGTAATAGAGGAATCAGGGAGAAATACTTCCAATGTGGGTTGTGAAACTTTACGATATCCTTTGAAAGTACCGTCCGGATTCATAACCGTAACCTCCTTCATTTCATAGGGAAGGGAGTTTGGAATTTTCTCCGGATACAGCAACCGTATATCCTGAGCATGGAACCCTGTCGAGCAGGATGCAAGAAGGATCACCGGTAGATATTTCCTGATTGGAATCATGCTACAAAGATAATTTGAAAAATATTTGAATAGAAGCAGAATCTCAAAATCTGAAAAATGAAAAAAAAAGAAGTGGAACTAATGAATATTCACCCATCTAATCTCTCACGCTCCTCTGGTAGGATGCGGCTTCAATTCAGTGATCTCGGTAATTTTTACCGGTCTGCCTTCATCAATGCTCTTACGGGCAGCAATACCAATAAGAATAGACATGGCACCGTCCCGGAGTCCGGCGGCGTGTTTATATGGATCAGGCGCATTGGGATTTTTGAATATCTGATCCTGCAAACGCTTGTCGCCGCCTCCGTGCCCGCTTCTGGTAAAGGGAACCTTTATCAGTTCGGATGAACCGAAATTATCAGACACGATCACTTCATCATAAGCAGATGTTTCGGTTTCTTGCGACTGATTCATTTCCAATGTATGTCTGTCAGCCTGATTCACTTTTTCCTGTTCGCGCCAGGGCAAATCCTGCCATGAATCAACACGTCCGTTCATTCCGTTAAAAGCAACAGTCAAACCTTCATATGGAGAATAGGTAGTTAAAGAATAACTAACCTGCACATCATTGGCATATTTTATCTGAACTGCCATCTTGTCGAAAATGTCAATTTCATTTCGCCACACACAATTATCACGTATATATCCGTCGTACCCTTCATTTTCTGTATACAGTTTCACCAGGTGTTCGTCTTTTGTGATATCCCAGAAAAATTTACATTGTGCTTTATGCGGACAGGTTCTGCATTTATCTCCTCTGAAAGCGTTGTTTTTTCCGTAATGTTCCAGCTTGCCATAGGCATTCACTTCTACAGGATCTGAATCGATCCACCAGTTGAGCAGGTCGAAATGATGTGTGGCTTTATGGAGTAATAAGGTACCACTCCTGGCCCGGATGCTATGCCATCTTCTGAAATAATCGGCACCATGATAGGTGTTCAGGTACCAGTGAAAATCCACGGATGTAATACGGCCAACCCGCTGCGCTGTCAGGACTTCCTTTAGTTTTGTGAAAAGTGTTCCATAGCGATAATTGAAACCAACCGTAACCTTACGTCCGGTTCTTCTTTCGGCATCAAGTATTTGCTGACATTTTACCTCATCGGTAGTAAGCGGTTTTTCGGTAAGCACATCGGCACCATACTCGAGTCCTTTTACAATGAATTCATTATGTGTGGCATCTACGGTAGTAACAATAAGCATCTCGGGCATCACCTCTTTCATCATTTTATCGAAGTCCGTATAGGTGTTGCATTCAACGCCCATAAATTGTTTTGCATAGGCAACCCGGCCCGGATTGATATCACAAAGACCTACAAATTCTATCAGATCTGAGTACTGCTCTACTACAGTTTTACCCCAGAATCCAATTCCTCGAACTCCTGTACCCACCATAGCTATTCTTTTCTTTGTGCCTGCGCGGTTAGCAAATACCTGGGCAGGGTTTAGGAGGATCCCTCCGGCAGCAATGGCCCCCGAAGTTTTTAAAAATGTTCTTCTTTCCATGGTTACACTATTTTGTAATGAATGATATGTCCTTGATTCTTATTTTAAACTTAGCAAAAAGATCGCCTGGATATTCCATAGGAAGCTATCTTTTAATGTTATCAGGCACTATAATTTCTTTCAGACCAAGGTCAATGGTTGGCATTTCTTTTTGAAAGGCTTCATGATACAGAACCATTGCAGCACCCAGGGCAGTTGCATTATCAATATCTGAAGTAAATACTCTTTTCCCGGAAAGACGCATGGCCAAAGTATGAACAAAAGTATCATTACGGGCAAAGCCACCGGTAATATACACAATACCGGTTTTATCGTTTTTAGGAATAACCAGAATCAGCGATTCAAGGCAAACATCTACCAGATCCACCATAAATTGCAAATAGGCTTCGGTAAAAGATGAAAATCTGGAAAGATTAACCGATTCATCGATAAATTGATCCGGAATACCATGCTGAAAGAATACCCTCTGACCGATAGAAATGAGAGCCCCGATACGTGTAATATCTGAAGATATTGATTTATAAGCTTGTACAGATTCACCAAAATGACTGGATAACATATTTACATGCACGTCATGGATATGTCCCATAAAAAACCGCGATGATTTCACCTGTTTTTGCTGGACACTCATGTAACATAAGGTATCCTTGCTCAGTTCATCGCATGTCAGGGGCTCACTGTTGAAAGGATTCATAAATATGCACCACGTACCGGTAGATATCAGAATAAAATCATTTTTCGCAGTTTCCAGATAAGGAACCAGGGACGCAGAACTATCATGGATACCCACTCCCGTTTTAAATACATACCCATCTATTGTTGTATTGGAAATGGTATCATTTGACACAGGCTGAGGAACCAATATTCCTTCATCAATCAGCCAGGGATGATAATTATGGGCATCAAAATCCCACATAGCAGTGTGGCAGCCGATGGATGTGTACTCGGAAACAAGGAAGCGGGTAAAATAATAGCTCAGATATTGCGGAAGATGGGCAACCCTGCTTGCATTTTTAAAGATTTCCGGTTTCTTCCGTTTAAGCCATAAAGCCTGCAATCCTGAATTGAGCATACCCAGAGCAGGCGAAGCTGTTTTCCGGCTGAACTCCTCAACCCCGCCCCATTTCTCATAGAAGCCGTCCAGCACATTTTCAGGCATGGGTTTCAGATAATTATATGCGGGGGTAATTCTCCTGCCCTGATGATCCAGAAACATCAATGTGGCTCCGTATGTAGCAAAATTCAATGCCCTGATCTCATAATTTCCTTCGTGAATAACCTCATTCAGGCATTGGGTCATCCACCCTTCAATTTTCTCAATATCGTCACATGGATATCCGTCATCATCAACAACCTCTTCAAATTTCTCTTCTTCGCAATAAATGAGCTTTAACTGTTCATTAAAAAGAAGGAACTTTTTATTGGTTTTTCCAATATCGAATATGGCAATTACTCCGATTTTCATGGTTCTGATCTTAAGAACGATTGCTTAACACGCTCTTTTCGTATTGCTGAATTTCTGGTATATAATTTTCTGCAACAGGAACATTATGCTGCTGGCAATAATAATTATATACATCGCCCAGCGGTTTGGTTTTTAATACCTCCATAAGCGCCAACCGTTCAAAAAAGCGGCCGCCTTCTTCATAATTTCTGAGTGTTTCAACCGGCTCAAGCAGCGCATTCAGAAATGCCAGTTGCGCAGAACGGGTGCCAATTACATAAGCACCTACCCGGTTGAGACTCGCATCAAAATAATCGAGGCCTACATTCACCCTTTTCAGCGCATTGCAACGTACAATTTCCTGCGCAATAAGCTGAATTTCATCGTTATATATAACAACGTGATCGCTATCCCAACGTACGCCACGGGTAACATGCAATAACAATTCATCCAGATATTGCAGTACAGATGAAATTTTATCGCCCACCTGCTCAGTAGGGTGATAGTGTCCGTTATCCAAACAAATCATCTTATGGTTTCGAATTGCATATCCCAGGTAAAACTCAGCAGAACCGACCACCATGGATTCTGAACCGATTCCAAACAATTTACTTTCCATGGAATCCTTCAGATGCTGTTTTGGATATTCGTCGCGGAAAATTTCATCAAGCGATTGCCGTAATAACGTTCTGTGGGCATTCCGGTCGACCGGTATATCCTTTGAACCATCGGGAATCCATATGTTATTCACAGCAGGAGTGCCCAGCTGACGACCCATTTCGGCAGCAATCTTACGGGTACGCCGTGTATGTTCAACCCAGAATTTTCTATATTTTTCATTTTTGCTCGATAACGTAAAACCGTCGTTAGCATATGGATGTGAAAAACAGGTCGGGTTAAAATCAAGTCCGATTTGTAATTTTTTTGCCCAGTCAATCCAACTTTGAAAGTGTTTCACTTCAATCTGATCCCGGTCCACTCGCTCCCCCTTAAAATCACCATAAATGGCGTGCAGATTTAAGCGTTGTTTTCCCGGCAGGAGACTCATCACTTTTTCTATATCCTGCTTCAGATGCTCAATGGTGCGTGCTTTGCCAGGATAATTGCCGGTTGCCTGTATGCCTCCTCCTCCCAAAACTGCATCGGGCGTTTCGAAACCGCCAACATCATCGGTTTGCCAGCAATGCAAACTAATTTTCACTTCATCCAGCTTCTTCAATGCTTCATCCGTATTCACACCTAAAGCAGCATATTGCTCCTTAGCATTCTGATAAGCCTGCAACACATTCTCTTTTTTCATAGCCATGACTTCTTTAATAATAGTATTTATAGTTTTATAACGAAGGTGGATAAAACCAAAACGATGATTCCGATAATCAGCGCGGCGATGGATTTTCTTCCGGCTCCCTTCCATTCTTTTAAAATGATTCCCCAGATATTGCTAAAGGCAATATTCATAGACATCAGTATACTCCATGCGAATACAACCATGTGATCAGGCAGCATGCTTTCACCCATACCCATGAAGAAAAACTGAAGATACCATAAGGTACCCCCTATTGCTGAAAATAACAGGTTGTTCAACAAAACGGACGAGGTCACTGAATAATAGTCCTTGCCCGTCTTGTTTTTGATATTTAAGAAGATACAATAGACAAAATTGGTAATGAATCCGCCAAAAGTGACAAACATGATAACCGGATTTTTAGCGAATAAAGGATTGGTATTATAACTCAGTGCTGCATCTTTAAGAGGTTGCCCTGCCGTGAGTCCGAAATTGAAACAGGCACTCATAACACCAGCCAGAATTGCAATGAACACTCCTTTTTTAAGCGCAAATTCCTTGATGGCCTCTTTTCGCAATGATGCAGGCATATTTTTGCTTTTTAATGCAGCGGCATAACCAATTATTGCAATACCGGCCATACTAATGGATACACCAATAAGGATCAGCATTCCCGAACGATCTGCAAATAAATCATGACCCGCAAGCACGGGTGGAATTAATGTGCCGAATCCTGCACATAAGCCAAGTGCAATAGACTGGCCTAAAGCTACACCCAGATAGCGCATGCTCAAACCAAATGTGAGACCTCCAATGCCCCATAATGATCCATACATAATGGCCATCCATTTTGCAGAAGCAGGGGTGTTGGCAATAATTATACCCATCTTTCCATGGGGTATGGTAAGCCAGGCAAACAATACCGGTATAATAATCCATGAGAAAATGCCTTGTACCAACCAGTATGATTCCCAGGACCATCCCTTTACTTTTTTAATCGGAACATAAAAACTGGCGGCACAAATACTGCCAATAGCCATGAGAAGAATGCTCAAAAGAGAGTTCATGATAAAATATTTTTAGTAATTTGGCTGACGATTCTATTCAAATATATAATTGATTTAGTGCTAATTCAATGTATAATTTGGGAATTATTTATACAAAATGATACACCATAGCGATGAATACCTTTAAATATCTGGCTCATAATGCAGACGATGAAAATTGGGGCGTATTCCTCACGGTTGCGGGTTCAGCATTGATCGAACCTCATAGCGATTATCCACCCTCTGGCCATCCAAATGGTTATCATTTTAACTGGTCGAATGGCCGCATACTACAGGAGTATCAGATTAATTATATTACCAAAGGGGAAGGTATTATAGAAACCCGTAAAGGCAGGCTGATGATACGTGAAGGGTCCGTTATTCTGCTTAAACCCGGGCAATGGCATAGATATCAGCCCTTGAAACAAAAAGGATGGACCGAACATTATATCGGGTTCTCAGGTGTGATGGCCGACCGGATGATCCGTTCAACTCCACTGATTATGGATAATCCTGTACTTCAGATTGGATATCATGAATCCATGCTTCGTATTTTTCAGAGTATTTTTCATTATGCCCGAATGGAGCAACCCGGGTATCACCAGATCTGTTCGGGGTTAGTGGTTCAACTGCTGGGCCAGATTATATCTATAAAAAGAAATCAGAACTTTCGCCAAAACCTCATGGAAGACGCCATTCAAAAGGCCTGTCTGATCATTCGCGATAATCCCACAGGAAATATATGGATTGAAAATCTGGCAAAAGACCTGCAGATTAACTATTCGGCATTTCGCAAAGCTTTTAAAAAATATACCGGACTTTCTCCTATGCAATATCATACCTCTCTTCGAATGAAAGAGGCGGAATATTTACTAAGCAATAGCGAAATGAGTATTAAGGAGATTTCCTTTCATCTGGGATTTTGTTCTGTTTTTTATTTCAGTAAATTATTCAAATCCAAAACCGGCGTCACTCCTTCTGAATACAGAAAAACAAATAGAGATGAGGGACCCTATTAAAAACAGGATGCTGGTTTTTTATCTATATATTTTATATATTTCGCATCTTTAGGCCCAATATGATATCGGTTCAAAATCCTGAGCTTCAGTTGGCATTTGACTTTGTTCAATTTACCAACCGGCATATTTTCCTTACCGGTAAAGCAGGTACCGGAAAAACTACTTTTCTGCATCAGCTAAAAAGCATATCCCCAAAGAGGATGGCAGTTGTGGCTCCAACAGGTGTTGCGGCTGTAAATGCGGGTGGCGTTACCATCCATTCCTTCTTTCAGCTTCCCTTTCATCCTTTTATCCCCGAATCCTATTCCGGTTCATCACAAGCCAGTCAGCCCATTTCTTTTAAACTCGGAAAAGAGAAAATCAATATCATCAGAACGCTGGATCTGTTAATTATTGATGAAATCAGCATGGTTCGGAGCGATTTGCTGGATGCCATTGACACCGTGCTGAAACGATACAAAAACAGAAATATGCCGTTTGGCGGGGTACAGCTGTTAATGATCGGTGATATCCAGCAACTTTCGCCGGTTGTAAAGGAGAACGATTGGGAATTGCTGGGCAAATATTATGATACCCCCTTTTTCTTTGGCAGCAGAGCCTTACAAAGCACCGATTATGTTACTATTGAACTGAAGCATATTTACCGCCAGCAGGATCAGATATTTATTGACCTTTTGAATCAGGTACGTAACAATTGCCTGGATGCACAGTCGCTTGCCTTGCTGAATAAACGTTACGATCCGGCATTTAATACACTCGAAAACGAAGGGTATATTACGCTTACAACGCACAATTATCAATCACAGACGCTGAATGATTCGCGCCTGGATCAGCTTCAGGGAAAAGAACATACATTCATGGCCCAGATAACAGATGAATTTCCTGAATATGCTTATCCGACTGGCCTTGAACTAAAACTAAAAACAGGCGCACAGGTTATGTTTGTGAAGAACGACATTTCGAGGGATAAGCTTTATTTTAATGGAAAAATAGGAAAGATCATTGCGATAAAGGAACACCAGATTGTGGTTCAATGTCCGGGCGAATCCCATACCATATCTGTTGAGAAAGCCGAATGGCAAAATATGAAGTATTCGCTGAATCCGGAATCCTACGAAATTCAGGAAACAATTATTGGATCCTTTGTTCAGTATCCATTAAAACTGGCCTGGGCCATTACCATTCATAAAAGCCAGGGTCTTACTTTCGACCGTGTAGTCATTGATGCACATGCATCGTTTGCACATGGACAGGTTTACGTGGCACTGAGTCGTTGCCGAACACTGGAGGGACTGGTACTGAGCACTCCTATAAAAAATCAAAGCATTATCAGTGATCATTCTGTTTCTGCATTTACAAGAGAACAGGAATCAAATCAGCCCGGCAGCCTTCAACTTCTTGAATCCAGAAGATCCTATGCACTATTTCTGATATCCGAATTATTTGATCTTAATCCACTGTTGCGGTTGATTTATACGCTTCGAAAACAAATTCAGGAAAACCAATCATCACATGTCAATGCCTATGATGCGCTTCCTGAAAAAATGGCTCAATCGGTTCGTGAAGAATTGGTGGATGTTTCAGGTAAATTCCAGGGACAGGTTACACAGTTATTGATCCGGAATCCGGAACCGGAAACCAATGAGGCTCTACAAACCCGGATAAGTAAGGCATCTGCATATTTTACCCAAAAAATTACGGATCTGGTTGTTGAACCCCTGAAAAACATGGGGTTTGAAACCGATAATAAAACGGTGCGAAAATTGCTGGACGAAGCCTTAAAAAATGTACGTACCGAAGCGGTCTATAAAACACTTTGCCTTGAAACCATGGCCAATGGATTCGATATTCAAAAGTATCTGCAGGTAAAAGCCCGTTCTGTTCTGGAAAGTCAGCAAATAAAAGTGCAAAAAGAGCCGGTTAAATCCGATTCCAAGAGTGCGCATCCATTGCTTATCAAGACACTTAAGACTTGGAGAGATCGCAAATCCCGCGAGCTGAAACTTCCTGCCTATATGATTTTGCCCCAGAAAGCAATTCATGCCATTGTAGCAGCAATGCCCTCTCGTTTGAGCGATTTTAAAAAAGTAAAAGGCATCGGAAAAATTAAACTGGCCCAATATGGAGATGAACTGCTCGAGATCGTTCAACAGTTTTGTGCATCAAATGACTTGCCGGTAAAAGAATCGGTTGTTGAATCGGAGAAACCTGATGTTCCGAAAAAGGAGTCGCGTCAGATTAGCTATGCTTATTTTAAGGAAGGGAAAAGCATTTCTGAAATTGCCACGTTGAGAAATATGACGGCCAATACCGTTGAAGGTCATATTGCCTATTACATCGGAACCGGTGAAATCCCGATATCTACTTTTGTTTCAGAAGACATGGTTGAGATCATTTCAAATGCATTCGAGAATCAGGAGGATTACCGTCTTTCTCCCGTTAAAGCTGCTTTGGGAGATCAGGTATCATGGGGCGAAATCCGGTTTGTGCTAAAACATCTGGAATTTAAAGGCAGGGTGCAGAAACAGGAATTGACATCATGACACATTGGGTGCGGTTGGATTTGGAATGGTAAATGCAAAACTACTTCCAATTCCTTTCTTACTATCCACCCATATTTTGCCGTTGTGTTTTCCGACCAGATCACTGCAAAGAATTAATCCCAAGCCTGTACCTCTTTCATTTTGCGTACCGGAAGTACTGAAACTCGATTCAATACGAAACAACTTATCCAGATTTTCCTTTGATATACCTACTCCTGTATCGGAGACCACAATGGTTGTATGGCTTTTATCCTGAGTTGCGGACATGGTAATCTGACCTCCGGTACTGCTGTATTTGATTGCATTGGATATCAAATTTCGTAACACTATGGTCAGCATATTGATATCTGCATAGATCTCAAGATAATCAGTAGCTGCTACAGTAATAGAAATATTCTTTTGCTCAGCCTGATTCCGGTGAAAGTTAAGAATTTCATTAAAAAGATCTATCAGGTTAAATCTTCCCGGTTCGAAATGGATATTGTTGGTCTGAAGTACCGACCATTCGAGCAGGTTACTCAGCAAGGTATGCGTTTGGAGGGATACATCATAGATGATTCCCACAAATTTCTCGACTTTGTCAAATTTCTGTTTTCGGATATTATCCAACAGCAACCGGCTGAAGCCGATAAGGGAATTAAAAGGACTTTTCAGATCGTGTGCAATAATCGAGAAAAGCCGGTCCTTTGATGCGTTGGCAGTTCTTAGTTTTTGCTCGGAAATTTCCAGCGCCTTTTGTGCTTTTATTCTTTCTATTTCTGCAGTTATTCTGGCTCCTACAATCTGCATGATATCCTCTGCCTGGGGAGGCAGATTGAGGGGATTCCTCGACATGGCACATAATATGCCATTGGGTTCACCTCTTTTGTTATACAGCGCAGTTCCCACATATCCCTCAATATTCAATTCAAATAAATCCTTTGAATTCGGGAAATAATTCCGCACATGCTCCGGATATATGCAGTACCCTTTTTTTGAGGTTAAGTCGCAGGGCGTACCATTCAGGTTATAGGTAAAGCCATGTATAAACTTTCCATCCAGATACATCGGGAAACCTTCTACCTTATTCTCATCAATTTTTAGTCCTATTATCACGCATTCGGCATGAAGCCATTCGGACAGGCGCAAGACGATGTTGTTGAAAAATTCCTCTCCGATATCTCCTACCGCAGTTTCCACAAGGGCATGAAACATCTTCTCATTGCTGATGAATGCCTCATTTTCTTTTCTTAAACGATCAATCTCATTGTGAAGCAGTATTATGGATTTATTTCCATACTCCATTGAAAGGATATAAAATTTCCCGATGGTCAGTTTGCAGAAACGTCTATATAAAACAGGTATTGTTCTAACCTATTTCAAATATACTTTTATTAAAATTAAAAGCAAAAAAGAAAGGGTTAAATTGAAAAACGGATAGCAAGGAAGTGAAACAGACTGCCAACCAGTACAAAGACATGCCAGATGGCATGATTATAGATGAACTTTTTCCGCATGTAGAAAATGGTTCCACCAGAGTAAAATAGACCTCCTGCAATGACATAAAATATGACCTGCCACGACATGTTGCCGAGTATTGGCCATGCAAGAATGGCACCAAGCCAGGCAACGCAGACATAGATCAGGGTACTCGCAAGAATAAACCTACCGGTAAAAAAAATCTTGAACATAATTCCCATAGCCATCACAATCCAGAAACCAAACAGAAACGGCCAACCGTTCCAGTCGCCCATGTTATATACTACAATGGGTGTAAAGGTCCCGCCAATGAGCAGAAAAATGCTGACATGATCTATAATCCTGAAAATCCGCTTTTTACCTGCGTCTGAAATAGAATGGTAAAGGGTTGAGTTGGTATACATGATCAGCAGACAAACCGAATAGGCAATGAGCGGCCATATTATGGATGTTGTCCGGTGTGCATAAACAATAAGAAAAGGGGTAATTACCAGAAAAATAACTATACCAATTCCGTGTGTGATTACATTGATTTTTTCTTCGTTTCGCTCCATCATTTGCTATTCTTGCTGATAAACTCCCACTGTAAAAAGGTCTATCGGGCTGCAAATGTAGAATATTTTCAATAAGATCAACGGGGAGAGAGAAGAAAAAAATAGTATTCGAAAACCAATAGATACTTGATACTGGATATTGGATGCTGGATGCTGGATACCTGCCTGCCGATCCTAAGCCCTTGCATGGCAGGCAGGCTGGATGCTGGATGTGTGGGAGTGGGTGTTGGGACTTTATTAGATCCAGTAAATCTTTACAATAATATCAGAAATGATGATGTCCCCCCTCTGGAGAGTAATTGCCTAGATAAAGGCATTTGATAATCCTTGGATAGCATTAATAATTTCAATAGGTGGCTTTGCCCCCTAACCCCATATGCGCTAACTTAATTTATATAAAATACTCATGGATGATTTTCTGTGTCTAGGATTTTCGGATAGAGATTTTGCAATATTTTTCCAGTTTTTAATACAAGCCATTAAGTACAATCTTGGATTTACAGCTTGTTTTAATAAATGTAATGCAAATGATGTTTCTCTCCATAAATTTGTTTCTTCATATAGGGTATCCCCAGGGGAAAAAACGCCGGCCTTCTTCAACTATGGCCTGCGATAATAAAGCCACAAACATCTTACCGTGAAGCCATGCTTTACACGATTCATCATCTATCTTGGGTAAATGCCCCAAACCAATTATGCTTTTAAGCCTTTTAAATGCAAGTTCTACCTGCCAGCGATATCTATAAAGCTCTAATATCTGTTCAGCGGTTATGTCCTTTGGTAAGGATGTCAATATGATAACATATCGATGTAATTCAAGTGTTTCCGGATCTATTTTCCTTTGTTTTTTACTTAATAATTTCCTAGCTTTTTTTATTGAGATTTCTGCTTGCTCATCACTCTTTTTTATGACACATAGACGAATGGGTAGCCTTAATTTCGGATTATCTTTTGTAAAAGCTTCCAAATTCCAGTCCTTAATTTCTCCGTAATTAATCGAGCGGCAATGATCTAAAACATTGAAAGGTTCATTTCCATTCTCTAAGCTAAATACACCATTCATAAAACGGCTTATAAAGTCCCCTTGATGAGATGTTACATACTGCATTCCTTTCATTCTACCATATGCTCTATCACCAATGAACAAATCACCTTTATTGACTTTAAAATTAAGAAAGCTTTCCCCGATAGTGGGTTTTGTAATTTTAAAATCTTCGCAGCTTAAGTTATAAAGATTCAGGCTATAATGAAGTCTCCAGTCTGCGCCTGTACTGCCTGGTTCAGTTATCACAGAAGCATCAACAGTTTTAATACGATACTCTTTTAACCATTTAGGTGGTGTTATTTCGACACCTACCTTATTAATTAACTGTAAAGACATCCAGTTAAACCATTGTGAAGCACTTCTCAGCCTTTTAAGCAAAGCAACGTCAGAAATGGTTGCCATATTAGCCTGTTTTACACGGGCTACAGTTTCGCGCAAGGAACATCCATCAGTTAAATGAATTAACAAAATTTGAATTAAAACATTTGCAGATTTAATGTTTCTATAGCGGTTTAGAGCATTTAATTCCTTAAGTTTAGCCCTCCATCCGGCAGGGAAAAACTTAGTCAGGACTTTATAGTCCTCTGAAAAATAATTTGTTGCTTCCATTCAATAAATATAGTACATTTCATTGGAAAAAGCAACTTATTAAGTTAGCGCATATGCCCCCTAACCCCCACTTCATTCTTTGCCATTGCCGCAAAGAATAGAAGCATACTTCGACAGGCTCAGCAACCGAGAAAGGTCTAGACAAAACGATCCCACCCCGCTCTGCCAGAAGGCTGGAATTACTAGCAAAGTAGTCGCAGCACCAGATTATTAGATTAAACTATAATTTTAAACCATCTTCTATATCCGGTTCTGCTAAAGCCAAGGCCCTTTGCAAGAAATTCCAAGCCTTCCACCATTCACCGCCTCGCCACCATCGCGTTTTGTCCATGCCAGCCCACGGTGCTTTGAATGAGGTAGCTTTAGTTCAAACGTGGCAACATTTTAATACTGAAAGCAACATTACCACAACGTGTGCGGAGCAAAATAAAAAATACCATATTCGACGGCCTGCCGATCAAACGAAGTCGAGGTACGAGACGGAGTGCGTTCTGGCCGTTAGCCCTCTTTGGTTCCTTTCTGTGGCGACAGAAAGGGACAGAAAAAAATTTATTTCCTTTTTTCAAAATGCTGAATTGATTTTTAGCAATTTATCAGCAGCAGCGGCTTTTTTGTAACTTTTTGGGCTGCAGCAAAAAGTTAAAATATTTATATTATTAAATTATTTTGCCAATATGTAGGCAATTACTCTCCAAAGGGGGACATTGGTGATCTAAAGCACTATCGTCGCTTAATTTTTAGACACCCTAATCCAAACCTAAAAGCTTTCTACGCCACGGAGTGGCAACTTAATTCAGCCTAAGAAAGCCCCTCTTTCGGATCAGGCTAGGCCATGTACGCAAAATATTATTCCGAAATCAGATCAATGGTGAGTGTGATATCGTCATATATAAACTGATCTACCAACCCGGAAAATATGGATTTCGACTGATAATTGACACCCCATTCGGTGCGGTTAATCGTGAAAGGAGGTGTGGTTGCTGTAAATTTTCCACTCAACAAATTGATGCTGGCATCAAAGCTTACTTTTTTGGTAACTCCCTTGATGGTCAAATCGCCGTCAACCCGGTGTGTGGTTTTTAAGGCTGTTCCTGTGCCTTTTTGTTTGTTTACAGAAGTAATTACAAATTTTGCGGTTGGAAATTTTTGTATATCAAAGAAATCCGATGATTTCAAATGCGAAACAAGTTTTTTCCTGCTGTCTTCATCCTGGAGATCCGTATCCGTAATGGTACTCATATCTATGACAAATGAACCGCCTTTTACTTCTGTCTCATCAAAAATGAGTTCCCCTTCAGACAGTTTCACATAACCTTTGTGTTCACCGGTAGGTTTTTTCCCCATCCATGTCACTTTGCTTTCATCGGTGTCCACCTTTATCCGTTTTAAGGAACCCTGAGCCTGAAGCCAGGAAGTGGAAAACAAAAGGATACCGGTTATCAATATCGAGAAAACTTGCTTTTTCATAATTCTTTTAATTTTAATAAAGATGCCTGTTATGGTTACAACATACAATTCGCCCTATGGTTCAAAAAAGCGAACCATGCGATAAGCATGCTAATACCATAAATAGAAGCAAGTTTCCACCAAAAAGTTGCGTGGTTTATGTTTTTTTAACAGTCGGAAGCTGATCCAACTCACGCGTAATATGAATGGCTGCAATGGTGCCATCTGATATGGCAGTGGTGATTTGACGGTATTTTTTACTTCTTACATCTCCCACAGCATATATATCTTTCAGATTGGTCCGCATATCCTCATCGGTTTTCAGGTATCCCCACTGATCCACATCCAGCGTTTTAGCGAATATTTCCACATTGGGTTTAAGTCCGGCAAAAATAAAAACACCATCTGTAACCAGTTCCTGCATCCGCTTCTTTTTTAAATCTTCTACAATAACGATCATTTTACCGTCTTTGCGAATAAACGACCTGGGTTCGTGTCGAAAAAGAAATTCAACACGATCATTAGCCAAAAGCTTTTCCTGAGCCTGCTTGTTTGCTTGAAAATGATCAAACTGATGGATCATGGTGACTTTAGATGCAAATTTAGTGATAAATTCAGCCTCTTCCACCGCAGAATTACCGCCACCAATTACAATCACTTCCTTATCGGCATAATATTTGGCATCGCAAGTAGCACAATATGAAATTCCCTGACCCTTATATTCCTTTTCGCCTGGAACGTTTAAATAGTTGGGAGAAGTGCCGGTTGCAATAATGATTTTTTTAAGTTTTAGTGTTTCAAATTCATCAATAACAACTTCCTTCTTATCCAGATCTACACGGGTAACATCTACGGCGACTTTAAATACGCTGCCGCATTTCTTGGTTTGTTCCGACATATTGTGAGAAAGCATGTAACCAGGTTGCGGATCAATGAATCCGGGATAATTGGAAACCTGATGCGTAATACTGACATGCCCTCCGGGGAGACCGGTATCAATTAATACCGTATTTACTTTTGCCTGGCATAAATACAGTCCTGCAGTTAACCCACCGGGCCCGCTTCCAATAATTGCCACATCATATTCGGTAGTACATGGCATCATGCTTTTACGGATCGAAGCTGCCTTTTCCGGAGGAATCATGGAATTGAGGTTGTGAATGATTTCAGAACGCTTAATGCCTCCTGTCAGGCGAATGCCTGTCTCTTTTCCATGATCAAAAAAAATCAATGTCGGAGACCCATATACATTGAGCCGTTCCGCCAAATCACGATTTTGCTGACGAAATACTTTCAGAAATTTTACATCTTCACCATATATCGCTGCAAGTGATTCAAATTTTGGCGCCAATGCTTCACAAGGAGGACATTCGCTCGAATAAAAATCCAGTACCACTTTACCTGATTCAAGTACTTCTTTTTCGAAATCTGCGGTGTTAATCTCTTTCATATAGGTAAAGTTTTAAGTGGTATGCATATTTTGATAAACCGAAATACCCATTTCGAGTAATTCCTGAATGGGTCTGCAATCGGGAGCGTTTAGCCGGCCTTCACGATTAAAGGCAACACTGGCACACCCGCCTCCGCATGCCAATCTGATATTGCAATTGGAGCATTTGGGTATCGACAGAATATCTCTTTGTTGCCATTCATTAATCCGAACGTTTTTCCAGGTAACCTCAGGATAAAAAGTACCCAGCTCCTCACCTGCTTTTCCAACTGTAGCAGTACATGAGTAAATGGACCCGGTATAATCGAAAGCCCACTCGGTTTTGCATCCGGGACAGGAATCGAAAAGCGGATCCGGAAGGGCTCCCTGATCAAAAAGAAAACGTGAAACGGAATAGGCTGGCTTGTGTAAATTCAGGATATGCGGATGCTGCTGTATCATTCCATACAAATCTTTGTACAGATCGATTCGGCTATATAGCTGTGATTGTTTCGACTGGCATTGGTGCAGTTCGTAATTCCGGCCGAGTTGCGTTTTAAACAGCGGAGAACCCGTCCATCCCCTCTGAATGGCAAAATGGGCAAATTCAGGTAAATATCCGATATTCTCCTTATCCAGAACAACCCTTAAATTCACAGGGATCTCATTCTTCAAGGCAGCATCAATTCCCGCAACAATTTCAGCAAAGGTGGTTTTTCCGTTCTTCAAGGGCCGCCTGATGTTGTGGATGCTTTCAGTACCATCCAGGGTAACCTGAATTTCTCTGATAACCGCCTTTTTTAATACCGGTATGTACCTGAGCAAGTGATACCCATTGGTAACAATAGCCAGATCAAGATCAGCTGCTTTACAGGATTCAGTAAAAAAGGAAAGAAATTCAGCCTGAGCAGGATTATCCAGAAGGGGTTCACCTCCAAAAAGGGTGATATATTTTTTTCTTCCGGCAAAGTGTTCCCGGACAAATGCAAAAAATGCCCGGGCAGTTTCTTCCGGATGATGAACCGGAGGATACACGTATCCATCCTGATAGCAATACGCACATTTGAAATTGCAGTGATAGGAAGGCGCGTAAAACAATTGGATTTCATCATGCTCCCGGGTATCCAGAAAATCGAGGTATTTCAACCGGAATTCCTGTTCTTCCTGATCGGGATCAACAACATATCCTTTTTGAATAAATTCTTCCGGAAAAGGGCCTTTTTGATGGATAAAAAAAGAAGCTTCATCCGCAGTCAGAATATCGGCATTTCCCGATAAAAGGTTGACTACAAAATATTCATCCGATTGATGGATCCGGGAAAAAATATTGTGTTTGGAAAGCTCCATTTACCAGGAATCAATCATGACATCCTGCAACAATTGTGGATATCTTGGCACAACACTGCGCTTCTTTTTGTTTTTTCTCTACTTTCTTCTTTTTAATCAGTGATTTCATGGTGCAATTATTTATTATTAAAAGTCACTTTAATCTTTACTTCTTTCTACCAAATATAGTAAAACCCGAAACATGAATCAATCCTTTTGCATACGGTTGAGTCTCTTCCAATATGCTGACATCTTCCAGTTGCGCTGATTTTATAGTTTCAAAATATTCATTACGTGTGGATGCCCCTGCCCAACATTCGGCAACATAGGCCGGGTTGTTTTTATATTCTTCAGGAACAGGTTCCATGGCATAAATGTCGCTGATCACAAAGCGGCCACCGGGTTTTAGTATCCTGTAAATCTCATTCCACACTTTTTGTTTGTCTGCCACATGATTGAGCGTACAGTTTGAGATCAGTACATCTGCAACTCCCGAAGGAACGGCAATGTCTTCAAGATCGGACTGTACAAAAACAATGTTTTTTACGGAAAGTTTTTCTGCATTTTTTCGTGCGGTTTCCAGCATTCCCTCAGAAATATCAATACCATACACAAAGCCGTCGGTGCCTACTTTAGTGGCCATCCTGAGTGCATCGTTTCCTTTTCCACTGCCAAGGTCGACACAACACTCTCCGGGCTTCGGGTCAGCAAAATGAAGCGCTCCGCCACAAGAAAGACAACATGTTTCTTTCGAAAGCATGGTATAGCGAAGGTTAATTGATGAAGTATCCATATCCGGCAGTTTTCACAAATATATATATTTATTTATATATGTTAATATAAGTAGTGGTTTTTTTAATAATACTTTATAATAACCTAAAACGTCATGGTAAACACCGTTTCGGTTCCCGGCTCCGAATGCGCAGTAATGGTGGCATTGTGCAGGCGGAGAATTTGTTTGGAAAGGCTAAGCCCAATACCCGAACCGGATGGTTTGGTAGTGAAAAAGGGGATAAAAATTTTATCGAGAACATCGCTCAAGATACCCGGGCCGTTATCAATCACCTGAACGGTAATGCGTCCGCGTTTATTCATGTAACCCAGCAATTGTATGCGTCCGTCTTTCTGTCCCGTAAGTGCATGAATCGCGTTTTTCAGTAAATTGATCAGAACCTGTTCAATGAGTTTATCATCGGCCGTAACTTCAAGACTTTCAGGTTCGGTTGTAACTACAAAAACAATTCCGACATTTTTGATTTCTTCCTCCATCAGTTTCTTGATATTCTCAAAAAGCTCTTTAACGCTGCATCTTTTAAAATCGGGTTTGGGTATCCGTGTCAGATTCCGATAGGTATTTACAAAGTGCAGTAGACCGGTGCTTCGTTTATTAATGGTTTTAAGGGCCTCCTGTATCTCGTCCACTGTCTCCCGGTCGATTACCAATTGGGTTGTTGTTGCATCCGAATCCAGGCCCTTCAGCATCAAATCAAGGGTTGACGACAGAGAAGCAATGGGCGTAATGGAATTCATAATTTCATGGGTGAGAACACGGATTAACTTCTGCCAGGCTTCTGTTTCCTGTTCTTCCAATACATTTTGAATATCTTTTATGGTAACCAGGTATATCAGTTTATCCTTTACCTTAATGGTAGAACCGTAAATGGCCAGTTGCAGGAAATCATCTTCATACTGCACTTTCACCAGTTTGTTTTCACCGGGACGAATGGTCAGGAGGGTATGTACCAATTCGGGACTCAAATTTTCAAGCGATTTGATATTCCGGATGCTTGCCAGCTGAAACAGCTTTTTGGCGGTTTTGTTAATCAGCTCAATATTGCCATCAGCGGTATAAGCAATAACGCTCACATCAATATTCTGTACAATGGTTTGAAGGTAATGGAAGCTTTCTTCCTTTTCGGCTCTTACTTTCTGAAAATCCTGCATTACCTCATTGAAGGCTTTATTGAGCTCACTAAAGGTGCCACCCATTCCTTCAATTTGAAACGAACTCGTAAATTCGGCGAACCTTATG
This sequence comes from uncultured Bacteroidota bacterium, assembly GCA_963733535.1. Classification (GTDB taxonomy): domain Bacteria; phylum Bacteroidota; class Bacteroidia; order Bacteroidales; family UBA10428; genus UBA5072. Next base: position 117,469 of record CAVTDR010000008.1, read on the forward strand.
GATTGCAAAAAGCTGGTGAGTTCACGGTTGGTTTTATCCAAATAGCGAATTAATGAAGCTATCTGAAAAATAATCAGCACTGCCACAATGACAGGAGCGATCAGAAAATTGGATTTCAGTGCATAAAACAGCAGAAAAATAGTCACCACCAAAAGGATGACACGGAAGACGATATTGAACCGGTATTTTCTAAAACCCATATTTTTCCATTCGCCGGTATAAAGAGGTTCTGGTTAATCCCAATTCCATTGCAGCCTGGGAAATATTACCCTGGTTTTGTTTCATCACTTTCTCAATCACACGTTTTTCGATTTCATCGAGGTTGTATGTATCAAATTCCAGGTCGCCCGATTTTTTCCGGGGTGTTGAAAGAATAAAATCATCGGGCTCAAGGCTCGAAGTTTCGGTCATAATTACCCCGCGCTCAATTGCATGTTGTAATTCCCTAACATTACCAGGCCACGCGTAATGCATCAGTTTTTTCAACGCTGCAGAGGTAATGCCCCGAAGCATTTTTCGGTATTTCTTGGTATAAATCTTCAAAAAATGATTGGCCAGCAATTCAATATCGTCGCCCCTTTCCCGCAAAGGAGGAAGGTGAATTTCAACGGTATTGATCCGGTATAATAAATCCTGTCTGAACAGGTTATTCCCTACAGATTCGTATAAATCACTATTTGTGGCGCAGATAAGCCGTACATCAACCGAAACAGGCCGGTTTGCCCCAACACGGGTAACTTCGCGCCTTTCAATTACCGTGAGTATTTTTGATTGCAGTGGAAGAGGCAGGTTCCCGATTTCATCTAGGAAGAGCGTACCCCGGGAAGCAATTTCGAAACGTCCCGGCTTTTCTTTCTTTGCATCGGTAAAAGCGCCTTTTTCATGACCAAATAGTTCACTTTCAAAAAGTGTATCACTCAGCGATCCCAAATCCACACTGATAAAAACTTCATCCCTGCGAGGTGAATTTCTGTGCAAGGCACGGGCTACTAATTCCTTGCCTGTTCCATTTTCTCCAAGAATCAATATATTGGCATCGGTTTGAGCCACTTTTTTAATGGTGTTGAACACATCCTGCATTTTCGTGGAACTGCCGATAAAATCTACAAACGGCTGATCCATAACCGCACTCATTTCTTTTTGTTTGGCACGCAGGTCGTTGGCTTCCAATCGGGAGCGGTGCAGTTTAATGGAAGAGGATACGGTGGCGAGCAATTTCTCATTTTGCCAGGGTTTCAGCACAAAATCAGTTGCCCCGGCCTTAATTGCTTTAACCGCCTTTTCAGCGTCACCATAGGCTGTTATAAAAACAACCACTGCCTGCGGATCGATCTGCAATATTCTGCCGAGCCAGTCAAATCCCTCCTGTCCACTAATGGCGTCCTTGTTGAAATTCATATCCAGGAGAATCATGTCATAATTCTCTTTCGCCATATATTCGGGAATCTTATCCGGTGTATTCAATGTGATAATCTTCTCGACGTGTGGTTTTAACAGTAGCCTGAGTGCAAACAAAATGTCTTCATTGTCGTCTACTGCCAGAATGGTGCCTGATTTTTCAGTCATATGTATGATTTATTGAACCCTTAACAAAAATAACAATATGTTATAATAATTCAGCAGCATATGAGCCTTTATTTGTGGCGCAAAAATTGTCCGTTTCCGGACGTATGGTGTTTCAATATTGTACACATTATTTAAAAATAATTTATGCTCGATGTACCTATCGTATTGATTATTATATATATATCCCAATTGGCATAATGATTGTTAATTTTTAATACACGTATTGTATTTTATTTCTCAGCTATGAGCATGGACCGTAAAATTGAAAAGAAAAGATTCGGCAAAAAGCAAATCTGGATTGGTGTTGGAATATTGGCATTTTTATTAATTCTTACTCAATTGGCCTTTGGGGATAAAAGCTCAAGGCTGAATATTGAACAGGACAAAATTACCATTGGCACCGTAAGCAAAGGAAAATATCAGGATTATATTTCTGTAAACGGCACTGTGGAGCCCATAAAAACCATTTATCTCGACGCAGTAGAATCCGGTCGTGTCGAAGAAATTTTAATTGAGGAAGGAACCCCGGTAAAGAAGGGCGATGTAATTCTCCGGTTGAGCAATTATAATTTATTGCTGGATATTTCGGGCAATGAAGCTGATGTGGCGCGTGCTGTGAATGACCTTAAAACAGCCCGTCTGAATCTGGAAAATCAGAATCTGCAAACACGTTCGAATATTTTAGAATTGAATTACCGCCTGAAAAAACTGGAACGCGCTTTTAATAACAACAAAAAATTGTTTCCCCAAAATCTGATATCCAAAGAAGACTTTGAATTTTCGAAAGAGCAGTATGAAGAGGCTTTATTTCAACTTCAATTACAGCGGCAGAAATTCAAAAGAGACTCTACTTATACCATAACCCGCATTGCTTCTGATGAACAATCCATCGAACGGATGCAGATGAACCTGAATTTAACCCGCAGGAGAATGGAAGATCTGAGTATTAAAGCGCCCGTTGATGGAGAACTGGCTACACTGAATCCGGAAATTGGGGAAGTGGTGAATTACGGTACCCGCATTGGTACCATTAATATTCTGGATTCCTATAAAATGCGGGTGATGATTGATGAGCATTATATTACACGAATCAACAGGGGTTTGACTGCAGATTTCGAATTTGCCGGAAGAAAAAACACGCTTAAAATTGTGAAAGTGTACCCTGAAGTTCAGAACGGTACATTTGCAGTAGATATGACATTTACCAGTGAAATTCCCAGTCAGATACGGATCGGACAAACCGCACGCATACATCTGGAACTGGGAGAATCGGAAGATGCAATTTTACTGCCAAAAGGAGGATTTTATCAAAATACCGGCGGTCAATGGATTTTCGTGATTGATGCTTCCGGTGATGTTGCTGAAAAACGTAACATCCGGCTTGGGCGTCAGAACCCAAGATATTACGAAGTGCTGGGCGGGTTAAAACCCGGCGAGAAAGTAGTCATTTCCGATTATGAAAATTTTGGTGATGCTGATAAACTTATTCTGAAGAAAAATTAAAAATAATATATTCATTAACAACCATTACAATGATAAGGACAACCGATCTGGTTAAGGTTTTCAGGACTGATGAGGTAGAAACTACCGCGCTGAATAAAGTAAACCTTACAATTGAAAAAGGCGAATTTGTTGCCATTATGGGTCCTTCGGGATGCGGCAAATCCACACTTCTCAATATTCTGGGACTGCTGGATTCGCCAAGCGGAGGCCAGTATTTTTTCAATGGAGAAGAAGTAGCCCGGTACAAAGAAAAACAGCGTACCAATCTTCGGAAAGGGAATATCGGATTTGTTTTTCAAAGCTTTAATCTGATTGATGAGCTTACCGTATATGAAAATGTAGAATTGCCCCTTTTATATCTGAAGGTAACACCTGCAGATCGTAAAAAGAAGGTGAATGAAGTGCTGGAAAGGATGAAGATCACCCATCGCAGAAAACATTTTCCACAACAACTTTCGGGTGGACAACAACAGCGTGTGGCAATTGCCAGGGCTGTAGTTACCCGGCCGCATCTGATATTGGCTGATGAGCCTACCGGAAACCTCGACTCTGCAAATGGTGAAGAGGTAATGAATTTACTTACCGAATTGAATAATGAAGGAACTACCATTATTATGGTAACACACTCCCCTTCTGATGCTGATAAGGCTCACAGAATTGTGCAATTATTCGACGGACATATTGTTACTGAAAATATCAGACAAATACTTTAATTTTACCTCCATGAAAGAGATCTGTATTCCCATACCCTATCTGAAAAATGAGGAAATTGCCGAGGTAGAAGTAACGGTTGCCGGTCAGAAACTCCGGTATCATTTCAGAATAGAATCTTTTCCCTGGGAAGAAAACAATGAATTTTCCATTCTGATAGATCCGTTGGAAAAATCACTGGCACGGATTTATAAACTGAAAAGTGCCATTGAACATTACGATAAGGAATGGGAGCTAATTCAGATTTTTAATCCGGATGAACATGCCGATCATATACATGTACTTTACCGAAAAAAAATAACCTCATAACATTAATATATCTGTCCCTATGAAAAAAAACTGGATATTTCTATGCCTTCTGATCATGTTAGGTTTTACACCAACACAAGCTCAAAAAGTTTGGTCCCTGGAAGAATGCATCAATTATGCTTTGGAAAATAACCTTTCGGTAAAACGTCAGGAATTGAATGTGAAGTATTATCAAAATAATTATTCTCAGAGTTACTTCAATACCCTCCCTAATTTAAATGCCCAAATCAATGAAGGTTTTACTTCAGGTCAGGCATTTGATTATTATTCCACTCCACCTCAATACAGGGATCAGAATTCATGGAGCGGCAGCATAAACTTAAACAGTAGTGTTACTTTATTTGGAGGTTTTCAAATCATAAATAGTATAATTAAATCAAAGTATGACTTTTTAAAAAGTCAATCGGATCTGAATAAATCAAAAAATGATATTTCACTTCAATTGGCTCTATCGTATTTGCAAATTCTATTTTCAAGGGAGCTGGTTGATGTTGCAAAAAGCAAACTTGATGTCACTTCCATGCAAGTAGAACGTACGAATAAAATGCTTGAAGTTGGAAATGTAGCGCAAGGGGAATTTCTTCAGATCAAAGCCCAGGAATCAAATGACAAAACCAGCCTTATTAATGCTGAAAATGCGCTTGGCATCTCTTATCTCGATTTAGCACAATTACTGGACCTGGATTCAACGGGTGGATTTGACATTGTGATCCCTCAAAACATTGAAATTGAGTTGTTGGCACCCTTAGAATCCGTTCAAAACATATACACCAAAGCCCTTGAAGCAATGCCCCAAATTAAAAGCGCGGAATATGCATTAAAAAGCTCGGAAAAACAACTGGCAATTGCTCGCGGAGAAATTAGTCCAACTGTTAGTTTAAGCGGAGGATTGAATTCATTTTATTCAACTACTAACGTAAATCCCCTCGATCCAAGTGGAGATTATCCGGTAAAGGACCAATTAAAGGACGATTACAACAAGCAGATTGGTTTTAATATCTCAATTCCTATCTTCAATCGCCTGCAAACAAAGAATAGCATCAGCAATTCCAAATTGCAGGTAAGTGATTCACAATTGCAGTTGGATCAGGCAAAAATGGCTTTATACAAAGAAATACAGCAAGCTCACGCCGATGCATTAGATGCTAAGGAAAAATATTACTCCAGTGTAGAAGCCGTGAATTATAACGAAGAAGCTTTTAAATATACCAGTCAAAAGATGGAAGTAGGCCTCGTAAATTCAGTGGATTACAATATTGCCCAGAATAATCTTACCGGAGCCAAGTCGAGCATGCTTCAGGCAAAATATGAATATATTTTTAAATTAAAGATACTTGATCTTTATATGGGCAAATCCATTACGCTTTAAGCCTATTTGAATTCATTAACAAAAAACCCCGCTGCTTGCGGGGTTTTTTTTATGCCTTTTCAAACGATTTCCACAGCGTATCATCGGGTATCGGTGCTTCTATGAAGACCTCCAATTTCGTAACCGGATGCGTAAAACGAATTTGGCGGGCATGTAAAGAAATGCCGCCATCCGGATTCGACCGGGCAAACCCGTATTTCAGATCGCCTTTAATGGGGCTGCCAATAAAGGCAAGCTGACTTCTGATCTGGTGATGCCGGCCGGTTTCGAGATCGATTTCCAACAGAAAATAGTGGTCCGACTTCCCGGCAAGCCGGTAACTCAGAATGGATTCCTTAGATCCTGGTTTTCTTTCAACGCTGCAATACGACTTGTTTTGTTTCGCATTGCGAACCATAAAGTGAACCAGGCGTGCGGATTCCTGCGGCGGAGCATTTTTTACAATGGCCCAGTACGTTTTCTTTACGGTTCCCTGCCGGAACATTCCGGTGAGCCGTGTAAGCGCTTTTGATGTTTTTGCGAATAACACCACGCCTGTTACCGGGCGATCGAGCCTATGCACCACACCCAAAAAAACCTCTCCGGGTTTGTTGTATTTTACTTTTAAATACTGTTTCAGCTTATCATCCAGCGCTTCATCCCCCGTAATATCTTTCTGTACAAGATCGTGTTGGGTCTTATTTACTGCAATAATGTGGTTGTCTTCAAAAAGAATGTCTAATTCCTGCATGTAGTTAGATTAAGTGATGAGGTGAAGAAGTGAGGAGGTGAGGAGGTGAGGAGGTGGTTGGGTGTTGGGTGTTGGATGTTGGATATTGGGTGTTAGGTGTTAGTTTGTAGGACAATGGGGACAATTGGGACAATTGGGACAATAAAACCTACCGATTACTGTTTTCACAAACCACTTTTCCACCAAACCCACACATCCAGCTTACTATATTGCAGAATAAAAAAAGACTGCTAAGTTTGATTTGACTTAAGAATCTAAAATAGCAGTCTTTATGAAAAATAAACAGTACAAATTTATAAAAGTAAACGGAAAAACTTTGATAGTTGGAATCGACATCGGTAAAAGCAATCATTACGGCTTTTTCTTAACATTGAGTTATGAATCAGCAAAGAGCTTTCAGTTCTCCAACACAAGAGAAGGATTTAATTTGTTAATAGGTAAAATAAACAGATTTACAAAGGTTAACGATATTGAAAATGTAGTAATCGCAGTAGAGTCAACAGGAAATTACTGGCTCCCATTGGCATATTACATTCATAACAATACAAATTACTCCCTCGTGCAGGTTAATGGAAAGCATACTAAACGATTCAAAGATGTAACAGACAATACCCCTAATAAAACAGATCATAAAGATCCCAAAGTAATCGCTCAAGTAGTTCTTATTGGAAGCAGCCTAAGGGTAAATCTGCCTCAAGGGGTAAAGGCGAATGTGAGAGAGTTAACACGTTCCAGAAAAGCTTTGCAGGCTGACCGTAAAAGGGTTGTGAACCGTATACATGCTATTTTGTCTTTATACTTTCCAGAATATTTAGATTTGTTTAAAGACATTAGTTGCAAAACCAGTACATTTTTACTAAAAAACCATCCAAGTCCAGGGAGTATTATAAAGCTAGGTCTGGAGCCATTGATAAAAGAACTCCAAAAAATAAGCAGGGGAAGATGTAATATAAAAAAAGCTGAAGAGCTTATTACAGCTGCTTTTAATACTATTGGAGTTAGAGATGGGCTTGAATCCTATCAGAGCATGGTTTTAGCATATATTGTTCAAATAGAGTTGTTTGACACACAAATGTCAGCTGTTGAGAATCAGATCAAAGCATCATTGGCTTCCCTGGAAGAATATTATATTCTCAGAACCATAAAAGGGATAGGTGATATTACCATAGCAACAATTATTTCTGAGATCGGAGAATTTAGCCAATTCAAGACAAACAAAGAACTACTTAAGTTTGGAGGACTAAATTTGATTGAAAACAGTTCAGGTAACCATAGAGGTAACAGAAGAATATCAAAAGTAGGCAATGAGCATTTACGTACCAGTTTATATTTTCTTGCCTTGCGAATGGTTAAGAAGGGGGGTATTTACCATGAACAATACACAATGTATGTGAATAAAGGAATGGAAAAGAAAAAGGCAATTATTGCTATATCACGCAAATTGTTACGAACGATCCATTCCTTAATTAAGAACAATCAAGCATTTGATTACGAGCATAAAATACAATACATAAAAACTGCAGCATGATTTTGGTACGGCAAAGGGAAGCATCTCTGGATACTTTAAGGCTTTTTTAAAGACCTTCTGCCCCAGCTTTAAGGCTCCCTTTGTCGGCCTTGATATAGTCTCGATTAAGTAAGAATATGGCCAATCAGGACCATCAAAATATTAGTATTAGACGATCTTGGCTTCCATTAAAAGCTGTTGTTTTAAACAAAAATTAGTCTTATGAACAAAAGAAAAAAGTAGCAAAAAAGAAAAGTGTTAATACCCAGAATAACTCTCCGTAAACTACGAGTTATTTCCAGGTATTAACACTATTACATCAAAATATATTCAATTAAACTTGTCTAAGTTAAATTAGTATCCAGTATCCAGTATCAATTCCGGTTACTGAGCTTGTCGAAGTACCGATTACTGTTTTCACAAACCCCTTTTCCACCAAACCCACACATCCAGTATCCAGCTTACTATATTGCAGAATAAAAAAAGACTGCTAAGTTTGATTTGACTTAAGAATCTAAAATAGCAGTCTTTATGAAAAATAAACAGTACAAATTTATAAAAGTAAACGGAAAAACTTTGATAGTTGGAATCGACATCGGTAAAAGCAATCATTACGGCTTTTTCTTAACATTGAGTTATGAATCAGCAAAGAGCTTTCAGTTCTCCAACACAAGAGAAGGATTTAATTTGTTAATAGGTAAAATAAACAGATTTACAAAGGTTAACGATATTGAAAATGTAGTAATCGCAGTAGAGTCAACAGGAAATTACTGGCTCCCATTGGCATATTACATTCATAACAATACAAATTACTCCCTCGTGCAGGTTAATGGAAAGCATACTAAACGATTCAAAGATGTAACAGACAATACCCCTAATAAAACAGATCATAAAGATCCCAAAGTAATCGCTCAAGTAGTTCTTATTGGAAGCAGCCTAAGGGTAAATCTGCCTCAAGGGGTAAAGGCGAATGTGAGAGAGTTAACACGTTCCAGAAAAGCTTTGCAGGCTGACCGTAAAAGGGTTGTGAACCGTATACATGCTATTTTGTCTTTATACTTTCCAGAATATTTAGATTTGTTTAAAGACATTAGTTGCAAAACCAGTACATTTTTACTAAAAAACCATCCAAGTCCAGGGAGTATTATAAAGCTAGGTCTGGAGCCATTGATAAAAGAACTCCAAAAAATAAGCAGGGGAAGATGTAATATAAAAAAAGCTGAAGAGCTTATTACAGCTGCTTTTAATACTATTGGAGTTAGAGATGGGCTTGAATCCTATCAGAGCATGGTTTTAGCATATATTGTTCAAATAGAGTTGTTTGACACACAAATGTCAGCTGTTGAGAATCAGATCAAAGCATCATTGGCTTCCCTGGAAGAATATTATATTCTCAGAACCATAAAAGGGATAGGTGATATTACCATAGCAACAATTATTTCTGAGATCGGAGAATTTAGCCAATTCAAGACAAACAAAGAACTACTTAAGTTTGGAGGACTAAATTTGATTGAAAACAGTTCAGGTAACCATAGAGGTAACAGAAGAATATCAAAAGTAGGCAATGAGCATTTACGTACCAGTTTATATTTTCTTGCCTTGCGAATGGTTAAGAAGGGGGGTATTTACCATGAACAATACACAATGTATGTGAATAAAGGAATGGAAAAGAAAAAGGCAATTATTGCTATATCACGCAAATTGTTACGAACGATCCATTCCTTAATTAAGAACAATCAAGCATTTGATTACGAGCATAAAATACAATACATAAAAACTGCAGCATGATTTTGGTACGGCAAAGGGAAGCATCTCTGGATACTTTAAGGCTTTTTTAAAGACCTTCTGCCCCAGCTTTAAGGCTCCCTTTGTCGGCCTTGATATAGTCTCGATTAAGTAAGAATATGGCCAATCAGGACCATCAAAATATTAGTATTAGACGATCTTGGCTTCCATTAAAAGCTGTTGTTTTAAACAAAAATTAGTCTTATGAACAAAAGAAAAAAGTAGCAAAAAAGAAAAGTGTTAATACCCAGAATAACTCTCCGTAAACTACGAGTTATTTCCAGGTATTAACACTATTACATCAAAATATATTCAATTAAACTTGTCTAAGTTAAATTAGTATCCAGAATCCAGTATCAATTCCGGTTACTGAGCCTGTCGAAGTACCGATTAATACTGTTCCTTCTCGTTCGGAAAATCCTGATTCTTTACGTCGGTAATGTAATTGTTCACAGCACTGGTAATTTCCTGATATAAATTCTGGTACCTGCGTAAAAACCGGGGTGAAAAATCGTGGGTAATCCCCAACATATCATGAATTACAAGAACCTGACCATCCACATACCGGCCGGCACCAATACCGATAATCGGAATTTTAAGTTCTTTTGCTACCTGGCCACCCAGCTTAGCGGGAATTTTTTCAAGCACAATGGCAAAACATCCGGCTTCTTCCAACGCATGTGCATCTTCAACCAATAATCGTGCCTCATCTTCATCTTTGGCACGCACGACAAAGGTACCGAATTTATGTATCGATTGCGGGGTAAGGCCGAGATGGCCCATAACAGGGATTCCGGCGGATAATATACGTTTTACCGATTCAATGATCTCCTTGCCTCCTTCGAGCTTAACTCCATGAGCCCCGGTTTCCTTCATAATCCTGATTGCAGAATTCAGCGCCTCAATGGAATTTCCCTGATAAGATCCAAAGGGCAGATCCACAATTACAAGTGCCCTTTCAACAGCGCGAACCACAGCCGAAGCATAATAAATCATTTCATTCAATGTAATGGGCACGGTAGTTTCATATCCGGCCATTACATTAGAAGCGGAATCGCCAACCAATACCACGTCAATGCCTGCCCTGTCAATAATTTTAGCCATTGAAAAATCATAGGCGGTTAACATGGAAATTTTTTCGCCCTTGACTTTCATCTCCTGTATTACATGGGTGGTAATCCGTTTTGGTTTTTCATTGGTTGCTGCAGACATAATCTCGTATTTTAAATCAGAAGGCAAAGTTTAAAAAAAATTAGCAATGATCAATTAAAAATGAACAATTATCAATAAATCGACAAATCGACAGGTCAACAAATCAACAAATCAACAAATCGACAAATCGACAAATAAAAAACCTGTCTATTTGTCAGCCCTTGTCAAATGGCATAATCCTTGTCAATTCAAAGCAAACACAGAAAATATTAACCTATAAAAAATAAATAAAGCATGAGTAAAATTATCGGAATTGATCTGGGGACGACCAATTCATGCGTTGCAGTTATGGAAGGTAATGAACCGGTTGTAATTCCCAACAGCGAAGGCAAAAGAACCACTCCTTCGATGGTAGCCTTTTTGGACAACGGCGAACGGAAGGTTGGCGATCCTGCCAAAAGACAGGCCATTACCAATCCTGCCAAAACGGTGTATTCCATTAAACGCTTTATGGGAGAAACATTCGATAAGGTTCAGAAAGAAATTCAACGGGTTCCCTATAAGGTTGTAAAAGGAGACAATAATACACCCCGCGTGGTTATTGATGACCGGAAATTCACGCCTCAGGAAGTTTCTGCTCTTGTTTTACAAAAAATGAAGAAAACAGCTGAAGATTATCTGGGACATGAAGTTACAGAGGCTGTTATTACCGTGCCTGCCTATTTTAGCGATTCTCAACGTCAGGCTACAAAAGAAGCCGGAGAAATTGCCGGTTTAAAGGTAAGGCGCATTATTAATGAACCTACAGCTGCTTCTCTGGCATATGGCCTCGACAAGAAGCATCACGATATGAAAATCGCCGTTTACGATTTGGGTGGTGGAACTTTTGATATTTCCATACTTGAATTGGGTGATGGTGTATTTGAAGTAAAATCAACCAACGGAGATACCCACCTGGGAGGAGACGATTTTGACCAGTGTATTATTGACTGGCTGGCAGAAGAATTTAAGAAAGATGAAGGCGTGGATCTGAAAAAAGATCCCATGGCCCTGCAAAGACTAAAAGAAGCTGCTGAAAAGGCAAAGATTGAATTGTCCAGCTCCACCCAAACCGAAATCAACCTGCCCTATATTATGCCGGTTGACGGTATTCCAAAACACCTTGTTAAAACACTGACAAGAGCCAAATTCGAAAGTCTGATCGACACATTGGTACAGGCTACCATTGAACCTTGCAAAAAAGCCATGCAGGATGCAGGATTGTCCAATTCAGACATCAGCGAAATAATTCTTGTAGGAGGTTCTACCCGTATTCCGATTATTCAGGAAGTGGTTGAAAAATTCTTTGGAAGAAAACCTTCAAAAGGGGTGAATCCCGACGAAGTAGTAGCTGTTGGTGCTGCAATTCAGGGTGGCGTGCTTACCGGAGAAGTAAAAGATATTCTCCTGCTTGATGTAACTCCGCTGTCTTTGGGTATTGAAACCATGGGCGGTGTGTCTACCCGGTTGATTGAATCCAATACAACCATTCCCACAAAGAAGACAGAAACATTTACAACTGCATCGGATAACCAACCTTCTGTAGAGATACATATTCTTCAGGGTGAACGTCCTATGGCACAGGATAACAAAACCATCGGAAGATTCCATTTGGATGGCATCCCCCCGGCACCAAGAGGAATTCCTCAGGTTGAAGTAACATTTGATATCGATGCAAATGGTATCCTTCACGTTTCTGCAAAAGATAAGGGTACCGGAAAACAACAAAGCATCCGTATTGAAGCTTCATCCGGACTTACAGCCGACGAGATTGAAAAGATGAAACGCGAAGCCAAGGAAAACGAGGCCCGTGATAAAGCACAACGTGAGCAGGTCGACAAACTAAATGCTGCTGACAGCCTGATCTTCCAGACAGAAAAACAGCTGAAAGAATTTGGAGATAAACTGCCGGCCGACAAGAAAACGCCCATTGAACAGGCGCTTGAGAAACTGAAAGAAGCTCATAAAACTCAGGACATTGCTGCAATTGATAAGGCAACAGCTGAACTTACCGCCGTTTGGCAGGCTGCTTCTGAAGAATTATACAAGAATCAGCAAGCCGGCCCACAGCAACCCGGAAATGCTGAACAACCCGAAAACGAACAACAAGGAGCTTCCAATAAGAAGGACGACGAAGTAACTGACGTCGACTTCGAAGAAGTCAAATAAATTCAATTTTTTTTAAGTGTGTATTAAAAACCACATTCGCAAGGATGTGGTTTTTTTATAGCTTCAAAAATTTAGAGTAGGATTCTGTTTCATCTGCGGTGATCTTTATCAGATATACGCCTTTAGGTAAACCTGAACAGTTGATTGTGTATTTGCCATCATCAAAACCCGCACGTGAAAACAAAACCCTGTTTCCGGCCATATCAATGATATGGATGTCGACCGGATTTTGACCCGCAGACTGAAACACAATACTTAATATATCCCCCGATAAAGGAGAAGGATAAATGATCAGGTTGTTATCCTTTGTAGGATCATCCGTTGCAGTAGCTTCAGTTACAACAACTTTCCCCTTCATACCGTTGGTTGCAACATGTTCCGTACATACATAATAAAACGTTCCGGGATTGTTAAATTTGACTTTCCCGCTTCCGGTTGGAAATGCGAATCCTCCCGCAAGAGGATCAGTACCGTTGTTGATCCAGGTTGTTTCGCTTACTTGCTCCAAAGGATGATCAGACGTTCCTACAAATTTTACCGTATCGCCTACATGGATATTTACGGTGGAAGGGCTATACGTGAAACCCGACTCCAGAACTGTGAATACATGCTGACTAAACAACACCTGAATAAAACAGTACGCCATTAAAAAAGTGAATACTGCTTTCTTCATAGAGGCACATTATTTATCGGCTAACAAATAAAATAGGTAAAGGTTTCTTTATTCCGATCTGTTTTTATATTTTAAAGAATACCCTATTGATTGTTTAATAAGCATTAAAATTCAAGACCATGAAATCTGAGAATCGTTCCCTGGCTACCCCCTTTCCGGTCCCCGATTATAAGCGAAAATGGACTTCTGCATGCCTCTTTTTTTATATCTTTAACCCATAATATCAACTTTATGTGGAAAAAGAACATCAACCTGCTCATTTTTGGTTTCATTATGATTGTCCCAATGCTTCAGGCTCAATCTGACACGCTTTTTAATCAAACAGATAGCCGCAATCAGAAACAAGGATACTGGAAAAAATCATATCCGAATGGAAAGCTCATGTATAAAGGCTACTTTAAGGATAACAAGCCTGCAGGAGAAATGCGCCGTTATTATGAATCCGGAGCATTGAAAGCCATTATCCGCTATGACGAAGGAAAAAATCTGGCCCGTACCTGTATTTTATATGAAGACGGCAATCTGGCTGCCACCGGTAATTATATAAACGAACAAAAAGACAGTACATGGACCTATTATAGTTATTACGAAAGATCCATCACCACACGGGAAAACTATAGCTTAGGCAAAAGAAACGGTTTTACGATCCATTACTATAAAAATGGCGCTGTTTCGGAAAAAACCGAATGGAAAAATGATAAACGTTCCGGAATTTGGGAACAATATTTTCAAAATAACACACTCAGGCTGAAAGCACATTATGCCGATCATAAACTGGAAGGCGAATTCATTGTTTATTATGAGACGGGCAAAACCTATATTTCCGGAACTTATAAAAATGACCTCCGCGAAGGGGATTGGAAATTTTTCAATCCCGATGGGACCCTTCAGAAAACAATGCCTTATCAATTGGGTAAATCTGTTATGGAAGGAAAGCTGGATGCTGAGCAACAGGAATTTTTCAAAACCATTGATGCCGCTCAGGGAAAATTTGAAGAACCCGATGAAACAAACTTCCTCAATAACCTGCCTGCCCGACAGTAATCACTGGTTTATAAACCGGTTGGGGCATCTGCTGATGGTTGCAGGAATACTTATATTCTGCAGGGAATCTTCTATGGCCCAAATTCCATTTGAAAGAACAGCCCCTTATAAATACAGGATTGTTTTTACCGATAAGAATAACAGCCCTTTTCATATCACCGCTCCCCTGGCCTACCTTTCTCAGAAAGCGATCGACCGGCGAACGGCTCAGGGAATTCTGATCCATGAAAAAGATATTCCTGTAAATCAGGCATACATAGATAGCGTCCATGCATGCGGAGCAAGGCTAATCCATGTTTCAAAATGGTTTAATGCGGTTACGGTGGAAGTACAACACGACAGCATCCTGGAAAAAATAGCACGACTCACCTTTGTTCGGAAGAACACCCAGCTCCTTACCACCAGCAGGTCTTCTGATGAAACCTACCGCGGTGGAATCATGGAGGCAGACGAAAATCACGCATTCAACTATGGCCCTTCGTTGTGGCAAACAGCCATGCTCAACGGCCATATATTGCACGAATCGGGATTCACCGGTAGAAATATTGTGATCGCTGTGATCGATGCAGGATTCTTAAATGCTGACACATTGTTGGCCTTTGAACATCTTTGGGAAAATGGTCAGATATTGGGCTATCGCGATTATGTGGACCCGGGCAACGATGTGTTCAGGGAATCCAGTCACGGTATGGCTGTATTGTCCCTGATAGGAGGATCACTCCCCGGTCAGTTAACCGGAACAGCACCCGACGCCTCATTCTGGCTTCTGCGGGCCGAAGATGTGTCAACGGAATACATTATTGAAGAAGACAACTGGATAGCTGCTGCTGAGTTTGCTGATAGTGCCGGAGCGGATATTATCAGCACCTCTTTGGGGTATAATAACTTTGATGATCCCTCGCAGGACCATTCCTATGCGGATATGGACGGCAATTCCACCCGTATTTCCCAGGCTGCTGATATTGCAGCCGCCAAAGGTATTCTGGTTGTAGTGAGTGCCGGTAATGAAGGAATGAAACCCTGGCACTATATTTCTGCCCCGGCAGATGCAGACAGTGTCATTTCAGTAGGTGCCGTAGATTTTTCCAAAACCATTACGAATTTCAGCAGCCGGGGTCCGACTTCAGATCAGGATGTTAAACCCGAAGTAGCGGCGATGGGTGCGGATAATTATGTTGCCGGCAGTTACGGTGGCGTCACTACGGGCAATGGAACTTCTTTTGCAGCTCCTATCATTGCAGGGTTATCTGCCTGCCTGTTGCAGGCGAATCCCGGCATCAGCGCCATGGATTTACGCAATGCCATAATCCGGAGTGCAGATCAATATTCCAATCCGGATGATTCCTATGGATATGGAATTCCAGATTTCAACCTTGCCCATATGAATATCCAATGGGAAAAAAACCCGGGTATCCACTCTGTACAGGCTTTCCCGAATCCTTTCCGGAATCAGTTGTATGTATACTTCGAATCACCGGTAAAGGATGTTTTATCGGTTCAACTATTTGATCTCAGCGGTAAAGAATTACTCAGAGAATGGTCGTATAACGGAAAATACCTGTCGATTGAGAATGGGTTAAACGGACTCAATAAAGGGGTGTATCTGTTGCACATACAATCAGGCGACTTTTCATACAACCTCAAAATGGTAAAACTGTAAGTATGGAAAAAAAAGCAGTTTCCCTGTATGAAGCTCTGGGACAGATTAAGGTGGCCATGAAAACTTATCTGCCACATTCGTGGTGGATTACTGGTGAAATTAGTGAAATCAAGGTAAACTACAGTGGACATTGTTATCTGGAACTGATAGAAAAAGAAGAATCCGGTGAATCGATTAAGGCCAAGGCACGGGCAACCATCTGGTCTTCAGCCTTCAGAATGATACAGCCCTATTTTGAAACCACTACCCAAACCCAACTGGCTGCAGGTATTAAAATTATGGTGAAGGTTTCGGCTGAATTTCATGAATTATATGGCTTTTCCTTAAACATCACCGATATAGAACCCTCATTTACCATCGGCGATCTGGCCCGGCAAAAACTGGAAATTGTCCGTCGCCTGAAAGCAGAAGGGGTCTATGATATGAACCGGAATTTGACCTTCCCGGATATCCCCCAAAAAATAGCCGTAATTTCTTCCAAAACGGCCGCCGGTTATGGCGATTTTATCAATCAGCTTACCCGCAACCCGTATGGTTATTATTTCGATGTCCGCCTTTTTCAGACGGTAATGCAGGGTCAGGAAACAGAACAATCTGTCATTCGTGCCCTCGATGAAATATATGCTTTGGAAGAACTATTTGATGTGGTGGTCATCATTCGAGGAGGCGGTTCGCAAACCGATCTGAATAGTTTTAACAGTTACTGGCTTAATTTAAACATCTGCCAGTTCCCCTTACCCGTGCTCACAGGAATCGGACATGAACAGGACGATACCATTGCCGATATGGTTGCCCATAAAAGACTGAAAACGCCCACTGCAGTAGCCGAATTTCTCATCGGATGTTTTAGTGAAGCCGATGAAGAAATAGGAAGCCGTTCCATGAATTTATATAACCTCGTGAAGGAGCGGGTACAGGCTGAAAAAGACAGGTTGAATCGTGCTGTTATGCTTTTAAAACCCGCCGTAACCCGTCGCCTGGAGCAAAACAGGAATCAGCTTGTGTTGAAGGGGATGAAAATGAAATCCATGACCGGCAGGCTGCTCCAGTCAGAATCCAATGCATTGCTATCTATCAGTAACAAAATGGGAAATCTCATCAGCCATTACCTGAAAAATGCTACCCATAAACTGGAAATGCTGGATAAAAAAAAGCAGTATCTCGATCCTTTCCACATCCTCAAAAGAGGATATTCAATCACCTATTATCAGGGAAAAGTTGTTAAAAATGCTGCCATGCTGAAAACAGATGATGAAATTGAAACCAAACTATCAGAAGGCACCATCAAAAGCCGAACCTTATAAAATTTAACCTATGTCAAAAAAAATACCTTCGTATTCTGAAGCCATTGCATCCATTGATGAAATTTTGCAGCAAATTGAAACCGGGGAACTGGATGTAGATGAACTTGCAGAAAAAACAAGGCAGGCATCAGAACTGCTCAGCCTATGCAAAAGCAAGCTTTTTAATACTTCGCGTGAAGTGGAAAAAGTGCTGAAAGAAATGGAACAGGATAAGGAAGAAGGCACGGAATCTTAGCTTCAACCTTTGCGAACTGTTCGTTTCATCATGATGTTCGCTCCAAAAATCAACAGAATCAGCAATGAAAAAAACGCTGCACTCCTACCGATATAATCACCGTTTTTTACATAAAAGGTGAGCACATCATTTGCGTTGATGGTTCCTTTAATCACTCCGTGCTTCCACCAACCGAGGCGCTGTATTACCTCCCCTTTCTGATTAATGAGGCATGATATACCGGTATTTGCCGATCGGGCAATGCTTCGGCGTGTTTCAATCGCCCTGAGCGACGAAAGTGAATTATGCTGATGATATCCGGGCGTGTCACCCCACCAGCCATCATTGGTAACTACAAACAGCAACTGAGCCCCATTCTTTACATAGCCGGTAACAAATTCTCCGTAAACCGACTCATAGCAAATAATCGGACTCACACCGGTGGAATCTTTGGCTGAAAAAAATACGCCCCGGGTCTCCTGTGAACCCCATCCCCTGAGGGTACCGCCCAGCTTCACGGCAAATCCCTCCAGAAAGCCCAGATATTTGGCATAAGGCATGGTTTCTACACCTACCACAAGTTTGGATTTAAAATAAAAAGGTACAGCCGGAGAGGTGTCAATTTGTACGGCAGCATTGTAAGCAGCATATTTCAAAGATGTTCCGGGTAAATCACGGGCATTCTCAGTGAGGGGTTCTCCGGGTTCGAATAACTTATAACATTGAATACCGGGAATATAAGATGCACCCGGGTAAGCACGTAAAAAACTACGGATCATCTGAATATCCTCCACCTCATTAAAACGGCCAATCCATATGCTATTGTTAATGGATGTTTCAGGAGCTATAAAATAATCGACTGCAGAATCAGCCACATTCATTGCTTCCGTAAGTTGTGTCCGCGTTTGCAGAATGCTTGGGATGGAAACAAATTTCTGATAGGGGTCAATATTGGGCTGAATCACAACAATATTTTTGGGATTGGGCTTTTCTTCATAGGTATAAAACCGGCAAAGGGAAATACCAACGGGACCTGCAATAATTGCAACAACAACAACTGTGCGCGCTATTAGTATTCGCTTGGGTAATTGCTGTAAAAATCCCTGCAACAGGTTATATAAAATCACATTCACCATGAGTACCCATAAAGAACCTCCGAGCACACCCGTATATTCATACCACTGTATAAGGCGAATATTATAGGCAAATCCGTTTCCCAGTGTTAGCCAGGGCCAGGATATCTCGCTGTTGTGGTAAAAATATTCCCAGGTAATCCAGAATAAAATGAGACTGAAATAGCCCATGTGAGCACCCATTCTGCGTTTCACAATATGGAACAGCCACATTACCAGTGACCACATGAGGGTATTGATGAAAACAGCGGCAAAAACACCAACTATGGTTGCATTCACAATCCACCATGTTGCGGCAGTATTCCAAACAAGAAACGACAATGCAGCATAGCGGAAAAAAGTACCCGAAGGGTACATGGCCTTATTTTTATCGAAGTAATCTTCCAGAAACAATAAGGGAATCAGGGCAATCATAAGAATCATTCCGTTACCCCACTCATACCAGGCAGGAGTAAGCAAGATTCCGGTGAGAACCGACAGGAAAATACGCTTTTTAAGGCTCATGAAAAAGAGAGGTTTTTGAAGGGGCAAATATATTAAAATCAAACGTTACCCGAACCCTTCATCTGAAATTACAATACGCCTGGCAGGCTCCTTCACCCGAAACCATGCAGGCACCAATGGGATTGGCAGGTGTGCATACCTTTGAAAACAATTTACAATCCGAAGGTTTCCGGATCCCCCGTAATACAGATCCGCATATACAGCCCGGAGGCTCAGGTGCAGGTGGGACATCAAGGGCAAACCTGTTTAGTACATCAAAGCGGGCATATTCAGGTCGGATTGCCAATCCACTGCCGGGAATAATTCCCAGACCACGCCATTCGTCATCGCATGGCATAAACACCTTTTCAACCATCGACCGGGCTTTCAGATTCCCGGTTTCTGTGACAACACGGGTATACTGAATTTCAATACCCTTCCTGCTTTCTTCAATCATTTCAACCAGCATCAGAATCGATTGCAGAAGGTCGACCGGCTCGAATCCCGAAATCACAACAGATATCCCGTATTTCTCAAGTAGCGGTTGATACATTCCCGATCCGGCAATGGTAGAAACATGACCGGGTCCGATAAATCCATCAATACGAATACCTTGTTCAATCAATGCGCCCATAGCCGGGGGCATCACCTTATGCATGGATAATACCTGAAAATTATCAATCCCCCGGGCTTCAGCCTCCAGAATAGCCACGGCGGTGGAGGGTGTGGTGGTTTCAAAACCAATTCCAGGAAAAATCACGAGCCGGTCCGGATGATTTTTTGCAATTTCCAATGCGTCGAGCGTGGAATACACAATGCGGATATCCGCACCCGCTGCACGCTCGCGGTTTAAATCAGAAACCGAACCCGGAACACGAATGAGATCGCCGTAGGTAGCAATAATATTTCCCGGTATCCTGGCCAGAGCAATGATCCGGTCGATTGCTGTTCTTGAAGTTACGCAAACCGGACAACCGGGGCCCGACAGCAATTCAATCTGCGGGGGCAACATATGCTGAATACCATATCTGCGGATGGCCATGGTATGGCCGCCACAAACTTCCATGAGCCGGATGTTTTTGTGTGATTTTTCTGCAATAGCTGAAATAAGCTTGTTTACCAGGATTTTACTCCTGAACTCATCCATGTATTTCATTGGCTAGGTACCCGATTGCATTTCTTCAATGAGCCTGATGGTTTCCAGCGCTTCTGCCTCGCTGATTTTCTGCAGGGCAAAGCCGGTATGAATCAGCACATAATCTCCGGGGTGAACATCTTCCACCAGATGCAGGCTGGTTTCAACAACCGCTCCGCCAACGGAAGCCTTTGCCATAAGTCCGTTTACAGACAGAATTTTTGCGGGAATACTCAAACACATATTCTTAATGGTTCATGTGGGTGACGCAACAGTCGAAACCCCTGTTAATATAGTAAAAAAGATTCCATGTATTCAAATAAAACCATGATTCGGTAAAATTTATTTTATCGTATCGGACAAGATGAATATCCTGGCTGCTCACGTTCGGATGACGCTGTGCCTGGTAAAGCATCAGCTGAACGCGGGTTGTAAATGGATTATGAAGAAAATTTTCTTTATCTGCAAGTTATTTTTGATAGGCTGAAAGCCTTATTGATTTCAGCCCGATGGCAACGCCTCGGGTATTTGACACATCACAGAACCAGCGTCCTGTAAGGACAGATTAAGCTGTCCTTTCAGGACGCATTTGTATCGTATATGCACTACCCAAGGCGTTGCCATTGGGCTGAAATAAGCTGCCACTGCGTGGCGAAGAAAAAAGACTGACTATCTGTTCCTCCGAAAAGCAGCAACAGCCAACTGCCCTAGCGCTACTCCCCCGTCATTGCAGGGCACCAAGGTATGTTTGAAAACCGTAAATTTTTCATCTTCCAGCCTGTTTTCCAACATCTCCGTCAGGTATTTATTCTGAAACGTACCACCCGAAAGAGCCACCTGCCGGATGCCTGTCTCAACAGCGATTTTGCGGATAACACGCATGGATGCCTCAATAATGGTATTATGGAATTGGGCCGAAATAATTCCGGGTGCTGTATGGTTCAACACGTCCTGATAGATCTGCCGGATGGCAGGAATGAAAGAAATGGTATCGGTAATTTCCACATCATAAAACGACCGGATACCGGGTGTAATCACCGATTCAAGCCGCATGGGCGCTTCGGCATGGAATAACGCATGGGTACATATTCCCGTAATCGCTGCAACCCCGTCGAATAAGCGTCCGGCTCCCGAAGAAAGCGGACAATGAATGTTTTTACGAATCTGTTCCATCACCTGTCGCACTTTTTTGGAATCCACCTCTGCCCATGCTATTTCCGGCAACATGTCCCCGTAAACCTGATACAATAATGCAAGTCCCATCCGCCAGGGTTCTTCTGCGGCAGAATCACCTCCCGGCAAAGGCATGTAGGAAAAGTGCGACTTTCTCTGAAAACCCTTGAAATCGCATACCATAAACTCACTTCCCCATATGCACCCATCGGTACCATATCCCGAACCGTCGAATGCCACACCGATTACCGGTGTTGTAATTCCGTTTTCGGCCATGCACGAAGCAATATGTGCATGATGGTGCTGTACGGCAGTGGTTTCAAGTCCCATGGATTGTGCATAGCGTGTGGATATATAATCGGGATGCATATCCATAGCTGCAACAGCCGGTGTTGTTCTGAAAATACCGGTAAAGCGCGACACTGTATCGCGGTAAAATGTAAAAGTTTCGTGGTTTTTTAAATCGCCGTTATGCGGACTTACATAGGCCCTGTTTCCTTTACCCAGACAAAAACAATTGGAAAGCTCTGCCCCTGCAGCAAATATGCCATCCACATCAAAGGGCAGCTGAATGGGCATTGGAACATAACCCCGTGATCGGCGCATAATGCGCTCCTGATGGTTCATAATTCGTACCACTGAATCATCGGTGCGGTTGAAAATTTCGCGGTTGTAGGTAATAACGGCATCTGCCTTATCTGAAAACGTTTTCAGCGCTGCTTCATTATCAATCAAAATAGGTTCATCCGCCAGATTGCCACTGGTAAGCACCAGACAGGGAGTGCTTAAGGCATCGAACAACACATAATGGAATGGCATGTAAGGAAGGAATGCCCCCACCGTATTCAGATGCAACGAAATCCCCGATGCCAGCGGCTTGAATAATTCGACAATCACAATGGGTCGTTTCCATGAACCAATCGAATCCTCCTCTTCCTTGGAAAGGTGTGCAAACGATTTCAGGGAATGGATATCCTTAAACATGACCGCAAATGGCTTCCCTTCGCGCATTTTGAGATTTCGGAGTCGACTTATGGCAGCTTCATTCAACGCATCGCACATCAGGTGAAATCCACCCATTCCCTTTAATACCACAAGCTTCCCTTCTTCAATCAATCCTGCCGTCTTCCGGATGATTTCAGAAAAGCCGTTGGTAATTTCTCTTTCTGTATGGAGTGTATAAACCGGACCGCAGTTGTTGCATGCCAGGGGTTGGGCATGAAAACGCCGGTCTGCCATATCTGCATATTCCGTTTGGCATTCGGCACACATGACAAAGGAATCCATAGTCGTTTTCGCGCGATCGTAAGGAAAATCGTTGATAATGGAATACCGCGGTCCGCAATGGGTACAATTTACAAATGGATATAGTTTTCGTCGCTCCTGGTGATGCAGATCGTTTAGGCATTCGTTACAAACTGCAATATCCGGACTGATTTCTGAAGTGTCTGTGGAAATATCCTGACTGCTCCGGATCTCAAAAGTGATAAAACCTTCCGGGGCAACCTCCTCAACAGTTATACCATGGATCTTTGAGATAACGGGAGCTTTTGGTTTAATATCGTTCAGAAAAAGGGAAATTGCAGGTGCCGTTCCCTCCACAACAATGGTTACACCATGGGTATCATTGTTTACCCATCCACGTAACTGGTACTGGATGGCCAGTCGGTAGATAAAAGGCCGGAATCCAACTCCCTGAACCAATCCCGTTATCTGAATCCGGGAAGCATGCATATGTGTTGATTTTCCTGTCAATGTGAAATAAATAACAATATTTCGGGCAACCCTATTAAAAGTAAGAAATAAATAATAAATTAACGTGAAATTTAACACCGGCGGTAATGAATGCCAAACTCCCTCCCCGAACCGTTGAACGATTGAGTAAATACCGGCGTGTTCTGGATAAATACAAAAATCTGGAAGAAGCATATATTCATTCCCATAAGCTGGCAGCTTTGTTAAATCTTACCCCCGAACAGGTACGTCGTGATCTGATGCTGATCGGAATCAATGGCAACCGCCGGAAAGGCTATCCCATCCAATTGCTTTTATCGGTTATTGGCAATACCATCGACAACCAGGATTGCCATAAAGTTGCGCTGATAGGAATTGGAAACCTGGGAAAAGCTGTTCTCGGCTTTGTTCAAAAAGCCAATACCCGTATGAATGTTGCGGCAGCATTTGATATCGATGCCCATAAAGTGAACACCAAAATCGCCGGCGTGCCCTGCTACGATATCACAAAAATGCAGTCGGTTATTCAGCAGGAACAGATCCGGATTGCCATTCTAACAGTACCCCCCGATGCGGCTTCTCATACTACCCAACTGTTAATGCAGACAGGAATAAAAGGAATTCTTAACTTTACTTCTGTATCACTGGATGTTCCTCCGGGTATTTATTTAAAAGATTATGACATCATTACTTCGCTTGAAGAAATCGGTTTTTTTATCATGGAATAGACCTGCACTTCTTTTTGCAGCAGGCTTCTTTTGCCTCCCTTCTATTGCCCAGCATCTGGCTGCATTTCACGACAATCAAGGGCGGTTTCAGATTTTCGATCAGGGTAAAATAATCCAGGCAGATTATCTGCCCGTGAAGGAATTTAAAGTAGGGGCAAACTGCATCCTGTATATCGACAATAAAGACAATTTTAAGATGTATGCCGGCGGCTCCATCACCACACTCGAAATGCATGCACCCAAAGAGTACGTGACACTGGACCATTTTGCTGTATATTCCTACGGAGGAATCGTAAAAATTATAGAAAACGGAGACATTCAAACCATCACCACCCATGCAGTAAATTATCAGGCTGGTGACAGTCTGGTATCCTTTTATGACGCATCGCAACAATTGCTGGCGGTTTATTACAAGAGGAAAATTCATATGCTTGAAGATGGCATTTCCGGAAACACCGCAAGGCAGGTTCAGTCAGGCGACAATATCGTAGCCTATATCTCATCTGCAACCGGTGAATTTAAAATATTCTATAACGGTGAAAACCGGGCTATTGAGCCGTTTCTAATGGGAGGCAGCTATAGAACGGGACTGGACATTGTTGGCTTTGTAAACAACTCCGATTCCAGGCTTCGTGTATTTTATAAGGGTGAAATATTTGATCTCGAAGACTTCCAGCCGAAAGAATGGCAGGCAGGTGATGAAATTCTCGCGTATGTCGACCACATGGGGAATTTTAAAGCTTTTGTTCAGGGAAACGTTGTAGATATAGCATCGTTTGCTCCCGATTTCTTTAAGGTGGTGGATCAAATGATCATTTACAGTGAAAAAGGGTATTTCCGGGTATGGGTGAACGACCGGTCGTACCTGCTGGAAAATTATATACCTGAAAAATGGCATGCACAATGGAGCAATCTTATCTATCGTGATATCAGCAACCATGTGAAAATATTCAGCAACGGGGAAACCAGGGTGCTGACGTACGATCTTGCTGAAGACATTGCCTTATACCGTGGTGTAGTTTTAGTAAACAAAGGCATGAACAACCACAATGTGTATTATAAGGGGAAGAAGTATTAGTAATGTGCTAACCAGCCTGCCCGGCTTGGCCCTGTGCATGGCAGGCAGGTGTGCTAATTAGCTAATGTGCTGATGTGCTAAACTGCCTGCAGTCCTTACAGTCCCAATAGTCCCAATAGTCACAATAGTCACAACTACCTAATTCGCTAAGCGTAGTTTTTTAACCATCGCCGTCAACTTAAGCAATGCTTACGCCCCTTCAGGGCTAATATTCAACGCATTATCATTTACACAGGGTGTTACCCTGTGCTGATGCTGGTGCCCTGTCAGGGCTAGGATATTACCTTTATAAGTGCCCTGAAAGGGCTTTAGCACTAGCGCAGGGCATCGCCCTGTGTATGATTCAAACTCTTACATGAGCCCTGTAAGGGCACAAGCAAGGGTTCAAGGCCTTAAGTTGACGGCTATGGTTTTTTAACTACGCTTCTGTAAACTGTAGTCTCCAGACTACCTGTCAAATGAAAATCAACAATTTTAGTCATTAAAACACGAGGTCATTAAAACAGATTTGTATTATTTTTGGCTGTTGACTCCCAAAATAACCCCTATGAAAACGATTATCTGCATCCTGCTGATCTGTGGTTTTATACTCCCCGCATCAGCCCGTATAAATCCCGACTCCCTCTATTTTGCACAGCATTACACCAAAGCCGAATACCGCATACCCATGCGCGATGGCGTATATCTGCATACCATCGTATATACCCCAAAAGATCTTTCGGTGGCCTATCCGATACTGCTCAACCGCACTCCCTATAATGTGGCTCCCTATGGAGACGAAATGGGATTTTCATTCCGGAGGGGCCTTTCACCTGCATTTCTTTATGAAGGCTATATCTTCGTATTCCAGGATGTCCGGGGCCGGTTTATGTCAGAAGGCACTTTTCAGCACATGACCCCTTATATTCCTGTCAAAAAGAACAAAACCCAGACCGATGAAAATTCGGATACCTGGGATACCATTGATTGGCTCCTGAAAAATCTGATAAATCACAACGGCAACGTGGGTATGTGGGGCATCTCCTATCCGGGATTTTATGCCTCCTGCGCAGCTATTGAAGCACATCCGGCACTGAAATGCGTTTCTCCTCAAGCACCTATTGGCGACTGGTTTTTTGACGACATGCACCACCACGGAGCGTTTTTCCTGGCAGCCAACTTCGATTTTCTGGCAGTAATGGACCTGCCACGGCGTGGTCTGAGTAAGGAATGGACCGATCCGTTTGCTTTCAATCCACCCGACGGCTATCCATTTTTCCTCAATCTGGAACCCCTTGGTAAAGTGCATGAACGTTATTTTGGCGACAGCATCCATTTCTGGAATGTATTGGTACAACATCCCAATTATGACGCTTTCTGGCAGGAACGCAACATCCTGCCCCATCTTAAAAACATCCGGCCTGCTGTGCTGGTAACCGGTGGCTGGTACGATGCCGAAGATCTGTATGGTACCTTTAAAACCTATCAGGCCATTGAAAAGAACAATCCCGGAATTGTGAACCGTTTTGTGGTGGGCCCGTGGATTCATGGCGGATGGGCCCGTACCGACGGGTCTTCCCTGGGGAATGTGTCGTTTGACATAAAGGCATCCATGTTCTACCGCGACAGCATTGAACTTCCCTTTTTCAATTATTATCTGAAGCAGAAAGGCCACGAAGACCTCTCGGAAGCTTATATGTTCATGACCGGTAAGAACGAATGGCGGAATTACGATCAATGGCCGCCGGCCCAAACCAAAAGGCAAAAAATATATTTCCGTGAAAATCAGCAATTGCAATGGAAACCGGGCGTATCTGCGGATTCCGGCTATGACGAATTTATCAGCGACCCGTTCAAACCGGTTCCCTATAACGAAGAAATGGTTTTTGGAATGACAAAGGAATACATGACCGATGATCAGCGCTTTGCTTCCCGCCGCCCTGATGTTCTGGTTTATGAAACGGAGGTATTGCAGGACGATCTGGTATTGGCAGGTCCCTCCATGGCAAAACTATTTGTATCCACAACGGGTACGGATGCCGACTGGGTAGTAAAAATCATTGATGTATATCCGGATGATGCACCGGATCATCCGTTTACCCGCAAAGGGCAAAGAATGGGCGGATACCAGCAAATGGTGCGCAGCGAAGTGATCCGAGGCCGGTTCAGAAACAGCTACGAGCGTCCGGAACCAATGGCACCTGGTAAAATTGAAACCATTCAACTGGAGCTGCAGGATGTGTTGCATTGTTTCAAAAAAGGCCATAAGCTGATGATCCAGATTCAATGTACCTGGTTTCCGCTGGTGGACATCAACCCACAACACTATGTGGACAATATTTTTCATGCTAAGGAAAGCGATTTTCAAAAGGCCACCCAACGGATTTACAGAATAAATGAAACAGCCTCTTTTATAGAAATCGGTATATTAAATGGGAATTAAATTGGATTTTCTCAATTGCCATGGGATTTATATTTGAATCTATTCAATAGCCCTGGGCTTTTGCCCATGGGATTTGAATTTGTTCTTTTCAATTGCCCCGCTTTAGCCTGAGAATTGGTAGCAACATCAATTTAATGCAGCTAACGCTGAACATGCGATGTCCCCCGCCACCAAACCTACTTGCCATGCACAGGTCCAAGTCGGGCAGGCAGGTCACCAAATCAACAAATCAACAGATCAACAGATCAACAAATGACCAGCCCAGGGATGACCAAAATCATAGCTTATGTGCCTCCGCTTTCCGTATTTTGATATTGGAAAGTGCTCACTTATGGTAAAAATCTCCATGCTATGAAAATTGGATGCCTTAAAGAAATAAAAACACACGAATATCGTGTAGGATTGACTCCTTCGGATGTAAAATCGTATGTTTCCCGTGGTCATCATGTTATGATCCAGCAGGATGCCGGTGAGGCCGCCGGATTTACCGATCAGGAATATACGGCATCAGGGGCTGTGATTGAACCCGACCGCAAAAAAATATTTGACAACTGCGAGATGATCATTAAGGTGAAAGAGCCGTTGCCCGAGGAATATGAGCTCTTCCATAAAAATCAGATTTTGTATACGTATCTGCACCTTGCGGCAGATCAAAAACTCACCGAAGCCATGCTGAAAGCGGGCATACGGGGAGTTGCCTATGAAACCATTGAAACCGAAGACAGGCAATTGCCGTGTCTGCAGCCGATGAGTGAAATTGCAGGTCGACTTGCTGTTCAGGAAGGTGCCAAATATCTTGAGAAAACCTTTGGAGGACGCGGCGTGCTGCTGGGTGGTGTTCCGGGTGTGGAAAGAGGGAAAGTAGGTATTATTGGTGGTGGTGTGGTAGGTACCAATGCATGTAAGATTGCAACCGGAATGGGTGCGGAAGTTACTATTCTGGATATCAGTGCCAAGCGACTGGCTTATCTCGATGATATATTTGGCTCGCGGATTACTGCTTTATACAGTACCGATGCCAACCTTGAAAAAATTCTGCGGGAATGTGACCTGATTGTAGGGGCTGTGCTTTTGCCCGGTGCCAAAGCGCCCACGCTGGTAAAACGCGAACATTTGCGGCTCATGAAAAAAGGAGCTGTGATTGTCGACGTGGCTGTGGATCAGGGAGGTTGTGTGGAAACCATACATCCCACCACGCATGACAATCCCGTGTATGTAGTGGATGGCATCGTGCATTATGGTGTGGCCAACATGCCGGGTGCAGTGGCGTTGACTTCCACAAAAGCATTAACCAGTGCTACCCTTCCCTATGGATTGCTGATTGCTGAATTGGGATTGGAAAAGGCTGCAAAAAAATCGCCGGAATTAAAACTTGGTATCAATGTATACCAGGGGAAATTGGTATATGAAAATGTTGCTAAGGCATTCAACATGCCTTACATTTCTGTTGATAGTTTAATCTAGTGCAAACCCCGCCCCGGCGGGGTTTTTTATAGTCTAAAATCCCAATTCCTTCATCACAGTATCATCCCCCATTAATGCATCCGAAGGCATAGGGTTTTCAGCTGTAAACACCCGTAATTCATCCACAGACAACAGGGTTACAAAATCTTCACCGATATCACCCCGGGCATCCACTAATACCTTATAATTCATTTTCAAATGATGCCCAAAAAAAAGATATACCGCAACCCTTTTTGATTTTCCATAATCGTGTACTTCTCCCGCCAAATGCACATTGCTAACTCTATGTTCGGCATTATACAATGCATACACCCGCTGAATATACGGGTATTCAATATTGGGCGTATTGTGCGTCCAATCGGCACCATCCGAAACAAGGATCATGGGCCTGGGTGCGCACAATGCGGCAATTTCAGCATTATTGGTCTGATGGTTTTTGGATTTATGAATGGGCATACCACTTTCGCAAACACAGCCGCCAAAAAAATGAGCAGAAACAGAAACCACAGGGGCTGAAACAGTAATTCGTGGATCAACAGCCGTAAGCATTATGGTTTGTGTGCCTCCTCCCGAAGCGCCTGTAATGCCCACCCGGGTGCTGTCTACATCAGATCGCGATAAAAGATATTCCAATACCCTTTTCCCATTCCAGGTTTGTAACAGCAGGGCAATGGGCATCTTATGGGAAGTTTGTAATGCTTCTCCATAACCAATCATGTCAAACGCAAAAACCACTGCACCCATTCGTGCCAACGATGCACATCGGTACTGTACATCGGGAGACATGCGGCCGTTTTCCCAATGCCCATGTGGACAAATAACAGCCGGATGTCTGATATCTTCAGAAAGTGGACGGTAGAGGTTGCCCGTAATATAAAACCCCGGAAAACTTTCAATGGCAATATTCTCAACAATATAACCTTCGAATTTGCGGGTTTTGCGGATAATGGGGTTAAAATCGCCCTTGATTACCGGCATACGATCGAGTTGCATCCCTTTAATGATACCATTACGGATGATGGCCGCCCGTTTTTCCCATGTTTCGATATCGTGCCATTCCCGCGCAAACTGTTTCATCATCAGGTTGGCCTCATCTTCGGTCCAGTAATGACCCTGGCATAAAAAATTCTCAGTTTGTGCAAATGACATAAGGGAAAAAAACAATAGAAAAGATGAAATACTTAGAGCAATAAAGGTTTTCATGGACAGAATTATTGAATCACCCTATATATGGCATAACTTGTCCCCGGCACAATTACACTAACCTGCCCCGCCAGTTTCTTTATTTTCATTTCCTTCCCCGCCAGCAATTGCAATTTCCGGAAGGTGCCCATAGGAAAGGTGGCGGCAGCCTCTCTTGCAGAGGGATTAAGAATAACCAGAATCACATCCTTACCGTTCGACCTGCTGTAAATAAAGGGATATGTATTTTCTTTGGCAAACAAGGGCACAAATTCTGCATACCCATTCAACGCCGGTTCGCTGCGCCGTAGCGCAATCAATTTTCGGGTACGGTTCAACAGTGAATTTGGATTGCTTTCTTCTGCTTCCACATTGGGGGCGTCTTGTTCCGGATCCACAGGCAGATAAAGCTTTTCTGCAGGGGCATCCGAGAATCCCAGGTTTTTACCAGCCGTCCACTGCATGGGTGTTCTGGCACCGTTTCGGGGTTTATAGGCGCCTTCCACCTGAGGCCAGTCGGCTCCCAACTGTCGCATACCAATTTCGTTCCCATAATAAATAAACGGAACGCCGGGCATGGTGAGTCCGAATGCATAAATGATTTCCAGGTCATCATCTGTACGTTGATTGCCCAGTCGTGCATTATCATGGTTTCCCAGCGGAAGGCAAATATAACCCTTGTCTTTGGTAGCGGAATATTGTTGCATGTAGCTTCTGAGGAAATTTGAAATGTTCCCCTTTCCATCGCGGTCGAAATAGCTGTTTCCTTCCGAAACACCGTTGAGTATGCGCCAGCTTTCTTTCTGAAACAGGTCGTTATACCCATTGAACCAGTGGAAAAAATCGGCATGGAACAATCCATCGAGCGCATCCATGGGATACGACCATTCCGCCACCATAAAACCGTCGGGGTATTCCTGTTTCATCACCTGGCGGATTTCGCGCCAGAACTGCTTGGTTCCTTCACCGCGGGCGCTGAAGAACTGGCTGTTGCCGGTCACATGGGCGCTTTTTTCGAGAGCCCCGGCCATGTCGGCCCGGAAGCCATCAGCTCCCATGTCCATCCAGAAACGAAGTACATTTTTAAGCTCTTCACGCAGCGCCAGCACGTCGGGGTGTGTGGAAGGAAGCATCCATGGTTCGTCGGGACTGGCAAAGCCAAAGTTCAGCGCGGGCTGGCACCAGTAGAAATTGCGCATATACTGTCCGTTACGTCTGCCATAGCCTTTAATAAATGCATCTTGATAAGCTCTGGGGGGATTACTCCAGGTATTGTCGGTCCAGATGTACCAGTTTGAATATTTATTCGGTTCTTGTTGAGCCGATGCTTTAAACCAGGGGTGTTCCACCGAGGTGTAGCTGATCACATAATCAAAAATCACCCGGATGCCGCGTTTATGTGCCTCTTCAAACAGGCGTTTGGCATCGTCGTTGGTGCCATAGCGCGGAGCCACTTTGTAGTAGTCCGACACGTCATATCCGGCATCACAAAAGGGCGATTCAAAAAAAGGATTGAGCCACAGCGCATTAATGCCGAGGCTTTTGATATAGTCGAGCTTTTGTATAATGCCATTGAGGTCGCCAATGCCGTCTCCGTCAGTATCGCAGTAGGTCTGCGGATAAATCTGATAAAACACCGCCTGATGCACCCATTCGGGGAAATCGGGGGGAATGGAATCCGATCCCGAAACAGCCGCCGTTTTCCCTCCCTCACCCGGAGTGGCAAATACGCAGAGCAACGATATTGTTATCAGCAAGATAACCGCATATGATTTTCTCATTTTCATAAATCCTTTTGTCAAAAGTGAAGTCTTAAATTTAATAAAAATTATACCTTTAAAATCAGTAATGTTTAATACCCAAAACATGTTATTCCGAAAAATTACACCCTATTTGCTGTTTATCAGCGCGTTAACCGATTGCTACAGCCAGTCAGTTCCCCACTCTGCCCAGAATTTTCTTAAAATCCTAAATACTTGAGATAAAGTCTCACTAACCGATATCGAAAGACAAATTTGATGTCAATTTTAGGAACAAAAATGACTTTTTTAACCTCTTCCAAAGTTATCAACACTTCAAAAAATTTCATAATTATAAATTTGTTCTGCAATAAATTTTAATTACAATTGTATTGGATAAGTGATGTTAGGAAATATCGTTCATTTGAGTTTAGCGAGAAATTATTTTGTTAAGTTGGTGTTTGCGTGTACGATAGTGCGGCTTAAATTGTTTTTTAGATTGCGTTCACGGATGTGAACTGTGCCGGAATATTCTTCTATTCTAAACTGATAATATAACACCTATGAAAAAGATTTTCGCATTGGCATTTTTTCTTTTGTTTACATTTTCTGCAAATGCAGCATTACTTGATAATATTGTTGGTTTCTGGAAATTGGATGAGACTTCAGGTAATGCATTGGATGCAAACGGAAACTATCACGGAACTGTAACCGGCACCACTCGTGGAATTACAGGGAAATTTGGAAATGCCTATAATTTTGACGGGACACTCAATAACAACATTGATTTAGGTTCTAATGCGAATATCCTTATGGGTACATCAGACTATTCCATTTCTGTATGGATAAAGACAAATGCAGGTGTTACCTTAAGCACTTCTGATAATTTGTATACCATAATCAGCAATCAGAGTACCGGATCCGCTTTGGGTTATACCTTATTTCTTCGCGGAGGAACCTATAATGGCATTTTGTTTCGAATTGGAAATGGTTCATCTTATTATGATTTAAAGCCAACTGCAAATGTAAGCACAACGGTCATTGATGGAAATTGGCATCACATTGTGGTTGCTGTAGACAGAGATGGCACATCCAATTTGTATCTTGATGGAAGCTCTGTAGGTAATACCAGTTTTTCCAGCATTACTGGCACTAACATTACCTATTCAGCTAACATGAAAATCGGCCTGCATTCTGAATCAGGCGGTTCATTGCCCTTTAACGGCAAACTGGACGATATCGGACTGTGGAAGCGCACACTTACCAGCACAGATGTTTCTTCATTATATGCCAATACACCATCTTTTAGTACTACCACATACACATTATCAACTTCAATTTCTCCCACGGCCGGAGGCAGCATAACGTTATCTCCTGCAGGAGGAACTTACACTTCTGGAACAAGCGTTACTGCTACAGCTAATACCAACAGTGGTTATGCATTTTCCGGATGGAGCGGAGCGGCAACCGGCACTACCAACCCGGTCTCAATTACTATGGATGTGAACAAATCACTTACTGCTACATTTACGACAGCCACAACGTACAGTCTTACAATAACAAATCCAACAAACGGCACCATTACTGCAAGTCCGGCCGGACCTAATTATGCTTCAGGAACTACAGTGACCTTAACTGCCAACCCATCTTCCGGCTACCAGTTAAGTGCATGGGGAGAAAGTTTAAGTGGGACTACCAATCCTGCTATGCTAACGATGAATGCCAATAAAACGGTGTCGGCCACATTTGTACCTGTTTCAGCTGGGTCCGACAACCTGGGCAATCATACTGCCACTCAGAATTTCAAACTTGGAAGTTTCTGGCTGAGCAGTGATGGAGGAAGTGAAGGCCTTCGGGTTGATGCCAACGGAAATGTCGGAATAGGCATTGCTCCTTTGACATCAACACTGCTTACTGTGAATGGAAAAATTCTGGCAAAGGAAGTGGAAGTGGTTTCCAGTATTACATCGGACTATGTTTTCGAACCCGAGTACATTCTAATGCCACTGACTGAACTGGAAATCTATGTGAGAAAAAACAAGCATCTTCCTAACATTCCCTCTGCAATTACATTTGCAAAAGAAGGTCAGAATCTGGCAAAGATGGACGATATGCTGCTGAGGAAGGTTGAGGAATTGACATTGTATATCCTGGAGCAGAATAAAAAAATCGAAGCCATGCAATCTGAAATTGAATTGCTGAAAAATAGTAAATCCAATTGATCTCATTTTCACTTCCATGAAAAAGCTTATTTTATTCCCACTTGCTTGGCTATCGTTTTGGTGTTTCAGTCAGGAGTTATCAGTCCCTGCTGTCGTGCCTCAGTCACCACATGCTGCATCCCTATCGAAATACAATGAATATCCGGTCGGAAACTTTACCGGAATACCCAGCATCAGTATTCCACTATATACCATTTCATCCGGAGATATAACAATTCCAATAGAGTTAAGCTATCATGCAGGCGGGTTCAGGGTGAATGAAGAGGCAAGCTGGGTCGGACTTGGCTGGACATTGTCAGGAGACTATGTTATTTCACAAAGTGTCAAAGGTACGGATGATTTTACCGGATATGGCGTTGGGCACAACTGTGCACTTTCCTACCTGAACGCACCAAAGATTTTAGATATAATTAGCGGCGGTTCAGGTGGAGATTATGATTATGCATGTTTAATTAGCGAAACCTTGCCTGGTCAGAATGGTTTCAGCAGTGGGGGCGGATTGTACCTGGGTGATTACAGTTACTGCCATTCCAATATCGTCAGGGTGGACGGTAAACTGGAAAATTATTCTCAGTTTTGCAACGTAGATTTTGATTGGGAACCTGATGTTTTTTCCCTGAGTATGCCCGGGGCCGGGGGGAAGTTTGTTCTCGGACAGGATACAACGGCATATTTTCTGGAAAAACAGGATTTGAATGTTATAAAAAATAACAATGGTTTTTTGGTAACAACCAGCGACGGTATTCAATATGAATTTTATAAAAGATCAATTACTACCAATGTTTTTAATCAGGAGACAGGTGCAGAATGGCATCTGACACGAGTGATATCCTCAAAAAATCCCGGTAAAAATGTCCGGATCGCATACAGAGAAGGTGATTGGATCAGCCAGTATTCCTATAGTGCATCAGCAAGGGTACAGGAAAATACTACTGCATATACCATAGAACCACATCCGGTTACAATTTCCAAATATAAAGAGACTTACATCGATAGCATAGTTTATGATGAAGGATATGTTGTCTATTATTCCAACGATAGTGTCAGAGAGGATCTGAAGGATGCAGATCTTTTGGATAGTATCCGGGTATACAATTATAAGAAGACTCCCATAAAAACCTTTGTTTTTAAAACAACCAATTTTATTGCCACAAACCTCAGGGAAGGATACCTGGCGGGTTATACTCCAGCTTTTCTAGACATGAGCAATTTAACCCATAGATTAAAATTGGATACATTAATAGAAAAAAATGGAAAAAGGGACCAAAAGAAACATGTATTCGAGTATTCAAACATTTTACTGCCCAGGAAAGATTCATACAGCCAGGATCATTGGGGATTCTATAACGGATCAAACAATTCCCACCTGATTCCGGCTTTTGAAGGAGAATTATATTATCTGCGGGGTGATCAAAACTTTGGCATCGAAATTTACCATAAAATAGCTGGTGCTGACAGGAAAGCTGATCCATATTACGCTAATGCTTGTATTCTCAGCAAAATAGTCTATCCCACAGGAGGAAGCACTTCCTTTGAATTTGAGTCCAACACTTACGAGAATGCCGGGGGTGAATACAACAGCCCTTACTTTTATGAAGATTATTATAAATGTTACGATATTCTTTGCAGGCCGGATGGAGAACCCATTATTGATATTGACAGTATCCCTTTTCCTCAGGATGCAATTGAAATATTTGATGCATCGGTTGTTATGGCTGTTATTCCATGGAATGTTACTACCTATCCTCCTCCATGTGTAACCAATACTTCCAGTAACTGGTTTGATATTGTCATTGATGGTGTTGATCTTGGAGGTCATACTACACAATACCACAATAGATATTACTTTGATGATCCCGATCAGAATGGCGTTTCTGATAATCCCAATTGTTATAGTTTCAGTTGCAGCCATGATAACCTTCCAATGGTTTACAATTCCACCGGACCTGTTAGAATGGAAGTTCAGCTTAATAGTGTTTCCAAATACGAGAGTAAAAGAGTTGAATTTGGTTTTTCTTGCAGAATTAAAAGGCCCATCAGTTCATTGCCGCCTATGACTAAATATACAGGAGGGTTGCGAATTAAAAAAATTACCCATTACGATGGCGTTAATCCAAACAATAATATTATTAAGACCTATGAATATTCGAACGGACTATTAAAGGCACCGGCCAGGTACTATCACGAAATGGGAGCTACTGGGGAATATCAATACAGCAGGTTTTTATTCTCATCTAATGCCAGAAACAGCCTGAGTTATAATCAGGGAAGCCATATCGGTTACTCAAAAGTCACGGAAAAAGTGGGTGCCAATGGCGAATTGGGAAAAACTGAGTATGGTTTCATCAATCAGGAAAACAAAGTAATGCAAATGACTTTCAGGCCGCCTTCAGTGCCAAATTCATCGCAGCAACTATACGATGGAAAGTTGAGTTATAAAAAGCTTTATGATCATTCAGGGGTGGTGGTATCACAGACCACAAACCATTATAGCCTTGTGGAAGAGAAAATTGTAAAAGGTATTTTTCAGACTGGGAGTAATTACGTGGAATCACTAGGAAGAGGGGGGTTTCATTACTATCCTATTTATTCGCGTTGGGAGGCACTGATAGGTATCGACGAAATTACCTTTGACAATAATAATGCGTCTCACTCTGCCACAAATTCCACGACATACGATTATGCAGGATTGAAGCATATTCAACCAACTTCAGTCGGAAAAACATTGAGCGATGGTTCTTTATCTATCACAGTAAATAAGTATGCAGGTGATTACACCTTTACAGAGTGTGAGACTTATTTGAGTAACTGTAATACAACTTATAAAAATCAATTGCAGGTATGTGATGAATCCTATTGGAATTGCCTGCCAACCTGGAATGTCAATGATAGTTGCTATATCAGATATCAAATTAGATATCAACAGAAATATGAACAAAATTATAATCATTTTTATTCAATCTATAACTTTGTGTATGGTCATGACGAGGCAATAGAAAAAATTGTAGCAATGACAAAGGAACAAACAGCTCTTGACTATTCTATATGCGCTCGTCAATACCTTGGACCTTGTTACTATGCTTTGGATTCCTGCAGGCAATCCGCTGAATATCAATTGGGAGTTTGTCAGGCGGATTATGATACCTGTGTCACAGATTATCGAAATGATCTTGAAGAAAAAGCAGATATCATTGATGAACTTGGACAAAAAGCGCCTGCTACATTGGTGGAATCTGTAACCTATAGAGACAATGCGGTTACAGACGGCACTTTGTATCAGTTCAAACAAGTTGGAACTGCCCTCCTTCCTTCTGAAATTTTCTCTTTAAATGTCCTTCAAGGCATAAATTTCACTCCATCATCCATTGTAAATCATACATTTTCATCAAGTGGCCAGTATGAATCACAGATTAAAATAAATTATTACGATAACGGGAATATCAAAGAAGCGTTAAAGACAAATGATTATACCACCACCTATATCTGGGGCTATGAAGATAACTATCCGATAGCAAAAATAGATAATATGAGCTATGCTTCCGTCTCCCAAAACAAGAAAGACAGTTTAGCACTTTTACAGAATTATACATCAATGGGTGATGAATCGATACGAAACAACCTTAAGCAACTCAATACCACCCTAAGAGGGAGTCTTGGTCCCCGTGTAATGATTTCCACTTATACCTATATTCCAGGTGTAGGGGTTACCTCCGAAACCAATGCGAACAACATTACCATCTACTATGAATATGATAATATGGGCCGGCTCAAGCTCATTCGTGACAATGAAGGGAATATCATCAAAACGTTCAAATACCAATACAAATAATAAGCGGGAGATCACATTATGAAACACATGTATCGAAATATACTTTTCTCCCTGTTTTTTTTAGCATTTGGGAGTGCATTATCTGCACAGCAGCACAAGGTATGGAGTTGGATAAACCAATTGGGGGGCAGTTCCTGGGATATGGTAAATGGCATTGCAAGTGATGATAAATCGAATCTGTATGTTGCAGGGAACTTCTCCGGAACCTTGACGTGCAATCAATTAAAGGTCAAAGCTGCAGGAGGCCAGGATATTTTCATTGCCTGTTTTAATGAAAAAGGGAATATTAAGGAATTGGTAAATACAGGGAGCACAGGCTTTGATCAACTGAATTGCGTGATATCAACAAACGACAACTACCTTGTTCTTGCAGGGATGATTTCAGGAAGTTTTGATTCCGGAAAAGAGCCAGATTCTGCAGCCGGTCAAAAATTATTCATTGCAAAAACTACTGTGAAGGGAAAATACCAATGGATCACCTATTTGATTCCGGATGCTGAAGCCTCTCTTTTTCTATTAGATGCTGATGATGAAAACATATATGCAGCAGGAGTTTATTCGGGAACATTGAAATATCAGGATTCTGTTATTACCAGTAAGGGTAAAAAGGACATTTTTGTTTTAAAACTGAATAACAATGGTGAAATAGAAAAAATAATTTCTGTGGGAAGCCCGGAGGATGATATCCCTTCTTCCATGACGGTTACTCCATCCGGCAATTTATATCTGTCGGGAACATTCAAAAAATCATTTGAATGGGACGATTTATTCTTGTCCACTTCCAACGGATTGTCACATAATTTCATTTTAGCCCTTGACAGCGAATTAAAAGCCAGGTGGAAAAAGGAGATGCATGGCGATGAATACCTGAATATTGCATCCCTTGCTTCAGATGCCGAAAATAATGTAGTCGCTGCAGGGAGTTACAATCTGAATATGTATGCTGAAAGTGATGTGCTTACGTCTCAGGGATATACCGATTGCTTTATTATTAAATACAGTGCCGCTGGCGATAAAATATGGAATAAAAGCTTTGGTACGTGGTATTATGATCATACCAACAGAATAATTACGGACAATCTCGGTGGAATTATTTTGACCGGATCTGTTGGCGATACCCTTGAAGTGGATAGCCTTTCCATTCCTGCCCAATCTCAAAATTCAGCGGTGGCTTTACAGTTTTCTCCTGTGGGCAGCATAGTTTGGGGCGATTGTATTTCTGGTGAAGGAAGTAACTTCGGTAAAGAAGTGATGCTTGATAAAAACGGGAACCTTTATTTTGCCGGAGGTTTTAATAAGGTTTTTGAAAAAGAGGAAGAAAAGATGGTTTCAAAAGGAAATCAGGATATCTTTTTCGCCCGCTATTTTAACTGTGATTGGAGCAATGCCGATATAATAGGTGACAAAAATATATGTCCCGGATCACAGGTTGAACTCAGTGTAGGAAGTGGTTATTCTAATATTTTATGGAATGATTCGGTTCCAGGTCGCTTTTATACTGCCTTTAAAGCGGGTCTTTATACCGTTTATATGTTCGACAAAAGGGGTTGTCTGCTAACGGATACATTGAATTTAATGGCAGCTGCGTCTTCGAATTTTTCCTTGGGCAAGGATCAGATCATCCCTTTGGAGGCCTCGGTTGTTTTGAACGCCCCCGGAAATTATACATACTTCGAATGGCAGGATTTTTCGGATAAATCCACCTTTGTGGCGAAAGCTGAAAACGGAGTTGCAGGAAAATATGATTACTGGCTATCAGCCAGGGATTCCTTTGGATGCATGGCCAGGGACACTGTCTCGATTACGTTTTACCCAAAAGCAAACTGGATAGATCCAGAAAATATAGTATTGCGTTGTTATCCGAATCCTGTTCAGGATTGGATGAGCTGGTCAATGAATACTTCCAGTCCCTGTAAGTTGATACTGGATATCACCTCAGATGATGGAAGGCCTGTAAAAAGGGAGTATATACCCTATTATGAACCCGGAACAGAAATGAAAATCAACTTGTCCGATTATCCTTCGGGTATATATTACCTGCAGGTACAAAATGCTTCAAATCAAAGTTCAAAAGCAGTTTGCATAATAAAACAGTAAACCACTCAAATTACCCTTCTCATGAATATCGCGAAACTGTTTTTTAAAATATCCCCTGATCTTCACGGTTGCAAAAGAGCATTAGTTGCTTTAATCATAATAGCCTTTAATTTTACAGCTTATTTGCAATCTCAAACCGTAGTTATACAGGAAGTTATACGAGGCAATGCTATGGTTTCATCGCCTACTTCCGTAAAAATGCTACCGGGTTTTAAGGCTGTCGCTGGTTCAGCTTTTAAAGCTTATATAGGCAGTGCTCAACCCGCAAGTAGTACTCATGATATCACAGTTGGTTCTCAAAGTTTAGTTTCCCCCTCGGCAACCCCAGGCAAAAACTTTGTGAAAACGGTTACGTACAGAGAGCCCAAAACTGCGGAACCTGCAAGTGACACATCTTTTAAACAAATAACAGAAATTGCATATTTTGATGGACTGGGAAGGCCTGTGCAAAATGTAAGTGTTGCTACCTCACCCTTAGGGAAAGATATCATTCAAGCCGTATTGTATGATAATATGGGAAGAGAAAAATACAAGCCACTACCTTATGCCGCTTCAGAAAGTGATGGGAGTTTTCGCCCCAATGTGGATCAGACTACAATCAGCACTATTTATAGTTCTTCCGCCATAGCAGGGATTGAAGCCAATGGAAGGGCTTATTCTGAAATCGTTTATGAAAACTCACCGCTTAACAGGGTACTTTCGCAAACAGCGCCGGGGACAGCCTGGCAAAACAAGCCCGTTACGATGGATTACCTCATCAATGATGTAGAGGTACAAGGCTGGATTGTAAATGAAACTGGGGGCATTGAGTCCTATCCTTATGGTGTTGGAAGTTTATATATTTATGAAACAACCGATGAGGAGGGCAACAAAACCCGTGAATACAAGGATAAACAGGGTCAGGTTGTTCAAAAATCCTCATGGATAAACGGGCAGTGGCTGCGTACTGCTTATATTTATAACAACCGCAATTTATTGTATTGTGTGATTCCCCCACAGGCCTCAGGTCCCGATAGTATAAATCTGTGCTATTTTTATAAATATGATGAAAGAAAGCGCATGACGGAGAAAAGAATCCCCGGAGGAGGCAAGATATTGATGGTATATGACAAACGCGATCGTTTGAGATGTACAAGAAATAGTTTGCAGACCAATGAATGGAGCTTTATTAAGTATGATGAATTAAACCGTCCTGTCATTTCCGGGGTGATTAAGAATTACAATGCCGATACATCAACCATAAGAAGAACAATAGAGAATTCGGCTGTCCAAAATGAAACCATCACAAATACTTCTGTTTATTTTTCCTATAATAACGCTTCATTTCCAGGCAGTGGTCTTACCACTGAAGTTCACACTGTATCGTATTATGATAACTATTCATTTATTCAAAATCTGAATTTACAGAGCGTATTGTCTTCTTCGAATTATGATGAAACCGGGTATAATATTGCCTCCAAATACGACGACACTCCGGTAGGAATGGTTACCGGAACATTTACTAAGGTATTGTCATCAGATAATTATAAAGCCGCGGATACTATGCTGTTTGCAGCGACTTATTACGACGCAAAGGGTATGGTGTTAAGATCCATATCTGAAAATCATTTAGGAGGTAAAGATGTTATAACCAATGTATATGAAAAGATTACCTATGCCGTTTTAAAATCCAAACAAAAACATTATGCAGCCGGTTGTGAAACTACGCTTGAAAGAAAACTCAGGTATGATCATACAGGAAGACTGCTTTCCACCTTTGTTAAGGTCAACAATCAGCAGCCATTTACCTTGAATTCGATGGTTTATAATGAACTCGGGCAACTGGTCACCAAATACCTGCACGCCAGCGATACGACAGGGACAATGAATTTTTTGCAGAAAGTCGACAATCAGTATAATATCCGGGGCTGGCTCACTAAAATCAACGACCCTTCTTTAAATGGGGAAAACGATTTATTTGGGATGCAATTGTGCTATGAAACAACAGCTGCACTCGGAGGACTAGACAATACAACCGGCTATTACAATGGCAATCTGGTGGGCTTAAAATGGAGTACAAGAGAAGGTTCCATTCAAACAAAGGCATATCGGTTTAGCTATGATGCACTCAATCGGCTCAAAACCTCATCTTATGCAGAGGGAAATGCATTGAATGAGAAGATGGGATTTTTTGATGAGAACATCAATGAATACGACAAAAACGGGAATATCAAAAGTCTGAGCAGAAAATTTAATAACGATTTGGTTGACAATTTAAACTATACCTATATTCCGAATACCAATCAGATATTATCCATTTCCGACGCAGGACTTAGTAGCGGTTTGGTAGAAGATTATCCCGGAACCAGCGGTACGTATGCTTATGATGCAAATGGCAATGTGGTACATGATGGTTCAAGAAGCACAACTATTGATTATTTCAAAACCCTGAATATTCCTAAATCGGTTGATTTCGGAAGTGACAATCAAATTTTTTATCATTACAGTGCAACGGGAAGCAAGCTTGTGAAGCATGTGCAGAAGCCGGACGGACAGGAGTATGTTCAGTATGTGGGTAATATTGTTTATGAAGAAGGAAAACTCAGTTATATTATCACCGAAGAGGGCCGGCTGGTGAACACCGGCACCACAGGCAGTCCTGCGTTTGTTTCTGAATATTATCTGAAAGATCATTTAGGCAACACACGCGTTTCGTTTTTGGGAAAAACGCTGCCCGGCAATGTCATCGAAGTAACCGGTAAAACAGATTACTATCCTTTTGGTCTCGCCATGTCGCAATACAGCACA
This sequence comes from uncultured Bacteroidota bacterium, assembly GCA_963733535.1. Taxonomy (GTDB): domain Bacteria; phylum Bacteroidota; class Bacteroidia; order Bacteroidales; family UBA10428; genus UBA5072. The sequence goes on from CAVTDR010000008.1 coordinate 160,410, forward strand.
AATATTACTTCCGATTTTTCAGAAAATAAGTATCTTTATAACGGTAAAGAGATTCAGGACGACAAACTGAATGGTACGTTCTTTGGATGGTTGGATTACGGCGCCAGATTTTATGATCCCCAGATAGGACGTTTTCATACACAAGATGCGTTCGCTGAAAAATACCTCAATCTTTCTCCTTATCAATATTGCGCTAATAATCCGATAAGATATATTGATATTAATGGTGACTCGATATATATTTTCGGGGCAAATGGTCAATTTTTATTTAATTTAGATAATGGTAGTTCAGAAGTAACAGGTTTATATTTTCAGAATTCTAAAACAGATAAAAAAGGCAATATTACTTTATCCGATGGGGTTGGATTTGGTTTTAATGATTTAGAATCGGATCGATCAGGAATAAAAAGTGGTCAAACGCGAGTCTCATTAATTAATGATTCACAAATTGATAACGCTATGAATGAAAGTGGAGCGGCAAACCCAGGAGAAAATAGATGGAACTATATAGAAAGGGAAAGTCGGCCACAAGGTAATGAATCCTTGCTTTCCGGTAGGAGTAATGGAAACTTAGATTTTTTTGGTACAAATGAAACCGGAATTATAAATTATGGCATGTTACATATTGTAAGAGGCAAAGATAATCAAGGTGTTGCATATAATGATCAGGACTTTGGGAACTTTTTGTGGGGCCAAGCAGGTAGACGACTGGGTTTTAATTTATCTACATTAAGGTTAGCAGCACATGGAAATAATGCAGCAAATAGTGGAACTGATAATCCAGGGATGGAGTATCACATTTTAGATGCTAATTCAGATCAAAGAGCAATTAGAAATGGCTATTATCATAATGTTAAAACTCAACAAAATGGAGCACAGCCGAAAATCGGATTACTACAATATAATCCTTAATATGATAAAAGGTTTAATATGTTTAGTATGCCTCTTTTCTTTTCTAATGTGTACAACGGAAAATAATAAAAAGCAGGAGATGTGTGCAATTTGCAATGATTTCTATAAAGCAGCAAAAAATGAGAATATTGAAATATTCTATGATACTTATGTTGTACCTAGAGGGACAAATCAGGATGGTACCCCTAAGGTCTCCGTTATACAGATAAAAACCATAACAGACAGTACTTACACCTTGCCTATAGGGGAAAAACTTCATAATGTTCAGGAACTGTCAAAAAAGAATTGGGATGATATACTGAAGTATGCTGATACAAAAGGCATTAAGGATAAAGATACCGCTTATAATTTTATTGTTAATTATACCAACGAATTAATGACCTTGTATAAAAGATTAAAGATTTATGAGGTTCACAGCTATCCGCACTTAGGCAGATTTATTGAATTTAAAATATCGAATGAGGACTATATGATTTATTGTCCAGATGCAACTAAAATTTATCATAAATACTGGACGAATTTTTTCAAGAGCGCTCCAAAATACGGTGATAATTGGTATTATGAAAAGAAAAATTAAAGTCAGTTTGTAATTACCAGTAAAAGAAGCACAAAACCCGCTCAAGAGGCGGGTTTTGTGCTTTATAGAGCAGCAATATTTTTAATTTTCACACTTTTAATAAGCCCGTCAATAGCGTACAGGATGTGGTTTTTATCCTCTTTGTCCATCTTCTCAATTTCATTGAGCCTTTTAAGCATATCGGGGTCTTTAAACAAGTTTTCCTGCTCGGTCTCGTCTAAAAGATAACCAACCGTAGTGCCGAGAATCTTAGCTATTTTCCTTGCAGCCTCAATAGAAGGGGTCATCTCATCCCGTTCGTATCTTCCAATAACCGAAGTAGAAGTATTTATCAACTTTGCCAGTTCGCCTTGGGAAATCTTCTTTTCCTTCCGTAAAGCAGTTATTTTTTTGCCGAATGTATCCATGTTTTTAGCCCTTAAAAGAGTTAATAAAGCCTTGTTTTACCAATATGTTGCAAATATATAAACCTTTTAGGGGATAAAAAAGTTTTAAAAAGCATTGTCAATTAACTTTTATTCGGTATTTTTGACCCGAAAAAGAGCTAATGAGAATTTTAAAATTTTTTTATCATGGAAATAAGCGAGATAAAACAACGGCTTTCAATATTACAGGTATTGCAGCACTACAATCTGAAACCTGACAGAAACGGAATGTTAAAATGCCCTTTCCATGCCGATGACACGGCCAGCATGAAAATTTACCCGAACACAAATACTTTTAACTGCTTTGGCTGTGGCAAAAACGGTGACCAGATAGAATTTTGCACCCTGAAAGAAGGCAACAAACACAAGGGATTATTAAAAGCAACAGAACTAACCGGCCTGCCTGCCGAAACGAAAGCGAAGGCAGGAGAAATACAACCAATAAACAACAAACCTAAACAACCCAACAACCAGCCAAAGGAGAACCATACAGAAATACTAACCCGGATTTTTGAAAGCTTCAGGAATGGTTTACAAAGTCCCATCAGCAAACGACCAAAGGAATATTTACAACAAAGGAATCTGGATTATACAAAACTTGAAATCGGCTATAACTCCGGGCAGTTCCACCACCATAACAAGCTCCCGGAAGCCGATCATACAGCATGTATCAAAGCCGGTTTATTAATACCATATAATGGCAGTGTACCCAACGCCATCGGAACCACCTACACCCCATTTGCAAAAGACTGTATAATCTTCCCTTTAAAAGATAAATCCGGGAACATCGTAAGCCTTTACGGCCGGAGCATTACAAATAATGATAAATCCAAGCACTACTATTTAAAAGACCGTTACGGCCTCTATCCAAATTATCCCAACCCGAACACAACCAAACTGATACTAGCCGAAGCCATTATAGACGCAGCAACCCTATTGCAAATGCCAGAGATAACAGCAGAATATGAAATATTATCCTGTTATGGCACAAATGGCCTAACAGAAGAACACAAAGCAGCAATAAAGCAGTTGCAAGGGCTTGAAGAAATAATCTTCTTCTTTGACGGAGACAAAGCCGGAACAGATGCCATTAAGAAGTACCAGGAAGAATTTTTAACCGAACTGCCAGGAGTAAAGTTAACCACAATAGAAACCCCGCAAAACGAAGATATAAACAGCCTTTTACAAGGACATGAACCGGAAATCTTTACCCACCTGTTAAATGAAAGAAAGTCTTTTCTCCTGCCTGCCGAAGCGGCAGCGCAGGCAGGTTTAACTGAAGTTTTAACTGAAGAAACTTCAATTAAAAAAGAAAAAATAACGGAATTAGTAATGACAGCAGGCAAACTGAATACCCGTAACCCTGAATTTATAACCTACACCACCGATGAACTGCAAATAATTATCCTAGGCGGAATCAACCTGCAGCAGCTTGACCGATTAAGGATAACTGTAAAAATAAGCCGAACCGACACAGGTGATCCGTTGCACTCGATACGCCACACCTTAGACCTTTACCACTCGGATTACTTAGAAAAGTTCATCAACAAAGCCTGTGAGCAATTAGAAACCGGAACCAATGTTTTAAAGCGTGCCATTGCAGAACTAACAGAACAAATAGAACAATACAGGTTAAGCAAAATCGAAAGTTTAAAGGAACTAAAACCCAGGCAAAGACAGTTAACCGAACAGAGGCAACGCAAAGCAATAAACTACCTGAAAGCACCCAAGCTGATGGAGCGGACAAACAGCGACATTGGAAAAACCGGGATGATAGGCGAAGAAAACAACCGGCTTTTAATGTACCTGGTATTTACTTCAAGACTTCGGGATCAACCTTTGCACATTATCAGCCTGGGCAGTTCCGGAACCGGAAAAACATACCTTCAGGAGAAAGTTAGCGAACTGATACCGGAACAGGATAAACTTGAAATTACCATACTATCCGAAAACGCCTTTTATTACTTCGACAGGAAAGAGTTAAAACATAAGCTGGTACTTATCGAGGATATGGACGGGGCGCAGGATGTTTTATATCCACTCAGAGAGTTACAGAGCAAGAAGCGAATAAGTAAAACCATTCCTATAAAGGATAGCAAAGGCAATTTAAGGACCATTACTTTACAGGTAGAAGGACCAATTTGTCTGGCCGGAACAACTACAAGGGAAAGGCTTTTTGAGGACAACTCAAACAGAAGTTTGCTCATTTACCTTGATAACAGCCACGAACACAAAGAACAAATTATGGAATACCAGCGGAAACTATCAGCCGGTAAAGTAAACACCAAAGAAGAAAACGAGCTGAAAGAGTTTTTTAAAGATATGCAAACGGTACTAAAACCAATAAACATAAGAAACCCTTATGCCGAACTGTTAAAGCTTCCTGAATACGTTTTTAAGCCCCTGAGGACAAACTCCCATTACCTGGCCACCATCGAGACCATAACCTTTTACCACCAATACCAAAGGGAATTAAAGACCGATGAAACAACCGGGGAACTTTATATTGAAACCACTTTAGAGGACATCGAATGGGCAAATAAACTGCTCAAGGATGTTTTACTGGCCAAAGCTGATGAACTAAACCAGACTTTAAGGAACTTTTACGAAACCCTTAAATACTATGTGAAGGCAAGCGGGAAAGGAGTTTTTTACAGCAAGGAAATAAGAGAAAAGCTAAGAATGAACCCCATGACAGTAAACCGGTATACCAGGGAACTTGAAAACCGCAATTTTATTAAGCGCACCGGCGGCAATAAGAAAGCAGGTTTTGAATACGAGATAACCAACTGGGAAGAATATTCGCAACTCCAGTCAAACATCAATGCTTTGGATGAAGTATTAAACCAACTGAAAGCGAAGTATAACATAAGTATAACAAAGCCCGATGTTATACTTAAACCTTCTGAAATGCCTGTTAATTAAGGAAAGTTAAGTATAACTGTTATACTTCAAAAAGCACAGTATATGCCAATAAAAACCCATCGTAATGGAAATAAACGTTATACTCTCCGAATCCTTTGAAAAATGGCTAAGAACCTTAGATTATGCACCAAGTACCGTTTATGCATCGGTACGCTATGTAAATGATTTTTTCTTTTATCTGAAATCTTCTGAAATATCCAGCCTTGAAGCAGTGCAAAGCGAAGCAATAAACGGATATTACAAACATTTACAATCCAGGACAAACAAGCGTTTTAATGGCAGTCTTTCAAATAACTACATAACCAGCAACATCAATGCAATAAAGCGTTTTAGCAGGTACTTACAGGAAACAGAAAAACCGTTTTTTGAAGTAGGAATAAAAACCAAACAGGACAAAGAAACCAATAAAACCATACTAACCCAGGCTGAAATTAAAGCGCTTTACAAGGCTTGCAACAACGATATTTTAGGAATCCGGGACAGGGCAATTTTAAGCGTTTATTACGGTTGTGGCCTGAGACGTAGCGAAGGCGCAAACCTTGATTTAAGAGACGTACTGTTAAAAGAGAAACTGCTTTTTGTAAGGGCTGGAAAAGGCTACAAAGAAAGATATGTACCAATGACCGAAGCAGTAAAGGGCGATTTGGAAAACTATATTTATCAATCCCGGGAACGGTTACAAAGTTTTAAGCCACAGAAAAACGAAGCTTTGTTTTTAAGTATGCAGGTTAAACGTATGTGCGGAAATGCCTTGATAGAAAGGGTTCACAAACTTGTAGTTAATGCCAACATACAAAAAGGCCTGCCTGCCGTCAAGGCAGGAATCGGGTTACATACTTTGCGCCACTCTATCGCCACACATTTACTACAAAGCGGAATGACATTGGAAGAAGTCAGCCAGTTCTTAGGGCATAGCAGCCTGGAGAGTACCCAAATTTATACACACCTGGCCAATGAGTAAAAGACCTGAATACAGCTTTAACAAAGAGATAGAAAGCAAACTAAAGGACTTTAAAACCTATCTGCAGGAGCTTGGCAACGATACAAACACCATCCGCCAGAAATCAAATTATACAGGATATTTTTTAAACTGGCTTGAATCCGAACGGCTACAGCCGGAAGAAACAAGGTACAACGATTTATTAAACTTCATTGATTACTGCAAGCTGGAAGGGAACAGCAAGAAACATATTAACAGCAAGCTAAGGAGCATCCGGGGTTTTTACGAATATCTAAAAAAGTTAAATCCTAAAATCATTAATCCGGCTGTCAACCTGAATTTAAAAGGAACACATAAAAAAACAATAAGCGGAATTATAGACTTTGCAGCACTTGAAAACTTTTACCAGTCCTTTGAAACCAAGACCAACCGGGACAAACGGAACAAAATTATTTTAGGCTTATTGATTTACCAAGGAGTAACCACAGAGGAACTAAAACAGCTTGAACCGGGTCACCTGAAATTGAAGGAAGGTAAAATTTACATCCCAGGGAACCGGAGAAGGAACAGCCGTAAACTTGAATTAAAACCCTTTCAGATACTGGAACTACATGAGTACTTAACCGAAACCAGACCAAAGATATTAAACGGGATCACAGAACCAAGACCAGCCAGGAAACCCGAAAGGATCAACAAAACCCGGTTAGAAAACCAGTTATTTATCAGTATCAACGGCAGCGAAAACATTAAAAACAGCTTGTTACATCTGTTTAAAGCGGTACAGAAAACAAACCCGGCGATACAAAATCCCAAACAGATCCGGGCAAGTGTAATAACAAACTGGCTTAAAAACTACAATTTGCGGCAAGTACAGTATATGGTCGGACACAAATATGTGAGTTCAACAGAACGATACCAGTTAAACAACCTGGACAACCTGCAAAGCAAATTAGAGAAATACCATCCATTAAACCAGGTAAGATAATCCCACAGCCCACCCGCCCCACAGGTCAAAAAATCCAGCCACTTTGCAAAATAGATTTTTAAATGATTAAAGTGGTATTTTGCAAAGTTCTCTCTGTCTTTTTTGCCCTTCCGCACGCCAGCCCTTCTGTTGTTTTTCCTGTCATGCTTTTTGTGCCAACCCACAAGCGGCACATTGTCTTTTTTCTTTTAATTGAATTGTTTTTAGCGGTAAAAGCAAAAAGCCAAAGAGCCGCCCAACCCTTCAAACAAAAAGACACGCCAGAAAAAAACAACCCAAAGCTATATTAACATAATGCGGCATTATAGGAACTGCCTATTTTAAGCGGTATAAATGAAAGTATTTTCGGCAGTCCTATAATAGCATTATGTTAAATAGCCGCACCCCGACCCACACCATCACACACAGCCGACACATCCCGGTATCATAAAAAAATGGTAAAGCAAGATGAAATCACGCAGGGCATGATTTACATTATTTTAATTAAATGATTATCTGATTATTGTAATAATAAAGGCCGATAAAATGTATCTTTTTTATGTATACCGTATGTCATAAATAGCTGATTGTCTGATCTAATTAGTATATTTTACTGTATACTTAGGTCTAAACCAAAAAAAGAAAAGCAAATATAAGTCGGCTTCCAGGGCAGTAAAGGTCAAGCCCTGCGGGTTCCGGCAAAAAACTTTTTCTTTTATTTGATTTTTTAGCGGTAAAACTTTTTTACCGGAAACCTTGACAACCCTTCCAGCCTGCCTTGTAGAATGGCTTTCTTTTTTTCGGTTTTTCTTTGTGAAAATACTGCTGTTTTTTCTTTTAATTGAAACCCAGCAAGGACAATAGAACCACGGAGAACCGGCCTAATTATCCGAATCCTTCTTTTCTTTAAAATCCGGATTTAGATACTTCATGTTTTTGATTAGTCTTTTCTTAGTCTCTTCGGGTGTATCAACTTCTCTGTGTTTTATCCCCAGAATCCTCATGATGTTTTTAATTGTATTTTTCATATAATTAGAATTTACTATAAATACGATCAGAAATCTGAGAAAACTGGTTATTAGAATAAAACAATAAAAAAAAGTTCAATTAAAAGAAAAAGCATTATTTTAGAGGGAGTTAAGAAAAATGGGTTGTCCAAAACTTGCATATGGCCATAAAAAACAAACGCATTTAAAGTGCGTCTGGAAATCCCATGAACAATCAAAAACCCGCGTAAGGGTGTTAGATTACGGCGCCCGGTTTTATGATCCGCAAATAGGTCGCTTTCATACTCAGGATGCTTTTGCAGAGAAGTATTTGGATTTATCTCCTTATCAGTATGCTGCAAATAATCCAGTAAACTTTATTGATATAAATGGTGATAGCATTTGGTTCTCTCATACATATACTGATGCTGATGGTAATGAACAGCAAACCCGAGTTAGATATCAAGATGGTAAAATGTACAATGAAGATGGATCGGAATACGAAGGAAATGCAGAGGGGGACCCTTACTTCCAAATAATGGGTGATTACATGGGTACATTAGAAGGCTTAAAAAACACTCCCATGGCGGATATAATAAATGAATTAGAATCATCAGATAAGAATCATACTTTTAGCGACTTTGATAAGAAATATAATGGAGAGATAGGTAATTATGCAGAAAAAACCAAAGATGGTTCGTTTACTTATTTTGATCCAATGAATTCAATATCTTCAGAAGGCGAACGAAGGTCTCCGTTAATTGGTTTAAGCCATGAAATGACTCATGATTATGATATTTCAAAAGGGTACAATCCTTACAAAACATTAGATGTAATACGAGGGGTGTCCTATAGTGAAATTAAGGCAGTTAACGTTGAAAATACCGTAAGAAAACAATTAGGTTTGCAATATGCTCCAATTTATGGTGCACCCCAACGTACTACCTATGCTGGGAGAGCAATCCCATCTATGCTTTTAGGCCCCCCTAGAATAAATAACTTTAATGGATATTATGGACGTTAATTACAACAACTAATGCGAAAAGAATTAATATTTATTATCTGGATATTGTTGCTTATTGTTTTATCTTGTAAGAAGAGAGAAAAAAATGAAGTACATCAAAATCATATTGAATATGTGGATGATTGTTATATAAATTTTAATATTAAATATAAAACTGTCAATTATCCTGTCGTCTATACATCTTTAAAATTAGCAGGATTAATAGAAATGTTTGTTTTTAACAAAGAACTATCTGATGATGAGTTTAAAAAGTATTTAGATACTACATTGCATAAATATGGTTATATACCGGTTAATGATACAATGTATGGCTATTTAAGAGATTGGATTGTTAATTTTGAATTAATAAATAAATACGACGGTATTGATGTTGTAGAAAAATATTACCTTAATGGAAATAGAAGATTTCCTGATTCAACAAATTTTGAAAATGAAAAAGCTTTGATATATACTTTAACTTTAAAGAATTTAATGAGATGCTGCAGGGATGATGAAACTGGAATAACAGTATTGTTAAATATAAAAGATGAGAACTAAACGAATCTCTTCCCCGCTAGTCGTAGACTTCAGCCAGAACAGCTCGTAGTTTAGCAAAGCGTAACTACGACGTTTTTGAATTGCAGTTTGTAACTGCCATAACAAAAGCCTAAGAATACAAAACCCGGATCACTCCGGGTTTTGTGCTATTAAAGATCTTTGTTCATTCTCATTTGCTGCAATATCTCTTCAATCCTTTCAACAACGGACTGCGGACAGGTTCCGATTATGCCGGTCAACCGTAGCTTTTTGAGTGTTAAAATCCGATCCAGGACAATGAGAGAGTCAAAGGTAAGACCCATCTGCTGACCTTCTTCGGAATCCTTCCTGATCACAAAAGCATATTTGTAATTTGCAGCCTGGTGCAATTGCTTGGTAAGGCAGCACACAGATACTTCATTCTGCAGATCTTCGATGATGATGGCTGGGCGGGCGGTTACTTCCCTGAGATTTTCCTGATTGGGGTAAGCAGGGATATTGGTTACATCCCATACTTCATACCCCATGCCCCTTAAGCTTTTTGGTTAAATGATGGTGGGTATGGCGGGCATATACCTGGTCGTCGTCATCTCCCCAGATATCGTTCATAACCTTGAAATCTTCCTTTTCTTTATCTGAAAGAGGCGTGGCATCGGCCTTAACATACAATACGGAAGCAATACTTTCCTGCATCTCTTTGAAAGCACCGGCAATCTTCCAGAGCTTACTATAAATACCTTTTGTGAGAAAACTATCTGAATCCGGAGTTATATTCTTTAATGCATTATTCATAAGCTCTGTCAGCATGAAAAGCATGTCGTAACCTTTTCTGGCTGATTTGTAGGACAAATTGGGAGTGTTTTGCTTTAAATTGGTAACATCTTTTTGAAGATTTTTATATAATCTCCATAACATTACGTTGGCAACAGGAATAAAACATAAGTAAAAAGGAAATAGGATAACAGAAAGAATAGTCCAGGGTATATTTTTCTTAACCCCAATGGTATAAAAAGTGAAGTTTATAATCTTCTTCGATTCTTCCGGCTTAACGTAAGGAAAATCCATTGTTATAGCAGCACTCATCCTAAAATTTTTAATACAAACAAAAGTAATTATAAAGCAGCGATATTTTTCTGGAAAAAGTCTTTGAATTTTTTCTTGGTGAGCATGGTGTCAATCATTTTGAAAACAACATGTCTGTCTTCATCATCCAGCTGTTGAATCAGCCGAACCTGCTCATAAGTTGTCTTATCTTCAACGGTTACTTCCTTGGGCAGGTCCTTGCCAGGGTTTAAAATATCATCTACCGAAACATCGAAAAGACCGGCTAACTTATTAAGCACTTCAAGTGAGGGTTCACGTTTGCCATTCTCCATTTTGTTGTAATTGGACTGGTCAATGCCAAGTTCAATAGCAATCTGCTTTTGCTGTAAACCCTTTTCTTTCCTGAGTTTCTTTATGTTATCGCCAACGTTCATAAGGTATTATTTTGAATCAAAATTAGGCAAAATGACCATTATTAACAAATAGTTGATAAAAATGGAAATCGTATATTGGTCATTTAGGAAATTATACCGTATTTTTGTAATGGTCAAAATAGCCAATAAAATTTTTATCCATGGAAATACAAGAGATAAAGCAGCGACTAAGCCTGTTAAAAGTCCTGCATCATTACGGCCTGAAGCCCGACAAACATGACATGCTTGTTTGTCCTTTCCACGAAGATAAAAGCCCCAGCCTGAAGATCTATACCAAGACAAATACTTTCCATTGTTTTGGTTGTAGTGCAACAGGTGATGGCATACAGTTTATTGAATTGTTTGAAAAGCTCAGCAAGCATGAAGCCATTGAGAAAGCCAAAACTCTGGTTGATCCGAATTACAACATAATCCAAAAGCCAATGGAACAAACGGAAGAAAAAGACATTCTGCCACGGTTGGCCGTGCTGGGCAAGGTGGCAATGGACTGCAAGGCTACTTTTAAACGGGCAGAAAAAGCCAGAGAGTATCTGAAAAGCCGGAAACTTGACCCGGATAAAATGAATGTAGGTTATATCGGGGTTGACCTTGGAAAGGGATGGAACCGGCAATTACAGGAAAGCGCTCTGCAGCTGGGTATATTAAAGCAAGTCAAACCAGATACCTTTGCACCAAAGTTTAAAAACTGCGTGCTGTTTTTTACTAAAAACGAGAAAGGACAGGTTATTGATCTTTACGGCCGTTCTGTTATTGACGGCACCGAAAACAGGCACTTTTATTTAAACGGCCATCATCAGGGCATTTATCCTAAATACCCGGATCTTGGAACAAAGAAACTAATCCTGACCGAGGCCATCATCGATTGTGAAACCCTTCTCCAACAATCAGAGCTAATAGAGTATTACAACATAATCTCTCTCTTTGGCACCAATGGTTTTACAGCGGAAATACAACAGGCCATTAAGGATCTTCCGGAGCTTGAAGAAGTCATCCTGTTCTTTGATGGCGACAATGCCGGAGAAATGGCCATCAGCAGGGTAAGCGAAAAGCTCCAGGAGATCCGGCCAGGGGTAAAAGTAACTTTTGTAGAAACTCCAAAAGACGAAGATATCAATAGCCTTTTACAGGGTCACGATCCTGAAATCTTCGCCCACCTTATCAAAGACCGTAAACCAATCTCAATTAAAAAAGAAAATCCAGCCAGCGGATCTGAAGATAACCCACCTGAATCCCTTCAAGACCCATCGCCATCCACCTATGAACCTGCCGACTTAAACACCACCAACCCCGACCGGATCACTTACCATGACGGAGAGCTGCTTTTTACTATATGGGGCGGCATTGAAAAGGACAACATCCACCGGCTTAAGATAAACCTGTTGGTTCAGCTTAAAAACGATGGTTTTAAATATTACCAGGACGATGTAAACCTATACAGCAATGGCCAGCTACAGCGATACATCCGGGGAGCCTCGGAAGAACTGGAAGCCGGTACCACACTATTAAAGAACACGATCCGGAAACTTCAAACCCTTCTGGAAGAATACCGCTTAAAACAGGTGGAAGAAGAAAAGAAAGCATTAAAACCAAAGGTTTACCAAATGACCAGGGCCGAAGAACAACAGGCCATGAACTTTTTAAAGTCACGTCAACTGGCAAAAAACACCCTGAAAGCCATTGAAAAAAGCGGCCTGGTTGGAGAGCAGAAAAACGGCCTGTTACTTTTTTTTCTTTATTTGAGCCGACTGTTGGATGAACCCCTGCATGCTATTATCTATGGCAAAAGCGGAAGCGGCAAAACATACCTTCAAACCAAGATCAGCGAATGCCTGCCCGATGAAAGCGTAAGGACAATAACCAGCCTGACCGAAAACACGCTATATTACTCGGCCAAAGACTTTTGGAAGCATAAAGTCCTTTTAATTGAAGATCTCGAGGGTGTTTACAATGCGTTTTTGCCCCTTAGGGAGTTTATGAGCAAGCAAAGCATAACCAAGCTTACCACAGATAAAGACGCCAAGGGAAACAACGTGCAAAAAGTTTTAATGGTTGAAGGGCCAATATGTGTAAGTGGGGCCACAACACAGGGCAATATTTACGAGGACAATGCCAACCGTAGTTTTTTGCTGCATGTGGATGAAACTCCAGGTCATGCCCGTGAAGTGATGAACTACCAACGAAACCATCAGGCCGGGCTGATCAATGAGATTGAGCAGGATCAGAACAGGCAGATTTTGAAAAATGCCCAAAGGCTACTTCATAAGGTAAGGGTAATAAATCATTATGCTCCGGAGCTGGATATCCCGGAATGCGTATTTAAGAAGCTTCGTACCAATATGCACTATCTGAAACTAATTGAGATCATCACCTTTTACCATCAGCATGCCAGGCAATGGAAAACCGACCGGGAAGGGCGTCCATACATTGAAACCACCCTGGAAGACATTGAAATGGCCAATTGGCTTGTAAAAGACACTCTTTTAAGGAAATCAGACGAGCTGGGCGGGGATCTGCGAAGCTTTTTTGAGAGTCTTAAAAGCAATATGAGGGCAAAAGAAAATGCCCCGGCCTTTTATGCAAAGGGAATCCGGGAATTTTTTAGGATGAATCCCATGAAAATAAACCGTTACCTGAGGGATCTGGAAAGCAGGGGATTTATCCAGCGTAGTGGCGGGAACCGTAAAAACGGTTTTGAATACGAGATCCGGGCTTGGGACGAGTACGAGAAATTAAAAAGCGGCGTGAATATCCTGGATGATATCCTAAGAAGGTTAAAGGAAAAAGAGCAGCCTTCCGGATCCGTCAAAGAAAAAAACCAAATGGCAAGTATAACACAAGTATAACAGGGTTGCATACCCTTTTTATAGAATTAACTATCAGTCATTTATAACGAAGTATAACAGTATAACAAGTATAACACTGAAGGAGCAAGACCCCCTATAAAATGCAAACCTTTGCCATCAAAACCCCTGAATTTATCCACCTTGAAGAAAGCTTTGGAGAGTGGCTTCGCCTCTTGAACTTTGAGCAAAGTACTGTAAAATATGCTCCCCGTAAAGTCCGTGAGTTCCTTTACTGGCTGGAACAGCAGCAAATATCAGAATTATCCTCCTTAACAAAGCAGATTATTGAAAACTACTTTGACTACCTGAAAGAGCGCCAAAATAACTGTAGGAAAGGCAAACTGAGCCGTAATTATCTCCGCACTCATATAACAGCCCTTCGAAAACTGGCTCGTTATTTACGGGAAACCAACCGGGAAAGCTTTGAAGTGGACGTGCAACTGCCGGGAAGGAACAGGAACATAAAAAACATTTTTACACTATCTGAAATCAAAGCTTTATACAATGCCTGTGAGGGTGATGTCCTGGGAATAAGAGACAGGGCCATGCTTTCGGTTTACTATGGCTGTGGCCTTCGGAGAAACGAAGGAATAACCCTGGATGTAAGTGATGTGCTGCTCAATAAAAACCTTTTGTATGTCAGTAAGGGTAAAAACTATAAGGAACGGTATGTTCCCATGACTGAAGCTGTAAAAGAAGACTTGCAAAACTATCTTGATTTTGCCAGGCCCATGTTTTTAAATAGGCAAACCAGTGCTTTGTTTTTAAGTTATGCCGGTAATCGTTTAATAACCCAATCCATGGCAATAAGGCTTCAAAAGCTCAAAGAAAAAGCTGGAATAGATAAAGAAGCCGGATTGCATACCCTTCGCCACTCCATCGCAACCCATCTTTTGCAATCGGGCATGAAGTTCTCTCAAATAAAACGGATTTTAGGCCATAGCAGCATGGAATCCACCCAAATTTATACTCATCTGGTCAATGAGATTAGTTAGCAAATACCGTCAGTTAAAAAGAAAATACAGTGAGATCCTCGCTGATTTTGAAATATACCTTCAAAAGCAGCGCTATGAAGAAAATACCATCAGGCAGTTTATCAATTACCTGGCCTTTTTTATGGAGTGGAAAACCGGGCAGAAAGTCTACCAAGTTGAATACAGCGATCTTTTAAGCTTTATCGACTTTTGTCAGAGGGAAGGAGATCATCCCAGGCTGATCAACCGGAGGTTGTCAGCTATACGAAAATATTACGGTTATCTGCAGAGCACAGACAGAACGATTAAAAACCCGGCCACGGGGCTTTATCTGAAAAGCAAACGCCACGGAATCCCCAAGGACCTTTTAGAGAAAGAGGATCTGAATAAGCTTTATGAAAGCTACCAGGTGTATGACTTAAGAACGTCCCGCAATAAAGTAATCCTGAGTTTTTTAATCAACCAGGGTCTGACTACTGATGAGCTCAGAAGGTTGGAACCTGTGCATATCAAGCTAAAAGCCGGAAAGATAGAAATACCGGGAAGTAAGCACAGCAATGGCCGGATTCTGAAACTGGAACCACACCAGATCATAGAGCTGCATGAATACCTTACCCAAACCAGACCTGCCATATTAAAAGCTATCACGGAAACCATGAATTGGCCGGGAAGAAAAGCCGAAAAGCTGGATATGAAAAAACTCGAAAGTCAGCTATTTATCAGCATGAATGGCAGTACCAATTTAAAAAACAGCCTGTACCACTTGTGCAATGCTTTAAAGCTGATTAATCCGGAGGTAAAAGACCTGAAACAAATCCGGCAAAGCGTAATAACCTTCTGGCTTAAAAACGAGGATATACGAGCGGTACAATACAAAGCCGGTCACCGTTATGTAAGCACGACAGAACGTTACCAGGCTACCAATCTGGAAGACCTGCAGGAAGCATTAAACCAGCATCATCCTTTGAAATAATCCTGAGAGTCGGAAGTTTTAATCCCTCCGGGGTCATTGGTTCGAATCCCAGCTGGATCATAAACCCCCCACAGGCAAAATTAACCAGCTCCGGCGGCCAAGCCTAATTTTGCCTGTTCCCCACGCCCGCCCTTCTGTTGTTTTTCCTGTCATGCTTTTTGTATCAACCCGCATGCGGCACATTGCTTTTGGGCTTTTGATGCTGTTTTGATTATTATGGTAAAAGCCCAAAATCAAAGAGCCGCCCAGACCCACAAAACAAAAAGACACGCCAGGAAAAAACAACCCTAAGCTATTTAAACATAATAATCCTTATAAAACAGCCACACCAGGCCACCACACTACCAAAGCTGTCGTTATAAGGGTTATTATATTAAATAGCCGCACGCCAACGCACTCAGCCCAGTACCCCACCACCCTTTAGCGGTCTGCTTCGCAGGTCTGTTTTTGCCCCGGAGAGATCCAACCCACAAGCCGTATGCCGGTAGCCATAAACTTTGGCTTAGTCAAAGATAGCTTCCTCCGGCGCACAGTCAAGGTCGGGGCCCATCGGGTTCCTGGCAAAAACTTTTTTCTTTTATTTGAATTTTTAGCGGTAAAAAACTTTTTGCCGGAAACCTTGACACTTCCCGGCCAACCCACGAAATGGCCATCTGCACCCCGCTTGCTCATTTGTTGCCTAAGCCAAAGTTTAAGCCATCCTGTAAAGTATACCCTTCATAACATTACCCCAAAAGAAAACCGAAAAAAGAAAGCCTATACCACAAGGAAGGTGGGAAGGGATGTCAGGTTTTTTATTAAAAATACTACCCGACGAAGGAGGGTGGAGATTTTTAATAAAACCCGTAGGGCCTGAACTTGACAGACCTGGACGCCGACTTATCTTTGCTTTTCTTTTTTGGTTTTTTGTTCTGTTTTCCTTCAGAATGCCGGTTTTTGAGCAGAATGTCTGGGTGTAACAGCGGGTCGGCGTGGGGCTATTTGGCGAAGCCCGAAGTACATAATGCCAGTTATATGACAGCCGAAAAAACATCTAAATACCGCTAAAATAGGCTGTTATATAACTTGCATTATGTAAAATAGCTTGGGGCACGGGTTGCCTGGCGTGTCTTTTTGTATTGAGCGCTGGCGGCAGCTCTTTGCTTTTGGCTTTTACCGCTTAAAGTCAATTAAAAGAAAAAACAAAAGCAATGTGCTGCCAGAAGTCCGGCCACAAAAAGCATGACAGGCAAACCGGGCAGAAGGGATGGCCGTGGGGAGTAGACTAAAATGCGTTAGGCCTACGGAGCTGGTCATTTTAGGCTACGAGGGGAGTTATAATCTTAATTTTTACTATATTAGTGACTTCAAACTAATTAAATAATAAACCCGTTATGAAAATCCAAGTTAATTTATACAAAACCAAGAAACCTGATGGTTGGGCAGCAAGTATTGCAAGTTATAGCACAAAAAAAGGAGCGCCAAATGAAGTAGCCATTGGAGAATCAATAATTTTTGCAGATAAGGCTGCTGCTTGGAAAAGTATCCAAAAAGAAGCAAAAGATCTGGACTATGAAAATGACGAAGTACATTTTAATCATAAAAAAGTAAGTGATTACGCCGATTTGCTAAGTGAAGTAGATAGTTTGTAGTACTCTTTTTCTTTTATCTGAAACCTCACATAAAAGAAAAAACAGTATCTTTCCGGTGAAGTAAGTTCTTTGAATAAAGCTGTTTGCAGTTGGAAGCAGGGTAGTTTTTAAAACCATTGATTTTTAGAAGTAGGTTGTCAGGATTACGGCGCCCGGTTTTATGATCCGCAAATAGGTCGCTTTCATACTCAGGATGCTTTTGCAGAGAAGTATTTGGATTTATCTCCTTATCAGTATGCTGCAAATAATCCAGTAAACTTTATTGATATAAATGGTGATAGCATTTGGTTCTCTCATACATATACTGATGCTGATGGTAATGAACAGCAAACCCGAGTTAGATATCAAGATGGTAAAATGTACAATGAAGATGGATCGGAATACGAAGGAAATGCAGAGGGGGACCCTTACTTCCAAATAATGGGTGATTACATGGGTACATTAGAAGGCTTAAAAAACACTCCCATGGCGGATATAATAAATGAATTAGAATCATCAGATAAGAATCATACTTTTAGCGACTTTGATAAGAAATATAATGGAGAGATAGGTAATTATGCAGAAAAAACCAAAGATGGTTCGTTTACTTATTTTGATCCAATGAATTCAATATCTTCAGAAGGCGAACGAAGGTCTCCGTTAATTGGTTTAAGCCATGAAATGACTCATGATTATGATATTTCAAAAGGGTACAATCCTTACAAAACATTAGATGTAATACGAGGGGTGTCCTATAGTGAAATTAAGGCAGTTAACGTTGAAAATACCGTAAGAAAACAATTAGGTTTGCAATATGCTCCAATTTATGGTGCACCCCAACGTACTACCTATGCTGGGAGAGCAATCCCATCTATGCTTTTAGGCCCCCCTAGAATAAATAACTTTAATGGATATTATGGACGTTAATTACAACAACTAATGCGAAAAGAATTAATATTTATTATCTGGATATTGTTGCTTATTGTTTTATCTTGTAAGAAGAGAGAAAAAAATGAAGTACATCAAAATCATATTGAATATGTGGATGATTGTTATATAAATTTTAATATTAAATATAAAACTGTCAATTATCCTGTCGTCTATACATCTTTAAAATTAGCAGGATTAATAGAAATGTTTGTTTTTAACAAAGAACTATCTGATGATGAGTTTAAAAAGTATTTAGATACTACATTGCATAAATATGGTTATATACCGGTTAATGATACAATGTATGGCTATTTAAGAGATTGGATTGTTAATTTTGAATTAATAAATAAATACGACGGTATTGATGTTGTAGAAAAATATTACCTTAATGGAAATAGAAGATTTCCTGATTCAACAAATTTTGAAAATGAAAAAGCTTTGATATATACTTTAACTTTAAAGAATTTAATGAGATGCTGCAGGGATGATGAAACTGGAATAACAGTATTGTTAAATATAAAAGATGAGAACTAAACGAATCTCTTTATAATACTCCCCAAAATTTAGACCACTGGTTAAGTTGAAAAAAACAAACTTAACTTTACAGTGGAAATGAAAACAAGCAGAAGAAAATTTTCAGGGGCATTTAAAGCCCAAGTGGCCATCGAAGCGCTCAAGGAGCGTGACTCATTGTCAGAACTATCAAAGAAATTTGAAGTTCATCCGAATATGATCTCAAAATGGAAACAAGAGTTTATTGATCGAGCTGCCGAGATCTTTGAGACAAAATCACAGGACAAACAAGCCCAAGTTGATGTGGATCGACTATATTCCAAAATAGGGCAATTGGAGATGGAGCGTGATTTTTTAAAAAAAGTCTCAAAGAAGTTGGGACTATGAAAACACTTATCAAATGCGTTTCAGGGAAAGAACCTCTTAGCAAACGCCAACAATGTGAACTTCTGGAAATAAACAGGGGATCGGTATATTATAAACCCACAGGTGAAAAGCAGGAAAATCTTGATATCATGCGAAAAATGGATGAGCATTATCTGAAGCATCCGACAGACGGAGTGATCAGGATGCAGGATTTTCTCTTCACCATTGGTTTTATTGTCAATCATAAACGGGTACGCCGGTTAATGCGAAAGATGGGACAAATGGCCATCTATCCCAAGAGGAACCTGAGCAAACTGGGCTTGGCAAAATATATTAGACCGTATCTGTTGAAAGGACTTACCATTGAACGACCAAACCAGGTATGGGCAATTGATATAACCTATATTCCCATGAAAAAGGGATTTATGTACCTGACAGCCATTATTGACCTTTACAGCCGTTATGTTGTATCCTGGAATATATCGAATACTCTTGATGCAGAATGCAGCCTTAATGTGCTTAAAAATGCTATTTCATTATTTGGAAAACCGGAAATCGTAAACTCTGATCAGGGAAGTCAGTTTACCAGCGAGCTTTGGATAAAGTATCTGGAAGAAAACGAAATAAAAATAAGCATGGATGGCAAGGGCCGTGCTCTTGACAATATATTCATTGAAAGATTATGGCGTTCTGTAAAATACGATTATGTTTATCTAAATCCGGCCAGTGACGGGAATGAACTGTACCAGGGGTTAAAAGAATACTTTGATTATTACAACCACCGACAGGCACATCAGGGTATTGGCCGAAGAATCCCAGTAGATCTGTTTAAGCCAGCTGCATAAACAGTAATTAACAAAATTTGAAGATGTTAACAAAAGAAAAAAGTAGGCAAAAAAGAAAATGTGTTAATAACCAGAATAACTCCGAAGAGTTATTTCCGGTTATTAACACTTGGGTTACATCATCATATTTATTTTTAAATTTCAATTAAGAAAAGACAACTGGTGGTTCTAAAGAAAGGGAGTATTTAACTTCCCCGCTAGTCGTAGACTTCAGCCAGAACAGCTCGTAGTTTAGCAAAGCGTAACTACGACGTTTTTGAATTGCAGTTTGTAACTGCCATAACAAAAGCCTAAGAATACAAAACCCGGATCACTCCGGGTTTTGTGCTATTAAAGATCTTTGTTCATTCTCATTTGCTGCAATATCTCTTCAATCCTTTCAACAACGGACTGCGGACAGGTTCCGATTATGCCGGTCAACCGTAGCTTTTTGAGTGTTAAAATCCGATCCAGGACAATGAGAGAGTCAAAGGTAAGACCCATCTGCTGACCTTCTTCGGAATCCTTCCTGATCACAAAAGCATATTTGTAATTTGCAGCCTGGTGCAATTGCTTGGTAAGGCAGCACACAGATACTTCATTCTGCAGATCTTCGATGATGATGGCTGGGCGGGCGGTTACTTCCCTGAGATTTTCCTGATTGGGGTAAGCAGGGATATTGGTTACATCCCATACTTCATACCCCATGCCCCTTAAGCTTTTTGGTTAAATGATGGTGGGTATGGCGGGCATATACCTGGTCGTCGTCATCTCCCCAGATATCGTTCATAACCTTGAAATCTTCCTTTTCTTTATCTGAAAGAGGCGTGGCATCGGCCTTAACATACAATACGGAAGCAATACTTTCCTGCATCTCTTTGAAAGCACCGGCAATCTTCCAGAGCTTACTATAAATACCTTTTGTGAGAAAACTATCTGAATCCGGAGTTATATTCTTTAATGCATTATTCATAAGCTCTGTCAGCATGAAAAGCATGTCGTAACCTTTTCTGGCTGATTTGTAGGACAAATTGGGAGTGTTTTGCTTTAAATTGGTAACATCTTTTTGAAGATTTTTATATAATCTCCATAACATTACGTTGGCAACAGGAATAAAACATAAGTAAAAAGGAAATAGGATAACAGAAAGAATAGTCCAGGGTATATTTTTCTTAACCCCAATGGTATAAAAAGTGAAGTTTATAATCTTCTTCGATTCTTCCGGCTTAACGTAAGGAAAATCCATTGTTATAGCAGCACTCATCCTAAAATTTTTAATACAAACAAAAGTAATTATAAAGCAGCGATATTTTTCTGGAAAAAGTCTTTGAATTTTTTCTTGGTGAGCATGGTGTCAATCATTTTGAAAACAACATGTCTGTCTTCATCATCCAGCTGTTGAATCAGCCGAACCTGCTCATAAGTTGTCTTATCTTCAACGGTTACTTCCTTGGGCAGGTCCTTGCCAGGGTTTAAAATATCATCTACCGAAACATCGAAAAGACCGGCTAACTTATTAAGCACTTCAAGTGAGGGTTCACGTTTGCCATTCTCCATTTTGTTGTAATTGGACTGGTCAATGCCAAGTTCAATAGCAATCTGCTTTTGCTGTAAACCCTTTTCTTTCCTGAGTTTCTTTATGTTATCGCCAACGTTCATAAGGTATTATTTTGAATCAAAATTAGGCAAAATGACCATTATTAACAAATAGTTGATAAAAATGGAAATCGTATATTGGTCATTTAGGAAATTATACCGTATTTTTGTAATGGTCAAAATAGCCAATAAAATTTTTATCCATGGAAATACAAGAGATAAAGCAGCGACTAAGCCTGTTAAAAGTCCTGCATCATTACGGCCTGAAGCCCGACAAACATGACATGCTTGTTTGTCCTTTCCACGAAGATAAAAGCCCCAGCCTGAAGATCTATACCAAGACAAATACTTTCCATTGTTTTGGTTGTAGTGCAACAGGTGATGGCATACAGTTTATTGAATTGTTTGAAAAGCTCAGCAAGCATGAAGCCATTGAGAAAGCCAAAACTCTGGTTGATCCGAATTACAACATAATCCAAAAGCCAATGGAACAAACGGAAGAAAAAGACATTCTGCCACGGTTGGCCGTGCTGGGCAAGGTGGCAATGGACTGCAAGGCTACTTTTAAACGGGCAGAAAAAGCCAGAGAGTATCTGAAAAGCCGGAAACTTGACCCGGATAAAATGAATGTAGGTTATATCGGGGTTGACCTTGGAAAGGGATGGAACCGGCAATTACAGGAAAGCGCTCTGCAGCTGGGTATATTAAAGCAAGTCAAACCAGATACCTTTGCACCAAAGTTTAAAAACTGCGTGCTGTTTTTTACTAAAAACGAGAAAGGACAGGTTATTGATCTTTACGGCCGTTCTGTTATTGACGGCACCGAAAACAGGCACTTTTATTTAAACGGCCATCATCAGGGCATTTATCCTAAATACCCGGATCTTGGAACAAAGAAACTAATCCTGACCGAGGCCATCATCGATTGTGAAACCCTTCTCCAACAATCAGAGCTAATAGAGTATTACAACATAATCTCTCTCTTTGGCACCAATGGTTTTACAGCGGAAATACAACAGGCCATTAAGGATCTTCCGGAGCTTGAAGAAGTCATCCTGTTCTTTGATGGCGACAATGCCGGAGAAATGGCCATCAGCAGGGTAAGCGAAAAGCTCCAGGAGATCCGGCCAGGGGTAAAAGTAACTTTTGTAGAAACTCCAAAAGACGAAGATATCAATAGCCTTTTACAGGGTCACGATCCTGAAATCTTCGCCCACCTTATCAAAGACCGTAAACCAATCTCAATTAAAAAAGAAAATCCAGCCAGCGGATCTGAAGATAACCCACCTGAATCCCTTCAAGACCCATCGCCATCCACCTATGAACCTGCCGACTTAAACACCACCAACCCCGACCGGATCACTTACCATGACGGAGAGCTGCTTTTTACTATATGGGGCGGCATTGAAAAGGACAACATCCACCGGCTTAAGATAAACCTGTTGGTTCAGCTTAAAAACGATGGTTTTAAATATTACCAGGACGATGTAAACCTATACAGCAATGGCCAGCTACAGCGATACATCCGGGGAGCCTCGGAAGAACTGGAAGCCGGTACCACACTATTAAAGAACACGATCCGGAAACTTCAAACCCTTCTGGAAGAATACCGCTTAAAACAGGTGGAAGAAGAAAAGAAAGCATTAAAACCAAAGGTTTACCAAATGACCAGGGCCGAAGAACAACAGGCCATGAACTTTTTAAAGTCACGTCAACTGGCAAAAAACACCCTGAAAGCCATTGAAAAAAGCGGCCTGGTTGGAGAGCAGAAAAACGGCCTGTTACTTTTTTTTCTTTATTTGAGCCGACTGTTGGATGAACCCCTGCATGCTATTATCTATGGCAAAAGCGGAAGCGGCAAAACATACCTTCAAACCAAGATCAGCGAATGCCTGCCCGATGAAAGCGTAAGGACAATAACCAGCCTGACCGAAAACACGCTATATTACTCGGCCAAAGACTTTTGGAAGCATAAAGTCCTTTTAATTGAAGATCTCGAGGGTGTTTACAATGCGTTTTTGCCCCTTAGGGAGTTTATGAGCAAGCAAAGCATAACCAAGCTTACCACAGATAAAGACGCCAAGGGAAACAACGTGCAAAAAGTTTTAATGGTTGAAGGGCCAATATGTGTAAGTGGGGCCACAACACAGGGCAATATTTACGAGGACAATGCCAACCGTAGTTTTTTGCTGCATGTGGATGAAACTCCAGGTCATGCCCGTGAAGTGATGAACTACCAACGAAACCATCAGGCCGGGCTGATCAATGAGATTGAGCAGGATCAGAACAGGCAGATTTTGAAAAATGCCCAAAGGCTACTTCATAAGGTAAGGGTAATAAATCATTATGCTCCGGAGCTGGATATCCCGGAATGCGTATTTAAGAAGCTTCGTACCAATATGCACTATCTGAAACTAATTGAGATCATCACCTTTTACCATCAGCATGCCAGGCAATGGAAAACCGACCGGGAAGGGCGTCCATACATTGAAACCACCCTGGAAGACATTGAAATGGCCAATTGGCTTGTAAAAGACACTCTTTTAAGGAAATCAGACGAGCTGGGCGGGGATCTGCGAAGCTTTTTTGAGAGTCTTAAAAGCAATATGAGGGCAAAAGAAAATGCCCCGGCCTTTTATGCAAAGGGAATCCGGGAATTTTTTAGGATGAATCCCATGAAAATAAACCGTTACCTGAGGGATCTGGAAAGCAGGGGATTTATCCAGCGTAGTGGCGGGAACCGTAAAAACGGTTTTGAATACGAGATCCGGGCTTGGGACGAGTACGAGAAATTAAAAAGCGGCGTGAATATCCTGGATGATATCCTAAGAAGGTTAAAGGAAAAAGAGCAGCCTTCCGGATCCGTCAAAGAAAAAAACCAAATGGCAAGTATAACACAAGTATAACAGGGTTGCATACCCTTTTTATAGAATTAACTATCAGTCATTTATAACGAAGTATAACAGTATAACAAGTATAACACTGAAGGAGCAAGACCCCCTATAAAATGCAAACCTTTGCCATCAAAACCCCTGAATTTATCCACCTTGAAGAAAGCTTTGGAGAGTGGCTTCGCCTCTTGAACTTTGAGCAAAGTACTGTAAAATATGCTCCCCGTAAAGTCCGTGAGTTCCTTTACTGGCTGGAACAGCAGCAAATATCAGAATTATCCTCCTTAACAAAGCAGATTATTGAAAACTACTTTGACTACCTGAAAGAGCGCCAAAATAACTGTAGGAAAGGCAAACTGAGCCGTAATTATCTCCGCACTCATATAACAGCCCTTCGAAAACTGGCTCGTTATTTACGGGAAACCAACCGGGAAAGCTTTGAAGTGGACGTGCAACTGCCGGGAAGGAACAGGAACATAAAAAACATTTTTACACTATCTGAAATCAAAGCTTTATACAATGCCTGTGAGGGTGATGTCCTGGGAATAAGAGACAGGGCCATGCTTTCGGTTTACTATGGCTGTGGCCTTCGGAGAAACGAAGGAATAACCCTGGATGTAAGTGATGTGCTGCTCAATAAAAACCTTTTGTATGTCAGTAAGGGTAAAAACTATAAGGAACGGTATGTTCCCATGACTGAAGCTGTAAAAGAAGACTTGCAAAACTATCTTGATTTTGCCAGGCCCATGTTTTTAAATAGGCAAACCAGTGCTTTGTTTTTAAGTTATGCCGGTAATCGTTTAATAACCCAATCCATGGCAATAAGGCTTCAAAAGCTCAAAGAAAAAGCTGGAATAGATAAAGAAGCCGGATTGCATACCCTTCGCCACTCCATCGCAACCCATCTTTTGCAATCGGGCATGAAGTTCTCTCAAATAAAACGGATTTTAGGCCATAGCAGCATGGAATCCACCCAAATTTATACTCATCTGGTCAATGAGATTAGTTAGCAAATACCGTCAGTTAAAAAGAAAATACAGTGAGATCCTCGCTGATTTTGAAATATACCTTCAAAAGCAGCGCTATGAAGAAAATACCATCAGGCAGTTTATCAATTACCTGGCCTTTTTTATGGAGTGGAAAACCGGGCAGAAAGTCTACCAAGTTGAATACAGCGATCTTTTAAGCTTTATCGACTTTTGTCAGAGGGAAGGAGATCATCCCAGGCTGATCAACCGGAGGTTGTCAGCTATACGAAAATATTACGGTTATCTGCAGAGCACAGACAGAACGATTAAAAACCCGGCCACGGGGCTTTATCTGAAAAGCAAACGCCACGGAATCCCCAAGGACCTTTTAGAGAAAGAGGATCTGAATAAGCTTTATGAAAGCTACCAGGTGTATGACTTAAGAACGTCCCGCAATAAAGTAATCCTGAGTTTTTTAATCAACCAGGGTCTGACTACTGATGAGCTCAGAAGGTTGGAACCTGTGCATATCAAGCTAAAAGCCGGAAAGATAGAAATACCGGGAAGTAAGCACAGCAATGGCCGGATTCTGAAACTGGAACCACACCAGATCATAGAGCTGCATGAATACCTTACCCAAACCAGACCTGCCATATTAAAAGCTATCACGGAAACCATGAATTGGCCGGGAAGAAAAGCCGAAAAGCTGGATATGAAAAAACTCGAAAGTCAGCTATTTATCAGCATGAATGGCAGTACCAATTTAAAAAACAGCCTGTACCACTTGTGCAATGCTTTAAAGCTGATTAATCCGGAGGTAAAAGACCTGAAACAAATCCGGCAAAGCGTAATAACCTTCTGGCTTAAAAACGAGGATATACGAGCGGTACAATACAAAGCCGGTCACCGTTATGTAAGCACGACAGAACGTTACCAGGCTACCAATCTGGAAGACCTGCAGGAAGCATTAAACCAGCATCATCCTTTGAAATAATCCTGAGAGTCGGAAGTTTTAATCCCTCCGGGGTCATTGGTTCGAATCCCAGCTGGATCATAAACCCCCCACAGGCAAAATTAACCAGCTCCGGCGGCCAAGCCTAATTTTGCCTGTTCCCCACGCCCGCCCTTCTGTTGTTTTTCCTGTCATGCTTTTTGTATCAACCCGCATGCGGCACATTGCTTTTGGGCTTTTGATGCTGTTTTGATTATTATGGTAAAAGCCCAAAATCAAAGAGCCGCCCAGACCCACAAAACAAAAAGACACGCCAGGAAAAAACAACCCTAAGCTATTTAAACATAATAATCCTTATAAAACAGCCACACCAGGCCACCACACTACCAAAGCTGTCGTTATAAGGGTTATTATATTAAATAGCCGCACGCCAACGCACTCAGCCCAGTACCCCACCACCCTTTAGCGGTCTGCTTCGCAGGTCTGTTTTTGCCCCGGAGAGATCCAACCCACAAGCCGTATGCCGGTAGCCATAAACTTTGGCTTAGTCAAAGATAGCTTCCTCCGGCGCACAGTCAAGGTCGGGGCCCATCGGGTTCCTGGCAAAAACTTTTTTCTTTTATTTGAATTTTTAGCGGTAAAAAACTTTTTGCCGGAAACCTTGACACTTCCCGGCCAACCCACGAAATGGCCATCTGCACCCCGCTTGCTCATTTGTTGCCTAAGCCAAAGTTTAAGCCATCCTGTAAAGTATACCCTTCATAACATTACCCCAAAAGAAAACCGAAAAAAGAAAGCCTATACCACAAGGAAGGTGGGAAGGGATGTCAGGTTTTTTATTAAAAATACTACCCGACGAAGGAGGGTGGAGATTTTTAATAAAACCCGTAGGGCCTGAACTTGACAGACCTGGACGCCGACTTATCTTTGCTTTTCTTTTTTGGTTTTTTGTTCTGTTTTCCTTCAGAATGCCGGTTTTTGAGCAGAATGTCTGGGTGTAACAGCGGGTCGGCGTGGGGCTATTTGGCGAAGCCCGAAGTACATAATGCCAGTTATATGACAGCCGAAAAAACATCTAAATACCGCTAAAATAGGCTGTTATATAACTTGCATTATGTAAAATAGCTTGGGGCACGGGTTGCCTGGCGTGTCTTTTTGTATTGAGCGCTGGCGGCAGCTCTTTGCTTTTGGCTTTTACCGCTTAAAGTCAATTAAAAGAAAAAACAAAAGCAATGTGCTGCCAGAAGTCCGGCCACAAAAAGCATGACAGGCAAACCGGGCAGAAGGGATGGCCGTGGGGAGTAGACTAAAATGCGTTAGGCCTACGGAGCTGGTCATTTTAGGCTACGAGGGGAGTTATAATCTTAATTTTTACTATATTAGTGACTTCAAACTAATTAAATAATAAACCCGTTATGAAAATCCAAGTTAATTTATACAAAACCAAGAAACCTGATGGTTGGGCAGCAAGTATTGCAAGTTATAGCACAAAAAAAGGAGCGCCAAATGAAGTAGCCATTGGAGAATCAATAATTTTTGCAGATAAGGCTGCTGCTTGGAAAAGTATCCAAAAAGAAGCAAAAGATCTGGACTATGAAAATGACGAAGTACATTTTAATCATAAAAAAGTAAGTGATTACGCCGATTTGCTAAGTGAAGTAGATAGTTTGTAGTACTCTTTTTCTTTTATCTGAAACCTCACATAAAAGAAAAAACAGTATCTTTCCGGTGAAGTAAGTTCTTTGAATAAAGCTGTTTGCAGTTGGAAGCAGGGTAGTTTTTAAAACCATTGATTTTTAGAAGTAGGTTGTCAGGATTACGGCGCTAGGTTCTATGATGCGCAGATTGGGAGGTGGCATGTAATTGACCCAATGGTGGAAAACGGACATCATGATTATACTCCTTACGCATATGTTTATAATAATCCGGTAAATTTTATTGATCCATTAGGATTGGATACCTTTTTAGTTGATAACAAGGGAAAATTTGCAAATGAACCAATTGAAGGGGGTGATGACGACGTCATTGTTAAAGTAAGTAAAAAGGAAAGAAAGAACGGAAAGATTGATTCCACAAAAGAGCATGAAAGTGAGAATTTCGATAAAGGTTCTATTAAGGTAGAACAAAAAAAAGACGAAAATAACCGCACTAATACCATAATTACTAGTTCAAATGAAGATCAGACTGAGGCAATATTTAACTTTCTTGCTGACAATACAAAAGTTGAATACTCTCATATGGAAATGACAGATAAAGAAGGTAATAAATCCAATTTTATTACCACAAGTCATCAAAATGATAAGGATAGTTATGGAACTGAATTGCTTGTTGATAAATTCAAATCAGGATATAATTTAAACGTTCATACACATAATCATCCCTATACACCTACACCAGGAAGGGAAGATTATGATTTTTATAAAGCTGCACAAACAGTTAATAAAGCACCATTTAAAATAAAAATTCGTTTTGAAGGCAAAACCAAAGAATTTAAAATGAAAGAATAAAAAATTATGAAACTACTAAAGTATCTTATATTTATTTTAATTATTCAAATCTCATGTGTCTCTTTAAAGCATACTGATTCCGAGGCAATGAATCATGGAAATTTGAAACAGACTAAAACAATTGCATCAAATGAAGAATTATCAATAGATATACCCATGCTCACCATTGTTGATAGTTCGATATATGAACCATTGGATTCAATAATTCAAATAGTATCAGAATGCAGAAATTTCTCTCCTAAATTGAGGAATCTGATCACTTTTTTGGTTTTAGTTGATCTTGATAAGGATAGTTTGCTTGATCAATATCGGATATTTCCTGAACCATCAAATAAAACAGACCATTTAAAGGATATTATAGGAGGTTTTTACTATAAAGGTCATCTCTTTAAAGTAAAAGGGTCAATTAAAGAAATCGCAGGTTCTTTTTACGATTCAACAAATTGCAGTATTAAAATACCTTATTGGAATTTTAAGCCTAAAAAATTTAATATATACATGCCTTTCGCCATTATTAAAAAGATTGATGGTCATTTTCATTTAGTAAATGAAAATTTATGCGGGAAAGAAATCTATGTAACTGGTGATTAGCTTCGCATCTATTGGTCCAAGTATCTTTCCCCCCGCTCGGCATTCTAAGACTTTTGCAAATAAAGTATTAATTATTTTTGATAAGCCAAATGACGACCGATGGTTATGATTATGCCAATGGTTTATCGGGGGGTAGTACTTACTGCCCCCGCTAGCCGTAGACTTCAATCTGTGCGGCTCGGCGAAGTTTGCAACCATAGCCGTCAACTTAAGGATGTTTATATAGTATTAATGGGGGTTATAGAACCATCATAAGTAATTTTAAGAGTAGTTTTTCGCATATTTTGGATTGTGAGAAGCTGGATCAAATTGCCTACAAAACAAACTTTCTGACCAGAAAACGAAAGATAACGCCTGGTTTATTTCTTGATTTATCGTTTTATAGCATTGACTCAGAAGTTAAAAGTTTGCGACGCGTTTCAAATGCAGCATGGGATGATCATTCTGTTAAAGTCAGTAAACAGGCTATAAGTCGACGTTTTTCACCGTCATGTATTGATTTTATAAAGGAATTGATTGGAGAATCTCTGGTATCACAAGCAACCACAACTCTTGATTCTACCGAAGTGTCCAACGGCAACTACCTTGAGACATAAGCCGACATGTATCAATGCACCGTGGGTTGGCCTTGACAAAACGCTGTGGAGGCGAGGCTGTGAATGGCGGAAAGCTTGGAATTTCAATAAAGGGCCTTGGCTTTAGCAGAACCGGACAATACTAAATATTAGTTCCTTACTAAAATATTTTGTGTCCGGTGCTGCGACTACTTTATTTGAAATTCCTGCCTTCCGGCAGAGCGCGTGGGGATTCGTTTTGTCTAGATTTTTCTTGCTTACTTCTTTGCAGCAATGGCAAAGAAGTAAGTGGGGTAAAAGGGGTGAAACCCCTTATATTTATCTCCCTCCACTTTCATCCTTTTGTAGAACGATGGCACGCAGAAATATACCCATTACATTGGTAACATCATTTATGAAGATGCCAAGTTGAGTTACATTGGAACAGAAGAAGGCCGGTTGGTGAATACCGGCACTACGGGCAGTCCTGTGTTTGTTTCAGAATATTACCTGAAGGATCATTTGGGCAACACACGCGTTTCGTTTTTGGGAAAAACGCTGCCCGGTAATGTCATTGAAGTAACCGGTAAAACAGATTACTATCCTTTTGGTCTCGCCATGTCGCAATACAGCACAAATATTGCTTCCGATTTTTCAGAAAATAAGTATCTTTATAACGGTAAAGAAATTCAGGACGACAAACTGAATGGTACGTTCTTTGGATGGCTGGATTACGGGGCCCGATTTTATGACCCCCAGATTGGGAGGTGGCATTCAATAGACCCGTTAGCGGAAATTTATGATTCACAATCACCATATTGCTTCACAGGCAATAATCCTGTTTTAAATATTGATTATAACGGAATGAACTATGATGTTTATAATAATGGAGTTTATACGCATACAGTAGAAACATCAAATGGTGAAAAATCAGAGCAACAAAAAAAGCAAGAAATTACTGAGATCCCCGGTGTTATCATTACTGGTGATTTGAGTAAGTGTAAGGTTCAAACTCCAGAGTTACGTAGAGAATTAAGAAGACGTAAAAGATTTTATAAAAGAGAAGCTAAATATTTGAAATGGCTTTCAGAGGGCAAAATAAGGCAAGCAGATAATTTTGAGAATTGGGTATTAAGAAATTTTTCACAAGATGATATTGAAGAATTAATCGCGGAATGGCCTTGGAAACCAGATTATACTGATGGACTAGGTGGAG
Source organism: uncultured Bacteroidota bacterium (assembly GCA_963733535.1). Classification (GTDB taxonomy): domain Bacteria; phylum Bacteroidota; class Bacteroidia; order Bacteroidales; family UBA10428; genus UBA5072. The sequence continues at coordinate 191,465 of CAVTDR010000008.1, forward strand.
GAAATCGTGATTTGGTTGAATCAGATGAAGTCTTTGTTGGTAAAGCTTCAATGATGAGAAAATTAAAGAAGAAATATGGAGATGCCCAAGAAACTGAAATTACTGATGCAAAAGGCCAGATTATAACTGATACTAATTACGTCAATTCTCTGGATGGAATAAGGATAGAAGTTGATTTTATAGACAGTAAAACACGTAAACTAACTAAGTTCAAATTTCTTGAAGTAAGAAACGGGGATACTACTCTTGTAAATGAATATAATTGTAAATAAATATGAGAACTATATTATTTTTATTATTGGTTATATTAATAGTAAGTTGTTCAAGAAATCATAATACAGAAAAAATTATTTATTTTGACAAAACCGGTAATATAAAGGAGAAGTTTATATTTCCTGATAAAAAGGATACAAGTACGTTTCATTATTTTTCTTATTATCCAGATGGAATTGTAAAAGAGGAATATTCTAAACAAAAAGGACTTTTAAGCGGTGAAAAAAAAGATTATTATTCCAACGGCAATTTACATTCTATCATAAATTTTATAAAAGGCAAAGCTGATGGAATTGTGATGGTATATAGTGAAAAAGGCAATATTGTTATGCGTAAGACCTACAAAAACAATGAATTACACGGCATTACAACAAAGTATCATAAGGACAATAATCAACAGGATTTGTTATTTATTCATTACACTCCAATTATTCGTGTTGATAAAGGAAAATATATCGACAAAAATGATAGCGCTTATGGGGAATCTTATTCCTATTTTAATCACCATGACTCTATCTTTGTTCCTATTGGCTCATTAATGTACAAATTAATAAACGGACAAAAAATTAAGGACCAGATTTTTTGTAATTACTTTGAAACCATAGGAAAAGATACAATTGAAAACGGAGAGGTACTGAATATTAAAATTATCTCAAATTTAGGTTTAAACAAAGGACATCAAATAAAGCTTTTCATGGGTGAAATAGGTGAAAATTATAATTTTGTGGATAGTTCTAATATCAAAGTATATGAAAGTAATACCAATATATTAGATATCACAATAAGTCAGAATCAATATAACTTAGGTATCAATCTTATTACTGGCAAAATTAGGGTATATGAAAAGAACAAAGATATTACCCAAGACTATATGATAAGCAAAATAGATAATTTGCCATATATTTTCTATAAACAATTTTATATTAAAGAAAAGGATTGATCGTGTTGTCCGCCCTCGCTGAGCGAAGACTTCAATCGAAGCGGCTCGCCGACAGTTTGTAACTTCGCCGTTCTTAAAGGGCAATTTGTAATTGCCAAAACGAAAGAGATAAAAGCACAAAACCCGGATCACTCCGGGTTTTGCTTTTAAAGATCACCATTCTTTCCCAGCTCGTCGTAGTTTAGCGAAGCGTAACTACGACGTTTTTAAATTGCAGTTTGTAACTGCCATAGAAAAAGTTTAAGATAGCAAAAGCCGGATCGCACGATTTCAAAATGCTGTTTTCAACAAATGGCATAACCTGTAGATCATTATTAAATATTTGATAATTTTATTCAACTATCAAATTACACAATGCGTTATGTCAACCGGTTATCAAATCAGCGATCAGGAAGGTATTTATTACATGACTTTTCAAATAGTCGATTGGATCGACATTTTTTCAAGGCAGATTTATCGGGATATCATTATTAATAGTTTGAAATATTCCATCGAAAACAAAGGATTGGTAATCTATGCCTTTGTTATTATGACCAATCATGTTCATATTATCGCGCAAAGCATCAATGGTAAGCTAAGTGGCACGATTGGAGATATCAAAAAGTATACAAGCAAAACAATAATACACACTGTTCAAACCATAAACGAAAGTCGCGCTGATTGGATGTTGAATCGATTTCAATATAATGCAATGCAACATATGCGCAACAAGACCTGGCAGGTTTGGACACATGAAAATCATGCAGTATATTTATACGAACAGAAATTTATTCAGGAAAAGATGGATTATCTGCATAATAATCCTGTAAGAGCCGGCATAGTAGAAAAAGCAGAGGATTATTTATACTCCAGTGCCAGATATTATGCCGGATTAGAATGTGTTTTGGAGGTTACTGATATTGGTTTGCCTTGGAGGACAGTGTGATATGGTAGTCGCAGACTACACTTTAAAAGAAGCGAAGTTGCAAACCATCGCCGTCAACTTAAGCAATGCTTACGCCCCTTCAGGGCTAATATTCAACGCATTATCATTTACACAGGGTGTTACCCTGTGCTGATGCTGGTGCCCTGTCAGGGCTAGGATATTACCTTTATAAGTGCCCTGAAAGGGCTTTAGCACTAGCGCAGGGCATCGCCCTGTGTATGATTCAAACTCTTACATGAGCCCTGTAAGGGCACAAGCAAGGGTTCAAGGCCTTAAGTTGACGGCTATGGTTGCAAACTTCGCTTAGCGGTGGGGATTACTCATAGCTTAGTTGATTTCATTGTGTGATTTCAATGTCCCATTATCACCAGTCTACTTTAGTGGCAGACGTTGTCTGAACCGACTTTTGCCTTTAGGCTAAAAATTCGAAAACCTTTTATTTTATCGTAACTTATTGATCTGAATAATCGTCACAAAGATATTTGTAAGCCCTACAAATCGAAAGGGTATGAAATTGCATTTTTTTAATTAACATCACCATGAAAACACCCCGGATTTTTAAATTATCCACTCTCCTATTTTTAGTCATTACTTTGATTACCCATAAGGTATCAGGTCAGGATCTCCTTAAATCTGACTGCCTGGTACGATTGAATATTCAAACATACGATAATCTTCATCTGCCGGCACAGGTTATAAGCAAAGACAGTTATCCAAAAAAAATGATCCTTTTCATTAACGGCAGCACGCCTTATGATGAAAAGGGTAATCTCGGTGCCTTTTGGAACGACCAGGGCAAAATCATCACAGAGAAGCATGATTTCTATCTCCGCTTTCTCGACATTATGTCGGATAAAGGTTATTCCATCGCAACTATGGCCAAGCGGAGTTTTGTGTATCCGCAGAAAATTCCGCGACCCTGTTTTGCTGATTTGGCGCTCGATATTCGATTTTTCATTGAAGAGCTTAAAAGAACCGGTCTCCTTAAGGATGAAAAAGAATTGGTAATAGTGGGTTACAGCGAAGGTAGTGTTGTAGCTACAAAGGTTCTGGGTTTATTAAAAAAACAGCCTTATGCCTGTATTTTGCTGGGTTCTGCTGATATGACATGCAATTGCAGCAACCCATCCATAGAAGATTTTCATATGACAGATGTTTTACGCCGGTTGAAAAACTGGACAGATGAACAGATTCTGACTGAATTCAACCAATTGTGCGAAATTCAAAAAGCATTGCTTACCATGGATGAAGAAAAATTCGAAAACGAATACAAAAATTCTAAACCCTGGGGATTTGGTTTTGCCCCCTGGGAATCCTTTTATATTGACAGGGAGGCGGCCATATATGATCCGATACCTAATCTTTTATATTCAAATGTGCCGGTTTTAATTTGTATTGGTAGTGATGACATGGCCATGCCCATGGTTTCAGCAAAGAAAACTTACGATGGATTAAAGAATAATGGATTCAGCAATGTGACGTTCAGAATAATTGAGAATGAAATCCATCAATATAATAAATATGACGTATTTCCGATTATGGATACATGGCTGGAAAGTAAAGGTCAATCCACTGATTTTACACTTCAGAAGTCCGACTCATTAACGATTGCCAGGTATGCCAATGCTAAAGAATTAGCAAACGAAATATCTGCCATCCTCTTTGAAGCAAAATATCCTGAAAAAACCATGGCTTGTTATCGAAAAGCCGTTGAAAGGAAGATGACTGATGCATCTATATGGTTTACTCTGGGTATAAAACTTTTTACAAATGGTTATCATGATGAGGCTTATAAATCGTTCTCCCATGCAACAGATAGTTCTTTTGCCATAAGCTTTGCATCCTACGTATGGATGGGCCATATTAAAGATATTCAGCATCAAAGAAGCGAAGCATTATTTTTCTACCGGAAAGCCTTAACCCTATATCCGGGTTTTCCAGTGCAACACGACCATTGGAATATGATCATTGATAGAACATGGATTGAAGAAAGAATAAAAACGCCATTTTCAGGAATCAACCATTGACTTCATTACTTAACATTTTAGGTTGTTGACAGGCTTGATGTTTTTATGCGTGTGACCCATTCATATCCTGCATTAAAGCCTGAACCAACCCCAAAATAAAGGTTTTAAGAATTGAATCATATTTTTGCGGGTATTTTGAGCGTCATTAAATCCGTTTTGTTAACTTAGTTATTGGAAAATCAAATAATAGCTACTTTTGAAGTAATCCTTCGTATAAGAAACAAATTACAATTGCTGAGTGATACCTTTTATTAAATAATGGCATTATTAAGTTTGTTTTTTTGGGTCAGTAACAATTACATTTCAAAAAATGGGGAAACGACCTGCTACAATTATTGATATCGCCAGGTTTTTGGGAGTATCGAAATCTACTGTCAGTAGAGCATTACAAAATCATCCGGATATCAGCAGTGAAACCATAGCCATGGTTAAAAAGGTAGCGGAGGATTTAAATTATATAAAAAACATCACTGCAGCTTCTTTACGATTTGGACAAAGTAAGCTCATCGGGTTAATTGTTCCGGAAATTTCATATTTCTTTTTTCCGTCTGTCATCAATGGAATTGAGCATATTGTTCATAATAAGGGTTATAATTTATTGATTCTGCAGTCAAATGAGAACTATGACCGGGAAGTTGAAAATGTTAATATCTTGATTTCAAATAATGTAGAAGGGATTCTGGCGTCTGTATCACGTACTACAAAAAAAATTGATCACTTTGTTCATTTAACAGAAGCCGGTTTGCCATTAGTATTATTTGACCGGATCGTGAATGAAATCAATGCTGATATCATTCTTGTTGATGATATTGATGGTTCATATAAGGCTGTTAGGCATTTATTGCAAATTGGGAAAAAGAGAATTGCAATTTGTACCGGAAATTTGAATCTGTTGATCAGCAGAAACAGGCTGGAGGGCTATAAAAAGGCTTTGGCTGAATATGACATCCAGATTGATAGCAACTTAATTATTGATGCCGAAACTTCCGAAGATGCAGAGCATAAAACTTCTGGATTGTTAAAGTTGAATCCATCACCTGATGGAATATTTGCCATTAGCGATCTTACCATGTCGGGGGTTATGAAAGCAATTTACAAAAGCGGAAAACGGATTTCTGAAGACATTGCGGTTGTAGGGTTTTGTGAAGAGCAGTACCGGACAATGTATCATCCAAGTTTGACTGCAATTGATCCTATGGGATTTCAGATTGGGAATAAAGCAGCAGAATTACTCTTTGATCAGATTGAACGATATTCTTTAAATTTACCACCTATTGAACCCCGGACTGTTTATTTGAAATCAGACTTAATTAAGGGTGAATCAACTTAGATCAAGTCAGAGAAATCTGTTATTTGCCTGTTTATCTATCTAAGCTGTTAAATATCATTGAAATAAGCTGAATAGCCTACCACCTGATTGTTTCCTTAATAAGTTATCAACCGCAACCGGTCGCGCAACCGGTTGCGGTTGATTTTTAATAACTTACAAACTGCAAATCATTTTATTTTAACTTGTATTTTCTTACATTTATAACTAAAGTGTGCTTTTTCTTACGGCATATTCATATAAGGATAACGAATATATCCTGATCAGCTAAGCGATAATTATATCCAAATGATATGGTTTCTGAGTTGGAGAAATATTGGGAAGGAATTAAAAGTAATGATGAAGATTCCCTTGAGAAGCTTTATAAATCATCATTTTCATTATTGGTGAATTATTCCCGAACAATAACTTTTGATTATAGTTTAGCTGAAGAAGCGGTACAGGATGTGTTTTTGAAAATATGGCAGAATCGGTCAGCTATCGTTATTCATGAGTCCATCAAATCGTATCTTTTCAGATCTGTCCATAACCATTCACTTAATTTGTTAAAGCAGAAAAGGACTTTAAAACAATCAGTAAACCAGCCGGCATCAGACGATATTTGGCACTTCATTACTGATTGCTATGAGTTGAATGAGTCTGTTCTTGAGAATCTGTTTGCAGAATATACCAATGAAATAGTCCAAAAGGTACTACGAGGCCTGCCCGAACAATGCTGTAAGGTATTTTCAATGAGTAGGTTAGATGGGTTTACCAATAAAGAGATAGCCAATCTGTTGAATATCAAACAGAATACTGTCAGGGCTCATATATATAAAGCTTTACAGAGAATATCTGAAGCATTGAAAAAATTTTCAGAAAATACTGTATAAGAGTAATCAGGTTCATAAAAAAGAGTGTCCTAGAATTGGAGAGGAGTCATATAAGAATGAAGAATATTGGATTTTTGATCTGTTCCTTTTTTGACGGTACTATTGAAAGAGAAGATCTGTTGTCATTGCAGAATTGGATTAAAGAAAGTCAGGAGAACCAGGACTATTTTAACCAATTGAAAGATGCGTGGGTAGTTTCCGGCAAAAATAGTTATGTGAAGGAAAATATTAATATTTCATGGATGGTCATTAAAAACAGGAAAGATTCAATTGTTGAAAACAAACCATCAAAAGCTCCTTATAGGCTGACCTGGAGAATAGCTGCATCATGGTTGCTATTTTTAACTGCAGGCTCAGCCCTTACCTATGTTTTTTCAAGTAAGCCTTTGAAACAAGCTGTGCGAAGCATTGAAATTTATTCACCGCTTGGTGCCAGAACATTTATTAAACTGCCTGACGGATCAAATGTATGGCTAAACGCAGATACAAAGTTGATCTACAATGAAGAATATGGTCGTGAAAACAGATCATTGAATCTTTCAGGCGAAGCATACTTTGATGTTGCGCAAGACAAACAACACCCGTTTATTGTGGAAACGGCTGAAATAATTGTAAAAGCTGTTGGTACAAAGTTCAATGTTAAAGCCTACCCCGATGAAAAGGCAGTGGCAGCTACACTGGAGGAAGGGAAAATTGATGTCACCGTTTTGAAAAAGGGTAGACATTGGAAGCCACTGATACTTGAGGAAAATCAAAAGATAATTGTCCTTAAGGATGATAAAATGATCGATTCTTTAAAGATTAACTCCGATGAAGAATTGTTGAAAGAAAATGTCAGGCAGCTTTCTGCGCCTATTATGGCTGAAAATATCGGGGTAATCAATAATATAAAGATCGAATTGTATACATCATGGAAAGATTCAAGATGGATCATTGAAAGCGAACAAATGGGAACCCTGATACCTATGCTCGAACGCAGATTTAACAAAAAGATCATTTTTAAGGATGAAGATTTGAAAAAGTACCGCTTTTCAGGAACCATTGAAAACGAAACTGTGGAACAATTCATGGAACTTCTTACTCTGACTGCTCCATTAAACTATGAAGTAAATAAGGATTTAATTATTCTTAGCCTGGATAAAAAGAACAAGGTTGAATTTGGTAAAATCATCACTCCTATATACCCATCTAATAACTAATGTATAGAAATAAATTTTATGATATGATAAAAATAAAATAAGGGAGCAGATTGCGCCTGCCCCCTTTTTCAATAAGTCCTATTAAGTCTTAATTACTTAAAACCTAACATTACAAATGTATGAAAAAAAAACGTCAGTGGGGAAATGTCTTTAAAATTGAAATATTTCCCAAAAATCTTCTACGTATTATGAAACTTACTACTCTACTGATCATTTCTGTTTCGGTCAATATCACCGCATCGGTATATTCACAGCAGAAACGATTTGATCTGGAAATTGCTAATCAGACCATTCGTGAAGTTCTCAAGACAATTGAACAGGAAAGCGAGTTCAGGTTTTTCTACAATGACGAGTTTACTGATTTAAACAGAAAAGTTTCTATTTCAGCAAAGGATAAACTCATAAATGACATCTTGTCAGATATGTTTACTAACTCCTCCGTTGGCTATAAAGTATTGGAGAATAATCTGGTGGTTATTGCACCAAAAACCATTATGCAGCTACAAAAAGTAAAAGGAAATGTTACAGACGCTGCTACCGGAGAGCCACTTCCTGGTGTGTATGTGCGGATTGAGCAAACCAACTCAGGGACTATTACTGATAGCGAGGGTAATTATACAGTAGAAGTTCCCAATCAGGAGGATACTATAGTTTTTTCATATATCGGGTATTTAGCGCAAAATATTCCCGTTGCAGGTAAAACAGTGATTGATGTTCAGATGATACCTGAAGTATCTGCACTTCAGGAAATAGTAGTTGTAGGGTACGGTACACAGAAAAAGGAATCACTAACCAGTGCCATTACCTCTATTAAATCTGAGGATGTTACGAGTACGAAGCAAACTGATGTAGTAACTTCGCTGCAGGGTAAGGTACCCGGGTTACTGATACGTCAAAATGGCGGTACTCCTGGAAAATTCTATTCGAATATCAGTATGCGTGGTTACGGTACGCCAATGATCGTTATTGACGGTATTGTGCGTAGTGAATCCTACGTTAATAACAACGGATATGGCGTATCTACCGACCTTGCCCTGGCGCAATTAAATCCAGACGATATTGAAAGCATCTCTGTATTGAAAGATGCTTCAGCCTCCATTTATGGTCTGGGTGCTGGTAACGGAGTTATTATGATAACCACAAAGAAAGGAAAGAGCACGAAACCAACCATCAAATATTCAAATACATTTTCATTTGGAAAGCCTAAGTTACCCAAGGAAATGGGAATGGTGGATTTAATGACAATTGCCAATGAAATGGCTGACAATACCGAATTGTCTCATCCGTATACCGATGAAGAAATTGAAGAGTACCGTAATGGAACCAAGCAAGGATTCAGCTGGTGGGATATTATGATGAAAAACCATTCATCTTCCCAATCCCATAATCTTTCATTACGCGGTGGTAGTGAAAGGGTGCAATATTTTATCAGCGGAAGTTACGCAAAAGACAGAAGCATATATGATGTTAAGGATAATTTTACATATGACCGCTATACCATGCGTGGTAATTTTACGGTAAAACTTACTGATAACCTTACAATGGATTATCAGACATCATACAGGACAACCATGTCAAAAAATCCTTATAATACTGACAGTTATAGCGATGCTTCCAATATGTTGTTTAACTATATTGCCTATTGCGACCGGAGAGTTGGCCCGACAGTACTTAACAATCCACAACACTATACACACCAAGGTGAATATCCTCAATATAATCCGCTAGCCATGGCCGATCATAACCTCAATTACACTGATACCAGAGGAAGGTTATTGACCAATAACATCAACCTGAAATATGAGACTCCTTTTCTGAAAGGTCTTGTAGTACAAGGTACTGGTGCTTATGATTTTAACTATAACGGAACCTATAATAAGGAAACGGTTTATCCCCTTTATGATTATGCCACCGACGTGTTGTTAGGATACGGCGGTACACGTAACTATTATGGCGAATCTGTCATTGAGAGCGAGCGCTATAATGCAAGATTACAGGCTAATTATGACTGGACGAGGAAGAACCATCATGTTGCTGTAATGGCTGCGGCAGAGGTTACTAAAACCAATTTGCGTAATATGGGATCTTCGAGGGAATTTGGAGATTTCTATACCCATAACACCATATCCAGCGGCGTCGCAAGTACGTCATTGAGTACGGGTACACGCTCAGAGACCGCTACTGCAGGTTATCTGGGGCGTTTGAATTATGATTTTGCCGGCAAATACCTTGTTGAAGCAATGGGTAGGTATGATGGGACTTATGTTTATTCTCACGGCCACCGCTGGGGATTTTTTCCATCATACAGTCTTGGCTGGCGTATTTCAGAAGAGCCGTTTATAAAAAATAACCTCGGATGGGTTTACAATCTGAAATTGCGTTGGTCTGATGGTAAAACAGGTTCGGTTCAGGGTTCCCCATATGCTTATCTTTCAGGATTCTCTACAACTGATGCAGCAGGTACAGTTATTGCGGGTTCATATGTTTTTGATGATGGAACTGCCACCCAGGGTTATGTTAACAACGAGATTGCAAATACTGTTCTTACCTGGGCAGATATCCGCATGAAAGATATTGGTGTGGATTGGGATTTTTTCGATGGGTTGTTTGGAGGTACTTTTGATTATTTCACCAGAAAAACCACAGGAATTGCCGGTACCAGTTCTGGTTCCACCCCCACTGTTCTGGGTGTTACTCAGCCTCAGATCAACATTGACTCAAGAATTGATGTAGGTTTTGAGATAAGTCTCACACACAGGAAAAAAATCGGTGACTTCAGTTATCATGTAACTGCAACAGGTACATTTGCCCGCACCAAAACCCTTCATTTGGAAAGCCAGGCTACAGCGCTTTGGGCGTCACAGGATGCCTATTATGGAACAGGTTTGTTTAACGCCGGTAGCAGGCAGGATCGTTGGTCGAATTACCGCGCTTTGTGGTATTATCCATTGGCCGATGGTCAATTCACAAGTTGGGAAGAGATTAACTCTTCCGGTGTAAAATATGATGCAACACAAGGTATGCAAACAACCATGCCGGGCCAGTATATACTTAAGGACGTTAATGGTGACGGTTATATAACAGGTGCTGATATACGTTACAAATGGGGTGAATCAAATGCCCCATCACAATTCGGACTTACCATTGGTGGCCAATATAAAAATTTTGATTTCAACATGGTATGGCAGGGCGCAACCAATGTTAGTAAAGTGATTTGGCTATTGCATGTTTTCGGCTATGGAGGATATAATGACAACTGGGAAATGTATCTTGACAGATATCATGTGGCAACTCCAGGCGCTGACCCTTTTGATCCCAACACGGAATGGGTAAGTGGTTATTGGCCGGCGCTTGTTGATGCTGACGGTCCTGGTGTGTGGCGCGGTGGTAAGTATGATGCTCCAACCGATTTTACGCAAATCAACGGCAGGTATTTCCGTATGAAAAGCGCTGAGGTTGGCTATTCAATCCCCAAGAGCATAATTGGAAAAATCAGGATTGAATCTGCAAGGATTTACATCGGAGGCACCAACCTGTTAACGATAGTATCCAAGAAGATGAAATATTATGACCCGGAATCGGCAGCTGCCATGCATGGTAGTGCCATGCCCAATATGAGGACTATCAATTTCGGTATAAATCTTAATCTTTAATATTCTGAAGTATGAAAAAAGTATTGTTCAATATAACAGCTATATTTTGCCTTTCATTGTTGTTGTCATCATGTGAAGAAGTATTTGATGACCTGGAAGGTGATTTATCAAAATTGACAGGTGAGAATATGGTTTCAACCGAAGCAGGTATTCAAAGATTACTTGCCCAGGTTTATTCTTACCTACCCGTAACTGCTTTCCCTAACACCGCTTCATTTGCAGCTAGTTCAAATTCTGAGCAATATACAATGAACGCAGTTGATTGCCATGGCGGCGACTATGGTTTTACCAACTATGCTTTTTATGGTATGAATGGCTTCACACTTTTTGGAACAACAAGCACGTTTGGATCTTCAACAGCAATTAACTGGACCGGAATTCGTGCTATCAATTCATTTATTGATAATGTAAATATGGCCGTTACTAAAGGTATACTTACAGAAAGTCAGGGCGATGGATTGATTGCTGAAGCCAGGTTTGTTCGCGCTTATTGCTATTTTGCCATGGTCAGGGCATGGGGCGGAGTACCCATTATTACCGAAGTACTTGATAAATATTATGATGGCAAGGCGAACACCGAGCTTAAAAAGTTTGCTGTAAGGGCCACTGAAAAAGAAACCTGGGATTTTGTAATTTCAGAACTGGATGCTGCTGCTGAAGCGCTTCCGGAAACACGTTCAGATCTCCGTGCAACCAGATGGTCGGCTTATGGCCTTCAGGCAAGAGTTGCCCTGTACGCTGCTTCTGTAAGTAAGTATTGGACAAAGCAGGGAACGCTTAGTAACTCATATTCTTCGGTTGCAAGCAAGAAAACTTATATGGAAGCAAGCTATGCACCTGCATATTACGCAAAATGTATTTCAGCATGCGAAGCGATAATTGGAAGCGGATCATTCTCCCTATTTGGAGCCAATCCGGCTAGTATTGATGAAGCTGTTACAAACCTGGGAAACTTATTTACAGGTATACGTAATGAGGAGCTTATTTTTGGCAAGAGCCTTAACGATGGTGCAACAACATCCGGCAGTAACTGGGATGTGTTTAACAGTCCCGCACAAACTGTACAGGGTTCATCACAATGCGGCCGTTATAGTGTAACGCTTGACCTGGTTGATGAATATGATGATTATGACGCTTTACGGAATGTTGTTGACGGAAAAGTTAAGACACGTGCTGATAATTTGGAAGATGTATACATGCCAACACCTGTTACTACTTTCGCTTCTCAATACACTTCAATTAATTACATTAAATATGATCATATTGATGATCCATTCAAAAATAAAGATGCACGCTTCAAAGCATGGGTGCTTTATCCTAACAGCCAGTTTCGCGGAGTGACCATTAAAATTCAGGGAGGTATCATCAAAACTGACGGTACAGGTTCTGTATGGATGGACCAATCTGAAGAATTTAATGGTCAAACCTATTATGCTTTTGGTGATGCAGGTGGAAAAGTATCAGGGTTTTTTAATTACAACAATGTAAATGCCGGAAATACTACTACAACCGGTTTCAGTCTGAGAAAGTACCTTAACCCGACTGCAGCTCAATTATACACGAAATCTTTCTGGTATGATATTCGTTATGCCGAAATACTGTTAAGTTATTGCGAGGCAGTATTAGAAAGCAACACATCAGCTAAATATGATCTTGCCGAGCTGTATCTGAACGACATACGTCATCGTGCAGCGTTCACTGACGATGTTACGCTGACTTTAGATGAAGTGCTTCACCAGCGTCGTTTGGAATTGGCATTTGAGAACGACTATAACTATACGCTTCACCGTCGGCGTTCATTTTATAACCAAAACACTGATCCGGCTATTGTAGCCAGAAGGCATGCGCTTACTCCTGTAATCGACCTTAGAGACCTTCCGGGCGGAGGTAGTCCAAAATACATTTTTGTAAGATCAGTTTTTTTTAAGGAAGATATAGGTGGCTCCAGTCCTACATTTCATACAAACTATGTGGAGTATTACAAGTCGATGCCTGAGTATGGCGTGAATGGGTATGAACCCAATCCTATTGATGAATAACATAACATGCTATTACTATGAAAAAGATATTATTTTTAATTCCATGCATGATCTTTCTGATGACATCATGCGATTTCTTTGAAATGGATAATTATGAACCTTATAATGCAACCATTTCCGGTAATTTTATTGATGCGGCTACCGGGGAGAATGTTCAACAGGAATGTTTGTATAATGACAGGTTTGGTGGAAATATTTCCTCATATACAACTGGTTTTATTACAGCATTCGAACAAGGGTGGGATTATGAAGCTGCCCAATATTGGCTTGTTAAATACGATGGAACCTATTTAAACTCACAAATCTTTTCTGGTACCTATCGTTTAGCCGCTAATGAAAATAATTTCTACCCGGTTCAAAAAGAAGATGTGGTTCTTAAAGATGGATCAAATACTGTAGACTGGGAAGTTGTGCCTTATGTAAGGATCATTGACCCGGTTATCGTGTTCGACGAAACTGTTCTAAAATTTAAGGCTACCTTTAAACTTGAGTATGGCGATGCAACCAAAGCCAATACCATGGTTAAAATAATGTTCTGCGTATACCAGGATACATTTGTCGGAATTTTCTGCAACAATTCCAGTGACAACCCGGAAGCCAATAAAACCACAGATATTGTTGCAGACGGGGTAACAGAAAATACCTTGTATATTGATCCTGCCGCAACAACAAACAGAGATCAGTTTAAATATTCACCCAGGACGCATTATTTCAGGATTGCAGCTTGTGCAGTTGGCCCGGGCAATTCTTACAATGGTTCATTGCATTACAATTATTCTCCTACAGTCAGTCTTCGGTACTAGATGTATTTGAAGAAATTGTAAAATAATGCAATTATAATTCTTAATGCGGATTGAGAGCGGATGTTTATGCAAAATACTGTAGAAAATATCATCCTGTCAGAGAGGTGGATATTTAACCCAGTTCCATATTCAATATATACAGATGAAGGATGTTTATCTGTGAATTGCATAAGTTTTTCCGTTCTTAATTCGCATTAACCATTAAATATGGGAGGAATAAAATGAAAAGAAAGACCTGGTTATTTGTGACATTCTTAATGTTTGTCACAGCTTTTGTCGCTGCACAACAACCTGTGCCAGTTGAAATTTTGGCCCCTCAATTAGTAATTTCTCTGCCACAGAGTATTCCTGCAGGTTCAGTGAATTTGCGTGTAGAAGAAGCCATAATTGATGTCAGTCCCAATAAGCGAATTGTTTATAATGTAATAAAACCTACTTTGCTTTACTATCCTGCAAAAAACAACATCTCCGGAACATCTGTAATTATTGCGCCCGGTGGTGCATTGCAAATTATTTCAATTGATAATGAAGGAGTTGATGTCGCTAAATATCTGAATGATCACGGTGTTGATGCATTTGTATTAAAGTATAGCCTTGTTCATACATTTAATAACGCGTTCACTGAACTGAATGAAAATTTTTTCAAAACAGATGCCAAAAGGGATTCGATGATCTCTACAATAATTCCTTATGCAATGAGAGATGGGCTTGCTGCAATTTCCTATGTCAGGAAAAATGCCGCGGAATATAGACTAAATCCTAATCGGATAGGTTTTATGGGATTCTCAGCAGGAGGCACCGTAACTTTATCAGTTGTATACAATTGCAATAATGAAAACAGACCCAATTTCATTGCCCCCATATATCCCTGGATTGGTGAAATTGAGGGCGAAATACCTCAGGAAAAAACTCCGGCATTCATTGTGGTCGCAAATGATGACCATTTGAACCTCATTCCTCAGAGTGTTAAAACATTTAATAAATGGAGAACCGCTAATCAACCTGTAGAATTGCTGGTATATGGTCGTGGTGGACATGGTTTTGGCGCTGATAAGAATTTTAACCCGACAGATGGTTGGATTCAATCATTTATTGACTGGCTTGGCGGAGAAGGTTTTCTGTGGCCCGAAAATCCGAAAGGATTTTATTCAAGAATGACTTATAAGGACATGCAGAAGATGCAATCATCACAGGCAGAAACATTGAAGAAGGATTGGAGTAATTTGTCAAGATATAGTGACGAAAATAAGGGAATAGCTTCGAAAGCGCTCAAAAACCCTGTTGTTTTTTACGGAAATTCTATAACCGAAAACTGGTTCATGTTTGATAAGGATTTTTTTGAGAAGAATCAGTTTATTGGCAGAGGAATAGGCGGTCAAACAACTTCTCAGATGCTTTTGCGCTTTCGTCAGGACGTGGTTAATTTAAACCCTATAGCGGTTGCGATATTAGCAGGGACAAATGATATTGCGGAAAATACAGGTCCCATTTCGATAGAAAATATATTTGGGAATATTGTATCCATGGCTGAGATTGCTAAGGCAAACAACATTGTACCACTTTTGTGTGCGGTTATGCCCGTTTATCAATATTCATGGAATAAGACAATAAAGCCTGTCGAGAAAATATTAAAATTAAACCAAATGCTTAAGGAATATGCAATAAGCAATAAGATTCCTTATGTTGATTTTTATACACCTTTTGTAGACGATAAGGGAGGACTGCTTCAAAAATACTCTCCTGATGGTGTCCACCCGAATATTGAAGGGTATAAAATCATGGAAAAGATCGTTAGTGATGAATTAATCAGAATAAAACTAAGAGAAAAAATAACATATTGATAAACCATATTAATAGATAATAAAATGAAATCAATTACAATTCTATTAACCACAATTCTTATTAGCACCCTGGGGTGTTTTGCCCAGAAGAAAGTATCAAGTCAGACAAAAGTGCCAAATCCGATTATAGTATCAAATCAGATTAAAGTTGGTGCTGCAAAATTGAACATAACGCCTACGATAGAAGAATTAGGTAAAAATTCTTTAGGTATACATGACAGTGTTTATGTCAGGGCAATTGTTATCGATAATGGGATAACAAGTGCAGCATTGGTTACTGTATCGGGAAACCAGAGTGAGCAATCATGGAAAGCATCTACCGAACGTATGGAGAAGGAATTGGGGATTCCTGCTAAAAATGTTGTGATATCAAGCACACATTCACACAGTGTAGGTCGGATTACAGGTATGGACGAAAAGATTTTTACAGCAGTAAAAAAAGCTAAAGCTAAACTGCAGCCTGCAAGTATTGGTTGGGGAACTGGTGTTTCTTATATCAATGTGAAACGGGACATAATTGACCCCAAAACCAGGACATGGTGGGAGGGCCCTAACTATGACGGGCCGTCTGATAAAACGGTTTATGCTATTACATTTAATACACTTGATGGAACACCTTTAGCAGTTTACTATAATTACGCTATGCATGCAGTTGTTATGGGCCAGTATGATATGGTCAGTGATGATGTACCCGGTGCAACTTCAAAATATATTGAGGATTCATATAATAATAAAATTGTTGCAGTATGGTCAGAAGGTGCCTGTGGTGATCAGAATCCGATTTATTTCCAGCAAACCTTTGATTTAAGAGACATAAGAATTAAAGATTATGCTAAAAGAGGCGAAGATATAAGTAATTCAATGCCTCCGGGAGGGGTTGGCCTGGACAGAAATGATCCTGTTGTTCAAAGGCTTATGAAAGAGCAGGAGTTGGTTAATGATGCTATGGGTGTGATGCTTGGCGAAGAGGTAAAACATGTGATGCGAAATATTCAGCGTCCTTTATTTAAAGCTGAGATCAAAGCAGCACAAGAGGTCATCACTTTGCCGGGTCGCAAACGCACCAATCAAGGCAGAGGGGGTATTGAAGGAACCTATGTTGATGGGGATTCCGTAACGATCAGAATTGGTGTATTAATGCTTGGTGATATCGCACTGGGTACGGTGAGTGGTGAAACATATAATGCAATTGCAACACAGTTCATTAAGGAATCGCCTTACGCCAGAACCATGATGGTTACTATTGCCAATGGATCGGCAACTACCGGTTATATACCTGATGATGCCTCATTCGGACAGAATGTGTTTGAAGTATTGTCATCCAGACTAAAACCTGGTTATGCCGAGAGAGGAATAATTGATGGCATTCTTAATTTGATGGAAAAAATAAAATGAGGATTCATTTAATATGCTGCAAGAGTCTGCTATAATATTGTATGTCAATGTAAAGATACAATGATGAAAACGTTAGTGAATCTTAAGAATAAGTTAGCCTTGATTTCTGAAGAAATTACCGAGACAGATGACATCCCTGCAGGTGATATGCCCGGCGATATTGTAAAGATCACTCCGGAACATATCCGGAAGGCCCGGATTATTTTCCCAAAAGTTTTGGAATTAATAATTCCTGTACTTGATGAAAACCCTTATCAACGAGCAGTTGTATCTGTTTATGGGGGCTCCGGCGTTGGTAAATCTGAAATCGCATCGTTGCTGTCATTCTATTTTAATCGAATTGGTTTGGGTAGTTATACCCTGTCGGGTGACAATTATCCTCACAGGATACCAAAATACAATGATGCTGAAAGACTTCGGGTGTTCAGGGAAACGGGGATTGAAGGTCTTGTAGCCAATGGTCAATATACCAGGGAAAGATCTTCGATGTTGATAAAACTTCAGAAAAGCGATGATGATTCAAATCCGGAAAACACGAAGCACTTTCCCTGGTTAACAATTTACCAGCAGGCAGGGTGGAACGGACTTAGAAACTATCTTGGAACCAATAATGAAATAGATTTTAGGGAGCTTACACATATTATTTCTTCATTTAAAAACGGTGAATCCAAAATGCTTTTAAAAAGAATGGGAAGGGAAGAAACAGATCTTTGGTATGAGGCTACGGATTTTAATGATAAAAGAGTAATGATTATTGAATGGACTCATGGAAATAGTCATAACCTGCAGGGTGTGGATATCCCCATCTTTTTAAACAGCACTCCACAGGAAACTCTAGAACACCGTAAGTCACGGAATAGAGATGGTGCTGTCGACAGTCATTTTACCACCATGGTTTTACAAATTGAACAGGAAATGTTGAATTCACAGGCACAAGGTGCGAAAATCATATTATCCAAGGCTGGTGAGATACTTTCATATAGAGATCTTGCGAAGCTCATAATGCTGGATATATCACAAGAAAAATCACATTCATGAGTGAGATTATCCCAATGAAATCAACTGTTAGTGCAGGACCAATGATCAATGCCTATCCTGACAGTATAGGAGGTACATTGGCTGAGATTATCCTATTTCTCAAAGCCGATGAACTCAAAGATGTATTTGAATCATTCTATGTTCTTCCGAGCATTTTCAATACTGACCTCGACCGGGGGTTCTCAATTATTGACTATGAGTTAAATGAACTCTATGCCTCAGGTCTTGATTTAAAAGAACTGAAAGAACTGGCTATAAACCTGAAGCTGGATTTTGTACTTAATCATGCTTCCGTACTCTGCGAATTCTTTCAGGATATAGTTAAGAATGGAGAAAGTTCAAAGTACAAAGATTTCTTCATTGACTGGAATAAATTCTGGGAGGGTTGCGGTAAGTTGACCGATGAAGGATACATACAACCGGAACCTGAGTATATTAAGGATATGTTCTTCCGAAAACCCGGACTCCCCATTCTCAATGTTCGTATGCCTGATGGAAAAGAAGTGCCCTATTGGAATACATTTTATCAGGAGGTTAAGTATAGTGAATTAGATGCACAGGATCTAATGAGGGCTATGCATATCCAGTATGCATCAGCACAGGCGCTCGCTGATGTTGTGAATATGCAGCTTAGAGAAGGAAAGAAGCCTTCCTGTATTGAGTTTGGCAGATTCAAACGATACCGGAACGGGGTTATTGATTTGCTCGAATCTCATCGGAAATATCTTGGACAAATGGACCTGAATATTAAGTCTCCATTGGTATGGGATTTTTATGATGATACCTTGAGAAAGCTTTCGCAGTATGGAGCGGAGATCATCAGGCTTGACGCATTTGCTTATGCGCCCAAAGAACCAGGCTCCAGAAATTTCCTTAATGATCCGGATACATGGGATATGCTGAAGGGTATCCGTTATCTGGCCGATAAATATGGATTGGTACTTTTACCGGAAATCCATTCCAGGTACGAAGAAAAAATTCATGAAAAACTTGCTGAACAAGGCTATTTAACTTATGATTTTTTTCTTCCCGGATTAATTATTGATGCATTCGAAAGGAATACCAATGAATATCTGATTAGGTGGATCAGGGATATTTATGATAAAGGCATCCGGACAGTAAATATGCTAGGTTGTCATGACGGTATTCCTCTTCTTGACTTAAAGGGATTGATCGCTGAGAATCAAATACAAAATTTGATTGATATAGTAGTTCAAAGGGGTGGCTATGTAAAAGACCTGCATGGGAAGAAGAACATGTACTATCAGGTAAATGCAACCTATTATAGTGCATTGGGTGAAGATGATGCAAGGTTGATCTTAGCCAGAGCTATCCAGATATTCATGCCGGGAAAACCCCAGGTATGGTATCTGGATCTGCTTGCAGGGAAAAACGATCATGCTGCCGCGGAAAAAGCGGGTCCTGCCGGACACAAGGAAATAAACCGTACCAATTTAACTCTGGAAGAAGCCTTGGAGAAATTAGAGAAGAGTGTCGTTAGCAGGCAACTTTCCTTGTTGAAATTTCGCAGACATTTCCCTGCCTTTGGTTTTGATGCGAAACTAAGGATATTTGATTCCGATGCCGGATTATTAAAACTTTGCTGGGAAAATAACGGTTGCTCAGCAATCCTGGAGGCAAATCTGAAAGAGTATACTTTTAAAATATTTGCTACCGATGCAGAAGGCAGGATTGTGCATAGCTTCCGCTAAAAACAGTTTGTTAAGTGACTTCAAATAATCTAAAATAAGAACTATGAATACTCAAACTCAGGGTCCACAAAACCTTAAAATAATTAAATGGCTGACCTTTTTAATGTTTATGATGTTTGCCATGACAACTGATGCCGTTGGCGAGATTATTCCCGTTGTAATGAAACAGTTTGAGGTTAGCATGACCGCTGCCGGTTTGATGCATTATACCCCCATGATTGCCATTGCATTGGCAGGTGTATTTCTCGGCTTTCTGGCTGATAAACTGGGGCGAAAGTTCACAATAATCCTGGGCCTTGCGTGTTTTGCTGTTAATTCATATCTGTATGTTACGGCAAATACCTTTGGTTTTATATTGAGTTTGATGGCCATTGGAGGTTTGTCTATAGGCGTTTTTAAAACCGGTGCTTTGGCACTTATCGGTGATATCAGTTCATCAACAAAAGAGCATACTGTCACCATGAATAATACCGAAGGCTTTTTTGCAGTGGGTGCTATTATTGGCCCAGCCCTGGTTAAATACTTTCTTACCAAAGGAGTGGCCTGGTCATGGTTGTACGTTGTGGCAGGCACGCTGTGCATAATTCTGATTCTCATGGCTGTATTTGCGGAGTATCCCAAACAGATCAAAACAACTAAAGAGCCAATTAATCTGAAAAGCACATTATCAATGCTGAAAGATCCATTTGCATGGGGCTTTTCTGCTGGTGAGTTTCTTTATGTATCAGCAGAATGTGCTGTTTATGTATGGATGCCTACCCTGATTGCAGAGTACGAGGGAAATCGGATACTTATTGCCACTTACGCTTTGACAATTTTCTTTGTTTTTCGTGCCGGCGGACGTTTTCTGGGTGCATGGGTAACATCGCGATTTAATTGGACTGCAGTTCTTGCCATCTTTGGATTCTTCATTATGTTGTGCTTCCTCGGAAGTGTGATCGGAGGGGTTGGAACGGCCGTGATACTGTTACCGTTGTCAGGATTATTTATGTCAGTCATATATCCCACACTTAATTCAAAAGGTATAAGTTGTTTCCCGAAAGCCAAACACGGATCAATAGCGGGTCTTTTTCTTTTCTTCACTGCCGCCGGTGCAGCCCTCGGGCCATTGGCCATGGCAGCCGTAAGTGATGCATTCGGAGGTAACGCTTTGTATGGATTTGTACTGGCAACTTTATTTACAGTGTTACTTTTCTTGGGGTTGTTGTTAAACCTGATTTTTAACCCGACAAAAGCCAGGTTACAACAGTTGGATAAAACGGAATATTAAGTCCCGGTAGAGTTATAACTGCTAAGTTTCATAACATATACAACCATAATAACTTAAAAATGAGAAGGAATTTATTACTGCTGGTTCTGTCCATAGTTGTTACAGGATCGGTTTTCGGTAAGGTAACGCTACCTGCATTGGTTGGTGATAACATGATTTTGCAACAGAAAACTCAGGTGAAAATATGGGGCTGGAGCAAGCCGGGTGCATCAATCAATATATTAGCCTCGTGGGGCGAGAAGCAATCGGCAACTGCGGACAATGAAGGCAATTGGAAGGTGGTTTTAAAAACTCCGGCTGCTTCGTTTAATCCTCAAACCATTACCATAAGTGATGGGGAACCGGTTACTGTAAATAATATACTTATTGGTGAGGTCTGGCTTTGTTCAGGTCAGTCGAACATGGAAATGACGCTAAAAGGGATGTGGTCATCGGGCGTGATGGGCGCTAACCAGGCCATTGCGGAGAGCGGAGCCTATCCTGATATTCGATTATTTAATGTAAAGCAAACGAGTTCGGTAAAGCCACAGAAAGATTGTGTCGGGAAATGGGAGGTTTCATCACCACCAGTAGTCAAATCATTTAGCGCTATAGGCTATTATTATGCACTTGAACTGCGAAAAATTTTAAACGTACCCGTGGGAATAATTTGTTCCAGCTGGGGAGGTACTATTATAGAAGCATGGATGGATGCTGAGTCACAGAAGAATTTCACAGATGTTGATTTGAACCTGCTCAATAATGAGAAGTTGCCGGTATTCGAAAAGCCCATATCGCTTTATAACGGAATGATAGCTCCTCTTGTAAACTATTCGGTAAAAGGATTTTTATGGTACCAGGGCGAGAGCAATATAAAACGACATGCTACTTATGCTGATAAAATGGTTGCTATGATCAAATTGTGGCGCACCCTTTGGGGGGACGATAAATTACCCTTTTTCTATGCCGAAATAGCTCCGTTTAATTATGCCTCTAACCGCATAGACATGACCAAAGAACAGATACTGGCAGCTTTACTCAGAGAGCAACAAAAAAAGGTGATGACTCTGATTGATAACGTGGGAATGGTTTGCACCAATGATTTGGTTTTTCCTTACGAAAGAAATGAAGTCCATCCTTCAAACAAACCGGAAGTGGCCAGGCGGTTCAGTTACTGGGCTGTAAACAGCGTTTATGGTGGGGCCAATTCTGTGTCAGTTTTAGGACCTCAGTTCAAATCAATGAAGATTGAGGGTAATAAAGCATTACTTACGTTTGAAGATAATGATGGAGGTTTTGTAACATGCAGGGAGGAAATGACCGGTTTTGAAATTGCCGGTGCCGACAGTGTTTTTTATCCTGCAAAGGCTGGTAAAGAAAATCCTTTCTCAAGAAACGTAGTAGTTACAAGCGATAAGGTAAGTTTGCCGGTTGCTGTACGGTATTGTTTCAGAAATTTCCAATTAGGCAATGTTACCAATTCCTATGGCCAACCTTTGATTCCTTTCAGAACCGACAACTGGCAGTGATCTGGCTTTGTGATATAAAAATTAAATATCCCATAGTATTTTAAGAGCCTTACGGCATCTGATTTTTCTAAACTTTAAAAACATACAAAATGAAAGCATGTAAGAACATCCTGATTCTTTTTCTTGTTGTTTTATTGTTCTCCTGCAAAGAGCAGCCATTGTCGACTATTGTGGCTACCGATGCAGGGAAAGTGGAAGGAATTCAGGAAAACGGATTCATAAGTTTCAAAGGGATTCCGTTTGCGGCACCTCCAGTTGGTGATTTGCGCTGGAAAGAGCCGCAGCCTGTTACCCCCTGGGAAGTCGTATTCAAAGCCGATTCATTTGGTCCCGCCTGTCCCCAGCCTCAAAATCTAAGACAGAACGAAGATTGTCTATATTTGAATGTTTGGACACCGGCAAAACTGGCAAGTGAGAAATTGCCGGTAATGGTTTGGATTCACGGAGGCGGTTTTTCAATGGGCGCTCCGTTGGAACCTACATATTTTGGCGAAAAGTTAACACAAAAGGGCGTAATTTATATTAGTGTGACCTATCGCTTGGGGCCTCTTGGCTTCTTAGCCCATCCCGAACTAAGCACCGAGTCGCCAAACAAGGTTTCAGGGAACTATGGCTTACTTGACATGATTGCAGCATTAAAATGGGTACAGAAAAATATTGCTGCATTCGGTGGCGATCCTGCCAAGGTTACCATATTCGGAGAATCGGCCGGCGGTGCAGCTGTCAGTATTTTGTGCGCATCTCCGTTGGCCAAAGGACTTTTTAGAGGGGCAATATGCGAAAGCGGTGGTAATTTCAGCCCGATAGATCCAAGTTCAATGTTAGCAGGTGCCGAAAAATCAGGCCTGGAATTTATGAAGCGCATGGGTGCAAACTCCATTGCCGATTTAAGAAAGATGGATGTTCAGCTATTCTTTAAAGATTCTCTGAGGGGAAGATATGGTTTCAGACCGAATGTAGATGGTTATGTATTAACGGGAGATCAGTATAAATTATACGAAGCAGGACAATATAACGATATTCATGTTATTATTGGTTCAAATTCGGATGAGGGGGGTATGTTCGCCCGGGGTCCTGTTGAACTGGAAACCTATAAAAATGGAGTCAAAGCCCGCTATGGAGATTTTGCTGATAAGTTTCTCAAAGCATTCCCCGGTGATACAAAAGAACAAGCCGCTTTTTCATCGGCAGATATGATCCGCGATCAGGCCTTTGGATGGGCTTCGTGGACATGGGGCAGGCTGCAATCGCGTACCGGAAAATCGAAAGTATTCATGTATTACTTCGAACAAATACAACCTGAAATGCCCAATATGCCATTTAAGCTAAGAGGTGCACCTCATGCTGCCGAAATTAAATACGTGTTGCAGAATATTGATGAAAAGAGATATGGTGCAGAGGACATCAAGCTATCGGAGACAATGGCCACCTATTGGACGAATTTTGCAAAAACCGGCGACCCCAATGGGGAAAATGTTCCTGTATGGAGTGCTTTTACTGAACAAAATCCCGGTTACATGTATTTCAACAACAACTCTGCTATGGGCCCGGTGCCAAATCTGAGCAATCTGGAACTATTTGAAGAGTATTACAAAACCAAGCGCAAAGCTAATTAAATCATTAAGCTATAGAAACACCCATGTTCGGTATGCACACGAATATGGGTGTTTACTGCCTGCTCAGCAGACAGGTATCAAACCGCAAATAAATAAATTATATTCTGATGCAAACAAATTTTTCTCTGATTCTCTTTTCGTTTATAAATCTTATATCGCTGTGCAGTATACTAAATGCACAGGAAACCATAGTGAAAATATACGATGGTCACGCTCCGGGGTCTGAAAAGTGGACCCATAAAGAGTACAGTTATGAATTTGAGTCTCCCTTTTGGCACGAAAAAAATGTTGCCCTGTTTAATGTAGTTGAGCCATCTCTGACTGTATTTCTTCCGGATGCAAAAAAAGCCACTGGTGCAGCCATTGTTATTTGCCCCGGCGGTGGTTACACTGCATTATCGTGGGATACTGAGGGTATCAATGTGGGTAAAAAACTTGCGGATATGGGTATTGCAGCTTTTGTGCTGAAATATCGTATTGCATATTCCGGAGGAACCCCGGAGGAAGTAGATTTAATTGCCATGACTTCATATGGGGGTGAAAAGAAAACCCCTGAATCCATTGAGTTATCAAAAAGGAATACCATGATGACCATTTCCATGACAGAGGGGTATACCCAAAATTGCACCGGAACTGCAATAGAAATAATCAATCCGTTGACTAAATCACTTGGTAATATCGGAAAAATGTCGGGTGATGATGGCCGGCGGGCTATTGAATATATCCGTCAGCATGCTAACAAATGGAATATCAAATCTGATAAAATCGGTATGATCGGTTTCTCCGCAGGGGGTATGGTGGCCCTTGATGTTGCAATTAATCATTCTGAACAAAGCAAGCCTAATGTAATTGGCCTGTTATATGGCGTATTTGGAACCCAAAGTATCCCTGCCGATCCGATGCCTGTGTTTATAGCCGCAACACAATATGAGTCTACGGGTAATGCAGCAGCATTATATGAATCCTGGTGTAAAGCCAGACAACCTGCCGAGATTCATTCATTTACAGATTCAAGACACGGTTTCGGATACAGAAATAACGACGATTCAGTAAATATCTGGATTGATTTGTTTTATAATTTTTTGAAGAAAGTGAAATTTTTCGAATAAGACACTATTTACAATGGCTCAGATTTACCTGTTGCCAAATGCAAGTTACCTTTTCAATTTTTGAAAACATTGAGATTTTTTGTTCCGGAGGCTTTGTTCAAGATACTGCCTGCTAAAGATGTTTCAGTAGCAAGCTGAAGCTTTTTTTAGGAAATGTGAAGCAAAGTCCCATATGAATTATAACTTATCAAGGTTTTAATACTTACTACAGGGAACATTAATCATAATAAAGGAATTCCATCTTATACAGACTATTGGTTTAAATTTTGACATTATATTATATTGAACATTATGAAAAAAGTAGTTTCTTTTATTGCTATAGCTCTTTTTTTGCCGTACTCCTATCCTAATTATTCCAAATATGTTGGAGGTCCTTCAGAATTGGCATCCTCCTATGTCAGTGCTGAACCTGCCATGATAACCTCCGGCAATACCGTAGATAAAAAGGCAGTCATTATAGAAATTTCTGGTTCACCAGTTGTTGTATCTAAAGGAAGGGTGGAACGGTTTGTAATGCCTTGTGAATATGAGAAGGAAAGGATTATTGATGTATGGTTGCCGGAAGGTTATTCCGAAGAAAATAAGTATTGTGTGTTGTATGCTCAGGACGGGAACAATCTCTTTGATGCCACGAAAATGTTCAATCATCAGGAGTGGCGGCTTGACGAAGTTGCTGACAGTCTGATGGCAACAGGACAGATCCGGAAAACGATCATTGTAGGTGTTCATTGTACACGTCAGCGTTTTAAGGAGTATCTTCCCCAAAAGGCAGCACAATACCTGAGCAAAGACGCTAAAGTTGAGCTGAAAGAGGCGATTAACAGCTGCCTGGGAGATAGTTATCTGAAGTTCTTGGTTGAAGAACTTAAGCCCTTTATTGACGAAAACTATTCAGTATATAAAGACCGCGAAAACACTTGTATCATAGGCTCAAGTATGGGAGGGCTGATTTCTCTTTACGCAATATGCGAATATCCTGATGTTTTCGGAGCCGCAGCCTGCATTTCCACACATTGGCCGGGTTTGTTCCCAAATACAAAAGATCCCGGTTATATGGCCAAAGAAGGATATTATCCGAAAGCAATGTGCAAGTATATGGCTGAATCTTTACCATCGCCTGCCACTCATAAGATTTATTTCGATCATGGTGATAAAACTCTTGATGCTGCTTACGGCCCATATCAGAAAGCTGCAGATAGTGTAATGGTGGCAGCCGGATATTCTTCCAATAACTGGATGACCGGAGTATACCCTGGAGATGCCCATGTTGAGTCATCATGGGCATCAAGAGTTCATGTTCCTCTTGTTTTTATGTTGGGGCGGAAATAGAGAAAAATTGACGGGTTATTAACAGGGGTTTTCAATGGTTTGTTGTTCGTAAAATAAGCAGGTGTAATATTGACGTTACGGGATTGGATTCGGCCTTTTAAACAAAGCATTTTCGGACGTTTAAACAAAGTTGCACGGAAGTATCTTTTTTACTTTTGTTCCATTAAATTAAAATCAGGATAATGGAACAGAATAATTATCAGGGAGCGTTACAGAGGCCAATAGGTTCAGGATTTAACGCAAAATCGACAACAAACGATGTAATTAAAGGCATTGACCTTATCGGAAAAATTGCTGTGGTAACAGGTGGTAACACAGGCATTGGTTTAGAAACTGTAAAAACGCTGGCAGCGGCAGGAGCCAAAGTAATAGTGCCTGCCAGAGACACAGAAAAAGCCTGGAAAAATTTGGGGGACATTGCCAATATAGAATTGGAAACAATGGACTTGATGAATCCCGATTCTATTGACGCTTTTGCCCAAAAATTCATTGCTTCCGGCAGACCACTTCATTTACTCGTTAACAATGCCGGCATTATGTGGGTTCCGTTACGTAAGGATAGCCGTGGCATAGAATCGCAGTTAGCTACTAATTATTTATCACAGTTTCAGCTAACAGCAAGACTTTGGATTGCCCTTAAAAAAGCCGGTTGTGCAAGAGTGATTAACGTATCTTCTCAAGGGCATCAGTTTGCGCCCTTTCATTTTGACGACCCCAATTTTCTGTATCGGGAATACGAAACGCTGCAAGCATACGGACAATCAAAAACAGCCAGCAATTTATTTGCTCTTGAGCTGGACAATCGTGGCAAAGCATTTAACGTAAGGGCTTTTTCATTGCACCCGGGCTCAATCAACGGTACTGAATTAGCCAGAGAAGCCCCTTTAGAACTGTTTCAACAAATGGGTTTCTGCGATTCCAATGGCAACCTTTTACCGGAAGTAGCTGCCTCATTGAAAACAATACCACAAGGTGCGGCTACAACTGTTTGGTGTGGCACCAGTCCGCTACTCAATAATATCGGGGGCGTGTATTGCGAAGATGTTGACATTGCCGGCATTGCATCTGATTCTTCAATGTCATATGGCGTAAAACTCTATTCATTGGATGAAGTCTATGCAAAACGTTTGTGGAAACTGAGTGAGGAAATGACAGGCATATCTTTCAGGATTAATTAATCGCAAAAAAATAACTAAAATGGGAAAGGCAGCCCTCCTTTGTCAAAATATGATTGTTTCTAATATTGTATTACGGATATGAAGGATGTTTAAAAATCAAAGCAATGGAATATAAAGCAAAGTACATAACAGAAGATATTAAACTATCCTGTTACGACGATAAGTTTTTCAAATCGGATATTATGTTCGATCACCATATGCTGATTTGGTTCATATCGGGTGAGACAAAAATTGTACAGGCGGATGCTACTTATTTTTTTAAGAAGGGCGATATTTTTTTAATCCCCAGAAATCAATTGGCAACGATTATTAATTATCCGAAAGACAGACAGCCACATAAAACGGTGGTAATGCACTTGTCCACAACGAGGCTCAGAGATTTTTACGCGAACCTGAATGTGAAACCCAAAGCACCCGCATCGCAGAAAATTTATTGTTTCAATAATCATCCTTTACTGGAAAGCTGTCTTGCATCATTGGTTCCGTATTTTGACATGAAAGAACTTCCTGAAGATATTGCATCCTTGAAAATTACTGAAGCAATAAGTATTCTAAGAGCTATAGACAAAGAAACAGACAATGTATTGGCAAACTTTGAAGAACCCGGGAAAATTGATTTGGCGGGTTATATGGAAAAGAATTTTATGTTCAATTTACCTTTAGAAAAATTCAGCTATCTGACAGGTCGCAGTCTAACAACTTTTAAAAGAGATTTTGATAAAGTGTTCCATACCACACCACAAAGATGGCTTACACAAAAGCGATTGGAACTGGCACATTACCAATTTGTTGAAAAAGATAAGAAACCCATAGACGTTTGCTATGAAGTTGGATTTGAGAATTTATCCCATTTTTCATATGCCTTCAAAAAGCACTTCGGATATTCACCTACCGAGCTAACCGGACAAAAGACTAACCATCCGGGGTCGGACCATGCTATTATATAGCATACAGTTGTTTTTGATAAAATTCCTTAATTTGTTGTATAGGAATGTAGACAGCATTGTTTGAAAGTGACATCTCGCGATAGCTTTTATTTGGGTCATTGTATTTCTTCGACGACCCAAGTATTCGATAGTAAGACAGGTAGTTTGTCATGTATTTATCGGAAACCCCATGAAATTTTCTGATCCATTCCTTCGATTTACTAAATGGTAAACTTTGGGCTTAGTCCCCCTGTTAAATAGCACACACTCTGCTTAGTCGCCATATGAGTGCACGATATATATAGAAATGATTAGTAATGAGTATCCCGTTTTTTGCTACCATCCTTCCTTGGTTTCCAATTCATTCATTTTATATCTTACAGAAGTGCGTTCGACTGATTCTTTATAAAGGATACTTAAATCAGGCAACTTTAATGTACTTCCTTTGCGAAGGAATACGGGGATCTTATATACTGGGGCATCCACCTCAATATATTTTCCTCCCTTATATTCTCTATTGTTCCACAGGTCGATCCATATTTCGTTGGCCGGAAGGTAAATCCGTTGTCTTGTTTGACCCTTTTTCCATACGACTGAAACCAATAAATCATCACCGAATTTGTATGTTTCCCAGTTTTTCCAGCTTTCTATTTGTTCGGGGTATTCTAAGAATAGGGGTCTGGAAACAGGCATTCCTGTCTCTCCGGCAATTTTTGCCATATTATAGGCATAATCAATAAGGCTCATTCTCAGTTTTGCATAGAAGCGCCAAACAGCCATTAACTCATGATCGAAGGAAGGCTCCGTGTTCATATTCCAGAAACCCTTGTTGTTAGTTGGACCTATTTCCATGATAGGAGAGAAACAGGAGAAACCGATCCACCTCATTGTCACTTCATGATCGATCAAACCGGAATATCCTCCTCCGTCTGAACTCCATAAAGGATAGCCCATAACCGCACACCGTTGCATCCCGATCAATACAGATCGCAAACCTTCAGCCGAGCTGTAAGTATCTCCGGCCCACATAGCTCCGTATCTTGCACTGCCTGTATATTGTGCACGGGGGAATAATACAAAATCATTGCCTAAAACCGGTTTTACGGCGTCGTATGTAGCCTTTACAAACTGATGGTTATAATTATTGAAATTTTCACGATAAGATATACCTGTATGAGTTACCAGATCTATTGAATCCCCTTCTTTTTCCCCATCGGCACGATCAAGTTTAAATCCTTTAACTCCCATTTTTGCGAGTCTGGCCGGTCCGTTTTCGCCCCACCATCTGGCGGCCTCCGGATTTGTAAAATCCATTACTACCATATTCTGCTCCTCTCTCATAGGCCTGTTAACCTGAGTATTGCTTCTTCCGATGGCAGGACTCCTCTTTTTTTCAACAAGTCCGTAACCTTTTTCATTGGCAACGTCGGCCATTTTTCCGTAAGCCCACGGACAAATCCATAACATCAGTTCTATGTCTTTTTTATTAAGCCATGAAATCATGTTCTCAAACGCCGGTAAACGCTCATTATCAATTTCAAAATCGTCATAACCGAACGAACCTGGTCCCCAGGGACGATCAATCCAGTAAGCCGTACAGGGTATATCATAAGCCTGCATCATTAATATGTCTTCAACAATCTCCGAATTATAAGGAGTTTTCACATCAGAACCGTCATAATAAGTTTTTGTGTTGTTATGTTCATCTCGCCAGCGCCAAGGTCCAAAAGCCCAACGGGGAGCTACAAATGAAGGGCCTGTTTCAAGAGCATGTTGCTGCACGATCTTTTTCGGAGCGTCAGCAAGGTATAGCTTAAACGACATTGCTGCACCTTCAAATGCAATGTGAATGATGTTTGAATCTGATTTACAGAAATCAAATTTTCCGGGCCATGTTCCCTCAACAAATAACCCATAATTATTCGAGGACAGGTAGAAAGGGGCATATGCAGCAACAGTCGGCTTTACCTTCATTTCCACTATTTCGTTTCTCAAATTCAGCGCAGTCTCTATACCTGGTTTCCACGAATTTCCCTGGACTCCGTCCACAACTCTTTCCAATACGCCGGTGAAATATTCTTCGTCCGTTGCCTTAATATTAACAAACCATTTTGATGGCTTAGCAGGATCAATCCCATTGATCAGCTTCATCTGAAAACTGATTTTATCTCCGTCAGTAACTATGCCTATTTCTACCCATTCACCGGCATTATTGATCCATGTATACCTTACATTCTTTCCGTCCTTCTCTGTTCTATCAGGCATACCTGACAACCAGATTATTTTTTTGCCGGTTTCATATCCGATGCTTCCTGTTTCATTGGAGACCGGCATAATAGTTATATCAGAGCCATAAGAATTGTTGATTCTTAATACAGGGTAATTATTTACTTCACTAATCTTTACCGTTACTTTGCCTGATTCCTGACAGGAGAGCAGCATCATTGCAATCAATGATAGTAATACTACCTTAAACAGAAGCAATTTTTTTTGTTTCATATATTCTATTTATTAATAATATCAATGTACATTTTGAAGAATTGAGAATTGAGTCGGTTTGTATAAACCAATCAATTTTAAGGAAGCTTATTTAATCCTTCCCATTTTACATCCCACTTTCCGTTTTTCGGAAACCCGGGGGCATATATATCGGGAGCCCCATCCCACCCTGCACACATCATCGCCACTGCAGTGAGCAACCCGCCATTTCCGGGTAGATAGATACGCAACTGATCGTTTTGGTAATTATGTCCGTTAGCCAAATAAGTATTGGTTCTTTTATCCATTAACAAAGCGCTCACTGCCTTTTCAGGTTCCCCTAAACGTGCTGCACACATGGCAACGGTAGGGAAATCCCAGCCCCATGTATGATCCCAGTTCCAGTTTTCCCATACCCATACAAGTGTGTGCCGCATGATTTCTGGATCGGCTAATGGGCTTTGTGGCAAAATACCCAATGCACACAACACGGCCATATGATCTGAAGTGAAACGTACGTCCTGATAGGTTTGTGGAGCAGACTCTGCGGCCAGATATAATCCGTCTTTGGACGCCAGTCGGGACAGCCTGTTAATAATATCATCCCACTTCGGATCCCTGTTCATTCCAGCTCTTTCTCGCCATTTCTGGGCAACTGACAATGCAAAATGCCAATAAGAAAGTTCAAACGGAGGATTCACGGTTTCGGCAGGGCGAAGCGTCTCCTGGGCGGGAATTACGCCTTTGATAATATATCGGTCGCCTGCTTCGTCGAAAGTTACAAAAGACGCCATGAATTTTGCGGTTTCCATCACTAAATGTTGATAATTCTTCAGGGTTTCAATCGTTGGATCCTGACGATAAATCAATTCCGCAAAGTATATAAAATGGGGTTGCTGCCAGATAAGGAATGAACCTACCGACGACGGCGCTTCTTGTCCTGATGGATCGGTCATTTTCATCCAGCGTACACCTTCAAAACTCTGTCTTTCAGCTATCTGACGAGCCTTGGATTCTACTTCCCCATACCATTCCATGCTGGGTGTCAGCAATTCCTTCCTGTTCCATAGAGCGAAATGTGCCTGGTGCCACCAGTGCATTTCCAAATGAAACTTACCATACCAACTATTATAAGTCAGCCCGGTTTCTTGTGGCGGTTCGGTCGCCGCACACTGTATCGCAGTTAAATATTGCGATAATACCACACGACGTTCCAGTTCTTTAGCTCGTTCGTCCTTACACTGGGAGAAATCTACCACACCGCCACTTCTCCAAAATTGCTTCCAATGCGCTTGAGCCAGCAAAGCCACAGTTCTAAAAGTTTCTGTACCGGCAAAGGCAGGTTGTGGACTAAAATCAACCGTAAATGACAAACAGTCTGATTGTGTTACCAGTATGTAATAGTGTGGTGATTTTTCTTTCAGGGTCGCTTGTCCTTCCC
Organism: uncultured Bacteroidota bacterium; assembly: GCA_963733535.1. Lineage (GTDB taxonomy): Bacteria > Bacteroidota > Bacteroidia > Bacteroidales > UBA10428 > UBA5072. Next base: position 224,364 of record CAVTDR010000008.1, read on the forward strand.
ACGAAATCTTAACAAAATAGGTGGTGGAATCGATACTCCGTTTCAATACGGCAAAATTGTCCCCCTGTTGAATAATTTCGGTTGTATGTGCCGTCGGGTGGCCCCAATCGCAGGCGTCATCGGTATGCATACCTGTAGGATAAGGGAAACGGAATTTTACACCTGCCTTATTCTTACTCAGTAATGAAGACTCTATTTTACAAGCAATTCTGTCTTTTTCCGGATGGCATACTGTAGTCACCTTGAAGGGGATCCCCTCTACCATAAACACACTGCTGATTCGTCCGTTCCAAATGTCCAGCTTCTGATTGATGCCGGAAATATCTTCAGGAGTAATATTGGAATCACCGGATTTTACCAGTTCCAATCCTACTATGCCCAGATGCATTCGGTGTGGATTGGAACGAAAATAATTTACAGCATTTTGCCGGCGACCTTTCCCCGGTAATTGAACAGAATACATGCCCGTATGCTCATGTCCAAGATCGTAATTTTCCAACGTTTCTTCGAACTTGTAACCTTCGGAGTTCTGAAAACTGTGCCATCCCCAGTGAGATTGTGTTCCTAGTGGTACTCCCGAACTATAAAATTCCGGAAAGGTTTGTAATCCGGTTACATCTGCAGTAAAAGCAAAACTGCCGTTACCTAAAGATAATGATGATAAGGAATCCATAGATGTAACCACCGGACTGTTACGCTTAGTAAGTGCTTCTCTGTCAATATTTTTCTGTTGTGCATTACATGTAATACTTACTAGAAAAATAGAAATAATATATGCACACGATTTTTTCATACTATTTATAAATCAGAATATAACAATAGTTTATTTTTTCCCGGCTCTTTCAATGATGCATATTTGCCTTTATACAAGCAACCCGAGATGGCTACATGCAGAATAATGACTGCATCAAAATCAATATAAGAAGCTGCTTACTTTTTGAACAGCTTCTTGTATTCTCAACCAATATAAAATTAGTATCTACCTAGGTCTGAATTCCCTTACAGGAGGTACAGGAATATCAAGTTTACTCCAATTTGAAGTTATTTGCATCAATTCATCCGGTATTTTACCATCCCAACCTTGGATAATACCTTGCCATTTCCCGTCATCATTTTTCCATAAAGCTACATCTGCCCGTTCTTTCAATCGTATTTCAAAGTTGTTTACTTTAAATTCCTTCAGGCTTCCTGCAGCCAAGGCTTCCAAATTCCCGTTTTTATCAACGCGCGCTGCAACTACACCAATTGCGTCAACAGTAGCATTATAATTATTTATCTCAAAATTCTTCCTGATAGTATCCCCACTAGTTTGAATGGTCCCTGCAATATAAATTACAGTTCCATCTATCAACCGACTATATCCGGACGTTGGAGGGGCATACGATACATGTTTAAAATCACGAAGTGTAAAATAAGAATTGTCGAGTAAAGTAGTAGCCGGAGATTGCTTCTGTGTCTTTTTGTCTTCCAGTACCCGGCAAACCTGTCTGAAAGCATCCTCCTGCCCTGAGGAAACAATCATGGACGAAGGAAGCAATTTAGTGCCATCTAAAGGGTTACCTTTAAAATCTTTCGTCCAATTGCCAACACAGAATAATGTTGTATTGCCAGTTGACGCCTTATTGAAAAAATCAGCAATGGATTTGTTTTCAAATTCCGGTTGGTAAAGAATAACGGCCTCATATGCTTGTTCTCCATACCAAATTGTACCGTTTGCATCAACCCGTAAACTTCCATTTGTTATTTCAGTTGTGGGTATTAAATCAGTTGCATAACCTGTACGCCAAAGGTCATCAACAAGCTTCATTCCAACATCTTCAAAATTTTGGGTTGCCCAATTCATAGCGTTAACATGTCCAAAAATAACTGCCACAGGACTATTCAAAGGACTTTTACTGATACAATTCAATAACCTTATTCGAGTTTCTGCACGCATTAAATCTTTATCGAACAGAGTGTTATATGACAGAAAATCGATTCTTCCTCCACCAAGCGCTGAACTCCACATTTGAGGAGCCAGGTCACGTTTGTAATACATATTATACCAAACAGGGCTTCCCCATTTCTTACATAAAGCTGTACGAACAGAATAGGGTGCCACCTCATCGGTTTGAGCCCAATCTCGTTTGGCAGTCCACCAGTCCAGTCCATTTTTCATATATTCGCAACGATCAGGATAAGGCCACCATGTTGAATGAACGGAAACCACAGCATCTTTGCCAAAAACTGCTTTTACCGTGTTGTAAAAGTCTACTTCAATAGCGGTGTTTCTACGCCAGTTCATTTCCTGAAAATAGTTTATCGCTACCTGACGTTCAGTTTCTTTACCTTTCTGGCCGAAAGCCATCAATAAACAATCAGCTAATAATTCCCGGCCTCCAGTGTCTTCAGTATACATTTTTGCGCGATGTTTGGAATACCAGAAATCATATGTCCCCTGATGAAAATAGCGTGGGAAATAAGCAGGATATCCCCACTCATCTTTACAAACGCCAATTACAGGAACATCTTTGTATTGCTCAATGATTTCACGTTGAAGTTGCATCAGGTGCGGAGCGAAAATATCCGGATATAAATGCGTGAATGCGACCATTACACAGGCATGTGTTATCTCACCACTCAACTTATTTTGCGCAGGAAGCCTTACTTTAATAGAATCGCCTGAAGCAATAATGATTTCGCAATTTAGCGTAATATCTTTAAGAACATTTGGATCTATACCTTCTGCACCTTTTTTATATGCGTAAACTCTCAAAACCTTTCCTTCCAATGAATAATAATGATGACCTCCAATCATGTGATCTTCTAATGATATACTGAAAATCACGGTTTCTGAAGTGCCGGTTTTTGATAATTTTACTTCCTTAAGTCTCAACATTTGCAGAAGTTCATCAGGATATTTTTTTTGAAATGTCCTGCGTGCATTACGAATATCCAAATCGGGTACCAATTGCACATTTTTCTTAGATGCATAATCTGCAACACGTTTTACATGATCATATACAGCCTGATCAACGACATCATAATTAGGAAACCGAAGAAATGGTATCAGAAAATTATAAGGCGTTTGTTCATTAGCTTCATCTATAATCTTTTTATAGGTATCTGTAGTAAAATCTGATTCTCTGAACTGCATTACACCAAACTCAGGCATATACTGGTTTGAAAGACGTGTGGTTGGTTTACTCGTATCTGTTACTGAAAAATCCAGATACTTTATTTGAGCCTGTCCCTTATTCTCAATAAACATTAAGAAAAAAAACAGTTCAAAAAAGAAAATGCTTTTCAATATCTTATTCATCTCGTTTATCTTAATTGTAATTAATTATTTTTCTGCATGGAATATGGTATGCATAAGGATATTCCTTATGCATACCAGTAACAACTATAGACTTCTGTCTATTGCCAAAAACTGTTTTGCTCCAAAAGCGGATTAATATCTCTTTCTGCTTGCGGAATCGGCAAAAAAAGCATTTCTTCAGTAATTGTCTTGCCTTTTGCATCTGTTAAAACAGTAGTTGCCCGTCCGGTTCTTTTTAAATCAAACCACCGATGGAATTCCAGGGCTAATTCAACCTGACGCTCATGTTCAACGGCCAGAGCAATTGTATTATAAGCAGCCGGGTATCCTGGCTCGCCATATTCAGGCATTTCAACCCGATCACGCACCATGTTTAAGTATTGAACATCATCTGTTGATTCCGTTAGCATCAGCAAAATATCAGCATAACGAAGAACAATAAAATTATTCCTGCACCAGGAATTCTGAGTTTCTTTATAGATGGTATCAATCCATTTTGCAGGATATAAGACATCAATCCAATTCCCGGAATTATTTATATATCCGACTTCTATGCTTAAATCACGCCGTGGATCGCCTGGTTCATAGGCATCCCACAATGCTTGTGTAGGCTGGTTCATCCCATGTCCTTGTCCGGTTAATGTGAAATTTTCAAAAGGAGCAAAGCTTTCAAAGTAAGGGCTATTAGGAGTTGTGGCTCCCGAAACATGCTGAATCTCGAACAAAGATTCTTTTAAATTCTTTTTATCAAAATTCCACAAATCAGCATAATTGTCTACCAATTCGTATTCATGGGAATTGTAAACTTCCAATAATACTTCACTCGCTTCACTTTTATTGCCAATAGTCAGATACACCTTACCTAATATACCCTGTGCAGTTCCTTTTGTGGCCTGACCAACTCTGGATGCAGCAGATTGAAGAGGTAAATAATCTGCAGCAAACTTCAAATCAGTGATGATGAATTCATATACCTCTTCGGCTGGAGTTCTCAGCAGAGTATAACTTTCAGCAACAGTATTTACCGGATGATCTAATAGTGGGATATCCCCAAACATTCTTACCAGATTAAAATTATATAAGGCACGTAGGAAACGCATCTCGGCCTCATATTCTAATTTTTTATCCTCGCTAATAGAAGAATTTTGAAGTTTTTCAATCACTACATTTATAGTATGTAAATCCCTGAATCCATTGCGCCATATTTCCCTAACAACAGAATTTGATGGGAGGATCTCATAATTTTTGATTGACAAAAGATCAGGCACTGTCTGTGCAGTAGCACCTGATCCGAGACCTATAGCATTAACCCGGGTAGCTTCATCCGACATTTGTTCTCCACACTGGCTCACACCAGCATTAGGCCCATATTGAGTATAAAGCGTTGCATATGCAGCTGTTACGGCCGCATAAAAATCTTTTTCGGTTTTATAGAAATCAAGCTCATTTGCATTTGAAATGGGCGATAGATCTAGAAAATTTTCCGAACATGAGTATAAAAACATATTCAGAATAAATAATCCGGTTATAAATAATATTTTGTTCATATCCTAGTTTTTTTAAAGACCAAATTTAATTCCAAAAGTTATTGTTCTTGGTATCGGGTGCGCCCCATAGTCTTCGCCACTGCTTAGAGCATTGGTGAAAACACTATTTTCAGGATCATACCCGAGATAATCCGTAAAACAATATAAATTATCACCGTTGGCATAAATCCTTAGTGAGGCCAAATGTAACATTGAAGCGATTTTTGGGCTGAAACTATATCCAAGGCGAATGTTTGATATTCGAAGGAATGAAGCATCTTCTACCCAGTAGCTGGAAAATTGAGTATACATGGCTGGTGGTTGAAGATAGGGTTTAATATGCTTTCCATCCCCCGGGTCTGCTTCCGATTTCCAATAATTTGTATATTCTTTATACGCATTCCTGCCTTCATTAAACCACTTGGAATAGCGTGTTTCACTATTAATAACTTCATTTCCAACAGAACCTTGCAAAAGAATGCTCAGGTCAAAGTTTTTAAACGAAAAATTATTTGTAATACCATAAGTGAAATCTGGCTGGGCACTACCTATGATGGTACGGTCCTTTTCATTAATTACACCATCGGGAGTCACATCTACAATTCTTGGATCACCAGGTTTTGCAACAGCAATATGAGGGTAGTCTTCCACTTCCTGAGCGTCCATAAACACCCCGTCCCATTTATAACCGTAAAAATTTGCAACAGGCTGACCAATTTCCGTAATGGTAGTTCCCCAATTAGTCATTAAAATGGGAGCATTGTTTGTGCCCAGTTTTAATACCTTATTTCGATTCAACGATAGATTAAAAGTTGTTTCCCATTGAAATTCACGTACAAGATTTTTTGTTGTAATTAAAAATTCAAAACCTTTATTCTGTACTTTTCCAATGTTTGTTAATTGGGTGCTAAAACCAGTGATTATAGGTACAGGAACATTCAATAATAAATCTTTTGTTTTCGATATATAGTAATCTGCTTCAAAATAAATCCGATTATTGAACAATCCGCTATTTAATCCAATGTTAAACTGCCCGGTTTTTTCCCACCTGAGTTCCGGATTTGACATACTGGTTGGATAAATTCCCCTCTGTACATTAGAAGAAGAAGTGCCCCATGCATATTGTCTTTGTCCGAGAAGTGCAATTGCACCGTAATTAGGAATCAGATTATTCCCTGTAACACCATAACTTAATCTAAATTTCAAACTATATAACCATTTTGCATCCTGCAAAAAACGCTCTTCATTAACTTTCCATGCAAAACTGGCAGAAGGAAAGTATCCCCACTTATTATTCGCCCCGAAACGGGAAGAACCATCCCTGCGAATAGTAAATGTCATTAAATACCTGTCTTTGAAAGAATAATTTAACCTTCCTATATATGAAATCAAACTCCATTCCATTTCTTCAGTTATACTGGAACTGGGAGTTCCAGCATTTAGAGTGTGGACTAGGTCATTAGGAAAGCTAGTCGAGGATTGTCTGCTTTCAGCCAATTGATTCTTTTGTGCTGTATAACCTATTAAGCCATTGAAAGAATGTTCACCGAAAGTACGTTCATACGACAGAATATTCTCAGATAACCAGTTTTCATTGAAATATCTATGAGCATTAGCGAAAGACGCTCTCCATGAAGAGTAACCCCAGTTTTCCCCTTCATTCCTGTAATCATCATACCTGTTAGCATCCATTGCCAGGTTCAGGGATGTTTTAAAAGAAAAATATTTTAAAAACTTATATTGTAAGTATCCGGTAGTCAATACATTAAGCCTGTTTGCGTTGTTGTCCAGTTCTCTGGTAAGTGCATAAGGGTGCCATTGTTGCAGATATTTACCATTAAAACGGGACCATTCGGAGTTGGGATCACGAAAACCTAATGTACCTACCTCATTATAAACAGGAAAAATTGGCGAATTTTGTATGGCCAGACTAACTGCGCCATCCTTACCTTCAGTGCCATAAATTTTAGCTTTTACCTTGGTTACAGAAAAATTTACTCCTGTTTCAAGATTATCCGATATTTTATATTTAACATTTGATCTTATCATGAAGCGTTGATAATTAGAACGATCAACAACACCTTCCTGGGACAAATAACTGCCCGAAACCATATATTTTGCCTTATTGTCACCACCGCTGACAGATACATGCATATTGTCACTGGTTGCCACATCACGAAATACTACATCCTGCCAGTCCGTGGTCTTAAATTTACCCGGATCATCAAGAAACTCCTGAGGTATGGAACTATGTCTGCCGGAATTATCTAATGCAGCGATGTACATTTGAATAAATTCTTGTGAATTCATTAACTCTACCCTTCGGGCAACTGTCTGCATTCCTCTTTCATAACTAACATCTACAACAGCTTTTCCTGCTTTACCCTGCTTCGTGGTTATGATCACTACTCCGTTCGATCCTCTGGACCCATAGATAGCAGCAGACGATGCGTCTTTCAGTATCTCGATAGATTCAATATCATTAGGGTTTATCGCATTAAGAGGATTGGAACTGACAGATTTATTAGTAGTCGAAGAAACTTCTTCCAGGGGCATTCCATCAATCACGTACAAAGGGGTTGTACCTGCCGTAATGGTGGAAGTTCCCCTAACCTTTACCGTAGGACTAAAACCTGGTGAACCCTGAGTTTGTTGAATTTGCACACCGGCAACCTGCCCCGATATAGATTGTAATGCATTGATATAAGAACGTTCCTTCAGCTTTTCACTTGAAATAGAAGCGACAGAACCGGTAAGGTCACTTTTTTTCATTGTACCATATCCCACAACCACAATTTCTTCCAAACCAATAATTTCGGATTGAAGGGCAGCATTTATTATGGTTTTGTTGTCAACAGCAATTTCATAACTTTTGTAGCCTATAAATGAGAAAACTAAAATCGGATTCTCACTTGTTACAGGCAAGGAAAAATTGCCTTCTGCATCGGAAATGGTTCCGTTATTAGTTGTGCCTTTAACTATAATATAAACTCCAATCAATGGTTCTCCTGTTGTGGCATCGGTAACTTTGCCGGTAATTACATTTTGCCTTATTTCAAGAGGATAAATAACAATAAAATTGTTATCCATCATTTTATATGAAAGCTTAGCGTCTTCACATAGCTTAGCTAACACATCACCTAACTCACCGCTGGTAATGTTTTGGGAAATGATTTTGTCCAATTGTTTGAAACCATCATTGTAGAAAAAGCGTACATCTCCTTCTTTCTCAATAATATGAAGAAATTCCCGGACGGTCTCTCCTTTTGTATTTTGGTCGATTATAATCTGCTGAGAAAATACAGAAGCGGAAACCTGCATGGTAATCACGGTGGTTAATAGTAGTGCGAGCTTCATGGTTAGCAGGAATTTTTTATAAGAATGTGATTTTGGGGTACTAATATCCCAATTCAGATTTTTTTTCATAAATTTGAATGTTTTAATTCTACTTAAGAATAATTACAATTTTAAGAGGAGAGATAGGGTTAGAGACTATTTCTCCTTTTTCCTTGAATAAGGCTTAATTGTTTTGAGGCATATTTATGAAGTATTCATGGTTCGGTAGTTTAATTAATAATGCATTCTTTATTTAGGGAACCATAGGATTATCAATCTGTGAAATCCTATGGAGTTTTTATCAATATAGAGTTGTTGTTAATTTTATAATGGATTGGAGCGGTTAATTCCAATGCCTCCATAATTTGCTCAATAGTTTCTTTTCGAATTTTCCCTGTAAATTTAAACTGCTTGGATTCATCAGAATCAAATATAATGAGTACATCAAATCGCCTTTCAAGAATAGGCGCCAATGTACCAAGTGGTTCTCCCTGTATAATCCATGTATCATCTTTCCATGAAGTAAGTAGCTCTGTCCTAACAACCCGATCAATTTTTATAAAACTTCCGCCTTCGGTAATTATTACATTTTCATCTTCCTGCATTTCTTTGGTTAGCATGTTGGATAAGTCTTTCCCCTTTCCTTTAAAAAAAGTACCTTTTTGTCTGGGTTGTAACTCAACAAAATCTTTTACTCCGGAATTGTGTGATGAAGACAAAACAACTTTCCCTTCTTCCAGAGTAGTCGTAATCGTTCCTTCATCAGGATATGCTTTTACATTAAATTTTGTGCCTAATGCTTTTACAACAATATCAGAGGTTCTTACCAAAAAAGGAATTTTTTTATTGCCTTTGACACTGAAATATGCTTCCCCGGTGAGTTGTATCTCTCTAACAGTTTTTCCATAATTATTATCATAGGCAATTTTACTACCGGCATTAATCCAAACTTTTGTCCCATCCGGTAATTCAACAAAACTTTTGGCGCCTAATGGTGCGGAAATAATGGTATTGGCCAAATTACCGCTTTCCTGTTCATCGGATCTAATCAGGTTGGTACCAATTACTCCTCCTACCGTTAAAAACAATAACCATGAAGCAGCAATCCGGGTAAAACTCCAGAACGGTTTTAACCGTGCACTTTCAGTATCTATTATTCTGCCTTTTATTTTACTTAATGCCAAGTCTGATTCGTTGGTACTGACAGGAATCGTTTTCCCACTAAGCAGCCAGGCTGATTTTAACAGATTAAACTCCTCAAGATTTTCGTTTCTCAATAAAACCCAATGATTCAATTCAATTAATCCTTTTTCATCAATAACTCCTTTTAAGAAGTCAGTAATTAACACCTTAATTCCTTCGGGTATTTCAAATGAATTTTGCATAAATTATATTGTATTATAATTGACAGGATTTTTTTTTCTGTGTTTACAGAAATAGGAGATTTCAGGGATTTATTTTTTTCAGATATATCCTCAGATACTCTAATGCCCTGAATATTTGCACTCTAATGGTATTTTGTGATAGTTGCAATTTATTTGCAATCTCCTCATAATTCAGATTCTCATAACGGCTTAGCAGAAATACTTCCCGGCATTTCTCAGGAAGTTGATCCACTGCTTTCAAAATCAATTCTTCGGTCTCTTTTGCTTCTAATTCTGAAATAAAGGTATCATCAATTGTATATCCATGATATATCTGCAGCCATCGTTCTTCAGAAACTAGTTTGTTAGGAAGGAATCTATTTGTTTTAAAATGCTCCAGTTTATTTATTGCCAGGTTATGAACAACCTGATAAAGATAAGATTTTATGGACCCTTTTATTATAATATTCTTGCGATTGTTCCATAAATTGACAAATGTATCCTGTACGGTTTCTTCCGCGTCAGGATGGTTTCCAAGCAACCGTTGAGCAAAATTTAATAGATTGGGATACAGTTCTTTAAACAGAACATCAAATGCCACCTCGTCGCCAAGAAATACTTTACGCCATAGACAATCAATCTCCTTGTTCATTTTCTATTGAAGCCAAAACTACTTCACTGAAGTTTAAAAACTGGTGTACATTTTTATATGTATACATATCAAATATAGTTATATTTATATCTTGTCATAATGTATTATTTCATGTGAGAACTATTTGTTTTGTTCCCGGAAGAAGATAAAGAGAGGCATTCCCCGGCTCATAGTATTAAAATTCTACGACAATCTTAGCATGCCAGCGCAAGTTGAGGGAGATTATTTACAAGTTGGCGCTATTTCTAATTATTTGACACTAGTGTAAAATAATTTTACAGCTTCCTTATTTGACATATACAAAACACTGATAATGTTTAAGTTAAAATACTGGCATTTTATTTGATCTATTTAACCATTATTAAATTATTCTTAATAATATTAAGAAATAATCAATTAAAAAATTAAAATGACCATTAGCAGAAAGCAATTTTTTAAAACAGCTTGTTTAAGTGGTGCCTGTTTGTGCGGGTTTGGCGCAATTGCAGGATCAGTGCCATCAGAAAATAAAAACCAGGAAGACAACAGCAAAGCGCTGTTATTCCAAAGTTGGATCGCCCTGTTACTCACTAACATCGACTCATCCCTTGGGGAAGATGAAATTCGGAAAGTAATCAAAAGTGCGGCATTGGCGCACTACAACGATTTGAAAATGGACGACATCCTTATGGGTTACAAAGACAAACTCGAAACATTCATAGATTGGGTTGAAACCAGTTGGGGTTGGAAAGTTGATTACAACAATGCCACAAGAACCATAATTGCCGACGAGAACAAGAACTACTGTGTATGCCCTATGCTTGGCCAAAAATCAAAAACCAGATATCCGGCACTTTGCTATTGCTCGGAAGGTTTTGCCGAAAAAATGTTTTCAATAGTAATTGGACAGCCAGTTTCAGCGACTGTAATTTCGTCGGTTCAAAGGGGGGACAAAAGCTGTAAATACCGAATAAATTTTTAAAAAATGAGTCTGCAAAGGTCATCTTTACAAGAGTTGTAACTTAATATAAATAGATTATAAAATGAAAAAGCTTTTTAATGCAATCTTTTTTATTGTGATAATGGGTTGTAACCTAAATACCCAAAATTCGAAAATACAACTAAAATCTACCGGTCAATCTGCCCCGTATGCTCCAATTCCAACGGTTCCTGCAAAGCAACCAATAGACAGTGTTCCTCTGGGAGACTTGAACTCCTTCTCTGAGATCAAACTTGTTGATCTACCTTCGGCGCCAGGCCCGTTCGGACCAACATGGGAATCCATCGAGAAAAATTATCCCGGTGAACCTGCATGGCTCCGCGAAGCAAAATTCGGTATCTGGGTTCACTTTGGCCCTCAATCGTCGGGGGAAAGTGGTGATTGGTATGCACGTAATCTTTATAAACCCGGCCATTTGGCATACGAAAACCACAGGAAAAAATATGGACATCAATCGGAAGTCGGTTACAAAGAAGTCCTGCGTGATTGGAATCCCACCAAATTCGATCCTGCTGCACTTACGAAGATATATCAGGATGCTGGCGCCCGGTTCCTGTTGATTCAGGGTGTCCATCATGACAATTTCGATTTATGGGATTCACAATACCAGCCATGGAATTCAGTCAATATCGGCCCCAAACGCGATTTTATAAGTGAGTGGGCAAAGGTATGCCGTGCCGACAGTATGCATTTTGGTATAACTTTCCATCACGAATACACATGGTGGTGGTGGCAAACGGCATTTGGTTGCGATACAGTGGGCGACAAGAAAGGTATACCTTATGACGGAAACCTTACGCTTGCCGATGGGAAGGGCAAATGGTGGGAAGGATATGATCCCCGTTTGCTTTATGGAATTGACCTTCGGGAATACAACGGTGTAACCAAGGCTACGAAAACTGGCTGGTCGCCACCACCGGCAGGAATATTCACAAATCACCTCGACTACGCGAAGTGGTACACTACCCAGTGGGCATTACGGATCATGGATGCCGTGGACAAATACGACCCTGACTGTATATTTACCGACGGCACAGTTCAGGGACCTTTCACTGGTTACAAAACAGGTATAGGCATTAAAGCCGATGCTGCACAGCGCGTCATTTCTTATTATTACAACAGGGCGCTCCAAAGGCGCGGAGAGGTAAACACTTTTAGTATTGTAAAATTCCGCAGTAAGACCAATGGCACTGTGACTACCGAGGAATTCGGTATTCCAGCCGATATCAAAACTGACCAGCCATGGATTGGCGAAACGCCTGTGGGTGATTGGTTTTATGCCCCTAATTTCACTTACAATTCGGGGATGATGATCCGCTATATCATCGAAGCCGTTGCACACGATGGCAATGCGGCAATCAGCATTGCATTTCTGCCCGACGGCTCGCTTGACGAAGGTAGCCTAAAGATGCTAAAAGAAGTAGGCGTTTGGATGCGTCGGAATGGTGAAGCGGTATACGGAAGCCATGCATGGAAAATTCCCGGTGAAGGGAAATTGGTAAACGGCAAATTAAAAATGCTTCCTGGTGGAGCTTTGACCAGTAAACAGGCTGAATTTAAGTTTGACGCTCAGGATATTCGTTTCACTGTTGGAAAAAACGGTGCTCTTTATGCCTTTAGCATGAATGTGCCAACACCCGGAACTCAATTGAAAATCAAATCGCTTGGCACATTTTCGAAGTTCCTGAACAAACCTGTTAAAACAGTGAAACTACTCGGTTACGACGGTAACCTGAAATGGGAACAAGAAACCGATGGCCTCTCAATTACTTGTCCGGCTGAGATGCCGTTCGAAACGTCCGTTGTATTCAGGATTGAGTGAGCCGAAGGGAATAAAGCTGTACATTCGGATCAACGAGGGGGTAGGCACGAAATCCGCTATCCTAAATCTATAGTGTTGCATTACCCAATTTGCGACATTATTATTACTAAACCGTCTATTACTCGGCCAGATCTGCAAGGGGCTAGGCGGAGTAAGATTTGAATATTGCATAAAAAACGTCCTTTTTTTTCTTTAAGCAATGGGCGGCAGAAATAGAAAGAAAGCCAAAAGACTTCATGATGGGCGACAACAATTTTAACGCAACCAAAATGAGTATAGTGTAATCTATAAAAATAGATAAAAAATTAACAGATATGAAAAAGCTGATTTTATTAGTCGTTCCTGCATTCTTTTTATTCTTTTCCTGTGAGCGAGATGATGTCTTTCCCCGAGTAGAAAACACAACAAGTGGGAAAAAATGGACACTTCAAATAGGAAGTTCTCCAATTGAAGTTTATAATCAGCTTCAAGAACTAGGAATGGAAAAAGAATTTAGTTCTATAGCCATTGTGTATAGGAAGCCCTATTCAACACCAGAAGAAATACAAAATATTTTTGGTTTTTACCGGGCTATAACGTTAGAAACTAAATCGGGAGTTACAGAGCGGGCTGTTATCGGATTCAATAACGAAAAAGTTGTTTCCATAGAAACTGGTAGCGCATTGTTGGAATCGATTTCTGCATGGCCTCCAAATACACCTGATGATATTACAATCCATATGAATGACCGGACAGATTTATTGTATCAGAAATTATTAGGTATTTGCCAAATCTCTCCATATAATGATTATCAGATTATTCTTCCAGACAAGATGTTAGAAGATTCTTTCGACCCGGACATGGCTAATTACAATGAATGGGCATTTTATTTTCAGGAAAATATCAGTTCGAACCTGGTTGGAAGGTCATTCGTAAGATTATTTTTTAACAATAAAAAGTTGGTTAAAATAAGTGACGAATACAATGAAAATGAAGTGGTTAATTAGCATAATTAAGAATAACTGGCAACAAAACTAAAACTTGATCAAATCATACATGTATGGTAAATTATGTGAATGGTAAGTCTGGAGTAAAACGATATACAAAAAAGCGCAGTTAAAAAAACTACTCTTAGCGAGGGACCAGCAGGGATTCTCCCCGCGCTGCCACAAAGCTGGAATTTCTAATAAAGGTGATCAGAGCAATCTGTCTGTGATGGATTGACGAATCACAACGATAAATATTTAATGATCATCGATATAAGCAACTCATGCTTCACTGGCTTGCTTATAAAATCGTTGCATCCAGCTATTCTTGCTTTATCCTTATCATTTGAAAAAGCATAAGCGCTTTGAGCGATAATGGGTAAATCGGGTCTCATTACCTTTATTAATTTTGTAGCTTCGAAGCCATCCATAATGGGCATTTTTAAATCCATTAACAAAATCTGTACTTCAGGAGTTGTTTTTATTATTTCCAACGCCTCTTGTCCATTATTGGCACAAAGTAAGTTGGCATTTTCACTTTCCAACATCTCTTTCAACAGTTTCTTACTAACACAATCATCCTCGACTATTAAAATATTGATGCCATGTAACCTTTCTCCATATACGCTTTCTGTTTGTTTCTCTACCTGGTTGATTTGCCCTTGAATATACGGAATATTAAAAAAAATGTAGTACCCTTGTTCAATTCCGATTTCACCCATATTTTACCACCAAGTTTTTCGACATATGCTTTTGAGATCGCGAGACCTAACCCAGCCCCTTCATAGTTTCTGCCTGCCGACATTTCTACTTGCCGGAACCTCTCAAAAATAGTGTGCTGCATTTTGGATTCTATACCTATACCCGTATCCCGAACATAAAATTCAAGTTTCTGATCTTCCAGCCTATATCCAAATTCTATATTACCGGATTTGGTAAATTTCAACGCATTTTTTATCAGGTTCGAAAGAATCTGTGTGAGCTTTAAATTGTCTGTTTCAGTTATGCACAATGTGTCATTTAGCGCAGTTTTATACGATAAACTCAGACCAATTCTTTCTGCTTCGTGAATGAAAAAGGTATATAAATGGTTTAATACCTGGTTTACGTTTATTTCTTGCAGATCTAGTTCAATTTGACCCGTTTCAATTTTTGAGATGTTAACAATATCATTGATGATGTTGAGCATTCGTTGTCCGCTTTCTTCAATCAACTGAATGAATTCCTGTTGCTTCTCGCCTGATAATCTGCGGGATTTAAGCAATTCAGCAAAACCTAATATCCCGTTCATAGGGGTACGAATCTCATGACTCATGTTTTGAAGAAAGGCGGTTTTCAATCGGTCGCTTTCTTCGGCATGCTCCTTTGCCTTAATTAATTCTACTGCCCGTTTTTCCTTTTCTTCGTTTTGAAAAAGAAGTTCTTTGTTAGCAATGATTAATTCCGCTGCTCTTTTTTCCTTTTCATCGTTTTGAAAAACAAGTTCATTATCAGCAATGAGTAATTCTTCTGCTCTTTTTTCCTTTTCTTCGTTTTGAAAGATAAGCTCTTTGTTAGCAATAATTAACTCATTTGCCCTTTTTTCCTTCTCTTTATTTTGAAAGATCAGTTCTTTATTAGCAATAATCAATTCTTCCGCTCTTTTACCTTTCTCTATGTTTTGATAGACCAGTTCTTTATAAGCATTAATTAATTCTTCTGCCCGTTTTTCTTTCTCTTCATTTTGAAAAACCAGTTCTTTATCTGCAACGATTAATTCTTCTGCCCTTTTTACTTTTTCTCCATGTTGGAAGACAAGTTCTTTATTAGCAAGGATTAATTCTTTTGCCCGTTTTAATTTTTCTCTATTTTGAAAAACCAGTTCTTTATCTGCAACGATTAATTCTTCTGCCCTTCTTTCTTTTTCTGCTTCGATTTTCTTGCGCTCTGAATAAACTTTATCCAATAAAGATCTTAAGGATTTATTCTTTTGACATAAATCCTCTAACTCAATAATAAGTTTTGCTTTCGATACATTATTGTAATTCATTGACTAAAGTATAAAGTGATTATTGCAATTGGAATTAAAAACGCATTCCAATCACAATAAATAAGCACCAGCCGTGAAATTGTGATTTATTAAATCCAGTAGGCGGATTTTAAAAGATTCACCAGCATAAATCAGGAATTCTGTATAAGTGTGATATTTCAGTAATATCTGTAGATAAATCTTTAACGAATTAAGATCTGCAAATGTTTCAGGTAATTTGTTTTAATCGGGGTAGTACCGGAATAATTGCTTTAACGGTTTATAAAAAAGCGTAGTTAAAAAAACTACTTTTAGCAGAGGGGAAATCAATCTGAAAAAATTTTATTTGCTTTTGCAACGAAATATAGTTACATTTCTTCCTGATCAGTAAAAACAGGATGACTATGTATAATACAGTTCAAAATATACTATAACAGCTATGGGTATTTAATCTTTAAATTTCAAACTCATTCAAATTTTTATATTTCAAATAGTTGCCTTATATGATAAAGTATTTAAAGAAAATCTATCATTTATCTCCCTTATTTGTTATGAAGGCTTATTTGTATTTATATTCTTCATATTGTAAAATAAGGTCGAATTTTTTACCCCTATATGTAATTGAAGGCCTGCCGAATGATAGCTTCCACGTTTTAAGATTATGCTATTTTGGTTGGGATCGCAAAATACTGGGCCATTGGCTTAAAAGAATTTTTCAAAAATATGATCAAATCCAGTACATTAAGCTGGTACCTTTTTGGAGGATTCATAAATACCTGAAATATGAAACACTGGGGTGCGATTTAGCCATACTGGAATTAAACAACGAATATATACGGAAGTATACTAAAAAT
The DNA here is from genome assembly GCA_963733535.1 of uncultured Bacteroidota bacterium. Lineage (GTDB taxonomy): Bacteria > Bacteroidota > Bacteroidia > Bacteroidales > UBA10428 > UBA5072. The sequence goes on from CAVTDR010000008.1 coordinate 241,171, forward strand.
GAGACCGGATTTGTGCTGCCAAGGTGGGTGAAAATGTACATGGATGTAGAATTATCCCTTTCCCTGATAAACAAAGACAGGGATATTTTAAGGCTTATCAAAAAAAATGACCTGAGTATGGAAAAGGGATCCACTGATGAGGATTTTCAGTTTTTTTATGACAAAATGTATATGCCTAATGTCATTACAAGACATAATGATGGGCCCGTAATTGAAGAATACAAAATCATGCTTAAGGAATTTCAAATATGCGATTCCACTATATATTTTGTAATCAAGGATGGTCAAAGAGTTGCCGGAATGTATGTCCAGTTTTTTGAAAGGCCCTTTTTGCATGCTCTTGGAACAATAAATGGTTCAAATGATGTATTGAAAATGGGTGCAATTAGTGCGTTATATTATTTTGTCCTGAAAGATCAAATGGAACATAATGTAAAACACATCAATATTGGTGGCACGAGTCCTTTAATGAAAGATGGATTAACACGATATAAACTGTCTCTGGGAGCCAAGGTTCTTGAATATCAGAAACAGGATAGCCCAAGATTAAAATGGCTGCCTCTTGTAAATTCATCTTCAGTAACAGACTTTCTAACATCAAATGCATTTGTATATATTGAAAATGAGAATTTATATTGTGCTATTTTCAAGGACGAAGCAAAAAAAGAGCCCTTAAGGAATTATCAAAAATTGTATTGCCGAAGCACAGCTATGGGCTTAGATAAGCCCAGAGTATTTTATTTCAATTCAAAAAATATGCTATCTGAATGCGATTTTGGGACCTTAGTACCATCTTTTTGATGCGGTGAGCAGGTGGCAGCTGATTTGAATGCCGCACGAAAAGCGCTGCCGCTGGTTTATTGGTAATCTATCTCGCCATTCTTTAGCTATAACAAACGTGTTGGTGTTCAGTGAAACAAATTATGATTATCATTTGTTTGGATACCTGTATTGCTTACAAAAAGCTTTTCCAGAATTTAATAATGACCCCATGCACAAAGAATTGTATGAATTGCTGGATTTGTTTAATGATCGGGCAAAAACCTATATCAGGAACCTGGATTCAAGAAGTGTATTTCCCTCACCGGCGGCTTTGGAAGGCCTTCAAAAACTCAATATTGAACTTCAGGATGCTCCGATAGATCCGCAAATGGTACTTAAGGAATTGGATGATGCCGGATCTCCTGCCACAGTTCTGAATACCGGTGGCCGGTATTTCGGTTTTGTAATTGGGGGTTCTCTCCCTGCAGCTATGGCAGCCAATCTGCTTGCCGGGGTTTGGGATCAGAATGCAGGACTTGAAGCTACATCTCCGGTATCCGCATACCTTGAAATGATATGCCGGAAATGGCTTGTATCGCTTTTGCATTTGCCCTATGAAACGGAAGTTGGTTTTGTCACCGGGGCAACCATGGCTAATTTCACTGCGCTTGCTGCTGCACGACATGCTGTATTGGCGCGTGAAGGATGGAACGTAGAAGAAGACGGTCTGTTTGATGCTCCCCCGGTAACAGTGATTGTTAGTGAAGAGGCGCATGTAAGCCTCTATAAAGCCTTAAGTCATCTGGGATTCGGAAAAAACAGGGTGGTAAAGGTTCCATGCGATAGCCAGGGAAGAATGCGGGTTGAAATGTTTCCTGCCTTGCAAGGGCCCACCATTATTTGTATACAAGCCGGCAATATCCATTCAGGAGCATTTGATCCTGCTGCTGAAATTTGCGAACTTGCCCATCAATCGGGGGCCTGGGTTCATGTGGACGGAGCGTTTGGTCTGTGGGCACTTACTGTTCCTGAAAAACAGAACCTGACTATGGGACTTGATAAGGCCGATTCCTGGGCCACCGATGCCCACAAATGGCTAAATACGCCTTACGACAGCGGACTGGCTTTTGTAAAGGATGCCAAGGCGCTGACGTCTTCTATGACACAGAATGCTTCTTATCTGATACAAACCGGCGTGCGGGATCCATTTGTTTATGTTCCTGAGATGTCCAGACGGGCACGGGGAATTGAAATCTGGGCAGCCCTCCGCATGTTAGGTAAACAGGGTGTTACTGGCATGATCCGCGATGGTTGTGATCTGGCAGTTCAATTTGCAGAAAAATTGCAGGAAGAAGGATTTGAAATTTTGAATGATGTGGTACTTAACCAGGTGCTCGTTTCATTCGGTGATGATGATCTGAATAAAAGAATTATTAAAAAAATTCAGGAAGAGGGAACAAGTTGGTTCGGCGGTAGCACCTGGCATGGCAGGACGGCGATGAGGATCAGTGTGTCGTCCTGGAAAACCACTTCTGAGGATGTTTTACAGTGCGCTGCGGTAATTACACGTATTGCCCGGGAGGAAAAGGAAAGAAAGTAATTATGATACTATAGCGGCAATTTTAACACAAAGAGTACGGGGAGATTCATTCGAATGGTAGTCTGGAGACTACAATTTAGATAAAGCGTAGTTAAAAAAACTACACTTAGCTGAGGTGAAATCGTCACGAAGGCCAAAAAGAAGAACACCAAGACAAATACCTGCGGAACTTGAAAAAAACATGATAAAAGTCCATTCATGTTCATAGAAAAAGAAAAATCTTTTGCTTGTGCCAGACAACTCCATTTGTGAATTGTTGGTATCAGAAAGTCTACCTAAAAGTTATACGCCATGTCAAAAATTACCTTTAATGATTTGCCCGCAGCTGTGGAAGCCCTAATGCTCAGAATGGATATTTTACATGATATCGTAAAATCGACAAAAGATACCCTGGATCAATTGATGAGCCATGTAAAAGACCCTGATGAACAGGTTGTATCCCAACAGACAGTATCCAAAGATATTGATAAACCTATTGCCGGACCTGGTGATGAATTACTGGATATTGGCCAGGCAGCAAAATATTTGAATATAACCAGCCCCAATTTATACAGGGCTGTTGAACGCCACCAGATTGCACATTTCAGGAAACAAAACCATATTTTATTTAAAAGATCCGACCTTGATAAGTTTATGATGCGGGGTAAGTCAAAGCCCTCCTCCATCCTGAATTTAGCCAAAGACGAACCTGCCATAGTTCTGGGTGAAGACAATGATAAACTGCTTAGTATGGAAGAGGCTACAGAATATACGGGTATATCGAAAACCAATCTGTATGCCTATGTGAAAACCAAGAAAGTTCCATATGTAAAAAAGGGACATCGTTTGTTTTTTCCGCTTGTTGCGTTGAATCAATTGATGATCGCTTCGGTTTCAGGAAAGGATAGAGGCAGAAAAAAAAAGAAACAGTCCGCCAGGCAGCTGACCCAGAATGAAACAGCCGATAAGGATCCTGATCAGGTTACCCTGCGTCAAATTAGTTAAACCACGCTTAGCGGAGGGTATGCCTTCGGCATATAAAAAGTTTTAACACGAAGAACACAAGGTGAAGAGGTGAAGAAGTGATGAGGCGATGAGGTGAAGGGGGCGGTAAGTGGTAATCGGTAAATGGTGATCGGTTATACTGGATGCTGGATGCTGGATGCTGGATGTATGAGGATGGGTTTAGAGTTTGAGCGTGTAAAACCGGTAAATGGTGATAGGTGTTGAAAATGATGCTGGATGCTGGATGTGTGGAGTTGGGTTTAGAGTTTGAGCGTGTGTGAAATCAACATATCAGCTATTACGCTCTGATAGCACAAATTAAGCTGTCCCTTCAGGACGTTATTGCTTTTGAACATACATATCCCAAGGCGTTGCCGTTGGGCTGAATTAAATAAGGCTTTCAGCCTAATATACTTCAAATTCTATACTCCTCACTCCCACTCTATCCTCATACATCCAGCCTGCCTGCCATGCAAGGGCCAAGCCGTGTAGGCAGGTATCCGTTCCCCCTCCGATTACCGACATACCGATCACCGATTACATCTTCACTTCTTCACTCCTTCACTTCTTCACTTCTTCACTTCTTCACTTCTTTCGATGTCGAAAACTTTTTAGTGTTCACTATGTTATAATATATAATCCTATATAATCCTATTTCTTATGGCTGAAATTAAAACCAAACCAACCTCTGCGAGCGTTGCGGATTTTATCAATAGCATTGATGATGAACAGAAACGCAAAGATAGTTTTGTGATCATGGAAATGATGAAAAAAGCCAGTGGGGATGAGCCAAAAATGTGGGGAAGTTCTATTATAGGTTTTGGCCATGTGCGACTGAAAAGCCCGGCTACCGGAAGGGAAATAGATTGGCTCCGTATCGGCTTCTCGCCCCGTAAAGCCAATTTATCTTTGTACATCACAGGAGATGTCAGAAAGCACGCCGCTGCTCTTGAAAAGTTAGGCAAGTATAAGAACGGTGTAGGTTGCATTTACATAAAAAAACTGGAGGAAGTTGATTTAAATGTCCTTCAGGAAATGATACATGCATCCTTACAAAAGGGATTCTTTCCTGAATGAAACCCTTCCTTTGTAGGCCGGCCTTAGTACAATTATCCACAGTAGATAGTCAATTGATGTTAAATACTGTCAGATGCGGATATTCTTAGCCACAACGTGGCGTTATGTACTTGCTACAATATTCAACCCCTTCAGGGTTGTTGATTCCTACAGTGCTATATCCAAGGGTTTCACCCGCAGTTATTCAGATTCGACCCTTTCAGGGTCAGTCTTCTCACGTTCGCATTAAACTGTAAACGAAATTACGGACTGACATATCTGTTTTTTCTCAGAATGCGCATTGCACAAAGATATCCGGCATATATTACACCGGAAAATCCACCCCCTGTCATCCCCCATGCTGAAGCAAAATGAAGATTTTCGGGTAATATGGACGTATCAATCGCTTTTCGGGATGGCGATTGCGCAAAACCATACACCGCGCCACCGGGATTCAGGGTATAACGTTTAAGGGTGACGGGTGTGGCTACTTCGTGGTATTCGATTACATTACTGATTCCAGGAATCATTTTCTCCAGTCTTTCTATAAAAATGGCGGCTACATGCCTTTTTCTGGCATTGTAGGATTTCCTGTCCAGATTTTCCCAGTCTTCCATGCTATCAATACAGCAAATAACCCCTGTAGCCTTGCCGTTCTTTGCCAATCCGGAATCAATCTGACTGTAATCGACAAAAGTGAAGTTCCGGCGAGCGAATTCATCCCTGTTGTTTGTACGTATATCTTCCTGTGATTTAACTGCACTGTCATAAATAAAGGTCGAATAATGCCGCCACCCCATTTCCTTTAGAGGCTTTTTAAACCCTAAATAAAGAGTAAGGAGGGAAGCTCCTGTTTTCTGGTGCTGCAATTCTTTTTTCAATGTATCGCCATAACCTTCAGGCAGCAGATTGGCAACATTAGGCATTGCAGTATTCGCAATGATCTCATCTGCATCCACTTCAAACATGCCGGCTCCGTGCTTTTCCTTACTTTCATATATAACTCCGGTAACCTGATGTTGATCTGTTTTTATAGCGGTAACCTCGTGTTTTAACAGAACTTCTCCCTTATGACTTCTGATAAAGTTTGCCAGATGATCCGATAATTGCTGAGATCCGCCCTTTATAAAACTCGCTCCCCCTGAATAATAGCTTCCTTGTGCGCTGGCATAATAGGCAAGTGAAAGGGAGTAGGGATCGTCGTGATAATACCCAAGATTTCCCAACAGGATAAGCTTCAGGTCATCATTGTGTATAATGGAGTCGAGAAAGGCGCCGAGGCTCATATCCGGAGGTTCAATCCCCGGGGCTTTTTTCCGGGGGGTTAATATATGATTGAAATAGGCATGGATACCTTTTGTTTCAGTGGGGAAAAGACCGGATAATATTTCAATGGCCGATTTCGGGTTGTGAGGAATCGTCACATCATAACGGTTGTTCACAAACCTGTAAAATTCAGGGATCCGAATGAATTTGACCGCCGTGAATACATCAAGGTCGTTGCATATTTTTGTCTCCATATCACCAGGAGACGGACCATACATTTCATGCAAACCAACCTCCAGGGTGAAATCGCCCCGTTCGAAGGTGGTGGCATATCCTCCAGGCCGGTCATGTTGCTCAATGACGAGCACACTTTTCCCTTCTCTGGAAAGCTTCGCCCCGGCAATCAATCCGCCAAGTCCTGCGCCGATAATAACAACATCAACCTTCATTGGGTATGGGATATCGTTTGAATTCTTTCGAACGGTCAAAAAGATATCTATAGGTAATATAGTTCTTTACAGGCACACAACCCACCGCGATAAAAACTTTTCTCATGCCGGGATTGAAATCGGCCACCCATGAAAACTCAATTTCCGTATAATGCGGTTTATTTCTGAAGACTTCTGTAAGTTTATGGATGAAGGCGGATTCAATTCCGCGGTTCTGATACTTTGGAACAACCCCCATCAAAAGTCCCTTTGCCCTTGTAATGGTGTTCCTTTTCTTCAGCCACAGAAACTTCAATATTTCCACCAATCCGAGTTTTCCATGTAAGTGCTTCAGGATCATATTCAGGTCAGGGAACATAAGATATATACCGATCGGTTTCCCTTCGAAATAGGCAAGCCAGATGAATTCTTCATCTAAGATGGGTTTGGCTTTCTTCAATGTGTTCCTGATATATTCAGGGTCGAGCGGTTCGAAATGCTCCTTAAAAGAGGCCCAGGCTTCATTGAACACTTCCACAAAATCACGGGTATATTTCTGCTCTTCCTTCCATGTGAAATGCCGGAATTCATACCCTGGCTTATGGAGTATTCTATCGGCAATTTTTGCCAGTCTTTCGGGTAAAGGTTTTGTGATATCGAGATGAAAGCCTTCCATTTTATAGTAGACCTGGAAACCGTAAGATTCAAAAAGATTTTGATAATAGGACAGATGGTAAGGGACATCAAACGAAGGGTGCGTGAATCCATTTACCAGCAGCCCCCAATATTTATCTGTTTCTCCAAAATTAACAGGGCCATCCATTGCATCCATACCTTTTTCTTTCAGCCATGCTTTTGCTGTGTTGAAAAGTAGAAAAGCAGCCTCCTGATCATCTATACACTCAAAAAAACCCATACCTCCTGTGGGTTGTTCAAAGGAATTTGCCAGATTGAAATCGATAAATGCCGCTATTCTGCCAATCGGATGGCCTGTATCGTCGGTCAACACCCATCTTTCAACGACTCCATGTTTGAAATACGTATTAATAAGAGGATCAAATATTCCCCTGATGTCATTATCCAGCGGACATACCCATGATGGATCGTTTTTGTAAATGATCCGGACCGTATCCAGAAACAGATCTTCTGTTTTTCTGTCATTGACATGGAGGAGATTCATAGATGCAGGATGAGCCATCGGGTTATTTCATGTAGATCTGAGAAATAAGGTCCTTGTATTTTTCATGGATAAATTGCCTCTTCAGTTTCAAGGTGGGTGATAATTCACCCGAGGAAGGAGTCCATTCGTGTTGAACAAGCCTGAATCGGTTCAGTCTTTCGGGAGGACTCAATTTCTTATTTATTTTTTCGATTTCAGCAGAAAAAAACGATTGAACAGCAGGTTGCTGAATAAGATCCTCGTTATCGGTGAAGGTAATTGCGTGTGATTTCTTCCAGTCTTCGAAATATTTAAAATCAGGTGAAATCAAAGCGCTGGCAAATTTTTCATGTTCACCAATCACCATAATCTGATCAATGATCGGTGATTCTTTAAAAATGTTTTCAATAATCTGGGGAGCAATGAATTTCCCATTCGAGAGTTTGAATATTTCCTTCTTCCTGTCGGTCACCATTAGGAACCCATCCTCCATATGTCCGATATCTCCTGTATGGAACCACCCGTCTGTATCAAAGGCCTGCTTTGTTAATTCTGGGTTTTTGTAATAGCCCGACGTAACATTAGGTCCTTTACACAATATCTCTCCATCATCGGCTATTTTAACTGCAACGCCTTCAATAGCTCTTCCAACCGAACCCAGTCTGACTTTCCCTTTTTCGGTTCCGTTGATCGTGATAATGGGTGAGGTCTCTGTTAAGCCATACATGTTCAATATTTTTATACCAGCTGCCCAAAATACCCTTTCGAGTCGGGATTGAAGGCTGGCTCCTCCACAACCGACCAATCTGACGTTGCCACCCAATGCCAGACGCCATTTGCTGAATATGAGTTTATCTGCGATTTTCAGTTGTATTTCATAGAGCCATCCGTTTTCACCGAATGGTTTATATTTCAGTCCGAGTTCAACGGCCCAAAAAAACAAAAATTTCTTAAAGCCTTTCAGCTTATTGCCTTTTGAAATAATAACACCATAAAATTTTTCGATAACCCTTGGAACAGCGTCAAAACCATCGGGTTTTATTTCAGACATGTTCAGGGCGATGGATCCCATATTTTCTGCATAGTAAATACTGGTACCGCTGAACTGTGTCTGGTAATTCCCCAGCCTGCCTCCTACATGGCATAAAGGTAAAATACTGAGAAATTTATCTTCCGGTTTCAGGTTAAAGACAGATGCTGCTGATAAAAAATTACTGACCATGTTCTTGTGTGTAAGCATTACACCCTTGGCTTTACCTGTAGTTCCTGAAGTATAGATAAGAGAAGCAAAATCGTTCGTGCTAATGGTGCTTTTAATGGTGTTGACAGTCTTGCTGTGTTGATGCGAAGTCTTTTTCCCGGTTTCAATCAATTCTATCCAGTTCGGTACCCCTTCAATTTCATCAAAAGAATACACCGGGACAGGTGCTGATGCAGCAATGGCTGCCTGACTTAGCATTTTATAAAGTTTCTTGTCAGATACCAATATGAGTTTCGGCTCGCTATGGGTAATAATGTACTGATATTCCGCAACACTAAGGGATGTAAACACCGGTACATGAATCGCTCCGATCATAGACATTCCCATATCGGCAAAGTTCCATTCGGGGCGGTTGTTTGATACCGTAATCACCTTATCTCCTTTCCTGATGCCTTTGTCAAGAAGTCCATAGCTGAAGTTATATGAATAATCAATATACTCCGAAGAGCTGTATTTCACCCATACACCATTTTGCTTGCCACAGAGTGCATCTTCTTTGATGAATTTTTCTTTGTACCTGTCCAGAAGATCAAAGGTCCTTTCGATGTTCATATTGTGAAATGTAAAAGCTGACGTAAAATAGGCATTTTTTTCTATATAAATAGAATACGCGCAGCAATGAACATATCGGTTGGACCAATAAAGAATTAAAAATTATAAATTGTTATTGAGCCGCTAAGGCGTAAAGGCACAAAGTTTTGATAAGTATGCCTGCGGCATATTTGGGTAAAGCACTAAGATATGATGCTGCGTTTTCCAAAATGTCAAGTTTTCTGCGCAAGTCTGCGAAATCTGCGCGAAATATTTTTTATTTATAATCGATGAACCACAAAGATTTCACGCAGATAAACGCAGATAAACGCAGATAAAAAAAATTCCCACGTTCGGCTGAGGCTGTGCCTCTATCGAACCTATTTCCAAAGGCTTTGCCTTTAAAATGCAGGCAAATAGCCTGAAGAGATAGATTCGGCTTAGGCACAGCCAAATCCGAACGTGGGGCTATGCCCATATCAATCAATCAACCAATCAACCAATCAAACAATAAATACGTGGCAGCTTATTTCAGCCCAATGGCAACGCCTTGGGTTATGTATAAACATATACACATACGTCCTGAAAGGACAGCTTAATTTGTTCTTTCAGAACGCGGGTTTGGTGATGTGTCAAATTCCCGAGGCGTTGCCATCGGGCTGAAGTAAATTAGGCTTTCAGCCTGGAAAAACATAGTTCTTGGCCTTTAAATAGAATTTCACTTTAATAATAGATACGCCAATTATGAAATATTTCGCCCACTACGGGGCTTTTGGATTGTGTGGGTAAATTTTCTACCCATATTTCGCTCCTAACGGAGCTAATTATGCTCCAAGTTCTTGACGGTTCCGTTAGGAACCAGATATAGGTAGAAATATGATTGCCCATATATTCCACAGTCCCGTAGGGACGTAATATTAGATAGTCTTCTTCTTTATCTGGTAACCTTTGTGCCTTCATGGTTTTTTCCCGATTACCGCAAGACCTATTTCGCCCACTATGGGGCTTTGAGTTGAGTGGGAGAACTTCTTTCTAATCGGGTAGGAAGCGGCTCACGCCGCTGTCCCCCCACACCACCGGGCATACGACTTCGTACCACGGCGGTTTCTATTAACTCTTAAACCGACAATCTCAGGTATATGGATTGTAGACCTTGTTGTGAGAACCATAACGGGTTCATGGCTTGGTTGACGGCGATTTTCTTAGACATCTGCCACCAGCCCTGTGAGTACATTACCGCATTCCAGCTTTTACGTTCGGGGATATTGTGGCTGCATAGAAGCTTGAAGATGGTGTAGCGTCTGCCACACTGTTTCAGTCTATAACATCGCAGTTTTCTTCTAATCCAGCTGTCAAGGTCCCTGAAGTTAGATAACCATACATTCGCAAGTCTAAAATAGTTAGTCCATCCTGTAATGGTTAAGTTAAGTTCCTTGATGACCGTTTCGAGTTTTACCCCCCGATTTCTACGAGTAATTTCCCTTATCCTATCCTTCAGACGTTTTATGGATTTATCAGCTACCCTAATCTCGCCTTTTGGTAGTAATGTGTACCCCAAGAATTTCACATCCGAGCAATGCCTTACTCCACTCTTTTCGTGATTAACTTTCAGTTTTAGCTTCTTTTCGATGAAGTCTGTCATTGAGGTCATCACTCTTTCTCCTGCTTTCCTGCTATTAACATATATGTTGCAATCATCTGCATAGCGGCAGAAGCTGTGGCCCCGATTTTCAAGTTCTTTATCCAGTTCGTCTAATACAATATTGGACAGTAACGGTGATAAAGGGCCTCCTTGTGGTGTTCCGGCTGTTCTTTGCTCTATCAGACCATCGTCCATCATTCCAGCCTTAAGGAATGCATTTATTAGCCTTAGAAGTTTCTTATCTCCTACGCCTTTGCTTAGTCGTTGCATTAGCCGATCGTGGTTTATCTTGTCGAAGAACTTCTCCAAGTCTATATCCACTACCCATTCCTTTCCTTCCTGTATGAACTTTGATGCTTGTTCTATTGCCTGGTGTGCACTTCTTCCAGGTCTAAACCCGTAGCTGCTTTCACTGAAAATTGGCTCATAATACCGGTTCAGTTCCTGATACATGGCTTGTTGAATGAGCCTGTCTTTGACTGTCGGGATACCCAACATCCGTTTGCCCCCTTCGGGTTTCTGGATCTCTACTTTGCGTACTGCACTCACCTCATATTTTTCTGTGAGTAATTCTTCGCATAGCTTGTGGATATTGCCTCCCAGCCATTGTCGCAGTTCATTCACTTCCATCTCGTCTATTCCACTGCTACCAGCGTTCTTCGCCACTTGTTTGTACGCTCTCATCAGGTTGCCATGATCTACTATCCTTTCTATTAGGTTTTCGGTTAAGGTTCGCTGTCTCTCCAATATCGAAAGTAATTCCGCTCTATCCATAGTCCTGTTTCCGGTTCCGCCGGATGTGGTCTCGGTTAGTTCTCCTGCTCGCCAGCTGAACAATTTTAGCTGCTGGTTTGCTTCGTTTTTCTGCCCCTTACTTTTACGCATCTTTGAAGCTTTCCTTTGTTAATAAATTCGGGCCTTCGGTAGTTCGTGAGTCCTCCAGCTCTCTACTGGCTCGTGTCCTTACCTAATATGCCTTCTGCTGACTTCTTTACGTCTGTTGTCTACCGGTTGCCCGGTATCCTATCCGGTTGCCCGGAGCTCGTTAAGATCTCCCGGGGTAAGTAGTACCTCTTTCCATTTGTTCTGCCAGATTTACCCCTCTTTCCTTCCGAATGACTATCGGGCTTCCTGATCCAGGGCTCAGTTACCCGGAAAGACAGGCCTCATATCTGGTTTCTGTTCGTCAAAACAAATTTTCGCCTACTGCTTCCTTCAGATTCCCAGTTGCCCGGGACACCCTTGCTCTCGGCTATAAGATTCCGGTCATTACGGTTCTTTCAGGACTTGGTTATTTATCCCCACACCCTTTAGATGTACTACATGCCCGGCACAATCGGGTAGGAAGCGGCTCACGCCGCTGTCCCCCCACACCACCGGGCATACGACTTCGTACCACGGCGGTTTCTATTAACTCTTAAACCGACAATCTCAGGTATATGGATTGTAGACCTTGTTGTGAGAACCATAACGGGTTCATGGCTTGGTTGACGGCGATTTTCTTAGACATCTGCCACCAGCCCTGTGAGTACATTACCGCATTCCAGCTTTTACGTTCGGGGATATTGTGGCTGCATAGAAGCTTGAAGATGGTGTAGCGTCTGCCACACTGTTTCAGTCTATAACATCGCAGTTTTCTTCTAATCCAGCTGTCAAGGTCCCTGAAGTTAGATAACCATACATTCGCAAGTCTAAAATAGTTAGTCCATCCTGTAATGGTTAAGTTAAGTTCCTTGATGACCGTTTCGAGTTTTACCCCCCGATTTCTACGAGTAATTTCCCTTATCCTATCCTTCAGACGTTTTATGGATTTATCAGCTACCCTAATCTCGCCTTTTGGTAGTAATGTGTACCCCAAGAATTTCACATCCGAGCAATGCCTTACTCCACTCTTTTCGTGATTAACTTTCAGTTTTAGCTTCTTTTCGATGAAGTCTGTCATTGAGGTCATCACTCTTTCTCCTGCTTTCCTGCTATTAACATATATGTTGCAATCATCTGCATAGCGGCAGAAGCTGTGGCCCCGATTTTCAAGTTCTTTATCCAGTTCGTCTAATACAATATTGGACAGTAACGGTGATAAAGGGCCTCCTTGTGGTGTTCCGGCTGTTCTTTGCTCTATCAGACCATCGTCCATCATTCCAGCCTTAAGGAATGCATTTATTAGCCTTAGAAGTTTCTTATCTCCTACGCCTTTGCTTAGTCGTTGCATTAGCCGATCGTGGTTTATCTTGTCGAAGAACTTCTCCAAGTCTATATCCACTACCCATTCCTTTCCTTCCTGTATGAACTTTGATGCTTGTTCTATTGCCTGGTGTGCACTTCTTCCAGGTCTAAACCCGTAGCTGCTTTCACTGAAAATTGGCTCATAATACCGGTTCAGTTCCTGATACATGGCTTGTTGAATGAGCCTGTCTTTGACTGTCGGGATACCCAACATCCGTTTGCCCCCTTCGGGTTTCTGGATCTCTACTTTGCGTACTGCACTCACCTCATATTTTTCTGTGAGTAATTCTTCGCATAGCTTGTGGATATTGCCTCCCAGCCATTGTCGCAGTTCATTCACTTCCATCTCGTCTATTCCACTGCTACCAGCGTTCTTCGCCACTTGTTTGTACGCTCTCATCAGGTTGCCATGATCTACTATCCTTTCTATTAGGTTTTCGGTTAAGGTTCGCTGTCTCTCCAATATCGAAAGTAATTCCGCTCTATCCATAGTCCTGTTTCCGGTTCCGCCGGATGTGGTCTCGGTTAGTTCTCCTGCTCGCCAGCTGAACAATTTTAGCTGCTGGTTTGCTTCGTTTTTCTGCCCCTTACTTTTACGCATCTTTGAAGCTTTCCTTTGTTAATAAATTCGGGCCTTCGGTAGTTCGTGAGTCCTCCAGCTCTCTACTGGCTCGTGTCCTTACCTAATATGCCTTCTGCTGACTTCTTTACGTCTGTTGTCTACCGGTTGCCCGGTATCCTATCCGGTTGCCCGGAGCTCGTTAAGATCTCCCGGGGTAAGTAGTACCTCTTTCCATTTGTTCTGCCAGATTTACCCCTCTTTCCTTCCGAATGACTATCGGGCTTCCTGATCCAGGGCTCAGTTACCCGGAAAGACAGGCCTCATATCTGGTTTCTGTTCGTCAAAACAAATTTTCGCCTACTGCTTCCTTCAGATTCCCAGTTGCCCGGGACACCCTTGCTCTCGGCTATAAGATTCCGGTCATTACGGTTCTTTCAGGACTTGGTTATTTATCCCCACACCCTTTAGATGTACTACATGCCCGGCACACCCCAATATTTCGCTCCTAAAGGAGCTTATTGACACCGATTACCGATTATCGGCTGCATCACCGATTACCGCTTCTTCACCTCTTCACTTCTTCACCTGTTCACCTGTTCACCCCTTATACATCCACCGATACACATAAGGATAAATGGCACAGGCGACACAAATTCCGGCGGCGGATTCGAGTAATGAAAAAACGCTCAGAAGAGATACCAAGGCTATGGATGCAATTTTCAAATCGAAAATCCATAAAACAATGGACAGAACTGAAAAAATAAAACCAATGCGGGCGGCGAAAAGCTTGGGACCTGCATTAATTACCTTCTTTTTCAATTCCAGATACCTTGCAATGCCTGAGGAGGTAATTGCTACAGCACTATATTTCTCTTGTCCGGATGTCCGAAGCAGAAAGTCAATGGCCAAAAAAATCAATGGCAGTATGTTTTGAGTAATCAGGAAAGCGATCAGCAATACCACAGTGAATCCGGCATTAAGTCTGGCAACCTGTTCATTGATCCTTTTATCGGATATCGGACACAATGTATTTGAAGAAATGAAATCCATGGTAAGAATGATTAATTCGATACAAAGATACCCCTCTGGATATGGAACTGAAATAACGCAAAAAGGGTATTTTATATACCGTAATTCGGGTAGAAAACCATGGATTCATTACGTTTCATGAACTAACGAATCATTAAATATAATCCATGCAATGAAATTGAATAAACAGATTCATTTTGGTATTATGTATGCGTTATATTTGCCAATTATTTTAAAACACCGGGCATCATCATGAAAATGAACGAAGCATCTTATGACCAGTCAGCAATTTAGTAAGCTTAAGATGCTGGCAGCGTTTGTTGCTGTGTATTTTATTTGGGGTACAACTTACCTTGCCATTAAGTATGCCATAGAAACGATACCGCCCTTTATGATGATGGGAATGCGGTCACTGCTTGCTGGAATTGCACTTTATTCATGGGGAAGAATGCGCGGTGATGCCAACCCTACCCGGAAGGAACTTCCGTCCTTGATGGGCATTGGATGTCTCTTTTTTATGATAGGTCATGGTGTGCTGGCATGGTCACAACAAACGGTGCCATCGGGAGTAGCAGCACTTCTTATAGCTTCAGAACCCATTATTATTGCGCTTTTTGAACCGTTATTCACAAGGGAAGGCAGAGTTGGAAAAAATACCCTGCTTGGGATGCTCATCGGCATCACCGGAATCACTGTACTTGTATTGCCAAAAGGGCTTAACTTTGAAAATGCCAACTTGCTGGGATCATTTGGAATTCTGGTTGGAGCCTCTTCATGGGCAAGCGGCGCCATCTATTCGCGCGTTGCAAAATTACCACGTTCCCCTTTGATTACCAGCGGTATGCAGCTCCTCTTCGGGGGTGTTTTACTCGTAATGATGAGTTTTATATTGGGTGAGTGGTCTGATTTTAGCTTTTCACAGGTGATCATTCGTTCGTGGTTAGGGCTGGCCTATCTTATTGTATTTGGTTCGATAATTACCTTCTCAGCGTATACATGGCTTCTGACCGTAACAAGTGCAACACGGATTTCCACACATACTTTTATCAACCCTATTGTTGCGGTGTTAGTTGGTTGGGCATTTGGCGGCGAAGCATTAACCAAAAATATGCTCATTGCTTCGGTACTCATTATCATTGCAGTGTATCTCGTGCTCTTCCGTAAAAAGTCTGCACAGCTATAGTCTTTTTGAGGGTTATGGCATAACGGTTTGATTAAAAAAGTACAGGAAGATATATGTTCCAATGTCCTTTCACCGGATATCAATTGATCTCATATAGTAACCGGAACGACCCGTTTGTCAGATACACATATTCACCATAACCGGAATTATTAAATATACTTTTTCTTTTTAGCCGGATGGAGAACTGTCCTTCAATAATCTGGTTTTCTGCATCAATTTCAGAAATTTCAAAAGATTGTTCTACATAAGCACCATCAATCTCATAGGGCATGACCCCTGAATCGCCACCGATCACTGAGTTATACTCGGCCTGAAGGTTGTAATCTCCATAGAAGTGAAATGCCTGTGGGCTGGTAAACCTCAAAACAATTTGATTCCCTGTTTGTAGATCTTCATCAAACTGATCGGCAAAAAGGAGGATCTTACCGGTCTCCTGGTTATATTCCACACCATAATGAATTGCCTCCCATTTTACTTCATCCTTATCCGTAATAAAAAAATACGCTGAACCGGTGGTCTCATGTAAGCTTCTGTTTAAATATTCTTCATTGCGTGGAGCATCGTTATCCTTACTGCATGATACAAAGGCAATAAAACCCAATAAGTAAAATGAACATTTGCTTAAATTCATGACGTAGCTTTTTAGGTTTGGTAATTTATCCATTGATGCAAAATTGATAAAAAAGGTTGCCTTAAATACGCATCTCATTTCACCCCTTAATGCAATGGGTTGTAGTTGAGATACCCCTCTTCGGCACGCTGTTTTCCCCGGTTGATATAATATGCCCTGTCGTCCGGAGCCCACGTACCCAGACCATCGACATAGCGGTTAAACATACAAAAAGCAGCAGCTATAAGCACCGTGTCGTGAATTTCCCGGTCGGTAGCTCCCAATTCCCGTGATTTCTGAATCTGATCTTCTGTGACGTTTCTGCCACCTTGTTGCACACTTGCAGCTATGGATAACAGCGATTTCATCTTTTCAGATAAGTAGGATGTAGTGTAATCCTTTTTGACCTGATCGATGAAATTCACATCGCATTGGAGGTAATGCTGGGCAATGCCTCCATGGGCATGTTGGCAAAAGAAACAATCATTGAGTGCAGATACAAACGTGGCAATGAGTTCCCGTTCCCCGCGTGATAAACTGTTTTCTGAGCGAAGCAGAACTTCTGCCAGTTCATTGAGTGGGCCGGCCGATTCGGGTCGGAATGCCATTAAACCCCTGATTCCCGGAAGATTTTCCGGTATCTGAATATAAGCCATTATTTTACGATGTTTTTTGAATAATACAATACGATGAAACCAATAAGGAACACGAATGAAAAAGTGAACAACGTGGAACTATAGCCTCCCAGGGCAATTACCTGCCATCCGATCATAAATACAGCAGCGGTTGTAACAATCCTGCCGGTATTAAAGCAGAACCCGGTGGCCGTTCCTCTGATGGCTACCGGAAATAACAAGGGAATATAATAGCCAAGGAGGCCCTGGCTGATGCCGAACATAATAGCAAGCAGTGCAATCTCGGCGAGAATAATCCCTGAAAAATGGGTATTTGTTTTAAACAACACGATGGACACGAGGAAACAACCTGCAAAAACAAAGAGCATGGCGCGTCGTGTACCCAAAGCACGGGCTACCCACCCCGAAAAGAATCCTCCTGTGAGTCCGCCGACTCCCAGTAACATCATGCTCATTCCACGTTCCCTGCTGCCCTCTGTGTGCGACAAAAGACTTTGTATCCAGGTGGGGAGCCATGAAAATACAGCCCATAAACCGATCAGCATGCATCCGAAAATAATGGAACCGTTGATAAGGTTCGAACGTTGATTCCCAAGCGCTTTTCGGCTTGGCAGTATTTTTTGTTGGATGCGGGCTACCTTCCACTTTTCCGATTCCTTTAACCATCGAAACGATGCCAATCCAATGATCAAGGGTAATAGACCTGATAAAAAGCCGATTCGCCAGTCAGGCAACATGAAGTTAATGGTTCCGGAAGATACAATGCCGATGGGAAAACCCATTGACAGAAACCCTACGAAAATGGACCGTGAGCGTTCGGGCCAAGCTTCAGTAAACAGGGTGGCATTCATCACCAATGTTCCTCCCACGCCAAAACCACAGAGGAATCTGAATATCATGAGCATTTCCAAAGAAGATACTGCTGCTGTTGCCAGCGTGAACAGACCAAACATACTCACAGATATAGCCAGAGAACGCGACCTGCCTATGCGGTCCGATATATTTCCCCAAGTGAAGCCACCAATGGTCCAACCCGCCAGATATAATGTATTAATGAGTGAGCTAATTCTGTTCAATTGTCCTTCATCTGAACCCGAAAATTCCCGGACAATTACAGGCAGATATACAGACATGATGGTAGAAACGCTTCCGGCCATTACATTGCCCAGAAAGCAAATCAAAAACATAACCCATAGATACAGGGCAATCGGAGGTGCAGTGCGCGAAGGCTTTACAGCAATTTCATTGGCCAACATCAGTTCAGTAATTGATCAAACAGAAATGAGACGTACAAAACAGCCCCTATTGAAGGTGAACCATAAGCCTGATACACCTTATTGTTCAGAATATTGCTTCCTCCTATTTTAATCTGGGTCTTTGCCGGTATCAGTCGATACGTAAGCTGGGCATCAACCATTGAGTAGGCATCAATTCTTCCGGGTCTGAGCTGGTTGAACGTACCTGTCCAGTCAAATGCTTCCTGCCACCTCCAGGCAAGAGAAAATCCGATTTTTTTTGTAACCAGATTATTACCGAAAGTAACGGTAGTTCTGAACCGGGGCGTATTAAATGCCGGTATGTCTTCGGGACTGGCATTATGGAGGTTGAATTCGGCCCAGGTAGCATTCGCTTCCAGCGTGTATTTCAAAGGCAGCAACCACGATAAACCCAACGTGGCTCCCTGTGAGGTAACCCTGTCCTTGGTATTGGTATAGAGCTGGTAAAGATGACTGTTCCCATTGAGCAAATCTTGTGCTGCTGCCGGATTAATGCTTCCGTCGTTACTTAGCACGAGATTTTCGGGTTGCATCACCACCTGATTCAGTATAAAATCCTCATAGCTGCTGAAATAATAGTTCACATCTACCATAAGCATTTTGGCAATCAATGCCCGGTAACCGATTTCAAAAGATTGCACCCTTTCGGGCTTGATATATTGTACATTGGATTTCACCAATAATTCCTTATTGGCCATGATGGCTTCCTCCGGAGTAGATCCATTGTTCATTGCCATACCGAATCCTTCAAAAAAGGGACCCAGCGATGTGGCTGTAAAGCTGTTCTCATATACATTCATTCCCCTGCTGTTATCAGGAACACCGCCTAAAATGGTAATGGGACCGGCATTGAGTTTAATATACTGATCGCCCGGCGTTGGATTCCTAAATCCCGACTGGTAGGAAGCCCTGAAATTGTGATTGCCAACCGGGGTATATACAACAGAAGCCCTGGGTGTAAAACGGCCGTCAAAATTCTGGTTTTTGTCGTACCGCAAAGAACCGGTCAGTTTTACTTTTTCGTTCCATATTCTTTTGGTAAGCTGTACAAAAGCGCCGCCTTCCTTAATGGTGATTTTGTTGTTGATATCATCGAACAAAGTACCATTGGTGAACATATCATACATTCTGAAATTTCCACCCACCAGAATGTCTACAAAGCCAATGCTGTTGCTGAAATCATACTGCCCCTCGGCATGATAGAACTTACTCTGACTCAAAATACCCGCTCCACTGATTCCTTGCACTCCAATGAGCGAATCCTTTTTGTGGTTGAAGGCAGCGGTACCAGGCACCAATCTGCCCTGATCGGCAAATGTTCTGGCTGTAGTATGGCTTCCCGGAGTGATTCCGGAAATGGTGCCTGTAAAAGCAGCCTCATATCTGTCAAACCACATATCATCGGCATTTCCAGCATTTACAACCTGTCCATCCAAATCACGCACCCATGTTTTGTTGATAAGCTGTCCCAACGCCTTTCCATTGTATGAATCCCTGGAATCCTCGATGTTGGCATAAACCCTGATAAAGTACTGGATGCCCTTCATTTCCACTTTATGCTGCTGAAAAACAAAATTATTGAGTTGAAAACGATTGCTTCCGGTATAGGCTGCCCTACCCTGGTTATAATTATACTGATAGATCAGTTCCGCATTTTCAGACAGCCGATAATGTAAGGCGCCGTTGAGTTTAAGACTGTACACATCATAATCCAGGAGGTGCCTTTCTTCATAACCGGTTCGGGAAACACGTCCGACACCTTCAATAACCCGGGCTTCATCATCCCCATATATGTTTAGCGCGTTACGGGCAGGATTGTTCAACCCCCGTTCTTCGGCAGGAGTACCCGGATCCACATCCGAATAATTTGTAGCGTACCAGTCGGTTCCCTGAAAAAAAGAACCATTTGCTTTAAATGCTATATTTCGGTGAAGCGCTTTGGCGTAGCGGACCGAAACATCATAAAGAGGGCGTGGATTTGTAAAAGATTCAGTAAGATGATTCATCCCGGTTCTCAATTGCAAGCTCAATCCCTGATATTGAAAGGGATCTTTTGTTTTTATCATGAGAACACCATTAAAGGCAACGGGTCCGTACAATGCGGATGCCGATCCCGGAATGAGTTCAATGCTTTCAATATCCAAATCGGAAGATCCAAAAAGGTTGCCTACTGAAAAGCTCAATCCCGGAGTCTGGTTATCCACTCCATCTACAAGCTGCAGAAACCGGGCATTTCCTGTGTCATTGAATCCGCGGGTATTTATTTGTGTATAAGTTAATCCACTGGTAACCATTTCCAGTGATTTCAGGTTCTGCAGGCTTTCATAAAAACTATAGGATGCACTGTTCCGAATGGCGGTGGCATCTATTTTCTCGATGCTCACAGGAGATTTCAGCATGCTTTCCACGACGCGTGATGCGGAAACCACTACCTCATCAACGAGTTCGCTGCGGACGTTGAGCTGTACGGATAGCGATTGTCCATCGGAGGTCACATCAATTTCCTGGGATTGATACCCTATGCTTGAGATTACCAGCGTAATAGGAAGCGGCATGCCTGTGCTCAACATGAAGTTGCCTTTACCATCAGTTGTTGTTCCGGTGAGCTTTCCCTTAACGGCAATGTTGGCACCAATGAGGGGCTCGTTGCTTTCTCCATCTGTTACCGTTCCTTTGATAGTCGTTTGCTGTGCATTGAGCCCGGCAAAAAAGAAAATGAACCAAAATAGATATATACATTTCATAAGTAGCAGTTGTTAGGATCGTTCATGTGTTGATTGGGGATGTTGTTTAAGCTGATCGTATGCTTCCGGTTGCCGGTGATAACTTTTGGCAATGCGTTGGGCCAGATTTTCGTAAAATCCGGGGTCTACGGGTGCTATGGTTGCTAATCCGTCAACATAACGGTTGTAGAGGCAAAACAACGCGGCAATGAGTACCGTATCATGAATTTCAATCTCTGATGCCCCGGCTGCCTTTGCCTTTCCGATTGCCTGAGGAGTAACATTTCTGCCACCCGCCTGCACCTGAACAGCGATTTCGAGTAAGGTTCTCATTTTTTCAGACAGTGGAGCAGCGGTGATATTCTCCTTGATTTTTACGGTAGTTTCGCATTCCCCCAGCAGAAGGTCAGCCACTGCCTGGTGTGCATTCGTGCAGAATTTACATTCGTTTCGATGAGATACAATCATGGCAATCAATTCGCGCTCCCCTTCTGTAAGCGTAGAAGGTCCGCGCAATAACAATTGCGTAAGTTCCCGGATGGGTTTGGCTGTTTCCCTGCTGTATTCCAGCAGACCCGTAATCCCGGGCAGGTGTTCTTCAACAGGTATGTGAGGCATAGTAGTTGGGTTAAGGATCAGTTGTAGAACAGCCAATGCATTAAAACCCGATTAAAACAGGATTAAAAGATGATTAAATCTTTTTTGTGATGGAGGGGGGGTGTAATAATTAGGGATTAGGGATTAGGGATTAGCAATTAGCAATTAGCAATTAGCAATTCTATGTCTTTGGCGGTTACTGAACTTGTCGAAGTACCAATTACCGACTTGTACCGAGCCACTAAGACGCGAAGGCACGAAGATCCTATTTTGGATTACCATACACAATACACTACTCCCAACTCCCACACATCCAGTATCCAGCTTACTATATTGCAGAATAAAAAAAGACTGCTAAGTTTGATTTGACTTAAGAATCTAAAATAGCAGTCTTTATGAAAAATAAACAGTACAAATTTATAAAAGTAAACGGAAAAACTTTGATAGTTGGAATCGACATCGGTAAAAGCAATCATTACGGCTTTTTCTTAACATTGAGTTATGAATCAGCAAAGAGCTTTCAGTTCTCCAACACAAGAGAAGGATTTAATTTGTTAATAGGTAAAATAAACAGATTTACAAAGGTTAACGATATTGAAAATGTAGTAATCGCAGTAGAGTCAACAGGAAATTACTGGCTCCCATTGGCATATTACATTCATAACAATACAAATTACTCCCTCGTGCAGGTTAATGGAAAGCATACTAAACGATTCAAAGATGTAACAGACAATACCCCTAATAAAACAGATCATAAAGATCCCAAAGTAATCGCTCAAGTAGTTCTTATTGGAAGCAGCCTAAGGGTAAATCTGCCTCAAGGGGTAAAGGCGAATGTGAGAGAGTTAACACGTTCCAGAAAAGCTTTGCAGGCTGACCGTAAAAGGGTTGTGAACCGTATACATGCTATTTTGTCTTTATACTTTCCAGAATATTTAGATTTGTTTAAAGACATTAGTTGCAAAACCAGTACATTTTTACTAAAAAACCATCCAAGTCCAGGGAGTATTATAAAGCTAGGTCTGGAGCCATTGATAAAAGAACTCCAAAAAATAAGCAGGGGAAGATGTAATATAAAAAAAGCTGAAGAGCTTATTACAGCTGCTTTTAATACTATTGGAGTTAGAGATGGGCTTGAATCCTATCAGAGCATGGTTTTAGCATATATTGTTCAAATAGAGTTGTTTGACACACAAATGTCAGCTGTTGAGAATCAGATCAAAGCATCATTGGCTTCCCTGGAAGAATATTATATTCTCAGAACCATAAAAGGGATAGGTGATATTACCATAGCAACAATTATTTCTGAGATCGGAGAATTTAGCCAATTCAAGACAAACAAAGAACTACTTAAGTTTGGAGGACTAAATTTGATTGAAAACAGTTCAGGTAACCATAGAGGTAACAGAAGAATATCAAAAGTAGGCAATGAGCATTTACGTACCAGTTTATATTTTCTTGCCTTGCGAATGGTTAAGAAGGGGGGTATTTACCATGAACAATACACAATGTATGTGAATAAAGGAATGGAAAAGAAAAAGGCAATTATTGCTATATCACGCAAATTGTTACGAACGATCCATTCCTTAATTAAGAACAATCAAGCATTTGATTACGAGCATAAAATACAATACATAAAAACTGCAGCATGATTTTGGTACGGCAAAGGGAAGCATCTCTGGATACTTTAAGGCTTTTTTAAAGACCTTCTGCCCCAGCTTTAAGGCTCCCTTTGTCGGCCTTGATATAGTCTCGATTAAGTAAGAATATGGCCAATCAGGACCATCAAAATATTAGTATTAGACGATCTTGGCTTCCATTAAAAGCTGTTGTTTTAAACAAAAATTAGTCTTATGAACAAAAGAAAAAAGTAGCAAAAAAGAAAAGTGTTAATACCCAGAATAACTCTCCGTAAACTACGAGTTATTTCCAGGTATTAACACTATTACATCAAAATATATTCAATTAAACTTGTCTAAGTTAAATTAGTATCCAGTATCCAGTATCAGTATCAGGTTCTCCCCTCTTCACTTCTTCACTTCTTCACCTCTTCACTTTCTCACCTCTTCACCCAGCGTTTGCCGGAAGAATTCAATCAGTGTATGAAAATAAGGGGGATATGTCTCCCTTTCATGAAAAATAATACCCAGACTGCGGTGTAAACCTCCCTGGGAAACTCTTACTGCTGCAATACGTCCCGAATCTATGTACGGCTTCGCAATCCAATAGGGGATTACTGCTATTCCCAATCCTGAAACTACCATCTCTACAATGGCATCAGTCATTGGTACTTCATATATATTTCGAGGCGATATTCCTGCAGGTTTCATCACTTTATTGTAAACAACAACAGTGTGCAGGGGTTTTGAAAAAATAATCAGATCACAATCCGTAAAGTCAGCAGCCTTGACATACTTCTTTGCCACCCAGGGATGATTGTGAGGAACTATGGCAACCAGTTCATCGTTCATGATTTCGAAATAACGGATTCCTTTTACGGGCTCTGGCTTATTAATGATCAGTGCATCCAGATCGAAATTAAGGATTGGAGCAATGCCCTCATTCATATATTCGGGACAAATTTTTATTTCCACTCCCGGATGCAATTCGCTGAACCGGGTTATTAGTGACGGCATCCACAGATAATTGGTATAACACGATGTGCAAATCCTCACGGTACCCTTATCTGTTCTTGCTATATCTTTTACTTCCTGATTAAGCCGATCTGTTCTTGCCAGTATCTCACCAGCCGATTGATATACCAGTTCTCCTGCAGGGGTAAGGATTAGCTTTTTGTTCTGCCTGTAAAACAAGGCTGTACCCGCCTGGTTCTCGGCCTCCTTCAACTGGTGGCTCAATGCCGACTGAGTAAGGCATAATTTGTTCTTCGATTTGGACATACTTCCCAAATCCACAATACTTTTTACCAGCCTCAGGTGTTTCAGTTCCATTTCCGGTTTCTTTCAAATATATATGTAATATTTTAATTACGATAGCCCCAATTGATGAATTTTATTCATGGTTTTGATGAAATCTTTTCGCTTTTTTATATAATGCTTTCCCATTACACTTGTATTTAAAAAAATGAATGCATTTGCAATTAAAAACAAAGCAAAAAGCTTGGGCGCTGCGCTTTGCGGAATTGCCCCTGTTGAACGATTTATTTTTGCGCCGCAAGGTTTCGGGCCCAAAGACCTATACCCGGCAACACAATCGGTAATCGCCTTTGCCTTACAAATTCCATCAGGAACGCTCAATTTGTCCAACACGATTCCCTATCATGTGGTAGAAGATATTACACTGCATGAGAGTCACAGAATTGGCTATCAACTGGCGATGTTAATGGAAAGGCAAGGGTTTAAAGCAACCATAGTCCCATCCGAGCCTTATGAATATTGGGATGAGGATAGAAAAACCGGTAAAGGTCTGATATCTTTAAAGCACATAGGCTACCAATGCGGGCTAGGTGTTTTCGGAAAGAACCAATTGCTTTGCAATCCTCAAATTGGAAATCTCATGAAACTGGGTGCCATTTTGACAAATGCCCGACTGGAGGCCGATCCTGTTCTGGATATCCATACCTGTAAGTCAGGATGCCGGCTATGCATTGATAGCTGTCCTTCAGGAGCGTTATCGGAAACCGGAGTGGATCAACTAAAATGCCGTTCATATTCGCAAGGTAAAACAACAAAAGGCGATTCGATTTATGTGTGCAATGTCTGCCGCAGCGTTTGTATAAACGCCCGTGGCGTTAGAAAAGCAAACGAAGTGACTTCGCAATATAAATAAGAAATGGGGCAACCAGCAATTGTTTTTAGGGGGTAGTAAATTTCCGGATACTGCTTTCTGTAATGATACCGGCACTATTTATCGCATCAATCTTCCAGTAGTAATGGCTCCCTGAATTTAAATGTTCCAGCTTATAAGATGAGAGCTTTAGCGGTTGCCTGACAATAGATTCTTCAGGTTCATTCTTTTCACATGAATGGAAGACCATCAGCAACATCATCGCTAAACCCGGGATCCATCTGTATTTTTTATTACATGCAACAACAACAAACAGAGTTGCAAATGCAACAAATACAACACCTGTTTCACCCTGATTTGGCAGGTTATTGCCGGCGATCACCGGTGAGCAACTTTGGAATAATGAGTCGGCCGAACAATATATATGGTACTGTACAGCATCACCCTGCCATTTCAAGGTTACTGAATCGGATTCAAGAACAAAGTCCGACACCGGATGTAAAAGAGACAGCCGTGAAAATATATCAGGTACAGGATAATGATTTTCACCCTTGCTTAGCTCCACATCCAGATCAACGACCACGGCATTATCATATTGATGCATGGAATATATATAAACCACACCTTGCTGCAGGTCATAAATATTGGAATAAATGGTCTGGTTCGTTCCTTCCTGATGTACTGCCTGTAGTATCTGCCTGAAACGTTCCACTGAATATGGGTGCGATTGTTGTAACATTTCGTTGGCTTTCGTATACCGCTGACACGGATACCATCCGGCAAGCTCAGGTTTGGTAATGTTAAAATTAGAAAGCACCTGATAAGGTCCTTCTTTTCTGATTATTTCCAGGCTGTCGCTGCCCCATTCAATGATCGCTGAAGCTCCCGTTTTATCGGCAATGAGAATGTGCCCTTCATACAACCAAGGATCGTTGTATGTTTTATAAAGATGAATGGCCTCTTCAATATTGGCACATTCGGCAAGCATTTTTTCACAAAGCGTTCCGTTGTAACTCAACCGGTCCTCAGGAAAAACGATATCAGACCGCCGGGGCAGTGCACACCAGTCGAAAAACAACCCCTGATCGTTCATTCCGCCAAACGGAACCTTTTTTTTGTCCATTCTGATGATCATTCTTCCGTATTTATTACCTGCCGGAGGAATGAAAAACACAGAGTTCTCCAAATTATTCCAGTCTTCGTTGTTGCCCACCCATACACCCTTTTCATCTGCTGCGCTAAAAATGGTACAGGCATTCGCAGACAGGGCCATTGTAAACAGCATACAAATTATCGTCAGCAATTTCATACTGCTATTTTAATTCATAACACGTTGTATGATAAGACCGCTCCATTGTATTTTACCCTATTCGGATGAGTGAGGAGGGAAAGAAGTGGTAATCGGTGTGGAACTGATACCTGCCTGCCCTGTCTGCCGCCAGGCAGGCCGACTTGGCCCTCTGCATGGCAGGCAGGCATCGATGTTATCAACATCCAATATCGAACATCGATTTACGAACATCGAAGAGTTCCCCTTTTTAAAGAATTTTTATTATTTCACCGCTGCAAACATGGCATTTGACCGCTCCTGCAATTCCTCAAAGGAAATATCTTCAATATGCGTCATAATATACCATTCGTGCCCGTAAGGATCAATTACTGTTCCGGACCGGTCGCCATGAAACTGGTCCTTCACTTCCATATCACCCTTAACGTGCGCTCCTTCTTTAAGAGCACGCGCAAAAACTTCATCCACGTTCTCTACATATAAACACAACGAAACTGCTGTGCCTCCAAGCGTATCCGGGCTTTTGTTCCCCCAGTTTTCATTCTCATCGGCAATCATCACTTTAGAATTGCCGATTTGTAGTTCAGCATGGCCAATCGTTCCATCTGGCATTGTAATGCGGCCAATTTCCATGGCACCAAATGCTCTTTTATAAAATTCAATTGCCTTCGCCGTATTTTTAACGTTCAAATAGGGTGTTATTGAACTGTATCCCTCAGGAATAGGATTTACTGTATTTTTCATACTATTCATTTTCAGATTAAACCATGAAAATATTCGGAGTTCCCTCCTGCAATTACTTAACAAAAAATTTTAAAATGGGTTGAAGAGAACAGAGTAAGAAGTTGGAATAAATTTCCTGCTTGCTGAAATCAGGTATTCTTTTGATTTAGTAACAATAAACCTTTTGATCAATTCTAAATTAGCTTTTTCTTTTGGCGGTTTGCAATATCCTTATTATATTTATTTGTGAAATGATTCACAAGTTAGGAAGTTGTTTGGCATAGGCCCTTTTAAGTATGTTACTTTTAGTTCTTTCTTTCTTTAGATGGTGTTGACATTCTAATTCTGAAATGCTATGAAAACTGGTGTCCAAAAAATCATCGAACGCTACAGTCAGGATAAAACCCGCCTTATGGATATCCTCATTGATGTTCAATCTGAATTCGGTTATATACCGCGTGAAATAACTGTTCAGATTGCTGATGAGCTTGGTATGTCAGAAGTCGATGTGGATCAAACCATCTCCTTTTATCATTTTTTCTCCCAGAAACCTACCGGTAAATATCATATTTTCCTCAATAACAGCGCTGTTGCTTATATGATGGGCCGGGAAGAGGTTGCCAAAACTTTTATGAAAGAATTGGGCATTGGGTTTAATGAAGTCACACCCGATGGTCTTGTCGGACTTTTCGATACTGCCTGCATCGGCATGAATGATCAGGAACCCGCCGCTATCATCAACAATCACATTTTTACCCACCTTACCCCATTCCGTGCTAAAGAAATTGTTCGTGACATCCGCGAAGGCAAGAGTATCAGCGATATGTTTGTTCAGGACTATGGGGATGGCGAAAACCGCTCTGATCTTATCAGGTCTGTGGTTTCCAACAATATACATAAAATCGGACCGATTCTGGAACGCACCTTTACCTCCGGGCAGGCTATCGACAAATTGATTGAGATGACTCCTGAACAGGTAATTGATGAGGTAAAAAAATCGAATATGCGGGGACGTGGTGGCGCAGGATTTCCTACTGGTTTGAAATGGGAGTTTTGCCGGAATGCCAAAGGGGAAAAGAAGTACATTTTTTGCAATGCGGACGAAGGCGAACCCGGCACTTTCAAAGATCGGGTTATACTAACAGAACGTCCCAGGCTGCTTTTTGAAGGAATGGTAATTGCCGGATATGCAGTGGGAGCCGCTGAAGGCATTCTTTATATCCGCCATGAATATAAATACCTGCAAGCACATCTTGAATCGATTCTGCAAAAGGCCCGGGATGCAAATTACCTGGGAAAAAACATCAAGGGAAAGAAAGATTTCGACTTTGACATCCGTATTCAATTTGGCGCAGGCGCTTATGTTTGTGGTGAGGAATCGGCATTGATTGAATCGGCTGAAGGCAAACGCGGTGAACCACGCGATCGTCCCCCATTCCCTGTTGAAAAAGGATATCTGGATATGCCCACTGTGGTTAATAATGTAGAAACACTATGTTCGGTTGTAAAGGTGGTATTAAACGGCGGTGAATGGTATAAACTTCTTGGAACAGCCGAATCCTCCGGAACGAAATTACTGAGTGTTTCAGGCGACTGTAAATTTCCGGGCGTATACGAGGTAGTCTGGGGTTTTTCCATCAATGACATTCTGGATATGGTGGGAGCCCATAATGAAGACGTACAGGCGGTGCAGGTGGGAGGGCCTTCGGGAGCTATTATCGCTGAAAATGAATTCAAAAGGGTACTGGGATATGAAGATCTGGCAACCGGAGGTTCACTGATTATCATTGGCAGACACCGTGATATTCTTACCGAAATCGTACTTAATTTTATGGAGTTTTTTATCGATGAATCCTGTGGAAGTTGTTCCACCTGCAGAATCCTCCCTACCCTCCTCCGGAATAAGCTGGTTAAAATCTTAAATGCCCGTGGGGTAAAAAAGGATATCACAGATATTGTGGAATGGGGTAAGATATTAAGGGCCAGCCGGTGCGGATTGGGACAAACTGCCGCAAATCCCATCCTTTCCAGCTTAAAGAATTTTCCGCATTTATACGAACAAAAACTGCAACGCAATAAGGACTTTGATAACGGATTTGACTTAAGCATCGCAGTTAAGGAATCATGCAGTATTACAGGCAGAGTACCTAATATTTAAAATGTGTTCTTATGAGCCAGTTTGTGAAATTTACCATTGACGGGGCTGAATGTATGGCAGCCCGCGGACAATATGTTGTTGATGCCGCAAAAGAAAACGGGATATTCATCCCCACGCTGTGTAACTATCCGGGTGTTAAACCCAAAGGGAGTTGCAGGGTATGCACCGTTAAGGTGAACGGAAAACTAATGACTGCCTGTACCACTCCTGTTGCTGAAGGAATGACTATTGAAAATGAAGTTGATGAAATCCGTGATTTAAGAAAAGCACTGGTGGAATTGTTGTTTGTGGAAGGAAATCATTTCTGTCCGGCATGTGAAAAAAGTGGAAATTGTGAATTGCAGGCACTCGCATACAGATTCAGAATGATGGTTCCCCGGTTTCCTTTTCAGTTTCCTTTAAAAGATGTAGACGCCTCTCACCCCCGCATTATTAAAGATCACAACCGTTGTATTTTATGTAAACGTTGTATTCGGGTAATCACGGATGAATCGGGTAAAAGCATATTTGCATACAGAAAAAGAAGTAGTAAAGTGGAAGTAGTGGTTGACCCCAAACTTGGTAAACAGCTTACAGAAGAACTTGCACAGAAGGCAATGGACGTTTGTCCAGTTGGCTCTATCCTTGTAAAAGAAAAAGGATTTAATATCCCGATTGGTGAAAGAAAATATGATCATCAACCCATTGGGAGCGATATTGAAAATACAACCTTAACTCAAATTTAAAACCGGAACCTATGAGCAAACCTATTGTTGCCACTACCTCACTGGCCGGATGTTTCGGATGTCATATGTCCGTTCTTGATATAGATGAAAGAATTCTGCAGCTTATTGAATTGGTTGAATTCAATAAATCACCCATCAATGATATTAAAAAATTTACGAAGAAATGTGATATCGGACTCATTGAAGGCGGTTGCTGCAACAGTGAAAATGTGCATGTCCTCAAAGATTTCCGTGAGCACTGCCGTATATTAGTTTCTGTGGGCGAATGCGCAATCATGGGTGGATTGCCCGCTATGAGAAACGGAATCTCCATCCGGGAATGTCTTGAAGAAGCATATATCAACGGACCAACTGTAGTGTCGAATGAAAAGGGCATTATACCAAATGATCCGGAGTTGCCCATGATCCTCGATAGGGTATATCCATGCCATGAAATTGTAAAGATCGATTACTTCCTGCCCGGATGTCCGCCACGGGCTGATTTGATATGGGATGCACTGGTTGCTCTGGTAACCGGAGATGAGTTAAAGCTCCCTTATGAACTTATTAAATTCGACTAAATCAGAATTCTATGGGTCAAAAGATTACAATAGAACCGGTAACCCGTGTAGAGGGACATGGTAAAGTAACCATTCATCTGGATAATGAAGGGAAGATAGAACAAACACGATTGCATATTGTGGAATTCCGAGGATTTGAACGCTTTGTGCAGGGTCGTCCCTACTGGGAAATGCCGGTATTGGTGCAGCGCTTGTGCGGCATATGCCCGGTAAGCCATCACCTTGCGGCAGCCAAAGCACTAGACGTGATTGTAGGTGCCGGAACCGGAGAGGGTCTAACCCCAACCGGTGAAAAAATGCGACGGCTTATGCATTATGGGCAAATGTTTCAATCGCACGCACTGCATTTCTTTCATTTGGCTTCGCCGGATCTCCTGTTTGGAGTAGATTCCGATCCGCTCAAACGAAATATTATTGGTGTTGCCCTGCAACACAAAGATCTTGCTGTTCAGGGAGTGATGATGCGAAAATATGGTCAGGAAGTGATTAAGGCTACGGCAGGCAAGAAAATTCATGGTACAGGCGCCGTTCCGGGAGGTATTAACAAACATCTTACCGAAGAAGAAAGAGATTTTCTATTGCATGGAGATGAATACATGGATATCGAAAGAATGATCGAATGGGCCAAGGATGCATTGGAGTTTTTTAAGGAGTATCATAAAAAGAACAAGGTCATTATTGACGATTTTGCCGAATTTCCTTCGAGCTATCTGAGTCTGGTCCGTAAAGACGGAGCACTTGACCTGTATCATGGCGTTTTGCGGGCGGTTGATTCCGAGGGCAAAAAAATACTCCATGACGTAGATTACCAGGAGTATTTCAAATACATTGACGAAGAAGTCCGTTCGTGGAGTTATATGAAGTTTCCTTATCTGAAAGAAATTGGTAAAAAAACCGGCTGGTATTCTGTAGGACCTCTGGCGCGAATGAATACAGCCGAATTCATCGACACTCCCCTTGCCCAAAAAGAATTTGAGGAATTTAAAGCATACAATGGCGGAAAACCCAGTAACAGACCTATGCATGCGCACTGGGCCCGGCTCATTGAAATTCTTCACAGCGCCGAAAAAATCAAAATGCTTTTAAACGATCCCGACCTGATGGAAGGTGAGCTGGTTACAAAGGGTACTAAGAATATGGAAGGCGTGGGACTCATTGAAGCACCCCGTGGCACGTTGTTCCATCACTATAAAATTGGAGAAAATGATATGATCACCATGGCCAACCTGATTGTTTCCACCACGAATAACAATCAGCCTATGAATGAAGCCGTAAATCAGGTAGCAACCAGGGTTATGACAGGTAAAAAAGAGATTACCGAAGGAATGATGAATGCTGTAGAAGTGGCTATCAGGGCATATGATCCATGTCTGAGTTGTGCCACACATGCATTGGGAAAGATGCCGCTTGAATTTGAAATTTACGATGCTGTAGAAAATCTGGTGGAAAGAAAATTTAAAGATTGAAAACCGCTCATCCCAAAACACTCATTTATGGATATGGTAATCCGGGGCGACAAGACGATGGCCTGGGAGTTTTGTTGTCAGAAGCTATCGAAAAGTGGGCGCAGGAAAACCATTATCCAATTGAAACCGACAGCAATTATCAGCTCAGTTTGGAAGATGCAGAAAAAATTGCGCATTATGAACGGGTGATATTTGCAGATGCGTCTCAGGAGGCCGACCTCAACCAATTTAAATGTTCTCCCCTGCTGCCTTCCTTTCAGGTTGATTTTTCCATGCATGCCATTTCCCCGGCATTTATTCTGCACTTATGTGACGATGTTTTCCAACACAAACCTGAAGCTTACTTGTTGCATATCAGAGGATATGAGTGGGAATTCATGAAAGAAATGACCTCTGCTGCCCTTGAGAACCTGGAACAAGCTATTGCTTATGTGAAAGAACTGTGTGTGAATACCAAATGAATCCATTTTAATCTGCCCTTTACTAAAATTCCAACAGTTCCATACTTCAGTATATCCGTCTTTCATCAACAGAAGTTCCGGTTTATTTGATGAATTGTTAAAAAGTTATGACAAAATGTGCATGTAGCTTATAGAATGGACTAAAATAATTAATAGCTTTAAATTCGTTATTTTTAACGGATTGTGTAAACCCATAAATGTATGAAAACGCTGCTGCATGTTACACTGACTTTGCTTTCACTGGTCTTCCTTTTCAACTCGTGTAAAAAAAGCGGTAAAACAGAAACCCAGGAAATCGACAGTATCAGTCTGGCCGAAGTTAAACCTCTTGTTTATGAGTATGATACAATGACTGAAGGTTTGCCGATATTTTACAATATGTATCTTTCGGTTGAGATGTCGTCGCTGTTTCAGTCGTCCGGGGCTGTTTTTAAACAGGACTTGCTGAATTCGCCCGACAGGATGACCAATTATGTAACCAGCTCCAAAAAAGCACTGAATCTTGGAATCTATGCTGTGGATTTGAGTTATGCAAAAGTAAGTGAGCAGCTTGAAACAGCAGGATTATACTTTAATGCCATGCAAAAAATGGCAGAAGAAATGGGAATTCCTTCCGATTATTTTAAAAACACTGCTCAGCGTTTCGATAAAAATATAAACGACAAAGATTCCCTGATTAAAATTGCCAACGAAGTATATATGGCATCCGATAGTTACCTCAGGGAAAATGAAAGGTATGCTGCATCCGCACAGATTATCCTTGGCGGCTGGATTGAGGCAATTCATATCGCATCCAATATTGCAGCCAGTACAAAAGATATAGACATTATTGAACGGCTTGCAGAACAACGTGTTTCTCTGGCCAATGTGATTAATCTGCTGAACGAATACCAAAGTGATGTAGATATCAGGAAGAACCTTGAAAAACTCAGGTTGCTTCAGCCTGTGTTCAACACGCTTGTAATTGATGTGGATGGCAGTTTTAATCCTTCCAGACCTGATGACAAGAAAAAGCTGCAGCAATACATTGTAACTATTAACGAAATCAGTCGCCAGATCCGGTCGATACGTTCGGAAATTATATCATAAAAAATCCTGTTTCCGAAATGGAAACAGGATGGTTCTTTTCTTTATATAGCAGATGCTTATTGCACCGCATATTCCTTTACGATATCCATTCCTCTTTTAATGGCTTCTTCATTTACAGGAATCAGATCGTGATGTCTTTTAGGTAAGGAATCCTTCAGCCCTGTGAGAATATAGTCGATACCAATAATAGGCTTGATCTTCAGGAATGCCCCCAGAACAATCATGTTGAACGTTTTGTTTGTAGACATTTTTGTTGCCTCTTCTGCAGCATCGACCATGAAAATACGAATATCCTTTCGTTGGGGATGACGGGTTATTCCGTTCGGATCGTATAATAGCAAACCTCCTGGTTTTACAGCAGATTCAAATTTATCCAGTGATTGCTGATTGAGTATGATGGCTGTATCAAAAGTGTTCAGAATCGGACTGCTGATTCTTTCGTCGCTTAATATGACCGTAACATTTGCAGTTCCTCCGCGCATTTCGGGACCGTATGAAGGCATCCAGCTTACTTCAAGATTTTGTTTCATGCCGGCATATGCCATAATTTTTCCCATTGAGAGAACGCCTTGTCCGCCAAAACCTGCAATTATGATTTCCTCATTCATGGTTTTCTTTGTTTCGGTTTAGCTGTTTTTACTGATCAATTTTCCTTCGATCTTAATATCACCGAGGGGATAATAAGGGAACATATTTTCTTCCATCCACTTGTTGGCTTCAAGAGCCGTCATTTTCCAGCCCGAACTGCAGTTCGATACTATTTCGATAAAAGACAAACCCTTATTCAACTTCTGATTTTCCAGAGCTGTGCGTGCGGCCTTTTTGAATTTTCTTACATTTAAAGGCGTATGTACGGAATGCCTTGCTACATAATAAGTGCCAGGCAACATGGCAACAAGTTCAGTCATTTTAAGCGGATTCCCCATCAGCGCCACATCTCTTCCGAATGGAGTGGTGGATGACCGCATTCCAGGCAATGTAGTGGGCGCCATTTGGCCTCCTGTCATCCCATAAATACCATTGTTCACAAAGAAAATAGTAATATTCTCGCCCCGGTTGCATGCATGAATGGTTTCAGCAGTACCAATAGCGGCCAAATCACCATCGCCCTGATATGTAAACACATACTTATCGGGCCAGCACCTTTTAATACCGGTAGCTACTGCAGGCGCTCTACCGTGTGCTGCCTGCTGCATATCTATATTCATAAAATCATAGGCAAATACAGAGCATCCTACCGGAGCTATTCCAATAGTTTCTTTTTGTATGCCCATTTCATCAATTACCTCCATAATCACCTTGTTCACGACACCATGTCCACAACCAGGGCAATAGGAAAATGCCTTATCTGTAAGCAGCGATGTCTTTTTGTAGACCTGATTTTCAGGACTGATGATATCCAGATATTTATAATTTGTTTCCATAGGTTCAGATTGTAAAACTATTGATTAAAGCCTCCACCACATCATCAGGAGAGGGTACCATTCCTCCCATCCGGCTATGAAGTGCAACTTTTACTTTGCCTTCCACTGCAAGCCTCACATCTTCGATCATTTGACCTGCGCTTAATTCTACCGACATAATGCCTTTTAACTGGGGAATCATCCGTTGAATTTCTTTCTCAGGAAAAGGAAACAAAGTGATCGGACGTAATAAACCCACTTTAATACCCTTGGCCCGTGCCAGTTTAACCGCTTTCTGACAAATTCTGGAACTGCATCCGAACGCCACCAACAGGTATTCAGCATCGTCGCATGAAATGGATTCAAACCGCACTTCCTGCTCACGCATCTTCTGAAATTTAGCCTGAAGCATCAGATTAAATTTCTCATGTTTTACAGGATCCAGGTCAACAGATGTAATGATATTCCGCTCTCTGTTGGGTGTTTTTCCGGTAGTAGCCCAGCTCTGATCAAATTCCACAGAACGTGCCATTTGTTCAGGCAATTCCACCTTCTCCATCATTTGCCCGATAATACCATCGGCCAATATCAGAACAGGATTCCTGTATTTGAAAGCGAGTTCAAAACCAGTCCGCACAAAGTCGGCCATTTCCTGAACAGAAGCAGGAGCCAGTACAATCAGATGATAGTCGCCATGGCCTCCGCCTTTGGTCGATTGAAAGTAATCTGCCTGTGATGCCTGTATCGTGCCTAAACCCGGACCACCCCGCATCACATTCATAATCAGACAGGGGAGCTG
Organism: uncultured Bacteroidota bacterium; assembly: GCA_963733535.1. Taxonomy (GTDB): domain Bacteria; phylum Bacteroidota; class Bacteroidia; order Bacteroidales; family UBA10428; genus UBA5072. Next base: position 277,121 of record CAVTDR010000008.1, read on the forward strand.
ACTTCCTACCAGGTAGGAAATTCCTTCCTGCTTAAGGCTGATACCGGGGCTGGAGGAAGAAGTCATTACCTTTTTGCCTGTTCCTGCAGCGCCATAAACCATATTAATGGCAGCAACTTCGCTTTCTGCCTGAAGAAGAACCATTCCGGTTCGTAAATGCGGTTGTTGAACCGCAAGATATTCCATTACTTCGGATTGCGGAGTAATAGGGTATCCGAAATATGCATCGCAACCAGCTCTGATAGCAGCTTCAGCAAATGCCTCATTCCCTTTCATCAATTTAATATCACCCATAGTGGTCGGTTTATTCGTCAAACTTTTTGCGGTATACTGATATCACTGCATCGGGACAAACAGAAGCGCAATTTGCGCAACCCGTACAATTTTCCGGATTCAACATATAAGCATAATGATATCCTTTACCATTTACCTTTTTCTCCATGCCGATAACTCCGGTGCTGCAAGCGGTAGAGCATATTTCGCATCCCTTGCATCTTTCGACATCTATAACAATAGCGCCTTTAATTTTTGCCATGTGATTCACATTAAAAAAAAGAACAACATCCCATCAAACATCATATCTATCAAATATCTGCATTGACAACCAAAAAAACCAAATCAAATGTCAGTATTTGAAAAAAGAAGCCCAAAAATAACAAAAATCAGATATGATCCCTACTAAACATTCTCAGGCGGTCTTCCAATACGCTTGTATCCTCGGTTTTGAAAAGGGAAACACAAGCTCTCAATCCTTCTGTCCTGGTGCTGCCTGTTATATCAAGCGTTATAGCACTGATTCCATACCGGATGAGTTCTTCAAGCAATTGAGAACCACTTAATCCCGGATAGGAAATGGTAAAATAAAATCCATCCCCTACCGGTACATCCTGATCCTTGTCGTATACGATTTTAAAACCATACCTTAAAAACAATTCTTTCATTACCCGGGCATTGTCGCGGTACACAGCAATATCACCGAATGGATTATAAATTCCATTGTTTGTCGCCTTCAGTAATTCTGTAACTGCAATCTGTGCAGAATGAGAGGCTCCAGCCGATAATGCATATAAAGCTCCATAAATAATAGTATGACCCAGAATATCAGAACTGAAATACCGCAGCAAATCAGGATACTTTTTGTGGAACAGCGTATTTGATACAGCCATCATAGCCAAGCGCTGTCCGGCAAAACTAAAAATCTTTGAGGCGGAAATCAGCAATATGTAAAGATCGGTATATTTAGCAACAGTTGGTTGAAATGGTGGCACTCCGGGCTTAGAAATATCTCTTCGCATATCCATTCCGAAATAGGCCAGATCTTCCAGTACAATTACGTGATACTGATTGGCCAGTTCCCCGATGATTGCCAGTTCTTCTTCATCGAGACAAATCCATGACGGATTATTCGGATTGGAATACAGCAGACTGGAAATTTTACCAGTATCCAGATATTGCCTGAGTTTATCCTTTAATTTTTTACCCCGAAAATCATAGATATCGAAAGATTGATAATTATGACCCAGTACATGGCATTGTTGCTTATGAACCGGGAAGCCCGGATCGATAAATAATGTTCCTTCCTTATTTTTATCGGTACGGTTCACGGTAAGAAAACCGGCACATGAGCCTTGCATGGATCCACAGGTGGGAATGCACCCTTCTGCATTTACATTAATATCCAAAAATAATTTCAGAAACCGTGAAGTTTCTTGCTTGAGTGCAGCGACACCTTCAATGGGAGGGTAAACAGAGGCAACTCCCTTTTTCAGGGCTTCAATTTCAGCCAGCGTAGCAATTTCGGGTGGTTTGAGTCCGGGCACACCCATTTCCATTCGTATAAACCGAATGCCGGTTTCTTTCTCCAGCACATTTACCAAATGAACAATTTCCCGAATGGAAGCACGTCCGGGTGAAGGAACGCCTTCTTTTGCGGCAGTGGTTTTGATGAATTCAGACGTTAATGGTACCTGTGCAATCATGACCCTCCTTTTAGTACTTTCTTTTATCAATTACCCGTTTTGATTTACCCTCACTTCTTTCGATGGTTTTGGGTTCTACCAGATTTACTTTAATACCAAGTCCAAGTGCACTTTCGAGATTGGTCTGAATTTTATTGCGCAAAGCCTGAAGCTGACTGATTTTATCCTGAAAGAAAGCTTCATCTACCTCAACCTGTAATTCCAGGGTATCCAGATTATTAACGCGGTCCACAATCAGCAGGTAATGCGGTTTGATTTCGCTCATTTCCAGCAAAATACTTTCAACCTGTGAAGGGAACAGATTCACTCCTCTGATAATCAACATATCATCGCTACGCCCCAGGCATTTTTCCATACGAACCATGCTTCTTCCACAACGGCAGCGTTCATAATGCAGCCGGGTCAGATCTCGCGTACGGTATCGTATTAACGGTAACCCTTCCTTGGTAATTGTTGTAAACACAAGTTCTCCGGTTTTTCCTTCGGGAAGTATTTCCAGGGTAACCGGATCGATAATTTCAGGATAAAAGTGGTCTTCATTCACATGCAATCCGTCCTGTATAAGACATTCGCTTGCTACACCGGGACCAATTACCTCACTCAATCCGTAGATATCAATGGCTTTGATATTGAGTTTATTTTCAATTTCTTTCCGCATGTTTTCAGTCCATGGTTCAGCGCCAAAAACACCCACACGGAGTTTTAATTCTTCACGTTTAATATGAGCCTCTTCGATAGCTTCAGCTAAAAACAAGGCATATGAAGGGGTACAAGCCAAAACAGTGCTGCCAAAATCAACAAGCAGCTGCAATTGCCTGATGGTATTCCCACCGGAAACAGGAATTACAGATGCGCCTATTTTCTCGCCGCCGTAATGGATTCCAAGGCCTCCTGTAAACAAGCCATATCCATAAGCAACATGTATAAAATCGTTCCTGTCGGCACCGGCACAGGTTAACGTTCGGGCCATTACTTCTGACCATGTTGAAATATCGCGTCTTGTATAACCCACAACAGTAGACTTCCCGGTTGTGCCCGATGAAGCATGCACCCTCACAATTTCACTCATGGGAACAGCAAACAGACTGAAAGGATAGTTGTCCCTCAGATCCTGCTTGGTGGTAAAAGGAAGCTTATGTAAATCGTCGGTAGACTTAATACTATCCGGGCCTAATCCAGCCTCCTGCATTTTATTCCGGTAATAGGGCACGTTAAAATATACCCGTTCAACTGTTTCTCTCAGTCGTTCGCTTTGAACCTTTTTTAGTTCATCGCGATCCATGCATTCAAAATGCCTGTTCCAAATTTCCATTTTTATAATTTGTAAAGGTCGCTTGCCTTGATTAATTCCATTTCGTGATTCTTTAATGCTTCAATCGCCATCTCGGTATTGCTGCATCGCAGAATGATCACCGATTTTTCACCGACTGAAAAAGCATAGGTATATTCAATGCTGATATCCAAATCAGACATTATTTTCAATACCATGGCATAATACTTGGCTTCATTGGGCGCCATAATTGAGATTACCTCAGTAATATTCACCGTAAACTGGCGACTTTTCAAAACTTCCCGTGCTTTTGCCGGATCAGAAACAATCATCCGCAGTATGCCAAATTCGGAAGTATCAGCCACGCTTAATGCGGTTATTCTAATGCTCTCTTCACCGAGAGCCTCCAGAACTTCTGTGAGTCGCCCCGATTTATTTTCGAGAAAAACAGATAACTGATGTATAATCATAACCTGATTTTTTATAAAAATTAAATGAAGTTTCGAATATAAATAAAATAGGTGGATGGTAATCCTGAAAAAATGATTTTATAATTTCTCTATACGGATTCGGGCATCTACAACAGTGATATTCTGAGGGTTTCCTATAAGAGGATTCAGATCCATTTCTTTAATTTCTGTAGCAAAACGCAGCAGGGTCGATAGTCGGACGATGATTTCAATAAATTTATGTTCATTCACACCTGGTTTTCCTCTTGCGCCTTGTATGATGCGGTATACCCGGAGACTGCGGATCATTGATTTAGCCTCTTCAAATGTAAGGGGAGCAAGTCCCGATGATACATCTCCCAATACCTCCACAAAAATACCACCCAGTCCGCATAAAATTACATGCCCAAACCGGGGTTCATAACGTGCGCCAATAAACAATTCGGTGCCTTCCAACATTTTCTGGAGCATAACAGCCTGCACGCCTTTAATATGCATCATTCGCTTATATTCGGCAATCAAGTGGGTTTCTGACTTAATATTGAGGGTAACACCGCCAACATCTGACTTATGCAAAGGGCCCACTACCTTAATAGCCATTGGATAACCGATTTCGGATGCCTGTTTTTTCAATTCTCTGAGGCTGTTTACAATTCCTTCCTGTACCATATTAATACCTGCAGCATCCAGTAATTGCTGAATAATTTGCGGTTCGAGGTACCCGTCAGGAGTCTGATGAATAATATTGCGGATGTCGGAAATATTTACATTGTCAAGATTAATATTCTCATCGGCCGGATAAGGCGTATTGGCAATATTGGCAAGTGCCCTGCCCAGTACTACCTCATCGGGGAAATTGACATGGCCCAGGTTCATAAAATATTCCAGATCATCCCTGGAACTGGTTACCGAAGGTAAAATGGGCAATACGGGTTTATTGCAGCTTAGAATTTTCCGATGAAGCAGCTCATAGATTTCCCTGATGTCAATCATGCCATTGCTGCCAAAAATAACAATGATGGTATCAATGGATGTAAGTTTTTTATCGGCATATTCAATTACATGGTCGAGTTGCTCAGAAGTTGCCGTTGCAATGAGATCTATCGGATTATTTGCTGATGCCCCGGCATGCATCATCCCCATCAATATATCATGATCGGCACCTGTGATTCCCGGAATATTTAAGCCACCGGCAGATAGTGCATCAGTAAGCATAACAGCCGGTCCTCCCGCATGTGTAATTATGGCAATGTTTTTACCTTTTATTGGTTTATGGGTAAATACGGAGGCTACCGTAGTCAGTTCTTCTCTTCCGAAACACCGCACAATACCTGCTTTTCGGAATAAGGCTTCAACTGCAGAATCTGCAGAAGCCATTGCCCCTGTATGCGAAGTAGCTGCCCGACTTCCCGCCTCTGTTGTGCCTGCTTTTATTGCAGCAATACGACATCCTTTGCGGATAAGAGAAGAAGCATGGTGCAAAAGCTTATCCGGATTTTTGATTTGTTCAATGTACAATAGTTTAATACGTGAACTAATCCCTTCGCGATAGCTGACATCCCAGTATTCCATAATTTCTTCAATGCCGGTTTGAGCGCTGTTGCCGACAGAAAATACACTGGAAAAAGTTAATCCCTTTGGCAGGGATGATTCAATTATAAACACAGCAGTAGCGCCGGATCCGGAGGCAAAGTCACATCCTTTATCACTCAATCGTGGCACAGGAGTGGTGAAAACGCCATTATATGCCTGTGTAATGACCCCTATGCAATTGGGTCCAATCAATGTACCGTTCACTTTGTTGACAATTTCAGTGATCTGCTCTTCAATCAAACGGCCTGCTTCACCATCTTCACTAAAACCTGCAGAAAGGATGATAAAAGCGCGGGTTGATTTTTCATTCGCCAAAATGGTGATTGCTTCGATACAGTTGGCCGCCGGAATGGCTAAAATGGCCAAATCAACCGCCGGAAGATCCTGAACCCGGGAATGGGAATGAATACCCTGGACCAAATTGTCCTTGGGGTTAACCACAAATACAGATCCTTTGAATTGTCCCGCAAGAATATTCTGCAATATTCTGCCGCCCGGCTTTTTCAGATTATTCGAACCCCCTATTACAGCAATACCGGAGGGTTGAATCAGTGATTGATGAATCATTTATTTACAGCGTATAGTCAAATTTAACAAAATAGGCGAACAGATAATACGATAAATGTCATGAGGTGAGGAGTTGTTGGAGATGATGCTGGATACTAGATTCTGGATGCTGGATGTGTGAGAATTGAGAGTTGAGTATAGAGAGTAGCATATTGTGTTTTTATCACTCCCTTTTCACCAAACCCCATTCCCACTCATCCAGCCTGCCTGCGTCGTATTGGGCCAAGCTTGGCAGGCAGGCATCCAACATCTAATATCCAGAATCCAGCAAATAACTTTTAATAAATAATTGAAACCTCAATCCGAAAAACCCAGTAAAATAGGGTACCTATGATGAAGTATTGACACGTGAAGTTGAATTGCATTATGAATATCAAGATTTTATTACTTCTTTTCTGCATCCCAACCGTTGGTTTTTCTCAATCGCGGAATCTTTTCCGTCTCGTTGAAATCCATACTGATTCGACTGTCTATAACAGCAGCAGGCATTATGTAATGACTGAAGGTGAGAATCAGCTGATTTTTGAATATGATAATGAGGATGAAACCGCAGAAATCATTCTGTATCCGGAACACCAGAACAATGTAATTGAGCTTCATCCGGTGTCCAGTGCCGATTATGAAGTGCTTGACTCCTTTGTTTATATGGATAATGCATGGCAGGGAAAGGTGCGCTTTAGAAATCTTACCAGGACACAATTCCTGAAAATGCATTTTCGGTATGTTACAAGTGCCGGCCAGGGATACGAAACCATCAGGCTTTTGCCCTGTACGTATACTACGGCAAGCATAAAACCGTACAATGATGATTTATTTATTGGTGAAGAAAAGGTTTTTGAACTGATCACCAATAACAATGCTAACCTTCGATTCACGGGCGATTGGCATACTTCTCAGGGAATGGATTATAGGTTGGAGCGAACGGATAATCAAATATTACTGCATGTAGTTCCCAATGAACCTGGCTTACAGAAATTAACTGTGTACCTGCAAACCGAAAAACCCTATATCGATGCAAAGAGAGGCATACCTGTAAACAACCTGAAACCGCTTGAGTATTTTTTTAATGTGAAAACCATCCGGTTGAAATATCTGAATATCGACAGAAAGGACATCACCATTGACGACAAATCGCGCTCACAAGGGGTGGAAATCCAGATTGACAACAATAAATTTCTGGAACTGAATAAAACCTACAGAGTGGAGAATCAGGAAACACCAGGAGGCATTCTTATTGCAGAAATTTATACACGTAGCCTGCTTTCAGATAATAAAGTATTATGTTATCTGCGAACCTATAATTATCACCGCAGCTCAGAAGGTTATCTGTATATAAAGGACGGTGATCATGCACGCTTTATTTCGAATTTCAATATAACCCCGGCACCTGTTGTAACACGCATTTCAATAATGCGTGATGGAAGCGACTGGAATAACGATTTATCAGTATATCCCGGCGAAACGGTAAATATTAGAATTGAAGGAGCTGCGCTCAATAAGGCTAAATTTCATTTTGAGGATCTGATAGATTTGACCCGGGATACCCTGATACAAAACGAACAGGAGATTACACTTCGCGTTAAGATTCCTCTGGAAATCAGCAAGAAAAGAATTAGTTTATACAATTATAGTACCCGTACAAATTACATGTTGATGGTAAAGGAATTTGAATTACCCCGGCCTTTTGACTATGTATTTCTCAATTATGGTGAAGCCGATAAAATGCTTTCGGGTATTCATGGACCTGTTTTATTTGACCGTACCATACGGGATATTGTAATCACCTTTGATCAGAACAAAATTGACTCGGAAGGAAAATTGTATGGAAGACAGTTTCTGACGGTGGATTTGCGTGTTACCGGACCCAACAATGAACTGATTGATATAAAAACACTGCCCAATATTACCATTTGCCCGGCAGATAATTCGCCAAGATTTAGTTATTATGAAAAGAGAAACTGCAATCCCGGGGAAATCAGCCTGAATAAGTTCCTTCGCAGAAATACAAGCGATCTGGATGACTGGTCGCGCATTAACCTGTCTTTTAAAACCACTGCGGGAAAATATGAAGGAGAAGTCCAGGAAAAGGAAGTGGAGATTATTTTGAAAAAGAAAACCAAATTTGATATTGATGTATCGTTTCCTGCCGGATTGATAACTGTATCAGAAGATCCGGAAAACCCCGGAAAAACCTCTTTCAGCAATTTATATGGTATTAGCATGGCCATGGTGGCACAATTTGCTTTTTACCATCCCGAGAAAATTGCAAAGTTGCGTCCCTATCGTTTTGGTGCTGGTTTTTTGGCCCTTGATGCGTTTAACTTCCAAAGTGAGCGACAGGATTTGGCTCTTGTTGCATTGGCAAGTCTGTATCCGACAACCCGCGATAAGAAACTGGCATTCCCTTTATATATAGGGGGTGGATATCAGTTTAAATCTGAAAAATGGATGCTGTTAATTGGCCCTGGAATTTCGGTAAAATTATAATTCCGGCTTTTTGTTCTTATTTCTGAAATGCAGTGAATCACCCCATTCGCCATAAGCAATCTCATTATCAGCCAGCGCAATGCGTGCCTCAAGACATGTTTTGCAATCAGAAGCATTTTCATCCGTACACGGTTTATTCTGATACAGGAGATAGTCATCCCGGTATTTTCCGGGTGTGATATTTGGCATCACTACATTGGCGCCTATTTTGATTGCCTTTTCCCTCCCCAATTTATCAATAGACTGCAATGCAGTGGTGGCAGCTATATTCACATCTTTCATCATAATTCTGAGAATGGCGATCATTTTAAGGGTAAGCTGAAATCGTTCTTCCGGGGCGATTAATTGTCCATGATACGCATAAAAGGGGGTATCGGCATGTTCCAGATACGGTCCCATTCCAACCATATCTATATCAAACCGGCTCATAAAAATAAGATCATCTGCCAAATCGCTGAGTGTTTGAAATGGCAATCCAATCATCACTCCCGTTCCCACCTGATAGCCAGTTTTTTGCAAATCATATAAACAATTCATGCGCCGGTCGAAGCTGTGTAGTTGATCGTGGGGATGCAGCTTCTGATATAATTCGCGGTTTGATGATTCAATTCGAAGCAGGTAGCGTTGTGCACCACTTTCAAACCATCTCAGATAGGTAGCATTTTCTTGTTCTCCGCATGAAAGAGTGATACGAAGTTTGTTGTTGGTGATGCGATGAATTCCCTGGAGTAACTTATCTACCCTTTTTATAAAACCTTCGGTATTGAGTTCACCCGACTGTAAAACAAGCGAACCATAGTGATTATCACAGGCAAACCGGGCGGCTTCATAAATCTCCTCATTGGTCACATGATAACGGTTCACAAAAAGGTTATCATGACGAATTCCGCAGTATAAACAATTCTTCTGGCAAATATTGGAAAATTCGATAAGCCCCCGGAAAAATACCCTTTTACCCACATATTGTTCCTTAATCCGGGCCGATTCAGCAAAGAGTTGTGTCTTAGCTTCTCCGGTTAATCCAAGCAGAAAGACAATATCCGGATGATCTAAAGAATTTTTACGAAGTATGGTATCAACAGATTGCATCTTACAAGAGTTCGTTTTTTTGAATGAACGGTTGAATGGCACGTTGATATGCTCCCTGCATCCATGCAATTGCCATTCCATAGTTTGTAACGGGAACATTGGCCTGAATGGCGGGTTTCAGACGGTTCACTATCTGTTTGCGTGTAATCATACACCCCCCACATTGAATCACCAATGCATAGTCTGTGATAGGTCGCTCCACCTTGTTCAATCCCGATACAATATCAAAATAAAGTTTCTTACCGGTAAATGCGCTCATCCACCGGGGAATTTTTGTTCTTCCAATATCGTCACATGAAACATGATGTGTGCATGATTCCAACAGCAAAATGCGGTCATCGTCTTTTAACTGATCGATTACCGGAGTGCCGGCAAGATATTGGTTAAATTCACCCTTAAAGCGTGCCAATAGGATACTGAAACCGGTAAGCGGGACATTTTTAGGCACCGATGCATCTGCTTTAAGAATCACCGAAGTATCGCAAATTGCCAGTTTTGGCTTTATCCCTGTTTGGCTTAGAAAAGTGTCTAATTCCCGTTCCTTAAGAACAATTGCCACGCAATCATTATCAAGGATATCTCTGATAGCCTGCACCTGAGGTAATATCAACCGACCCTCCGGGGCTTCAGTATCAATGGGCGTAATCAGCAGCACAATGTCGCCATGTCCAACAAGGTCGCCCAGTAATGAGTGTTTGTGGTAACTTGTTTCGGGCATGGTGCGACTGATCAGTTTAATCAGTTCATCCGTATTTCCGTTTTTCGAACTGAATGAAAGAACCGGAGACTTATACCGGACCTCAAGAGATGCCTGAAAATTGTTATTCAGGGGAGTAATATCCGATTTGCTGTGGACAAGCACAAAAGGAACTCCTTCCTCGTAAAGTTCATCCACGAGTTTTTCTTCAAAGATGCCCCAATCATTATTATTGAAGAGAATCAGTGCCAGGTCAATAATTTTATAGATTTCTTTGGTTTTACTCACCCGTTGCGAACCAATGGTTCCGGAATCATCAATGCCTGCAGTATCTATAAAAATGGCCGGTCCAACATCCGGAATTTCAATGGACTTCTTAACCGGATCGGTTGTGGTGCCGGGAATATCGGAAACAATGGCAATATACTGCCCGGTTAAAGTATTGATTAACGAGCTTTTACCGGCGTTTCTCCTGCCGAATATGCCCACATGAGGTTTATGTTCTCTTCCTTTTTCCTGAATCATAACAATACATCATTGAAAGAAAAACCTTCTTTTAATAAATTATCAGGACTTACAATGCGTTCCAGTTTATCCTCAGCTACCATTCCCAATATGCTGTTAGCTGCAAATAAATCAATATTTTCTTCCTTCATTTTGGCCGCCAACAACCCCGCTTTTGCATACCCGATATAAGGAACCAGAGCTGTAGAAATAACCGGATTTTTCAATAAATTTTGCATAGCATGTTGTCCATTTAGCGTAATTCCCGAAATGAGGTTTTTTCTTAATGTTTCATTACAAGCCTGCATTAGTTTAATGCTTTCGATCAGTGCGTAGCCTATAACGGGGATATAGGCATTCAACTCCAGGCATCCTTGCCCGCATAGAGAACTTATTAACTGATCGTTGGCATAAATTTTATGGCATGCACTGACCACGAATTCAGGGATAACAGGATTGACTTTTCCCGGCATAATTGAACTTCCAATCTGTATTTGAGGAATAAACAGTTCCCGGTTTTTCATAAGGTCAGATGCCAGTAATCTGATATCCGAGACCATCTTTTCCAGATTTACAGCATGTGCCTTAATGGTGGCATGAATTTCAACCAGTGAATCGAGATTTGAAGTGGCGTCGCTGAGGTTTTCAGCACGGGCAACCGGAAGTCCTGAAATATCCCGGAGGGTTTGAACCACTTCATGTATAAAATAAGCCGGTACAGTTATTCCGGTACCAATAGCACTTCCTCCAAGATTCACTGTTTTGATGCGTTCAGAACATTTTGAAACCCTCCACCAATCGCGTGATAAGGCATCACTATAAGTGCTGAACAATCTGCCGTATGTAGACGGGACCGCTTCCTGCATTTCGGTATAGGCAATCCTGACATGATTACGTGAATTGCTTTCAAGCGATTCCACGGATAATCTAAGTTCCTTAATGGCAAATTCAAGCTTTTTAAACAACCCCATCAGACAAATTTTTAATGAAGTGGGGATTACATCATTGGTCGATTGAAAAATGTTGGCATGTTCAATGGGATGAATGAATGCATAATCACCCGGTAGGCGCCCCATTAATTGAAGGGCGCGGTTAGTCACTATTTCATTCACATTTAGATTGATACTTGTACCTGCCCCACCCTGGATAGCCGGTACAATGAAATGTTCAAAATGTTTGCCTTCAGAAATTTCAGTAGCAGCCTGCGTTAATACATCTACAATATCCGTATCCATAAAATAAAATGGCAGTGTATGGTCCGTGTATTTTACCTTCACCCCGGCAACAAATTTTTTATAGGTGAGATAACAGGATTTCTTTACCAGTCCCATCGAACAATACCATTCGAACGGAAAACGTGTGGAGTCCGGGAAATTTGAAGCGGCTCTATATGCATTGATTCCATATAACGCTTCATCGGGTAATTGGACTTCACTGATAAAATCCATTTCTTTCCTCATAATCCGGTGATTCAATAGTTATTTTGATTGAGAATTTTTGATTAAAAATACAAATCTCTTTCTCCGGTTTTTATTCGCGCGAGTCTGTTGCGCAATTCATCGCCTTTGATATTCCCATTCAGCAACCCGATATTTTCCTCGATAATGGCATAGCCTTTCCGGGCTGTTTCAGGAGATGCATAGTCCTCAATGTATTCAGCCAGGGTAAGCATTGCGTTTGGTGAACAAAAGTTCTTGATAAATCCCGGGACCGAAAACTCCATAAAATGCTCACCGGTGCGGCCCAGCCTGTAACAGGCAGTACAGAATGATGGAATATGACCTGTTTCAATCAGTTCATCGATTACTTCATTCAGAGAACGATCATCATTTATTTTAAACTGCTCTTTATTGAGGTTTTGTGAAGTGTTTGTCTCCGAATAAGAACCCAATTCTATTTTTGTTCCCCCATCAATTTGCGAAATACCATATTGCATGATTTCTTTTCGAACCGATGCCGGTTCCCTTGCTGTCAGTATCATTCCGGTATAGGGCACAGCAAGCCTGAGTATTGCTACCATTCTGGCAAAATCGGAATCGCTTACGCAGAAAGCTTCATCCAGTTTTACATCTGATGCATCCTTGATTCTAGGGAAGGAGATTGTATGTGGACCTACATTATAACAGGCTTCTAAATGATTGGTATGGCGGATGAGTCCCAGTACTTCAAAACGCCAGTCGTATAATCCAAAAAGTGCACCAATGCCGACATCGTCCAATCCTGCTTCCTGTGCCCGGTCAAGGGCAGTTAACCGGTATTCGTAATTGCTTTTATTCCCGGATGGGTGGTATCGCTTATATGCTTGGGGGTGATAAGTTTCCTGGAATATCTGATACGTTCCGATACCAGCCTCCTTAACTTTGCGGAATCCATCAATTTCAAGGGGTGCGGCATTAATGTTTACCCTGCGGATCTCTCCATTATTTTTTTTAACGGAATATACGGTTCTCACCGCATCGGAAATAGTTTCAGGACTGTAATCCGGGTGTTCGCCAAAAACCAGAATCAGTCGCTTTTGTCCCTGATCTTCCAAGGCTTCCACTTCGCTTATAATTTGAGCCTGATTCAGACTGGTTCTTATCTGTGATTTATTGGAGACTCTGAATCCACAATACTGACAGTTATTTGTACACTTATTACCTATATATAAAGGGGCAAAAAGCACAATCCTGTTGCCGTAAACCGCCTTTTTCAGTTTGCTGGCTCCTGCTTTGATCTCATCGATTAACCCTGGGTCTTCAGCATTAAGAAGCATGGCTGTTTCAGCCATACTTAATCTGTGCTTATCCAGTGATTTAGCGATAATATCCCGAACAATCGTTTTATCAGGACGGGCATAGCGGATGAGTTGTTCAATTTCAGATGCATCAATAAATGGTGTCATCGGCTTATCCTGGATGCTGTATTTTTCCGGATTGAATTTCATAATGATTTTTTAGTTCCTGTGCTCGTTAATCCTTTGTGTAAACTGCTTTACTGGTGATCCCGCGGATGCGCCCCAATTTTCCGGACAAAGTACTGATTTCATCTTGTGTGCCTTCTACCACAAGTGAAATGACATGAAGTTGCTTTTCACGAATTGGAATACCTTGACGGCCAATGATGATGGAAGCGTGACTGGTAAGAATATCGTTCAGTGTATGAACGTTATCTTTCTCTTTAATCAATAGAATGATTGCACCGATTCTCTTTTCCATTGGAATATCCTTTGGGTTAGAAATAATTTATCTTGGCTCTTTATTGCAGAAAAATCCACAACGCAGATAAAGCATGGACAAAGATAATTATTCTTCTGTTATTTCAATAACAATAAGGTTCGTTTTCAGAATATAATAAATTCGATTCTTTTGCCGTTTTGTTCAAAAAATAGTTTATATATTTGGCCCACACCACGAATGCAATGCCCGATAATGACACTTTGATAATGCTGCAAAGTTTTATTGCAACCCGTACCAGGGTGATAAGAAAAATCAATGTTCTTACCGACCTTGATCTGTCAGAATTATTTGAGACAGAGTTGTACACCATACAGGACCTTACTGAAGCGAATCTTTCGCGATTCAAAAATGACTGTCTTCTGGTCTTAAGTCCGGAGGAACAGGCACGACATCAAGATATCCGATTTGCATATACCGATCAGGGCATATTCATATTAGCCGGGCTTATCAAATCCAAAAGAGCTATACGTATCTATGTCAAGCTCATTGAATTGCTCGTAAACCGTTTGCAAAACAAGGCATACGAAATCGCCACTACCTATCAGTCAGCTAAAATTTAGTTTTTTGTTATTTGCTGATAATGAAATAACTGGACACACTAAAATGTTAAATTTTAGAGTAAATGTATTTTTTACAATAAGAAATAACTAAAGTATCATTTAACTTTTTATATTTGTATACTGAAGGTTCTACCTTTTCACGAATTATATAAACTTTGAATAAGAAGTTTCTGAATAGTGAAGCGTTTTTAATTCGCCGACTTCAAAAAGGTGATAAACAAGCATTCGAACTTATTTTCAATGCATATAAGGAGAAACTGTATTATTTCTCCCTGAGTTATCTGCATTCCTCCATTGAAACTGAAGAAATCATCCAGAATGTATTTATTTCTTTATGGGAAAACCGGCAGGATATAAAGGAACACGGAGCTTTAAAGAGTTTTCTCTACAAAATTACCGTCAATCACATCTATAATTTTTTTAAGCATCAGGCTGTACATCATAAGTATATGAATCATGTGTCTCTCATGAATGCTATTGAAGATGACCATTCACAGCAGACCATATTTTACAATGACCTGAAAGAAATTATTGATACCTTAATTAATGATTTGCCAATACGGCAACAAATGATCTTCAAGTTAAGCCGTCATGAGGGATTATCCCATACTGAAATTGCCCATCGTCTCGGATTATCAGTTCGTTCTGTTGAAAACCAAATCTACAGAGCTATTAAGTATATTAAAGAAAATTTGGGCGAAGAATATAAGCTAGCTCAATAACCCATCACAAAAAAATTTATGAGTGTTTCTTATTTCATAAAAAAAGTTAAATTTGTTGTGAGTAGTTTACAAGTGTCAATTGTATTATTGACCGACTAAAGAAATTTCATCCTATCTGATGCAGAATTTGAATTACAAGTCACTCTTATTGAAATACCGGAATAACACTTTTTCGGGTAAAGACTTAACCAATTTATGGGAGTACTTTTCCGATAAAACAAATGAGGTGTTGATTCAAAATGTGTTTTTAGAGGATTTAAACAATTTTGCGGTCACTGCAACCAAGGCGCATGCAGATTTCAAAACGATTTTCAAAAAAATTCAGAGCAAGATTATTGAAAATGACAATGATACCTTTATTTATAATATAGATGATTTTCGGCATTTTCAATTTTCAGAAACCACAGTAAATGAAACATTAGCGCAGGATTTGGATCTCATCAAATTGTCGGAACCAATTGAGTTTACGCTGAACGGAAAAACTGTAAAAATTTCCGAAAACTAAACCTGGCCAAAAATCAGTAATCCTATGAAAAAGAAATAAAAATTTTATAAATAACCCTAATATTAAATCCCCTTAAATTTATGATGCCTATGCAAAAAAACAAAAATTCGAACTATGAACTTGTAATTATTACTATGTCTAAACTTTAATGCAACTCTAATCTATGGAAAATCATTTTTTTTGTTCGGTTTTCTCTTACAAAAGAAAACTAAAAAAACTAATGCTGGTTATGAATTTAACCGCTTTATTTTCAATTATTTTATCGTTAAATCTTAGTGCAACGAATCTTCAACAAGTTGCCATAAAAGGGACTATTACCGATGCCATTTCCAACGAAGCACTTCCTGGTGCTAACGTACAGGTAAAAGGTACCAACCGTGGAACAACGGCTGATGTTAACGGTAATTATTCTCTTGAAGTAGCCAAAGGTGACGTTCTGATTTTTAGCTTTATCGGTTATATCAATCAGGAAATTGCCGTTGGTGAACAAACTACCATTAATGTAGCTCTTGCTCCTGATGCCTCTGTCTTCGACGAAGTTGTTGTTGTAGGTTATGGTACGCAGAAAAGAACTGAGGTAACTGGTGCTATCACATCCGTTAGTTCAGAAGCTCTTACTGCAATTCCTACTGGTACTCTTGATCAAGCATTGCAAGGTCGTGCTGCCGGTGTAACCGTTATCAACAACGGTGCTCCTGGTGTTGCTCCTACTATGCGTATCAGAGGTATTACTACTGTTAATAATATGGATCCATTGTATGTGGTTGATGGCGTTATTGCTTCTTCCATTTCCAATTTGAACCCCAATGATATCGCTTCCATGGAAATCCTTAAAGATGCTTCCACAACCGCTATTTACGGTTCACAGGGTTCCAATGGTGTTATCATGATTACCACTAAAAAAGGTTCCTCTGCTTCCAAACCAGTTATCACCTTTGATGCATATTATGGCACACAGTGGTCAAATGCAAGATATGATGTGATGAACAGTGAGCAGTATGCACAATATGCTCTTGAAGCATGGGGCAAAACTATACCTGCTGACAGACTTAATGGTACTGAAACCAACTGGCAGGATCAGATCTTCCAGTCAGGTAAAATGGAGAACTATAACCTGAGTGCTTCAAGTGGTTCAGAAAACGCCAGCTTCAGAATATCCGCCGGTTACCTGAATCAGGAAGGTATTTTCATCAATACCGGATATGAGCGTTATAACATTCGCGCAAACAGCGACTTCAAAGTTGGCCGTTTGAAAATTGCTGAAAATATCGGGGTTTCTTTTTCAAGACAACGTCCGGAGCTGAACTCAGGTGGCCGTTCCCTTATCGAGCACGCAATTAAAGCTGCTCCTTATCTTCCTGTATATAATGCTGACAACCTTGGTGGTTACCAAGGTCCTAATACGAGTTATGACGGTCAGGATGCTGAAAACCCTGTTCGTGTTATGAGATTAAACCGTTATAGAATAAATACGACCAGTGTCATAGGTGACCTCTCTGCTGAGTTGGAAATTATGAATGGCCTGAAATTTAAATCATTGGTTGGTTATGAAAGTACAAAGATTCTTGACGACCAGTTCCAGCCTTCTTATGATGATGACAGCGTTTTAGGTGGAAGCACCCACAGTTCCACCGTTGCTTACATTCGTAAAAACTCCGCCAATTATTTCTCCATTCTGTTTACCAACAGTTTAACCTACAACAAAACGTTGGCTGAAAAACACAATATTGAACTTTTGGCAGTAATTGAAAATAGCACCAATAGTTCAAGAACTCTAAATACTACCTATGAAAATGGTATTACCAATGAGGTACAGGAACTTGCAAGTCCATTATCAGGCAGTTCTTCCTTAAATGAATATGGTCGTATTGGTTATCTGGGCAGATTAAACTATAATTTCGATCAGAAATATTTGTTTGCTGCATCCATCAGAAAAGATGCTTCTGCTCGTTTTGGTTCCAACAACAGATGGGGTACTTTCCCCTCCGTAGCGTTGGGCTGGAGAATTAATAAAGAGGCTTTTATGTCGAATATTGCAGCTATCAGCAACCTGAAATTGAGAGGAAGCTGGGGTAAAGCCGGTAACGATAAAATTGGTAACTATGCTTATTCAGCTTCTCTCACCTCTAATATGTATTATATCATTAACGATGAACTCGTTCAAGGTACTACTGCTGCTTCTCAAGCCAATCCTAATCTGAAATGGGAAGAAACAACCATGATCAATGTCGGACTTGACTTAGGTTTGTACGAAAACAGATTCACTCTTGCTGCTGAATATTTCATAAACAAAAGTGATGACCTTCTGATGAATGTTCCATTACCTTTGTCAATGGGCGACTGGGTTGGTACTGTTGCTCAGAATGCCGGTTCTCTTGAAACAAAAGGTTTTGAAGTAGTTTTGGGTTACAATGATTTTGAAGGCGACTTCCAATGGTCAGCAAATTTGAACCTGGGTACATTCAAGACCGAAATTACCTCACTAGGAGGACCTAATTCAATTGATGGTGGTGCTTTTGAAAGTGATAATCTTACCCGTCTCGAAGTGGGTAAACCCGCATTCTTCTTCTATGGTTACAAATTTGATGGTATATTCCAGACTGATGCCGAAGCCCAGAATTATCTGGATGGCTCACAATACACAACTTCCAGTGCCCGTGCAGGTGACTTCCGTATTATTGATGCCAATAATGATGGAACCATCAACAGCAATGACAAAACCAATATTGGTAATGCATACCCCAAAATGACCCTTGGTTTAGATTTAAGTGCAAACTATAAAGGTTTTGACGTAAGTCTGTTCATCAGCGGTGCTTACGGTCAGGATATCTACAATACCAACATTTGGGACTTGGAAGGTATGGATCGTTTGTTTAATGCCAGCACTGCTGTTCTGGATCGTTGGACTCCTACTAATCCGTCCAATACCATTCCAAGAGCAGGTGTTCATGCAAACAATACCAATGCTTCCACACGTTTTGTTCAGGATGGTTCTTATACCCGTCTGAAAAACGTTACACTTGGATATACCATTCCCGCAAGTGTATTGAAAAACAAAATTACCAAGCTGAGAATTTATGTTAGTGGTCAGAATCTGATTACCATAACCAAATATGACGGACTCGATCCAGAAATTGGTGCTAATTCAGTTAACGGAGTTGGTGCTAATTCAGTTGGTGGAAGAGGTGCAGCAGTTAACTTCCAAAACGGTATTGACGTTGGTACATATCCTACACCGAAATCAGTTACAGCAGGTCTCCAGCTTACATTCTAATTTTTAAAAAAAAGAGAAATTATGAAAATATATAAGTTTTTATTTATTCCTGCGCTCGCTTTTAGTGCTTTGGTAATAAATTCGTGTAATGAAGATAAACTTGAACTCACGAATCCTAACAATTTATCACCTGAGACTTATTTTACTACTGATGCGCAGCTTGAGTCAGCTGTAAATGCTATCTACGGAAGCTTACAGACGACAAGTTTGTACAACCGCCATATGTGGTTTGGACTTGACAATATGTCACATGAAACTTCCGGAAACACTCAGTTGGAAGCAGACAAGAGAGTATATCTCGATTTTTCTTTTAATTCCACCCATCCACCTATTGAAGGATTCTGGGCTAGCTGTTACAGAGGAATTAACAAGGCTAATTTTGTAATCAACAATGTTGAAAGAATCAATCTGATTCCTGAAAGTGTTACTCCTCAGGCCAGAAAAGATAAATTCATTGGTGAAGCAAAATTTATGCGTGCTTTGTATTATTTTATGCTTGTGAACAGGTTTGGATCTATTCCTATTTACACAGTACCTCCTACAAATAATGATGGTAATCCAAAAAGTCCTGTTGCAGATGTATGGGCACTTATTGAAGCCGACCTTACTGAAGCAGCGGACTTACTGCTTGCAAAAGCCGATGAAGAACCTGGAAGAGCTACAAAAGGTGCTGCATATGCATTACTTGGAAAAGCATTGTTGTATCAGGAAAAATATACTGAGGCACTTGCTGCTTTCAATAATGTAACCGGTTATTCCCTCGAACCTGTATTTACCAATAACTTCAGAGAAGAAACCGAAAATGGCGTTGAATCCATTTTTGAAGTTCAGTTCAGCTTTGGTGCCGGTAACTCCGCACGTTGGAATTCAGACAGATCCGATGCTGGTTTGAACGAATCCACTTTCAGAGCTCAGGAATACGGATGGAACGATTGGTTCAATGTGTATCCTTCTGACAACCTTACAGCAGAATATGAAACAGCTGCCGAAAATGGTGATAAAGAAGACCCCCGTCTGAGAATGACAATTTATCAGAATGGTGACCCCTATTTTGGAGGTACTGTAGCCATTCCAAATGATACCACTATTTTGGGTGGTGAAACTGAGGTTGTTACACGTCAGGGCTGGAACAAATACCAGACATACTATAAGGAAGCTCACGTTGTAAACGCGGCTTCCGGTATCAACATGAAGGTGATCCGCTATGCCGACGTGATTTTGATGAAGGCTGAATGTGAAGCTCTTAGACCTGGTGGTTCTTTACCTGCTGCCGTTGCTTTAGTGAATCTGGTTCGCGCAAGAGCAGATGTTGATCTGCCTGGTTATGGTGAAACAGCTGAAATGGATGCCATTTATCCTGTGGGTACCATTTCTGAATTTATGGTTGCTTTAGAGCATGAACGTAAAGTTGAATTGGCTGGTGAACAAATCCGTTTTGACGACCTTCGCAGATGGGGCAGACTGGAAGCATTCATTGCTCAGCTTGTTGATGATGACGAAATTGATCCTTTATGGGATAATAACAATGACGGAAGCTGGCTTCCTATCACTGAACAGGCCGGTTTGGTATTTCAATCCCCAAGAAATTACCTGTGGCCTATTCCAAACAATGAAATCGTAGTGAATGTAAATATTGAAACTACAGACCAGAATCCAGGATATGCACAGTAATTAATTCCTGATTTTGTTGAAATAAAATGGCCCTTGAAAAAGGGCCATTTTTTTTTTAGCAATTTTTCCTGTAATTTCATTCTTTTATAAACCCTATGGACATTCGAATACCTTTTAACAGAATATTTTTACCTAATCTATTTGTTCTTCTGCTGTTTTATGCGTGTAATAACAACCCACACAGCCAGAAGCTATTTGAAAGAGTACCCTCAGAAGTCACACACATTGATTTTCGAAATACGCTTACTGAAACCGATACTTTTAATTATTTTCTGTTTCCGTATATGTATATGGGTGGAGGCGTTTCTGTAGCCGACTTTAATAATGACGGCCTTACCGATATTTATTTTACCGGAAACATGGTTTCCAACCGGTTGTATTTAAATATGGGTGATCTGAAATTCAAGGATATCACTGAAATCTCACGCACCGGTGGCGACTCACGCTGGATGTTGGGAACTACGGTATGCGATATTAATAATGATGGGCTTAAAGATATCTATATCAGCGTTTCGGGTATGCGTAATATGTGCTGGAACGTGCTTTTTGTTAATAAGGGAATGAATAAAGACGGCATTCCCATATTTGCCGAAGAAGCTGAAAAATATGGAATCAACGACAATGGCAAAAGTACGCACAGCACCTTCTTTGATTTTGATAACGACGGCGACCTCGATCTTTACGTAGCCAATTACCCGATTACCCGGTTTCAGTCGACGCCCTACTTCTACCGTCAGATGATGCGAAATGTGCGACACGAAGAATCCAGTCATTTATACCGGAATGAGGGAAATGGCAAATTCACCGACATTACCGTTCAAGCAGGACTCCTGAATTTCGGACTTTCATTAAGTGCCACTGTTAGCGACCTGAATCAGGATGGATTTAAAGATCTGTATGTGTCCAACGACTTCACCAGTCCCGATTTCTATTATATCAATAATGGTAATGGTACGTTTACCGACCGATGCATTGAAGTGATCGGGCAGACATCCTTTTATGGAATGGGTGCTGATATCGCTGATTTTAATAATGACGGCTTGCCGGATATTATCCAAATTGATATGGCTCCTGAAGATCATAAGAGAGCCAAAGAAAATATGACCAGTATGAGACTTGTTGATTTTGAAGAAATGGTTCAACAAGATCTGAATTATCAATACCGATATAGCACCCTGCAATTGAACCGGGGGACAACAGAAAATGGACTGCCCTATTTCAGTAATACGGCATGGATTGCAGGAGTAACCTCAACCGACTGGAGTTGGGGCGCCTTATTTGCGGATTTTGATTTGGACGGATGGAAAGATATTTATATAACCAACGGATCGCGAAGAGATATCAATAATATTGATTTTTTCAATGAAATTGAACAACAGACATCCTATTTTCAAGGCATAAACGGGCAAGATAAAAACCTTTATTATCTCGAAAAGATGCCCTATAAACCATTAACGAATTATGTATATCGGAATAACCGCGATCTCACCTTTTCAAAAATAAATATGGAATGGGGTATTACTGAAACCAGTTATTCAAACGGACTGGCTTATGCTGATCTGGATAATGACGGTGATCTGGAATTAATTGTAAATAATATTGATGCAGAAGCCTTTATATATAAAAATAATGCGAGGGAACAGGCACGCGGTAATTATTTGAAAATTGCTTTTGAAGGAACCATACAAAACAAAATGGGTATTGGTACATCCGTCTCCATTTGGAAATCCGGAAACCTGCAAACTGCTGAGCTTACCCTTGAAAGAGGCTATGAGTCATCCATGGAACCCTTTCTGTATTTTGGATGGAGCGGCAGTGAAATGATTGATTCCCTGATTGTAAAATGGCCCGACCAAAAAATACAGCGAATCCATGAGGTCAAGGGAAATCAAAAGCTCACTTTGCTCTATGCAGATGCAATTGTTCCCACGCTGACTGGCCGTCCCGGTTCAAAATTATTTACTACCCAGGATAACACTCTGCAACCCGAATTCTTCCATAAGGAAAACAAGTATAATGATTATCAAAAGCAAGCCCTGCTGCCACATAAATTATCGTATACGGGTCCATATATTGCAACAGGCGACATTAACAACGACCAACTAGAAGACTTTTTTGTGGGTAATGCTTCAACCAGTCCCGGAAAGATGTATATCCAAAATAAGCAAGGAACCTTTATGGTTTTACCGGGTCCATGGGAAAACGACAGCCTTTATCAGGATGCCGGTTGTCTGCTTTTTGACGCTGATGGGGATCATGATCTGGACCTATACGTAGTGAGCGGAGGAAATGAATTTCCGGAAAATTCAGAAAATTACCAGGATCGCCTCTACATGAATGCGGGCAATGGCCAGTTTATAAAGCAGGTAAATGCCATTCCTTCCATAAAAACAAGTGGATCTTGTGTAAAGTCGCTCGATTTCGACAAAGATGGCGATGCAGATCTGTTCGTTGGCGGAAGAAATGTGCCAGGAAAATATCCGTTCCCTGCTCAAAGCTATATTCTTGAAAACAAATCAACAAAAGGGAACATTGTTTTTGTGGACGTTACATCCAGCGTTGCCCCCGACCTTGGAAAGGCAGGGATGGTAACCGATGCGCTTTGTACCGATATAGATAATGATCAGTATACCGACATTATCGTGGTTGGTGAATGGATGCCCATTTGCCTGTTTAAAAATAACAAGGGTCATTTCTCAAAACAGATCATAAAAAATACCCGTGGCTGGTGGTTTAGCATCTCAGGAGGTGATATGGACCATGATGGGGATATAGATCTTGTTGCCGGTAATCTGGGTTTAAACGCGCGTTATCGAGCAAATATAGAGCGTACATTTGATGTTTTTGCAGGAGATTTTGATCAAAATGGAAGCTCCGACATTGCCCTGAGCTATTATCAGGATAATAAGCTTTACCCTTTGCGCGGAAGGGAATGTTTTGTTATGCAAAACCCTTTCCTGGCTGAGAAATTTCCTACTTATGGCGGTTTTGGTGAAGCCACTGTATATGATCTCTACACAAAAAGAGTATTAAAAAAAGTATTGCATCTACAGGCAGAAAATTTCGCCAGTTGCTATTTGGAGAATACCGGAAATGGGCTATTTAATGTAACACCCTTGCCAAATGAAGCACAGCTGTCAACCATTAATAGTATACTCATCCATGATTTTAATCAGGATGGAAATCCGGATATTTTAACAGCAGGGAATCTTCTGAATGTGGAAGTGGTTACTCCACGTTTCGACGGAGGAATCGGGGTGTTTATGAAAGGGAATGGAAAAGGTGCATTTAAATCGGTACCCTACAGTACTTCAGGTTTCTTTGCGCCCGGTGAAGTGCAATCACTTAATCTCATCTCAGGGGTTAACGGAATGGGAAAAATTGTATTGGTTGGAAACAATCAGGATAAATTACAAATATACAAAGTTCGATAACGTTTCTATTAAATCCAAAAACCATGAAACGATACGCCCAATTATCCATTCTTTCTTTCTGGATGACCATTTTGTTCATTGGCTGCAATCCGGAAAATCTGGAGTTAACCAACCCTAATACACTCACTCCTGAAACTTACTTAAAATCGCCTTTGCAGGTTCAGCGCACTGTGAACGCAGTCTATGCTGAATTACAAACCAGGGGGCTGTATCAGCGCAATCTTTTTTTTGCACTGGATAATATGTCGCAGGAGCAATTGATGAATCCGGCATCTGAAGCGGATAAATTACAATATAACCGGTTTACTTTTGATGCCCACCATGTTACAATAGATGATTATTGGAGAAATTGTTACGAAGGGATCCGACGTGCCAATTTTGTCATCAATAACGAAAACCTGATCAATCGGATCCCTCAAAATGAGATGCCTCAGAATATAAAAGATAAATATATTGGTGAAGCCCGATTTTTAAGGGCGCTTTACTATTTTCTGCTGGTTACAAGATTTGGCGATGTTCCATTATATACCGTAAACCCGAATGCTACTGCAACCGGTTTTCCAAGGGCTCCTAAAGCGGAAGTATGGAGCCAAATTGAAGAAGATCTGGAAATCGCTGCCAATCAGTGCCTGTCCAAAAGCGAGGAAGAAAAGGGACGTGTAACTTCCGGTGCAGCATGGGCTCTTTTGGGAAAAGCACATTTGTTTCAGGCAAACGTCTCGGGCAGCCAGGAGGATTATTTGGCTGCGAAAAATGCCTTCCTTAAAGTATTAGATGATGATGAAAATTACCAGCTCGAAGACCGCTTTTTAAATAACTTCGAAGAAGAGACTGAACATGGAATCGAATCTATATTCGAAGTTGAATTCAATGTAGAAGGAGGCAGCGAAGATCAATGGTCGGCCGAAGATGGTTCGGGATATAATGAAACTACATTTCGGGGAATGGAATACGGATTCAATAACTGGTTCAATGTTTTTGTTACATCGAACACCTATGATGAGTTTGAAACCGTTGCTGATAACGGAATAAAAACCGACCCCCGGAGAGGAAATAGTATTTATGCGACGGGGGACTTATTTAATAATAACACGGATACGGTTAAAATTAGTAAGCTTTTAATGTATTCCTGGGAAGGGAATGATACTGTAACCCGATATGCCTGGCGTAAATACCAGAATTATTATAAAAGACGTTATGAAGATATGGTTTCAGGAATTAACACCAAAGTAATCCGTCTTTCTGATGTTTGCTTAATGATGGCTGAAGCAGAAAACGAACTGAATGATTTGGATGCAGCGGTTGATTATTTGAATGAGGTAAGAAACCGGGCAGATGTTATGATGCCCAATTACGGAACCCCGGCAATGGATGCGATATATCCAGTTTCCAACCAGGAACAGATTAGAATTGCCATTGAACATGAACGAAGAGTAGAACTTTGCAATGAACAGGTCCGGTTCGATGACCTTGTACGATGGCGGCGGCTTGAGGCATTCATAAATAATGAACTAAAGCCCACTTTGTCCAAATTTCACAGGGAATCTATCTATTTTGATCCGGACATTCATTATTTATGGCCTATACCACAGGATGAAATCGACCTGAACCCGGCAATTTCACAAGCGGATCAAAACTTCGGTTATTAATTTCGAAGAAAAAAATATTTTTGTACAGAAATACGCTGTTTATGAGATACACATTCTTTTTTCTGGCTTTCACCTTGTTACTATTTTCTTGTGATAAATTTTCGAAAGAAACTTTTAAGAGATTATCTCCCTCCAGAACCGGAATTGATTTCATAAATCCTTTAGTTGAAAACGACACCCTCAATTACACCGTGTTTCCTTATATGTACATGGGCGGGGGTATTTCTGTAGGAGATATTAACAACGACGGACTCGACGATATTTTCTTTACGGGAAACCTTGTGCCTAACCGCCTGTATCTAAATAAAGGGGATATGAAGTTTGAAGATATTTCCGAACAGGCAAAGATTATGGGAAATCATCAATGGTTTACCGGATCTACGATGGCGGATGTTAATAACGACGGCTGGCTGGATATTTATGTTTGCGTATCTGCCAAATATCAACCTTCGGATAACCTGCTCTTCATCAATAATAAGGATAATACCTTCACTGAAAGTGCCAAAGCCTACGGAATTAATGACAAAAGCTCTTCCGTACAGGCAACTTTTTTTGATTATGACAATGATGAGGATCTCGACTTATTTGTAGCCAATTATCCCATTGTATTGGTAAGCCAGGGAGCTGACTTCTATCGCAAAAAAATGAACGAAAATAAATTTGAAGAAAGCGGACATCTATACAGAAATAACGGGAATCTCACCTTTACTGATGTTACCGATGAAGCAGGTGTTCGTAATTTTGGTATGTCCATTGGCCTTGTGGCAATGGATTTTAATAACGATGGCTGGAAGGACCTTTATATTTCAAACGACTTTAATCCCCCCGACTACTTTTATCTCAACAACAAAAACGGAACGTTTACCGAAGTTGTTAGAGAAGCCATGTTTCAGACTTCTATATTCGGAATGGGATTTGATGCTGCTGATATCAACAATGACGGATTGCTGGATATGTATCAGATTGATATGACTCCGGAAGATCACTACCGGCGTATTATTAATGTGATTCCCATGAGAAAGGAAACCTTTTACAGAAGTGTTGATTCCGGTTTTCATTATCAATACATGCAGAATTCACTTCAGTTGAACAACGGCATATTCAATGGAATGCCTGTTTACAGCAATATCTCCCTGATGGCAGGGACTTCTTATACTGATTGGAGCTGGGGCGGATTATTTGGTGACTTTGACAACGATGCAAATAAAGACTTGTTTGTATCCAATGGCGTTTTAAGAGACATCAACAACCAGGACATTCTTGCGAATCCACGCAGCAGCATGTATTTTGAAACAAAACAAATGGAATACAGGCCGGAGTTGTTTCCCAGTACTCCTGTGAAAAATTACCTTTACAGAAATAACGGAAATCTTACTTTTACCAACAAAGCGGATAGTTGGGGTTTTTCTGATGTCAATCTGGCCAATGGCATATCATATGGTGATTTTGATAACGACGGCGATCTGGATATTGTCCTCCATTTAGTGAATGAAATTTCTGCAATATATGAGAATAAAGGGGTTGCTAAAGGCCATCATTATCTTAAAATCAAGCTCAAAGGTCAAAAAATGAATCCTTTCGGACTTGGAAGTATTGTCACTGTGCAAACCGATAGCGTCACGCAGAAACAGGAATTAACACTTACCCGCGGATACCAATCCAGTGTCCCCGCTAATTTTCATTTCGGTATTGGCGATGCAACAATCATTAAAAAACTCGTGATAACCTGGCCAGACGGAAAACAGCAAGTACTGACTGACGTTAAACCGGATCAAACCCTGATGTTGGATTATAACAATGCAACCTTAATGGCTACACCAGAATCAAACACTCCCCAGTCTTTCTTCACCGACATAACAAAATCTTCTGAAATTCACTTTATGCATCAGGAAAATTCATATGACGATTTTGAATTTGAACCCCTGTTGCCCTATAAAAATTCTGAGCTCGGCCCTGCACTGGCTATAGGGGATATCAATGGAGATGCACTGGATGATTTCTTCATTGGAAACGGAAAAGGATCAAAAAGCGCGTTGTTTGTTCAGCATCAGAACGGTACTTTTTCCGAAATTAAAGGCCCCTGGCTTGCCGATGACGAATTTGAAGCGAATGGAGCCATTATCACAGATGCTGATGCAGATGGCAATATGGATATTCTGGTTGTGCCAGGTGAAAACGACGCATTGGCGGATGCATCATCCTATAAACCGCGCCTTTATCTGAATACAGGTAAAACATTTATATATGCAGAAAATGCATTCCCAGGTACCTTGACCCTCATTGGTAAATGCGTGCAAACTGCTGATTTTGATATGGACGGTGACCCGGATCTTTTCATGGGTGGCCGTATTGTCCCCGGAAATTATCCCTATCCCCCTGCCAGTTACATTTTATCAAATAATGGAAAAGAAGGTCCGGACTTAAGGTTCGAGGATGTAACATCTGCCATAGCCCCCGGGTTAAATAAGGCCGGAATGGTAACTGCAGCATTATGGAACGATTATGATGCAGACAACGATCCGGATTTAGTGATTACCGGTGAATGGATGAATATCCGCTTTTTTCAGAATAATGATGCCCGATTTGTAGAGACAACCGATGCCTTGGGATTCAAAGAAACTGCCGGATGGTGGTTTAGCCTCGACACAATTGATATGGATCTGGATGGAGATATGGACTTTTTCGCCGGTAACCTCGGATTGAATTATAAATACAAAAAACTTCCCGGAGAATCTTTTGAAATCTTTGCGAATGATTTTGATGTAAACGGAAAAACAGATATCGTTCTGGCCTATACCGAAAAGGGCAAATTGCTGCCGGTAAACGGTTTTGATGCTACTACCCGGCAAATACCGGTGATTGGTAATCGTTTTGAAAGTTATAAGTCGTTTGCCGAAGCAACCTTACAGGATATCTATGGCGCTAAAATGCTGGAATCTTCGCTACATTACAAAATCAATACTTTTGCCCATTGTTGGATTGAAAATAAAGGAAAGGGATCATTCGCTATTCACGAATTACCCATGCGGATTCAATGCAGTTCTATTAATGACATTGCAGCGATTACTTTTCAAAACAGTCCGGCAATTGTTGTTGCCGGAAATTTGTATTCTTCTGAAACAGAAACTCCCAGAAATGATGCAAGCGTTGGTTTTGTATTGAGACTGAATAAAAACAACAACATTGATGTTTTATCGCCATCCGAAAGCCAATTGATGATCAGAGGCGAAGTGAAATCTATTGGGAAAATAAAACTGGCATCCGGAAAATATGCATTATTGTTGGCACGGAAGAACGATTCTGTTCAATTGCTCATGATTTCGGAATAAGGGAGATATAACGGCATATATTTCAGATTCAGACTATGTCAAAAGCAGATATTGATCTTTTGACAAGTTTCCTTTTAACTGAACAGATATTGTATGTTGCCATTCCTGATATTTGAAAGAATAACTTTTAAAACATGAATCATGCATAAAATAACCCGTGAAGAAGCATTAAATTATCATTCCAGTGGCAGGCCGGGAAAAATTGAAGTAATACCGACAAAACCCTATAATACACAATTCGACCTTTCGTTGGCTTATACACCCGGGGTTGCCGAGCCCTGTCTCGAAATTCAAAAAAATCCGGATGATGCTTATCTGTATACCGCCAAATGCAATCTGGTAGCTGTTATATCTAATGGGACCGCTGTTTTAGGGCTTGGTAATATTGGTGCTCTTGCCGGCAAACCCGTAATGGAAGGTAAAGGATTATTATTCAAGGTCTTTGCTGATGTTGATGTGTTTGACATTGAGGTAGATGAAAAAGATGTGTTGAAATTTATCGACACCGTCAGGGCAATTTCACCCACATTCGGAGGAATCAATCTTGAAGATATAAAAGCCCCGGAATGTTTTATTATTGAAGAACGGCTTAAAAAAGAACTGGATATTCCGGTATTTCATGACGACCAGCATGGAACTGCAATTATCTCATCTGCAGGCCTTCTTAACTCGCTGGATATTACCGGTAAAAAAATTGAAAATATTAAGGTAGTAATTAATGGAGCAGGAGCATCTGCTATTTCATGCGCCCGTTTATATAAAAAACTGGGTGTTCAGCCCGAAAATATTACGATGCTCGACAGTAAGGGCGTGTTGAGAAAAAGCCGTACGGATATGAATGAATATAAGGCAGAGTTTGCCCGGGATGTGGAGATGAACACGCTTACAGAGGCCATAAAAGGGGCAGATATGTTCTTAGGACTGTCTACCGGCAATATATTGTCATCTGAGATGTTGAAGTCCATGGCACCTAATCCGGTGGTATTTGCTATGGCCAATCCTACTCCCGAAATTTCCTATGAAGATGCGGTAAATGCACGTAAGGATGTAATTATTGCTACCGGACGAAGTGATTATCCCAATCAGGTAAATAATGTATTGGGCTTTCCTTTTATTTTCAGAGGTGCACTGGATGTGCGCGCTAAAACCATTAATGAAGAAATGAAGCTGGCTGCAGTTTATGCATTGGCAAATTTGGCTAAGGAAGCTGTACCCGAGCAGGTAAATACAGCTTATAAAGTAACCAACCTGACATTTGGGCGTGAATATTTAATCCCGAAACCTCTTGATCCCCGGTTAATCGTTCGTGTTTCACAAGCAGTGGCAAAAGCTGCAATGGATACCGGAGTAGCGCGGAGTGAAATAAAAGACTGGAAAGCATATGAAATCGAACTCATGAAACGTATGGGATTGTATGATAAGCTGGTGGATGATATTAGAAACCGTGCCAGACATAATCCCAAAACGATCCTTTTTGCTGATGCCAATAACTTAAAAGTATTGAAAGCAGTTCAATCCATTGTAAAAGAGGGAATTGCTATACCTCAACTTCTGGGAGATGAAAAGGAAATTCTTCAGGTGGCAGCAGCAAATCAAATTGATCTGACTGGCATTCCAATTGTTGATTTTCATGGTCCCGCACAGGAAGAGCGAAGAAAAAGATATGCACAAAAATTATTCGAAAAAAGGCAGCGGAAAGGAATGACACGCGAGGAGGCTCTTGACAGAATACATGATCCGAATTATTTTGGTATTATGATGGTGGAAATGGGTGAAGTGGACGGTTTTCTTGCCGGATTCTCAACCCGGTATGCAAACACCATCCGTCCGGCCCTTCAGGTAGTAGGTTCAAATAATACCTTGAAACAAATTGCAGGAATGTATATTGTAATTACCAAAAAGGGACCATTCTTTTTTGCGGATACCACTGTTACCATTAATCCCACATCACGAATTCTTGCGGATATAACGCTACTTACAGCCAATGAGGTTCGGAAATTTGATATGGTTCCCCGGATTGCCTTGTTATCATTTTCTAATTTTGGTTCGAATCCGCATGAAAGCTCCAATACAGTTCGAGAGGCCGTGGAAATTCTTCATCAGGAATATCCTGAAATAATTGTGGATGGTGAGATGCAGGCCAATTTTGCATTTAATAAAATATTGCGACAGGAGAAGTTTCCGTTCAGTAAACTGGCGGATATGGATGTGAATACCGTAATATTTCCCGACCTCAACTCTGGTAATATTGCATATAAAATGATGCAGGAATTAGGCGGGGCAGAGGTAATTGGTCCTATTGTAACAGGTCTCAGAAAACCCATTCAGGTTCTTCAAATGGCAAGTTCGGTGAGAGAAATTGTTAATATGGCTGCTATTGCAGTTATTGACGCACAATCTACAACCAGTGAAAAAGTAAAATTATAAATCTTTCAGGAAAATGTAATTATTTGCAATACCATTCGTCTTTTATAAAAACTCTTCGATTATGCGGCTTATTAGTCTTGTTCTTTTTATTGGTATTTTGATCCCGGAAATAATTCTCGGACAAAGCAAAAGTATCACCCATTTCCGATCTGACTTTAAGGAAGATTTCAATGTTTTTTTCTATAGCAGCACCCTGAAAATGCTGAATAAAGATAATGACCCGGAACTTGCTGCAATACTGGATGAAATTGAAGAAATCAAAGTTTTAAACTATAGCAAACAACAGCCTGCATTTAAAGCAAGTGATCTGGTAGCTTTAAAAAATGCACTGGATAAGGAATCCTATAAAAACATCATGATGGTGAAGGAAAATGGGAATTCGATTCATATTTATAATCGGGAAAAAAAAGGCAAAACATACGGTTTTGTAGCCATTATTGAGAATACCCAGAGTCTTGTATTGATTGACCTGATTGGTTCAATTGATATTCAAAAATTCATGGCGTTACAGAAAAAAATTCCCTTTAAAACCGATGCTCTTTTTAATAACAGAACAAATTAATCCATTCCGTTTTGAATAATATCGTATCAACAACAGGACTTACCAAAAACTATGGCCGTATTAAAGCCCTGGACAATTTAACCCTGTCCATTCCTGAAAACAGCGTTTTTGGTATCCTGGGCCCCAATGGAAGCGGTAAAACCACTACACTTGGGATTTTGCTAAATGTAATCCATCCTACTTCGGGTTCATATAAATGGTTTGACAGGAAACCCGATGAAAAATGTCTGCAACAGATCGGCTCTATTCTCGAATCTCCGGCTTTTTATCCCTATTTGTCAGCAGTTGACAATCTTCGCATCATCGCTGAAATTAAAAAAGAAGGATTTGATAATATCGACGAAGTATGTAAGATTACCGGAATATATGACAGACGGCATTCTGCTTTCAGAACCTTTTCGCTTGGAATGAAACAGCGCCTGGCATTAGCAGCTGCTTTGCTGACCAATCCAAAAGTTCTTATTCTGGATGAACCCACAAACGGTCTGGATCCCTCTGGTATTGCTGAAATAAGGGAAATTATCCGGAATATAGCGCGACAGGGTAAAACCATCATCCTGGCCAGTCATTTGTTAGACGAAGTACAAAAAGTTTGTTCGCACTTTGCCATTTTAAAAAAGGGTCAACTCATTTATACGGGCCTTGTAGAGCCTTCGGAAGCCGGGCAACAGTTTGAAATAGGATCTACAAACATCTCAGAACTGCTCGAAATTTTGAATCGCTATCCACAAAAGCTCATGTTGGATCAAAAAGAAGGCATGGTTCTTATAACTCTTCCAAATGCCTCGAACATCAGTGAAATAAGTAAGTATATTTTCGAACAGGGTGCCATTATTACACATCTGGTTGCCCTAAAGAAATCGCTCGAAAACCAATTTCTTGAAATCATAAATGAAAATGCATGAAAAGGATTATCCGGATAGAGTTTCTAAAAATCAGATCAAATGCCTCTTTTTGGGTATTGACTACATTGCATATCGCAATTATTTTAATGGTAATCCTGAGCGGAAAGTTATTTTTGAATTCTTTGGTGAATCAAAATCACATGATCAGTCAGTTGGCGGATCCAGCTACCATTCCGATATATCAATTTCCGGATATTTGGCATAATGCCACCTATGTGGCCGCTTATCTGAAATTTATTCTTGCCGTCTACGTTATTATTTCCATAACAAATGAGCTGACTTTTAATACAATACGTCAGAATCTGATGAACGGATTGAGCGTGAAGGATTTTATCAGTTCCAAAATGGCACTGATTGTATTGCTTGCCGGAGCCTCAACTATCCTGGTTTTTATTACCGCATTGATTATTGGTCTTATCAGTACACCGAATCCCGATTTTCAAGATATTATCAAATACAGTGGTTTTATTCCAGCCTATTTTCTTCTGCTTACCGCTTACCTGATATTTTCACTCTTAATCGGCCTGTTAATTAAAAGGGCGGGAATTGCCATGGGATTGCTTTTTCTGTATACCCTGATTATTGAACCTCTGGTTGTATATCGTATAAAAATTGAATGGCTCAAAGACTTATTTCCGCTTCGATCCATTAACAATCTGATTCACATGCCATTTGGCAAGTACATTCTCAGAGAAATTCAGGATTATGTGGCGTTAGGGGATATCCTGACGGTTTTGGGTTACATGGTAGTATTTATCTTCTTTATCCAATTGCTTATTCGTAAGCGGGATCTTTAAAGGGTGACCTATTTCAATGCCATGGAGCCGGTGGATCCCAATTTAGCATTGATCTCCTGCTTTACCTGGTTAATAAAAGCATAATACTCCTCCGGAGAAATGGTGGAGTCATTCCGCTGCTGCGCTTTTTCTTCCAAAGCAAGCTGAATATGCTCCATTGACTCTTCATCGAGATTGCAATTTGCATATGCAGCAAGAATTTCCTGCACATCAGTGGACCCTGAACGGGTAAAAAACTGACTCCAGGAATAAATATCTCCTTCTGTTTTTATATCCTGAAACCGTTTGATCATCTCATGATTTATTTTCACTTCAGGAAGTGAATTGCCTGTTGGTTGTTCAGTAGTGTTGTCCTGCGCAGATAAATTCATAATTGAAACAATAGAAACGACAAGAAGCAACACTTTTTTCATAAATATGGGTTTTATGCATATTCATACTTATTTTGAGCCGTTTATGTTGGAAATGTTTGATCAGTGGCGGACAATCATTTTACGAAATGCCCATTTCAGATGACAAATGTTACAGGATTCGATATCATTTCATATGGGTTACCGGTGATGAAGATCATCAATTACCTGTTCATAAATAGATAGTAGCCGTGTTTCTTCATTTTCCCAACAAAGAACTCGGGAAGCAATTTCAAGATTTTTTCGCCAGATCCCCCGTTGTTTTTCATCGGATAACATGGCATTGAATTTTTCGGCCAGTACGCGACAATCAGATGTTTCGATAATACTGCCAATTTGATATTCCTGAACAAGTGCGGCCATCTCGGGCAAATTCGAAACCAGCACAGGAATTTGAGCCTGTATATAATCGAAGAGTTTATTGGGCAGGGCATAATAATAATTCAAACCCATATTTTCCTCCAAAGAAATGCCCAGGTCGGCATCTGAAGTGTATCTTGTTAATTTAACAGGTGGAATCCGACCCAGGAACCGCACTTTATCATGCAACTTTAAATAACGTGTTAATTCTCGCAGTTGATTCTCCAGATATCCCGATCCGGCAATATAAAGTTTTGTATCGGAGAGATATTGCATGGCTCGTATGGCCATCTCCAATCCTCTGCCTGTGTTTAAAGCTCCCTGGTATAAAATTCTTTTATCCCTGTTTTTATGAGTGGTTACCACATCCGGGATGTCCTTTCTGTAGGGAAGATTCCGGATAACCATCATTTTAATACCATATTGATCGTGATATTCCTTGGCGATAGATTGGCTTACCGTATATGAAAATCGAATATGCGGCATCATCAGCTTTTCCATCGCTTTCCAAATACTACGTACCCTTTTGCGATTTACCAGTTCAGGCAATCCGGTAAAATATTCATGACTGTCATATACCAAAGGAATACGTTTTATCCGGCTGACAAGAAATGAAGCGGGAAGTGTATCCAGATCATTGGAAACAATAATTTGATTTGGGCTGAACAACAAGAAGAAAAAAAGCCTGATATTGAATTCTGCATAAAACATAGGTCCCTTTAGGAAAAGCATGCGAATGCGGTAGAATCTTAGTCCATTGGAAGGAGGAGGAAGACTCCCGGGGAATTTCGTGCCAACAATCCTCACATCGGATGATATTTTTTTAAGTGTAAGCGCAATCCGGTTCACCCGCTGATCGGTAGCTATATCACTCGTAACACATAAAATAATTCGCATCCATGCAGTATTTCAGTTACTAAATTAAAGATTCTTTCATAAGGTTGTTACCCTATTTTCATAGATCGTATATTTGTTCCACATAAACCGAACCAATGATATCAGTAAAAGATCAATTTCCACTCACTGAGCTGAATACTTTTCATCTAAATTCTTTTGCAAAATATTATATTGAACTGAATGATACAGACTCTGTAGAGGAATTTCTGAAGTCAGGAAGCTCAATGAATATGCCGCATTTTGTGATGGGCGGAGGAAGCAATGTTTTGTTTACCAAGGATTATGATGGAATGATTATACGACCTCTGATCAGAGGAATTGAAAAGCTGAATGAGGACAAAAACAGCGTGAGAATTCGTGCAGGTGCCGGGGAAATATGGGATGATCTGGTAGCATATTGTGTCGGGAATCATTGGGTTGGTTTGGAAAATCTTTCATGGATACCGGGCCATGTAGGAGCTTGTCCGGTGCAAAATATCGGAGCCTATGGCATTGAAGTAAAAGATTATATTGAGCTTGTTGAAGGGTACTTTATAGATTCAGGGAAGTATTTCAAGCTGTCGTCAAAAGAATGTGCTTTTGCTTACCGCAATAGTATATTTAAAAATGAACTGAAAAACAAAGTAATCCTTACCCATGTAATATTTCAGTTAAGCAAGGAACCCTCTTTTCATTTGAATTATCCCGATTTGCAAAAAGAAATGTCAGCAATTCCGGAGCCTAATGTTTTAGAAATTCGGGAAGCCATCATCAATATACGGAAAATCAAGCTTCCGGATCCCAATGAAACAGGTAATGCAGGAAGTTTCTTTAAAAATCCGATCCTTCCAAAGGAAAAAGTGCTTCAAATGCAGCAGCAATTTCCTGAAATGCCGGTGTATGGTTGTTCGCAAAATCATTTAAAACTCTCTGCAGCCTGGTTGATTGACCAAAGTGGCTGTAAAGGGATAACGTTGGGAAAAGCCGGCACACATCCCAGACAACCACTGATCATTATTAATCTTGGCGGCGCAGAGGGTTGGGAAATTTTGAAATGCGCACAGTTCATTCAGCAAGCAGTATTTGATAAATTTAAGGTACAGCTTGAGATGGAGGTAAATGTATTGTAACTGGTATTGGCATTCCCATTCTGCGTGCCTGTTATCTAAGAACCCCCGGGATTAATTTGCATATAAATCTACAAATACCGGCAGATGATCAGAAAAACCTGCGTGATATTTAAATCCCAGATAGGTGCGAAATGGTTTAAAACCGCTGAATTTCCGGTCCGGTTCCAATAAAAAGTCATTCTCCAGAATCCGGAAGTCCTCTTTACGGATACCGATACTTCCCTGTTTATTCAATAGCAGGGTTCCTGAGACCATAATCTGATCGAACAGGTTCCATGTACCCTGGTATTTAAGGGTGCCTTTTATTTTACCGGAAACTGGAATTCGGGCCAGATTATAGATACTTTCGGACATAATAGGCCCCTGTGTATTTAAAGATCCCAAAATGCGGGATATGCTTTCATCTGCAGGTTCATCATTGAAATCACCCATGATGAAGATGCGGGCGTATTCTGAATGGGCCTGTATTGAATCACACGTAGCTTTTAGGGACCGGGCAGCTGCATAGCGGTCTCTTTCTGTTTCCAGTTGTCCTGCCGACCTTGACGGCCAGTGGTTCACAAAAAAATGAAGCGTATCATGAAGCAGCAACACTTTACAATACAATATGTCCCGGGTATGAAGACCATGTTCTGTCACATGCACAGCCTGGCTTGATATAAATCGCACCTTATCTGAATTGTACAATAGAGCCACATCAATACCCCGCTTATCATTTGATTCAAAATGAACAATATGATAAGGAGTTTTGACGAGGGCATCAGAATGGATCAGGTCGTTTAACACTTTTCTATTTTCTATTTCACACAATCCTATGACAACCGGCATATGCCCCTCGCCTGTGGCCATAACAACCTTGCCAATGTTATTAATTTTCTGATAATACCGATAATTGGTCCAGCCCATTTTTCCTGTGGGTGTAAATGCATCATCATCCGTTTGCGGTTCATCCAGCACATCAAAAAGATTCTCTACATTATAAAACATCACACGAAAGCCGTCGGATTCATGACTGGATTTCTGAGGGGGTGGCGCTGATGTACAAGTTGTCAAAACCAAAGGAAGGCATAAGAAATGAGCAAGGATACGTCGTATCATTTCTTAATCCTCCTCTTTTCTTTCAAAAGCACCCAGATCAGGATTCCCATCTGACATCCTGGAAAAGCCGGTTAAATCAAGATTTAAGACGGGATAGGAAATCAGGATTTGCAGATCACCTGCATCCTTGGCGGGAGAAAGAGTATCCAGACTATAATTGAGGTGATAGCGGTTGGTATCATTCAAAAAGTTTGGATCTTTATTGAGAATGATAGTGGTGAAGTCTGAGGCTGCATCCCCATCAATTGAATCAGGAATTGCTTTCAGAAGGCAATGATCAAACTGGAAATTGAATAAATTTGAATGGTTCTTTACGAGTTGGATTTCATGTGGATAACTGCCGTATACAATACAATTCATAAAATCAGCCCTGATCAAATCACCGGTACGTATGACGTATTCATACTGGCCATTTCCCGGATTGCGTTCCGAATTTATATACTGGTTGGACATTATTACTGAAGCATCCGAACGGGTTGTGCCAAGAACACCTTTATTGGTAATTGTGCAGTGATAAAAGGAATAATCTCCTCCTCTGAGTAAGGCGATGACGGGTCCGGCAGCATTGGCAAAAACTGAATTATAGCAGATTATTTCCGCTCCAAAAGCGTATATTCCGGCAAAGGAAACATTTTGAATCTGGCTATTGGAGAGTGTCAATTCGGGAATTTGGTAATCCGAAGGATAACCAATCTGAATTCCTGCAATTGCATTTCTGATAATCGCATGATTTATTTGGTTTCCTCTGCTAATTGGGTCAATATAGATGGTGCCCCATTGTCCGGGGATAACGTCATAAAATTCCTCAAGCCTGTCGTTCTGAAAAACTACGGGCATTTCAGCTGTGCCCTGAACCAAAAGTGTGCCCCAAACAATGAGACCTGAATTACTGTGGAAGAACAGCTGTGTACCGGCCTGAATGGTTAAAGTAGCTCCAGTATCAACAGCTGCAGAATTATAGATCAGATAGGGCTTATCATTCAACCATGTTTGTGTATTTAAAATTTCACCCTGGATCAGATGAACATCTTGTCCGTAAGCGATGAGCTTGACATCTTGTTGCCTGCCGTTAGCCATAAAAATAACGGAATCCTTTACGATCAAGGGATTATTTACATTATTTGGATCCACTGTTACCGTAATAAAAACATATAGGCTGTCATCCGGGGGAACTTCAATATTCTGCACGGATGAAGATGGGTCGCCATCAATATTCAATTTGAAAAATGATTCATCTCCGCCGGCAAGTGATACAGAGCTTATGATTAAAGGCCGGTTACTTTTATTATACACCTTAAAATTCATTGTAGCTGAACCAATGGTGGTAAACACAGTATCAAAGCTAACCGTATCCCTTGAAAAAAAAGGAATTGCGTGGGGGTCAGGATCAAGTCGTTCGCGATTGCATGCAGCCAGAAAAACTGAAATACAAAGGATGAGTGACAGGCATAGCAGGAATATCTTCATATAAACAGTACGTTGTCGTTTATCTTTCTAAAAACAGCAGTCAGCACTATGGATTTGATTGGCTAAAATGTGTCTTTAATTTAAAAAAACTATTATTTTTATAGCAAAAATAATCGAATATATTGTAGGAATTCTTTACCAGGCGACTTTCCTTATATTCACTGTACATCTGTCTGATTTTATGATTAATAGAATAGTGTAATTTTTTTTCCATGGAAATTAATCAGGGCCGGCAAACGGATCTTATTGAAGTACTTTATTTACTAAAAACATGTATTCTTGAAATGAATACCAAAGGCCTGAAGCATTGGAATAACACTGTTCCTGGTCCCGAAGCCATTCAATCTGATTTAATGGAAGGCAAAATTTACCTTCTGAAAGATAAAGGTGTTTGTAAGGGAATGGTTACGTTGAATGATGAGATCCCTGATGATTATAAATCGCTGGATTTCAATCAGAATAAAACAAAAGCTTTGTATTTGCGAAATATGGCTGTCCATCCACGCTGGCAGGGCACAGGAATTGCATCACAATTGATGGATTTCGTAATGAATTTTGCCCGTGAAAAAGGATTTGACTGTATACGATTGGATGTATTCGAAGCCAGTGCCCAGGCACGCAAAATTTATGAAAAGAATTCGTTTAAAGAGGTTACTTCTTTCTATGCCTCCTATCAGAAGATACCTTTTATATGTTATGAAAAGAAATTATAATCTGTACACCCCCTGGATTGTGGAAATTCTTCCACACTAATCTTTACATGTTATTAAACTGTTCATTACTTTTTTAGATGTGATCATGTACATAAGGTAGATTTGTACAATTAATTTACCTGCAAGTGCGTTCGTATTCACAAATAAAGAAACAGTTAATTATTTATCAACAATGCAAAATAATGCTTTCATTATTTATCATTCCTCATTATTCTTGCATTGTATTTTTGATAACTCACAGGTAGTATAAATCACTTTAAAACATATTCAATCACTAGATGAAAAACAATGGTAATAATGGTTCCCGGACAAAAAAGAACGGACAATTTCCGAATGGATCATTTGGACCGGTAGAAAACCTTGAGCATTATCTTCAACCCGACTGGTGGAGAAGAATCTTTAACTCAATGTATCTGAAAACGGATGCAGACGTCGTTGAAGATATGCAGATTACCCATAGAGAAGTTGACCTGTTTACCGAGATTCTCGGTTTGGATAAAAATATGGTCATACTTGATCTGGCATGTGGACAAGGAAGGCATTCGCTTGAACTTGCACGCAGAGGCTTTAAAAATGTGAATGGGTTAGATCGTTCTCATTTTCTAATACGAAAAGCTAAAAACATTAATGTTACCGAGCAGCTCAATGCCAGTTTCCGGGAGGGTGATGCACGTAAGTTGCCCTACCCTGCCGACACATTTGATGTAGTAATGATGTTGGGAAACAGTTTTGGATATTTTGAAAGTACTGAAGATGATATTAAAATTTTAAAAGAAGTATTCCGGGTTTTAAAACCCGAAGGAAAGTTCCTTATTGACGTTGCAGATGGAAATTACCTGCGGAGCAATTTCAGTCCCCGAAGCTGGGAGTGGATTGATCCTAAGCATTTTGTATGCCGTGAACGATCCCTTGCCTCGGATAATCAAAGGTTGATCTCCCGCGAGGTAATAACCAATATCAATAAGGGCGTGGTTTTGGATCAGTTTTATGCAGAGCGTCTCTATAATAAAGAGGGATTGTTTGATATGTTCAAGCATACCGGATATGATCATGTTACCTTTCATGGAAACCTTGAAACAGATTCAAAAAGAAATCAGGATCTGGGGATGATGGAGCGGAGGATTATTGTCACTTCTCAGGTTATGAAGGAATGGACCCCGGTTAAGATTAAAAAGTCTGAATTGAAGAATGTGGTGGTCATCATGGGAGATCCAGAAAAACCTGATGTGGTTAAACCCAGTGGTGCTTTTGATAAAAATGATCTGGCTACTATCAAGCAACTTAAAATAGCTTTGAGTAGTTTACCTGAATACCGGTTTACATATTTGTGCAATCATTCAACGCTGTTGAACGATATTATGAAGTTAAAGCCCCGTACTGACTTTGTTTTGAATTTATGTGATGAAGGTTATTTTAATGATCCCCGGAAAGAATTACACATTCCATCGTTACTTGAATTCCTGGGCATTAATTATACAGGCGCAAATCCACAAGGGCTTGCATACTGTTATGACAAATCATTGGTACGAGGCATTTCAAAAGAAATGGATATTCCGGTAGCCGATGCGATGTTTGTCAAATCAGAGGATAACGTCTTTGAGATGAATATTGACTTTCCGGTAATTGCAAAGCCCAACTACGGTGATAGCAGCATTGCCATTACTGCGGAAAATGTTTGCTATAATTATGAATCACTGAATGATGCCATTGTCAGAATAAGAGAGAAAGTCGGGTTTGACAAACCGATTATTATTGAGGAATTCTTGCCCGGAAAGGAAGTTACGATAGGAATTATTGGTAATCCACCTGAATCTTATACTGTGCTTCCGTTTGCAGAGGAGGATTATTCTCAGTTGCCGGACGATCTTCCTAAGATCTGTGGTTATGAAGCCAAATGGCTTGAAAACACACCTTATTTTAAGCTGCTTCGTTCGATTCCTGTCACCCTTGCTGAGGACACAGAGAAAATGATCACTGAACAATGTCTGAAATTATTCGAACGGTTAAATTGTAGAGATTATGCGCGATTCGACTGGCGGTTTGATCAGAATGGGGTGCCTAAACTTCTTGAGGTGAATCCGAATCCGGGTTGGTGCTGGGACGGACACATGGCAAAAATGGCTATATTAAAAGGCATGGATTATCCTGAAATGCTGCGGTTTATTTTGCAAACAGCGGAGCAACGTTTTAGCACGAACGGAAACGGAAACGGGAATGGTAATGGTAATGGTAACGGAAATGGTAATGGCCATGACCTCTACGAAACATCTGATCAGAAATTAATATGGGCAGAAGTGAATCCGGAAAGTAATAATTGAATCATATTGTAGGGACACACCATGGTGTGTCCCTACGTTTCAACAGACGCACAATTGTACTTCTCTACAAAGGCACAATCGTGTCAATTCTTTTTTATTTCTATTTATACAACTTGGCCCACTCTCTTCTCTTTCTTTTATCCCAGGCTTTACTGTGATACACATAGCTTCCAATTAGGGGCAATACAGTAGTTGCTTCGGCATATACCATTTGTTCATACTTTGTGTCAACCTTACCCCATGAAGAAGCTTCCTGAAGGGTAGAAGATGAACATGCTCCGTCTCTGACATCTGCAACCGTAATCTGAACAGCATACTTATGCATAGGAACCGATTTACCCAGAATTTCCGCACAAACTACCGTATCCTGTGCGAAATTTTTCGGTACGCCGCCTCCTATCATAAATAACCCTGAGGTATCGGCATTCATCTTGATCATCGTTAATTCTCTGAAATCTCTAACAGAGTCAATGGATACATGCTTTTCAGGATTCTCCCATTGATGTTTCACTAAACCAAAGCCAGCACTGCTATCCGAAAATGCCGGGCAAAAAATAGGTACATTGTGTTCAAAGCAGGTTTGAACCAAGGAATCTTTTTTTACCGAATTCTTAACCAGATACCGTCCCATTTCATAAATAAACTCTCGAGATGAATACGGGCGGGGTTCCAGGGTATCGGCAATCAATTTAATGGTGCCATCGCAAATTTGAAGATCATCTTCATCAATAAAGGTATCATAAATGCGATCGATGTAATTTTCTCTGAGTTTTTTATCGAGTACGTCCGTTCTTCCAATATAATGACTGAAGCCGATTGCTTCAAAAAAGTCCATATCTACAATACTGGCACCGGTTGCAACGATCACATCAATCATGTTATTTTTAACCATATCGACATAAATCTGCATGCATCCGCCGGCACTGGTACTTCCTGCAAGTGTTAATATATTGGTGCAATCTTTGTCTTTTACCATTTTCAGAAAGATATCAGCAGCATTGGCGGTATCCCTGGAAGAAAAAG
Organism: uncultured Bacteroidota bacterium; assembly: GCA_963733535.1. Lineage (GTDB taxonomy): Bacteria > Bacteroidota > Bacteroidia > Bacteroidales > UBA10428 > UBA5072. The sequence goes on from CAVTDR010000008.1 coordinate 320,204, forward strand.
ACATTTTCTTCATGGATTCAATAATCGGCGTAGCATCAAACGATTTAATGTCTATGTGTTCTATCTTTTCCCTTAATAATTCTCTTTTTGCTATCATTTCTAAATTAATTATTTGATTCCCATATATATAAAATGATATATACTACTGGACAAATATATAAACTTCAGAAAGATTCCCACGAATACCATGATATTTTTTAATAAAATTCTATCACTGTGTCCATAATAAAACCGAACCTTTGCTTGCGCCCTTACAGGCATACGCGTCAACCTAATTCCATTAATTATTTGTTTAATAAGGATTTAGAAGGCTTGATTCGTTTAAGTACAAATGTGTTTTTGTCTTCAATAAACCATTCCATTTCTTCACCTTTTTCTATTTCACCTGCTTCAGCAATTGCAGCTGGAAAATTTATATAAAATGATTTTGTTGAACCTCTTTCAACACGTTGGATTTTGATTTTGTATCCCATTTTTTATTATATATAAAAGTATATATACTATGTTTTATTAAAAAAGTTTATTAAAATGATAAAAAAACCCTCTGACTTCAGCAAAAGCTGATTCGTTAAATTTAAGCCATATTCCATTTCAAGAACTCAGAAAAATAGCCTTTGAATGTGGTTTTATGAAAAGGCAAAGTAAAAAGATTGATCCAGCTTCATTTTTAGCTGACATATGTTTTACCTCCATTGCCGGTTCACCCAGCTTTAATGACCTTGCCGCACATCATCATGCACAATATAACATATGTGCAAGTAAACAAGCATTTTGGAAACGCGTTAACACGCCTTGTGTCATTTTTTTACAATCTATTCTTGCATATATTCTTAAAAGAAGATGCGACAAAGAGCATATACATACTCTAATTAAAGCGGGTTCCTATAAAAGAGTTATTATACAAGATAGCACTATCATTAAATTACCTCTGCGTTTATTTGATATTTTCTCAGGTGTTTCTAATTCCCACACTTCTGTCTGCAATGCCCGGATTCAGTGCATATACGAACTATTATCAGGTCGGTTTTTATCATTTTCCATCGATCCTTATAGCAAAAACGATGTAACAGTAGCTCCCGAATTAGAGTTAGAAAAAGGCGACCTTGTTTTAAGAGACCGGGGATATAGCTGTAACGATGAGATACGCCGTCATACCAAATCAGGCGCTGATTGCATTTTTCGTCATAAATTCAAATCTACCTATACTCATCCGCATAATGGGAAGACTATCCATATGGTATCGCTGTTGAAAAAACATAATAATTTGGATATGCAAGTTTGTTTGTCCGATGATGAAAAAACGAAAGTACGGCTAATTGCAATACCTGTCAATCCAGAAATTGCCAATCTTAGGAGAATGAAAGCAAAGAAAGAAATGAGGGGTCATAATCCCTCTAATGACTTATTATTTCTTATGTCCTGGACTATTTTTATTACTACAATACCCCAATCAAAAGCTGATACAAATAAAATCCTTCAGATTTATAGAATAAGATGGAGAATCGAAAACATGTTTAAAATGTTTAAAAGTCACATGAACTTTAGTAAAATCCATAATGTGTCTTTAATGCAACTTAATATACTAATGACAGCAAGACTTATCATGATTGTCTCTTATATACACCTGATTTACACACCTTGCTATTCCTTAATCCTTATCAAGTATGGCAGGTACTTAAGCCTGCTAAAATTTTGTAATTATTTAATGAATAACGGCAACAAAATGATTGATTTGCTAAAACATTGGCGTGTAATTAACAATTATGTGATTCCCGAAATTTATTCAATAATACGGTATTGCGCATATGACAAACGAAAACGACTGAACTTCAATATGTTCATAGAAAATACCTTCTTAAGTTGACGCATATGCCTTACAGAGCTCATTTAAAAGATTGATTAATACACAGGGCGATGCCCTGCGCTAGTGCTAAAGCCCTTTCAGGGCATTTTTAAAAGCAAAACTCTAGCCCTGAAAGGGCATCAGAATCAGCACAGGGTAACACCCTGTGTAAATGATATTGCGTTGAATATTAGCTCTGAAGGGGCGTAAGCATTCCTCATGTTGACGGTTGTGGTTTTTGAAATGTCAGTGACATTTTCAAAGTGCGTCAATACTTGGTCCCAAATCTTAGTGCCTTACCCAATATGCCGTAGGCATACAAATTAAACTTAGTGCCTTAGTGGTTTATTTTTTAACACAACGAAGCGTATTAGGTATTGACGAATCTGAAAATACATCAGACTCAGCAATTTCCGAAAAAAATAGTTAACAACTTTTTTGCAAACCGTTATCATATTATATTACTTTTGCACAGATTGATCCCTAATCCAATCGCCATGTATAAGTGCAAGTGTATTAAACAGTTTGACGACATCAAGGTAAAATTCAGTGAAAATAATTTTTATGATTTTGAATATGTTCCTCCGATGGCTCAATACCCGCCTGCTTACCGGGTATATCATGATCTGAGTTTATTCCGGAGTTTTACACTGATTGAATTCAAACAGTACTTTCAAAAGTATTAACCACACCCTTAAATTTTGATTGCCATTGATGACCATGAGGGCTTATCAACAATGGTCACATTCACATTCTTTGCCCCTGGCTTTTTCAAAGGCTTCCTGTCCTTCACGGAAAGAGAACCATGCAAGTCCAATGGCTCCTGCTGTATCAACCCATCCAAAACCAGTTAATTCGAACACAATACTTGAGATCAATAATACAACAGACATATAAATACAAACCAACGTACATTTTCCATCGGCAATAACTGAATCGGCGTTGAGTTTTTTTCCGTAATTAATTTTTGACCGGTATAACCAGAACATAACAATCAGCGATATTATGGAAATGATGATCCCCCAGGTTGTTGCTTCGGGCTTATGATGTTGTAGTATGTTGATGATAGAACCGATGATCAATCCTGCCGCAAGCATAAAAAACGCAATTCCGGTAATTTTCAGCGCTCTTTTTTCAAAAGAACTCACGGATGATTCGGGATGCATTCTGATACGAATTACCATTTGCAGTATACCAATACCTGAAATAACTTCCACAAAGCTGTCGGCACCAAACCCAAATAATGCAAGGGTTTCATCTGAAGTACCCGTCCAAATAGACACGATTCCTTCAATGAAGTTATAAGCGATCGTAAATACCGCAAGTTGCAGTACCCTTTTATAATAAATCTCTTTCATGTTTCATGAGAAATTGGAAAACAATAATATAGGTATAACAGCAATAAACAGAAAAGGATAATACGGATAAAAGATACCTTTTTTAAATAATTGTGTTAAATCAGGCTTTTCAAGGATATTATGTTAATAATATTGCTATTTTTAAAATCCCTATCACGACAAACGCCCAATACAATTTTTTAGTTCTTTAAGTAGCTTTTCAGAAGCATTCTGAAATGGTGCTTATAAGTAACCAAATGCAGGATTATGCGAGGTTTGAATCTTCATACAATCAGCAATAACTTAGAAATATGGATTATGAACAGAACTTCATTCTGCATCATCCTGAAAAAGTGCCTTTCAGAATGCTGGCATCGTTATCTTATTTTTTAAGCCCTGTTTTTTAAATAGTTAAATAGACTTAATGCGGTGTTTTTTTATTTTTTTCTGCAATCGGTTGCATTTTCAAAAAAACTTTGTATCTTGCTTTAACTTTAACCTTAAAAAACCTAATTATTAAACTTTAATTTTTTGTTAGCCTATGATTAAACAACTTTTGTAAACGGACAAAGGATCTACTACTCCTTTGTCAGGTTTTTTTTGTATTAGAAACTTTGAATTTTTCAAATTAACCCTAAAACTCAAATTTATGATTAACAAGCTCGTTTTATGTATTTTACGTGCAAAATACATAAAGAATAGGCATATTATGACCGTCTTTGGTCTTTTGCTTATTCTCTCTTCGTTCAACGCTACTTTAGCTGGTGTTGACGAATCCTCCGCACAACCTGTAAAAATAACCGGGACCGTCACAGACCAGGACAATACTCCCCTGGCTGGCGTTTACGTGGTTCTTCAAAGCAGTAAGACCGGAACGATTACGGACGCTGATGGAAAATATTCCATTGAGGTTCCTGATCAGGATGCATCATTAGTTTTTTCCTACATCGGCTACATGTCACAAACTATTGCTGTTGCAGGGAAAAGTGTAATTGATGTTCAGATGGAAGCTGATGTCACATCCATGGAAGAGGTAATTGTAATTGGTTATGGTACCCAACGCAAGGAAGCCGTAACTGGTTCTGTTGCCACAGTAAAAGAAGCTGTGGTAAAGGAGGTTGCTGCCTCTAATATCACTTCTGCGTTGCAAGGACGTATTTCTGGTGTTGAAATGTCTCAGACATCTTCAAAACCAGGTGCAGCTATGCAGATTCGTATTCGCGGTACCCGTTCAATCACTGCCACAAATGACCCCCTGGTCGTTCTTGATGGTATTCCTTTTGGAGGTACGCTCAGTGATATTGACCCAAATATTATTAAAAGCGTTGATATTCTGAAGGATGCCTCTGCTACGGCTATCTATGGCTCAAGAGGATCAAATGGAGTAATTCTTATTACTACCCATAAAGGAACTAAAGGTCAAAAGGCCACGGTAAGTTACAATGGCTATTATGGTGTAAAAAAACTTTTCGCTCCTTATCCAATGATGGATGGCCCTCAATTAGTAGCATTACGTGCTGCAAAAGGGCAATATTCAAACGGTATAGATGAATCTAATGATGTGAGTACCGATTGGCAGGATTTGTTTTACAGAACGGGTTCTGTAAACAGTCATGATCTTAGTGTTTCAAATGGTTCAGAAAAAGGATCCCTCAGCTTTGGAATGGGTTATTACAATGAAGAAGCTGTTATTCCCACTCAAGGTTATGAGCGTATCAACCTCCGCGCTGCATTTGACCAGCAAATTGGAGAAAATTTCACATTTGGTGTAAGTTCAACCAACAATTATTCTACCAATACAGGTAATCAGGTAGGGATTTATCCCATTTTAAGCATGTCTCCTCTGGTTGATCCTTATAATGCCGACGGTACCCCCAAACAAAGGGTCAGGATGGCTGCCGATGATGTCTTCGTTTGGACAAAGGATATCATCAATGGTTTGGAAGATGAGTATCTGAGTGAAACCAGAACTTTCCAGACCATCAATTCCATGTACGGTGAAGTAAAAATTCCCTGGGTAGAGGGTTTAAAATACCGTGTTAATGCCGGTTTAAGCTACCGTCAGACCAATGATGGAAGTTATACAGGTAAGGGTATTGGCGCCTATAATGCTGAAACTGTATCTACAGCCTCAATCGGTAATTATCATACGACCAAATGGGTTGTGGAGAATTTGCTGACATTTGACCGGACTATAGCTGAAAAACACCAGATTAATTTGGTTGCCCTATATTCTGCAGAGCAGGAAAAATATAACCGCTCCACAGTAAATGCAAAAGACATTCCCTCTGATGATTTCCAATTTTACAATTTGGGGTATGCCCGTGGCGAAATTACCATACCCACTAACAGAGATGGACAAGGCAATCCTTATCAGGATTATCGGTTACGAGGTCTTTTGTCATGGATGGGACGCGCCATGTATTCTTATGACAATCGTTATATGGTCAGTGTAGCTGTTCGTTCTGACGGATCTTCCGTACTTGCTGAAGGCAAAAAATGGCATACATATCCCGCTATTTCAGCAGGATGGAATATTGCCAATGAATCTTTCATGACTAATATTCCGCAGATCAATGCATTAAAATTGCGCGTGGGCTACGGACAAACTTCAAACCAATCCGTTAATCCATATACGACTTATGGAGCATTATCCACAAGAGACTATAACTTTGGTAATACCAATACTACCGGATATTATGTATCTGATCTGCCAAATCCTATTCTGGGATGGGAATTCTCCGAAACCTGGAACTACGGTTTAGATTTCAGTATACTGAATGACCGTTTATCTGGAACGATTGAGTACTATCAAACCACTACAAAGGATTTGTTACTGCCAATGTCGCTTCCCGCTACCAATGGTGTAACATCTATAACCGCTAACATTGGAGAGATGCAGAACAAGGGTTTAGAAATTTCTTTGGATGGAACAATTCTTAAAGATTTTCATGGCCTTACATGGAGCGCCGGGTTTAATTTATATACCAACAAAAACGAGATCACCAAGTTAGCTTCCGGAGAAACCAGAAATGAAACGAACTGGTGGTTTAAAGGGAAACCTCTCAATGTAATCTTCGATTACGAAAAAATTGGCCTCTGGCAGGCTGAGGATCCATACCTTACAAACTTAGAAGGAAGTGGCGGAAGAGTCGGTATGATTAAGGTAAAATATACCGGTACCTATGCTGATGATGGAACTCCTACCCGATTGATCGGCAACGCAGACAGACAAATTTTGGATGCTGATCCGAAATTCCAGGGTGGTTTTAACACCCGATTTGCTTACAAGGGATTTGACCTTGTCGTAGTTGGTTCATTCAAACATGGCGGTATTTTGGTTAGTACGCTTCATTCATCAACAGGATACCTCAATTTGCTTACCGGAAGAAGAGGCAATGTGGATGTGGATTATTGGACTGTTGATAATACGGACGCCAAATATCCGAATCCTGCTGGTCCTTTGGCAGGAGATAATCCTAAATATGGAAGTACACTTGGCTATTTTGACGCAGGATATATGAAAATCCGCACCATTACATTGGGTTATACACTTAGCAATAATTTAACCGGTAAAGCTGGAATTAGTAAAGTCAGAATCTTTGCCACAGCTCAAAATCCCTTTGTATTCTTTTCACCTTTCAAAGATGAAACGGGCATGGATCCGGAGACAAACTCCTATGGCGATGAAAATGCCGCAACAACCGGTACTTATCCAAGGCGTGTCCTGACTATTGGAACCAGTACTCCCTCGACTCGCAATTATTTATTTGGTCTCAATTTAACGTTTTAATTAGACAATGATGAAGCGTATTATAAAATCCATTTTAGGAACGGTCATCATGACAATGTTCCTGCTGTCCTGTACAGATATTCTGGACGAACAGCCACGTAGTGTATATGAACCCAGTTACTTTGAAACCGAAAGAGGTATTAATGGTGGTATTGACGGCATGTATGCCCATCTTCGGTATATTTATGGTCAAGCCTATTACTATAATGCCTGTGAAACAGGAACCGATGAGTATACTTATGCTCAGAGTGCCGATGGTAACTTTAAGGATATCGATTTATCCGGTGCCGGAACGCTCACTGCCAATACCAGTCGTTCTGATGTACTCTGGGGTGCGGCTTTCGCCAATATAAACAATGCAAACGGTATTATTGAAAATGCTGAGGCATTGGGACTTGTTGAATCACTGATATCTGAAGCCCGCTTTTTCCGCGCTTTTGATTATTTTCAATTGGTTCAGACATTTGGCGGAGTACCCCTGGATCTGGGCTCAGGAGAGCTTACATTTAACATTAAACCTGTTCGTACTTCGGTTCGTAACTCAGTTCCGGAAGTATATACCAAGGTAATTTTCCCTGATCTGGTTACTGCTGTTGCTAATCTGCCTGCTTCAGGACGTGTAACAGGAGGTGTAACAAGAACTGTTGCCCGTTTGATTTTGGCAAAAGCCTACCTTACTTATGGTTGGTGGCTTGAAAATCCAAACAGCATTCCTACATACCCTGATGTTGCACGTACGGATCCTGACGGACACACTGCCTCCTGGTATTTTCAACAGGCATATGATATAGCTGTTGATGCTATTGACGATCCGGGCTCTTTTGGTTTAAGGCCAACTTTTTATGAAGTAAATGCCGGAATATATGATCGTAACAATGAGATTCTTCTGTATGCCGATCATACTCAGTCCAGCGCCAAATATAATGGCGGTAGTCTGGAATATGGCAGTGGAGGAGCTCCTGACAATTTTGCAGGATGGATGACTACCTGGAACTATACGGATATAAGAAGTGGTTCAACATCCGATTGGGCCGCATCGATTGCATCAGTTCAACGTGAAGCAGTTCAGTCACTTGGTCGTCCCTGGACCCGTATGGCTCCTCCGATTGGTGTATTTGAAAATACATTTGCCGAGAAAGATAATGATTCTCGCTATGACGGCACTTTCACTACCGTTTATCGTGGTAACTGGCCAAAAGGCGGTACTGCAAATGCATCTCTTTTTAATGCCAACAGTCTTGAGGTATTCCCCGGAGATCCTATACTGACCTTCCTTGGCACCGAACCAGCTCCCGGAACTATAACATATCCTACCGGAGCAGGACGAAGTAATATCGGCGTAGGTGAAATGGCCGGAGAGTCATCCTTTGTTGTTGGTCCCCGTGGTATCAGCAGAATTGTATATCCAGGTCTTTGGAAGCTTGGCCCTTACCGCACTGATAATGGTACCGGATTAGGCTATCCTAATGCAGGAAGTACGCGTCCTTTCAATATCTGCAAATTCTCAGAATTGTATTTCATTGCTGCTGAAGCGGCAGTAAAAGGCGCTGCAACTGACGCAGGTAAAACGGCTTATGATCTGATCAATGTAATCCGTGCCAGAGCTGGTAAATGGTCATTTGATAACGCTGGCAATGCAGCCAAGGTTGAAGATAATAGTGCAGCTATGGTTGCTGCTACGCCTCTTGTAATTGATATTGACTTTATATTAGCCGAACGTTCCAGAGAATATTTTGGTGAAGGATATCGTTGGTTGGATCTTATCCGTACTCAGGAATGGACTAATGTAGCAGGATCATTTGAAATTTGCGGTGCTACAAAAGGTGATCATACGCCTGTGATTGTAAATCGTACCATATTGCCTTATCAATATCTTCGTCCAATTCCATCAGGTCAGATCGATGCCCTGAATATGACTGAAGAAGAAAAATACGATTATCAAAATCCAGTTTACAGAGATTTATAGTATTTAAGTGGGATAATTAGGGCTTACTTTCTTAAGGGCCGTCTTGAAAAGGACGGCCCTTTTTTTATGATGGAATGCAAGGGTAATCGGTACTTCGACAAGCTCAGTAACCGGGGATCGACAAGCTCAGTAACCGGGGATCGACAAGCTCAGTAACCGGGGATCGGCAGGCTCAGTAACCGGGGATCGACAAGCTCAGTAAACAGTAATCGGTAATCAGGTATTCGGTAACCGCTGTGAAGCCATTCTGCATGATTCGATGTTGGATGTTCGATGTTATTTGAAGTACTGATACTGGATATCAGATGCTTGATACCTGCCTGCCAAGCTTGGCCCAATACAGGGCAGGCAGGTGAACCAATCAATAAATCAATAAATCGACAAATCAACATATGCGCTCTCCGGCGGTCCCAGATAACTGGGTTTTACGCCACCCATATCCAGTACTATTTTTTGAACTACTACTGCCGGATCTACCATCCATATTTTGAGGGTATGATAGCCAGGAGTTGCAATGATATGCTCACTTTTTCCTATTCTGTAACCATTGCTAACCGATTGCTCCCATTCGCGATTGCCATTGCGCGCATCAAAATCAGCAGCCACCAGGGTAATAATCCGGGGCTCCTCATCATCAATTGAAATAGCATACCTAACCGGCCGGTTTTGAAAGAAATTTAAGGTAGGCGCTACATACAAATTTATTGCTGCATTTCCGGTACTAAATAGAAAAACGGGATATTCCAGACAGGGAGCATTCACGCCTGGTGTTAATACCTCCGCATTTATATCGGATGTGGCACGCATACCGGAACCAGTATGTCCAAAATCTTCCACTTCGAGCCATTGATTGACTCCCTGACGAATATTCTTTGCAAAATGACCCGCTTCTATGGAAACGTATCCATCGGCCTCCACGAATCCCCTGAGGCCCTCAGATGAAACATCTGCATGCTTAAACGCATTGACTTCAATATTTACCTTTTTGCCGGTACCTGTAACTTCAATATTTCCTTTGGTTCTTCCTTCCGGAACTTTTCTCCAGTCAATTTTAACCCAAATCCGCTTATCTTTTTCCACTTCGCCCTTTGGCTGGTCCACAATAATCCATGGGTCTGCAGTTATTTCATAAGAAAATGGAAGGGATCCCCTATTAAATACATCTATATACCTTGCCTGTTTGTTAAAAATATCAAATCCGGGAAGAACCGCTTTAGAAGTATCAGGCCAAACGTTTTCGGTTTCTTCAAAGGTTATCCCCATTTCGGCATTATCAGGCACCTCAAGGCTCTTTAAAGCAATATGATCGAGTGTATTTGTGGGCGGATGGTTCCAACTGCGATAGCCCAAATGCGGTTGGTCCATAAAATGACGCCATTTCCCATTCGCAAAACCATTGTTGAAGTACGACATCAAGGCAGTATCTTGCGAAAATAGCAAACGAGTTTCCATTGCATAATCATTCGTACTTGCTCTGCCCTGTTTTGCGTACAGGTAATTTTTTCCGGCGGCCAGATACAATTCATTTACCAGCGCTGAAGCTTTGGCAGGAAACAATACCAACTGGTAATAGGCATCCTTTTTTGCTGCAGGTAGCTGGTTGTAAACCGATTCGGCTTTTTTTGCCAGTGCATTGTAATCAGCAACTACTTTTTCAGCTTCCTGGTAATTTATCAGACTGTAGGTTGTAGGTGATAACAATTCAGGTTTTCTGCGTGCATTAAAACGAGGATACTGCGTCAGCACTTCTACGATTTCATTGGTAAAATCGTCTCCGAATTGCTGAATGGCCCATGCCCGGGTATATGCCCTCATATCATTATGGTCAAGGCTGTCTGTATTCCATGCAAGATCCATAAAATACTGAATAGGGAGCGAATAGCCTTTGAAGTGACCAACATTTACAATCCAGATACGATCGGCTCCATATTGCTTTGCAAACGACATTTGATCCCAAATTCGTGAAATAGGACTGGTATTGATCCACTGATAGTTTCTTGGCCCTCCGTGGTAATCGAAATGATAATAAATGCCTGCTCCGCCTGATCTAAGGCGTTCTGTTTCTGAAGGTACCCTACGCAGATTTCCCCAATTGTCTTCTGCCCAAAGCAGGGTTATGTCGTCAGGAACACGCATGCCTGCTTTGTAGTATTCCAGCACTTCCTTATACAGACACCACAACTGTGGAATTTGGGTGACATCCGGATTGATTTCCTCTGCCAATATCTTCCGTTGAACCTTTACAATATCCTCCAGCATGGTTTTATTTGCCTCAGGACCGCCCGGTGCCATTTCGGTATCATTTGCACCCCGCAATCCCATGGTTACAATGCTTTCGTAATTTTTATTCCTTCGGATTCCTTCGCGCCAGAAATCCTGCAGCAACTGTGGATGCTTTGCATAATTCCAGGTCCCTATTTTGTTCAAATATCTTCTGTCCCACTCTTTCTGTGCCCTAAGCATGGGTTCCTGATGGGAATTCCCCATAACAATTCCATACTCATCTGCCAACCGTGGATTTGCAGGGTCGTCCTCATTAAACGCATTATTCCACATAGCCGGCCATAAATAATTCCCTTTCAAACGCAAGATCAGCTCAAACAGCTTTGTATAAAACTCATGTCCATAATTGGCAATGCCGGGAGGAACAGGAGGGTTTTCTGAAGTTTTTGCCATCCCATATTTATCCTGAATCCATAGGGTCAAATTCGGATATTCATCATTTAAAAAGATACCGCGGTATTTAACCGATGGAGGTCCCTGAATGCAGGCTTCCCTGCTCACAATCAACGCATCCTTATGGGGAATGGGCACATCGGCCCACCAATACCAGGGTGAAACACCTATTTTAGCGGAAACTTCATAAATACCATAGATGGTTCCTCTTTTGTCACTACCCACAATAACAAGAGCTTCTTCAATTCCAGGCATGGGTTTTGGTACTACCTGAATCTGAAAGGTTTCCCATTGGCCCCGGATCTTTTCCATATTGATTTTTCCCGATTTTACCAGTTGATCAATTGCATTGCTTTTCCCCAAAGTGCCTGCAATCACTACCGTTTTGCCCTTAGGTACCGAACCGGTATACATTTCAGGAGTTACACCAGTTACCTTGCCAATATCTGTTTGAAGATCTTTTAGAGCTCTTAATACGCCCGGATAATCGTTTGTATCTCCATATACAGGAGCTGATTTTCCTAAAACGGTTATCGCAAATCCATCTCCCGTTTCAGAAACAACCAAAGGTCCATTTGATGCGGCATATGCGGATAGATGTAATCCCCACACCAAAAATAATCCAACAATCCAGATTTGTTTATTGCACTTCATTGTAAAATGGGGTTAATGATTAACGAATTTGTTATTAAGAATAAGTGCCGGCTAAACCGGCACTTGAATTCCTGTTTTATGAAATAAATCAGATGTAACACACACTCCGGCATAATAAATAAAGCGCACGGAACGTAAAGTTACATTCCAGTGGGTTCTGCTACAATTTTAACAACGGAATCATAAGCAGGTTTCGTCTTGTAATCCCGGTCGAACAAAAGCGGGTAATTCATCCGTCCCGGAATGGGCCAGCCGTTCTTCCAGTTATAACCATCGTGAAGTCCCCAGAAAGTAACCCGTGTTACCTTATCGTCGTTTTTCACGAACAGCTCAAACATGTCCTTGTATCTTTGGGCCAATACTACCTGCAGGGAATCAGGGAATCCGTCTTTATAGGGATTCATTTTATCCTGATATTCGGCACTCTGGGCAATATCTGCGCCCACAATACCTTCCGGTTCGGGAATAACACTGATTTCAAATTCGGTAATCATCACTTTACAGCCCAGAGCGTCATATTGATCAAAGCTTTCCTGAATTTCTGAAATATCCGGCTTGTCAAGATTCCAATGTCCCTGAATTCCTATTGCATCCACTTTTACACCGCTATCCTTAAGGGCCTTAATGATCGTCACAACACCTGCGCATTTCTCTCTCAATTCAATGTTATAGTCATTGTAATAGAGCTCAGCCTGTGGGTCAGCTTCGTGTGCAAATTCAAAGGCCTTTTGAACATAATCGGGACCAATAATTTCGAGCCATTTGGTTTTTCGTAATGAACCGTCTTCATTTACTGCTTCATTTACGACATCCCATCCCTTTACTTTCCCTTTGTAACGTCCCACCACTGTGAAGATATGCTCTTTCAGCCGTGCCAGCAACGCATCACGGGTAATGGCTTTTCCGGTGGAATCCTGGAATACCCATTGCGGTACTTGAGAATGCCATAGGAGACAGTGTCCTACAATAAACATGTTATTGCGGGTACCATAGGCAACCATGCTATCGGCAAGTACAAAGTTATACACATCGGGTTGCGGATGAATCCGCTCCCATTTCATCTCGTTTTCGGGAGTGAGAGTGTTAAAATGTTTCGCGGCGAAATCAAGGGCTAAAGAATCTTTTCCCATAAATTGAAAGCCATTGAGGCAAGTACCGATAAGAAATTTATCGCCGTAATAATCTTTTAAACCCTTTTCCGCGCTCTTCGTTTGTTCACGCTGACAACTCCACACCACTGACAATATCAAAGCAATTGCCAGTATCCCCGTATTCCATACAATAGGTCTTTTCATATTTATGTTTCGTTTAGCTTGCATAGTTCTTGCGTCTTTCTGCCAATTCATCCTGCATTTGATATTCCACCTTTTTGTTGATGCCATAAATGAAAAGGGCAATTACACAACATGCAATAGCAAGAACAGGATAAATACTTACGGAAAGTCTGATTCCATTAAGTGATTGAGCAGACTGAGCCGTATTGGCTACATAACCGTACCATTTCAACAATAATCCGGCAAGGGCACCACCCAGTGCTAATCCTACCTTCAATCCAAATACTACACCTGCAAATACAATACCAGTAGCACGACGGTTGGTTTTCCATTCACCAAAGTCAGCCACATCGGCCATCATAGCCCAAGGCAATGACATGGTAACACCCCATGAGAAGTTAAAGAGAATGGATAAAATGAACGCCATCCATACACCGTTAGCAGGAATTAAAATAAAGAGGGCAGCAAATATACCTGCGATTACCAACCAGGAGCGGAAAGCATTTCGTTTACCCAGTTTGGTTGCAAAGAATTTTGTGAAAGCAATTCCCAATAATGCAAAGAGCTGGCTGATTACATTCACAAAACTGAAAGTATTGACAGCGATGTCTGATTTGTCACCCAATAAACCCAAAGTGCTTAGAATTCCGAATAAGCCATTGTCAATGCTTACCAAAAAGGCTCTCTGACTGTCTATATTCAGATAATATTTGAAAAAATAAACCAAAATTCCATTTCTTACAGCAAGGAAAATGAACATAAACATAAAAACGCAAAACATGATGACCCACTGGCGATTCATAACCAGGTCGGTTAGATCCTGTTTCAGCGATGATTTTTGCTGTGGAGCCGGTTTAATACGTTCTTTGGTAGTACTAAATGTAATAAAGAAGAATAACATAGCCAGGACGCTGAATATACCCATGGTAATCTGATAGCCTTTTGCGCTATCACCCTGACCGAAATGATTTACCATAGGAAGTGCAATTCCCTGAATGGCCAGTGTGGCAATGGTAACAATAACAAAACGGAAGGAAGAAAGACTGGTACGTTCTTTCATATCACCTGTAACAACTCCGCCTAGAGCCGAATAGGGAATGTTATTGGCGGAATACACCGTCATCAATAACAAATAGGTAATATACGCATACACAATTTTACCTGTGGTGCCCATATCGGGTGTTGTAAATGCAAGATATCCGACTATTCCGAAAGGAACTGCTGTCCATAAAACCCAGGGTCTGAATTTACCCCATTTGGTATTGGTTCTGTCAGCCACAGCTCCCATAATCAGGTCGGCACCTGCACCCCATAATCTTGCAACCAGGAACAAAACTGCTGCAACACCTGCGGTTAAGCCAAATGAATCTGTATAAAAACTTAATTGCAGTAACATTAATGTCTGGAAAATAAAATTGGCGGCTCCATCACCGAGGCCATATCCGATTTTTTCTTTTACCGAAAGCGTTTGTGTTTGTGACATAGTCGTTTATTGTTTA
Source organism: uncultured Bacteroidota bacterium (assembly GCA_963733535.1). GTDB lineage: Bacteria > Bacteroidota > Bacteroidia > Bacteroidales > UBA10428 > UBA5072. The sequence goes on from CAVTDR010000008.1 coordinate 335,246, forward strand.
ATGGATATCCAGTTAATTAGAATGGTGAATTATTCTTTAAAGATATATTTTTTTATCTTTCAAAATACCGGGAAGCAAAATTCAGGAAAACGGGCCAGTTGGGCCCGGGTGTATGACCACCCTCGTGCTGACGGAAAGCAATTTCACCATCTGTGATCCCGGTTCCAAGGGGCGGAAAAACAGTTGTTCCCAGGTCGTTTTTTCCAAGCAGCTTATATACAGGTCCGGCTGCCACCCCGGCCATAAACATACCCCGGGCGTCTACCCAGCTGTCACCTATATCACCACTGCTTATAAATACCGGCCGTGGAGCACATAAAGCTATCAGTTCATGGGCATCTACAGGCAAGTCGCTCCAATTCAATGGCCCGGCGTATTTAATAAAATTTCCTGCCATCCAGTGATACTCGCCGGAATTAGCAACATTTTCAACGGTTTCTCCATAGTTACGACGATGGAGCTTTAGTCCGGCCTCTCCGGATGAACTGACAAATACCACTGCAAAACGTGAATCATAAGCCATTGCTACAGCGGCAGCTTTACCATACCGGGAATGGCCTTCAATTCCGAGGCGGGTGGCATCCACATTCCTGTCGGTTTCAAAATAATCCATAGCTCTGCTGGTTCCCCATGCCCAGGCTCTTAGAGCACCCCAGTCGTCGGGTTTACGGGGCTTTCCCTTATTTGCCAGACCAATAATACCCTGGGTAAGTCCGGCTCCATTGTCAGCCTGTATGCTGACAGGAACAATAATGGCGTACCCCCAGCCTTTTTGTAGCACCTGTTGCTGCCAGGGAATATCCTCGGGCAGCTTAGCGCCTGGCTGTTGGGGAAACTTAAATCCTTTCGGAAATACGAACGCCAGTTCCATAATCACCGGCACAGGAGCGGTAGCTTGTGCAGGCGTTGTAACATTAAGCTGAATGGTAACAGTTATCGAAGGATAAGAAGAATTATCCACCCTGCCTTCAATGATCTTTTTTATTACCGGAATGTTATATTCCAGAGTATCAATGGTTCGAACAACAACCCAGCGAACTTCAGGCAGGTTTTCCGGTACGCGTCCGTAAATTTCCCGGTTAAAATCTTCCACAATTTCGGGGCGACGGATTTTCCACCACATTTCCGGTGTTACCACTGCAGATCCATTTTTCAGAATAAGGGGATCAGGAAGCTCCAGATAAGGATTTGCTTTGGCTTCATCATAATTTACTGCATTGGGAGCAGTAAGATTATTGCCGTCAACTCCGGGTCTTAATGTAGGTATACCCAAAAGATTCATCATCCGTTTATGATCGGCCTGTGAAATTCTGTTGATGCTGTCATAGGCCGCCTGATTGAATTGGCTCAATATCGGTTGAAACGAAAACAGCAATATCACCCAATAAATATTGAATTTCATCTTCATAATTATTAAAAGTTTTATGTGTTCAAGTCCTTAAAACACTAACAATAAAAGTATATAAAAAACAGAAACGCTTGCAACCGATTGCGACTTTTTGCTTATTTATAATCATAATTTCCATTTTTATATTTATTTTGCACTAGACAAATGAAACCATGACACCAAACCGAGACGTTACGATCTACGATATTGCCAAAGTCCTTGATATTTCTGCATCAACGGTCAGCAGAGGGTTAAAAGATCATCCCCATGTACGCAAGGAGATCAAAAAGAAAATTCTGATGACTGCCCGGAAAATGGGTTATCAACAGAACAAATTTGCAAGCAATTTAAGACAAAAACATACTTCCACTATTGGATTGGTTGTTCCCCGTCTTGACAGTTATTTTCTGGCCTCTGTTATCTCAGGGATGGAAAAAGTTGCCAATGATTTCGGGTATAATTTGCTAATCAGTCAATCGCAGGAATCTTTTAAAAAAGAGTCTGCCAGCATCACCACATTCTTCAATACCCGAATTGACGGGTTGCTGATTGCCCTTTCCTATGAAACCACTTCTATTGATCACATGAACATATTCTTTAAGAAAGGCATTCCTGTGGTATTTTTCGACAGAGTCTGGGATCATCCCAAATGTAAGAGTGTTGTAATTAATAATTATAAGGCAGGATATGAAGTTACCAGCCACCTGATCAGCCAGGGCTGCAAAAACATCGTGCACATGGCGGGTAGCTTGGCAAGAAATGTGTATACCGATCGTTATAGCGGCTTTAAACAGGCATTATTGGATCATGGAATGGAAGTAAATAATAAATCGCTGATTATTACGGATATCAGTCACAAAGCCGGACAGGATGTAGCCAAAGCCCTTTTGCACCAGAAAACCCTCCCTGATGGCATATTCTGTGCGAACGATACAACTGCAGTTGCCATTATCAATGAATTTAAGGAGGCAGGAGTTCGGATTCCACAGGATGTATGTATTGTGGGTTTCAATAATGACCCTATCTCGACTGTAGTTGAGCCCAAACTATCAACAGTGCATTATCCTGCCCGTGAAATGGGTGAGATTGCTGCAACTACGCTCATCAATACCCTGAAGGGAGAACAATCCTCTGTACTTAAATCAATTGTATTGTCCCATTCGCTGATTATCAGACAGTCCTCGCTCCGGCAAGGTTGATTAAATTTAGAAGATTAAAATGATACAATAAGTTTGATCCGCTTCATCCGTTACAACATGTAATTTTAAATCATTAGGAAATGGAGGATTTATCATGACAAACAGCAGCAGAAAAACAGCAGTAATTACAGGCGGAGCCTCCGGTATTGGTTTAGCTATTGCTCAAAAATTTGTTCAGAATAATATTGAATGTATTCTGATCGGCAGAGATGAAAAGAAATTGAGAACTGCTTGTTGCAACATGGGTGAAATGGCCTCTTGCATTAAACTGGATGTTACCCGTCTTGATGAAATTCCTGCGGTTATCCAAACCCTAATTGACAAGCATAAAAAAATTGACATCCTGGTCAATAACGCAGGGATTCATTTAAAAAAAGCGTTTCATGAAGTCACAGATGAGGAATTCCAAAAAGTAATTCTCACAAATCAGGTTGCCGTGTTCTCCATCAGTCGCGAAATCGCCAAATATATGGTTGTTGACAAAAAGGGAAGTATTATCAACATCAGTTCGATGGCATCACAATACGGTATTCCGCTGGTAATAGCCTATACAGCTGCAAAATCGGCTGTGGAAGGGATGACGCGGGCTATGGCTGTTGAACTGTCGCCTCTTGGAATTCGTGTAAACTGTATTGCGCCGGGGTTTATAAAAACAGAAATGTCATCCAAAGCATTGGTAAACGACCCTGAACGCGGCAGAAAGGTTTTTGGTCGCACTCCATTGGGTCGCCTGGGAACTGCTGAGGAAGTTGCAGATGCTGCCCTCTTTCTTGCCACAGAATCATCCAGTTATATTACAGGTGTTGTTTTACCAGTTGACGGCGGAAATTCAATAGGTTTTTAATCCGATTCACCATGAAAATTACAGATGCTAAAGTGATTCTTACCTGCCCGGGAAGAAATTTTGTTACGTTAAAAATATTTACCGATCAGGGTGTGTATGGCCTGGGTGATGCTACCCTGAACGGCATGGAAAAACCCGTAGTATCGTTTTTGCAGGATTACTGCATTCCGGCTTTAATCGGAATGGATCCGCGTAATATTGAAGACATCTGGCATTACTTCTACAAAGGAGTTTACTGGAAAAGAGGATCCGTTTCCATGACTGCCCTCTCGGCTATTGACATGGCCCTGTGGGATATTAAAGGAAAAGTACTCAATACCCCGTTATATAATTTGCTGGGGGGCAAAAGCAGGGAAAAAATTCTCGTTTATGCCCATGCAAACGGTAAGAATCTGGAAGACACGCTCGAAAAGGTAGCTATTGAAAAAGAGAAAGGCTTTTTAGCCATACGTGTACAATCAGGCGTTCCGGGTATTTCCCATGCATATGGCGTTGCAGGAAACAGTAAATTTTATGAACCTGCCCATAAAGGTCTTCCACATACTGAATTTTGGGATACATCCAAATATCTGAATTATCTGCCGCAATTATTTGAACAAGTGAGGATCGCATTTGGAAATGATATGCACCTCTTACATGATGTTCATCATCGCTGCACTCCTATAGAAGCTGCCCGCCTGGCCAAAGATCTTGAACCCTATCATCTGTTTTGGCTGGAGGATCCGGTAACCGGAGAACTTCAGGAAGGATTGCGGATGATCCGTAAGCATTCCACCACTCCCATAGCCATTGGAGAGGTATTTAATTCGGTGTATGATTATACTACCCTGATCACAGAACAGCTCATCGATTATATCCGGATGCCTATTGTTCATGGTGGGGGTATCACCCATTTGAAAAAGGTGGCCGACTTTGCTTCCATCTATCATATTGCCACCGGATTTCATGGAGCCACTGACCTTTCGCCAATAAACCTGGCCGCTGCTATCCAGTTTAACATGGCTATTAATAATTTTGGAATACAGGAATACATGCCCCATCAAGACATTGTGAATGATGTATTCAGTACCAATTATTCGTTTAAAAATGGCTTTCTAACGCTGGAAGATCGTCCGGGAATTGGAGTAGATCTGGATGAGAAAAAAGCTGCAAAATATCCGTATGAAATGGCATGTCTTCCGGTGAACCGTAAAACCGACGGCACGATGTTTTATTGGTAATGCAGCATTAAAAAGCAGAGAAAAAGGTACCGTTAGCCAACATCTTGAGCACATTGATATGATACCACATGTGGGCATAAAAACATGTCAAAATAAACAAGGCCACCACAACCATTAAGATAAATCCAAGGTATCGGCCTGCAAAAGAATGGCCTGCCTTTACAAACCTTCTCGAAAATTTATCCAACCACTTCTGCAACATGGTAAACAGCGGATAAAATATAAGTGTGATCACACCCATAGCGAGCAGCGTGAATCGTAGCGGCTTGAATTCCCATTTATAACTAATCAGAAGATCGGTAATGTAACTGGTAACTAAATTGGCAGTGAGGATTGTGAGTATGGTAACGGTAAAGTTGAAAACCTTCCTGTACATGGCCTTTCGATTTTCTCAAATATAAATATATTTTAAAAAATCCAATAATAATAAGACACTAAGAAAAATAGGGTTCTACGCTACCCTATCAAGGCACAAAGTTGAAATGTCTGCGACATTTTCAAAAACACCTGTATATTTATTATGATACTTTGAGCCTTACCCGCAATATGCCGTAGGCATACAAAAATAATTCTTCGTGTGCCTTCGTGCCTATTCTCTTAAATAAAAAAACAAGATTGATTACACATTGAACCGGATGTGCAGAATATCCGCATCCCCTACTACATAATTTTTACCTTCTACCATGAGCTTGCCTTTTTCTTTACAGGCATGCTCCGATTTCAGCGTGATGAAATCGTAATATTTAATAACCTCTGCCCGGATAAATCCGCGCTCCAGATCGCTATGTATAGCACCTGCAGCCTGAGGAGCAGTCATTCCTTTATGGATGGTCCAGGCACGAATTTCATCTTCTCCCACAGTAAAAAACGACAACAGGTTCAGCATAGAATAGGCCGAACGAACCATACGGTTTACGCCAGGTTCCGTTAAACCTGCATCTGCAAGAAAGATCATTTTATCCTCTTCATTATCAAAATCTGCAATTTCTGCTTCCAGTTTAGCGGCTACCACCAATATTTCGGCATGCTGATCTTTAAGCCTTTCCTTAACCTTATCTGAATAGGCATTCCCCTTTGCAGCAGATGCATCGTCCACATTACATACAAACATCATGGGCTTCACCGTAAGCAAAAACAAATCATCAATGTGTTTTTTTTCCGTAGTTTCAAGCTTCAAATCCCTGATATTTCCGAATGATTCCAAATGCGATTTAACCTTGTTCAGTACTTCAATACCTGCTTTGGCATCTTTATCACCTGCTTTGGCAATTTTCTCGAGCCGCTGAAGTTTTTTCTCCACGCTCTCCAGATCTTTTACCTGCAGTTCGAAATCGATATTCTCAATATCGCGCACCGGGTCAACTGATCCGTCAATGTGAGGAAGATTTTCGTCGTCGAAGCAACGAAGCACATGAATGATTGCATCGGTATTGCGAATATCGCCCAGAAATTTGTTACCCACTCCCTCACCCTGGTTTGCACCTTTGGTAAGGCCTGGTATATCGACAATTTCAACGGTAGCATGAACCACGCGTTGCGTAGGGACGAGTTTTTCCAATTCATATAGCCGCTGATCAGGGACATGAATCACGCCCAAATTGGATTTATTGGAAGTAAAAGCAAAATTCGAGGTTTCAGCCTTTACATTTGACATGCAATTGAAGATGGTTGTTTTTCCGGTATTGGCAATACCGATAATTCCACATTGAAGACTCATGGTTTTTTTATTGAATTTTGGCGTCAAAAATACATATAATGATTCAGTATCCCTAACACCGTTTTCCGCATTCCTATTATTTATACAAATAAAAAGGAATCTGTGGCAATCGGTTGTAAAAGTTTATTTTATATTTGCCGAAATCAAATACATCATTAAAAAACACATAAAATTTTCATAAAAAAGAATCCATGAAAAAAGAAGTCGTAAACAGGGCTGCAGACAATATTAGAATTTTATCAGCTGCAATGGTTGAAAAAGCAAAATCTGGACATCCCGGTGGTGCAATGGGTGGAGCTGATTTCGTAAACATACTTTTTTCCGAATTTCTTAATTGGGATCCAACAGATATGACCTGGAAAAACAGAGACCGGTTTTTCCTTGATCCGGGACATATGTCACCCATGCTGTATTCGATTTTGACATTAACAGGAAACTTCACTGTTGAAGATTTAAAGAATTTCAGACAATGGGGAAGTGTTACACCCGGCCATCCGGAAGTTGACGTGAACAGAGGAATTGAAAATACATCCGGCCCACTCGGACAAGGTCATACCATGGCAGTTGGTGCTGCAATTGCAGAACGATTCCTTTGTGCCCGCTTTGGCGAGTGGATGTCACACAAAACCTATACCTATATTTCCGATGGCGGAATCCAGGAAGAAATTTCTCAGGGCGCCGGTCGAATGGCTGGTTATCTTGGTTTGCACAACCTGATTATGTTCTTTGACTCAAACGATATTCAGTTATCCACCACCACCTCATGTGTAACGGTTGAGGACACCGCTGCCAAATACACAGCCTGGGGTTGGCAGGTTCTAACCATCAAGGGAAATGATGCAGACGAAATCAGAGCCGCCTTGATGAAAGCCAATCAGGAAAAAGCAAGACCTACACTGATCATTGGTAAAACCATCATGGGTAAAGGGGCTGTGGATCCTGACGGAGGTAATTATGAAGGTAAGTGCGCTACCCATGGTATGCCATTGGGTGAAGCAGGTGCTTCATTTGAGAAAAGTATTGAAAACCTGGGCGGCAATCCTGCTGATCCATTTGTGGTTTTCCCTGAAGTAGCCGCTTATTATAAAGAAGTACTCCAGAAAAAAACTGCGGATGCAAAAGTTCGTAAGGAAGAAGAAAAGAAATGGAGGGCCTCGAATTCAGCCTTATCTGCAAAAATGGATGCGTTTTTCTCCGGTAAAGCTCCTGTCATCAATCCCGAACAAATAGCACAGAAAGACGATTCCGCTACACGTGCAGCCTCAAGTACTGTTCTTGGATGGCTTGCCAAGAATGTGGAAAACATGATCGTTGCTTCCGCCGACCTTTCAAATAGTGATAAGACGGACGGATTTCTAAAAAATACCAAGGCTTTTACAGCATGCGATTTTACAGGTGCTTTCCTGCAGGCTGGGGTGGCTGAATTAACGATGGCTTCGGTAGCTAATGGAATTGCATTGCACGGTGGTGTAATTGTTGCATGCGGAACGTTCTTCGTTTTCTCTGATTATATGAAACCTGCTGTACGGTTGGCTGCATTAATGGGTCTGCCAGTTAAATATATATGGACACATGACGCCTTCCGTGTGGGTGAAGACGGTCCAACCCATCAACCGGTTGAACAGGAAGCACAAATACGTTTAATGGAGCAATTGAAAAATCACCATGGCGAAAACAGCGTGCTGGTGCTTCGTCCGGCTGATGTTCATGAAACTACCTATGCATGGAAACTGGCAATGGAAAATACCAAAACCCCCACTGCTTTATTACTGACCCGCCAGAATGTTCCTACATTGCCTGCTTTACCGGGATCGAACCGCCTTGCAGATGTAGCTCAAATGGCAAAGGGTGCCTATATTATTAAAGATGCATCCAAACCTGATGTAATATTACTGGCCAACGGTTCAGAAGTATCTACACAAATGGCAGGTGCACAGAAACTCGAAGAAAAAGGCCTTAAAGTAAGAGTTGTATCTGCGCCTTCAGAAGGCTTGTTCCGGAATCAGCCTGCAACCTATCAGCAACAGGTGTTGCCTTCCGGTGTGCCGGTTTTCGGATTAACTGCAGGCTTACCTGTAACCCTTCAGGGATTGGCAGGACAGAATGGAAAAGTATTCGGACTCAATCATTTTGGTTTCTCAGCACCTTATAAAATTCTCGATGAGAAATTTGGTTTTACCGCTGAAAACGTGGTGAAACAGGTTACCGACATGCTGGGTAAATAATACCATTCATTATCGGCTATAAAAAAAGAGGTGCACAGAAATGTGCACCTCTTTTTTTGGTTAACGTAGAGACGCATAATCATGCGTCTCTACAAAACGTTTATTTCACAGAAAATTTATACACCGTTTTCTGGGTATACTTTTCTCCCGGTAACAATACCGTGGAGGGGAATTTAGGCTGGTTCGGGGAATCGGGAAAATGTTGTGCTTCCAAACACAGTCCATAATACCTGTTATACGTAACACTATCCTGACCTTTTTCACCATTCAGGAAATTGCCGGAATAGAATTGAATTCCGGGTTCAGTAGTATAGGTCTGCATAAAACGTCCCGATTTGGGCTCATACAGTTCAACAGCCAGTACATATTCACCCGGCTTATTTCTCAGCTTATAATTGATATCATACCCGCCTCTGATCTGGGATATTCTTTCACCGATGGTATGAGGCGTGGTAAAATCAAAAGCTGTATTCTGCACTGCAGTTATTTCGCCGGTGGGTATCAATCGTGGATTACAGGGTGTGATAGAATCTCCGTAAATAATCAACTCATGGCCCAGAATATCCTCTTTCATGCCGCTTAAATTAAAATAGCTGTGGTTGGTAAGATTTACTACAGTAGCCTTATCACTTTCGGCTTCATATTCCATAACAATTTCATTGTTGCCGGTAAGCGTATAGGTAATACTTACATTCAGATTGCCGGGATATCCGCCTTCCAGATCGGGACTGAAATGAGAAAGTTTAACGATCATAGAATCACCTTTGGCATATACGGTATCAATTGCAAATAATTTAGCCCAGAAGCCTGTCGGGCCACCATGCAGGGTATTTGGACCCTCATTCGCCAGAAGGGTATATGTGGTATCGTTGAGAACAAATTTGGAATTGCCAATGCGGTTGGCATACCTTCCGATAGCAGATCCAAAATAGGGATGCTTTGCTCTGTACTGATTGATGTTATCAAATCCCAAGGCAACATTTTCAATTTTGCCATCCTTATCGGGAACTCCAATATAGGTAATGGCAGCTGCAAAATTGGTTACTTTAACTACCATACCGTTCTTGTTGGTGAGGGTAATTAATTTAACAGGAATACTGTCAGATGCTTCCCAAAGAGTGTCGGTTATAGGAGACACAGCTATGGCTGTATTTTTCTTACATCCCGAGAGTGCAATCATAAGCACGATTGCTACATACATTATTTTTTTCATGGTTGTTTTAATTAATAATAAGTTGTTTTAAGAATGATTATAATGTTTTGATAGTAATTACCTGGAAAGAATAAGGGGCGCATTGAATTTCCAATTGCTTTCCCTTAAACGAAATGTCTTGTTTAAGTGGCTGTATTGCCAATGATTCAAATGAATTCTCCACTGAAAAATCGTTATTCTGGAGATATACACTATGAGCAGGAGATACCAACCTTTTTCTTGTGGTCATTCCTACTTTTTTAATGATGGTTTTGCCGGTAACATTCACAATTTTTACAATAATCGCTTTGTTCTTCTCATCCCAAACCGCTGAAGCATAAATACCTTCCTGTCCGGTAAGCGGTTCATTGCCTGAAACCATCCTGAGCACATGACTGCCTTTGTTTACCGAAAACAACTGCTGCACATAATAGTTTGGAGTACCGAATGATTTAAGGTTATCAAACCAGATCAGATCGGGTTTCCATTGCCAGCCGTCTACATGGCAAAACAGAGGGGCATAGGAACACATACTTACAATATCCGCGTTCCGCTCGAGACCGGTCATGAATGCTGCTTCAGAAATAGCACATTCCCAGTTATTTTTGTTGTCGGGACTACAGACAAATGCACTTTGTGCGGCATATTCTCCGGCAAATATTTTATGTCCCGTACGGCTATAAGTATCATACCTTTTTACGTTTTTCAGAAACCATTCGGGATTCTTATAATAATGTTCATCCACAATCTGAGGCTTGAGCTTATTCAGCTCGTCCCAGGCAAAATCAAACAGGTCGCCTTCTGCAGAAGGTCCGCTGCCGGTTATAAGCTTGATATCCGGGTATTTTTCAAGAATTGCCTTTTCAAACAGCTTGTAGCGTTCAAAATACTGAGGTCCCCATTGTTCATTTCCAACACCAATCATTTTTAAACGGAATGGTTCAGGATGGCCCATGTCGGCACGCAGTTTTCCCCATTTTGTATCGGTGGTTCCATTGGCAAATTCAATCAGATCGAGGGCATCCTGTATGTAGGGATCAATTAAACCCAGGGGCACAATTTCAGCAGTATTGAACTGGCATGCCATTCCGCAGTTCAAAATAGGGACGGGCTCGGCACCAATGTCTTCGGCCAACATAAAGTATTCATAAAAACCCAGTCCGAACGATTGAAAATAATCGGGAGTAGGCCTGTGACTGAACTCTGTATTCCAGCGGTTAACGATCAATTGCCTTGCTTCCACAGGTCCCACAGATTTTTTCCATTGATAGCGGGTTTCCAATTCCCTGCCTTCTACAATACATCCGCCCGGAAAGCGAATAAATCCAGGCTTCATGTCAGCCAACAGCTGAACAAGGTCAGCTCTCAAGCCGCCTTTTCTACCTTTCCAGGTATCCTGTGGAAATAAGGAAACCATATCAATATCGACCGTTCCGGTATTTTCAAACCAGATATTCAGTTGAGCTTTGGCTTCTGTGGTGTTACAAGCTATTTCTGTGTTGTATTTTTTCCAATCGGAGCCATTTAACGGTAGTTTTGAAGAACCCAGCACTTTTCCGGTTGCATCCACTATTTCAATGCGAAGATTCATCATTGCATTATCGGGTACAGATGCCATCATGGAAAAATCATAAGCACTGCCAGCTTTTACGCCCATACCTCTGAATCCGTAATTGGTAAGACAGTAACTTTCAGATTGTGGGGTGACTTTGATCCGCGCAAATCTTGGATTAGTCAATATGCTGCTTCCGTTCAGGATTATAAAAGCAGAGGAGTCTTTACTTTTTGTTTTGGCCTTCCATCCGGTTTTGGGATTAAAAAACTCGAACGACCGGTTTTTTACCAGTTCGGCATAAATACCTCCGTCGGCTGCCATATTAATATCTTCAAAAAAAACACCCCACATGGTCGATTGAATGGGAGCAACGGGGTGATCAACATCGATGGTAGTAGTGCCCTGTTTCTGAGCATTCACCATGGTGAGCAAGCAGAGCTGACAAAGAATAAAAGTAAAAAGTACCTTTTTCATAGTAGTATATTTTAGGACATATAAATATAATGCTTTTTGGAAAGGAGGAAATAAAATGGGAGATGAACAATTAGAAATTAACAATTAAATAATGAGCAGTGATTGTATGTTCACAGAAAAAATTTAAAAACAGATTTCTCATTTCACTTTCGTTTCATTCGAAATGACAGACCATTGCTCCCCCTTACTGTGAGATTCATGCTTGGTCATTTCGACCAACGGGAGAAATCTCCGGAGTCTTGTATTCAATACTTAGATTTTTAGTGCCCTCACCAAACCGTGGTTATTATAATGCACCAAAATCAATTTATGAAATATTAACTATATTTATAGTAGACATAAAATATTTATAGTTTACATTTGCTGATATAAAATCAAAATAAAAATGATTGAAATTACAAAAGCACAGGAAGAGATTCTCAAAGTATTATGGGAAATGAATGAAGGCGCGGTAAGCGATATTCTCAAAAACATTCCCGAACCCAAACCGGCTTATAATACTGTGGCAACCGTGATTAAGGTGCTCGAAAAAAAGAAATACGTATCACACCGCACCTATGCCAACTTCAATGTGTATTTCCCCATTATATCCAAAAAGGAATATGCGCAACATATACTAAAAGACACCTTCAGGGGGCTTTTTAACAGTTCCTTAAATCAATTGGTTTCGACCTTTGTGAAAAGCAAAGACACCAGTCTCACAGACCTGGAGGAACTAAAAGACATGCTGGAAAAGGAAATTAAAAACAAAAAACTGTAATGATGGCATTAATCATATATATAGCTGCTGCTTCAGTTTGCATGAGTTTATTATATCTTTCATTCAGGCTGATCTTCAGGGATGACTATAATCCCCGGTATGCACGGTTTTACCTGGTATGCAGTATTTTGCTTTCGCTGATGATACCCCTGAGCAATGCCCGTATTCAAACCGGTTTGTCGTTTTATAACAAGATTCCAACAACAATTACTCAGACAACTGCGACTCACCAGACCTTAGAAATTCCGGCGTCTGCTGCACCTTCTGCCAGTAAAATGACGACAAATGAAATCCTCATCCGCATATATATTGCAATTGTATTTTTATTGGTAGCACGAATTCTGCTGCAGATTGTGTTTTTAGGCCTTCAATATGCAAAATCAATAAAGATAAAACAGAACGACTGTACCTTAATTTATCAGCACAGGTATACCAGCACATTTTCATTTTTCAGATGGGTGTTTGTACAGCCTGTACTGGTATCGGACGATGATTTGGATCAAATCATTGCCCATGAAAAAATCCATGTATCCCAGTATCATTCCGTCGACCTGCTGGTTATTGAACTATTATCGGCCGTAATGTGGTTCAATCCGTTTGTCTGGATGATGAAAAAATCCTTTCAACTGGTACATGAATACCTGGCAGATCAGGGAGCACTGGAAACCGGTATTGATAAAATCCGGTATCAGGCTATCCTTGTAAATCAGGTTGCCGAAGAAAGATTGGTCTGCCTTTCTTCAAGTTTTAATCATTCTATTAAAAAAAGAATTATAATGATGACAAAAAGTAACATACAGGGAAGATCGGGTTACAAGCTGATCGCTGCCGTACCTGTTGCAATAATCCTGTTTACAGCCATGGCTGTTTTCAACGGCATGTTTAATGAAGCAAAGGCTTCTGTTGTACCGGGTGAAAAGAATCACACGAAGCTGAGCGTAACCCATACGCAAAAGGCAGCTCCACCCGATACCATTATTAAAAAGACCATTACCAAAAGAATCAGTTCAGCACATCCGAATGATACGATCATTGAGGAAACCGAGGTGATTCTTACCGGTGCTGATGCTGAAAAGGAAGGCGTGCAACATGCGCACCATAGTAAAGATGTCTTCATTTATACCGATGAAGATAAAATGGTTCAGGAGCATATAAACGATGGTGATTCAATAAGAACCGTAACCATCATAAAGCACTCCGATAAAGAAGGAGATGAAAAAATGATGACCTTGCATTACAACCACAAAGACATGCAACATTCGCGTATTCTTTATATTGTGGACGGTGTGGAGCATCGTGAAAGCAACATCCTTGAGAAAATCGATGTGAAGGATATTTTGAAAGTGGAAGTAGTGAAAGATGAAAATATGAAAAAATACACGTCAGAATCTTTTGACGGTGTCATCCTGATTACCACAAAGAAAGGCAAATAAAAGTTTGTAGAATTCGTTGAACCGACCTGACAGCGTTTTTTGGACCTGTCGGGTCGGTTTTGTTTGAAATAAAGATATTGGATTCTGGATGTTAGATACCTGCCAGCCCGGATTGGACCTATGCGTGGCAGGCAGGTTGGATATTGGATGTTTTTATCCAAGAAGATACTGGATTTTTGATGCTGGATGCCTGCCAAATACACCATATCCTGGATAAAAAATACCTTATAGAAAAACATGATTACGAGGAATATACGACTCCAGCCGGAGTCGTACTCATTAACCTATATTTACATCTATAGACATCTGACTCCTCCGGAGTCATGGATGGGCATGAATACAAATGTGTTTAAGAAAACCAACAATACAACAACCGGTCCGCGGTAGGGTAATTTTCTGTTATTTTGCCTACTTTTATATAAAATATTCAAACATTATGAAAACCCGACATCAAAAACTGATAGGTATTGCAGGAATTGCATTACTCATTGTTACCATGACTGCCTGTGCAAACCACGAAGCTGTTGGCCAATGCCTTAATGGCCATACATATGGATTCTGGGGCGGACTGTGGCACGGCATCATTGCCCCCGTGGATTTCGTAATTATGCTGTTTAAAGATGACGTAACCATGTATGCCGAAAATAACAATGGTGCATTTTATGCGCTTGGATTCCTGATTGGCGGCGGAGGATGGGGCTTTTTAGGTGGCAAGGGACTTGGCAAAAGAAGGAGAAGAAGAGAATAATCCTAAGAAATATTCTTTTATTTCAAAACCGCTAACTTTTTCAATATCATGAAGTCAAAATATATAGCTACCCTGATCGTAACATGGTTGCTTATCAGCAGGATTTTGTCGGAAATGCCGGAATATCTCAATTTTTAAGTTGACCGTATTTCCGAATCATCATATATATTATATATAAACAACCACTTACGTATGGAGCCTGTAATGTTTGAAGACCGGAATGTCCGGCCCACTGAACAATTGATATTTTCGTATATTAAGGAACACAGCAAATTGTGGCAACGCCTTTTCGAATCGATTCATTCCAAATACCCTGATGTCGCTGAAGAATGGAATTATTACAACGATGGTAAACGATGGCTCATGAAAACCATGAGAAAGAAAAAGAACCTGTTCTGGACAGGCATTCTCCCGGACACTTTCACAATTACTTTTTATTTTACAGATAAGGCCTTGCCGCTTATTGAAAAATCAGGGATTCCGGAATCCATTCTGAAAACATTTCGGGATGGCAAGTATTACGGAAGAATCCGGGGTCTTACAATTACCGTGCAAAACGATGAAGACGTGGACCATATATTGAAACTTGTGGATATCAGAGCAAAGGTCTGAGGCTCGTTTTGTTATTTTAGGGTAAAGCGATATCTTCGTAACGAATAGTTAACAATCATAGGATTTATGAATAAATGGTGGGTAAAAGATAAGGATGCAGTAGCCAAAGAGTTGGGCGCAAATCTGGAGTTTGGTCTTTCTGATTCAGAAGTTACAGCGCGGCAGGAGAAATATGGTCCGAATCAATTGATGGAAAAGAAAGGTAAATCGCCTTTTGCCCTTTTTCTGGATCAGTTCAAGGATTTTATGATCTGGGTTTTAATTGGCGCTGCACTGGTTTCAGGATACCTCGAAGAATGGGTAGACGCTATCGCTATCATTGTAATTGTGATATTGAACGCTTTATTGGGATTTATTCAGGAATACAGGGCAGAGAAATCACTTGCCGCATTAAAAAAACTATCATCCCCCACCACCAAAGTTCTAAGAAACGGAAAACATTTGGTGATTCCTTCCAGTGATATCGTTCCCGGAGATATTGTAGAACTGGAAGCCGGAGATTACGTTCCAGCCGACAGTCGCGTAGTATATGCTACAGGCAATACATCTTCCCACGAGGCCAGTTTAACAGGCGAATCCACACCTGTTGCGAAATTTTCTGAAAAGCTCAATTCAGAAGAAATTGGCCTGGCCGACCGGACCAATATGCTTTATATGGGAACTTCCATTGTTTCAGGCAAAGCAAGGGCCCTTGTTACAGGTACCGGTATGGAAACCGAATTGGGCAATATTGCCGGGATGATTCAAAAAATTGAGGATACCACTACCCCACTTCAAAATAAGCTGAAAGAATTTGGGAAAATTATCATTTTTATTGTTTTTGCTCTTGTTGGAATCATCTTTCTTATTGGTTACCTGAGAGGAGAAAACGTTGTAGATTTATTTCTTACAGCGGTTAGTCTGGCTGTTGCCGCCATTCCTGAAGGACTTCCGGCAGTGGTTACCATTGCCCTGGCACTTGGTGTACAACGCATGGTGCGCAGGCATTGCATTATCCGCAAGCTTCCTTCCGTTGAAACGCTAGGAAGCACATCGGTGATCTGTTCCGACAAAACCGGCACGCTCACTAAAAACGAAATGACTGTTCAGGCGCTATACCAGGATGGACGAAATATTGAAATAACCGGTATCGGTTATTCTCCGGAAGGTGATTTTAAACTCCAGAATTCGAACATAGATCCCAAAAACGATCCGGGACTGAATGCCCTTGTAACCGCCTCAGTATTATGTAATGGTGCGCAATTGGTGAAGGAGGGATCTGTATTTAAAATAGTAGGCGATCCAACGGAAGGAGCGCTGTTAACCATGGCCGGAAAAACCGGAATGAACAAGAAAAGCCTTGAATCTGAATATCCTTTTGTGGAGGAAATACCCTTCGATTCCGACCGGAAACAGATGACCATCGTCCGCAAAAACAATGAAAGTTACGTGGCTTATGTGAAGGGTGCTCCGGATGTTCTTCTTGGAAATTGCAGCAAAATTCTGGAAGGCGATACGACCGTCGATCTGATCCCCGAAAAAAGAAATGAAATAATGAAAGCCAATGGGGAGCTGGCAGATAAAGCCATGCGGGTTTTGGGCGTGGCACAAAGGGAATTCAATCAGCTTCCTTCACAAATTGATGCACAATCTATAGAAAACAACCTGGTATTTTTGGGATTGGTGGCGATGATTGACCCTCCGCGTCCGGAAGTTAAACTTGCTATGCGCGATTGTCGTTCCGCCGGCATTCGTTCTGTAATGATTACTGGTGACCATAAGAATACAGCGGTTGCCATAGCCCGCGATTTGGGTTTTTATGAAAAAGATTCCCTGGCCTTTACGGGTGAGGAGCTTGATAAAATGTCGCAGGAAGACTTTGAAAAGAATGTGGAAAAATCTGTAGTATACGCCCGTGTTTCTCCTGAACACAAATTAAGAATTGTAAAAGCCTGGCGCAACAAAGGCTATGTGGTAGCCATGACCGGCGACGGGGTAAACGATGCTCCTGCGGTGAAGGAAGCAGACATCGGTGTTGCCATGGGTATTACAGGCACCGATGTTACCAAAGAAGTATCGGATATGGTGATAACCGATGATAATTTCGCTTCAATTGTAGCCGCAGTTGAAGAAGGACGTGGAATATATGATAATATCCGAAAATTCATCCATTACCTGCTCTCCTGCAATGTGGGTGAAATTTTAGTGATGTTTGTAGCCTCTTTGATTCGCTTGCCCGTACCTCTGCTCCCCATTCATATATTATGGGTGAATCTGGTAACCGATGGTTTGCCTGCCCTGGCTTTAGGCGTTGACCCCATCGACAAAAATATTATGAAACGCCCTCCCCGCGATCGTAATGCATCCGTATTGAACGTAAAATTAGGAAGCATCATATTCATTCAGGGTGTATTTATTGCATTCTGCAGTTTGCTAGCTTTTGTGCTGGTTTATTATGTGGAAAAGGAAGGTATTGAAAGAGCCCGTACCGCGAGTTTTATTGTTTTGGCATGCAGTCAGCTATTCCACTCCTTTAACTGCAGAAGCAATCACGATTCGATCTTTACCCTTGGTTTCCTTTCCAATAAAAAGCTGGTTTATGCCACATTGGTGTCATTCGCGCTTCAAATGGCGGTTGTATATATTCCCGTTTTACAATCGGTGTTTAAAACATTGCCATTGGGATGGTTCGATTGGGTAATGGTATTAATTATTTCTTCCTTCCCCTTATGGGCGATGGAAATAATGAAAGTGATCCGGAATTCATTCAAAAGTAAATCATCTGAAATTTGAACTTTACGGATATGAAGCAACCATTTTCCCATATTTTTTATAAGGCAAAATTTATTGCTTCATGTTTGTTTCTGATCATTCTACTGCCGGTATCGGGACAAAAAGCGCCTCCAAAATACGTCCCTCCCGATACCCGGATTCTGTTTATTTTTGACGCTTCCCAAAGCATGGCCGCTATATGGCAAAAGCAAACCAAAATTGCCATGGCCCGCAATGTATTAATACATATCATTGACAGCCTGGAGCAGATTCCCCATGTAAAAATGGCCCTGCGCATCTATGGACATCAAAGTCCGGTTCCACCTCAAAATTGTAACGACACAAAACTGGAAGTGCCATTTGCTCAAGATAATGCCCCCCTGATCAGGCAAAAGCTCCGGTATATTGTTCCCAAAGGAACTACGCCTATCGCCCATTCGCTTGAAATGGGGGGTGGCGACTTTCCTCCCGACCAGGAGAATTGCAGAAATATAATAATCCTCATCACCGATGGTGTTGAAGCATGCGATGGTGATGCCTGTGCGGTTTCACAAAGTCTGCAGCGCAAAGGCATCATTCTAAAACCCTTTGTCATTGGTATCGGAATTGATGAGAATTTCGAACAAACCTTTAATTGCATTGGCAATTATTACAATGCCACCTATGAAGAAAAGCTTCCCGAAATTATGAAGGTAGTCATTCATCAGGCATTGGATGCTACAACAGCCCAGATCAACCTGCTTGATCAATCGGGCAACCCCACTGAAACCAATGTGAATTGTACATTATTCGACAGCCAATCCGGTAAAATTTTATACAACTATATTCATACGCTAAATCAACGGGGACTTCCCGACACATTACTTATCGATCACATCCCGGTATATCGCATGCGCGTTTATACGATTCCCCCGGTAGAGGTTGACAATATCCGTTTAACACCGGGGAAGCACACAATTATCGCCGCCGATGCACCACAGGGAACCCTGGTAATTAAAGTTACCGATCCGATTCAGTACCGGAATATCGGATTCATTGTGCGTAAAGCAGGCGAAATGAATACGCTGAATATTCAGAAAATGTATACCGAGCAGAAATACCTTACCGGAAAATACGATATTGAAATTCCTGTGCTTCCCCGTGTATACTTAAAAAATGTGGATATTAAGCAAAGTCACACAACAACCCTTGAAATTCCCAGGCCGGGTAATGTTACCTTTCTGAAATCATCAGTGGGTTTTGGTAGTTTGTATCTTATAAAAAGCAATGTACAGGAGGATTGGGTTTATAATATGGATAACAACGTTAAAAATGAATCGATTCAATTGCAACCTGGAAAATACCGTGTTGTTTTCAGGGCATTGAATGCCAAACAAACGTTGTACACGGTGAACAAGACCTTTGAAGTCAGGTCAGGTAGTTCTGAAGTAATCCAATTATACTAACCGATTAAACCTATTTACTTTTCAGTAGTCTATACGGTAAATAACACCTGGACGAACAGGCATGAGTAAAAGGCCGGCC
Organism: uncultured Bacteroidota bacterium; assembly: GCA_963733535.1. Taxonomy (GTDB): domain Bacteria; phylum Bacteroidota; class Bacteroidia; order Bacteroidales; family UBA10428; genus UBA5072. The sequence goes on from CAVTDR010000008.1 coordinate 354,887, forward strand.
GACTTTAGCGACAAGGAAATTCTGGAGCTTTTCAAAAAAAAAGAAAGCTGCGATTATGCTTTTCGTCTGATTGTAGAAAAATATCAGGAAAAACTATACGGACATATCCGAAAAATTCTCATTTCTCATGAAGATACGGATGACACCCTTCAGAATGTCTTTATAAAAGCCTGGAGTGCCTTGCCATCTTTCAGAGAGGATTCAGGTTTGTTTACCTGGTTATACAGAATTGCTACAAACGAATCGCTTACTTATATTCGCAATAAGAAACGCCGTTTTTTATTTTCACTGACAGATGTTGAAAAGAAATGGGCTGAAAGTCTGGCAAACGATCCTTATTTCAACGGAGATGAATTACAGCTGAGACTTCAAAAGGCCATACTTACATTGCCCGGGAAACAACGAATTGTCTTTAATATGAAATACTTTGATGAAATGAAATACGAGGATATGGCTGAAATTCTTGACACTTCGGTGGGTGCACTCAAAGCTTCCTATCATCATGCCATGAAAAAAATAGAAAAAATAATGACTTCGGATTAAACCTTTTATACACACAGCAGTCAAACAAAAAGAAACCCATCCATGAGCAATCCGGAACATATAAATAAGTCACTTTCAGCGCTTCAGAAAGAGAACCCTTTTAGGGTTCCGGAGGGATACTTCAAAAACTTTCCGGACAAACTGAATGAGCGCCTAAAGAAGGAGTATCAGACCCCGGACCGGAAGAAACCGCTGCTGGTTATCCGGTATTATGCAGCTGCTGCCATATTGATTATTGCAGTTGTGCTGTCGGGAATTGCTATTTTTAAAAATCCTAAAGCAAAGACACCCGACCTGACTCAGGAAATATCCATGATGATTGAAAATAATTTATATTCCTTTCAGGAGGAAACCATTTGGGAGGCTATGGAAACACCTGATAATACCGGTTTCAATGATGAAACGATGGAATATCTCATCAATGAAGATATCAATGAAAATGAAATCATTAATGCATTGTAATATGGAAAGGGCATCCACTATGAACCTGCTTAAAAATATATCCCTGATTCTCCTGAGCTGTTTTTGTGTAATTCCTGTTACCGCACAGGCAACACGGCAGGATAATCTTCAGCAACAAAAAATCGCTTTTTTTAACGAAAAGCTGCAATTAACTCCCGCTGAGGCTGCTAAATTCTGGCCCGTATATAACGACTATCAGAACAGGCATGATAAAATAACACGCGATCGTAGTAATTTACTGGGTTATTTTGAATCCAATAAAAACAATATGAGTGAACAGGAAGCGGCTGAATCCATCCGCAAATTTCTGGCCTGCCAGCAGGATGAAACCCGGCTATTGGAGACATATACTCAGAAATTCCAGGAGTTTCTTCCTAAGAAAAAGGTGATGATGATCTTCAGTGTGGAACAGGAATTCAAAAAATGGTTATTGGCCCATTTAAGGCAAAATAAGGTTCCGGTGGGAACAAAGTAGGATGCAGATTTATAATATTCAACCCCTTCAGGGTTGCAGAGTCTAAATGATTGATACCCACGGGTTTCACCCGCGGTTATTCAGATTTTGACCCTTTCAGGGTCTGGTATCATCTTCATTATTCATTATCGGATGCTTGTATGATGTGTTCGGCTGAGGCTGTGCCTCTGTCGAACATATCCATTAAGGCTTGGCCTTTATAAAATCAGGCAATAGCCTGAAAAGATAGAATCGACTTAGGCTCAGCCTAAGCCGAACTCAAGGACCGACCTGAACTTGGGGCCCTAATTAGCTCCGTTAGGAGCGGAATATGGGTAGAAATATCTGTCCCCCACAACCCAAAAGCCCCGTAGTGGGCGAAATATTATCTTTTTGACACATACGGTTTCAAATTGAGATAAACGCCAAACCTTGGTTTTCTTAGGCTGAAAGCCTTATTTAATTCAGCCCGATGGCAACGCCTCGGGAATTTGACACATCACAGAACCAGCGTCCTGAAAGGACAGATTAAGCTGTCCTTTCAGGACGTATTTGTACTCGCATATGCACTACCCAAGGCGTTGCAATTGGGCTGAAATAAGCTGCCACTGCGTGGCGTGAAATTGGTTCCGCTTAGTCTATGCCAGCCTTAGGGAAGTGAAGTGGTGTAGAAGCCACGGAGTGGCTAAATCTGAATAACCACGGGTGAAACCCGTGGAATAGGGTGATTTCTTTAATCAACTCTGAAGGAGTTGAATTAATTGCACGTTAGATGGCAGAATTACCCCCGGAATATTAACGCTTTGAGGATATGTGATACCATTCGCGGATTTTCTTTCAGCCTTCGTGTAGAATAATTGAACCAGTCCTTTCCATAAGGAACATAAATTCGCATAGTAAAACCCTTCTCAACGACGGACCTTCTAAGCTCAGGCGTTACTCCATAAAGCATCTGAAATTCAAACCGGTTGTGGGGCGTTTTATGCTTTTTAATAAGATCCAGTGCTCCTTTGATGAGGAACCGGTCGTGTGTGGCAATAGCCGGAAAGATATTCTGATCCAACATATAATCCAGCGCCTTCAAAAAGTTCTGATTGATGTCATTTTTCTTTTTGTAAGCCAGTTCAGCAGGCTCATTATAGATCCCCTTGCAAATACGAATATTGATCAGTCCTCTTCCCTGATCATATGACTTCAGGCCAGTCAGGTCATTCAGCGTACGTTTCAGATAGGCTTGCAATACAATACCTACATGACCCGGAAACTCCTCAAGAAGTCTTTTGTATAAAACCAATTCCATATCGGTACATTGGGAATCCTCCATGTCAATGCGGATAAACCGGTTGTGTGTTGCAGCTTTTTGAACAATATCCTTAATGTGGAGATAACACTTTTCTTCATCACGCAACAATCCAAACATGGTTGGCTTTACGGAAAATGAATTATCAAGGCCCTGTTTCACCGATTCATCTATTAACCGCAGGTACTCTTGTTTATAGTAACTTACTTTCTCTTCCCGCGATTGAAATTCTCCGAGCAAGTCCATGGTGGCTTTAACACCTTGTACATTCAATTTATGTGTTACAGCAACTGCATCACTTAATTCCTTCCCCGCAATATATCTTTTACTGAAAATCCATACCAGGTCTTTTGGCATGTATTGCAAGAGTCCGACAATCCATTTATTAAACATCTGATAGTATGATTTAACAAAAAATCCACCTTTAAATCAGTTTTAAAAATACAATGATTTAAAGGTGGAAAACAGGACAATTGTCATACGCAGCGCGCAGCTGACATGAATTATATCATTATTTAATTCTCAAAAGACAGGAGGATTTTTCCTTTATAAAGATGTTTTTTAGTTTGAATGATCAGATAATAAAGTCCGCGTGGCAGATGTTGAACATCTATAAATTCATTATTCAGTTCAAGCGTATTACAGGTTTTCACAAAAACAACCTGACCCTGATTGTTGATCATTTGAACAATGAACTCCTCATCCACACCATTATCCAGATTGACCCGGAATAAACCGTTATTGGGATTCGGATAAATGATCATTTCCTTCACAATTTCAACTGGCGTTTCAACGGGATCCACCAGATTGATTCGAACGGTATGCGAACTTTGGCAATTATTCTGACCGGTAACAACAACCGAATAAGTACCGGCCTCATTGGCCAGTAAAATCTGGTTTGTTGAATTATCCTGCCACAGATAAGACTTGTGTCCATCACCTGCGTCCAGCGCAAAGGGGAAGTTCACATTGTTTATGTAGCCATTCACATCGCCAAAATCAATTACAGGCCCCTGCAAAGAATTAAAGCTCACATGAAAGGTATCATTCTGATTTCTTTCATCATTGCCATATAATGTATAGAAAGCAATATCATTAACTCCTCCTTCAGATATCAATACATTTGCAGACAGAATCAAATCCATTTCAGCACCTACATTAAACTGTCCGGTACGTACCAATGTATCAAGGGCAACCCGGGAACCATTTACATCACATACTACATTTATGGGATATGAGGGTCCAATATTACTGGTGCCCAAATTCTTCACCCTAACCCTGACATTCGGATATTTTCCTGTACATCCGCTAGTAACCATATTGGAAGAAATAATACCAATATCACTGAAAACAAGAGTAACAATAACCGTATCGCGATCGAAACACTGCGTTCTGGTATCAGTAGCTCTAACATGGAATAATCCGCTGTTGTTAACAGTATAAGAGTGCTCTGTAGAGTTATCCTGCCAGATATAATTATAATGAGGTGATTCACCTGCCTCAAGATTTACGGATACATCATAAATAATAATGCTATTGGGCAATCCAAAATCCGCAACCGGCTTGGGGTAACGATACACAGTAATTTCACTGGTGTCATTCGTTGTCCGGATATCTCCGGGAATAACGGCCGTGGATTCCATTATATAATCGCCTTCCGTTCCCAGATTGACGTTACTTGTGAAAGTATAATTAACAGTCTGACCAGGTAATAGTGCGCTTGTTAGTTGCTTTTGTTGCGTAATACGGGTACCTCCGGCAAAAACATAGCTCACATCAACCCATGTATTGGTGGGTATTGTATCAGTTCCTGAATTCATGATACGCATTGATACTGGTTCATTGGGGTTAAATACACAGGATGAAACCGGACTGATCAATCCACCAGGACTGATATCGCGAATTTTCAGCCAAATATCTACATCGGTTTCACTGTCACAACCATTATCGTCATAAACACGCACCCAATAATTTCCGGAAGTGGAAATGGTACGGGTCTGCGTGGTTTCCCCATTATCCCAAATAAACGAATCATATCCGCTTCCGGGATCCAATGTATATGAAAGAGCTTGTATAACGCGATCTGAGCCCAGGCTGACGACCGGACGTCCCATAATTTCTACAGTTCGCTCAATGGTATCATTGAGTGTCACGGTATCACCCCCATACGATGTATAAATTTTAAAATGAAACGTTCCTGCTTCCGACATATCAATAGGCGCCTTGCTGATGGTAAAAGGAATGCTGTGATAAGCACGTAAGGCTTTCGTAAGCACCAGCGTATCAGATACCGGACCTCCACCATTCAGCTCATAGGTAACTGCAATTTTTTGTCCGGCCAGAATACTGTCCGTTCCAAAGTTTTTGATACCAATGATGACCGATTCTGCCACTGTTAATCCGCAATGGTTCATGGGAGATATAAGCTCAGAAGTGCCCACATCATTAAACAGCAGCTCAACCAGGGATGAATCTTTCAAAGAACACAAGTGTGCGCTTGCCAAATCGGTAACCTTAACCACATGCCAGCCCCGGTTTTCTACCACATAATCCTTTGTTGTTTTGCCATCGTGCCATAAATAGGAATAGTTTGGGTTAAAATAGGGACGTAAAACCACTGTGTCCGGTTGCCGGGTTTGTATGGTGTCCAGTAATGAAGTGATCGGGGCCGGATATACTTCAAAATCGAGTGCTGAAGTATCGTTATTGGCATGATAAAACCAGGGATCCGCTTCAGAAAGGGTAAATGCAGTAATGTTATAGTTGCCTGCGGGAAGGTCTCTGATATCTTTTGTGAAAGTATGTTGCAGAATCTGGCCGGGAAGGATTTCAGAGGCAACTTTAATAGTATCTGTTATTATTTTGGAATGGTTCAAATCGAAAGCAGCGATAATCGTATCGTTTTGCTTTATCTTGTTTATTCCGTAGTTTTTGATATCTACCGTTAAATAGTCCGGATTCACTTCCTGACATGCATCAGCAAATTCTGCTATTCTCGAAATACCAATATCTACAGGAGCTTTAAATATTTCAAAGTTGTCAAATGCAAAGCCAACGGTATTGTTTCCGGCATCACTGGCAAAAGCCATACGAAACTTCATCGTTGAAGCATTCGTAAGTTTCTTAGGTAAAATGATGGATGCATCCACCCATCCTTCTGAGTATTTTGACCATCCCGGTGAATTCAAAGCCTGAATTGTATCGTTATACCACGACCAACCGTTAACAATGGTATCCACAAGCGCCCATGTACTGCCATTATTCAGTGAATACTGAAGTGCAACGCCATCCTGGTCTTCTTCTGATGCAACCCAATATTTTAAATGCAGAATTTTACGTTCGCCATTTGAATTGGAATAACAAGCGCTTTCAATAAAAGAAGAATCATTATCGGGATAATAGGAGGTTAACTGCGTCATCCACAAGTTGTTGCCTGATGGAGCAACCAATCCGAATCCCGGAACTCCCCATTCCCAGTTAGGAACAGATCCGGTATGCGGAATCCATAATCCACCCTTGTTCTCAAATTTTTCGTTGTGAGCAATAGTATATGTGGGCTGTATATATAAAGGAATTTCGATGGCGTCATTCGATCCGTCATCATCGCCGGCCATATTTGTGGTAACAAAAAGATTATAGATATCAGGAATGGATAGATTCGCTTTTTTTTTAAAAGAAAAAATCACACTTTCTCCAATACCTATAGCTTGTTTAAGCGTATCTCTGATGATTGTTGCTTTCCCATCAAGAGAATATTCTAGGGGAATGCTGTTTAAAGATACCTCCTGTCCATAGTTTGTGATTTCCACCTTGATCTCTTCATTATTGGTGTACCCGCATCCATTTTTTGGTGTAATTATGCGACTGATGCCAACATCTTTCAATACATTTTTGCCGGTAATTATGAAATTATCAATATTCCAGCCCGAGAGCTGCCAATAGTCATTCGTTGCCCCCAGACTGAACATGACGCGCACTTCACTCTTACGTGCTGCAATAGCTGAAATATCAATTTCATGCATTTTCCAGGTATCGTCCAGGATCATGCTACTGTTAGACCATGCTGTTTGCCAGGTTTTCCCGGCATCCGGACTCACCTTAATGTAGGCTTCATCGCTGATCCCAATATTGAGATGCCGCATATACCGGATGGTCAAATCATTGTTATAGGTGAAATCAAATGTATCAGTGGTCATTGCGTAATCCTGATCCTTGCTAAGATTCATTTCATAATCGCCATTATAATCACCCTTTCCGGTTAAGTCTGTACCAATTACATGTGTACCGCTGTATGCAGCGCTAGGATCAGGATTGCCTTGTGCACCACCTAATCCCAACGGACTTCCAAATTCGAATTCACCTCCGAGTGTCCAATTTAGTTCAGAATCGAAATCGTCCGAAACCAGTGTTTGAAGAATCATTCTGGAACCCTCCGGAGAATTTTCAGTGGGCAGGTAGGTATTTCCATTTATATTTATGCTGTTGGCCATAAATTTAGCATCAATGATATCCCGATGCGTAGCCCCAGGTTCAATGTCATAGGTTACCCATAGGTAGGAATAGCCAATGGGCAAATCGAAATTCAGTGCACTCAGAACAGCCTGACCTGAAACAAATGATACCCCCGAGCCAATTTGCGTATCCGTATTAAATTCACCATCATGTGTGTAATATACTTTAACGCCTCCGGATTTAATATCCTGATCATCGGTATTTAAGGAATGAATCGCAACAGAGTTTAAGGGAAGCGTGCCGGAATTGCCCGTTACCTTTACCTTAATATTCAGAATCGGATTGTTATTTGTGCCGGAAGAAACCGATCCGCCATCTACCTGAAAAATAGAAATATTAGAGAGACTTTTGGGCAAAATGCCTGTCTCAATGATTCGGATATCATCCACGCATGTGCCCCATCCCCAGTGTGTGATGCCCTCAAAAGCCAAATAGTAATCCCCTGACAGATCATTATCCGGTAATACAATAATGCGTTCCACCCAGCCATTGGTTGCCTCGGTATAGGAACGGAGCAACGTCCAGGGCTTATTGACCGCACTTTTATAATAAACCTTTAAATTGTCATGATAGGGGTCATCGCCATGGGTCCAATCCATTTGAGCATGAAAAAAATGCAATTCGGGTTTGATGGCAAATTCCAGGGAAGTAATTTTTTTAGTAACCAGCTTTGTAGCTTCACTATTGATACTTTGATATTGAAATAAAGCATTGAAAGATCCACCATGCGCAGATATGGGTCTGCGGGTATTTGGAATGGCGGGCGAAGTTGTATAACCTCCGTTTTCATATCGCCAGCTTATACTGCCTGATCCAAATTCTTCTCTCCATGTTAGCGGAATTTCACCGGACTCAAAGTCTTCTGAAAATAAAACGGCTTGTCCAAATGCACTTGCAATGCAAAAGCTAAATATAAAGAGTACAGATAGTATACGTTTTTTCATGATGGCATTATTGAGTTTGATTATTTGATTTTTACGTAAATCGAATATTTAAGTTTTGTTTTCCACCAACTATTGAAACCAGATGACTAATAGTGTCTGGTAAATGGATAAACGGCAACCTTTACCTGCCGATTTTCGTAAAATGATCAATTAATGATCCACATGAAAACCCGATTTCTACTCATATTAATATTGCTGCTTGTTTGCCTTTCTGCCCGATCACAGACAGACACACTCTTCTGGTTTGCAGCACCCTATGCTACCTTAAGTCATGATGGTCCCACAACAGCAGATCTTACCATTTCAGCTACAGATCCTGATAACATTACAACTGTTGTTATTTCCCAACCACGTAGCCCGGAAATAGCTGCAATTACAGTTGTTATTGATCCTGCCGTATCCCTGACTGAAAACATCTCATTTACCCAGGCCGATATGCTAAAGTTCAGTGGCAATATGTATAATACCAAAGACAACAGCGCCCTGCTGATTCGATCTGACCGGGAGATAACCGCATATTATGAATTGCATCGTTCAGATAATAACCCCGCTATTTTTTCATTAAAGGGGAAAAATGCGCTTGGATATAATTTCTGGACACCTTTTCAAACTCAATGGAGTAATAATGACTGGGATGCTCCAGGCCAAGATCCTGCTTTTAGTCAGATCATTATTGTCGCCACCGAAGATAATACAGTTGTGACACTGAATTTCAAGAAGGAAGCTTTTGGATATCCGGCGATTAATACGGACTATACCATTACCCTTGACAAAGGTGAAACCTATATGTTGGTTCCGAAGGCAAATCCTGCAGATAATAATGAACCCAGTATTCTGGCTGCTGACCGGCTGGCGGGCACACATATAACATCCAATAAACCTATTGCCGTAACCATTGGTGACGACTCGGTTGTAAAATCCACTGCATATGATTATTGTGGCGACCAGTTAATTCCCGTTAAAAATGCCCAGAACAAGACGATTATAGGATTTGAATATGTGGTGATGCGGGGTCAGATAACCGACGGCTCAGGCGGAGAGCGGGTATATGTACTCGCCACACAACCGGGAACAAGTCTGACCATTACCCATAAAGATGGCATGGTTACCAATACTACCATAACCAATGCCGGAGAACAGTATGCTTTCACGATGCCCTCGGCCACCAACGATCATTGGGTACATATTGATGCCCATGATAAGCCTGTTTACGTATTGCATATTGCAGGTTTCGGACATGAGCTGGGTGAGGCGTTTCTTCCAACAATTGATGGTTGCACCGGTTCACTTTCAGTAAGTTTTACCCGTTCGAAAGATCAGGCCTTCTACCTGAATTTGATGACCAAAGCAGATGCGCTGGACAGTTTTTACATTTCCGTAAATGGAAGTGCTCCTTCCCATTTTTTAAATGCATCCTTATTTGAGCAGGCCGGAACCTCTGACTGGTATGTTCTAAAAAATGCGAGTAAGGCTTTCCCTGATAACACCATTATTCCAACTGGAGATGTAACCCGTATTTATAATTCCAAAAACGTCTTTCATCTTGGCTATTTTAATGGCGTTACAACTAATGGCGGCTGCGTTTATGGTTACTTCTCCGATTACAATGAGTTAGAAGCCTCTGCTAATGTAGAAGATCAGGGTAGTGTTTTTCAGGTCTGCGGGGTCGACTCCGTTGAATTACGTGCCAAAGGTGGGATCAGCTACCACTGGTCGCCCACGGAATATCTGGATGATCCGAATGTGCAGAATCCAATCCTACGCCCCCCCTATGGAGGTTATAATCAGGTTTTTGACGTTGACATTGAACAACCTTGCAAGGGCTTTCAGACCTTACATGTGTGGGTCATTATACCGGAAAGCCCCAATGCTTTTATGACATTGGAGCATAACAAAGGTTGCGGTCCGCTGAATATTGATCTGAAAGATGCATCGACTGGTGCAGATTCCTATATTCTTGATTTGGGCGACGGATCTCCGCTCCAGATATCGAATTCCCCCATCAATTTAAATTATACCTATCCGAATGGAACCAATACACCCATCGATTATCAACTGACCTATACTGTTAGTAATACCGATGGTTGCAATGATTTTTACGTAGACACCATCCGGGTATATCCTGAAATTCATTCCGGTTTTCAGGTAACCGATCTCAACGATACCACCATTTGTGATCATTCGGAAGTAGAGTTTGAAAGTACAACTACCGGAAATACCGATACCTATCAGTGGGATTTTGGAGACGGATCATCTGATGTGGACACCCTGGTAAATCACGTTTATACCAATATAGGTGCAAATGATACGTTGTACCATGTAAGTCTGATTGCCCGGTCCCCTTTCGGATGTGTCGACACCTCCGATATCACAGATATACGCGTATATCCTTACATTTATTCTTCGTTCACCCTTGACTCTGCACGGGTCTGTTCGCCGGCTAGTCTGTATATTGATCCGTCAGTTTCAGTTGGAGTAGACACTTTCTATTGGTCGATTTCAGATATTGGAAATGCTTTCTTCGACAGCACCTTCTCCAACCTGGATGAAACTCCTGTTGCATTCCCTTATAGTAACACCACCCATCCTGTTCCGGATACACTACAGGTATCTATGTTTGCAGCCAACCGGTTTAGTTGTTATGATACTGCAGCGACAAAAAGAATTATTGTTTATCCACAAGTCATATCCGAATTCAGTGTGGATGATACCGATATTTGTGATTCTATTGGAATTTTGTTTACCAATCTTTCATCAGGATATAATCTGATATATGAATGGGATTTTGACGATGGAACGTCTAAAATTGATCCTTTAGCCGCCCCATTCACCCGGTATTTCAACAATTTTTCGGGTGAAGACACCATTTATGATGTTCATTTATACGCTTCTTCCGACTTTTTCTGCAGGGACACCTTCACCATACCGGTTACGGTACATCCTTTTATCCGGGCAGATTTTGCCGTAGATTATGTAAACAACTGTTCACCCCTTACTGCAGAGCTGAGTAATACTTCGCATGGAGGCGATTCGTTCCACTGGGATTTTGGAGACGGAAATACCTATAATACACCGATTCCCGAGACACTACAGCATGGTTATTCCAATAATACCGACCATGATACCACATACTATATTGAATTACAGGCAGCAAATATCCAGGGATGTACCGACACCATGAAACGACCGGTATTTATGTATCCCAGAGTTGTTGCGGCTTTCGATTTTACCACTCCGGTTACAGGTTGTAATCCGGTGAATGCAGGCTTTGCCAATAACTCTACCGGCCTGAATCTGAATTATGTATGGAGTTTTGGAAACAGTACTTTCTCCACTGATCCAGTACCCCTGCCGCGACAGTTTACCAATATCACCGCCAAGGATACCACCTATCATGTTCGCTTAACTGCCAGTAATGCAGCCGGATGCGATAGCAGCATTGTAAAGGATGTAATTGTGTATTCCCATGTTTCAGCCGATTTCTCCATTGAACGGATCGACAGTTGTTCCCCGTTTAAAATACGTATTGATAATTTTTCAATGGGTGGAATTAGCGATTTTGTTTGGCAATATACCGCAACCGATTCCTTTACGCTGAATACCTTTGCCGATCCGGTTATTCCTGTGTATCACAATACCGGATTGGTACCCATCACCCACCCGGTGGTTTTAAAAACCCGGAATATACATGGTTGCCAGGCGGAAAGACATGATTCTATAACTGTATATCCCGAAATGTTTGCCAGCTTCCATCCTGATTTGACAGAGGGATGCCAGCCTATTTCAGTGGGCTTAACAAATAATTCAAATATCAAGGGAGGAACGTTCTTTATGTGGGACTTCGATGATGGAAAATATTCTTATTTGGAGCAACCATCCGATCATATATATAGCAACCTTACTTCTTTAACTGTTCCGCATAATGTACATCTGGAAGCTACCACACAATATGGGTGCTATGATGATACGCTGATTACGGTATCGGTGTATCCCTATATTTATGCCAAATATACCATTGACCGTCCTGAAATATGTTCCGATGAATTCTTTACCATTGACCGCACCAGCTCTTCAGGAGCAATCAGTCATTATTACTGGGATTATCAGGATAACGGAATTATTGATGAGGAAAATAGTACGCCTGCCTTTACCTATACATACCCAAATCACGGTTCTGTCAATACCACATCTAAAATTCGGCTCACCGTTGTAAACAACGAGGGTTGTGACACTTCCTGGGTCGACAGCATCATGATACACCCGCAGGTACGTGCTGCGTTTACCGTTGACAATCCTGTGGTTTGCCATCCCATACCCACCACGTTTATCAATGGTTCTGCGCCAGCAATACCTCTTACTTATTACTGGGATTTTGGAGACGGATCGAATTCGACGGATCAAAATCCGGTTCATCCCTATAAAAATTTCAGTCATACCGATGATAAACCATTTACCATTTTTTTAACAGCTACCTCTGAATATGGCTGTGACAGCACCATATCAGACAATATCACCATTCATCCAAAGCCGCTGTCCGATTTTAGTTATCCACATGTTGTGGATTGTCCTCCATTCCCGGTTCAATTTACAAACCAATCTGTCGGAACTCATCTGGCCTATTATTGGGATTTTGATAATGGAAATACCAGCCTTCAGGAAAACCCGGAAGAGACATTTGGAAATACCGGAGCGACCTTGCTTGAAAATGCGATTCGTTTAATAGTTACCACGGACTATAACTGCACCGACACTGCAGTGAAACCCATCCAGATATATCCGGGTGTAGAAGTCGATTTTGATGCATCCTCCTGGGATGGTTGCAGTCCGATGCAGATCAATCTCGATGGAACAGCCACCAATGAAAATGAATATTATTGGTATGTGGATGGTAAGGTAGTGAGCAATTATGAAGATCCTTCTTACCGTTTCAGTAATGAATCTGCGGCTGACAAAACGTTTGATGTACGGTTCAGAGCGGTCTCTATCAATGGTTGTACGGACGATACCATGAAACAGGTTGTTGTTTACCCGCAGCCCCTTGCTGAGTTTTTACCCAGTCCGCAATCTCAAAATTACAACACGGAAACCGATATTACTTCAGTAACCTTTAACAACCAAACCAATAATCAGTCGCTTTGGAATTATAAATGGAACTTCGGAGATGGAACCAATTCCACTCAATCGACAGCTTCATTTCTGAAAAATTACACCATTTGGGGTGATATCCATAACGACAGTCGGATACCGGTTCAGCTGATCGCTACCAATATCAATCATTCTATCTGTTCCGATACCATATTGCATTACATCATTATCAATCCTCCCCTTCCAAAAGTGGATCTGGGGCCTAATGTTTCAGGATGTATGCCTTTAACCGTGACTTTCCCATCAACAACCAAGTATTCTTACAGCGACAGTTATCAATGGGATTTTGGCTATGAGGGTGAAACTTCTGTTGAAAACACACCGCAACCCCTGGTTTATGATACAGCAGGCACCTATATTATACGCCTTTCGGTTTCAGGAGATGGCGGTTCAAACTGGGATTACAAGACAGTAACTGTGTATCCAAAACCGGGATCAAATTTTACCTTTGCGCCCGATTCGGCATGGGTAGGAAGCCAGACCGAAGCAGGAACGCCTATCAAGTTTTTCAATTTAAGTGGTTCAGGAATGAGCTATATTTGGGATTTTGATGATGGGCAAAATAGTTATGAATATCAGCCGCAACATGAATATGATGCCATTGGTAAGTATTTTGTAACGCTGCGTGTTGAAAACACCTATGGATGCCTGGACACCTTTACGAGCGAAACACCTGTAATTATATATGCACGAGGGGTACTTGAATTTCCAAATGCCATTACTATTTATGTTGACGATCCTGCAGATGAATATTATGATCCCGAAGAAGCAGATTCAAGAATTTTCAGACCCTACAGCAGTGGAGTTGAAAAATACAAGTTGGAAATTTATAACCGCTGGGGTGAATTGATATTCGAAAGCGATGATGTAAATAAAGGTTGGAATGGATTTATTAAAGGTGCTCCGGTCAAACAGGATGTCTATGTATGGCGGGTTCGGGCAACATTTAGTAATGGCCGTCCCGTAATTAAAGCAGGAGATGTAACGGTACTTGTAAAACAGCCTTAAAACAAGGCACTCCTGTTTAGAAATAATTACCGGCTACGACAACCAACATGTGCAAACAACGTATTATACAAAATCCAGGACTAATAAATATGTCAAATTGATTCGCAGGTTAACCATATTAACCCTTTTCACCTTATTGTTCTGCAACCTGTCTGTTGCACAGGATCCGCAATTTTCACAATTCTACTCGAATCCGCTGTATCTTGCTCCATCATTTGCAGGTGCAGCCGGTGGAAGCAGAATATGTGCCAACGTGCGCGACCAGTGGGTAGCCCTGCCATCAACTTTTGTGACATATAGCTTTTCGTATGATCACTATTTTTCAAAGTTTAATAGTGGATTTGGACTTCTGGGATATAAGGACGCTGCGGGAACCGGCGAACTCGGAACTACAAGTCTTGGAGTTCAGTACTCCTATAATTTTAAACTGACACAGGAGATATTTGCACGTCCCGGTCTGCATTTTAGTTACAGGGAACATGGCGTAGCCTGGGATAAGCTGAAGTTTATTGATGAAGTGATGCATTCTGATGGAACCGTCATCGATCAGCAACCCGTCCAGAATGTCAGGGATGTGGATCTGGCATTATCCATGCTGGTTTATTCTAAAAGAGTATGGGGTGGAGTAACTGTGGATCATTTATTGCGGCCCAATGTTTCATTGTATGCAGCCAAACACCAGGTTCCTATAAAATTTTCCATATTTGGGGGTATAGAACTGGCGAGAAAAAGCCGCTTACTTAAAGCCGATTCAGAAACCATGACCATTGCCTATCTTTTTAAGAAACAAGGTCCATATACTCAGCTCGATCTGGGCGTGTACTGGTTTAAAAACCCTTTTGTACTCGGTCTATGGTATCGGGGTATTCCTCCATTCAATTCACAGCGCGGTGATGCGTTTATATTATTATTGGGTTATCGTACCAAAAACTTCAATATTGGATACAGTTATGATGTTACCATATCCAATTTAATAGGACAGGCTATTGGTTCTCACGAAGTATCCATGGCTATAAAATTTGCGATTCCCCGAAGAAACAAAAAAGGAGAAGTTCCCTGCCCCGAGTTTTAATCACAATTATTGTAAGTCTTTTTTAATCCGGTGGCAAAAAAAATTTATATTTGCTACCCTAATCCTAATTTAATGCATAATCATGAAAAGACTTCCCCTCATTCTTAATATCGTGCTTGGCGTTGCTGTAATTGCACTGTATATTTTTCATTTTACCGGTATTGGTGCTGGACATAGATCCGCAGGCTCCCTGAACCTCACTTCAGCGATCAAGGATGGGAATGGAATATACTATGTGAAAATCGATTCTGTAATCGGCAACTTTAATATGGCTAAAGATTTGACAGGTGATCTGGAAAAAAAATTCAATGCTTCAGATGCTACTTTAAAATCGAGGCAGGAATCCTACCAGAGGGATGTAAACGATTACCAGTATAAGGCTCAGCGAGGACTAATCACTCGCTCTGATGCGCAAACTCTTGAACAACAATTGTATACAAAACAACAGGAATTAGTGCGTCTCCAACAGGATCTCAGCAATGAAATCAGTGAACAGCAGGCTGTCATGAATCGCCAGGTGATTAATGCCATCATGGAATTTATGGAAGAAAACAGTGCAGAACTCAAATATAAATATGTATTGGGAACTTCCTTCGGCGGGAACATCCTCTATGCCAACGATAGTCTGGATATCACCCAGAACGTAATTGAAGGTTTGAATGCAAAATATACCCAGGAGAAGAAGCAGGATAAATAATTCCGGATGGCCTTTGCAAGCCAATACTTAAGCAAGCAAAGGGGAATCGTTTCGTACATTTCAGAAACCCCATCCGATCGCTTAAAGTATATCATCGTTATCCCTGTTTATTGCGAGCCAGATCTTTCCGAGGTATTGGTTTCGCTGTGGAATTGCGATCGACCGGCATTTGATACTGAAGTGATATTGGTAATCAATGCCCCTGAGGGTTCTTCTGAAGCAATACAACAGATAAATTATCAAACCCGGATAAAAGCCGCGGAATGGATTGAAAAACATCCTGATCCGCGGCTTTTATTTCATATCATCCTGTGCGACCAATTACCCTTGAAAGACGCCGGAGTGGGCCTGGCCCGTAAGATTGGTATGGATGAAGCCGTTTACCGGTTCAATCTTATAAATCAATCTTTCGGATATATCTTTTCCTTTGATGCCGATTGCCGGTGCGATCGCAATTATTTAACTGCTGTTGAAGCGGCTGTTCAAAACACAAATGTACACGGCTTCCATATATATTTTGAACATCCCATAAGTGGATCTGATTTTTCTCAAAAAAACTATGAAGGCATCATTGCTTATGAAACGCATTTGCGGTATGTGAATCAGTTTTTACGTTATTGCGGTTTTCCATTTGCGCATCATACGGTTGGATCATGCTTTGGCGTGAGAGCAGATATTTATGCCTCGCAAGGAGGTATGAATAAAAGGAAAGCAGGTGAAGACTTTTATTTTCTTCACAAAATCATTCCATTAGGTCATTTCATTGACATTACAGCAACCCGCGTTATTCCATCTCCCCGAGATTCGTTCCGTGTGCCTTTCGGAACAGGAGTAGCTATTGGAAAGTTTCTGCAAAGTAATACGGAAATTACTACCTATCATCCGGATAGTTTTACAGCATTAAAACAGTTTTTCGATTGCGTGCCTGAAATCTATAAAGCAAATGCGGATAAGACAGAATCCATAATTGCCCGATTGCCGCAAATCCTGCAAAATTTCCTGAAAATAAACAATGCCATAACAGCCATAGCAGAGGTTAATGCAAACTGCAGAACATTGGAATCCTTCACAAATCGCTTCTTCAGATGGTTTGATGCATTCCGGATTGTTAAATTCCTGAATTATGCCCGTTTAAATGGCCATCCGGCAATTGCTGTAAACAGTGGTGTAAGGCAACTTTTAAAATTAAAAGGTGAATCCATTAAAGAAGAAATGCTCAACAATATAGAATTGCTGGAATTTCTCAGAACAATAGAAAAAAATTGATGGGCATCAGGAATTATTACTCCGGAATTAATCTTCAACAATCACAAAAATATCCTCATTATCCTTTTTCATCAGATATTGCTCCCTGGCAAATTTTTCCAGATTATCGGTATTGGTTTTCAGTTCGTTGATGCGTTTCCGGTCTTCCTCAATTTTTTTTAAATAATAGGCCCTCTCTTCAACCAGCTGTTGGTACTCAGTAGCGGCTTTTCTGCGCTCAGAAAGATTGTTCTGATCGAAAATCAGCAGCCATATTATAAACAGCACCGAAGTAAAGACAAACTTGTTTTTTAAAGCCCTGCCTGTTTTAGTACGCTGGAAATTTTCCCAGATATTTCTTCCGGAATGTTTTAACCGGTCCATAGAATCAAATGCAGCCACCTTTACTGAATTAATATCACAAAGGTAGTTGCTAACCCTGTTCATGAATAAATTGAACCAGTTAACTTATTAACATGTTACTGGATTAATTATTTGTTGATGTGTTGATGTGTTGATGTGTTGATGTGCTGAGGTGTTGATGTGCTGAGGTGCTGATGTGTTGAGGTGTTGATCATTTATATCTGGATAAAGGTTGAATGGTTATATCGTCCCTACGGGACTTTTAGGATTTAGGGGTTACCTTTATTTCTACCGATATTTGGTTCCTAACGGAACTGTCCCGTAGGGACAATATGTTGGTAGATTATGAATTCCTATTTAACCCAAGTCCCGTATGGGACGAAATAAATTTTTACAGAGTTTGGATGATTTGTGATTGTATCTGAAACTTCAACCTTCAGCATTCGGTATTACTTATTTATTGATCTGTTGATTTGATGATTTGGTGATTGGATGATTTGAAACTTGCGTGCCTGGTTTGGCCCAATACGGGGAAGTTAGGTTAAATCGACAACAATCACATGATTTATATCAGTAAATAACTGATTGATTGAGTAATAATTATCATTTTTTTCGTGTATCCGCTTTTATAATTTAGTAAAAAAGCAAGAACCATGTTAGCAACAGGATTTTTTAAAGTGCCGGATCCTCAGAATGAACCGGTATTAAGCTATGCACCGGGAACCCGTGAGCGTGATGAACTGAAAAAACAGATCCGGGAATACCGGGAAAACCCTATAGAGATTCCAATGTATATTGGTGGCAAGGATATTTACACGGGCAATAAAATTGAGATTCATCCTCCCCATGATCATCAGCATCTTTTAGGGCATTATCATCAGGGAGAAGAGAAAGAAGTTAAAGCAGCCATCGACGCTGCTCTTAGAGTGAGAGCTGAATGGGCAGCTATGCCTTGGGAACAGCGGGTAGCTGTATTTTTAAAAGCTGCTGATCTGCTTTCCGGACCCTATCGTCTTAAAATCAATGCAGCTACTATGCTGGGCCAGAGTAAAAATATATTTCAGGCAGAAATTGATGCGGCATGTGAGTTAACCGACTTTCTGCGTTTCAATGTGAAATTTATGACCGATTTATATAAATTTCAGCCAGATTCTCCTGCCGGAGTTTGGAACCGGATGGAATGGCGACCATTGGAAGGTTTTATTTTTGCATTGACTCCCTTTAATTTCACTTCTATTGCAGGCAACTTACCTACAGCTCCTGCCATTTTAGGAAATGTAGTTGTCTGGAAACCCTCTAAATCCCAAATATATTCAGCTCAGGTTATTATGGAGGTATTGAAGGAAGCTGGCTTACCTGATGGTGTCATTAATATGGTTTTCGCCTCTGGTCCGGTCGTCAGCAATGTAATATTATCCCATCCCAATTTTGCCGGACTGCATTATACCGGTTCAACAGAAGTGTTTCAGCATATCTGGAAAACCATTGGAGATAATATCCGGATTTATCATACGTATCCGCGAATCGTTGGAGAAACAGGCGGAAAAGATTTTGTCATGGTTCACGAATCGGCCGATCCCCGTCAGGTTGTGACAGCCATTTCAAGAGGTGCCTTTGAATATCAGGGTCAGAAGTGTTCAGCGGTATCCAGAGCCTATATTCCCGATACACTTTGGCCTCAGATAAAAGAAATGTTGTTAGCTGATCTGGCATCATTTACCATGGGTGGGCCAGAAGATTTTACCAATTTTATCAATGCGGTTATTGATGATGGATCTTTCACCAAATTAAAAAAAGTAATCGATCGTGTAAAACGTGAGAAGATGGCCTCCATTATTGCGGGTGGAAAGACCTATAAAGGCACCGGCTATTTTATTGAACCTACAGTTGTGGTAGCCAAAGATCCTATGTATTTTGCCATGCAGGAGGAATTCTTTGGGCCGATATTGACCATTTATGTGTATCCTGCTAAACGATTTGTAGAAACACTGGAATTGTGTGACAGGACTTCGATATATGCCCTTACAGGCTCCATATTTGCCAGGGAGCGGGAAATCATTGAACTTGCTTCGCGGAAACTGGTTAATGCGGCAGGGAACTTTTACATTAATGATAAGCCTACCGGAGCTGTAGTGGGTCAGCAACCTTTTGGAGGAAGCCGTGGTTCAGGAACCAACGATAAAGCAGGTTCGGTTTTGAATTTAATACGATGGATATCTCCCCGTGCGGTTAAGGAAACATTTTTACCACCCGACAATTACAGGTATCCGTTTATGGTGGAAAGATAATGATCAGAGCAGGGGGATAACTTTCTCCAGCCGGTTGCTTCGGGAGCCTTTGATAAATATCAGGGTTCCCGCAGGTTGCTCCTCTGTTAGATTATCAGTCAAGGCTTCTACCGACGGATAATACCTAAATCCTTCCTTTTCAGCAATAGTTTCAAATGCTTTTCCGACACAACGTGCATCGGTTACATGTTGCGACTTAAGAAACGCAAGAATTTCCTTATGTTCCGAAAGTGAAGAATCCCCAACTTCGCGCATTTCTCCGATAATCCAAATTTTCTTCTGGCCTTCCATTTCTAAAAATTCACGGATGGCTGCCATCATGCTTGAGGGATTTGCATTGTATGCATCCATAAAAACCATGTTTTTACCGGTTTTTATAAACTGCGAACGATTATTTTGAGGAGTATATGTGGCAATGGCATTGGAAATTTCGGAAGGCGAAATGCCAAACTGAAGTCCACGTTGTAATGGCTGCCAGCACATTTTCAACATTATAGCTGCCAACCAGATTGGAAGTGACATCCAATGAACCACCCTGAAATTCCACTTTCATACTGAGAAACGGATTTGCGGATATGGATACTGCGTGTAATGCCGTAGAACTGTTATACCGTACAACTTTAGAATAATCCGAAGGTATCAGTCTCATGCAGATAGGGATTGCCATCGTTTACCAACAGGGTTTTGTTGTGCTCCATCAAATAGCGAAATAGTTCACCCTTTGCCCTGGCAACTCCCTGAATTCCGCCGAAACCCTCTAGATGCGCCTTTCCGATATTTGTAATCAATCCTAAATCAGGTTGTGCGATGTTGCACAGTGCCGCAATTTCTCCCGGATGATTGGCACCCATTTCCACAATTCCCAATTGAATATCATCCGTCATCGATAGCAGGGTAAGTGGTACACCAATGTGGTTATTCAGATTGCCCGCCGTGGCTAATATCCTGAATTTCTTTTCAAGTACCTGCCTGCATAATTCTTTAGTCGTTGTTTTTCCGTTCGATCCGGTTATGGCCAGAATGGTTAATCCCAAATGTTTGCGATGGTAAGTAGCAAGTTGCTGCAAGGTGGTTAAAACATCGTTCACCTTCAGGCATTTTTCAGACGCCTTTTCCAGGTCTTCATCCACAATTGCAAATGAAGCCCCTTTTTCAAGAGCCTGAAACGCGAACTGGTTGCCATTGAAATTTTCTCCTTTAAGGGCAAAAAACAGACATCCCGGTGTGATATTCCGGGAGTCGGTTGATAAGCTTTTATGTGAAAGGAAAATTTTATGTAATGCAGGAATGTCCATGATTTTATAAAAAATTCAAATTTTTTTTCAATTTGATTTTTAGGTTGAAGCATCAACAAAAACCCCGCTTTAATAAGGCGGGGTCTTTGTATTTCAATCCATCTTCTTATTTTTTCTTTTTCCCGTATCCTGCCTGACCGCCAACGCGTACCATAGCACAACGGAAACCCAGATCATCACGCGATTGTTCTTCATCAAGGTATCTGCGGGCACCCGGACTTAACCAGTAAGCACTGTCACGCCATGATCCGCCTTTATATACTCTTGATTTATCAGTTAATCAGGGAGGTTTCATATCCCGGAGTTTGCGAATACATGCGGTCGGAATTGGCGGCCTGACCTTTGGAATCAGCTGTCCATTCAGTACCATCAATAACACTTGATTCGTAATCACCGTCTTTATAATTCTTATAATATGCTTTTTTGTAATTCCAGCGGTTGATGGCTTCTTCCTCGGTAACATCTCTGTAACGAGTCGGCCCAGGCTGTCTTTTTCGGCAATATTGCCTTCCTCATCGGTTTCCAGTGTCTGGAAAACATTTCCGCGGAAAGGATTGAATTCATCAACATCAGTGGAAGTCAGTGGACGGTATACATCAAGTACCCATTCGTTCACGTTACCTGCCATACAATACAGGCCATAATCATTGGGCCAGAATGATTCAACAGGACCGGGGATACTGGCATTATCGTTCAAGATTACCAGCAGTACCCATCATATCACCACGACCACGGACAAAGTTAGCACTCATTTCACCACGATCGCCTTTCGCATCATTTCTCATGTTATGACCATCCCATGGATAAATACGGCGTTCATAAACGCGTTCTTCGTATGTATTGCCAATCAGTGCCAAGTGCTGCATATTCCCATTCTGCTTCGGTAGGAAGCCTGTATTTAGGAAGCAGCATGCCATCTTCTACATCGTAACTCTTCTGAATTCCTGATTGGGATCAATGCTTTTCAGGTTCTGGTTAACCAAGACCTTCATATTGACCTGCCAAATATGCTTCTGTGTTGAAAGTTTTCTTTTTCAAGCTGATTCGGATCGGGTTTCAGAATGCCTTCACGAATCAGAATGCCTTCGTTAACACTGTCAGTACGCCATGCGCAGTAGTCACTTGCCTGAAGCCAGCTAACACCTACAACAGGGTATTCATTGTAGGAGGGATGTCTGAAATAATACTGAACATAGGGTTCATTGTATCCCATGGGACGTCTCCATACCAGTGAATCAGGCATTGCTTTTTTGATAAACCAGCGGATAATCAATGAAAACCCTGCTGATCCAATGCAGATACTCACGGTAATCTACATTCCGGACTTCAGTCTGGTCCATATAAAACGAACTCACAGTAACCCTGCGAGGAGCATTGTTCCAGTCATAGGTAACATCTTGTTCTACACGACCCATAGAAAATGTACCGCCTTCAATCAGCACCAATCCGGGGCCAGTTTCCTGTTCGCTACCACTGACAACCTCAAATCCGCCATTTTCGGGATCATTATAATCCCAACCTGTAGTTGACGAGGTTGAAGAAGAACCTCCACCACCTTTAGAACAGGCAGTAGCCACAACCACTAATGCGGTAATAATCAGAAATGCAGAAAACTTAACTTTCATTTTGTTTTATTTTAATATCAAAAATATAAAATAATTTATTCTCTTTCCTATTAATTTTCAACACTAATAGGCTGGACACTCACTTTTTCCAAATCTTTTTACCCTGTGCTCATCTTTATACTCAAAGCGGTATAAAAAGGTTACTTCATGTGCAGCCATTTTTGTTGACATAAAGTTTATTTTTTTCAGATTAACGTCATAATTGTAGGTGATATTGTATTTTTCCCATGATATTCCTGCAGAAACTATGAGCGCATCAAAATGAAAAGTCAGGTTGTGACGCATCCAGCCCCCCACCATAAATTTTGATGACATATTCATGGCTGTACCCCAAATAAGCTCTTGGTTTTGGCCCTGGAAGGAATAGAAAGCAGCAGGCTCCAGAATAAATTTTGGCCTCCCACGCACATCACCTATAACTCCGCTCACAAAGGCTGTATATTTCATCGGTAGACGATTGTTTATTCCCACATCCGATGTATATACCGGTTTGGTTAAATGACTGGCTGAAAATCCGAACGACAACCGTTCATTGTTACGTGCCATAAACCCTACCGAAAAATCAGGGTAATTGCGTGAATAATTCGGATAAATGGTATTTCCATAGCCATATCCCAAATCATTAAGTATATCCGAACGAAAAACCAGTTCATTGGCATTGAAACGCTTCATATTCCACGATGCATATAACCCTGCGCCCACCTGCCAATTCCGGTCGAGTTTTATCAAATACCCATAAAGCAATCCCACTGAAGTCTGGTTAATTACACCACCCCCTTGAACATCATTGGTGGCACTGATTCCGATTCCACTATTCAATTTTTTTACAGGAACAACCATATAGGCGCCATAGGTTACAAACGTGGCTGCAATACCTGGCCATTGATTTCTATAAGTAAGACCCACTTCTCCTGCTGCCGGAAATGCAGTATATCCGGGATTTACATAGACCATGTTCTGCATAAATCCTGAAAAATGGAAATCCTGGCTCCTGATTCCCAAAGTTATGGCAAATAGTGCTATGAAAATGAATGTTTTTCTGATGATCACACGCTTAAATATGCACGTGTAAAACTATAATAAACTTTTTGTGTTTTTAAGTTTAAGCAATAATAATTGTATTTTTGAAACGTTCAATATTGCTGTTTATTTCCCACTGACACATTTTGTTTGTCAGAAACCGATTAATTCCGAGGATATGCTGTTTCGCTGGACCTTTCTGTTGGCATCTCTTTTAATGCCGCTTGTACTGGCAGGCCAGTCTCTTTTACCCAAAAATCAGCATGTATCACTTTCCACTGCAGAATCTTCTGTGTTGGCCACAGGTAAATGGTTCAAAATGAAGATTTATAAAGATGGCGTTTATTGCCTCACATATGAAGATATTAGAAACATGGGGTTTACCAACCCCGAAGATGTGAAGATATTTGGTAATGGAGGCGATATGGTTCCTCTGATGAATAATATTCCACGGTATGATGATCTGATTGAAAATGCTATATACATGCATTCCGGTGATGACGGTATCTTTAATCAAGGCGATTACATCCTTTTTTATGGGAATGGTCCCGTTACATGGAACTATAATACTGTTTCCGGCATGTTTGAACATCAGGTGCATCTTTATAGCGATGCTTCCTATTATTTTGTCACAACAGATACAGGTACAGGCAAAAGAATTACAGACCGTGAACTACTGTCTGGAACCCCTTCTTCCGATATTTATTCTTTTGACGATTACAGTTTTCATGAAAGAAACCGTTACAACCTGCTGGAATCTGGCCGGTACTGGTATGGTGACAGAATAGATTTGAACACATTTGATACTACTTTCATTTTTCCGCATCGGATAACTGCAGAGGGTATCAAACTAAAGACAAATACGGTAAGCCGTTCAGCATATCTGAAGACTATTGGTTTTTTTAACAGTAACAATCTGATCGGAACAACATCTATTCAACCTGTTATCCTAACCAATACAACTGGGGTATATGCCAATCAGAAAACCTCCTATTTTAATTTTTCTTCTGCATCGGAAAATGTAAATATTCAGGTTACCTATAATAGAACAAGCAGTTCCGATGAAGCATATATTGATTATCTTACTTTGAATGTAAGAAGAAGTTTGATGTTGGATGATGATCTCCTTTTTTTTAGAGACCATGAATATGCGGGAACTGAATCCATTGCCACATATCATATCGAAAACTGCAATTCCGTTACGCAAATATGGGACATTACCGATCCGATGAATATTCACAAGGTGCCGGCCCAACTGAGCGGAACCACCCTCTCCTTTACGGACAGTACGAAATATTTAAAGGAATACACAGCTGTTAACCCGGGAAATGGGTTCACTAAACCCATCATAAATACGAATGAAGAGCATGTCGGCCTCATTGAAAATCAAAATTTGCATCATGCATCCCCTCATCAGATGCTCATCGTCACACACCCACTTTTCATTCAGGCAGCCGATAGCATTGCACAATTTCACAGAAACCATGACAACCTGAGTGTTTTGGTAGCCACAACCGATCAGATATATAATGAATTTTCATCCGGGGCTCCGGACGTAAGTGCGGTGCGTGATTTTGCCAGACTTATTTATAACAAAGCTACCGGAGAAAGCAATCGTTTGAAATATCTGCTTTTGCTGGGTGATGGCTCCTATAATAATATCTCTGAAAATGGAGGGAATGTGAATTTTATTCTCACCTACCAATCGCAGAATTCTCTAAATGCCAGCGATTCCTATGTTTCCGACGATTTTTACGGATTTATGGAACCTGCTGAAGGGGGTCATGATAATATGGAAAACTATTCCCTTGACCTGGGTGTTGGCCGATTGCCGGTTAAAACAGCCGAAGAAGCAATTACGGTATACAGAAAGATTAAAATGTACAATACCGCTGCCAACAAGGGCGACTGGCAAAATAATATACTTTTTGCCGCAGATGACGGAGATGGAAATTTGCATATGACACAGGCGAATGATTTGGCTAACTGGGTGGAAACACAGTATCCACAACTCGCCATTCGGAAGGTATTGGCAGATGCATATTTGCAGGTATCTTCTTCTAAAGGTGCCCGGTATCCCGAAGCTAAAAATGCCATCATTCAGAATATCGAAAAAGGATTGCTTATTTTTAATTATACCGGTCATGGTGGCGAACTGGGCTTAGCCGATGAGCAGCTTCTGATGCGAGAAGACCTGCAAGCACTTACCAATTCGACCCATCTACCCCTTTTTATCACAGCCACTTGTGAATTCAGCCGGTTTGATGATCTCTCAAAAGATGAGCATGGAAATCTCACAGAAAGCACTTCAGCGGGTGAATATTCATTATTGAATCCAAATGGCGGAAGCATTGCGCTTTTTACCACAACCCGTATTGTATACTCATCGGAAAACCATGAACTGAATACCCGCTTTTATGAAATTGCCTTTACGCGTGATCCTGATGGTAACTTTTATGCACTGGGTGATTTAATTAAAATGACAAAGAATTTGCAGACTACCCGAAATAAACTGAATTTTATTCTACTGGGAGATCCTGCGCTGAAGCTTGCTGTTCCTAATTATAATGTGGTTACAGATTCCATTAATTTTAAACCGGTATTTGAGCCTTTAGATACCCTTAAAGCTTTTTCCCGGATTACGGTTACAGGACATGTGGAAGATGCAGATCATAATATCCCGGACAATTTTAATGGAACTGTTTATCCTTCTGTATTTGATAAGAAAAAAACAATAACCACCCTGGCCAACGATTACAATTCTGCGCCTATGCAGTTCACCACCCGTGAAAATATCCTCTATAAAGGCAAAGCCAGTGTGAGGAACGGAAAATTTACATTTACATTCATCGTTCCAAAGGATATTACCTACAGCTTCGGGTATGGAAAAATTATGTATTTTTCAAACAATGGCAACAGGGATGCGAATGGACAAATCAGTAGCTTTATCATAGGAGGTACAGACAAATTGCACGAAATCGACTCGGAAGGTCCTGAAATTGCCTTGTATTTGAATGATGACCTGTTCAATAACCAGGGAATCACTGGTCCGAACCCGGTTATTTATGCAAAAATCAGCGATGAAAGTGGTATTAATACTATTGGCAATGGAATTGGCCACGACATTACAGGCATCATCGACGGTGATGTTACCCATCCAACAATCATGAACGAATACTTTCAGTCCAGTCTGGATGATTTCACAACCGGTACCCTCACCTATCCTATGTGGGGTTTATCTGAAGGAATACATACACTCAGCATAAAGGTATGGGATGTACTCAATAATTCTGCTGAAGCGGATCTTCAGTTTAGAGTTATCGAAGGAAGAGGTGTATCTGTTTCCCGTGTCAGAAATTACCCAAATCCTGCTGAAGATCATACTACTTTTATTTTTGAGCATAATAAAGCAGGTGAAGAACTTTCAGTTATTCTCAGCGTTTTTGATATGACAGGCCGTCTTATTTATGAAGTCCGTTCAAATATTGTGACTACCGGATATAACACAAAACTGTCCGAATGGGATTTGACAGATATGAATGGAAACAAAATCAGGCAGGGCGTATATCCCTATCGTATCAGGGTTTCTAAAAATGGCTCAACCACCGATGCTTACCAAAAAATAATCGTCATAAGATACTAATTTGGGTTTTTTATGGTTTATATTAAACCTTATTCCTAAATATTCCGTTACTGAACTATATTTATTTTAACTTTGCACACCAAATTTTAAAAGCATGTGTATTAGACGTTTATTATCATTGTCATTTCTTTTTATGATTGTATTTCAGGGAGCTATGGGGCAAACTGAATACCGACCGGTTTATTCTACCATACCTTATCTTACCATAACTCCTGATTCAAGAGGAAGTGCTCTCGGTGATATCGGTACAGCAACTTCGCCTGATGTAAATTCCCAAAACTGGAATGCAGCAAAGTATGCAATGATAAAAGAGAAATACGGAATTACTACGTCCTTTACACCCTGGATGCGAAGTTTGGTGAACGACATTAATCTTGCTTACCTGGCCGGATTTTATCGTTTTGATGATAAGCAAACCATGAGTGCCTCATTGAAGTATTTTTCCATGGGTGAAATTGTATCGGTAGGACAGACACCCAGCGAAAATCTGGGTAGTATTTATCCCAACGAATTTTCTATTGATGTTGGATATTCCCGCCTTCTTTCTGAATATTTTGCAGGCGCCCTGGTATTGAAATTCATCCGCTCAGATATTAGTGGTGGACGCAGTATTCCTGGACAAGATTATAACCCGGGCTATTCTTATGGCGCTGATATTGGTTTTTATTATCAGCATCCATTATCTCTCAAAAATCTGGATGGGGAAATTGCCTGGGGAATCAGCTTACAGAACCTGGGTTCAAAAATATCCTATACAGACGGCGCTGAAAAAGAGTTTATTCCCGCTACCATCCGTCTCGGACTTCGGTATACCTTAAATGTAGATGAGTATAATTCCATTTCTGCTGCCGCAGAAGTGAGTAAACTGATGGTTCCAACTCCTCCTATAGTTAGTGAGGAGGATTCAAGTATTATCAGTGGCAAAAAAATACCCACCTCTTTACCTCAAAGCTGGATTCAGTCGTTTTATGATGCCCCCGGCGGCTTCAATGAAGAAATGAAAGAAGTGATGTATTCAGTGGGACTGGAATACTGGTACAGAGAGCAATTCGCTATTCGGGGAGGTTATTTCCATGAAAGTGAGATGAAAGGAAACAGAAAATTTCTTGCAGTTGGAATCGGACTGAAATTGAATGTCTTTTTCTTTGATTATTCTTATCTTATATCCACTTCCGGAAGGAGTAACCCATTGGCAAACACCATGCGCTTTAGCATTGGCTTTCTCTTCAATAAATAATATATGGCTCTGGTACCGTTTCGGGTCGGTTTTGGATACGATGTTCACCAGTTAGAAGAAGGTCTTAAACTGGTTCTGGGCGGCGTTTTGATTCCTCATGAAAAAGGACCTGTTGCAC
This sequence comes from uncultured Bacteroidota bacterium, assembly GCA_963733535.1. GTDB lineage: Bacteria > Bacteroidota > Bacteroidia > Bacteroidales > UBA10428 > UBA5072. The sequence continues at coordinate 383,858 of CAVTDR010000008.1, forward strand.
ACTCTGATGGAGATGTCCTTATACATGCCATTTGTGATGCACTATTGGGAGCTGCTGCGCTAGGCGATATAGGAAAACATTTTCCCGACAATTCTGCTGACTATAAAGGCATTAGTAGCCTGATACTGCTTGAACGTACCATTGGGCTGGTATATGATGCCGGATACGAACCTGTAAATGTGGATTCAACTCTGTGCCTTCAACGGCCAAAAATAATGGCTTATGTACCTCAAATGGTTGATTCACTTGCAAAGGCTATGAAAATCGAACCAGGCTGCGTGTCTGTAAAAGCCACTACAACTGAAAAGCTTGGATTTGTTGGATCCGAAAAGGGTGTTGAAGCATACGCTGTTGTACTTATTCAGAAAAAATAATGAGTCGCATCGTTGTTCTCGGGGCAAGTCCTGACCCCGGAAGATACTCATATAAAGCCATCAGACAGCTCGATAAACGCAGTTACGATGTGGTGGCCATTGGTAAGCAAAAAGGCTTTATCGGAGATATACCTATTGAAACAGGTCAACCGCCGATTCAGGATGTGCATAGCATTCTTATTTATCTTTCCCCGCGTCACCAGGGTGAAATATTCGATTATGTTTTATCTCTCAAACCAAAAAGAGTCATTTTCAATCCGGGTACTGAAAGTCTTGAGTTTGAAGAAATCCTTATCAGTCACAACATACTGGTGGTACATGATTGTTCCCTGGTGATGATGGCCATGGATCGGTTCTAATGGACGGGTTCCAATCAATCAGAAAAATATTACTTTTGTTCGCAAACCAATAATAAGCTATTCATGAAAGCATATGTTTTCCCCGGTCAGGGCGCTCAATTTGTAGGAATGGGCAAAGATTTATATGACAATTTTGGTACCGCCAAAGAACTGTTTGAACAAGCCAATGAAATTCTTGGCTTCCGTATTACCGATCTGATGTTTTCAGGAACCGACGAAGACCTCCGTCAGACAAAGGTTACGCAACCTGCCATATTCCTTCATTCCGTGATCCTAGCTAAAGTCCTGGGCGATCGATTTAAGCCTGAAATGACCGCCGGCCACTCCCTGGGAGAGTTCTCTGCATTAGTTGCTGCTGGTGCCTTTTCTTTTGAAAACGGATTAAAACTGGTTTCTCAACGCGCTTTAGCTATGCAAAAAGCTTGCGAATTACAGCCTTCAACAATGGCAGCGATTCTGGGACTCGACGATGAAATAGTAGAAAAGGCATGCGCAGATATTCAGGCTGTGGTTGTACCTGCTAATTATAACAGCCCTGGACAAATAGTGATTTCGGGATCCATAGAAGGAATTGACCAGGCCATTGAGAAATTGACTGCCGCCGGTGCAAAAAGAGCACTGAAATTATCTGTTGGTGGTGCTTTTCATTCTCCACTCATGGAACCTGCCCGACTCGATCTGGAAAAAGCAATTGACCAGACGCAGATTAACATTCCCACCTGCCCTGTGTACCAGAATGTAACAGCGAAATCATCTACCGATCCGGCAGAGATTAGAAATAACATCAAAAAACAACTTACAGCACCGGTCAGATGGACGCAGTCTGTAAAAAACATGCTGGCAGATGGTGCTACGGAATTTTATGAAGTGGGCCCGGGTACTGTATTACAGGGACTCATTAAGAAAGTGGACCGTGCGATTATAGCCGAAAGCGTAAAACTCTAAATATCTTCCAGATTGAAAAGCGGGTCATTGATCCGCTTTTCTTTTGCCTGCAACCCGTCCACAGTTTTTGCCTTAATCCTCCATTCATCAAAATAATAGAATTTTACGTCCTCAATAATTTTGTAAATGGAATGCACCCAGTAGTTTTTCAGTCCAAAACCATGAGGTCTGCCTGATAATCTGCGATGGAAAAGCACCTTGCCCGTATTCATCTGAATGGCTACAAAATGGAAAATACCTACTTCCTGGCTCTTGTTCAGACATTCGGCAATAAAAACAATTCCAATTCCCTCTTTACCTTGTAATCCGTAATTGGCAACGATGGAATCTATTTGCTCCGGGGTGAATTTTTCAGTGTTATAAGATACAAGCCCTTCAAGGTCTGTCCTTGAATTAATGGCAGATATCATATCTATATCATAATAAATATCTGGTTTTCGCAACATCCCACCTAAATCATATTTGGAACGCTCATTGACTACAACCATGTTCCAAATAGGAAAGTAGGTATCCCGGATCTGGAGTACATTCTTTTTACCTGCACTTCCAATATGACTGAAAACACCAATGAGTTTGACATGGGAATAATCAATACCCAGATAGGTGATTTTTACTTCACTGTCATGAAACAGATCATCCACAGTTTGTCCCTTTAAAACGGGACCTATGGAAACCAATATCAGAAGAATGAATAGTTGCTTTGTCATAACATAATCGTTTTGGGCTCGAATTTAAAGACAACATTTATTTTAGAAAGTTGCAATTATAATAAGTTTATTTTTCCACAAATATAGCAGGTTCACTTTCAAATTGCGTAATGCTTAAGGCTGTTATTCCAAAATAATAGCGTCGTGGACGGGTTTTTGGGGTGCGTTTTATTTTAAAGAAATTTGCACCGGTTAATCCCATAATATATTTGGGTTGGTCAATGGATACCGGCTCCCCTTTCCGGAATTTATAAATTACATAGTATTTGTTATATGGCGAACTCCGATCCCAACTCAGATAAATGGTATCTCTTTTAACACGGCTTATGGGATTTACGGGAAGTTCTGAAACTACCGGTGTAATTCTTGTATTTTCAGGACTTAAGGCCTTCCCCGTATATACAACAGCCAACATTTTCTCCTTAAGCCCTGCCGGATTGGAACGTAAATATTTGGCACTAAAAAACAGGCTGCCTCCAATATGGGACAAGCTCCGGTTCAACTGAATCTGCCTGATAATCTCATCGGATGTTTGCCATGCTTTTACAGAAGATTCGGGATTGATTCTGTATAAAGCGTGCCCAATAAATAACTGACATCCATAAGTATTCCGGTTCCACCAGTCGGCCAAAATCGCATAATCGGCAATCTTCATTCCTATTTGCCAGTATAATTGCGGAGCTATATAATCAATCCACCCTTCCCGCTGCCATTTGAGCACATCTGAGAATAAATCATCATAATTGGTTTGTCCCGCATGTGTGGCAGACCCCAACGAGTCCTGGTTAGAATTTCTCCAAACACCGAAAGGTGAAATTCCAAAAAGCACATATGGCTTTATGGCCTTGATGCTGTCATGAATCTGCTGAATAATCAAATCCACATTATTTCTTCTCCAGTCATCTTTTTGTTCCGGGCTGTATCCATAAGGATAGGTCAAAAAGGCGCTGTCGTCGGGAAATTCCAAATCGGCAATCCGATAAGGATAAAAATAATCATCCATATGGATCGCATCAATATCATAGTTTCTGACAATGTCACTGGTAATACGGGCTATGTAATCACGTGTTTCCGGTAAACCCGGATTGAAATATACTGTGGATCCGTAAGTTAAAAAAAGTCCGGGATGGGTTTGTGTAATATGATCAGCAGCTACGGAAGATGTAGCTGTATCTCTAATGGCCCGATACGGATTGATCCACACATGAATATCAAGTCCTCTTTTCCTGCATTCGTCAATGGTAAATTGAAGCGGGTCATACAGCGGATCCGGAGGTTTTCCCTGTTCACCTGTCAACCATGCCGACCAGGGTTCAAACCGGGAATAATAAAAAGCATCTGCAGCAGGGCGTATTTGAAAAATAACCGTATTCAGATTATACTCAGTTGCCAGATCCAGCAGTTCGCGCATTTCTTTTTGTTGCTTTTCAACCGGAAGACCAGGCGTGGAGGGCCAATCAATGTTCTCAACCGTTGCTATCCAAACAGCACGCATCTCACGCTTATAAAATTGGGAATCCTGACCGGTGCAATGCACTCCGATGAACAGCATCAGGAATAGTATGGTGCAGAAAAATCTCATCTATTTTTTGGCCTTTAATCCAAAAAGAGGATCGATTTTTAAAAAAGGAATTACTGCCATACCCGGTAGGGTGCAGAATAACACATAAATGAAAAATTGGCGGTAACCCAGCCATTCCTGAACAAACCCGGAAACAATTCCCGGAAGGAGCATTGCAAATGCCATAATAGAAGTACAAATAGCATACTCAGCAGTTTTATATTTGCTTTCGCCTACAAAAAGCAGCATAAACAACATATACGCCGTAAAGCCAAACCCATAACCGAACTGTTCCAGTATGATGGCTGCATAAACACTCCAATCGCCAGGCATAGGCTGAATGGTTGCAATAAAAAATAAACCTATATTGGGCAGATTCATCCCCAAGGCCATAAACCAGATTAATTTTTTTAATCCGAATTTTGAGGCCAGAATGCCTCCGAAAATTCCACCCACAGTAAGGGCAACCATGCCAACCGTTCCGTAAATGATTCCAAATTGTGCTGAAGTAAGTCCAATGCCACCATTTGCCTGAGAATCGACCAGAAAAGGAGTGGCTATTTTCATGGATTGGGCTTCACCAAACCGATAGAGCAAGAAAAAGAGCAGTGCCGGAACTATGCCTGGTTTTTTAAAAAACGACTTAAGAACGGCACCATACAACTTGAGATTAACGGTTTCACCCGACCTTACCTCAATGGGTCGTGGTAAATAAAACTTATGGTATACTGCTATCAATAACATAAATACCCCAAGGCACATCAGGGATATCATCCAGCTAAAAGAAATATTTCCGGCTGTAATTTTGTACTCAGCGAAAGCAGGCTTGGATAAATTATGATCGATATGAAACGTTAACCGTACCGGCTGATTCCAATTCTCATCTGTAAAATCAAAAGTGCCGGGCTGGTTTTTCGCAAGCTTGATATCTTTGCTGCCCGATTTAAACAATACATTGATTGTGATCTTTTCTCCATGTTTGGGAGGTGCGGATAATGAAACTGTAGTGACCGCACTATCGCTTTGAGATATTCCCTGTTTATACAATGGTACCTTAAGCTGGTTGCTCTGAAGCAAAATGTCCGGATGGTTGCCATCAATATACACCTGGTTTTTTGATTCTTGTGCGGGGTATTCTTCTGTGGGAACGGCATATACCTTTATAGTAACCGGATCAAGCCCGGTCTTCTCTTGTATTAAACCAGCCATCAGGGGAATGAGCCCGGTAGCCATAAGAATGGCAATTCGGTAGAAGGTGGATCGTATTCCTACAAAAAATGCCTGATTGTGTTTATCGAGTGCATGCATATAAAATCCGTCGGCTGCAATATCGTGACTGGCGGAGGCAATTGCTATAATGGCAAACACGCATAGGGAAAGCGGAAAAAAATATTTGAGTGGCATCATGCTACCGGCTAAAATCAGGGCCATTGCCAGAATCAATTGCGTGATAACAATCCAGTTTCTTTTGGTGGAAACCACCTCAACGTATGGGCTCCATAGGGGTTTGATCGCCCATGGCACGTATAGGATACTGGTCCATAATGCCAGGGAACTCACAGAAATACCCATGGTTTTATATATCAGCAAGGCTGTTATTTGAACAATGCTGTAAGGGATCCCCTGAAATAAATATAAGGTAGGGACCCATAACCAGGGATTTCTTGTTATTTTTTGCATGTGCTTTATTTAAAGATTCATGTCCAATATCCTGTCCCTACGCGTCGGCATCCATCTTCCCGTAATGTTCAATAATTTCAGCACCCCGGAAGTAATGCGTCAGAATTTCCTTATATGTATACCCTTTTGCGCCCATCACTGCAGCACCAATCTGGCATAACCCCACGCCGTGTCCCCATCCGGCACCAAAAAAAGTGAATACCGGATTATCTATAGAACCTGATTTTTCCACAATAAAAGCAGAGCTATATAAATGAGTTGCTGACAAAGCTTTTCTGATTTCCAATTCTTTACCGATAATCAAAGTCTTTGCGGTACCCACAATTTTTAGTTTGATGATCCTGGCGGATGCCCCTCGCTCCAAAGGTATGATGTCCAGTACTTTTCCGAAATCGATTCCCAGCTTATTTTTTATCAGAGCACTCACTTCAGCCGCAGTATATACCACTTTCCATCGGTAAAAATCGTTTGTGCGCTGGTCATAATCATTGAGTACCTGAGAAAGAATATTCTTATCGGTGGTGTTGCAAAAGTTTTCCGGCGTTGTGGTAATCCACAATCGCGCTTGGTGTTCCTGGGTTAAGTCGGCCAGCGATCCTTCATTTCCGGCACTATCCTTAATTGCCTGAAGATAGGGATGCTGAACCGGTTCCCATACATTTTCAAAGCGCTCGGTCATGCCTCCGCAACATTTTGAAAAACGGGTATCACAAATCCGGTTATCATACATCAGTATCTGGCCGCTGGTGGAAAGCACAGCCTGCTCTGCCAAAGGGGTTGAAGCCTTGGTTATTCCCTGATATCGCTGGCAATGATCATCCGCACAAACATCAAAATCGGTATGGTCTTCGCGGTCGTACCATTTTATCCATTCTGTATCGGTAAGGAATGAGGTCTGATACGATTGCTGCTTTACGGTTCTTCTCTTATCGATCTGCGCCAGAAGCCAGCTTCGTGAGATCACCGCATGGGCCTTCAGCATTTCAAAGGAAGAAGTGGCCTTCATTTCAGAAGATATTACACTGATCAGATAATCCTCAACCGGCAATATATTAATAGCTGCAATGCCCGTTTCTGTTGCCAGCAAAAGAAGATTTCCCTTAAAAACCTGTTCCTCGTTTTGCTCCCAATGAAAGCCAATGCCAATGGTTACATTTTTAAGGGTGAAACGTGCATGGTTGGGATCTGCAGGCGATATCATTAATTGTTTATCAAAAACACCCCGTTCCTTGTTACCGTATAAAAGCACAATTTTTCCGTTTCTATACTGCGCCATCATTTCACCTAAGGGCAAAATATCCTGCAGTTCATTGTGAAAGGAATCGTTTAATACAAACCGGATTTCCTTTCCGGTTGTGATACCCACCCTCACCACGGGTTTATTTACATCAGACATATTCGTTACCTATTTGAGGAATCAGATTCCGGATAAATGCTTCATCCACACAGACCTGGTTAAAAATATCCACCACATCATTTTCGTTGATCCGGAAAAAATCCGCTTCCCTGGGTATTACCAAAACGCCGCACATATCGATACTGGCAGGACTCAGCAGTATCTTTTCCAGATCATCTGCAAAATATTGTCTTGGACGATGCTTTTTGCGGGGAAAAACATGAACCATCCATTCCCCGGCGTCAAATGACGCGATAATGTTCATCATGGGTTCTTCCGGCGAAGGCATCATTTGATCCATGAGCTCATACAACTTACCAAACGCACCCCTTAATATCTGTAACTTGCTGCTTATCAGCGTCAAAGCCTGAGCCGGGTAATCATCCCATGCATAAATTCTGAGTCCTTTGCTTTCTGAAATCTGAACCGCCTTATTTCCTTTCCTGAAATCTTCATTCACAGGCAAGACCAATTTAGGTACTGCCTGAAAGTGAAAATGATCCGGCGCAGATGCCCCGCATGATGGTCCATTATAAATGATCGAATAGTCTGTAAGATCGCGGGCCAATAGGAGCATGGTTCCGAAATTACCATCAATCCGTTGTGCGGTATGATCCAGGGAAGCAATCGTCAGATGCCGGTGAAAAACCGGATATGGGTTGATTAGAATAATATATTTATCTTTATATACAATGCCTTCCTGTTCCAAAGGTCTGTTTTGGAAACACAGAAAACAGGGACGGCGCTGAATAGATGCACGGTCGGTTTTAGCAGCGGATGAAATTATTCTCCGGGGATTCCATTGTGCCTGCATCACGTGGTCGCGAAAAGACAGATGCTTCACTATAATTTTATCAAGCTCGGCATAATTGGTCTGTGCCACAGTCCAGTTCTGTAACTGACGCTCATAAAGCGCTTCAATATTTTGCTGAATATCCGGTTTCATATTATCCCGCTCTTTTCTGACACTAAGGTTTTGCGAGCCTGTAACTCCACCGTTCTGATTTTATCTTTATAGAAATTATAGGTATTCAATTTATGAACGTCCAGTTCGGCATCAGAATTCTCTTCCCATCTACGACATAAGTAAAGGGGCTCATAGATGCGACCAATCTGATAGTGTCTGCTAATCGTTAATCCCAGCATATAATCTTCGCCATAACTCACATTTGGAAAACGGATTGTTCTGAGCACAGGGGTATAAAAAGCCCGGGGGGCCCCTAGCCCGTTAATTCTAAGTGCATTGTTCCTGCCATTTTCTGAGGTCCATTCGCGATGATCAATAATACCGGGTGGAATTTCTTCCAGTTTGAAATTAACCATCCTGTAGGCTCCAATCAGCATAGCACACTGTTGTTCGTAGAACGAACGGACAATCTGACTCAATACCTGTTCATGACTGTATAAATCGTCGCTGTCGAGTTGAATGGCAAATTTGCCACACATGGGATGAAAAATGGCTTCATTCCAGCAGCCTCCTATTCCCAAATCATCCCGTTGTGGAACCATATGAATAATCCGGGCATCGTTTTTTGAAAAATCATGGATCAGACCGGTGGTTCCATCTGTGGAGTGGTTATCTACAATAATAAGATTAAATGCGAATTCCGTTTTCTGATTGATTACAGAATGTATGGCATCGGTGATGGTTTTAACTCTGTTTTTAACCGGGATAACCACGGTAGCTTCTACCGGAAAATCATCTTTTTCCAAATGCAATTTTTTAAATTCAGGAGCAAGGTATGCTCCGCAATCCTTCAGGTGTATGGTACATGCCTGTTCCATTTCTATTTGTACCTCCCGGTTTTTAGGATTGACGTAATCGAATTGCCGTTCTCCGGATTTTCGTGTATCCGTCTCATTTTCTGTGTATAAAAATTCGGGGATATGGAAAAAAGAATGATTCTGGGAAACTTTTAATCGCAGGTCATACCAACCGGCATAGTTAAAATCAGTATTCATGCGCGCTGCGGCATTTTTCAAAGCTGCAGAATCGTAAAACAAGATCGAACCAAAATTGAAATCATCCCTCAAACTTCCCATCTGATATTCAATCACAGGGACTGCTTTCTTCAACCCGTTTATCATGGCATGGTAATCCGAATAGAGCAATCCGGCCCCTGTATCTAAAGCCACCTGCAAAAATCGCTGCAGGGCATATGCCCCTGGTTTTATAGGAGTGCTTTTATTGATCAATAAGGCAAAGCGCGTATTCAGGGAATGTGCGATTTTTTTGATGGTTTCTGTAGAGAAAAGGTGGGTTATCTGTAAACGGGTAACCCCGTCGGGAATAGAAATTCCAGGATCTGCCGTTTCCAATACTACAATCTTAATTGGAATACCACATTGTTTGAATTCATGAACAGTCTGGGTAATTTCATCAGCTTGTCCGCAGGGTAAGAATATAGTAATAAGCGCATCCATTGTTTTTCATTTAATCAATAACCGATTCGGGATGATATGACCCGGTAGTGTTTGTAAAGAACTGCATCAGGTTCTTCATAAATAGGGTCTGTTGTTCTTCAGAAATCGTTTCAAACGGGAACCCCAATACCACAGATTTATATTTACCCTGGTATGCCACTCCTGCTGTTGTATTGCCAGAAACATACCTGTATATCCGGAAAGCCCCCTTTCCTGCAATATCAATTGCATCCGGAGCTTCAACCCTGTATATGGGCTTTCCCCATTCCATATTGAATTTCAGTGTATCCGGAAATATTTTAATGGCATCATATGTTGCATGTACCAACCCTATCCGGGTAGCGTGATTGGTAACCCATGTAAAATGCAGCATATCCGAGGCAAAATGAATGGAGGACGAGTCTGCATTTTCCTCCATATCCGTACCGATATATGCACCCGAGATAAACAGACTACCGCCTGAATTTAAAAAATCACGAAGGGACTGTTGCATTTGGGGCGTAAATATCCGGAATTCTTTACCACCTTTTTTACTGAGCGGAAGGGTACCCCGTTCTTCTCCAAAAATGATATCTATTGCGGCATAGTGATGTCCGGATATTCGTGCATTCTCAAACGACTCATCACTCATTGAAGTAAATGAATAGCCGGCTTTCAGCAATGCTTTTCCATGGACACTGGGAAAATCAAATGTATTTCCAATTACAGGACTGGCTTCCATATCGGCATAACTTGCGCCCCATCCCTGATTATCATCTGATATCCAATTGGAATTTCTGAAAAAATTAAACTGAAATCCGGAGAAACTGTAATCATTACCATGTGGAACACCCTCATCTTCCCACCATGCAATTCCCGCCATATCGCCTTTATCAAAAAAGACAGGAGCACAAACACGGTCAAATGCATTTACCACCAGTACGGGTTTTGCTGAGCCGGGCACTATTGCAACTGACAGGGTTTCCCCCGACATACTTTCACCCCCCTTATTCACTGCGGTAACTTTAAAACTATATAGCGTATTCCATGCCGGTAAATCCGCCATCATGAATGTATCTTGTATTTGTATGCCATTATCGAATCCTTCATTTTCGGTACGCCTGTAAACGATATAAGACAATGGAGTGGCAGACGATTCCAGTGGATCTGCAACCGGTTGCCAGCTTATGCGGATGCGTTTATCCCCGATGATATGTATTTCCATATGATCGGGCGGTAATGGTTGTACTATATATTTCTTATCCGACGCAGCAAAGTATTTTACAATTCCTTTATAAATGGCTCTTGAGGCCAAAAATTGGAACCGGGGATCCAACCCATACTGCATATCAGCCAGGTTTTGATGCGACAGCATTTCAAGCATCATTGCCGGAACAACGGGTCGCCATGCCTCAGAATACTCACGGTCCCAAAGTCCCCTTCGGATCCATTGCGGATTCACCTGATTTCGTAAATCTTCAACCACCTGCGTCTGAATGACATCTGCCAAATCGCGACTTGCCAGTTTGGATTTGCCATCCGGGAATTTACCACCGTTTCTGATGGTACTGAAAATGCTCAATGTACCAATGACAGAATCATTTTGGGTAACACCGGCATCGGTATGCAGGGCAATAGCTATATCTACCGGGATATCGAGTCCCATAGTATACCGCTGTGAATACTGTGGCCGGGCATTTCCAACCATATAGTTGACCCATTCGGGTCGCGACATATAATCGTCGTTATAATCATTGACACCCTTGTTTAAACCATAAACCAGTGTGTCAGGCATTCCTGCGTACTGCAGAAAATATCTTGAACCCTCCATCCATCGGGGCTTGTTGCTCAACAGGTAAGGAGATTCAGACAGAGCAGGCCTGCGTGCTATATTTCCCATGCCACCGCCAAACCGAACGGCATCGGCAGAAAGAACACCCGGCTCATCACTATATAAATTAACAGATCCGCGTTCCGGATGGATTCCTTTTTCAAACCTGAATGTGCCCATATACAGCCATGTACCAGCGCCCATACACTGATTTACTGTATACTTTTTTACACCTCCTGAATAATGAACCTCATACCGTGCGGAACTGTTGCAGGGGTTTCCTTTGGAATAGGATACATAAACAGCATAGTCTCCGGTTTCAGGTATTTCCGGAATATATCGGACAGAGGCAGTATCCCCAGGGAGAATCGGGTAAACGCGACTTGTTCCGAGCCGGAATGGATTTTGGCCGGGAAATAAGGTATCCGCTTTCATAAATCCCGGGGATTGCAGGATCCATTGTTTTTTCCCATTTTCCCATTCCAACCGCGAATTACCGATTGAACCATCTTCATCTACAATAACCTCATGAATTTGTGTATCTCTTTCCCTGGGTAAGGAAACCACTGCTCCCGATTGCTCCAGCATGGGAACCAGGTACCGCGTAGTAAATGACCATGGAAATATATCTTCTACTGTCTGCCATAGACGAGCGCGCTGCCACCGCCAACCGTCGGTAGCCTGATCAAAATACAATCCGTGACTGGGCCATATTGCAATGTGCTTCCCCTGTAATCCTGAAGGAAAAAAGGGTGAATTATCCCTTTTAATCCAGGGGTGTGCTATAACAGGGGTGTATATTCGGTATTTATCGAAATGGATTGAATCGTTTCTGAAGGCATTTGGCACATATTCTTCGAGCAAACGGCCATTCGAATAGAAAAGTACTTTATACTTACGAACTGACTTTTTCAAAGATGCTCTCACGCCTGCCCGCAATGCATCAATCCATTCCTGCCGTGCCGGAATCTGAGAGAAAACATTGCTGAGGTAGTAATGAATTTGTTCGCCGTTTTTATCCATTGCAATGCTGTCAACTTTCAGAAGTCCCAAATGCTTCCATTCGCCTAAATATTCGGCAATAAAGGACGATCGTTTTAAAAGTCGCTTTTCAAACCGGCTTTCGTTCCGGCTTTGTGCATTAAGTTGCCCAAAAACCGGAATCAGCAAAACGACCAGCAGAATATTCCTGATCCCTGCAACCTGGAAAGCTTTTTTTACGGATATCATTCTGAACACATTCAATGATGATAAAAATAGCAACTTTAGCTGAACTTTGTTGGAAATTATGCTAACCAAGATGTTATCTTTGGTAAATACTTCACCCGTTACCGTATTTTCTATTGCAATGATAATTATCGCTGACAGCGGATCCACAAATACTACCTGGAACCTGGTTGATGAAATAAGCCGGCAGGCAGAATCCATAACTACTTCAGGCATAAATCCACTTTATCAAACAGAAGAAAGCATTTTAAGTTTGCTGAATGAAGAATTCAAACCCGGCTTGATTCCTGAACGCATCTATTTTTATGGTGCCGGTTGCATCAATCCATCCGTAAATTCTATCGTCATCCATGCGCTGCAACAGTATTTTCAATGCAACTGTGTTGAAGTCGAAAGCGATTTGATTGCCGCCGCCCGCGCACTTTGCCAGCGCAGTGCAGGTATCGCCTGTATACTGGGAACAGGCTCCAATTCGTGTTATTACAATGGATCAGAAATTGTACGACATGTTTCGCCCCTTGGTTTTATGTTAGGAGACGAAGGAAGTGGTGCGGTTCTGGGGAAAAAACTGGTTGCTGACTTATTGAAAAACCAGTTACCTGCTGATATCACTGCTGCTTTTTTTAATCGCTATGCATATACTGCGCATGAAATCATTGAAAAAGTATATAAAAAGCCCTTCCCCAATCGATTTCTGGCACAATTCACCCTTTTTATCCAGGAGCACATTGGCGAAGAAACCATTCGCAATATTGTAACTTCAGGGTTCGCCGATTTTTTCAATAGAAATATCAGACAATATCCTGAAGCCGAAACCAGGCCCGTTCATTTTACGGGAAGTATTGCCTTTAATTTTCAGGAAATTTTGAAAGAAACCGCCGCAAGCCTTGGATATGAAACCGGCATTATAACTGCTTCGCCGAACGAGGGACTCATCCGCTATCATTTATCCTGACATCATGGTATATAATCCGGCAGATATTCGCGAGACAAGCATAACCGAATCCGATTCGCTGTATACCAACCTGGAAGAAAAATCGGTTTTGGAAATTATTTCCGGTATCAACAAGGAGGATTCCCGGGTTCATAAGGCAGTCCGCAAAGTACTACCTCAAATTGAAATCCTCACCGCTTTAATTATTGAACGGATGCGCCAGGGAGGACGATTATTTTATCTGGGAGCAGGAACCAGCGGAAGGCTTGGAGTGCTTGATGCTTCAGAGATTCCTCCTACATTTGGAGTGCCCGATTTATTGATTATTGGACTTATTGCCGGCGGAGACCGTGCATTGAGAAAATCTGTGGAAAATGCGGAAGATGACGAAAAAAGTGCCTGGGACGAATTGAACCAGCACCATATTCATGCATTGGATACAGTAATAGGTGTTGCTTCATCAGGCACCACACCTTATGTTGTACATGGTATTCAGAAAGCCAGAGAAAACAATATTCTCACCGGCTGTATCACCTGCAATCCCGGATCGAGTTTATCCAAAGTTTGCGATTACCCGATTGAAATCATAACCGGGCCGGAATTCATTACCGGCAGTACCCGGATGAAATCGGGCACTGCGCAAAAGATGGTTTTAAATATCATTTCAACAACGGTAATGATCAAGCTGGGCAAAGTTCAGGGGAATAAAATGGTAAACATGCAGCTTACCAATAAAAAGCTGATTAAAAGAGGAACGAGGATGATTATGGAAGAACTTTCGCTTGATTATGAACAGGCACAAACCCTGTTACTTCAGCACGGTTCTGTAAGAAAGGTGTTAGACGCCCAGTCCCCTGCTACAAAAAAGCAATAAACTCAACTTCATTTCCAAAAGCTTCCTCTTCTCCCATGTGATACTCTTTAATTTGAACACCTTCGCGGTTATACAGAATGATACCAAATACCGCATCACAGGCTGGCCCAACCATTACACTATAAAAAACGGTATCCGAATTATATTTGGCCATGGCCAATGCATATGGACAAGGTTCGCCCGGCAAATTGGCTTTCATTTGAGCCAGCCAGTCTAATTCCTCAATCGGATTTTGCAGATTGACTGCCTGGCTATTATTTTTACTATCTTTTTCGCAACCTGATACAAATGCGAGGATTACAATTAGAAGAGTTGGAATGGTTTTCATAATGGGTGTTTATTTATAGAGGGAAGATATTAGCAGAGGGTTGCGTTTCAACCGTTAGATTCTGTTAACAACTTTATATCTGATTTGTTAAATCCCCATTTCTGTAGTATTTTTAGCCTCTTGTACCCCTAAATATCTCCGGACTATGAAAGTACTGAAATTTGGCGGTTACGCCATTGACTCCGTTGAGAATATCCTGAAAGTAAAGGAAGTGATCGAATCACAGTCAGAGCCAGTGATTGTTGTTGTTTCGGCTTTTCATGGTATTACAGACAAATTGCTTGAATTGTCCAGGCTGGCTGCCGAAAGAGATAAAAATTTTTTCCGCCTTCATAATGAAATTGAAGCAAAGCATATTGATATTATTCAGGCATTACTCGAAGAACCCACACGGACTGCGGTGCTAAACCGGATTAATACGTATTTAAAGGATCTGATCAGTATTATTAACGGGGTTTACCAGTTGAATGATCTCACCCCTAAGATTCAGGACAAAATACTCAGTTTTGGCGAGTTGATGTCATCCTTTATTCTCAGCCGTATTATCAATAATGCTGAAGTAATAGATGCCAAAGCATTGATTAAAACGGATGATTATTATGGAAATGCGCATGTGAATTTCCCGTTGACCAACCGACTTATTCGCGCCCAGTTCAACCGGTATAAAAAAACCGGAGTTATTCCCGGATTTATTGCCAGCAGCGAGCATAATGTGACCACCACACTAGGTCGGGGCGGATCGGACTATACAGCGTCAATAATATCTGCAGCACTGGAAGTAGATCAGTTGCAAATCTGGACAAATGTGGATGGTTTTATGACTGCGGATCCGAAAAAGGTAAAAAAAGCCCTTGCTATTGAGTATCTCAGCTATGCAGAAGCCATGGAATTATCGCACTTTGGCGCAGAAGTAGTATATACACCCACCATCCATCCCATATACAAAAAGAATATTGACGTAGTCATAAAAAATATTTTCAATCCCGACGGAAAGGGGACATTGATTTCAAAAGTTTCTGGAAGTCCCGGTTCTTCTCTGATTAAGGGAATCTCTTCTGTTGATGATATTGATCTCATTACGTTGCAGGGTCCGGGAATGGTAGGCGTGAGAGGAACTTCCTCACGGTTGTTCGGAGCACTCGCCCGTACAAATGTGAACATCATTCTTATTACACAAGCATCTTCGGAGTATTCCATATCTTTTGCGCTAAGTCCGCTTGATTCGGTTCGTGCCTTAAAAGCACTTGAAATGGAATTCGAAACAGAGATAAAAATCAGAAATGAGCTGAATATCATTATCGAAAAGGAACTCTCTGTTATTGCCATTGTGGGAGAACAAATGAAAAATACCCCGGGTATTTCTGCCATTTTATTCACTGCCCTGGGGAGAAACGGAATCAGCGTAATTGCTACAGCCCAGGGATCTTCAGAACTGAACATTTCGGTAGTAATCCGGAAAGAAAGTCTGAATAAAGCACTCAATGTAATTCATGAAGGATTTTTCCTCTCGCATTACCGCGAATTGCATTTGTATCTTGTGGGGACCGGAACCGTGGGAGGGAATTTGCTGAAACAAATCATGAACCAACAAGAGGTACTATTGAACGACCATCATCTGAAGGTAAATGTAATTGGTATCTGTCGCTCTAAAGTCATGCTGCTCAATCCGGAAGGCATTAATCTGGCTACATACCGTGAAGAAATGGATAAACAAGGTGAAAAAGCAGATATAGGACTTTTCATTCAAAAAATGCAATATCTCAATTTAAGAAACAGCGTTTTCATCGATTGTACTGCTGATGAGGATATTGCTGCCACCTACGGAAAAGTATTGAATTCATTTGTTTCAGTAGTTACCTCCAATAAAATTGCCTGCTCTTCGGAGTATAGCGTATACAGCGACCTGAAGAAAACCGCCCGGCTGAAGAATATCAAATTCATGTACGAAACAAATGTAGGAGCCGGTTTGCCGATAATCAGCACCCTCAACGACCTGATCCGGAGTGGCGACAAAATTATCAAGCTTGAGGCTGTTCTTTCAGGTACATTGAATTTTATTTTTAATACCATCAGTAAGGATATTCCACTGAGCACTGCTATAAAAATGTCGATGGATGCCGGATTTGCTGAACCGGATCCCAGAATAGACCTTAGTGGTATTGATGTGAGACGGAAACTTATCATTTTGGCCCGTGAATCAGGATATCCTCTGGAAGGCACAGATATTGAAATTGTGCCATTTTTACCCCCGGAGTGTTTTAAAGGAAGTTTGGATGATTTCTGGATTACTGTAAAACAGTTGGATGATGAATTTGAAAAAAGGAGGGAAAGACTGGCTTTGGAAAATAAAAAGTTGCGTTTTGTGGCTCATCTCGAAGGGGACAAAGCAAAAATTTCACTAATGGAAGTGGACATCACACATCCAGCCTATCCGCTTGAAGGAAGCAACAACATTATCCTTATTACTACCCTTAGATACCATGAGCAACCCATGGTAATCAGAGGATACGGTGCCGGTGCAGATGTTACCGCTGCGGGAGTCTTTGCAGATATAATCAGAGTAGCGAATGTATAATTAAAAGAACGAATGATTAAAGGAATAATTTTTGATTTTGACGGCATTATTATTGATTCCGAACCTTTATGGGTTCAAACAGAAATTCATATTTTCAAATCGGTTGGTGTACATCTGACCCCTGAACTGTGCAGGCATACAACAGGATTAAACGCTCAGGATACGATACAATACTGGCAAAAAATCCATCAATGGACTGGTAAAAGTACCTTTCAGGTTTATAAGGAAATGATGGAAACGATGCAAACACTGATATTTGAGCAGGCCGATCTCAAAGAGGGCTTTTTGGATGTATTGCAATTGCTGGTAGATAAGAAAATACCTATTGCGGTTTCTTCTTCGTCGCCTTTAAAATTAATCACCACAGCCTTAAAAAAATTTCACCTGTTTGAATATTTCAAAATAATCGGTTCTTCAGAAAACGAAGAATTTGGAAAACCACATCCTGCAGTATATCTTGGCGCAGCCCGGAAATTGGGAATAGAGCCTGTCAGCTGCCTGGCATTTGAAGATTCATTTAATGGTGCTATTGCTGCCAAAGCGGCGCGAATGAAACTTGTAGCGGTACCCGACAGTCTCGATTTTGCTTCCACGCGATTCGATTTTGCTGATTTGAAAATAGCATCTCTTAAAGATTTTAAAGAAAAAAATTTCGAACTGCTTCAAACACTCAATTAATTTTCCGCTTATTATGATATCTGATCCGATCCGCTATTATTCCACAAATGGGAAGGCAGAACCTGTAAATTTTGGTGAGGCAATGCTCAAAGGTCTTGCTCCCGATAAAGGGTTATATATGCCCGACCACATACCTGTTCTTGATCCGCAAATAATTCAGAGCTTACATCATAAGCCTTACCATGAGATCGCTTTTATTGTAGCCCGGAATATGCTGCAAAACGATATACCGGACAATGAGATTGAACGGATTGCCCGGGAAGCTTATAATTTCCCGGTGCCACTGGAACAGGTCAGCGACCGGAATTATATTATGCGGCTCGATCAAGGGCCCACAGCCTCTTTTAAGGATTTTGCCGCACGTATGATGGGCCGGTTGATGCAATACCATCTTCAGAAGAAGAATCAGAAAATGTTGATTCTGACTGCTACATCAGGCGACACAGGCAGTGCCATTGCGAACGCCTTCTATGGACTTGACAACATCAAAGTCGTTATTCTTTTTCCTGAAAATGAGGTAACCGCCCGGCAACGTAAACAGATGACCACGTTGAAAAAGAATATTCAGATTGTTTCATTGAATGGTAAATTCGATGATTGTCAGGCCCTGGTAAAACAAGCCTTTGTGGATAAAGATCTGGAACGGCTTCATCTTTCTTCCGCCAACTCTATCAATATCGGCAGGCTGGTTCCCCAATCGATTTATTATTTCTTCGCATGGTCGCAACTTGCCGAAAACAGGGAACCCATTACCTTTTCGATCCCTTCGGGTAATTTTGGAAATATGATGGGGGGATTGCTGGCTAAAAAAATGGGGTTGCCGGTACGGAAGTTTATCATTGCCACGAACGAAAACGATGAAGTTCCGGTATATTTAAAAACGGGAACCTACAATACGATAGCTCCTTCCAGAAATTGTATATCCAGTGCCATGAATGTAGGCCATCCAAGCAATATGGCCCGTGTAATTGCTTTATACGGAGGTATAATGGATGAAAAGGGAAACATTACAAAGGAACCGGATACACGGAAATTGCATGAAGATATTTTCGCTGTGAGTGTCCGTGATACAGAAACCACCGATGCGATTAAGGAAGTATATAAGAAATATAAGATCATTCTGGAGCCACATGGCGCAGCCGGATGGATGGGACTTCAGAAATATCTGGGTCAATTCCCCGGTGAGAAATCCGCTTTAACAGTTATGTTTGAAACTGCACATCCGGCAAAATTTCCAGAGGCCATCCGGAATCTGCTGAATATAGATCCCGTTTTACCTCCATCACTAGAAGGAATGGATAAGCTGGATGAATCGTATGATAAAATCGGTAACAGCTACGAGCAATTTAAAGAATATCTGATGCGCAGGTATTAATTTTTCCTATATTCGCGCCTTAATGATTTAATTATGAAGAAACTTCACGCAGTATGTTCCGATCTGGAAGGAGTATGGGTTCCTGAGGTATGGATCAATGTTGCGGAGAAAACCGGCATATCTGAACTCCGTTTAACAACCCGGGATATTAAGGATTATGATGAACTGATGCAATACAGGCTCAAAATTCTTAAAGAAAAAAATCTGACCTTATTGGATATTCAGCGGGTAATTGCCACAATCCGGCCATTGCATGGTGCCTTGGATATGATTAACTGGTTGAAAAGAGTAACCCGTTTTATTGTTGTTTCCGATACTTTTGTTGAATTTGCCGATCCGCTCATGGATCAGCTCGACCGGCCTACCCTGTTCTGCCACTCGCTCGAAGTGAATGGTCACGGTATGATTACCGGTTATAATTTGCGGCAAAAAAACGCCAAAAGAGAAACCATAGTGGCCCTCAAAAGCATGAATTTTGAAGTAATTGCTTTCGGCGATTCCTATAACGATATCAATATGCTTAAGGAAGCGGATCTGGGCATTCTGTTCCGTCCTCCCCAGAATGTCATAAACGACTTCCCCCAATTCCCGGTGATTCATGAATACGGAGAATTAAAGTCCTTTTTGGAAGAAAAATTATAATGTAGGGACACACGATCGTGTGTCCTTACATACCAATTACCGATTACCGATCACCGATCACCGATTACCGGCCCCCCATCATCGCCATCACCGCCTCCATCACATCCTCTGCACTGGGGTTCGAAAAATAATCTCCGTCCGTGGTATACGCAGGACGGTGGTCTTTTCCGGTTAGTGTTTTGGGTTGCGCCTTTAAATATTTCCATGCACACTGCACTTCCAATACCTGATGCATCATATAGGCGCTGGCTCCTCCGGGTACATCCTCATCAAAAAAGATGATCCTGCCGGTTTTCATTACGGATTTCAGAATTTGTTCTTCCAGATCAAAAGGGATGAGCGTTTGAACATCAATGAGTTCTACGCGAATATTCAAATCGCGTAAATGCATTACAGCATCATGTGCGATCCGCACGCAAGAGCCGTAAGTCACCAGGGTGATATCCGAACCTTCTTCCAGGATTTCTGAAATTCCCAGAGGTACCTTATATGCCCCCGGATTGTCAGGCATAACTTCCTTTAGCCGGTAAGCATTTAAGGGCTCTATTACCAGTGCCGGATCATACCCCTCCATTAAGGTATTATAAAAGCCTGCAGCCTGTGTCATATTTCTGGGCACGCAGATATACATTCCCCGCAAGGCATTAACCAGCATTCCCAAAGGTGATCCGGAATGCCAGATTCCTTCGAGACGATGACCCCGGGTACTGACAATAAGCGGGATGCATTGATTTCCGGATGTTCTCCATTGTGCTGTGGCCACATCATCACTGAGAAGTTCAAGGCCATATAGTAAATAGTCGAGGTACTGAATTTCTGCAACAGGGCGGAATCCTCTTAAAGCAAGACCAATTCCTTTCCCTATAATAGAAGCTTCGCGAATACCGGTATCAAATATCCGGTGGCTGCCATGCCTGGTTTGCAATCCTTCATACGTTTGATTGACTCCTCCAATATTTCCTACATCTTCTCCAAATGCTACCAATAAAGGATATTTGGCAAACAGGGCATCAAAATTATTCCGGATGACTTCCCTGCCTGTTACCAGAGGAGAATCTTCAGAATATACAGGCGGCACCGGTTTCACATTCAGTACTGATGACTCGGTTTCATTGTATAATGAAGCACTGTATTTGTCGAAGCCTTCAGCCTGGTGAACATTTATCCATTGTTTCAGGTTCTCACCCAGGACTTCCCTTTGGGGACAATCCGGACATATATAACTCAGAATTTTTTTGGCTGTGCTCAGATTGTCTTTACGAATGGGTTGTGTGATTTGCCTGAGGTTGCCTGCAAAAAGTGCGATTTTGTCAACACCCTCTCTTTTGCAGGTACACGACCGTTCGTTTATGATGGAAAGCAGGGATGCCTTTTGTTTCAGAATATCCAGCTGATAATCTTCCCACGCTTCCTGGCGGCTTTTATCTACAAACTCCTGAACCGTCTTTTGAATTTTGGCCAGCTGATTTTTTGTGGCAATGCCATTATCCAACATCCATTCTTCCATGCGGGTAATGCAATCATGATCCGCCTCCCATGCAAGACGTTCAACGCTTTTATAGCGTTCATGACTTCCTGAAGTGGAATGTCCGGAAGGTTGCGTGACTTCGGTAATATGGAAAAGTACCGGAACATGTTCCGAACGGCATGCTGAAATTCCTTCAGCAAATATTTTGTTCAGTGCAGGATAATCCCACCCTTTACATTCATAAATCCGGATGCCATTTTGGTGGTTTGTTTTCTCAAAACCTTTTAGAACCTGCGAAATACTCGACTTTACGGTTTGCATGGCAACAGGAACAGATATTCCATACCCATCATCCCAAACGGCAATAGCTAGTGGAATCTGCAGAACTCCCGCAGCATTGATCATTTCAAAAAAGTAACCTTCAGAAGTGCTGGCATCACCAATGGTTCCAAAAGCCACTTCATTCCCTCCCCTGCTGATACCTTTAAATTGCGATACCTCAGGATTCGCCCGGCAAAGTTTCGAGGCCAGGGCAAGACCCAGTAACCTGGGCAGGTGGGAAGCTGTAGGGGATAAATCGGCAGCTGAATTCTTTTGGTTGGTAAGGTCGAGCCATTTCCCTTCTTTTGAAAAATTGGGGGTGGCAAAATGGTTGTTGAACGACCGTCCGCCATTACCGGGATTCAATTCATTTTCCGTTGTTCCATAAAGCTGTGCGAACAATTGTTTTGGAGTAAGCAATCCTGCGGCCATTAAAAAAGTCTGGTCGCGATAATATCCTGAACGCCAGTCGCCTTCTTTAAACTGACGGGCATATGCAATTTGCGCTATTTCTTTTCCATCCCCAAAAATTCCAAATTTCGCTTTCCCGGTTAATACTTCTTTTCTGCCTGTAATGCTGCATTGCCGGCTCATTATTGCTATACGGTAATCATTGATTATCTCTTCTGCAGCAGGAGTGTTTATACCGGGAAGTTGCTCTGTGAGTATGCCTGATTTGATCATAGTAAAAACATCGTATCAAATAAACAACAGCACACGGGTAGGAATGTTCTTAAATTTTATCAACCCAACCCATCTATTTGGCCCGTCTTTTGTTTTACTTTTGTACAAAATGAAACATCATGCTTGAATTGATTATTATATCCGCTGTCATAGTTGCTATTTGCTTGTTATTCCTGGGAATTAACATATTTGTTTTTAAAAGAGATTTCCCTGAAACTGAGGTAGGCAAAAACAAAAATATGATACGTCTTGGACTCCGGTGTCCGCACTGTGAAGAAAGAATGCAATACAGGAAATTACGACCTTTAAAACTGAAACCCGGAAAAATCAGGCCCGACTGGAACCGGATAAACAACGCCTGATCATCATCAATAAACAGATTGCTAAAGGGCATACATTGCCCAATAAAAAAGAGGGGCTTTAGGGGCCCCTCTTTAATAATAAACCTAAAATTAAACCTTATTCGAAATTAAATTGTTTTGCTGCCATGTATAAGACACTTTTCAAGTTGGTTTCACGTAACATAAATCTGCCATTTTTGCGTTAATTATAAAAAAAAGGATCTGCAGGTTGTGTGCAATCATCTTGATGCAATGTTGTCTTTGAATTGGAACGGATTTTGATTAGGAATTTTATAAACAACAGGTTATGCAAATCCATTATGATTTTTTTCAGACAGAGAACACACTTCTTCCACAGAAGGGCAGGATTCTCATATCTGAACCCTTTCTGATGGACAATTATTTTAAACGTTCGATCGTACTGATCACCGAACATAATGCAGAAGGAACAGTGGGCTTTGTTCTCAATAAGCCCATCAACATGAAAGTGAATGAAATCATGGCTGAATTTCCTCCAATAAACTCAGTAGTTTCACTGGGTGGGCCTGTACAGACAAATACGCTGCACTATTTACATACGCTTGGCGATATCATACCCGGAAGTGTTAAGGTGATGGACAACGTTTACTGGGGTGGCGAATATGAAGTGATAAAAAGATTGTTAGAATCACGAAGTCTTAACAATGAAAATATACGGTTCTTTTTAGGATACAGCGGTTGGCAGGCAAATCAGCTCGAAGATGAGTTGAACGACAATGCCTGGGTGGTGGCTGATATCGGTTCCACTGAAATTATGACTCCCATGAGTAAATATTTTTGGAATAAAACGCTGCATCGACTGGGCAAGAAGTTTCAAATGTGGTCAAACTTCCCTGAAAATCCGCAGATGAACTAAGCTTGTACATACTCGTTTATCCGATCCAGCAATAGTTTAGAGGTTTTATTAAAATACCGGATCTGCTTATAAGCTGAAACCCAACGGATACCTTCAATGGTATTTGACAGAAATACCTCTTCTGCATCAACCAATGCAGCAGAGGTAAGACTGCTGGCATCATGAATGGTATAATCCATTGAGGACAGTAATTTTATTATTACTTTACGCATTACCCCTTCAATACAGCCTTGCGACAAGCCCGGAGTGAAAACCATCTTTCCGCTTACCAGAAAAATATTGGAACGGGAACATTCTACGATGCGGTTTGATGTATTGAGGATCACCAGATCATCCAGTCCGGTTTTAAGAATCTCTTGCTCAATAAATTGGTAAAAAGGATCTGCATAGCGAATACCCGATAATAACCCCGTAGGTTTTTGGATCGATTCGTAAACGTCAATGCACAGTCCCTTTTCATTTAACCTGTAGGACTTTTCTTCGAGTCTTTCCCCATCTATAAGAAAAGTAAAGGGTATGCCTGTTCTGTCGGAGACAGCCACTGTTATTTTCACTTGTGCGCCACCATATATCCGATTCTTATTCAGTAGCCTGTTTATGAATCCCCTGATATTATCGTTATTAAAGGAAGCAGGGGTTGAGGTTCCCAATATCAGGAGGTTTTTTTTCAGACGCTCCAGATGCATTTCAAGAAACAACGGTTCAGTTGCTATGCACCGGATGGTTTCGGTTAGCGATACCGATTGAAGAAATGGAAAGGAATGGTGATTAAAAATGCATTCACCGGCTTTAATAAAATCTCCGTTGAAACAGATATAGTCACGCATAGAGATGAATTATCTGGAAAGCAACTGATCCATAAAGTAAAAAATCAACCGGTAATTAATGATCAAGGGAAAAACAAAACCAAAAATAGCGCCAGAGATATGGGCGTCATGATTGATCTGGTCCGTTCCTTTCCGGCTCATATAATGAGAATAAATCAGATATAAAACACCGGATATAATCCCGGGGATGGGAATCACTCCGTACAAATACAAAAGCTCCCAGGGATTCATGAAAATGAATAAAAAAAGCACCGCAGAAACCGCTCCGGATGCTCCTACTGCATTATACCAGGGATCATCTTTATGCCTGAAAAGGCTGGTAAGTGATGCAATGATCATTGCTCCAAAGTAAAACAGCACATAAACGAGATGGCTCCAGGGCTGTAAACCGGGACTAAGAATAGCACTAAGGTATTTTTCCACATTCGGACCAAAGAATATCAATACCAGCATATTTACGATGAGGTGCATCCAGTTCGAATGCAACAATCCGTGTGTAATCATCCGGTAATATTCTTTCCGATGAACTATTTGGTATGCATTGAATTGCATTTTCAGGAACCATTCATTGTTGCTGAACGCAGGAATTGAAACAAGGGCGGTAAGGGCTACCAATATATACGTCATCATAAATCAGTCGTTTTAATGTAATATTTTATAAACCAGTTCTTTCATCAGATCGCCCTCCGATGCGGGTGATCCGCCTTTGGCTTTCATGTCATATTCCCTTAAAATAGAAATAATATGCCTTGTTTTGGATGGAGAAAAAACGCGGGCCGCCTGCTGATATTCAGCCACAAAAAAGGGACGTATGCCCAGTTCCTGAGCGATACTTTCCTTGCTGCTATTGCTCACACTGTGATACATCAGCAGTTTTGTAAAGTAAAAAAACAACGAAGAGATGGTAACCACGAAAGGATTGTTTTTAGGATTATTTGCAAAATAACGGATAATACGGTTGGCTTTAGCAACATCACGTGAAGCCAATGCCCGGTTTAATTCAAAATTGTTGAAATCCTTGCTGATACCTATATTTTTCTCAATAATATCGGCATTGATTCTTTTGTTTCCTCCTTCGAGTACGAGAATCAACTTTTCCAGTTCCTTGCTGATTTTACCCAGATCATTCCCCAGAAACTCCACCAACAGGGATGCAGCTTTCATTTCAATCTGATAACCCAGTACACTCATATGATCCATAATCCATGCCGGTACTTTATCCTCACGGATCAGTTCGGAATCAAAAAACACGCTTTTTTCACCCAGCGCCTTTGCCAGCTTTGTCCGCTTATCTAATTTCTTATATTTATAGGCAAAAACGAGAACCGTTGTAGTTTGTGGGGCTGATAAATAGCTTTCGAGTCCTTCCATATTTTTGATCTGCTGAGCCTCCCGAACCACAATGAGCTGCCGGGAAGACATCATAGGATATTTCCGGGCCGAAGAAATAATTGTACCCATATCGGTGTCCCTGCCGTATAAGATGAGTTGATTAAAGGCCTTTTCCGTTTCGGGCAGCACGTGAGATATCAAATAGTCAGTAATAGCATCAATGAAAAAAGGTTCTTCTCCCATGAGAAAATAAACAGGCTTATATTGCGCAGCCTTGAGTTCAGCCATTATAGATTCAAATGTCATGCTATATAGTGGAAAAGTTAGTCAAATACTTATATTTACGAATGTAAACCCTCACAATGGAACCGTTAAATTTACCAACATATTCTTTCAGGTTAAAAGAAGAAAAGGGGAAAAAATATATTTTTGACGAAATTAGGCGCCGTTTTGTATTATTAACACCTGAAGAATGGGTGCGTCAGCACATGGTAAATTATCTGGTAACAGAAAAACATTTTCCCAGGTTGCTCATATCGGTTGAAAAAGGGTTTAGCCAAAACCGGAACCGTCAGCGCTACGATCTGCTGGTATACAATAAAAGCGGCCATCCGATCATGATCATTGAATGCAAAGCCCCCGGAATGGAAATTAACCAACAGGTTTTTGACCAGGCCGGACGTTACAACAACCGCCATAAGGCCTCATACATGCTCATTACTAATGGTGTCAAACATTACTGCTGCCTGATTAATATTACCAGTCGCAATTATTCGTTCTTACCAGAAGTTCCTGATTTTTCGGAGTTGTTACTCACCCCTTGATTTAAAAAAGCTGCTTATTTTTTTTCTGAATGTGGATTTATCTTCATGTCCGTATCCATATCCGTATCCGTATCCATAGCCATATCCATATCCATTGAATCCTTCCCTTTCATCGTTCAGAACAATGTGTAATGATTTCACTTCACGTCTTTCAAAATCCTGAAGCACGGAAGTAAACAGGTTTCGGGGTGTATAATTTTGCCGAACAACAATTACCCTGGTATCAGCATATTTGATCAGCAATAGACCGTCAGATACAAGTGCAACAGGAGGGGAATCAATAATAATGATATCATACTGCTTCTTGAGTTCCCTGAAAAGGGTTTCGGTATTTTCACCTGAAATAAGCTCCAGTGGATTTGGCGGTATGGGTCCCGATGGAATCACGTCGAGATTTTCTATACCCGAAGGAAATATGATATCTTTCAGTGCCGCATGATTACTCAGATAAAGACTCAACCCCGTATTGGCTTCAATGTCGAGATATTGTTTAATTTTTGATTTCCGTAGATCGAAGTCAATAATGACTACCTTTTTTCTTCCTTGTGCAAAAACAGATCCCAGATTCACCGAGGTAAAACTTTTACCTTCCCCTTTGATAATAGACGTAATTAACACAACCTGTTTGCCTTCAGAAGGCATAAAAAAATCGAAATTGGTTCGGAGCGAACGGAAGGACTCTGCAATTAAAGAGTTCGGATAGTCATGAATTACGCGTCCCGATTTATAGGAACTATGCATAATATGGCCGATAACCGGAATATCTGTAAGTTTTTGTATTTCCTGTTTGCCACTTATTTTGTTTCTGAAGTAATCGCGCAGATAAATGAAGGCTGCGGGTAAAAACAGTCCCAATAAAAGGGCAATCAAATAATTCATCTTTACATTAGGAGATACCTGTTGAAAATCGTCTGCAGACGCATAATCGAGAATTTCATTGGATGGGATATTGGATGCCTTTGAAATTTGTACCTCGGCTCGTTTTGTAAGAAGATAGGTATATATGGCATCGTTAAAACGGAATTTCCTGTCGATAATCAGAAATTCCCGCTGACTTGCGGGCAGTCGGCTCATGGTTGATTCCATCGCGCTTATACGTCTTTGAATCTCTTTAAGAGAAATATCCGAAGTATTTACTATGTTATCAATGTTCTCCATTAATTTGGCCTTTATGTCAGAAATCCGCATCTCTAACGACCTCAGATAGGGATTATCTTTCACTGTATTAAATGACATTTCGGTACGCTCAGCGTACAACCGGGTAAGTTCAATGATCAGATTGTTCAGCAACGGATCATTGATATCCATTGAAGAAGGCGCAATCAGATTACTCACCTGGTTATTTTTTGTAAGATATTCTTTCAGGTAACTGTAGTATTTAGACTTAACAGTAAGTTGCGCCTGCTGATCCTGCAAACCTTCCATTTGCTCGTAGGTTTGCTGTGCCTGAAAGTCGATATTGGTCACTCCCCGTTCAGCCCGGAAGCGTTGCAGCTTATCCTCTGAAAAGCGTAACGAATCGGTTATTCCTTTTAACTGTTCATCGATAAAAGCAAGGGTAGATACCGAAACTTTATCATCCCGCTCGATACCTTTAGCGAGGAAAACACGGGATAACATATTCAGATAATCTGTTCCCTGTTGAACGTTTTGACAGCGCAGTGATAATTCCAGTATGGAAGAATTCTTCGATGCCTCTACTTCAGAAATCCGGAAAGAAGTAATTAATTCACTGAGACTATGGAATTTAAATGAATAATCTTTGAACGATGTGATTTGATTGAGAAATTGAAAATTGGGAAGAATACGAAACCGGCAATACTGATTTCCACAAAGTGATCCAAAAGAAATCGTATCATGAAATTCAAATGCATTGAGGCTTCGTGTTGTAATGCTTGTGCGGAAATCATAACAGGTGACCTCTTCAGCAGCCGCATCTACTTTCATCAAGGTATCATTAATAAAAACCACACGGAAGGACACGCCT
The DNA here is from genome assembly GCA_963733535.1 of uncultured Bacteroidota bacterium. Lineage (GTDB taxonomy): Bacteria > Bacteroidota > Bacteroidia > Bacteroidales > UBA10428 > UBA5072. The sequence continues at coordinate 412,426 of CAVTDR010000008.1, forward strand.
AATGGTTGCTCAAATGCACTGTCCATTGCCACCACAAAAGGGGCGGTATTATAAAGATTCCGGGAAATAAAATGATCATCCTTATAATAGGATGTATAAAAATTGAGCTCCTCTAATGTTCTTCTTGTCAATCCTTTGGATTGAATCAAGCCGATTTCATTCTGAAGTTTATACGGGTTTCCATATAACGAGGCTCCAATGAAATTCTGAGGATCGAGCGGATTTTCTTCATCTTTAATCAGCAGATACGTCGTGACTTTATAAACCGGAACAGTATACCGGTTTGTAACCATGGCTATGATTAGAGCCGCAACTGTAAATGCCGCAAATAAATACCAATATTGAAAACACTTAATTAAAAATGCTTTGACATCAATAGACTCTTCCGCCTCAGCCTCAAAATATCGCTCATCTGTCATTTCAATCTTTTCTTAACATCCACACTTAATGTGCATTCAGGTATACATTCCATCCCAGGAAGGCTGTAGAAATCAGCACCAGAAATGTTTCATAGGGAAACCGGTTATATGCCCATGATTTAGCATTTAATGGTTCCACATAAATGATATCATTGGGTTGCACATAGAAATAAGGCGATTCCAAAATTTTGTTATCCGATAAATCCAATACTACCAGGTTGCTTCCATTTTGCGTTTGTCTTACCAATCGCACTTTTTTGGGATTACCGAAATCCTTAAACCCACCTGCCAGTCCCACAGCCTGGAAAAGGTTGAGCTGATCCCTGTATACTGTAAAACTACCCGGATTATTAACTTCTCCAATTACTGAGACTTCAAAATTAACCAGTTTTACAACCGCATTGGATTCCTTGAAATATTCATTCAGGGTCTTCTGAATTTGTTCTTTCACCTCAGCAACGGTTAAACCTTTCACATACATTTTGTCTACAAAGGAGAAATTGATATATCCGAACTCATCCACCGAGTAACTCTTCAGATATAAATACGTGGGATTCATCAGATCAGGAAAGTCGGTTTGAAAAAATTTGCTGGTTTTCGGATCCACGCTATATACTTCGATATACAAATGATCGCCCGGCTGTAACCGGTAAGTGGTGCTTTTGGAATTGGCAAATTCAGTACCCGGATTTTTAACCCTGTCCTGTAAAAGCTTAACCTTACTTTGGGAAACACACGAACTAAAAAGCACCCCTGTAATTAACAAGAATTTTATGCCGGTGCAAGAAATCTTTTTTATATCCATTTTCATAGCCAAGGTAGTTTAATAATGATTAGTGCTTTTATTTTAATTCCTGTATTGCCTGAAGCAAATCGATTTTCATTGCTCTTTTATAGGGGACAATAAATGCCTTCGGAATACCACTGGTTTTTCTGAATTGCTCAGCTTCTTCAGCTGAATTTCCAGCCTTCAGATGATATTTATACCAGCCCGCCTCATAAATCACAGAAACCGTTTCATTACCTGTATATAGGGAGGTAAGTTCATCCGGTGACATGGCCACTCTGGAAGCAGCCAATTGCAAATGAAATTCGATTTCCTGTACTGTTCCTTTCCTACCGCGTGTATTTACCAGCTTTTCCAGTTCCTTGTTCTTTTTTACAGCTTCCGCCAGATCTGTTTTTATTCCATTTTCATAGGCCACAATAAACACCCCATTCGATGTTACATTCCTGATAATCTGCAATGCATCTGAATAGAGGCGGACACCCATAAACTGGTATTTGTACCATCCGTCTTCCAATATCATTTCAACCGGATAATTTCCGGAATAGATTCGTTTTAATTGCCCCATAGTGAGTGGAACCCGGCTGGCAGCAACCTGAATTCTGAAAAGCAATCCCGAAGGCAATCTATTGTTACCTTGCGGAGTATATGTGGCCTGTATAGGTTCTGTGACAATGGTTTCAGCTCCTTCTGCAAAATGTGTCCCTTTACGATAGGCCACAACAAAAGCGTTGTTCATCCCACTTCCTTTTCTGAAATTGTTAGCTTCCTCATAGGATGTGAAGTCCCCTACAGAATACTTAAACCAACCATTTTCATTAAGCATTTCAACATTTTTATTTCCATAGTACATTTTGCTTAATGCCTTTTGTGTTAATTCACTCCGGTTAGCAGCAATCTGTACCCGATAAATAATTTCCTCATCGGTGGGAACAAGCCTTCCAATATTTTCATCGGTAACAATTCCAATTTCTTTTTCCTGATTACCGGAAACCGTTTTTTGAGTTTCGGTATAAGCAGGACCCTGATCCGTCAAACTATCTGATTTCTCAATGAACGATTGTTCTTCTTCGGTCGCTTGCCTTCCATACAGATATTCATACCACAACCGCAATAAATTGTCGCGGTCGAATTCATTTATCCCCGCAATTTTTCCTGTGGATAAAGAAGTATCATTTAACTGGCCCGACGTTACGAAACGGTTATAATGATCTATCATGCTCTGATTTATGACAACTCCATCCGGAGAAAGTGTCCTTTCGGTTTCTTCCTGTATATCAGACGTTTGTGATTCGTCCGAACCAGAAAAAGCGACTGCGTTATTTGAAGGGGGTGGTGTTGGAATATTTGCTGTTTCAGTAAGTTCGGGAGTATCTGTTGTTAAAATAGCGGTTTCAGCAGGTTTATCTTCAGCAACAGCAATCCCATGGTATGAAGCCAGAGCCGTCACTTGTTTCTGAATAGCTTGTAATTCCAGATTATTGGCTTCGGTTAGTTTTTCAATCCGGGCATACCCGGCATCCATACTCTTTGCTTCTATCCGGTAACTGATGGCCTGAAAGTAATGATCACTTGCTTGCTCTTCCAATAGTTTTGCATTCAGATAATCAGATTCCATGCCTTCATGTGATTTCCAAAACGCATCGATGTATTTCTTGTAGAGTGTAAATTTTATTTCATTGCATTTTTCGTACAAAACAGCAGATTCTTGTTGCTTTTGAAGTGCCTGGGATTCAAGCTGGGATACCTTCTTCTTGCTTGATTTTTCATCCATGGAAGGATCCGACTGAACAGAAAAAACTTCCATATTCAGCTGGTTGGCTTCTTCAAATAGATTATCGGCTTGTGCTTTTAGTTCGTCAGCTTTAAGAAGCTTTTTCAGGTCGATTTCGGAAATAACACTTTGTATGGCGGATTCATTTTGAGCATTGGCAGGAAGTCCCTTCAACGTCATGAGAACAATCAGAACAAAAGATAGGTATCTGATTGTTTTGAATACGATCTGATTAAAAATGCCCAAATTCTGAAACGCTAGTGATCAAATATACAAATTTTGCCGAATTTGTCGATATAAGCGGACTGCAATTTATCAGTTATTCATAACGTTTAAGAAATCAACTGGAGCAATAATTCATCCTGATAACCCGCATCGGTTTTAATCCAGTCCGTTTTCCTTCCGGTTATTTTGAATCCGCAACTTTCGAACAGTCGCAGGCTTTCAATATTTTTTTCGGTAATATTGCAGTAGAGTTGATGGATCTGGAGTGTTTTAAAGCAATAATCAATACATTTTCTCAGTGCGGCAGAAGCGTATCCTTTATGCCGATGCGATTGGCTTCCAATGAGTATTCCTATACCCGCCCGCTGATGAAAAGGATCGAAGTCAAACAAATCCACTGTTCCGGCAGTAAATTTCTCTGCTTCCGGCTCCGTTACATCAATCATCAGACGCAGTTGTTTCATCTGATAGATGTCAAGATGTGCATTTTCAATATATTTCTGAAGAATATACCGGGAAAAAGGGGTAATGGTATTGCTGACTTTCCAGATCTCCGGATCATTTTCCCACAGGTATAGTAAATCTATATCTTCTGGTTCAGGAGCCCTCAGAATAATTTCCAACATATTATGGCTGGGGATAATTTGATTTCAGAATAACTTTATAAATATCTTCCGATGCCGAATCCTGTGAATTCACTTTTGAATAATATCCGGTTTTACAGTCTTTCACCGGAATGAATCCCGTATTATCGGAGGTATTGTTTATTGGAAAGCCTATATTCACAGGCTCTTTCCAATTTTTCCCTGACCTCGTGCTGTAGAAGATATCATATCCTCCCATACTGTAATGGCCTCGGGAACTAAAAAATAATATTTGTCCGTTTTGACAAAGACACGGACTTTCCTCATCATATTGTGTGTTGATGGATTTACCCGCATTCCTGGGCTTTCCCCATTGTCCGTTTTTGTCCTTTTGCGAAAAATAAATATCCATTCCACCCATTCCACTGTTCCTTGAACTGGTAAACCACAATGTTTGGTTATCCTCCGAAACAGCAGCCCATGATTCATCAGAAAGGGTGTTGATATATTTTCCCAGTGATTCGGCTTTGGTCCATATATCACCCTTTTTATAGGATACATATAAATCCTTATCTCCTCCGGCATTATTCTTTACCAGATACAATGATTGCCCGTTATAGGAAATGGATACAGGATAGTATTCCCCATCAGAGCCAATCTGAGGATTTAAATTTGAAATGGTACTCCACCCGTTTCCCTCTTTTTGTACGGACAATATGGCATCATAAAATTTCAGTTTGCGTACAAAAATCAATGTAGATTCATCGCCTGAAAGCACGGGATATATTTCTGAAGCCAATGTGTTAATTATGCTGTCGAGTGGCTCAATAGTGGCATCAATGGGGCTATCCATAATAATTTTAGCGCGCTCGCACGATTTTATTTCATTTTCCACCACGCTCAAATTATAATTACCATAATAATAAGGCGAGCGGACGAAAACGTCATAAGCTTTTAATGCCTCATCCAACCTGCCCGCCATCCTGTATACATTGCCAAGATAAAACCAGGCATGTAGGGGTGCACTTTTTTCGTTGATATCCTTAATATCGTATTTCTTCTTTTCTACCACATGTTGAACGGCTTTTTCAAAACAGGGGACAGCCAAAAGCTCACTTCCGGGCATCTGCATATAACACTCTCCAAGCTTAAAATTGAAATTGCTGTTTTCAGGATCGGTATCCTTTAGGGTACGAAAATAATACGCAGCTTCGCTGTAATCACCACGGTTTAAGAAAAAGATTCCTTCCTCAAAGAGTGTTTTCTTATCTTCCCTTGGTTGGGCAATACCTATTGAACCCCAAACGAGTCCGATACATACAAAAATGAAAAACCGCATGGGTATATTAATTCTTGATTTTCAGATCCTCCGGAATCGGGCTAACCCGAATCAATATATAACTGTTGCTGATTCCAATAATTTCATAGGAAACACGACGGTTTAATTTACGCCCCTCAGGATTATCGCTTCCATCGGGATTGCTGTTAATAGCTGCAAAATCTTTTTCTCCCATTCCGGACCGCTCAATACGATCGGGGGAAATACCCAAAGAAACCAGGTAATTGTGCGCTGTCAGTGCACGTTTCACAGAAAGTATCATATTATAATCTGCGGGACCCTTAGCATCAGCATGACCAATTAATTTTACCCGGGCAGATGAATTTTCCTTCAATAATAGGGCAATACTTTCCAGTTGTTTTTTCCCGGCTTCGTTTAGTTGAAAATGGTCAAAAGCAAAATAGACCGGATCAATGAGTACTTCACGTTGTGCAGGGGCGACTTCTTCTACGGGTTGTTTTATCGTTTGATCAATAACATCCGTTTTTATTTCTTCAGATTGCTCAGCTACTGTTTCAATTTTGTTCGCTTCAACAATGGTTTCCGGCTCTCCAAAAAATGCAGTAAGGATCTCATTCAAATCTTTATCATCCCCCTGAGTTGCAGCAAAAAGATCCTCTTTTCCAAATCCATCCTTTTCTATACGGGAAGTATACATAATGCGTGCATTGTTCCATGGATATAAAAAAAGGTCATCATCTGTGGTATTCAAAGGATATCCGATATTTACCGGCGCAGTCCATTGCTGTTCTGCGTTTAACCTGGAAACAAAAAAATCATATCCTCCCATGGTCTCATGTCCCTGCGAGCTGAAATACAGGAGGCTGTCATTTTCTGTAATAAACGGAGTATCTTCATTCAATGGGGTATTGACAACCGCACCCGGGTTCACCGGTTTGCTCCAATGTCCGTTATCCTGCAGTTTCGATATATAAAGATCCATTCCTCCCAGTCCGTCTTTCCGGTTACTTGTAAAATACAAAGTTTTTCCATCGCGAGATAAGGAACCATGTGATTCCCAGAATTTCGTATTAATATCCGTACCCTGAAGAGGAATTGCGCGAGACCAGGTGCCATTTGCATAAATGCTTTGATATAAATCGCTGTTAAAAGCATCTTCACGGGTAAGAATCAATTGAGTGCCGTCATATGAAACCGATGATACATATTGATCACCGTCTGACTGAATCTGAGGGGTAATATTAATGGGCGCTGACCATGCACCCTTCACGTATCTGGAAAAAAATACAGCATCGTAAAATGGCATTTCATTCATGAACAGGAGTGTTTTACCATCACCGGAAACAACACCTTTAAAGTTCGAGGAATAGGTATTCACTGAATCGCCCAGATTCGTAAAACGGATATTTAATGGGTTAGACATATAACGCAAGGCAGTATTACAGGCTGATATCTGCTGATCTGCGTACTCGACCCCCTCTGCTGTACCGGTTAACTCTTTGTATCGTGTATAAGATGAGATGGCATCATTTAACCGGTTATTAACCCTGTAGGCATTTCCCAAAAACAAATAGGCATCAAATGGAACTGTTTTTTGCTTCAGACTGCTCTCATTGTATTTCTTTGAAACACTTTTTACCGCTTCAAGAAGATAGGGAATTGCTTTTTCTTTTTGACCGGGCAAATTGAGATAACAAATACCAATCCGGTAGTTAATATTGGCATTCTCTTTATAACCGTTATTATAAAGATCTATATAATCGATCAAAGCATCCGAATATTCCTCCTGAGCAAAGAAAAACTCCGCATCATTAAAAAGCTCTTTGATTTCTCCGGAGGTCTTCTCCTGTGAAAATAAAAAGCCAGTAGATAGCAGAATGAAAGCAAGTAAGAAAACCGGTTTCATGAGCAGGATATTTATATATAAGCAAATTTAATAATTTAACAACAGGTAAGCTAATTATTCATTGCCAAAGACAACCGATTCAACAAACACTATTTTTGAATAAATGTTTGAGGAATATCGTTTACTTTTATAACAATCAGAGAATCAGGAGAATTTAGGAATACAACCTCTGCTCTCCGGTTGTACTTTCTTCCTTCCGGAACATCATTCCCGTTTGCGTCTCTGTTAATTGCAACCGGATTCTGTTCCCCAAAAGCCTTAACCTCTATTTGTTTTGATGAACCTGTTTTTGCTGCCAGATATTCCTTTACCATGATTGCTCTATCCATGGAGAGTTTCATATTATAAGAATCCCGCCCGATCGCATCAGCGTATCCGTTTATCTGAATCATTACTTCAGGGTATTTGTTCATGAGCTCTGCCAACGCATCCAGAACGGGCAGATACTGTGGATCAATGGAAACTCTGTTGAATTCAAAACGGATATCTTTCAGATATAAGGAGTCGAATTGAACAGGAGTACGGATCACCAACCGGTCCTGTATGATCAATGAATTATGCGGAAAATACTCCGGTATAGAAATTTTTTTTGTAAGGAGTTCGGTATTCCCATTTTCAAAACGCACCTGATAGCTTCCACTGGTTAACTTCTGGCTAAATGAGCCATCTTTATTAAGAGCATGGCGGGCAATGGTATCGCTATTATTCTGAATAAAAGCAACATCAATTGCATCAGCCTGAAAACCCGAATCGGCCAGAATATCCATTTTTCCGGCGATATTAAAGCGTGCGGGTTTCCCATACTTCAATACCGTAAATTTAATAATGTTCCTCTCAGGAGAATCAGGAAGAAAACGCGATTGATAGGCCACATTTCCCGTATCCAGAGGAAAGTAAAAAAGATCATCATCGGTAGTATTCAACGGATAACCCAGATTAACGGGGGGCAGCCAATTCGCTTCCTGATCCTTTTTGCAATAGAAAATATCATAGCCTCCCATATTATAGTGCCCTTGAGAACTAAAAAAGAGTGTATTCCCATCGGAAGAAACAAAAGGAGTTTCCTCATTATAGGGAGTATTTACAATAGGGCCAAGATTAACCGGATTCTGCCAAACTCCATTCGTACTCCGATGCGCACGATAAATATCCATACCGCCATAACCGGATTTCCTGTCGCTTGTGAAATATAAATCTTCCCCATCCGGTGATAAAGATGCATGGGTTTCATTAAACTGAGTGTTCACAGGATCTTCCAAACGAGCCAAACTTGTCCATATGCCATCAGTAAATGAAGAAGCGTAAATATCCCCGGTCCTATACGGGTCGTAAAATGTAAACAATAATTCTGTTCCATTTGCGGATACCCCTGTCAGATAATGGTCGCCATCCGACTTAACCTCCCCTGTAAGGTTTTCAGGTGATGTCCATAATGCATCCATTTTAACCGAACGCATAACAGCATCATAGAACTTAAATTCCTGATTAAAATAGATCAGTTTTTCATCCGTTGTCACCAGTGGATTGAAATTGGATGACATATTGTTGATGATGCCGTTGAGGGTATCTGTCTTAATTGTAGCAGGTGCTGCCATTAATTCACGCGCGTTGTTGCAACGCTCAATGTGATATTCAGCCAAATGGATATTATCCTTATCCGTTTCGGCCAGATGGTTTCGATATTGATTTAGAAAAACCAGTGCATTGTCAAAATCGTATTTCAATCTGAAAGCGATTCCTAAATACAGCAATGCCTTTGGCGGGGCAATACTTTCCTGAATAGAATCACCCTTGTAGGCTTCGGAAATAGAAGTAACCGCATTTTGCAAATAAGGAATAGCGTGTGCTTTTTGTCCCGGAATATTCAGATAGCATTCGCCGATTTTATAATCCAGGCTTACTGATTTAAAGCCCCGATCCTCCAATTCCAGCAAAAGGTAAAGTGCTTCATGATAATCTCCTGAAATAACGTATTCCATCGCATCGGCATATAAATCTTTAGAGGTTGGAACAATCTTTTGCCCTGAGAGAGAGCAATGAACCATAAACATCAACAACAGAAAACTGGTAATCTTATACATTCTTCCGTTTTTTACGAAACCAAAATAAAAATAGCAATATGATAATGATGATATTGACAACAACAATCGCAGAAATAAGGGCGGGCCGGTCAATCTGCGACAACCAGCCATGAGAATCATCTCCTTTTCCGGTAGGTCCTTTCTTCAATAGCATTTTTAAAAGCACCCTCAAAAGATCCCTTTCCGTAAAATGATATTCTTCGGCTACCGAAATTAAATACTGCACAACTTCAAGTGGCTTTGAAAACTGTTGCATATCTGTAGCATCCATAGCGGCAATTATCTGATCATTTGCGTACAATCGCAACAAACGTACAAAATCTTCCACGTTGCCCGGATTGATAATGTCAATTAGCAACTGATATACCATCTCACGGTTATAATCATGAAAACGTGATTGTTCGAGAAGATAATCCACAAATTGTTCGTAGGTGTTGATTTTCAGATCACGGATATCAATCTCCTGAAGAAATTCTTTCAGGCTTCCTGTAGCCTTTTCAGCAAGCAAATGCCTGAACAGGTCCACAAAATAGTAAGGATCCCTTCGGACTTTTTCAATATGACCCAGCAGATCGCGTTTTGAATACTTCTGTTTTTCTGCAACAGACAGCAGTTTTGTGATTAGTTCTTTAGAATTACCAATATTTTCTTTGTCCAGATTCAAATTGAGTAAAGTTTGCCGGAGCGGATCGGATGATATAAAAATCAGACTTTGCGATAAAAAGTGCATATTGATATCCACTGCCGCCATCTTGAGCATGGCATCGAGTTGCGCTAAAGTAAATTCATTCCGCCCGGAAGCCTGCAAGATATTATCTGCAACTGCCCGGGAATCAGAAAAGGATTCTTTTTTATCCTGAAGCTGATGCATATAATCCAGCAGTTCATCCTGAGCATATGATTCAAACAGATCAATCAATTCTTCCGGATTTCGGTATATTGAAGCTACTTCATATAATGCCGCACGAATATCTTCAAGTAATCGTTCTTTTTGATAAAGCAGATCAACCATAGATCCTGACGTATAAACACCACTCGAATCCAGATTCAACAAATCCATAGCTTTTGCCAGACTATCTGATGCATGAAGGCTGAGCTCTTCATAGAACAAATTCAGATCTTTCTGGGAAAGGAATTTTACCATTGCTTCATCAACATCTGCCTCAGTATATCCATGCCGTGAAGCATTTTTCAGCAGATAATCGTACAGGTCGGCAATGGAGGTAAACTGACTCAATTCCAATGTGTTCATAAAAGCCTGTAATGAACCTTCTGTAAGCGATGCCAGACCTTTGTACTGATTGCTTTCCGATAAAACTGTTTTTTTGGTAGGCGGTATTATCGCCGGTTCTTCCTGCTCCGCATGGTACACAACACTCACCTCACGGACAGTGCTATCTCCCTTACTGTTTGTCAGCACAAACCGCAACGTATTGGTACCGGGTTCCGGAGTAAGCATATAAACGAATTTCCTTCGTTTTATATCAAAATGCTCTGTTTTCGTTATGGCATCATTGATCAGAGTAACCACTTTCAAATGGGTATCCTTTTCCAGCTCGAGCCGGATGGGAATCGATTCCATACTGGTAACCGTGTAGGAATAGGTTTCAATTTCCATTTTTGGACCTTCCTGCTTTTGGTTCGAAAGAAAAGCGGCTTCCACCGGCTTTTCAGAGGTTTCCGATAATGCAGTAAGTACTGTATTATGATGGATAATATTGGATGGATTATTCACCGGAATATAAACACGTTCAGTGCTGGTTCCGATATCAGCACCCCTGATCTGCAGATCAAAATCTCCCGATTGTGCGTTGAGGGTATAGGTACCATCTTCATTAAGCCGGGTCTGATCAAATACCTTCCCTGTTTTCCGGTTAATAAGTGCAGCTGTATATTTTGAAAACAAAGGATTGGTACCCGAGAGTTGTGCACTCCCGTTTAAGACGAATTTTCGAGGATGCATTTCGGTAAACACCTCCATTTTATATATATCCGTCATGCCGTAAGTATTATCCGCATCATACCGGGCGTAATATGCGAAGGCGCCATCACTCACCGGAACAAGGAAAAGATCATCCCGTGTGGTATTTAAAGGGTAGCCAATGTTAACGGGTTTTGACCATTGTCCGTTATCAAGCCGGGTACTATAGAAAATATCATAACCACCCATGTTATAATGGCCCATAGAACTAAAAAAGATCGTTTTTCCATCCTCAGTGAAAAAAGGTGTATCATCGTTAAAACGTGTATTGATAACCGGACCGAGGTTGACTGCCGGACCCCAGTCGCCTCCCCTGTTTTTTTCAGAACGGTAAATATCAAGTCCGCCATAACCACCCTCTCTGTTGCTGGTAAAATAGAGCATTTTGCCATCTTTGGAAATCGTTGCATGGCTTTCCCAGAATTTTGTATTGATATTTCCGTTTAGTTTTTCAAGCTTTGACCATTTGCCATTTCTATAATTACTTACATACAAATTGCCGTCAAAATTATCACTCCTGTATACATACAATTCATCCCCATTGTAGGAAATTCCGGTGGTGTAGGTATTACCATCCACTCCAAAAGAAGCAGTCAGGTTTACAGGTTCTGACCATTGTCCGTTTACCTTACGTGAACAAAAAACAGCATCATAGAATTGCAATTTTCGCGTAAATGCCATCACCTTTTCATCACCTGAGATTACAGGATTGATTTCCTCAAACTTATCGTTAATACCTTCCCCAATATTGTCTGCAATGAAATACATGGGTAATTTTTGCTGATCCATGGCAATCCTGCAGGCTGCAATCTGTTCATCAACAAGTACGGCATCGTAGACATCAGGATCAAGAATTACCTTAAACTCTTGATATGCCTTAATGGCATCCTTTAACCGGTTATTCATCCTATAAGAATTACCCAGGTAATACAATGCTTCCGGAGGGGCATTCTTTTCTTTAAAACTGTTGATCTTTGCATCTGCCTTTATACCACTGGCCGCTTTTTCGAGATAAGACACGGATTTAGGATATTGGTAAATATCGTTCAGATAGCAGAGACCAATTTTATAATTGAGGTTGGAATTGTCAGGCTCCGAAGCAAAAATACGCTGATACAATGGCAAAGCATCCTTATATTCCTCGAAGAGAAAATACGATTCAGCTTCTACGAATAGATTTTTCAGCTTTTCTTCGGCCTGAGAAAATGCCGGAATGGGATTAAAAATCCACAAAAAAACAAGAATAACATATGGGTGTAATGGTTTGTAGGCTTTCATGGCAATGCATTGAACAAAACAAATTTAATAATTTAATGCAATTTCAGATCAATACTCCAATGTTATGCCCGGGTATTTATCAACTATTTATTCATTTCTTTCATGTTATCAATGATTTCAATGGCAATTAATTTCCATCGGATTTATTCTATTGCCACGGGTTTGAAACCCATGGCAAATGATTCCCATGTCCATAAATCATTTTATTTCCAATCCAAATTGCTCCAGCAATTGCACCAGATTTCCCAGGAATTTACCTGCCATTGCTCCGTCAATTATTCTATGATCATAAGTGAGCGATAGCATAATGATGTCGCGTACCGCAATGCCGTAACCGTCAGAAGTTTTTACCGCCCATGGTTTTTTAACGATGGCACCCATAGCAAGAATAGCAGATTCGGGCTGGTTAATAATAGGAGTTCCGGATAAACTGGTATAAGATCCGATATTGGTAATGGTAAATGTACCTCCCTTTATTTCTTCCGGTCGGAGTGTATTGTTTCTGGCACGTTCAGCCAGATCTTTAATTTTATGCGACAATCCTTCCAGATTCTCATGATCCGCATTCCGGATAACCGGAACAATCAGATTTCCATCGGGCAAAGCCGTAGCAATACCGATATTGATTTTCTTTTTTAGGATGATGGACTGCTGATGAACAGAAGAATTAATAATAGGAAACTGTTTGAGTGCTGCAGCAACCAATTGTACAAAAACAGGCGTATAGGTGAGTTTGATTTTCTCCCGTTTATAAAATGAATCTTTTTGATTTTCGCGCCATTGAACCAATCCGGTTATATCTGCTTCAGCAAATGAAGTAACATGAGGCGCCACCTGTTTGGAACGCACCATGTGCTCTGCGATAATTTTACGGATTCTACTCATTTCAATAACTTCATCGCCTTCATCCACAGCAGGCATGGGGGCGGCAGCCTTGATTTCTTCCAGGGAGGCCGGAGACTCTTCCACCCCGTTTCCATTTTTGCTGATTAGGAAGTCATAGATATCCTCTTTTGTAACGGTTTCATTTAAGCCCGTGCCTGAAATACCATTTATATCTTCTGTTGTTAACCCGCGTTGCCGGGCGATATGTCTGATTAAAGGTGAAACCTGGGGCTGTGATTCCGGCTTCCGGAGTGGTTTAGGAATTTTTATCCGGTCTTCTGCAGGTTTTCTAACGGCTATATCGGATACATCATCCGGCAACAAATCTTGTATAGCAGACTCAGTTTTTAGGAGCGCAATAACAGATCCTATCTTTGCGGTTTCCCCTTCATGATAAGCAAGCTTCACCACAGAACCTTCAACAGGAGAAGGTATTTCAGAATCTACTTTATCGGTAGCTATTTCAGCCACAGCCTGGTTGACATCTACATGGTCCCCTTCTGATACCAACCATTTTGTAATGACAGCTTCTATGATGCCTTCTCCTAAAGCAGGGAGCTGAATTTCAAATTTTGCCATACATCAATGCTTAATCCCTTATTTATTTTCTTCAAAAGGGTTTCTTCCCAGTTTGGTAAAATGCACCCATAAACGCCTCAAATCGTTGAAAGGACTATAATCTTTTGCATACGCCAGATTCAATTGGTCAGCACTTATAGCCACTGGTGAATTGTTAGTAAAATCATCCTTTAAAGTAAGAATCCCGGTCCTGAGTGTTGGTAATCCCGAATGATCCGGCGTGGTATCCGGAATATAACCTACCCATGATACACTTCCACCAAATATTTGAAAGATATTGCGGAGTAAGCCCAATGGCCTTTTCACTATAAAAGCAGTCAGTGGAAATGTGCATAAGAGCATAAAAGCAATTCCAATATCAAAAAACCTTTTCTTCCGCCTGGTTAATGAGCGTGATAATGTGTGAAAATTTACGGCATAAATTTCGCCCGGTGTCTGGTTCGAATTGCTCCCGATAACCGAAAGACTTTCAGGAGGTGCAATTTTAAAATCCACATGTATATTCGTGAATTTTAACATGGTATGTATGATCTGACGGGAAGAGATTTCAGCGGCACAAAAAACAATTTCGTCCACTCTGTTGACCCTCACTATTTCATCAATTTGCCCGATATGCCCAATGAATTCACGACTAAATTGACCGGTAACCGGACTCACAAAACCGATTAATTCGGGGATAACCTGCGTTTGCCTGATAATTGAATACACTCTGGAACCTTCTTCTTGTTCACCAATGATAAGAATCCGCTTTTTCCTCTTGAAAATTTCAAAGGAAAATACACGTCCCTTTATCATACTTAACAAATACCGGATTGAAATTGTTGAAATAAAAACCCACAAAGTCCCCATCAGAAGAATGGCTCTTGAAAACCTCCAGTTTTCCGGCAACAGCGCATAAATAACGAGCAGCAAAAATGTGCCTGTTAATACCCCACGAATGAGATCTTTACATTTTATTCTTTTCTCATAACCGGTGGTTACATAGATGCATCCCATCCAGATCAGAATATACGCCGGAACAACCCATTTCATAAAAACGGGGGGATAATAACCTTCTTGTCCAAAACGTACACGTTCCCAAAAAGGAAGCAAAAGCGCATAGCCTGAATATATAAACACAGCATCACTTATTGGCATTATGAGATTTTCAAATAGGCGGAGCAGAATAGAAAGTCCTGCACGAAAATAAATAGCCAGATGAATTCCAAAGGAAAAAAGCCAAAATGCCCTGTTCTTAAAATGCTTTCTGGCAAAAATGATCATCGCACGATAAAAAACCAGCACGTAATTGATGCTCCCCTTCTTGGTGCTTTCCCCCTTGTAATGAATAATGGTGGTTTCAGGAAAATAAATGTTGTCATAGCCCGCCAGCTGAATCCGATATGATAAATCAATATCCTCTCCATACATAAAAAATGTCTCATCGAGTAATCCGGTTTTTTCCAGCGCCGCACGTCTTAAAAACATGAAAGCACCTGACACCACGTCAATAGAATGCGTGGTTTCCGGATCGAGATTGCCCATATAATATTTGGCAAAGATGGATGAACGCGGAAATAATGAAGAAAGGCCTGAAATTTTATAGAAAGCAGTAACGGGTGTTGGCAAACCCCGTTTCGATTCCGGCAAATATCTGCCTTTCCCATCAATCATTTTTACTCCAATACATCCCGCTCTTTCATGATGATTCATGAAATCGATGCACTTTTGAAAAGTATCCTCCTGAACAACGGTATCTGGATTGAGTAGTAAAATGTATTTTCCTTTTGAAAGGGCAATAGCCTGGTTATTTGCCCTGGAAAATCCGTAGTTATCGGAATTAATGATGAGCTGGACCTGTGGAAACCGTGCAGCCACCATTTGCACCGATCCGTCGGCAGAATTATTGTCTGCTACAATAACTTCGGATTCGATGGAATGAAGGGCCTTCATTACAGAATGAAGACACTGCTCCAGAAAAAATTTGACATTGTAATTAACGATGATAACCGAAAGTTCCATAACTGAACAGAGCTACGGGACCTTGGGAATAGCCTTAGCGCATTCCATGAGCGACATACGACATGCATTGATATTTCCCATAGAACATGATTTATTAAAATTCGGACAGGCTTTGTCCATTTCTTTAAGCCGGTAATAAGCCATTCCCAGATTAAAATACAGGGCGTCGTTACCTTCCGAAAATTCAAGCGATTTTTGAAAATCGTTTACTGCTGCAGCATAATCTTTAGTTTCATAATATACCATGGCCCTGCTATAATAAGCACTGGCAACCGTATCGTTTTCCTGGATAGATGCAGTAAGGTCTTCCAGTGCTTCATCATATTCGAGTAAGTAATAATAACTCACTCCCCTTCCCAGATAACATTTATATAAAATATCTGCCGGTTTCATTTCTATGGCATCTGAAAAATCATTCAGCGCTTTAGAAAATTTACCACGGCTGTTATTTATAATTCCTCTTAAATAATAGTATGCCGGAACATCCGGATATTTATCAATGGCCTCCTCAACCGCATTTACAGATTCCTTTTCATCATTCATCAGAAAAAGTATATTGATCTCTTTCTGCAATGCGGGATGATAATTCTGGGTTAAGTTCAACGCTTCCCTGGTTTTAGCTAATGCTTCGGGTAATTTAGCCGATGCAATTAATGCATCCGCTTCTGCAAGCAAGGCATCTGCTTTTGGTTGGCCTTGTGCAACAACAGATGATCCTGTAAAAAGGATTAAAAAAACGAACAGGGAAACAAATATTCTCATTGTTGGAACGATTACGTATTTGCTATGAAAATACGAATATTTTGCATTCGCAGCAAATCAATATTATTTCACGAGCTTTTTAAAATCGGATTCCAGAAAACCATCGGGACTTTTATCACTGATTTTGTGAAAATCAAAATAATAAAAGTTGGCATCTGCTGCTCCTATAATAATTTTGTAGGACCGTGCATTCAATTTCGTGCCCTCCGGACCTACCTTATGTAAGAATACCACATCAGAATTACGATCTCTAATGGCTTTCTCAATATCTTCTGTAGTGACTATCTCAAATTTGTAAGGGTAAATCTTTTTAATTTTTGCTGCGGTATTTACACTGGGAGCTAACTCTTCTTCAAGTAAATAGAGTGTTTTTTCCTGAATATCTTTAATGTTATCATTATAATACTTAAATACATTGGCAGAAATGATCTCGGGATGTTCGTGGATGAGTTTGGCATGATTCTGCAGAAAACGGACCAAAATTGCCAGTTTGTATGCATACCGGTCTTCCTCAACATCAAAATATGCCAGTGGAACAGAAGCAATATCAGGCATTTCGTTCAATCTGAAATAATCACCTCCCAGCGACAGATGCAAAAACCGGTAAGAGGCATCGGTTTTATCGGCTTCAAAAGTTACATTGGTCATATAAATGAATGAATATTGGGCATCCATTCTTTTTTGTTCAAAATCTTTTGCCGACACAAAATCAAATTCGGTAATGGTCCATTCTTGTTGCATCACCTTTTTAATAATGGAATTATACTCCATTAATGGATTGTCTTCCAGAACCACAAGGGTTTTGGTTGTAAAAAAAGCACCTACATCCTGCCTGGAAGGAATATATCCCTGTGCGCTTGCTAATAAAGAAGCACCAACCATTAAAAATGAAAAAATAATTTTACTCATACAGTTAGAATTATTATGCCGGAAAATAAAGTGGATTCTTTTCATTAAATTTCCGGATATACAAAAATTTCATTTGTTTTCGCTTTTTCTTGCTTAACGAAGCAAATTCATCATGCAGAGCCGGATCTGTCATCAGGAGCAATTCAACACTTTCCTCGTTATACTCTAAAACGTTGCCTGTTTTAAAATCAAGTAGATATTGTTTAATCTCCACATTGGAATTGTTTGAATAGGGAGAGTAATAGGGATATTGATAGGGGGAATAATACGGATAACCATATCCATAATAGGGGTTATAGTCTCTTCCGTAAGTGGTAAGACTGGCTACAAAATGACAGATATTGCCAATGATGGTAATTCTGAAATAGTCGCCTCCTACATTAATGTATAAAACTCCGTTACGTGAAAAACCCCAGATATTTTTAGTCGGAATTTCCTGCTTTTGACCCAGATGATCAAAAAGCTGAATTTTCTTCTCTTTAAGAACCAGATCGAAAAAATCGGGATTGTCATAAGCAGTTGAAGTAATGATTCGCGATTTCAGAATGGGATCATTCATTCGCACCTGATTGAAATCAAGAAAGATGCCTTCTTTAAATTTAAATTCGGGACTGTATTTTACCTTGCTCAGAAGTGTATCTGCCGGTTGTGATATGACAGGAAGTAGAAAGAACAGCAGCAATCCTGATAATTCAATGAATCTTATAATTTTACCGGATGTCATATGCATATCTACTGGTTCATTACAAAAATAGCCTTATTTTCAGAAATCAAAGGATGATTTTCACTTTTCAAAAATCGGGCCAACGTACCTCTTAAAGATACAAGTTTTTAAGGGATAATTTTTCTGTAAATAATTCTTATATTTATCTGAGA
Organism: uncultured Bacteroidota bacterium; assembly: GCA_963733535.1. Taxonomy (GTDB): domain Bacteria; phylum Bacteroidota; class Bacteroidia; order Bacteroidales; family UBA10428; genus UBA5072. The sequence goes on from CAVTDR010000008.1 coordinate 430,773, forward strand.
AAGTTCTGTTCATATATATTAATTGAGGTATCGGATGAATCCATTATATCATTTACTTATCAGACTTACAAAAAGGCTTGAAACTCATGCTGATTTGGATGTGGTCAATAAGTTGCTCATAGTTTATTTTGTCAATATCATGGCTGTTCTGTTCAGCCTTTCATATGGTTTTCTGGCTGGTTATCTCGGAAACAACTCGTTGGAGTTGGTTCTTTATGGTGCTGCAGCGATATATTTTCTCATTCTTACTTTCCTGTTTTTTACACGTCGTCAGCAAACCGCACGTGTTCTTTTTACCTTATTTTCGGCTGCAATCATTTATTATCTAATGATCACCGGAGGAAGTGCCAATTTCGGCATTTACTGGGCGTTGATATTCCCCGCTTTTTCCATACCACTTTTTGGACTGAGCCGCGGAAATCTTATTTCATTTCTGTTTTTCCTAAGCATCGCTGCGTTTTTCACCTTGCAGGAGCAAATTGGCATTACCCTGCCTTATACCCTTTGGGATATTTTCACAATCCTCGGCACATTTGCATTTATACATCTGATGGTTTATTTAAATGAATTTCTCAAGTTTCACAATGCCTCTGTAACAGAACGGGCATTGATTGAATCCAGAAACGAAACCCGTCAGAAAGATGATTTCTTATCAAAGCTTTCCCATCAAATCCGCACACCACTTAATAATCTTACAGTAGTTTCAAATCTGGTGAACAAATCAAAGCTCGATGCGGAACATCGCGATCTGTTTGACACCATTTTGGCTTCTACCATCAACCTCATCAATGTAGTGAATAACATTGTGAAAGTTTCGGAGGTTAAAATAGAGAAAGAGCTGGGCAGCAATGTGAATTTCGATTTGTATTCTTCTATCGATAATACCTTGAAACTTTTCAGAGATCAGCATAAAGAACGACTGGTTCTGGAACTTCGTATTGCCCGAACCATTAAAACTCAATATATCGGCGATCCCATCCGGATAAAGCAAATTTTTCTGAATATTATTGAAAATATTACCAAAACGAATCCCGAACAGAAAATTTCTGTTGAGATCGACGTGGATTTGATGAATGATTCCTACCATGAATCAGAAATACTTTTCAGGATCAAATGCCCACAACTTCAGCTGGAATCAGATGACTACGGAAACTATTACACACGTCCGAACGCGGATATGATCAAAAGCGGATCATACCAGCCTGAAGACTACTTCGTAGACTTCACCATTGCAAAAAAAATTATTGAATATCATGGCGGCGATTTAAAAATCGATACTTTGGAGGGAGCTACGGTATTACAATTTAGTTTTGTGCTGAAAAAAGGAATTACAGGTACACCTAAAAGCGATTTTGATAAAGACACTGCACAATTAATTCAGGCAAAAAATAAAGTAGAATTGAAGAATGCCAATATTTTGCTGGTAGAGGATAATGCCATTAACCAGAAAATCATCATCCTGAGTCTGAAGAATCATGTAAAAAATATTGATATCGCCAATAATGGCAAAGATGCTTTGGATAAATTTGGCACTGCCAAGTATCACCTTATATTGATGGATATTCAGATGCCGGTAATCAACGGAATCGCTGCTACAAAGAAAATCCGCGAACTGGAATCGACTTCAAATACACAGACTCCGATTATTGCCATAACAGCAAATGCTTTATCAGGAGATAAGGAAACTTGTCTGGCTGCAGGAATGAACGACTATATCAGTAAGCCTTTCCAGGTTGATGTACTTGTAAACAAAATGAAACTATTGTTGGAATCATAATTAACGGCTTGGAATTATGCCTGCCCGTTAAAATCCACTTTAATACCAATTACCAGAATATCATCTACCTGTTCCTGTTCACCCCTCCATTCCATAACATTGTTCTCAAGAATTTCATGTTGCTTTTCCATGGGTAGTTGATGCAGGTTGAGCAGCAGGTGTCTGAAGCGGCGGTATTTATATTTTTTCCCATCGGGGCCGCCAAACTGATCAGAAAACCCATCGGAGAATATATAAATAATGTCGTCTTTCTGAATGGGAATGATATGGTTTTTAAAAGTCTGATCTTTGAAATTGGTTTCATCCAGTCCAATTGCAAACCGATCGCCTTTTACTTCCATTATTTTATTATCACGGATCAGATACAGCGGATTAAAAGCACCGGCATACTCCAGTATCATGTCTTTTTTGTCAATGGAGCAAAAGGCCACATCCATTCCGTCGCGAAGCACCACATTATCCACATCCTTAAAAATCTCGTGAAAATCCTCATTCAAACGGTTCAGGATGTCGGATGGGCGACTGAGTCCTTCAATATTTGTAATTTTTCTGAATAATTCAAATCCGATAATCGACATAAAGGCTCCCGGCACGCCATGTCCCGTACAATCTACTGCCGCAATAAAAATACGGTCACCCAGTTTATTCACCCAATAGAAATCACCGCTGACAATATCTTTGGGCATAAACAGAATAAACGAAGAAGGGAAAATAGATTTGAACAGCTTATACGGTGGCAGCATGGCCGTTTGAATGCGCTTGGCATAATTAATACTATCAGTAATGCTTTTATTTTTGAGTGTGAGTTCCTCCTTTTGGAGCATAATCTGTCGTGCAAACATTTCACGTTCTTCATTTTCCTTACTCAGGTTAAAGAACTGCCGGATCCAAAACCGGATGAACATGATCACCAGAATTAAGCCGGCTACAATAATCAGGGTCATGCCGATTGTCGATCGCCAATAGGGCGCTTCTACAATAATGATCAGGGAGGTGCCTTTGGAATTCCAGTTCAAATCTCTGTTGGAACCAGTTACATTGAGCCTGTATTTACCGGGGTTCAGATTATACAGAACCACATTATTTTGTGTTCCCAGGTACTTCCATTCACTATTGCGCTTCGACTTTCCAAAACTGTAGCGATACAGGTTCATCTCAGGTCTGGAAAAATCCAATACGGAGAAGTCAATCCGCAGTGGTTTACGGGTCCACTCGACAGTAATGGTATCGGCTACCTGATAATACAATTCTTCAGCATTTGCATTGTTTTCAAGATACCGGATGCTGGTTATTGCAATATCGGGAATACGGCTTGGTACATCTGATAAAGGCAACCGGACAATAGACAAACCGGTTTTTCCGCCAAAAAATACATACTCAGGGTTACTGGCGATAGCCGAATAGGTATCGTTGGTTAACCCATCCTTTGAATCGTATTTTTTTAATGTATTATTGGAACGGATGTAGTGAAAAAGATCCGTTTCGGAAGCAACCCAAATATTGCCGGTATAATCAATATTTATAGCCCGTATCATATTCATGACGGCCGGGTCGTCAGATAAATAGGTAAAATTATGACTTCGGGTATCGAACCGAAAAACCCCGCCAGATGTAGCAATCAGGTATTCATTTTCTTTATCGGGCAAAATTTCGGCAACCGTTTTATTTTCGGTGTTCAGTCGATCTACATCATAAGGCGTATGACGGTTGTAATTACCCTTTGCAGGGTTATAAAAAAGAATACCTTGCGTAGTGCCAATCCATAAATTGCCCGACCGGTCCTGTTGAATATCCAATACCGGTCCGATATTGATGGTTTGTTTCTGAAAGGTGAGGGTGTGAATTGCTTTATGAGTGGCTGAATCCAGAAGGATTTTCTGCAGACCTCCGGAAGTTCCCAGCCAAATAACACGGTTGTTGCTATAAAAAAGACACCGGATTTCAGATTCCGAAACCAGTCCTTTATTTAAAAAACGATATTTATCAAACAGACTTCTGCGGCTGTTTGTAAGGGTTGAGAAAACTTCAATATCATGCTGCGTTACAACCAGATATTCCTTAGGTTTATAATTATAAAAACCAACCACACGGCTGCCGTCTAAAGTTGAAAAATGATTTATGGAATAAGTATTCAAATTCAAAATGCTGTATTTATTCTGATCATATCCAATCAGGAGGCTTTTCTCCTCAGTCGGCATAATTTCCGTAACCGATTCATGTGCCAGCCGGGGAACAGAATTTACACTGTTCATATTTCGCAGGATAAGATTCATCTTACTTAGTTTCAACAAACCTTCCTGGGTTCCCAACCATATATTTCCTGATGAATCTGCAGCTACATCGTTTATATTAATGGCAGGATCCATCAACGGAATTTCTTCAAAAACCCCATTTGCAGCATTAAATCGCATCAACTTCGATTCATTGGCAATCAACATCGACTCATTCATAAAGCCGGATATCTCGTTTATTCTGTTGGATAAACCATGGTTGGATTGGGAAGGATAATAACCATAAAAGGCAAAATCCACCGGATCTACACGGTTCATGCCATTGTTTGTACCTACCCAAAGTGAATTTTCAAAATCAATATACAAACAATTCACATGGTTGTCTGTAAGTAATCCGGGAGCTGTTGCTCCGGCCATTTCTTTAAAAATTTTCTGCTGAATATTAAAGAGTAATAAGCCTTCTGAAGTACCAATCCAAATATTGCCATTCGGATCCGCTTTAATACAGGTAGGCATCCGGCGGGATACCAGAAAATTTTCCGGGATCAGATAGGTATTTACAATCTGTCCCATTGAAAGACAGGTAAGAGAACGGTCGCTTAAGATCCATAAGGCACCGTTTCCGGCAGGATCTATATCAATAAGATTGAATTCCTGTTTATATACCGCGTCCAGCGAAGTTTCAGGGAAATGCGTAATTTGTCCTGTGCGATTATCCATCCGACTAACGCCCCCCTCATTGAGTATCCAAAGATTACCGTGAGAATCACTTTTAATTTTCAGAATGTTGGAAATTCCGGAATAGGGGAAAGGTGGTAAAGCGAAGAACTGCTTGAATCGATATCCATCATACCGGTTCAGACCACTCTTAGTACCTGACCAAAGAAATCCATGTCTGCCAACTGTAATACAATTCACTTGTCGCGATGAGAGGCCATTCTCCACAGAAATCTTTTCGGGAGGCCGGTATTTTTGCGCGCATAAATAGCTGGATATAAATAGAATATAAATTAAAATATAGAAACGGTTTCCCCGCATGAAGTTCCCAATTTAAGTTTATTAAAATAGCTATTTTATTTAACAATAACAAAGGCGTATTTTGATGGGTAATTTGTGATGAAATAAATATAAAAGAAGATATAAAAATGACTTATTTATTCGTGCAATTCTATATTTTCTAGTACTATTGCAATACCCAATTTGCTTAAACCAGTTTATGAAATATAATGTTTTAGTAAAGGTTGTGCTCATTTTTATTTTCCTGGGCAGATTTCATCTCATCTTCTCACAACAAATATCCGCACAGCAAAATCAGTATCAACCCATCGATTCTTTGATTCATGCCTACGAGCTGAAGAATGGATTGAGAATCTATTACCAGTCGGAATGGTTTACCAGTGCTAAACTTCATCCATCTTTACTCGATCTTCCCCTGGAGGCCTTCCTGGCAAGGCTCACCGAAATGGGAAAATGTTCCCTCATTGCCCTCGATTCTACCAATTATGTTCTTGTGCTGCCTGATATCATGACGGAACACCTGACAAAAGAATCCAATTCCCTGCTTATTATAGGAAATATGCAGGAATATGGGAAATATAAGAAAGCTACCATCAGTGGTAAAATTGTAGATGGAAAAGATGGCGAACCGCTTCCGGGTGCCCGTTTGTATATTACCAAACTGAAAACGGGGATCTCAGCAGATAAATTTGGTAAATATTCAATCAACCTTCCGGTAGGCGAATATGATGTTGAGCTGTCCTATTTGGGTTATGAGGAAACAGTTCGTAAAATTAAGCTGGTCAGCACAGGGATCGCAGATTTCGAAATATTTGAAAAATCCATCAATGTAAACGAAGTTACCATCACTTCGAATAAAGCCAATCATAATATTTCAATTACACAAATGAGTTTGGTGAAACTCGATGCCAAATTAATCAAGGAATTGCCCACTTCCCTTGGAGAAGTGGATGTACTCAAAAGCATAACACTGATGCCGGGCGTGCAATCGAGCGGTGAATTGGGTACAGGATTCTTTGTGCGGGGAGGCGGAGCCGATCAAAATCTCATTCTTCTGGAGGATATCCCTTTATTCAATTCTTCCCATCTATTTGGGTTAACGTCAACGATAAATCCCGATGGCATTTTGTATATCACGCTATATAAAGCAGGGATACCGGCTAAATACGGAGAACGTGCCTCTTCAGTTTTGGATGTACAATTGGGTTCGAATAACCAGGAAAAAGCAGCAGTTCAGGGCGGGATAGGACTTATAAACAGCAGGATAAATTTGGATATCCCTATTTTAAAAGGTAAGGTGAAGTTTTATGCAGGCGGCCGTACTACATATTCCGACTGGCTTTTACATAAAATGCAGGACGTAGATCTGATGAACAGTTCAGCAGGTTTCTCCGATTTATACGGAATGTTGGTTGGCAATCTGAACAGCAATAATATTTTTTCAGTCTTTGCATACTACAGCAAGGACAAAATCAACATAAAGAATTCGGAAAGTTTTGATTATTCGAATCTTTTGGGTTCTGTGCGCTGGAACCATATATTCAGCAGCGATCTGTTCTCTTCTATGGTACTGGGTTTCAGTAAATATGATTACAATATGCATGAGATGGATTCACTGCAAAGAGATGAATCTTACAAAATTAAAACCTCACTACTTTATAAAACATTAAAATACAATATTACCTGGCTCGCATCGGACAAACATTCTCTGGAAATCGGAATCAACGGAATTCAATACACTGAGGAACCTGGAACGCTTAGCCCTTATGATTCCTATTCGTTCATCGACCCCCTGAAACTGTCTTCTGAAAAAGCAATTGAGTACGCGCTCTATGCAAGCGACAACATTATTATTACAGACAAATTGGGTGCTGAAATCGGACTGCGGTATTCAGGTTATAAAAACCTGGGACCTGCAGATGTATTTGTTTATGATGCTACAATACCCCGGTCGGCCGAATCCATTACCGATACAGTCCACTACAGCAAAAATAAAACCGTTGCAGGTTATTCAGGACTTGAACCGCGGATTTCGTTTCGATATACAATCAACGAGAATAGTTCCGTAAAATTAAGCTACACCCGCACCAATCAATATATAAACCTTATTTCGAACTCCACGGTGATGAATCCATCGGATATCTGGAAACTAAGTAATGCCTATGTCAAGCCGCTCAAATGCGATCAGATTGCATTGGGATTTTACAGGAATTTCAAAAAAAATATGTTTGAAACTTCTGTTGAAGTATATTACAAACGACTCAAAAATATCATAGAATATAAAGATGGTGCCTCATTACTGATAAATCCCACTATTGATGCCGATTTATTGAATGCCAGGGGATATAATTACGGTTTGGAGCTTTTTGTCAAAAAGAATTCCGGACGACTTACAGGCTGGTTGACCTATTCATACTCCACATCGCAAAGAAAAACCAACGGAAATACGGCTGCCGAACAGGTGAACCGAAATGAATACTTTCCATCTGTGTATGACAGGCCTCATAATTTAAACCTGATTGGGAACTATCGTATTTCGCGCCGATGGAGATTCTCATGGGCATTTTCATATACCACAGGCCGCCCGATTACCTTACCTGAATACAAATATTCCGCAGGAGGGAACGAACTGGTTTACTATTCCGACCGGAATGAGTATCGCCTGCCCGATTATCATCGGCTGGATATTTCCATTACAAGAGATGAATCTATTAAAATAAAGAAAGCCTGGAAGGGCAGTTGGACTTTATCTATTGTAAATGTATATAGCAGAAAAAATTTGTATTCCTCTTATTTCGAAAAAGAACAAGGGGTATACAATTTATATGCCCTATATATACTCGGACGACCGTTGCCCACATTAACCTATAATTTTTCCTTTTAGCAGAATGAATAAATTCACCTTATTATTAGCGCTGATGGTTATAGCCCTGGCTTCATGCCGGACACCTTATGATCCTGACATTGATACCGATCAGCAAATTCTGGTAGTGGATGCATTTCTGTCAGATCAACCTTCTACAAGTTATGTAAGATTAACAATGGCCATTCCGTACGATTCTTCAGGGAATAATCCTCCTGTACAAAGTGCCACGGTTTTTTTCACCGATCAAAACCATCAGGTAATTCATTTTCAGGAAAATCAACCGGGTTATTATGAACCGACGGAAGCCGACTTTGCTGGTGAAGTTAATGGTGTTTATGTATTAACCGTTATTACCACTGATGGAGACTCCTATGAATCGGACCCACAAACGATTCTGCCCGGTATGGACCCATCAAGAGTTTATGGAGGATTTGACCGGATTGAATATCTGTCTAAAGATGCTTTTGGCAAAACCATTAAAGTTACAGAAGTGGTTTGTGCAACCTACTTCGATTATTTAGGTAATACTGAAACCCCTCATTTCAGATATCGTTCATCTCAGCTCGTTGAATATTCGCTGGATAAACTGGTGCTCTTTATCAATTGCTGGAGAACCGAAACAGATAACAATCTTCGCTTCACTAATCAGAAGTTCGCTTCAACTTCAGCTGATATTTTCAAACAGGAAGTTTGCGTTTCGCCTCCAACGAGCACCCTAAAAGTGTATGATATCATTCCAAATCCTGAAAACGACATTGAGAAGCCCTGGATAATTAGTGATTCGCTGATTGAAACATATGAACGCAAGCGTATACTGGAAATTAAACAATACAGAATGAATGATGAGTCTTATAATTACTATAAAGATGTTCAAAATCAGTCAGATGCTAAAGGAAAAATCTTTGACCCGGTCATTTCGCAGTTAAAAGGGAATATTTCCTGCATATCCAACCCCTCAAAGCCCGTCTTTGGTTTTTTTGAAGCCTCAAGCCTTGCTACTTTTTCTTATATCATGCAGCGTAATAGTATCGCAGGTAGCATAACGTTTACCCTAATTGAAAACCTTCCTCCTCATTCTAGTGAAGGATTTCTCCCCGTTCTGTTTCCCGATTTCTGGATATGATAAATTACTATATGAACAAGATATTATATTTCATGGGTCTCCTGATTTTAGGAACCCTATCACTAAAAGCAACACCGATTATTCCCGAAGAGCAGGTTTCTGTTTCTACCGACAAGGATGTATACATTGCAGGCGATTGGGTATATTTTTCAATTCTCTTACAAAATACGGGAACACAGATAAGCGATTATGTATATATCTCCTTAAACGATCACCAAAACCAGATTTTCACCGGTTGTTTGAAAATAAATAACAACACAGCTTCCGGTAGTTTTTATTTGGCCGACACTTTAAATACAGGCATTTATCAAATGGTTTCTTATACGAATCATTTGCGGAATTACGGTGCCAACGGCTATGCAGTCAAAAATATCCTGATCGTCAATCGATTTGAAAACAACATTCAAAAAATTACAGAAAAGGCCGCAACAAACATTACAGATACCCTGGTGGTGGGCATAGCTCCCGGGGCCGATTCTCTTATCCATTTGAATAAAGATAATTTTTTTCAACGCGAACCTGTAACAGTCGACATTCGGTTGCCGCATGAACTGGTGAATGCATTAGTCACTGTTACTGTAAGAAAGGCTGCCCCTGTTTCCCTCACTGAGGACAGGGCCACAATCCTTTCCATTAATCGTATGAGTTGCTGCCGGTATTTGTCCGAACGGGGAGGAATGATTATGCAGGGATATGTAAAGGATCCTTCAAATGGTACATCGGTAAATAAAACCGTTTTCCTGTCTTGTGAAGACAGTATTGCCAACCTGCAATATACACCAACCAACAGCGAAGGTGAGTTCCGGTTTTTCCTGAATCCCTATTATTTTGGTAAGAATGTGGCGGTTAACCTTCAGGGAGAAGACAAATCTCCCATTCAGATAGAGTCGAAGTATTTTAAAGGAATTCTGGGAGACCCTTCTGCACGGATAAAAGGTGATTTGGAAGAGTATCTGCTAACAGAACAGAAATACATCAGCATTCAGCGATCCTATAAAGAAATATACCGGCTTGAGTTGCCACAAATGAAAACGCAAGCAAGCTGGAGACCGGAAGTGTATTCCAAAAAAATTGATTTGATAAGGCCTGCTGATTATTATTTTTTGTCCGATTTCAGGCAGATATCCCAGGAATTGCTGATGTATTTTAAAATCAGAGAACGGAAAAACGAAGTTATTGGTACTTTAATTGATATCAATCAAAAGGAGTTCGGTGTACCGTATATTTTTCTGGACGGTATTCTGTTGGAACATGCCAGGCAGATCATTTCCCTTAATTCGAAACAGGTAAAAACCATTGGCACCATACCCAATGCACGTTTGTTGGGCGATTTGGAAATACCTGGTATATTGGATATACATTCCAATAATTCCGAAATTAAAAAGGTACAGTGGAGGTATAGTATAGCGTTATTTAACATGGATAACCCGATGCATGAATCGGTTTACAATATTCCCGAACTGGGGAAGATGCCACGTCATATTCCATTCTATTTGCCCCTGCTTTATTGGAATCCATCCCTGAAAATAAACTCCGGAACGGCAAGCACCCTTTCGTTTTACACTTCCGATTGCACAGGCACATTTGAAGTGGTAGTAAAAGGATTTTCCTTTGATGGAAATGAAATAACATTCAGAAAAGTATTTGAAGTGTATTCAAAAAAATAGAACCATGCGCATCTTATTATATATTCTAATTACTGCAGCAATATTCCCGGCAGAGGTTATGTACGCTCAGGAAAGCAAATCCTGCCTATGCAATGCAACGCTTGATTCGATTATGGAACCGGTTTTAACCGGTGATTTATATCAGACATGGGACAAAGGCATTGGCAGTCAGTATTACACAGATGAATGGCTGCTGGGAGACGTTTACCTTACTAATAAAACGGTGGTAAAGGATAAGTACCTCAGATTCAATCAATACTATAATAAGCTCATGTGGTTAACTCCCATCAACCATCAGCAGGTAATGCTCGATAAAGAGCAGATGGAAGGATTTTGCTTAAAACCAACCAGCGGGCTTCGTTTTTGTTTTCAAAAGATTCCTGTAAAACCCGATCTGTCACCCGACTCCCTATTGGTTTTCGGACAGATATTATACAAAGACAGTATTTCCTTGTTTATCCACCGTAAAGTAGAGCGTTCCGGTTATGAAGTCATGAATAGCAGCTCCAGTTTCAAAAATGTATATAACGTAAATGTCACCTATTACTTTATGATGGAAAACGGAAGGACAATTGGTTTCAAAAAATGCAGGAAACGGCATATTTTGGAACTCTTTCCGGATCACAGAGGGCTGATACTCGCTAAACTAAAAGAATTAAAGCAACGACATTTCCGGAGCGTAACCGATTTGCAGAATATCACGCAGGTGCTGAATGAAGTACTTTAAACAGATTTTTACCCGGGTGTAATACCGTCCCATCCTGCTATGCGGGCAAGAATGTACCACATGGCATATGCTTTTCTGTTGGCAGTGATGTGTTGATCATTATGATCCCCACATACCACAGATCCCCCGGGAGCATTTTTATTAAAATAATAATCTACACCCTCGGTATGAATGCTCTGCCAGTCGGTATAAAAATTACCGCCATAAGCTGTTGAATTTCCATTATCACCGACATCTGACCAGTAATTACCACTCATATCATGACTGTCTATTCCATAATAGTCGAGGCATAAATATCCATTTGTATTGCAGAAATCAATTATAGTTTCGGCCTGATTACAGGGCCTGAGATTTCCAATATTGTTAATCTCAGCATGGCCTGTCATAAATACAAATGTTACAGCATTCACGCGTTGTCCTGCTCCACTTCCTATCTTGCTTCCATCTTCACCGTATTCATCTATTAACTCTTGCATGCCCGGAAGGTAATTTCCGATGACATTATGATTGTAGATACTGCACCATGACCACATTACCACATTAATATCTGCATTGTCTTCATCATCCAGATAATTCCGGGTAGCCTGAACAAATGCAGTCTCATCCGACTGACTTAAATCTATAGCACTGACGCCTGGCTCCGCATAACCCGCCATGACATTGTCTCTGAAGTCGAGTTTACCTGCCTGCGGATTATTATTGGTAATACCGAATAGCACGTCATCTCCATTCTTAAAATCCTGTAAACCAAACATTCCGAATGATACATGAGTGCCATGAGACGTATGCTGATAAGCAACATGAAGATTGTTTCTTGCCGCGTTGATGTATTCAACCGGTATGGCTCTGAGTGCAGCTTGTGTTGCTACTTCATAGCTGGCAATGGTTTCACCTGTAAAATTAGGTTCATCCCCGGGATCCTGGGATTCATTTTTTTCACATGAATGTAAAAGCAATGTAAAAAAAACCATCATCATTAAGCCCAATGCATTTTTCATAACGTTTTGTTTAATGTATAATGTAAAATGCTTATACGAAAAACGTTATCATTGGGTTATTATTATGCGATGCATATTGTAGGGACACACGATCGTGTGTCCCCAAAAAAAGGACGCACGATCGTGCGTCCCTACAACCATCAATAATTTGGCGTTTTACAACTGTGCGGCATCCTGTTTCTTTGCCTTAATACTGCAGCCGATTGCTTTGGTCGAACTTGGACTAGGTTCTTTGTTACTGAGCAAGGCTTCAATGGCGTTGTCCAGATAGGGCTTTTGCACTGCCCCTGCATCCTGGTAGTTATCGTCAATAGTTCCTATATACTTAACGACAAGGTCACCGCCGGAACTTTTCTGAAGCACATAAATATGCGGGGTATTGGTGGCGCCATACTTCTTATATACCTGATGTGATTCATCGTATAGATAAGGGAAAGTATAGTTTTTCTCTTTTGCACGTTTCACCATAGCTTCATAAGAATCGCCCGGTTCCACTTCCGGATCATTCGGATTTATTGCTATAACAGGATATCCCTTGGCTTTGTACTTTTTATCCAATGAAATGAGGCGGTCCTGGTATGCCACGGCATAGGGACAATTGTTGCATGTAAAAACCACAACAAAACCTTTAGCTCCCGGAAAATCTGTGAGACTCACATGCTTTCCGTCCACATTCTTCAGTTTGAAATCAGACGCTTTATCGCCGACTTTTAATCCTGACCCTTCACCGGCAAAAATAGAGAGGGCCAGAAATGCAAAAACAGATGTCATTATTGTTTTCATGGTTTTAAAATTTAAAGATGATTTAAAGATTTGTTAAAGAGGAAATTGAATCCATAATGTCCTGATAGGTGAGTTCTTTTTCGAAAAATAGTCTGTTATCATTTTTATAAATAAGTGTTGCAGGAAGTGCTCCTGACCAGGAGGTATGTACCTTATCAATCCACGAATTGGCATCCGGCTCATTCAGCAAAATAACGGGTGCAGTAATATGATTGGCAGTTAAAAAGCTTTTCAGCGATTTTTCAGCCTGTGCGGGGAAATCCAGGCTGACGAGCAGTACTTTTACTTTATTTTCCGACATGTTCTTATACACTTTTTCAAATTCCGGCAATTCTTTCCGGCATGGAACACACCATGTTGCCCAGAAATTGATAACAAAAACCGTATCGGAGTTGCTCTTCAGCTTTTCTTCAAACTTTGAAAAGCCTACTATGGGAATAGGGTTGCTCTTTTGTGAATAGGTGTTGCTACTGAAAAGGAGCAACACAATAAGAGCACTTCCTGTGATGGTCTGTTTGAAATACATAAGCTGGTTTATCAATAAAAACAGCTGTAATTTCATATGGTTAAGAAGGTTGTTGTTAAATTGCAGTTAATTAGTAAGAAGGTGAGGAGGTGATGAGGGGAAGAACGCATACTTCGATATTCATTATTGGGTGTTGGATGTTCGGTGTTTATTGAATTCAGCTACTGCAATGAAATATCCAACATTCAACATCGAATAACGAAAATCGAAGTTTCCCCGCATGTGATGAGGCGAGGAAGTGAAGAGGGGAAGAGGTAATCGGTAAGAGGTAATCGGTGGTGGAATGGTTGGATATTGGATGCTGGATACTGGATGCCTGCCTGGCTTGGCCCAATGTAGGGCAGGCAGGCTGGATGTGTAAGAATTGGGATTGGGTTGGGTGAAGTGAAACAATGTAGGGACGCACGACTCGTGCGTCCTCTCCTTTTCATGGAAACATGAGAATGATATTCAGAGACCACAGTTTAAACGCGGGATTGGTAATCCCGGAGGGATTGTATGTTTATAGAAAAAATGAATGACGCAGAATACGCGACTCCGGCCGGAGTCGAATTCATCTATCGATATTTTTATCTACAGACATCGGACTCCTCCAGAGTCCGTATTGTTTTTCAAATACCGCAGGTTTTTGCCTTTGTGTTCTTCTTTGTGGCCTTTGTGACGATTTCACCTTGTGTGCTTTGTGTTAAAATTTATTTATGCCAACGGCATACCCTCCAATAGGAGTAGTTACATAAATAGTAATCTTCAGAATTCAATTGTTAAATTACCGGATTTTCATAAAAATTCCAGCTTTGGGGTTCTTTAAAAAACCGGAAGGCCCTCCTGTTTGCATCCATCTCAAAACTCTTTTTATTGTGAATAAAGGATTTGTTCCAGAAGGCACTGCACAGACTGGGAATTGCAATACGATAGATATATTTCCATTTCCCCAATTCAATATATTGCAAATAATGGCCATACTCATGCTGCACGATGAAGTGCTTATGCGGATTATTCCACACTTTATCGGTACCGATAAAAATAGCAGCGCCGGCAGAAAAAGCCCTGCCGTTTTTCAAAACCGGACTGGAATAAACGCCTGCCCCATGGAAATTCCCTTCAAACCGCACGAATGCATTAAAAAGTAGCACGTTTTTGAATTTATGGAGGACATTAATTAAAGTACTATGAGCTGTCATTTCCATTCTGATTGTATATTCAATTTTAAGAATGGTTTGTTGCATGAATTATGCCAATTCTGAAAACATAAGAATGTCGATAGGCCAAAATAAGAAAAAAATTTTAACACGAAGTGCACGAAGAGAAAGCGTCACGAAGAACACAAAGTGTAGTGAGGTTGTTTTTTCAAATACCACAGGTATTTGCCTTAGTGTTCTTCTTTGTGGCCTTTGTGACAATTTCACCTTGTGTTCGTGTTAAAATTTATATATGCCAACGGCATAAAAAAAGAAGGACACACGAGTCGTGTGTCCCTACAAGTTCATTTTAAATATTATTTCCTATTTTCACATGGAGAAAAACAACGAAAATGAAATGCCGCGTTTGTAAAAATCCGAATCTTAAATTATACTATATACAGGGAGACCAGAATCAGTTCATGTATTACAAATGCCCGCAGTGCAGACTGGTGAATCTCGACCTGGAAAACATGAAAATTACCGAAAGTCAGCAAAAATATGCCGACCGGTTTAAGCCGCCACAGGACTATGAAAAAGAAAAGGGCGCCAAGGCTGCATTCGGGTTTGTTTCCAAATATGTATCCGGAAAGGGCAGATATATGGATATCGGCTGCGGGAGCGGTTCTGTATTGTACTTTTTCAAAAAAGACGGCTGGCAGGTAAAAGGACTAGAATTATCCGCTGTTTTTGCCGAGCATGTGAAAAAACACCTGAACATTGACGTCAATGTGGCTAATTTTCTGGAATATGAAACTTCCGACCGGTTTGAGCTGGTATCGTTGCGTCATGTACTGGAACATTTGCCCGATTCGATTCTCGCCATGACCAAAATATCCAACCTGTTAACCGACAATGGATACGCACATTTCGAATTTCCGAATATCAACAGCCTCTCCCACCGTTTTCAGCGTTTCAGAAACCGTTTTAAATCCATCCGAAAAAAATATAAACCAGGCTACGCACCTGGCCATTGTAATGAGTTTTCGAAAAGCAGTTTTGAATACCTGTTAAAAGAAACCGGCTTTGAACTCATCCGTTGGGAAACGTATTCATTCAAGCCGGTTCCAAATTTCATTTACAATCATCTGCATTTTGGGACCAAAGCCCGGGCCGTAGTGCAGAAAATAAGGAATTAGGACCTTACGCTTAGGTTCGATATTCGATGTTCGATATTTTTTTAACACCGAACATCCAACACCGAATAATGAATATTGAAGATGTGTGACCTTCAACATTCTTAAATCGATGTTCGATATTCGATATTCGATGTTTTTTTAACACTGAATTTTTTTAACACTGAACATCCAACACCGAATGATGAATATCGAAGATGAATATTGAAGATGACCGAACTGATATCAGGCCCTATTCATCATCCGTATGCTCCCCCCGGGCAATCTTTTCAAGGATTTCGGTAGTTACTGATTTGGGACGCTCCAACGGATATCCCAATGCACGATCCCATATTATATTGGCACAAATGCCAATTGCCCGGCCTATGCCAAATAAAACTGTATAAAAATCGTATTCCTTCACCCCATAATGCCATTGGATGGCTCCTGAATGTGCATCCACATTGGGCCAGGGATTCTTGGCCTTGCCCTGTTCTTTTAAAATAGGAGGAACTACTTTGAATAGCATATCTACATACTTGAATATCGGATCGTCACTCATATACTTTAAAGCGAATTCGCGTTGTATCATGTACCTGGGATCGGTAATACGCAATACAGCATGTCCGAAGCCGGGAATCACCTGCCCGGATTTCAGATGTTCCCATACGAACAGTTTCATCTCTTCTTCTGTAGGTATGCCACCCCCCATTTTCTCAATAATTTCATGCAGCCAGCGCAGCACTTCCTGATTGGCAAGTCCGTGTAATGGCCCTGCCAGTCCGTTTATCATGGATGAAATGGCCAGATAGATATCAGAAAGTGTACTTGCTACCAGATGACCGGCATGGGCGCTTACGTTACCGCTTTCGTGGTCGCTGTGGAGTATAAAATGCATGCGTGAAACATCATCATAGGGTTTGGGGATCTGCAGCATGTGTGCAAAGTTGGCACCCATGTCGAGGTTGGGATCTGAAAACTCTCTTTTGCCCTGGCGATAAGATTTATGATAAATGCAAGCGGCAATTTCAGGCAGTTTTGCAAGCAAGTTAATGGCATCCTCGTAAGTAGGATCCCAATAATCCTGTTTGTTCAATCCTGTAAGGTATTTTTTTGCGAAGAACGATTCGCGGTGCATAGCCAGTATAGCAGCTGAAAATATAACCATAGGAGGCGTCCCTCTGGGGAAGGCCTCAATAATATCGATGATGTACCGGGGTAGTATGCGTCTTTTTTTAAATTCATCCAGCACATCGGCTACATTCTCTTCAGTAGGGATATCCCCGGTTAGCAACAGGTAAAACACCCCTTCCACATAAGGCATTTCAGCGCCTTTGGGACGGGGCAGCTTCTTAAAAATTTCTGGCAACGTGTAATTTCTGTATCGGATTCCTTCGTTTGGGTCGAGATAGGATATGTCGGTAACCAGACATTTCAAATCGCGCATACCCCCTAAAAGCTTACTAATGGTAACCGTATCAACAACCACATCACCATGTTCATCCATGAGCGTCTTAATTCTTGGCCGCCAAGCCTGAATTTTCTGATAAAGCGTTTCTTTTAAACCAGCCATAATTTATTTGTTGATTTGTTGATTTATTGATTTGTTGATTGATTTGTTGATTGATTGGTTGATTGATTGGTTGGTAATTGGTTAATTATTAATTGTTAATTACTAATTGTTAATTACTTGGAAACCTACCTTAATAGGAAACACCGAAATAAAAGTTTTGTTTAAAGTTTATGGAACAACATTAAATAAAAAAAGCTGCCCTTTTGGGACAGCTTTATATGATCAGGCAGTGATACTAAAACCCCTGCCGAAAATAAACGAATTACTTTTTGTAACCGTAAATGGCGAGGTCACCCAGTTCTTCTTCAATGCGAAGGAGCTGATTGTATTTTGCCATACGGTCGGAGCGGCTTAATGAACCGGTTTTGATCTGGCCTGAATTGGTTGCTACAGCAATATCTGCAATGGTAGCATCTTCCGTTTCGCCGGAGCGATGTGAAGTTACGGATGTATAACCAGCTCTGTGAGCCATTTCAATAGCGTCGAGGGTTTCGGTTAATGTACCAATCTGATTTACTTTAATCAGGATAGAATTGGCACAACCCATGTCGATTCCTTTTTTCAGGAATTCCACATTGGTTACAAAAAGATCGTCACCCACCAGCTGACAACGGCTGCCGATTTTGTCGGTCAGAAGTTTCCAGCCATCCCAGTCGTGTTCTGACATACCATCTTCGATGGAGTCGATCGGAAATTTGTTAATGAGTCCTTCCAGGAAACCAACCTGATCGGCCGATGACCGGACAGCGCCTTTAGCACCTTCGAACTTGGCATAATTATATTTTCCGTTTTCATAGAATTCGGAAGCCGCACAGTCGAGGCCAATAGAAACCTGTCCGCCTTCTGAAGCGCGACCGGGTTTATAACCTGCTGCCTGAATGGCTTTAATAATGGATTCGAGTGCGTCTTCGGTACCGTTCAATACGGGAGCAAATCCACCTTCATCACCTACTGCAGTGCTCAGATTGCGATCTTTCAATACTTTTTTCAGGGAATGAAAAATTTCAGCACCCATGCGAAGGCCTTCGCGGAAACTTTCTGCACCAATGGGGCGGATCATAAATTCCTGGAAAGCGATGGGGGCATCACTGTGTGATCCACCGTTGATGATGTTCATCATAGGAACCGGCAATACTTTGGCATTGGTGCCGCCGATATATCTGTACAAGGGCATATCGTGAAACATGGCAGCTGCTTTAGCAGTAGCCAGGGATACACCGAGAATGGCATTGGCGCCTAATTTGCTTTTTGTTTTGGTGCCGTCGAGGGCAATCATTTTCTTATCAATAGCAGCCTGATCGAGCGCATTCATGCCGATAATTTCCTTAGCGATAGCTTTATTTACGTTATCCACTGCTTTCAATACACCTTTACCCAGGTATCTTTTTTTATCACCATCGCGAAGTTCAATAGCTTCATTTTCGCCGGTGGATGCTCCTGATGGAACAGCAGCGCGGCCAACAAAACCACTTTCGAGTACAACTTCTACTTCGATAGTTGGATTGCCTCTTGAATCAAGAATTTCGCGTGCATGAACATGTGCTATTTGTCCCATGATTGATTATATTTTTTTAAATGTTATTTACTCTTTTACTTCGGGTTCACCGGCAGCGGCTTCTGGTTCAGCTGTTTCGGTTTTTTCAGCAGCTTTAGGAGTCTCCTTTTTTGCCTTTACTGTTTTCTCTTCCTTAACGGTTTCGCCTTCGGCTTTCTTTTTTGAACCCCTGCGGCTTCTGCGGGCAGTTTTAGTTTCACCGGCAGCTGCATTTTCCAACATGGTTTCGTTAAAATCAACCAGTTCGATATAACACATTTCAGCAGCGTCACCCAAGCGGTTGCCGATTTTCAGAATACGTGTATATCCGCCCGGACGATCGCCAATTTTCGGTGATACTTCCCGGAACAGGATCGTAACAGCATCTTTATCCTGAAGATAGGTAAACGCAAGACGTCTTGAATGGGTAGAATCTTCTTTAGACTTCGTAAGGATCGGCTCAATGAAACTGCGCAACACCTTTGCTTTGGCTGTTGTGGTTTTGATGCGCTTATGCAAAATCAAAGATGATGCCATATTTGAAAGCATAGCTTTACGGTGAGCGCTTTTTCGTCCTAAATTATTATTCGCATTATTGTGTCGCATGGTAATCCGTAAATTATTTCAATAGATTGCTCTATCGTTAATCCTGTAAATAAATAATTAATCTCTGTCAAGTTTATATTTTGCTATGTCCATGCCAAACGAAAGGTTCATGGTTTCAAGCAATTCATCGAGTTCGGTAAGGGATTTCTTACCAAAGTTCCGGAACTTCAACAGGTCGTTCTTATTGAACTTCACCAGATCGCCGAGTGTTTCCACTTCTGCGGCTTTAAGGCAATTTAATGCTCTGACGGAGAGATCCAGGTCGACCAGTTTGGTTTTTAACAGCTGGCGCATATGAAGAACTTCTTCATCAAATTCTTCATTAGCGGCTCTTTCTTCAGAATCGAGGGTAATCTTTTCATCAGAAAACAGCATAAAGTGGTAGATCAGAATTTTGGCAGCTTCTTTTAAAGCTTCCTTGGGATGAATGGAACCGTCTGTGGTAATTTCCACAAGCAGTTTTTCATAGTCCGTTTTCTGTTCCACGCGGTAATTTTCAACCGAGTACTTCACATTCTTAATCGGTGTAAAGATGGAGTCGATCGGAATCAGTCCAAACTCGGCATCGAAAGGTTTGTTCTCTTCTGCAGGAACATATCCTCTTCCTTTATTGACATGGAATTCCATATGCAATTCTACATCTTTTTCCATATGGCAAATGACCAATTCAGGATTGAGTACTTCGAAATTGCTGAGGAATCGGTTCAGGTCACCCGCTTTTAAGATTGTTTGATCGGTGAGGGTGATCATGATTTTTTCATCATTCACATCGTCAACCAGCTTTTTAAAGCGGATCTGTTTCAGATTCAGGATGATTTCAACAACATCCTCAATGACTCCTGTGATAGAAGCAAACTCATGTTCAACTCCATCGATTTTGATAGCTGTAATTGCATGACCCTCAAGTGATGACAAAAGAATACGCCGGAGGGAATTACCAATGGTAATACCATAACCAGGTTCTAAAGGACGAAATTCAAATTTTCCTGACTTATCATCCGATTCAATCATGATCACCTTATCGGGCTTCTGAAAAGCTAATATGGCCATATTATATATATTTCAATTATTTAGAATACAATTCAACGATCAGTTGTTCCTTAATAGTTTCGGGTATCTGATCCCGTTCCGGCCTGTTGATCATTTTTCCGGCGAGTGCTGCCGAATCCCATTCAAGCCATGAAACACTAACTCTGCGTGACCCTAATGAGTTATGAATAACTTCGAGTGATTTCGATTTTTCACGAACGCCAATTACATCACCAGCTTTTACGGAAAAGGAAGGAATATTTACTACCTGACCGTTCACAGTAATGTGGCTGTGTGAAACAAGCTGACGTGCACCAGAGCGCGTGGGAGAAACGCCCAGGCGGTAAACTACATTGTCGAGTCTTGATTCAAGCAATTGCAACAATATTTCACCTGTTACGCCTTTGCTACTTTGAGCCTTTTCGAAAAGGTTCGCAAATTGTTTCTCAAGAATACCATAGGTATATTTTGCCTTCTGCTTTTCGCGAAGCTGAATTCCGTATTCTGATGATTTTTTTCTCTTTTTGTTAGCGCCATGTTGTCCGGGAGGATAACTCTTTTTATCATAACTCTTATCCGGCCCATAAATAGGGTCACCAAACTTCCTGGCTATTCTTGTTTTTGGTCCAATATATCTTGCCATTTCTGATGTAAATTTTTAATTCAATATTATGCCCATTCAATTATACCCTTCTTCTTCCGGGAGCTCTGCAACCGTTGTGAGGAAGAGGTGTAACATCAACAATCTCAGTAACTTCTATACCGGCAGTATGTATGGTCCGAATTGCAGATTCTCTTCCAGCTCCGGGGCCTTTTACAAAGGCTTTTACTTTACGGAGTCCAAGTTCAAATGCGGTTTTTGCACATTCAGCAGCTGCAACCTGAGCAGCATAAGGGGTGTTTTTCTTCGAACCCTTGAAACCCATCTTTCCGGCAGAGGCCCAGGATATAACCTGACCCTGACTGTTGGTCAATGAAATGATAATGTTGTTGAATGAGGCATGCACGTGTGCCTGGCCTACAGGATCAACCTTTACAACTTTTTTCTTGGTGATTCCAGCTTTTTTTGCCATAATTTAATCCTTATTTGGTAGCCTTCTTTTTATTTGCAACAGTTTTCTTACGACCTTTACGGGTACGGGCATTGTTTTTAGTACTCTGTCCTCTTACCGGTAATCCCAGACGATGTCTCACACCCCGGTAACAACCAATGTCCATAAGGCGTTTGATATTAAGCTGAACACTTGAACGGAGTTCACCTTCTACCTTATAATTTTCATTGATCACTTTTCTGATCAGGTTCACCTGTTCATCAGACCAGTCCTTTACTTTCACATTCTTATCAACGCCGGCCTTTTCAAGTATTTTCTGTGCGGTACTGCGTCCGAGACCGAAAATATAGGTCAGGCCTATTTCACCCCGTTTATTTTTTGGTAAATCGACACCAACGATTCTAGCCATATAATTATTTATGTTTAATTTTTAAAATGATGATCAGCCCTGACGCTGTTTATACTTGGGATTCTTTTTGTTAATCACGTATAAACGTCCTTTTCTGCGTACAATCTTGCAGTCGGCAGTGCGTTTTTTAATAGATGTCTTGACTTTCATGTTATCAGTAATTATTTATACCTGAATGTTATTCTACCTTTTGTCAAATCATAGGGCGACATTTCCACCCTTACTCTGTCACCGGGAAGGATTTTGATATAATGCATCCTCATCTTCCCTGAAATATGGGCAGTGATAATATGCCCGTTCTGTAGTTCCACACGGAACATTGCATTGGAAAGAGCCTCCTTAATTACGCCATCTTGCTCAATGGATGGTTGTTTAGACATAGTTCATCTTCCCTTTTAGTTTTTATATAGTGCTTCAATATATTCAAATGTCGACAGCGTATCTGCCTTGTCTTTGCCAATGGCAACACAAAGTTCGAAATGCGCTGAAGGTTGTTTATCGCTGGTGTGTATTGTCCAGCCATCTCCATCCTGGATAATTTCCTTGCGTCCCATGTTAATCATGGGTTCAATGCAAATTACCATCCCTTCCTGCAGCCGTGCTCCGTGACCCCGTTTTCCATAATTCGGAACTTCAGGGGCTTCGTGAAGCGACTTTCCGATTCCATGTCCCACCATCTCACGAACAACCGAAAACTTATGGCTTTCGCAATGCTCCTGTATGGCGTTGCTGATATCTCCGATTCTCTTTCCATCAATGGCATTCTCAATGCCGATGAGAAGTGATTCACGTGTTACTTTCAACAACAACCGGACTCTTTCCGGAATATCTCCTATAGCGAAAGTATAAGCAGAATCGCCATAGAAACCGTTCAAAAGGGCCCCGCAATCTACGGAAATGATATCTCCATCTTTCAGAACATATCCTGAGGGAATACCATGAACAACCTGTTGATTCACTGACGTGCACAGGGTTTTCGGATATCCCTTGTATCCAAGAAAAGCAGGAACAGCAGCATGATCGCGAATGAACTCTTCAGCAATCTTATCCAGCTTGCCGGTTGTTACTCCCGGAGCAATGTTCCGGGCAACCTCTGCCAGAGTTTTTGAAACCAGTTGATTACTGGCTCTGAGAAGTTCTATTTCTTCCGCTGTTTTTATCTGAATCATCAAAGAACGTTCACTTTTTAAATTGAGGAGGCAGCACCGCCTGCTCTACCTTTTACTCTGCCTGACTTCATCAGACCATCGTAATGCCGCATCAGCAGGTGACTTTCAATCTGCTGTAACGTATCAAGTACTACCCCTACCAAAATCAGCAGGGATGTTCCACCGAAGAACTGGGCAAACGATTGTTGTATGTCCAGTAAACTGGCGAAAGCCGGTAAAATAGCAACAAGTGCAAGAAACATTGAACCGGGTAATGTAATTCGGGACATAATACTGTCGATGAATTCACTGGTTTTCTTACCTGGTTTAACTCCCGGGATGAATCCACCATTTTTCTTCATATCCTCAGCCATTTGCGTCGGATTCATGATAATTGCGGTGTAAAAATAAGTAAAAACAATGATTAATATCGCAAAAATCACATTATACCAGACACTTGTATACCGTGAAAAGGCACCTACAAATTTCGACAGGGCTTCCCCACTTTGGCTGTATCGCGCAAATGATAAAGGCAGAAACATAATTGCCTGGGCAAAAATGATCGGCATAACACCGGCTGCATTTACTTTTAAAGGTATATACTGACGAACACCGCCATATTGTTTATTTCCTACAATGCGTTTGGCATATTGTACCGGAATTCTCCGTGTGCCCTGCACCAGTAATATACTCACGGCAATTACAATCAGCAGGAATACAATTTCTAACAGGAATTTAACCAACCCGCCCTTTCCGTTTAAACATTCCGTAAGTTCACTGGTAAGCGCAAAAGGCAACCGGGCAATAATACCAATCATGATAATCAGAGAAATACCGTTCCCAATCCCCTTTTCGGTGATTCTTTCGCCAAGCCACATAACAAATATGGTACCGGCAGTTAGAATAATAATGGAGGTAATCTGGAACATGGCAGGACTCATAATGCGGGCTTCAGCGGGTATCTGTGTCAGATATGCCGGAGCCTGAAAGATGAGAACGATCACCGTTAAATAGCGTGTAATCTGGTTCATTTTTCTGCGGCCGCTTTCTCCTTCTTTCTGCATCCGCTGAAAGTAGGGAACAGCCATAGTCAGCAACTGTATAATAATGGAAGCTGAGATATAGGGCATAATTCCCAGTGCAAAAATAGAAGCATTGGAAAAGGCACCTCCTGAAAACATATCCAGAAGACCGAGTACACCCTGGCTGGTGCGGTGGGCAAATGCTTCCAGCTGAGCTGGATCCACACCGGGCAATACAATTTTTGATCCCAGCCTGTAAACAAGAATAATTAACAAAGTGAAGAAAATCCGGTTGCGGAGTTCTTCAATTTTGTATATATTCTTTAGTGTTTGTATAAATGCTTTCATGCAGATATCAGATTATGGTAACAGTTCCATTCAATGCCTCGATAGCAGCTTTTGCTGATTTTGAAAAAGCATGAGCAGACACATCCAGTTTTGCTGTAAGGGTACCGTTGCCAAGAATTTTTATCATATCATTTACAGAAACCAAACCGGCATCTGAAAGCGTCTGAATATTGATTACGGTGAGGTTTCTGGATTCTGCCAAAGTTTGCAAGGTTGAAATGTTAATAGCCTTGAATTCTTTACGGTTCATATTACTGAATCCGAATTTGGGTACACGGCGTTGCAGGGGCATCTGGCCTCCTTCGAAACCGATTTTACGTGAATAACCCGACCTTGACTGTCCACCCTTATGTCCTCTTGTAGATGTACCGCCTCTGCCGGATCCCTGGCCTCGGCCAATCCTTTTTTCTTTCTTAACTGATCCCTTGGCTGGTTTTAAATTACTAAGATCCATAATATTAAGAGTTCTTTAAATTAAATTTCAGTTACTATAACCAAATGTTTTGCCTTATTCACCATGCCCAGGATCTGCGGAGTAGCTTCGTGCTCAACAGATGCATTTAATTTTCTAAGGCCGAGTGCATCAAGATTAAGCTTTTGGCGCTTGGTGCAGTGAATTCTGCTTCTTACCTGTGTAATTTTAATTTTAGCCATTCTTATATATTTCTAAAATTAACCGTTAAATACCTTATCCATGTTCACACCGCGATGTTGTGCAATTGTATATGCATCACGAAGCAGCAGTAACGCGTTGAATGTTGCCTTTACCAGGTTATGAGGATTGGAAGATCCTTTCGACTTGGCAAGTACATCGTGTATTCCAACGCTTTCGAGCACTGCGCGCATAGCACCACCGGCTTTTACTCCGGTTCCGCCTGATGCAGGTTTCAGAAATACTCTGGCTCCGCCGTATTTTGCAATTTGCTCATGCGGGATAGTTCCTTTATATACAGGGACCTTAATCAGATTTTTCTTAGCGTCTTCAACACCTTTTGCAATAGCTGTAGTTACTTCATTGGCTTTACCAAGTCCGTATCCTACGATACCATCTTCGTTGCCAACAACCACTATGGCTGAAAAACTGAAGGTACGACCCCCTTTTGTAACCTTGGTCACACGTTGAATACTTACAAGACGGTCTTTCAGATCAAGGTCTGTAGTCTTTACTCTTCGAATGCTTACGTTTGACATAATGCGTTAAAATTTAAGTCCACCTTCTCTGGCAGCTTCAGCCAGTGCTTTTATTCTTCCGTGGTACAAATAACCACTGCGGTCAAAAACGACTGCGGTTATTCCACTTTCCTTTGATTTTTCTGCGGCCAGTTTACCAACCAGTTTTGCCTGTTCCAATTTGGTAATACCTTCTTTTCCCGCAATTTCCTTTTCTTTAGAAGAAACAGACAGCAGTGTTTTTCCATCTACATCGTTGATGATCTGAACATAGATCTGCTTGTTGCTTCTGAAAACAGACAATCTGGGAAGTTCTTTGGTTCCGCATATGTCCTTACGGATGCGCAACTTAATTCGTTTTCTCCGTTCAATTTTTGTTAAAGCCATACTTCAGTTATTTATACATTATTTGGCTGTTGCCGATTTACCGGCTTTCTTTCTTAATACTTCACCGACGAATTTGATACCTTTTCCTTTATAGGGTTCGGGTGCACGGAACGATCTGATTTTTGCAGCTACCTGTCCGATCAGTTGTTTATCTGTGCTGGTGAGTGTAATAATCGGATTGCTTCTTCTTTCGGTTTTTGTTTCAATCCCTATTTCCTTGGGAATTTGAAAATGAATGTCGTGGGAATATCCCAGGCTCAGTTCGAGGATCTGGCCTTTAGCTTCTGCCTTGTAACCCACGCCAACAACTTCCATTTGAATTTTATATCCCTCAGAAACACCATGGACCATATTATTGATCAGTGAACGGTATAAACCGTGCATAGATTTATGGCGTTTTTGTTCGGTAGGGCGCTCAACTTCAACAATACCGTCTTTAATATCTACCTTGATATCGGCATCAACTGCCTGGTAGAGTTCTCCCTTCGGACCCTTAACAGTAACTGTGTTATCAGGTTTAACCGTTACGGTAACACCCTGGGGCAATTTGATTGGTAGTTTTCCTATTCGTGACATCGTTTTTCCTCCGTTAATAAACGTAACACAATACTTCACCCCCAATGTTCAGATTCCGGGCTTCCTTATCGGTCATCACTCCTTTGGAGGTAGACACAATTGCGATACCAAGTCCGTTTAACACTCTTGGAAGCTCTTCGGAGCCTACATACCTACGCAAACCGGGTGAGCTGATACGTTTCAGCAATCGTATTGCGGGTTGCCTGGTTTCGGCATGATATTTCAGGGCGATTTTAATACTTCCCTGCAGTTTGTCATCGACAAATTTATAATTCAGGATATATCCCTTATCGAAAAGAATTTTGGTAATATTCTTTTTCAGATTCGACGAAGGAATCTCTACCACTTTATGTTTGGCAGAAATTGCGTTCCTTAACCGGGTTAAATAATCTGCTATAGGATCTGTCATTTCTTTATTTTTTTCTCTTTGTTCACCTTAATTACCAACTGGCTTTTTTAACACCGGGAATTAAACCCTTTGATGCAAGTTCTCTAAAAACGATTCTGCTAATTCCAAACTGGCGGATATATCCTTTTGGTCTGCCGGTCAGCTTGCAACGGTTGTGTAAGCGGATGGGACTTGAATTCCGGGGTAAGCGGCTCAGCTCCTGGAAATCGCCTTCGGCTTTCAGCTTCTCTCTTTTAGCTGCGAATTTATCGACCAGCTTTCTGCGCTTTACTTCGCGAGCCTTCAATGATTCTTTAGCCATATTAACTAATTCTTTTTTATATTTTTAAATGGTAATCCGAATTCTCTCAGCAATGCGAAAGCTTCTTCATCCGTAGCTGCTGATGTAACAAATGTGATCTCCATGCCCAGAATTTTGCTGATCTTGTCGATGTCAATTTCCGGAAAGATAATTTGTTCGGTGATGCCCAGGGTATAATTTCCACGGCCATCGAATTTACTGTTGATTCCTTTAAAGTCTCTGATTCGCGGAAGAGCAACAGAAATCAGTCGTTCCAAAAATTCGTACATTGTATCACGGCGAAGCGTTACTTTAACACCGATGGGCATTTTACGCCTGAGTTTAAAGTTGGATATGTCTTTTTTGGACATAGTCTGAACTGCTTTCTGACCGGTTATCAATAGAGAGCTCTTCCTGTGCGGTATCCACAATTTTCTTGTCAGCAACTGCCTGTCCCACACCCTGGTTGATAATAATCTTTTCCAGTTTGGGAACCTGCATTACCGTATGGTAATTGAACTCCTTTGTAAGTGCAGGGATAATTTCTTCCCTGTATTTTGCTCTGAGGTTAGGTATATGAGCCATTATTTAATCTCCTCCCCTGATTTTTTTGAATATCGAACAAGCCGGCCATTAGCATCCGGTCTGCGTCCTATGCGGGTAGCTTTCCCCGAAGTGGGATCAACCAGCATAAGGTTGGAAACATGAACTGAAGCTTCCTTTTTTACGATACCACCCTGTGGACTTTTAGCATTGGGACTGGTGTGTTTGCTGACCAAATTAATTCCTTCAACAATTGCCCGGTCTTTGCTACGGATCACTTCAAGGACTCTGCCTTGCTGACCTTTACTTTCCCCTGCATTCACGAATACAGTGTCGCCTTTTTTGATATGAATTTTTTTCTGCATCGAATTAATTTTTAATATTATAACACTTCAGGCGCAAGTGATACAATTTTCATATACTTGTCACGCAGTTCTCTGGCTACCGGACCGAAAATACGGGTTCCCCTTATTTCGTCGGCATTATTGAGTAATACGCAGGCATTATCATCAAACCGGATGTATGACCCGTCTGCTCTGCGGATTTCTTTGCTGGTTCTAACTACAACTGCTTTGCTAACAGTTCCTTTTTTTACTTCACTTGCAGGAAGCGCGCTTTTTACGGTCACCACAATTTTATCACCGACAGAGGCATATCTTTTGCCTGTGCCGCCGAGAACACGGATACAAAGAACCTCTTTTGCACCGCTGTTATCTGCAACCGTTAATCTACTTTCTTGCTGTATCATAGTTATTTAGCTCTTTCGATAATTTCAACTACTCTCCAGGTTTTATTCTTGCTCATGGGCCGGGTTTCCATAATCTTTACAATATCTCCGATATTGCAGTTATTGGCATCATCATGGGCCATAAACTTGCTGGTACGGTTAATGAATTTCCCGTAAATGGGGTGTTTTACTTTACGTTTTTCAGCAACCACTATGGTCTTATCCATCTTGTTGCTTACAACAATACCGATCCGTTCTTTCCTTAAATTTCTGTTTTCCATTGGTTTTATTTTAACCTTTTACTTGGCTTCATTCTTTTTCTGACGAAGTATGGTCTCCAGCCTGGCGATATTCCTTCTTGTTTCCCTGATTTTCATAGGGTTGTCAAGCGGTGAAATGGCATGGTTCATTTTCTGCCGGAAAATGAGACTTTTCTCATTCTCAATCCGCTCCTCAATTTCCTTTGCGGATAATTCCTTTATCTCGGAAGTTTTCATGAACTACTCTATTATTAAATTTCTACGTAATCTCTACGGATGATGAACTTTGTAGCAATGGGCAACTTTTGAGCGGCAAGCCTTAAAGCTTCCTTTGCAATTTCAAAAGGTACACCTTCAGCTTCAATCAGTATGCGTCCGGGGGTTACCGGAGCCACAAAACCTTCTGGTGCTCCTTTTCCTTTACCCATACGAACTTCAGCAGGTTTCTTGGTAATGGGCTTATCGGGGAAAATCCGAATCCAAATCTGACCTTCACGTTTCATGTGACGGGTAACAGCCTGACGTGCTGCCTCAATTTGCCTACCTGTTATCCAGGCCTTATCCAGGGCTTTGATTCCAAATGATCCAAAGGCCAGGTCGTGTCCCCTCTGGGCATTCCCTTTCATGCGGCCTTTTTGCTGCCTTCTGAATTTTGTTTTTTTAGGTTGTAACATAATGTTATCCTTTTATAATGTGTTCCACTTATTTTCTACGTTTCTTAAAATTGCTTTTTGGCTTTGCCGATTTTGCGCCAATATTCGGTGCAAGATCACGTCTCCCATAAATCTCACCTTTGCAAATCCAGACCTTAACACCAATCAATCCAACTTTTGTAAGCGCTTCGCCAAGAGCATAGTCAATGTCGGCACGGAAAGTATGCAGGGGAATTCTTCCTTCCTTAATAATTTCAGTACGGGCCATTTCAGCACCACCCAACCGACCGGATACCTGGCACTTAATACCTTCTGCACCCATCCGGATGGTAGAGGCAATGGCCATCTTAATCGCACGGCGGTATGATATTTTACCTTCGAGCTGACGGGCAATATTATTGGCTACAATCACTGCATCAAGTTCAGGACGTTTTACTTCAAATATGTTGATCTGAACTTCCTTGCTGGTGATTTTCTTCAATTCTTCCTTCAGCTTGTCAACCTCCTGTCCGCCTTTACCAATGATGATACCTGGACGGGCTGTGTTGACAGTAACAGTAATCAGCTTCAGCGTACGCTCAATAACTATTTTTGAGATGCTGGCCTTTGCCAACCTTGCAGTGAGGTATTCACGAATTCTGTAGTCTTCGACTAATTTCTCGGAATAGTTTCTTCCGCCGTACCAATTGGAATCCCAACCTTTAATGATTCCGAGGCGATTACTTATAGGATTGACTTTCTGTCCCATTAATATTAATTTGTTTTTTCGATTTGTTCCTGACTATTTACTAGACTGTCCAGCACGATGGTTACATGATTCGAACGTTTCCGGATTCTGTAACCTCTTCCCTGTGGAGCAGGACGCAGTCGTTTTAATTGGCGTCCTGCGTCAACAAAAACTTCTTTTACAAAAAGGTTGGATTTCTCAACCCGTGCATCCTCATTTTTCTTCTGCCAGTTTGCTATGGCTGACAACAAAAGTTTTTCAACTCTCTTGGAAGGTTCTTTTGTGCTGTAACGAAGAATATCAAGTGCCCTGTTCACTTCAACGCCTCTGATCATCTCTACAACCAGTCGCATTTTCCGCGGAGAGGTCGGACAGTTGTTTAAAACTGCCATCGCCCTGGTTTTGTTTTCTTCTTTTCGTTGCTCTGCTGCTATTCGCTTACGTGCACCCATTGATGTTTATTTTAATGGATTTATTCTGACTATACCTTGGATTTACCTGCATGTCCTCTAAACGTGCGGGTGGGAGAAAATTCGCCCAAACGATGTCCTACCATATTCTCGGTTACATACACAGGGATGAATTTATTTCCGTTATGAACTGCTATGGTGTGTCCTACAAAATCAGGAGATATCAATGATCTTCTCGACCAGGTTTTAACAACCGATTTCTTTCCTGAATTATTCATTTCAAGTACGCGCTTTTCGAGCTTGAATTCGATAAAGGGACCCTTTTTTAATGACCTGCTCATAATATTATGTCAATTATTTTTTCCGTTTCTCAATAATGAATCTGGTAGAAGGATTCTTTTTCCTCCGGGTTTTCATGCCTTTTGCATACAAACCCTTGCGTGATCGCGGATGTCCTCCTGAAGCCCTTCCTTCACCACCACCCATTGGGTGATCCACCGGATTCATAACAACACCACGAACCCTTGGTCTGCGGCCTAACCAACGTGTGCGTCCAGCTTTACCTGAACGTTCCAAACCATGATCGGGGTTGGATACAGTTCCAATTGTAGCCCTGCAGCTGGTTAATATCATTCTCGTTTCACCTGAGGGCAATTTGATAATTGCATATTTTCCGTCTCTCGAAGTGAGTTGAGCATATGATCCGGCACTTCTTGCCATGGCACCACCCTTACCTGGATGTAGTTCGATATTATGAACCAGCGTTCCAAGAGGTATCTCTCCCAGTGATAAGCAATTTCCAATCTCAGGTGCAACTCCGGCACCTGAACGAATCTCTTGTCCTACTTTTAAACCAGCAGGAGCAATGATATATCGTTTTTCACCGTCTTCGTAAACAATCAATGCAATGCGTGCAGAACGGTTGGGATCGTACTCAATGGTTTTCACCTTTGCGCCCATTCCATCCTTATTTCTGATGAAGTCGATTATTCGGTACATCTTTTTATGGCCTCCGCCAATGTACCTCATTGTCATCTTTCCGTCACTGTTACGCCCACCTGATTTTTGCAAAGGCATCATTAACGATTTCTCAGGTGTGCTGCTGGTGATATCGTCAAAGGATCCGACAACTCTGTGTCTCTGACCCGGGGTTACAGGTTTTAATTTTCTTACAGCCATAATATACTATTAAATATTGCTATAAAAGTCTATCATATCGCCTTCCCGCAAGGTGATCACAGCTTTCTTAAAAGCATTTCTTCTTCCGGCTACATAACCGGTGCGGGTAAATCTTGATTTGCGTTTTCCGGCATAAAACATCGTGTTCACCGATTCTACCGTTACGCCATACAGATTTTCGACGGCCCTTTTTATCTGTACTTTATTGGCCTTCTTGTCCACGATGAAGCCATATTTCTTCAGGCCGTCAGCCTGGGCATTCATCTTTTCAGTTACAACTGGCCTTACAATAATATCCATTTCTAAATTGTTAGACGGTTTACAGACTCTTCTGAATATTGTCGAGTGAACTCTCAAAAAATACAAGAGAATTGCTATTAAGGATATCGTATGTTGTTAATTCCGAAGCAATTACGACTCTTGTTCCCATTAAATTCCGGGACGACAAATATATATTTTTATTTGGTTCATTCAGAACAACTAGTGACTTTTTGCCATTAATCTGAAGACTGGCTAAAACAGCCTGATAATCTTTGGTCTTCGGAGCTTCCAGATTGAAATCTTCCAATACCAGAATTTCATTGTTCCTTGCCTTATAAGTAAGGGCCGACTTCCGTGCCAGCTGCTTTACCTTTTTATTCAGTTTGAAACTGTAATCACGGGGTTGTGGACCAAATACTCTTCCACCACCAGTGAATAAGGGGTTCTTGATGCTGCCTGCGCGAGCGCCACCGGTACCTTTTTGCTTTTTCAGCTTACGGGTACTTCCTGAAATCTCATTCCGTTCTTTCGACTTATGCGTTCCCTGACGTTTGTTGGCAAGATATTGCTTCACATCCAGATAAATTGCATGGTCATTTGGTTCGATGGAAAAAATGGCATCCATCAGCTCCACTTTCCGGCCGGTTTCTTTTCCTGTTTTATTAAATACTGCTAATTCCATTGTTCACAGTTTATTATGTTCTTTCGGGACTTTCTACAATAACATAGGATCCTTTTGCCCCGGGAATCGAGCCCTTTAATAAGAGCAGATTGTTTTCGGGAATGATCTTAACCACTTTCAGGTTGAGCACTTTCACATTGTTGCCACCCTTACGGCCAGCCATACGCATACCTTTGAATACGCGTGAAGGCCAGGACGATCCACCCAATGAACCGGGCGCTCTTGATCTGTCGTGTTGACCATGTGTGCTGTCGCCAATTCCACTAAAACCGTGGCGTGTAACGACACCCTGAAAGCCTTTACCTTTTGAAACGGCTGTTACATCGAGCCATAAATCATCATTGAAATAATCAACAGTGATCACGTCTCCGATTTTCCAGTCGCGTATGAAACCGGTTAGTTCCACAACTTTCCGCTTGGGCGTTGCATTGGCCTTTTTAAAGTGGCCTTTCATCGCACCCGGCGTATTTTTTTCCTTTTTATCATCAAAGGCAATTTGCAATGCTTTATAACCATCGCTTTCTTTGGTCTTCACCTGTGTAACGGTGCAAGGACCAACCTCAAGAACTGTGCAGGGGATGTTTGCACCGTTCTCATCGAATATAGAGGTCATACCGACCTTCTTTCCAACTAATCCTGGCATTTCTTCTTAATTAAGAGTTTCAAACTTTAATTTCAACTTCAACACCACTGGGCAATTCTAATTTCATCAGTGCGTCAATGGTTTTTGGTGTTGAACTGTAAATGTCCAGCAACCGCTTGTGTGATGAAAGTTGAAATTGTTCTCTCGACTTCTTGTTCACAAAAGGTGACCGTAATACGGTAAAAATTCTTTTATGCGTTGGCAGTGGAATCGGACCACTAACTACTGCACCGGTAGTCTTAACCGTTTTCACGATCTTTTCAGCAGACTTGTCTACTAGATTATGATCGTACGATTTAAGCTTAATTCTGATTTTCTGGCTCATGTATGTTGGTCTTACAATCTTTATATTACTACTTTGGTTCCTGTTACTTTCTCAATCACCTCAGCAGACAATGACGGAGGTACTATATCGTAATGGGAAAATTCCATGGTGGATGTGGCGCGGCCTGAAGACAATGTCCGCAATACGGTAACATATCCGAACATTTCTCCAAGAGGAACATTGGCTAATACTACCCTTAAACTGGCTTGTGATTCCATTCCGGTAATCTGACCCCTTCTTCTGTTAAAGTCGCCAATAATATCCCCCATATTCTCTTCGGGAGTTACAACCTCCACTTTCATAATAGGCTCGAGTAACATAACCTTACCTTTTCTAAGGGCATGTTTGAAACCTTGCTTGGCTGCAATTTCGAAAGACAATGAATCGGAGTCTACAGCATGGAATGAACCATCCTTTAAAGTAACCTGAAGACTGTCCATCTGGAAACCGGCCAGGATACCATTACGCATCGCCTCACGGAATCCTTTTTCTACCGAAGGAATATATTCACGAGGAATCCTTCCGCCTTTTACTTCGTCAATAAACACAAGTCCGGTAGCACCTTTTTCAGCCGGGGAAAGTTCAAATTCAATATCAGCAAATTTTCCGCGACCACCGCTCTGTTTCTTAAATGTTTCCCTATGTTTAACTACAGTAGTAAGTGCTTCTTTATATGCTACCTGCGGAGCACCCTGGTTACATTCAACGTTAAACTCGCGTTTCAACCGGTCGAGCAAAATTTCCAGATGCAATTCGCCCATACCGCTGATAACGGTCTGACCGGAATCTTCATCTATCTTTACTTTAAAGGTAGGATCTTCTTCAGCCAGCTTGCTTAAAGCA
Organism: uncultured Bacteroidota bacterium; assembly: GCA_963733535.1. GTDB lineage: Bacteria > Bacteroidota > Bacteroidia > Bacteroidales > UBA10428 > UBA5072. The sequence goes on from CAVTDR010000008.1 coordinate 465,577, forward strand.
ACGCCCAGCTTATCCACATCGGCCTGTGTTTTAGGCTCAATGGCAACACCGATAACAGGATCCGGAAATGTCATTGTTTCCAGACAAATCGGTTTTTTAATATCGCATAGCGTATCACCCGTTACCACTTCTTTCAATCCTACAACGCCGCAAATATCACCTGCTTCAACACGATCACGTGCATTCTGCTTGTTGGCATGCATCTGATATAAACGGTTAATTCTTTCTTTCTTTCCTGTACGGGGATTCAACACCTGCATACCGGCATCAATGGCACCGGAATAAATCCGTAAGTATGTGAGGCGTCCTACGTAAGGGTCAGTGGCTATTTTAAAAGCAAGAGCAGCTAACGGTTGTGTTTCGTCTGCCTTGCGTTCTTCTTCTTTATTGGTGTCAGGATTGAGTCCTGTGACGGTATTAATATCCAGTGGACTGGGCATTAAATTACAGATGGCATCCAGTAACCTCTGTATGCCTTTATTCTTAAATGATGCACCGCATAAAACCGGAACAACTTGTTGGTTGATAACCGCATTGCGCGTATGTTCCATGAATTCTTCTACAGTTATGGATGAGCGGTCTTCCAAAAAGCGTTCAAGAAGATCATCATCCGTATAACAAACGGCCTCAATGAGTTTTTCTCTCCATTCTTCAACCTGATCCACCATGTCTTCAGGAATATCGATATATTCATAGCGCATTCCTATTTTCTCATCGGGAATCCAAACAATAGCCCGGCGCTCAATGAGATCAACAAGTCCTCTGAAATTGTCTTCCGCACCAATAGGCAACTGCATGGGAATAGGATTGGAACCCAATTTGTCCTTAATCTGTTTCACCACGTTGTAAAAATCAGCACCCGTACGGTCCATTTTATTTACAAAGGCGATGCGGGGAACATTATATTTGTTCGCCTGACGCCAAACTGTTTCCGATTGTGGCTGAACACCGCCAACGGCACAGAATACAGCAATACAGCCATCCAAAACACGCAATGACCTTTCTACCTCAACGGTAAAGTCAACGTGTCCCGGAGTGTCAATAATGTTGATTTTGTATTTTTTGTCTTTATAGTCCCAAAAAGCTGTGGTAGCTGCGGACGTAATAGTAATTCCTCTTTCCTGCTCCTGCACCATCCAGTCCATCGTAGCTGTGCCCTCGTGTACTTCCCCCATCCGGTGAGTCATACCAGTATAGAACAGGATGCGCTCGGTAGTCGTAGTCTTGCCGGCGTCTATATGGGCCATAATGCCAATATTCCTGGTATAATTCAAATCATAATTCATCTCTTCACTAATTATCAGCTAGTGTAACTATAGGCTAAAAACCGCAATGTCAAATATCCTTATTATTAGAACCTGAAGTGCGCAAATGCCTTGTTCGCTTCTGCCATTTTGTGTGTATCTTCTTTTTTCTTATATGCTGCACCTTCTTCTTTGAAAGCAGCAAGTATTTCCGAAGCAAGCTTATCGCTCATTGAATTCCCTGCTCTCTTCTGTGAATACAGAACCAGGTTTTTCATGCTAATGGAAATTTTTCTGTCGGGCCGTATTTCTGTAGGAACCTGAAAAGTAGCTCCACCAACTCTACGACTTTTTACCTCAACTTGAGGAGTAATATTCTCTAATGCCTTTTTCCAAATATCAAGCGGAGCGACATCGGTATCTTTTGCACGTTTTGCAACCAGATCAAGAGCCTCATAAAATACATCGTATGCTGTACTCTTTTTACCTCTGGTCATCATGTTATTCACAAAACGGGTTACCAACGTATCATTGTACTTGGGATCGGGTAACAGTATTCTTTTTTTTGGTTTAGACTTTCTCATTTTATTGGTCTATTCAAAAGCAATTATTTCTTAGGTTTTTTGGTGCCGTATTTCGAACGGCGTTGATTCCGGCCTTCTACACCCGATGTATCCAATGCACCGCGGATGATGTGATACCGAACTCCTGGTAAATCTTTTACTCTGCCCCCACGTATCATAACAATAGAGTGTTCCTGAAGATTGTGACCTTCTCCCGGTATGTAAGCGGTAACTTCAATACCATGCTGAAGCCGGACACGTGCAACTTTTCTCATAGCTGAATTCGGTTTCTTGGGAGTAGTTGTATAAACACGTGTACACACTCCGCGCTTCTGAGGACAAGAGTTTAAGGCTGGTGCCTTGCTTTTCTCATCGAGCGTGGATCTGCCCTTTCTTACTAGTTGCTGTATTGTTGGCATTTATGCTTTATTTGTATATGTATTTTCTTCAAAATTGGCTTGCAAAGGTAGATGTTTTTTTATCAAATGCAACTAGATGACAAAAAAAATTCATAATATTTGAAAGAGGAAGAGAATTAGTGAATGGTGTTAGAGCAGATACTGGATTCTGGATGTTAGATACTGGATGTGTGGGAGTTGGGGTGGAATGTGTGTAGATCAATCAACAAATCAACAAATACTACGGATCGGTGGAAAACAGGTAATCGGTTAGGAACCGGTATTCGGTAAAGAAGACCTGACAGAGTCTTCAGACCTGTCAGAGTCGGGGTATTTATGGGTTGATTGGTTGATAATTGATTGGTTGATTGGTTGACCTGCCTGCCTGACTTGGCCTTAAGCATGGCAGGCAGGTCTATTTGCCCGCCTTGGGCCTAGCAGTAGAAGGCAAGTGGGTTGATTGATTGGTTTTTAAAATTTCAAAATTTCATCAAGTGTTTTTTGTGCCAATAGGAGTTCTTCAGTAGTTATATGTCCTATTTTTTTTACCAGCCTGTCTTTTGAGATGGAACGAATATGAAAGATCAAAATTTCAGATTCACATTTCAGACCATTTGACCCGGAGGGTTGTAAAACAGGATTCCCTTTATAGTTTTTAACTTTCGAAGTTAACAGTGCAGTTATAACTACCGGTAAATAGGTGTTTAAAAGATTGCCGCTCAGAATAACTACCGGTCGAAAACCTCCCTGTTCGCTTCCTTTTGCAGGATTCAGATTAGCCTGCCAGATTTCCCCCTGCTTCATTCTTCAATCTGCCTAAGATAATCTTTCAAACCTTCCTCTGCAATGCTTAAAATGTCCTTATCATCAACCGCCCCTTTATATGACTGAATGTACTCTGCCTTTTCAATATGTTCCAAATACAACCTTAAGGCGTTTTCAATAAGTTTGTTTTTTGGCACAGATAGCAATCCCGACTTTTCATTCAGTTTGCTGAACAAATCTTCAGGTAGTGTACTGGTAAATGTTACCATATTTCTAAAATATAAATATAATATGTAAATATAATGAAAAGAAAGGAAAAAGGAGAAAGGTAAAAAGAGAAAGGCCCCTGTGCCACAACGTGGCGCAATCTGAATAACCGCGGGTGAAACCCGTGAAACTACGTACCATACTCCCTGGTTCAGACTCTGTCAGGTCCGATGGACTCTGACAGGTCTTATATGAGAGAGTTGAATTTCGATGATTAACATGCTTTTCCCTCTCTCAGGTATTTTCTTGCTGAAACCGGATTAAAAGCTCTTTAGACCTTTGAACACCTTCATCTGTTAGATATAATGATTTAGCTTTATAGGAGAAATCAATAAGTCCCTCTTCCATAAGCTTGTCGAGAATATTAAAATCATACCCTTTCCATGCACGGTGCATGGTTTCTCCCAGAACGGTCTTTTCTTTCCAACTGCACAAGTAAGCCAGTAAAAGGGTCAAATCCTGCATAAATTGTTCGGTGTTTTCCTTTTCCATCATTTATTATAAGTTTAAGTAGCCCGTTATTTAACTTAAATAACAAATTTATAACTTTCGGAAATCTGATCAGAAAATTATAACACAAATTGAAATCAGTTCCGGGATTATATGGATCTAAATACATTTGAAAAAGAAATACACGAGGTAATCCTCCAACGCGGAAAGGTTTATTTTGCCAACAGAGCGGTAATTGACCTGCAAATTATGGATAGTGGACAATACATTGCCATTGTGGAAGGAAGCGAGGATTACGAGGTTGATATCCGAATTGAACTTGATGGAGAAATAACGGAATATTCCTGTAACTGCCCTTTTGATGGAGATATCTGTAAACATATTGTGGCTGCATTGTATTCAATAAGGGAGAAGAAACAGAACGAAAAGGCAAATAAAAAACCATCCAAAAAAGAAGCCTGGAAAAATATTCTGGATCACATTCCGGAAGCTGATCTCAAAAGTTTTGTATCCCAATTTGCAGCCCGGAATAGCGACTTCAGGAACAGATTAATCTTAGAATTTCCTATGTATGATACTAGTGGAGACAAGGATAAGTACAAGAAAATTATAAGAAATATCTTCAAACTCGCCTCAGATAGATATGGATATATAGATTATAAAGGCAGCAGTCGTTTTACGCACCAGGTTTTTGAACTTTTGTCCAAAGCAGAAAATTTAATTGAAAAAGGTGATCATAAAGAAGCCTTTTTGATAGTTTCTGCTGTTGCTTCCGAGTGTATTTCAGCAATACAGGCAATGGATGATTCCGATGGAGATTGTGTTGGTGCCATAAACTATGCATTTGAGATGGCAGGAAACATTTTAAATGCGGTTAAAGATGCGTCATTTAAGGAAGATATATTTAAATGGATTTTCGAACAAGCCCGGAATAATGCTTATGATGACTATGGTTGTGCCGATGAATTGTACCCATTGCTTATAGATATTGTAGATTCAGATAAAAGAGCCGCCCTTGTTGAAGCTTTTTTGAATGACCGGTTGAAATCAGCTGATCAAAAAGAAGGTTGGTCAAAAGAATATCAAATAAAGAATATCCTCTCACTCAAAACAGACTTGTATTTAAAAACCAACCAATCAGACAAAGCAGAAACGATCATACAGGAGAACATACATATTCCTGAATTCAGAAAAATTATTGTACAAAAGGAAATTGATGAAAAGAAATTTGATAAGGCTATCGAACTCATTCTCGAAGGAATCAGAATTGCTCAAAAAACAGGTTATTCAGGGACAGTGAATGACTGGAAAGAAATGCTATTGGAAGTATACCAGGAGATGAGTAATTTAAAGGAATTAAGAAACATTTCTTTTGATTTATATCTTTCTGGCAGGGACAATATGAAGTTTTACAGGATTTATAAAAACACATTTACTTCCGGGGAATGGCCTGCCGAATTGCAAGGAATTATTGACAGATCTATTCGCCAACAAAATAAGACTTTTCAACTTTTCCCTGTGGTACCAGAGAATCTTGCCAATATTTATATAGAGGAAAAAATGTGGCAGTCATTACTACAACTGCTGCAGAAAAGTCCGGGGATTCATTCATTGCTCCGCTATGAAGATTATATAAGCGGTGAATTTGCAGCGGAATTGATCACATTATATCATAAATGTATTGCACTTGAAGCACAAAAAGCATCCAACCGTGACGATTACAAGAAAATTGCATCTTACATTGTGAAAATGGCCAAAATTAAAAACGGAAAAGAACAAGCCCGGCTGCTTGCAGAAACCCTGCTAAATATGTATCCCAAGCGTCCTGCGATGGTTGATGAATTAAGCAAAATACTGAATCATACAATTTAAGTAACCCATTAATTCTTAATTTGTATCACCCATGATAAATCAAAAAGATTCTGTTTTTTATCTTGTTTGGAGTGCTGTCCCCAGTGCCACAACGTGGCGCAATCTGAATAACCGCGGGTGAACAGGACAGGCAGCATCCATCCAGCATCCAGTATCCAATATCCATATGTTCAAATTTCCAATTACTTTTCCTACTTTTATAACTCCTTATCCCGAAAACCTTTTGAGCAGCGAATGGTTTATGTACCATTACCATAAAACGTGCTGCGAAAATTTATAGGATCAACCATAAAAGTTGGAAATTATGAAGAATCAATCATCAAGAAGAGACTTTATCAGAATCTCTGCAACAGGAGCATTGGGTGCATTTCTTCTGTCTAAAACAGCGTCTGTTGCCGGTAACCCGTTGATGAAACATAAAAAAAGCGACCTGGCACTGCAACTTTATACCATCCGTGATGCCATGAACGTGAATGTTCCCGGCTCACTAAAAAAGGTATCCGACATCGGCTATAAATACCTCGAACTTGCCGGATATTCCAACCGCAAATTTTATGGCATGCCCCCAGCCGACTTTAAAAAATTGGTGAATGACCTGGGAATGGAAATTATCAGCAGTCATACTCAGGTGGAAGCAAAAGGAATTACCCTGGAAAATGCCCGCATCATGGCAGAAGATCATGCCACCCTGGGCGCAAAATACTGCATTCAACCCTGGGTTAACGCGGAAGACCGGACTACCATTGCCGGATATCAGAAAATGGTGGCCGACTGGAATCAGGTTGGGAAAATTATGAAAGAATCCGGCCTCCAGTTCGGATACCACAATCATAATTTTGAATTCGATACGGTTGAAGGAAAAATTCCCTATTTCGATGTCTTTATGACAGAAATGGACAAGGACCTCATTACCATGGAACTCGACCTGTTCTGGACAACCAAAGCAGGACAAAACCCGATAGACATCATTCAGAAATATCCCGGACGATTCCAGCTATTCCACATGAAAGACATGTACAACCATGAAACCAAGCCGCTATACTCAACTGATCATGTGAGTGATTTTGCGCCCGTAGGTGAAGGCATAATCGATTTTAAAGAGATTCTAAAGGTAAGAGACATCGCAGGACTAAAATACATGGTTGTTGAGCAGGATTCAACACAAGATGGCAAACCCTTCAAGGCAATTCAAACCAGCCTGAATAATCTGACCACCAAAATACTTGTTTAAGCTATTTCCAACCTCAAAAGGCTGGTTCAGGAAGCTAATTCCGATACTGCCTTTTGTGCCCTGATATTTCTGATGGTTTCAAATACTGCTTCTGTATGCGTGCGGCTTCGGATCACAACATGCCGTTGATGCGAGCTGATGTGCAACATCATATCTTCCGGTATAACAACCTTGTCGCAATCCTCACCCAGCGTAATCATCGCAACTAAAGGGCTGTTCCTTTTCACAGAAGTACCATCCCCATCGGTATTTTCGGTGAGGACTCTATGCATTTTCTGAATCAGATCAGAAACTTTACCGTTTACAAGGGGACTGGCAAATAAAACCGCGTCCGCTTCCTGAATTGCACGGGTTATATATCCAAAAGCCACATGCTCATTCATGATCTGGTTGAGTTGAAAAACACGGACATAATATCCCAGATGATGCAACATCGCCTTGTATTTTTCGAGATGCCGTTCAAAATCTGTATAGAATAAATCCGGAGTGCCGTTTAATATTAAAATATTCATGTGCTTCTAAATCATAACAAAGTTACCGACGAAAATTCAGTCTTTTTATGAAAAATCGGCAAACGGGATAAATTAAGGGATGAATGGCTAAAATTTAGATTTCAGTTGCGTTTCAACTCTGTCCAGACAACCTGACATAGTCGATCATCAAAGGAATATCGAGAGGTGCTATGCCATGTTGCTCCAAATATTTGCTGTCATCATGAAAAAGACGGGCGAACCAGTCGATGTTGATTCCGGACGCCCTGAGACTCTGCCTGTAATTTTCAATGGCTTTCTTTCTTTCGTTTTTACACCAGTAAATATGTCCCAAATTCATGTAGTCGTTTTTGTTGATTCCCTGTAATAGCGGTTTCTCAAGATATTTGGCTGCAGTATCAAATTTTCCCATCATAAATGAACACCACGAAATCGGACGATATACTTTATAATTATCAGGCTGTAAATATTCCACCTTAAAATAATATTTCAGGGCCTTTTCATAATCTCCTATTTCCATATAAATATGTCCCAGATATGCCTGTACCTGCAAGTTTTCAGGCTCCATCTTCTCAGCTTCCAGATAATAGCCTACAGCCAGTTCAAACTCCCCTTTTTTCTTGTAGCACCATGCAATCCTGTTAATGAGCCAGAGCTTATTTTTATCCAGTAATTCAGCTTTGTGATAATACTCCAGTGCTTTATCATAATCAACGGTTTGCTGGTAACAATAACCGATTTTTTCATAAAGCTCATGATTGTTTGTGGATTCCACAATTTGCCTGAAAATCCCCAGGGCATCCTGATAATAATTTTTTTCGAAAAAGAACTCGCCGATATTTCTTAAAAGGCTCAGATCGCTGATCCAGTTTTTAAAGAAAGTGGTTTCATAAAGTGCAACCGGTAATTTAAACAAATCGTCAAATTCTGCTTTCAGCGGATGAAGTTTGTAAAAGCGATATAAATCCTGAAAATACTGCGTAAAAATTACTTTCGATTGTGCATCCGAATGGAGCAATTCGTCTTCCTGCGCCATTTCATGCATAGCCTTTAATTCCATATTGAACAATTCCATGATGGTCGACTTCTGGAATTCAGGCATGTGGCGGACATTCAGACAAAATGAATACTTATCGGAATTGCATAAAAAGGTTGTCTTTTCAATGCCATCGCCAAATTGTTGCAGGTTCACACTCTTTGCATTTCCTTCAAAAGCGGCAGCAATATGCCCATTTTCTTTAAAGAAAGGAAGAAACCAATTGTCAATGTCATTAAAAAAATCGAATTGCTTCAGCATAGCAAAAGCACCAAGAAAAACATCCGCACCTTCCATTTGCAGATTTGTAAATTCTTCCAGCTTGCTGTATACATCGGGCGACTCTTTAAAAAATGTTTCCCATTCCGGATTTTTATCTTCCGGGTCCTGCGTCAGCAAATTCTCCAGATCCAGTTTTTCTTCCAGCTTCGATTTCATCCGGATCATTTCCGGCAAAATCTCCTGCTGGATTTTTCGCGTGATCTTTTCTGTTTCACGCGCCTTTATATATTGCTGAATGATGATTTCAATGCTTTTATGCGTCTGGCGGATACCCTGAATGGCTTTTAACCGATTCATGATATCCGGATAGTAAATGATCCGTTTATCATAAAATGCCAGACAAAGAACCAGACCTATCAGTGCCCGCTGCCACACCTGTTTTCTTCCTTTTTCATAAAAACCGAAAAGAAGGTCCATTTTGGCGCTGTCAAAATGGCGGATTAACGATAGGGTGAGTGCGCTCACCAGTCTGCTCTCATCATACCATGCAAGAGCACCTGTAGAAATCATCTTATTGATCAGGTCAATTTCCTTGTCCTTTAATTTGTCGGCATGCCACATAATTCTGAAAGCATCCGAAATCATTTCTTTATATGGAGGGGTGTCATAGGTGACTGAAGGATCACTATCAGGATTATCCGGGTCTGCCGTTTCCTGCCGTAAAACAATATTGTCTACCTGATTTGATATTTCCGATACCTTTGATTCTACGAGGCTTTCGGGAACAATTTTCAGCCGATAGTAATTCAACAGGTTGCCCGACCGGATAATATCCTCCTTCACATCATCGGCAAGCGATATAAGATCGCGAATCAGCCGGTTATATACCATCTCTTTTTGAGGGTCATCATTCAGCTCAAATGCATATTTCAACATGTTCAGATACGTTTCTGAATGACTTTCCAGATGTAATCTGAAATCACGGTTTCTACTGTATTCGCATAACTGACTTAGAACGTCCATTGCATCTTTGACGCGACTTTTATGAATATAGTCAAAGATTTGTATGTATTTTGCTTTTAATTCAGTGTAATTCATAACATCAACCATTGAGAAAGGATTTGAGCAAGATGCGTGCCAACTTGTAATGCGTTAACATCCTGAATATTGACAGCCAAATGAATACAAAAGGAATCTGTTATTGATAAAAGGCCCTTCGTTTTGTTGAATCAAAGGACTTTACCATCAACAAACCTCCCAAAAAACCACCTATATGAGCCCAAAATGCAATTCCGGTTGCTGTGTCGGATAACATGAGGGAAGTGGTACCGCTAAGCAGTTGACCCAGAAACCAGATGCCAATATAAATGATGGCTGGGATGGGAAGAAACAATGGAATGATGAAAATGGGAACCAGGGAAACAATGGTGCTTTTAGGAAACATCAGCATATATGCAGCCATAACGCCTGAAATGGCACCCGAAGCTCCAATTGCGGGAATGGGTGAATTACGGTGTAGTAAAAAGTGCGTGATACTGGCAATGAAACCGCATAAAATGAAAAACAAAAAATAGCGGACCTTTCCCATGCGATCCTCCACATTATCTCCAAAAATAAACAGAATCCACATGTTGGAGATCAGGTGTCCCCAACCGCCATGCAGAAACATATTGGTAAAGAAAGGCCGGAGCACAGTAGTTCTTAACTCATACAAACTGGTAACTTCGCTAAGCCTTACCTGATCCGGAATCAATCCATATCTGAAAATTACCTGCTCAGCTTGTCCGCTGTCAAACATAAACACCGCCATTAAAAAAATAATCACATTGATCAGAATAAGCAATGTGTTTACAATTGGGAAACTTTTCGAAGGTATGGTGTCTCGCAGCGGTATCAAGGGAAATCAGATTTTCAGTTCGATTTATCGATGATGGCTTTTTTTCTCACAGGGACAAGGAACCTGACCATATTTCGCTGAAGTACACCGGGTTTGTAAAACAATAAAAGCAACCAGCAATGTAGCCATTAAAAAACGAATGATCGCTTTTCCCAATTTTAAGTCACTTTCCGATTTCATAGTAACAAATATAACATAAATAGTTTTTACTTTTTTCCTGACTTCAGGCGTAATTGATGATTATACTGGCTGATAACGAGTCCTCCAATCACAACCACAATTCCGAATATTTTTAAAACGGTAAATTTTTCATTTAAAAACAGGAATGACAAAATTGCTGTAAACACAGGAATCAGATTTATAAAAACGTTTGTTTTGGCCATGCCAATGTTTTGAACTGCATACACGAAAAATAAAAACGCAATCGTGGAAGAAAACACCGCCAGGTTTATAACGGGAATAACCATAGCTACGGTATGATGCATATGTATAAATTCTGAAAATCCCGTAACCAGAAATATGGGAATGAAGTACAGCAACCCAAAACAATTCTGGAAAGTTACGATTGTAAATGAATTATAATTCTCTGTCAGTTTCCTGACAAAAATGGAATGAAATACAGCAGAAAACACTGCAAGTAACATCAGCAAGATCCCTGCAATAGAAGTACGTTGCTCTCCCCTGTCGCCTGCAATCACTCCGATTACACCAATAATTGAGACAATCAGTCCGGCGAAATTGATCAACGACATCCGCTCTCTGAAAATAAACCAGGCTGGAATGGGCATGAGCAGCGGTATAATGGAAATCATTATAGAAGCCAAAACCGGCGAAATCATGTTTACACCGTAGCATTCGCCCAAAAAATACAGGAAAGGTTCGAAGAACCCCAGCAATAAAAAAAATTTCAAATGTTTCTTTTGGATGGTCTGTAATTTCCGTAATGCATAGGAAAGAACCAGAAGTAAAGGCACTGCAATGATCAGTCGAAACACAATGAGCGTTATCGGATCGTAATACTGGAATACCTGCTTGTACCAAATAAAGCTGAAGCTCCAGAAGAACATGGCAATTAAAACGGCAACATAAACCACTCTTTGAGAACGCAACATCATGGCATAATTTTTGTCAATAATAAATATTATTTAGATTGAATAAGATTTGCTAATCAAGAAAAAAAAATCTATTTTGAATCGGTTCTTAAAAAACATTCAGAATAGAAGGGAATGTTATTTAGCTTTTTTTAAGAATTCCCCATACAACAAAAAGCACTCTTTTTTGTTATTTTGTATAGTAACGTTACTTTTTAATTAATACCAAACATGAGGCAATTAAAGATAACCAAATCCATAACCAACAGAAATAGTGATTCACTTGAAAAGTACCTTCATGATATAGGCAAGGAGGAGTTAATAACTCCTGAGGAAGAAGTAGAACTTGCCAAGCGGATAAAAATGGGAGATCAGGAAGCGTTAGAAAAGCTTACAAAGGCGAATTTACGTTTTGTGGTTTCTGTGGCAAAACAATATCAGCATCAGGGACTAAGTTTACCTGATTTGATCAATGAAGGCAATTTGGGTTTGATTAAGGCCGCAAAGAAATTTGATGAAACAAAAGGGTTCAAATTTATATCTTATGCAGTATGGTGGATCCGGCAATGCATTTTACAGGCTCTTGCCGAGCAATCGCGTATAGTGCGTTTACCTCTTAATAAAATTGGTGCTCTGAATAAGATTAACAGGGCGTTTTCTCAGTTAGAGCAAACCCACGAAAGAGAACCGTCTCCTGAAGAAGTTGCTGCCATTCTTGAATTACCTGAAGGAAAGGTTGCAGGTACTTTGGAATTGTCAGGCCGGCACTTATCGGTTGATGCTCCGTTTCAGGATGGTGAAGAAAACAGTCTGCTTGATGTTCTTCCCAGCCATGACACACCCACAACAGACAACAAGCTTATTGAAGAATCACTGGCCAAAGAAATTGAACGTACCCTCAGCACACTTCCTGATAAAGAAAGCAGTGTTATAAGGGCCTTTTATGGCATTGGTACCAAACCCATGTCTTTAGAAGAAATTGGTGCAACCATTGGGATTTCCAGGGAGCGCACCCGCCAAATAAAGGAAAAAGCGATCAAGCATCTTCGTCAGAAATCTAAAAACCGTTTGCTAAAAACATATCTGGGGTAGTGAATTCTCAATTATATCATTCAGAGACGCATTATTGCGTCTCTTTTTTTTAATACACGCTGGGTGTTTTTTTTCTTTTAAATACCAGCGCGCTTCTGCTGGGTATATAAACAAGGAGATAGCTCATGGTGGCTTGTTTTAAATTCCCCCGGGCCAGATAGGTTAGCTTTTCATCTACATTCCCATTTCCTCCGTATGCAGGATTATCTGTATTCAGAACAATAGAAAATTTACCCGGTCCTGTTGGAACTCCATAGTCGGTAAACGATCGTTCCGGATTAAAATTAAAAACGAATACATAACCGCCCCTTTCAAAAGCCAGCACCTGATCCGCTTTATTATCCGTAAAAAGCCGGCAACCGGAAGAATCATAAATGTTGCTGTTTTTCAGAAAAGAAATCATGTCGCGGTCAAAATCACCCAGATAGTGATATTTTAACAAAGGATCATCTACCAGATTCCATTGCCTGCGTGCATAATGATACGACCAGTTATTCCCTTCCCTTGGAAAATCAATCCATTCCGGATGCCCAAATTCATTACCCATGAAATTCAGATAACCGCCTCCTCCGGTGGCCGCAGTTACCAGCCGGATCATTTTATGCAAGGCAATCCCCCGGTCCACAATGATATTGGGAGTCAATTTGCTCATAGAATAATACATTTCCTTATCGAGCAATCTGAAAATGATTGTTTTATCCCCTACCAAAGCCTGATCGTGTGATTCGGCATAAGAAACCGTTTTTTCTTCAGCGCGTTTACTGGTTAATTCATAGTAGAGCGCAGAAACATTCCATTGTTCATCGGGAATTTCCTTAATAAGTTTGATCCAGTAATCAGGAACACCCATGGCCATTCTGAAACTGAATCCATATCCGCCTGCTTCTAAAGGCGCAGCCAACCCCGGCATGCCACTCATTTCTTCAGCAATGGTAATGGCTCCCGGATAAACTTCCCTGATGAGCTTATTGGCGAGCGACAGGTAAATGATGGCATCCTCATCCTGAGAATTATCATAGTACATACCATAATTGGTGAAGTCGCGCGACAAGCCATGATCGTAATACAACATACTCGTCACTCCGTCGAAACGGAATCCGTCAAACCGGTATTCGTCGAGCCAGAATTTGCAATTGGACAGTAAAAAATGGATTACCTCATTTTTTGCGTAATCAAAGCACAGAGAATCCCATGCTACATGATCCCTTCGTGGACCTTCGTGAAAATACTGGTATGGAGAACCATCAAAGTTTCCCAGTCCTTCCATTTCGTTTTTTACAGAATGGGAATGAACAATATCCATGATAACAGCAATGTTCATTCCATGAGCCGTATCAATCAGCAGCTTTAAATCCTCCGGAGTTCCAAACCGTGAGGAAGCGGCGAAAAAATTTGAAACATGGTATCCAAACGACCCATAGTATGGGTGTTCCTGGATTGCCATAAGCTGTATTGTATTATAACCCGCTTTCTGAATACGGGGCAGCACCTGCTCCCTGAATTCATTGTAGGTTCCTGTTCTTTCATCAATGGTACTCATCCCTACATGGGCTTCATAAATTAGCGGATGCCTGCCTGAGGCATCAACCCTATCATGTTTCCAGGAATAATCTTTATCATTTACCCAAACCTGCGCGTCAAATACCTTAGTGGAATCATTCTGCACAACCCTGCGCGCGTAAGAAGGCAACCGGAAACCGTGACCTCCTTTCCAATGAATGGAAAGCTTATATTTATCGCCGTGCTTTATCCGGTCTTTACCAATACGGATTTCCCAAACACCATTTTCCAAAGGCACCAATTGGTATTCTTTTTCTTCTCTCCATTGATTGAAATCTCCGACCATAAAAATACCTTCTGCATGCGGAGCCCATTCCCTGAATACCCAACCATCCGAAGTTTTATGCATTCCAAAATATAGATAGCCGGTAGCAAAAGCACCCAGGGTTTTGGATTCACCGGTAAGTTCCGCTTCCTTTTCCGCTATTTTCAAGGATCGTCTTTGAATTATTTCTTCAAATGGCTCCAGCCAGGGATCGTTGCTAATCAGGGAAAGAACTTTTTTTGTCATAACACTCCGGTCTTTGAATTAGGATTAAAATTAGGAATAATAAGTGAGCAATGCTCAGATCGGGAAGGTTGAAATGCAAGTAGCAAAAGAATTTTGACCTGTGGTGAATTACAGCGTATCAAACCCTTGTTTCACTCCATTACTATTATCAGATATGTATTAACTTTGCGCCCAGTTTTGTATTTTGATTTGAAGGTTTTCAACGACATATCGCATTTCCGGGCAATGAACCCTGTGGTTACCATTGGCATTTTTGATGGTGTTCATCTTGGGCATGTTGAAATATTAAGGCGGATCAGGGAACTGGCCCTGACCTATAAAGGAGAATCTGTTGTGATTACTTTATGGCCGCATCCGCGTTTTGTTCTTCAACCTGAAAATACAGGGTTAAAATTGCTTGCTTCGCTTAAAGAAAAGATATCTCTCATCGAAAAACATGGAATAGACAATCTGATTGTGTTGCCATTTACGCAACAATTGGCCAACCTCACCTACGATGCTTTTGTCTGCGAATATATTGTGGATAAGATAGGAGCCCGCCATATTGTTGTGGGTTACAATCATCATTTTGGTAAGGACCGAAAAGGCACCTTTGATAATTTAGTGATCATTGCAGGGAAATTGGGCATTCAGGCTGAACGGTTGCCTCAGGTATTTATAGACGAGTTAACTGTCAGTTCATCTGGTATAAGGCATATGCTCGAAGAAGGACAAATTGCTTTGGCCAATAAAGCACTGGGATATCCTTACTTCATAAGTGGTATTGTAACAGAAGGCAACCAGGTAGGCAGGCAATTGGGATATCCCACAGCAAATATTCTGCCGGAAGAAACAAAAAAACTTCTGCCGCGTAATGGTGTTTATGCTGTTACTATAACCCTGCAAAATAAATGCTATTATGGGATGTTAAGCATTGGAATCCGTCCTACACTAGATATTCCTCAGCATGACCAGGTGATTGAAGTGCATATATTTGATTTTAATGAAAATATTTATAATCAGGAAATAACGGTCTCCTTTCACGCATGGATGCGCAATGAAATCAAGTTTCCAACGATTCAGGCTTTAAAAAATCAAATGGACCAGGATAAAAAAGATATCGAACACTATTTTATAAATAAAACCGAATAATTATAAATCATATTACTATACAATGAAAACAGAAACAATTACCGAAATGCTTCCTTATAAGGTTAAAGACATGAGCCTGGCTGATTATGGCAGAAAAGAAATTGATATTGCCGAAAAGGAAATGCCCGGATTAATGGCCATACGTAAAAAGTATGCAAATCAGAAACCCCTTAAAGGAGCGCGCGTTTCAGGATCGCTTCATATGACCATTCAAACTGCCGTGCTAATCGAAACTTTAAAGGATCTGGGTGCTGATGTTCGTTGGGCAAGTTGTAATATTTTTTCAACTCAGGATCACGCAGCTGCAGCAATCGCCAAAGCCGGCATTCCCGTATTTGCATGGAAAGGTGAAACCCTGGAAGAATATTGGTGGTGTACCGAACAAGCGCTCAATTTTCCAAATGGAGAAGGCCCAAACCTCATTGTAGACGACGGAGGAGATGCTACCCTTCTGATTCACCTGGGTTATAAGGCAGAAAAAGATGCCAAGGTTCTTGATAAAAAACCCGAAAGCCATGAAGAAGGAGTAATCCTGGATTTGTTGAAAAAGACATTGAAAGAAGATCATGGAAAATGGCATCGCTACGTGAAAGACTGGAAAGGCGTATCCGAAGAAACCACAACCGGAGTTCACCGTCTGTATCAGATGATGGAAAAAGGTGAATTGCTGATTCCGGCTATTAACGTGAACGATTCGGTAACAAAAAGCAAATTTGACAATCTTTACGGATGTCGTGAGTCATTGGCCGATGGAATTAAAAGAGCCACCGATGTGATGATTGCAGGTAAAGTGACAGTCGTTCTGGGTTACGGTGATGTGGGCAAAGGTTGCGCCAGATCCATGAGAGCCTACGGAGCCCGTGTTATTGTTACTGAAATCGACCCGATTTGTGCTTTACAGGCTGCTATGGAAGGTTTTGAAATTACTACCATGGAAGAAGCTGTTAAAGAAGGCAACATTTTCGTTACTACCACCGGAAACCGCGATGTGATCACCATTGATCATTTAAAGAATATGAAAGACCAGGCGATTGTTTGTAACATTGGCCATTTCGATAATGAAATACAGGTAGATAAGCTGGTGAATTATCCGGGCATCAAACATCTCAATATTAAACCGCAGGTGGATAAATACACCTTCCCTGCAGGAAATTCAATTTACCTGCTGGCTGAAGGACGTCTCGTAAACCTGGGATGTGCTACCGGTCACCCCTCTTTTGTAATGAGTAATTCATTTTCGAACCAGACACTGGCACAAATTGATTTGTGGAATAACAGCTACAAAATAGATGTATACCGGTTACCGAAAAAACTCGATGAAGAAGTAGCACGCCTGCATTTGGAACAGCTTGGCGTAAAGCTTACCCGGCTTTCGAACGACCAGGCAGAATACATTGGTGTCTCTGCAGACGGTCCTTATAAACCTGAGCATTACAGGTATTAATTGATTTAATAATCTGATATTAGAAAAGTAGAGACGCACAATCGTGCGTTTGCAGAGACGTAGAGACGCACAATTGTGCGTCTCTTATCTTTTTACCAATTATACATTTAAACTTTCAGATTTTAAAGTTGAAATCCTACACCTAACGTAAAGTAATTGGCATAGGCATTTTCTACAAAAGTTAGTCCCCAACGGTATCTTAAGTCAATTACTATAGCTTTCTTTTTAACTGTTTCGAGCATGAGGCCGGTACCTGCAATAAGACCTAAATCCATAGCATTAAAAGGAGATAAATCATATGTAAATACTATATTTGAGATTTCACTTTCTCTATGAAATGATTCACCTACACCAAAATTCAAAAACCCTCCTGCCTGAATAATTGGTTTAACATTCTTTTCGCCAATGGCATATTTAAGTACTGCATTCGCATTCAAACAGGTCTGGCTGAATTCTATTTCATGATTAAAAGTGGATCCATTCTGAACCGCACTTCCACTAGTTTCAAATTTTAATTGATTCACGGATCCTTCAAATTGAAAATGCATATTTGCATTTATACCCGGCAGACCTGCCAATATAAAAAACCCAAGTGACGGGTAAACATTTGAAACAAAATCACAATGTGCCAGATAATAGTCGTTTATATCATTAGATCTTGGAGGCTTGGAAAGTGTGACAATACCTAAACCAATCATGATCCCTGCTTTCACATGGCCGTCGCGCCCTTTTTTATATATTATGCACTCCTCGTCCGGACACATTTCCTTATGATAGGAACTAGCCAAATTTATAAGTGAAGCATGATCCAATACAGCCTGATCGGCTTTTGAAGCCACTTTGGGACTGGCTTTAAAAATATCTTTCAGCACATATTTATATGTTTTTGACTCATATACATACTTATCTGCTCCGCCTTTATAATAAGTTGATCTACCTTGCATGTCCTTCGCATCTATAGAACTAATAACCTTCTTCACACTTTTTAATTCTATCAGTGAATCCTTATCCGTCTGAATGAGATAATGTGCGTTATTATTCTCATAGTAACAAAATACATCTACCACTCCATCTACTAAAAATTCAAGAAACATGGTTTGCTTTTGCCCATTTAAATATGCACCTTTTGAAATATAATATCTACTCTCACCATACCTGTAACCTGATATTTCATGCGGATTATAAGTAATGGGGACAGATTGTTCGTTTTCCTTAAAAATACATACCTGTGAATTGGTTTGATTTCCCTTATATTCAATAAGTCCACGTAATGTATCCTGGTTGTTATCAATGATAAAGCCTTCTAAAAACCTGGATTGTGCAAACGTCATTCCGGAAATAACAAAACTTAATGTGAGCATGATTGTAAAACGGTTCATGATGAAAAGTGTATTAGTTATGCTTTTAAATTTAATAAAACATTCACTCCGTGAGATTTTTAAAAGGAAATTTATTTTTTTTGTGCTTTTGGGATACTGATCTGAATTGGCAAGTAAGGTCGAAAAGTTTATTTTTTACAGTACAACATCATTTGCTTATATTTACAGCATCCTTCATTACTTTTCAAATGTCATTATGGAAAAAAACAACGCATTGCCAGCAGTTGGATGGATCGGAACAGGTGTTATGGGACGTTCGATGTTTGAACATATTTTGAATAAAGGATATCCGGGATATGTTTATACCAGAACCCGTGCAAAGGCCAATCAGCTTATCCAACAGGGTGCAACGTGGTGCAATTCACCCGCAGAAGTTGCATCTCATTGTGAAATACTATTTACAATGGTAGGATTTCCTCAGGATGTCAGGGAAGTTTATCTGGCACCCGGCGGGCTAATTGATGCTGCAAAACCGGGATCCATTCTTGTAGATATGACCACAACGAGTCCGAGTCTGGCAGTGGAAATATTTCAGAAAGCCCGGGAAAAGAAAACAGAAACACTGGATGCTCCCGTATCGGGCGGTGACGTTGGCGCAAGGAATGCCACACTTTCCATTATGGTTGGAGGGAATAAAATCATTTTTGATCGTATGCTGTCTCTTTTTGAAGTAATGGGCAAAAAAATGGTATATCAGGGCGAAGCCGGAACAGGTCAGCATACCAAAATGTGCAATCAGATTCAGATCGCCGGAACCATGATTGGCATGTGTGAAAGCCTGATATACGCAACAAAGGCAAAACTCGATCTTCCAACCATGTTATCGTCCATCTCAGGAGGAGCTGCTGCCTGCTGGTCGCTCGACAACCTGGCACCAAGAATAATCAAACGCGATTTTGAACCCGGATTCTTTGTGAAGCATTTTATAAAAGACATGGGAATTGCGCTGGAAGAAGCCCGGAGAATGAATATATCCTTACCGGGCCTGGCGCTCGTGCAGCAGCTGTATCAATCGGCTTCAGCCCTGGGATATGAACTGAAAGGAACCCAGGCTTTGCTGCTGGCTTTGGAACATATGGCAGGACTGCAGGAAATCTAATTTCTGATATTTTTAACAAAATAATCAATGTCTTCCTCTCGTATACCCGAAGCGGATAACGACTTGATAAAGGCCGTTCCAACAATGGCCCCCGAAACATATTGACACACGGTTCTATACTGGTCCGGGCCCGAAATTCCGAATCCTGCAAGCACCGGATTCTTCAATTTCATATTCCGGATTCGCAAAAAATAATCGCTATGCGCTTGTCCAAAATTTCCATTTTTTCCGGTGGTTGCCGAGGAAGAAACCATATAGATAAACCCTTTGCTGCATGCATCAATTTTCCGGATCCTGTCTTCACTCGTTTGGGGAGAAATCAGAAATACCGGATGAATATCATGATCCATAAATAATGCAGATAAATTCTTTGAACCGCTTCCATTGATAAGCAAACCGCTTTCCATGACTTCCAATGGCAGATCAGGCAATATGACGCCATCGATACCCACCCGGGCACAGTCGGTGCAGAATTTTTCAAATCCATATTGTATCACAGGATTCAGATATCCCATCAGCAATAGGGGAATATCCACACTTTTACGGATATCCTTCAACTGGTCAAACAAAATCTTTAGCGTCATGCCATTTTTAAGCGCCTCTGAACTGCTATTTTGGATAACGGGTCCATCTGCCATAGGATCCGAAAAAGGCATTCCAATTTCAATCATATCCACACCGGCATGCGCCAGACGTTGAATGATCTGTGGTGCTGAATCAAGTGCCGGATATCCTGCTGTGAAATAAACTGAAAGGATGTTACCCGTTTTTTTGTTGAATAATTGATTTATGCGATTCATCTTGATGGATTTACAGAAGTTTGTGATCTTTCATATGGTTCATATAGGTGGCCATATCCTTGTCGCCTCTCCCAGAAATATTTACTACCACAACATCCTTTTCTTTGAAAGCAATCTTGTGGAGCACGGCCAGTGCATGAGCCGATTCTAAAGCAGGAACTATACCTTCCATACGGGTGAGCCTGAATGCTGCCTCGAGCGCTTCATCATCCGTGACATGCTCAAAGCGTGCCCGGCCTGTTTTATGGAGATACGCATGAATGGGACCTATGCCGGGATAATCCAGTCCGGCCGATACCGAATAAGGCTCAAGTATTTGCCCGTCTGCATCCTGCATTAGCATAGTTCTGCTTCCATGTATAATTCCGGGGCGACCCAGTACCATAGTAGCAGCCGATTCCCCGCTGTTGATTCCCTTGCCACTGGCTTCCACGGCAATGAGCTTCACATCTTCACAATCCAGATAATGATAAAAAGCACCGGCAGCATTACTTCCTCCTCCCACACAGGCAATAATATAATCGGGATTGCTGTTACCGGTTTTCTCCAGCAACTGCTCCCTGATTTCTTCGCTGATGACAGCCTGCAACCGGGCGACCAGGTCGGGATACGGATGTGGGCCAACCACCGATCCGATAATATAATGGGTGTCTGTAGGATGATTGATCCAATCACGGATTGCCTCGTTTGTAGCGTCTTTCAGCGTCATATTGCCGCTCATAACGGGTACGACCTCAGCGCCCAGCATTTTCATCCTGAGCACATTTGGTTCCTGTCTGAGCACATCGGTTTGTCCCATATATACGATGCATTGGAGTCCCATCAGCGCACAAACCGTTGCTGTGGCAACACCATGTTGCCCGGCTCCTGTTTCGGCAATAATGCGGGTTTTTTTAAGCCTCTGGGCAATCAGAATCTGGCCAATGGTATTATTTATTTTATGGGCCCCTGTATGATTTAAGTCTTCCCGCTTCAGGTAAATCTGCGTTTTATAAAAGTCCGAAAGACGTTTCGAAAAATACAATGGTGAAGGACGCCCTACATAATCTTTTAAAAGTCGGGTAAATTCTTTCCTGAATTCAAGATCTTCAAGTATTTTCAGGTAATTGTCCCGCAGTTCGTCAATATTGGGAACCATCATCTCGGGAATAAATGCGCCCCCAAATTCACCATAATAACCCTTATTATCAACGTTATACTTCATAAGAAAAGTGTTTTAATAGTTACTGCCACCCCGCCTGGGTATATCCACCTCTCCGGAGCGGCCCTCTTTCAATCTTTTAATGAAATTTCGAACCAGACTTACATTCTTTAATCCGGGTTCCGTTTCAAACTGACTGTTTATATCAATGGCAACCATTGCAGGATGTTGAATTTCAAGAATCATTGCATGGTCCTCGGGGCCTATACCCCCGCTTAGGAAGAAGGGCACATTGTACTTATATTCCCTGATTTTTTCCCAATTAAACTTTTGACCGCCCCCCCCAAATTGGGCAGATTTAGTATCGAACAAAAAATAGTCACAGCATTGTAAATACGGCATCAGGGTGGTATAATTAAATGCCGGTTCCATTCCGAATGCTTTGATCACCTGATAACCGGCGGATCTTAGCGTCCGGCAATCCTTAGGGGTTTCAGAACCATGCAACTGTAAAAGATCCAAATTATAACGGGATGCAATTTTAAGGACCTTTTCATTTTCTTCATTGACAAATACGCCAACTTTCTTTATCCTTTTTGAAACACTCAGCAACATGGAAACATCAGGATTTGTTCCAACAAATCTTTTAGATGCAGGGTAAAAAATGAATCCCAGAAAATCAGGTCTTAATTTAGATACTTCGCGAACGTTTTCAGTATCTCGCATTCCGCAAACTTTAATCTGTATCATCATGCAGGCATTATAGATTCAACAAAATCAGAAAAGGCCCTGGCTGGAGAAGCTGCCTTCATAAAATATTCACCCATCAGAAATCCCTGAAAACCACATCCCCGAAGTTTTTTAATGGTCAAGGCTGAATGGATACCACTTTCAGATATTTTCAAAAAATCAGCGGGTAAAAGAGTTGACAGGTGCACCGATTGTTCAACATCAACCGTAAAAGTTTTCAAATCGCGGTTGTTCACCCCAACCATATCGATGTATTCATTCAGATGACCCAATTCAGTGGCATCGTGAATTTCAAGCAGCACCTGAAGATCAAGGCTTTTTGCAAGCCTGGCAAAAGTTTTGGTTTCATTTACACTTAATGCGGCAGCAATAAGCAGTATGACATCTGCACCCAGCGACCGTGATTCAATAATCTGAAATTCATCGATAATAAAGTCCTTTCTGAGAATAGGAATGGGATTAATTTCCCGGGCACGTATCAAATCGGCTGCAGTCCCGCCAAAATATTTCTCGTCGGTGAGTACGGATAATCCTGACGCTCCTGCCCTGAAATATCCCGTAGTTACTTCTTCCAATGTGACATCTGCGTTTATGATGCCTTTTGAAGGAGATTTCCGTTTGAACTCAGCTATGATACCGGTTTTTAAAGGGTCAGTCAGATATGTCGTCAGAGGAATCACCTTTCTTGTAAAGGCATTGCTTTTTTCAAGTTCTGAAACAGATTGCTGACTCTTAGTCAGTGCCACTTCGGCTCTTTTATGAATGATAATTTCCTCAAGTACGGTCATGACTGCATATTCATTAGGTTTTTAAAAGCCGCATTTGCTTTCCCGCTTTTCAGTGATTCTTCAGCCATTGCTTTGCAAGCTTCAGAAGTTTTTCCCGGAAAATAACACATGAGCGCAATCTGTGAGTTGGCGATTACAACCTGGGTTTGCGCGGGAGTGCCTTCCCCTTTCAAAACAGAGGCAAATATGGAAGCGGCCTCCTCCACTGTCGACCCGCCATGTAGTTCATCGCTCTTTATTTGTTTATATCCAAATGCTTCAGGACTTCCGATTTCTTCCACTCCGTTTATGATATACTTGAAGTCGCCCGTTAAAGATATTTCATCATAACCATCGAGACTGTGGATAATGGCAAAGGGCTTTGATGATTGCTGATAAAGATAATTGTAGAGTCGTGCCAGATCGAGGCTGTAAACCCCGATCAGCTGTTTTTTCGGAAAAGCCGGATTCACCATGGGTCCGAGCATATTAAAGAATGTTTTAATTTTCAATGCACGGCGTACGGGAGCTACGTTTTTCATAGCAGGGTTGAAAAGCGGAGCATGCAGAAAGCATACACCGGTTTTCTCTATTTCGGATTTCAGCTTATGCAGATCGGAAGAAAACTTATACCCGAAGTATTCCATAATATTTGAAGAACCGCAGGCAGATGATACCCCATAATTTCCGTGCTTGGTAACATAGGCTCCGGCTCCGGCCAGAACAAATGCAGACAGTGTTGAAATATTGAATGTATCCTTGCCGTCACCTCCTGTGCCACATACATCAATGGTATCAAAGTCGTCCAAATCTACACGAAGGCACATGTTCAGCAAGGCATCCCGAAAACCTGATAATTCATCTACGGTGATACTACGCATAAGATAAACAGTGATGAATGCAGCTATTTCTGATTCCGAATATATGCCTTTGGCAATATTGGTAAGCACTTCTTCCGCCTCATTGCGTTTTAGCGTTTTATGGTCAAACAGGTGGTTCAAAATCTTTTTCATCGACAGGTAATTTAATGATTTTTGATAGGGCCGAATAAATACAGGGTAATGGTTATAAAGTGAGCCAGTTCCGGATCATTTCCAATCCGTGTTCAGTAAGTACCGATTCCGGATGAAACTGAAGTCCCCGAACATCAAATTGCTTATGACTGATTCCCATAATCATTCCTTTCTCATCCTCACAGGTAATGTGAAAACACTGAGGCAGTGTTTCGCGCGTAACCACCCATGAGTGATAGCGTCCGCCCGCAATTTGTGTTGGAATACCTGCAAAAAGTGGTTCACTGCCTTCTGCTATGTATATGGGTGTAGCCAGCCCGTGAAATACTTCCGGAAGATTCGTGAGTGTACCTCCGAATGCTTCTCCAATAGCCTGATGACCCAGGCAGATTCCAAGAATACTTTTAGAGGGACCATATTCCCGGATCACGTCCAGACAAATACCTGCTTCTTCGGGAATTCCCGGACCCGGTGATAAGAGAATCTTATCATAACTCCCGGCCGTTCGAACCGTAATTTCATCGTTTCGGAATACATCTGGTTTCACGTGTGTCAACTGTGTGATATAGTGTACCAGATTATAGGTGAACGAATCGTAATTATCAATTACCAGAATCTTTTTCATGTTCAACAATTGTTAAATGATTTCCTGTGCCATTTCGATGGCCTTCTTCAACGCTCCAAGTTTATTGTTCACTTCCTGCAGTTCACTTTCTTCATTGGAAACTGCAACTATTCCGGCTCCTGCCTGATAGAACAGGGTATTTCCTTTGCTGAGAAATGTCCGGATCATGATGGCATGATTGAAACGCCCGTTAAAATCGAGAAAACCAAGCGCCCCTCCGTAATATCCGCGACTTTGATTCTCATACTGATCGATCAGCTGCATTGCTTTGAATTTTGGAGCACCCGACAGGGTACCCGCCGGAAATGTAGCCGTCATCATGTCGGTGATATCCGAGCCCTGGTTCAGGTTACCAGTAACTGCAGATACCAGATGAATTACATGTGAAAAAAACTGAACCTCCCTGTATTTTTCCACAGCAACCTCATCGGCATGTCTGCTCAGATCGTTTCGGGCCAGATCGACCAGCATCACGTGTTCTGCGTTTTCTTTCAGGTCGGTAGACAGTTTTTGCGCAAGTGCCTTATCATGCTCATCATCGCCGGTTCTCTTAAAAGTGCCGGCAATGGGATTTATGGTTGCCTTTCCCTTGCTTATTTTCAACTGGGCTTCAGGCGATGATCCAAATATTTTATAACTGCCATAATCGAAATAAAAAAGGTATGGGGAGGGATTGATGGAGCGCAGGGCCCGGTAAACATTGAAATCATCGCCCAGAAATTTCTGTGAAAACTGTCGCGAAAGCACTATCTGAAATACATCGCCCCGGTAGCAATGTTCTTTTCCCTTGCGAACCATGTCTTTATAAACTTCATCGGTGATGTTTGAGGTTTCGTCCCCAACGGTTTCAAAATTATAAATGGCCATATTGCGGCTGTTGAGAAGGGTTTCAATTCTCTCCAATTCGCTGGGCTCACCGTTTATCTGATTCTCAATGATATGAAGGTGATTCTGGAAATGGTTAATGGCGATGATATAATTATAAAAGTGGTAGCGAACCTCCGGAATTTTCCGGTCGTCGGTAATGCGGAGATTCAATTTAATATTTTCAAAATGCCGGACTGCATCATAGGAGGTATATCCAAATAATCCGTTAATAATAGCCTTATCGTCCTTTTCCTGTTCAAAGGAATGAAGAAAAGATCTGAACTTTTCCTGAAATTGTTTGGGTTCAGTAATTACCGAGGTGAAATCCGATCCGTCGGGATAGGTTTCTGTAACTGTGGCATTGTCCACGATGAATCCTGCCAGTGGCTTGAGACAAATAAATGAAAAGCTGTTTTCGTTTCCATGATAATCGGAGCTTTCAAGGAGCAGTGCATTAGGGAATACGTCGCGAATGCGCAGATAAATACTTACCGGGGTAATGGTATCTGCAAGGAGTTTTCGGCTTTTAGTTCGGATGGTAAATTTTTTCATGGCGTTGTAAAAAAAGGATTAAAAAAAAACGGCCTACCGTGAGTACGATAGGCCGCTGCTATATCTATTTTATATACAATAGGGTAACGGTCTCACGGTTTTATGAGATTGATCCTGCACCACCACCAATTTGTATATACTTTGTTCACTTTTATAATCTTATTGCTGCAAATATAGAATCGTTTTTCTAAAAAACAAATTATCAGGCTGCTTTTAACCGGTGCAAATTAATTTTTTCCACTTTGGTTTTGGCATATCCTGCGGTAATTGTATATTGCTTTTCTTCTGTAGAAGGCTGTTCAAACATTACATCTACCATGATGGCTTCACAAATAGAACGGAGACCTCTGGCGCCCAGCTTAAACTCCACTGCTTTGTCGACGATATAATCCAGTGCTTCCTCCTCAAAAATCAGTGTCACATCATCCATTTCAAACAATTTGGTGTATTGTTTGATGATGGAATTTTTCGGTTCAGTCAATATGCTGCGAAGTGTTTTCCGGTCAAGTGGATGCAAATAGGTAAGAATGGGTAGTCTGCCGATAATTTCAGGAATCATACCAAATGATCGTAAATCCTGCGGTGCAATATATTGCATGAGGTTGGTACGTTCAATACGGTCGTTTTGTCTGGAAGCATTATACCCCACTACAGTTGTATTCAGCCGGTTGGCAATTTTTCTTTCGATACCTTCAAAAGCGCCACCGCAAATAAACAATATATTCTTTGTATCAACGGGTATCATTTTCTGATCGGGATGTTTACGTCCGCCCTGGGGTGGTACATTTACCACGGATCCTTCAAGCAATTTCAGAAGTCCCTGTTGTACCCCTTCACCCGACACGTCGCGGGTAATAGAAGGGTTATCTCCCTTTCGGGCTATCTTATCTATTTCATCAATAAATACAATACCTTTTTCTGCTGCTTCCGTGTTATAATCGGCAACCTGCAGCAAACGGGTAAGAATGCTTTCTATATCTTCTCCCACATAACCTGCTTCTGTAAGAACAGTAGCATCGACAATGGTAAAGGGAACATGCAATAATTTGGCAATCGTGCGTGCCAGCAAAGTTTTGCCCGTACCCGTTTCACCAACCAGAATGATATTTGATTTTTCAATTTCCACATCTTCTCCCTGATCGCGGCGGTTTGTTTGCATCAAACGCTTGTAATGATTGTATACCGCTACTGAAATTGTTTTTTTCGCATCATCCTGTCCGATTACATATAAATCCAGGAATTTTTTAATTTCCTTGGGTTTGAGCAGTTTGATGGCATTCACATCAAAAGGAGCTTTCTTTTTGGTCTCCTCCTGCACTATTTCATAAGCCTGTTCCACGCAATTATCGCAGATATGCCCGGAAATCCCGGCAATCAGCAAATTGGTGTCCCGCTTATCACGTCCGCAGAAAGAGCATTTATCCATCGAAATTGATATTATATTGATTTAAACGATGTTTGATCCGCCAAAGTTATGAAAAATCAATGGAGTCCGCTACTTTTTTTTCGTTCTTTCGAGGATTTCATCAATCATTCCATATTCCAAAGCTTCTTTGGCGGTCATCCAGTAATCCCGGTCTGAGTCTTTTTCGACCTTTTCCATTGGATTACCAGAGTGCTCTGCAATAATGGCATACAGTTCGCCGCGGAGTTTCAGAATTTCACGGGCTGTAATTTCAATATCGGTAGCTTGTCCCTGAGCGCCTCCCATGGGTTGATGGATCATCACACGAGAATGTCTAAGTGCTGTACGTTTTCCTTTAGCTCCTGCACAAAGCAAAACAGCGCCCATAGATGCTGCCATACCCGTGCAAATAGTAGCTACGTCACACGTAACATATTGCATGGTGTCGTATATGCCAAGTCCTGCATGAACCGCGCCCCCGGGAGTATTGAAATAAATCTGGATGTCTTTTCCCGGATCGGCTGAATCAAGATATAACAATTGAGCCTGAATTACATTGGCAACGAAATCATCAATCGGAAGTCCTAGAAAAATGATTCTGTCCATCATCAGTCTTGAAAAAACATCCATTTGTGCCACATTCAACTGCCGTTCCTCAATGATGGTAGGGGAAATATAGCTGTTTGAAACCGAAGCAAACCGGTGAAGATCAAGGCTACTGATTCCTAAATGACCGGTGGCAAATTTATTGAAGTCTCTGATGAAATCCATATTTGAATGATTGTTTCTTAAATAACTACTTTTCGAAAAGTT
This sequence comes from uncultured Bacteroidota bacterium, assembly GCA_963733535.1. Lineage (GTDB taxonomy): Bacteria > Bacteroidota > Bacteroidia > Bacteroidales > UBA10428 > UBA5072. The sequence goes on from CAVTDR010000008.1 coordinate 494,053, forward strand.
TGTTGAATTTCTCCAAAGTTATTTCTTTCGTATCTAGTTTCACCGTTTTTTTAAGGAAATCAAACACTTTATTTTCATTCAGGCTTTCGCTATGACGGTTTCGTTCTTCTTCACGGCCCAAACTTTCCTTCGAATATTTCTCCAGCAATTCAGCAGGAACTTCTCCAACACCATAATACTGAATAAATTGCTGGCGTATTGCTTCTTTAACGTGGTCCAGTAATTCCTCTTCGGTGAATTTCAAATCCTGATCACGGGTGATCTTTCCTTTAATCAACTGCCATTTCAGATCTTCCATAAAAGGAGCGAAATCTTTCTCAATTTGCTCGGCAGTTACTTTACCCTGGTTACTCACCAGCAACCATCTTTTCAGAAAATCAACCGGCAGATCTTTCTTGAATTTGTCAAGATAATAAGCCCGTGCATCCAAGCGGAATTTATAATCGCTGTTTCGTCCAAAGGCAGATTTTAATTCTTCTTCGACTTTGCTACGGAATTCTTCTTCCGTTTTAAGGGTATCTTTACCATAGGCCTTATCAAAAAGTTCCTGGTCTATGGCAGCCTTTTCAAAGCGTGAAATATTTTTAAGTACCAGTTTAAAATTTGAATTGGCTTCTTTCAGTTTCTCTTTGTCGATTTTTAACAAAGCAGCCAGATCGGTTTCGTTTTCAAAAGCCTTTTTTACGTCAATCGTAATTTCTTCACCCTTTTTCAGACCTTCGAACTGTTTCTTTATTTTCTCATCTTTAATGAATTCGAGGGATATGGTACCTTCTTCAACCTTTATACCATTTTCAACTTCATTTCCATTGGAATCGAGTTCTATCAGATCGGCCTTAATCATGTTGTCGCCTGATATCACATCATTATCCACAAAAGTTCCGTATCTGGATGTAATTCTGTCGACCTGTTTGTTGAGCTCTTCTGCATCTACTTTGATTTCGTAATAGGGAAGCTTGTCTTTTACCGAGGCAATCTCATCCAATTCAGGAGCAAGACCAATATCAAAGGCAAATTCAAATTCCGTATCATTGTCCCAGTCGATTTTTACCGGTTTGGCTTCATTGGGAAGCGGCTCACCCAGAATATTCAATTTTTCGTCTACCAGGTATTTGCTTAATGATTCGGCCAGCACTTTATTAATTTCTTCAGCCAGGATCGGTTTTCTGTACATTTTATTTACAAGTCCCTGGGGAACTTTCCCGGGACGGAATCCATCGAATTTAGCTTTACGTCTGTAATCCTTTAAAATATTGTTGACCCGATCTTCATAGTCGGGTTTTTCAATGGTAACGGTCAATACTGCATTTAATTCGTCAATACTGTCTCTCTTAATGTTCATCCGATTTGTTTTTAATTAATTCATTTCTGCCCCGATTGCTAAAAGCGGGTGGCGAAGGAAACCCTTTACTAGTGCGGATGAAGGGACTCGAACCCCCACGCCTTACGGCACAAGATCCTAAGTCTTGCGCGGCTACCAATTACGCCACATCCGCGGCAAAATTTCGCGCAAAGATACCACTTTTTAATTTCCATGAAAATAAATTCCCATACATTTTAACAATGTGATTGTTTGTGTGTTTGATATGCGGATAGATTCAAAAAAGTAGGCGTATTTTTGTTTAGAAAATCTTAAAAACCAATTGTTATGAAAAAAATTTTTATCGTTCTGATGTCCTGTATGATATTTACCGGTATTCAGGCACAAAAAGCCTTTCAGTCGGACAAGCTTACAAAGAAATGGGAAGTTTCTCAGGGTCTTAAGGTGCCGGAATCAGTTTATTACGATGCCTTGCACAATGCCATTTATATTTCCAACATTTCCGGAACATCAAAGGAAAAAGATAATCAGGGATTTATCACCAAATTATCCGCAGATGGTAAAGTAACGAATCTCAACTGGGTTACCGGCTTAAACGCACCCAAGGGAATGGGTGTAATGGGGCGTTTATTATATGTATCCGATATTGATAAGGTGGCAGAGATTGACATTTCTACCGGTAAAATCAACCGGATGATTGACATTCCCGGCTCCGTATTTTTAAACGACATTACCATTGATGGACAGGGAAATGTGTATGTTTCGGATTCCGAAAAAAGTACCATTCATGTGATCCGTTTTGGGAATGCTGAACTTTTCCTGTATTCGGAAAAATTGAAAGGCGTTAACGGATTGTTCTTTTCAGATGGAAAACTTCTGGCCGGAGTGCAGGATCGTATTGTTAGTATTGATCCGGCTACAAAGGCGATAACCGACTTTATTCCAAATACGGGAAACATAGACGGATTGGTGACAGATGGCAATGGCAATTTTCTTATTTCCGATTGGAAAGGGAATGTTCATCTGGTTGCTGTGGGAAAAGAAAAAGTAAAATTATTGGATACCACACCGGTTAATGCCAATGCGGCCGACATTGAGTTTATCCCAAGTAAGAATTTATTGCTTGTTCCCACCTTTGGTGATAATAAGGTTGTAGCGTATGAGCTGAAATAATTTAATTTCAATAATCAACCAACACTGACAGGTCATCCGACGCTGTCAGGTTGGTTTATTGCTTATTTTATTGTAACCAGTTCGTATTTTCTCGATCCCAGTCCTATCTCTTCAGCATGCTTTAGGCCAGCCTCCCAATGAACATTGGGGTGTGCCATAGCAAATTTATCTTTACCCGCCTGATGTTTACCGTCATCATGATCATTACTATGCACCCTGCATCCTTCCAATAAAGGCGCACGAATCACCATATCCACACATGCCTGATCCAGAGCTACCGGATCAAACGAAGCGGCCATGCCAATATCAGGAACCAGAGGATAGTCATTAAATCCCCAGCAGTCGCAATCAGGTGAAACACCAATCATAAAACTAATATGAAAGTGGGGTTTGTTGATCACCGTAGCCAGCGTATATTCAGCAATTTTCCGGTTCATATTTTCAGAAGCTGAATTCCAAACAGCCTCAGCAGCATCATACTGACAAACGGCAACACATTGCCCGCAGCCTACACACTTCTCATAATCGATTGTAGCAATATGATCTTCACCAACAGTGATTGCGGCCTGTGAGCAGTTTTTTACACAGACTTTGCAGCCCGTACAATTATCTGCATTGATATGAGGAGCGGAAGATGAATGCAATTCAAGTTTACCGCCAATGGATGCACAACCCATGCCCAGATTTTTGAGAGCGCCTCCAAAGCCTGCAAATTCATGTCCTTTAAAATGGTTCATGGAAATAAGGATATCTGAATCTGCAATACCCCGTCCTATTTTTGCTGTTTTGCAATGCTCCAGGTTCAGGGGAACCTCAACATAATCCAGTCCTTTCAATCCATCCCCAATGATGACGGGACAATTCACGGCTAGCGGGTTAAACCCATTTTCCCATGCCGACCTAAGATGATCAATAGCATTGGAGCGCCTGCCGGAATACAAGGTGTTGCAATCGGTAAGATAAGGTTTGCCTCCCTTTGCTGATATATAATCCACTACAGTGGCTGCAAAGTTGGGCCTGATGAAAGCAAGATTACCGGGTTCGCCAAAATGGATTTTAATGGCAGTCATTTTTTTACTAAAGTCAATCGTGTCAATCCCTGCTTTCCGAATCAGAATTTCCAGTTTTCGCTGCAAATTCAGGGTAGCATTCGCACGCAAATCAGTAAAAAATACTTGTGACATAGTTGTGAAATAAGAATATATAAATAAAGATTTTGCTTCGCAAATTCTGGATGTTGCGGTTACCTGAGTTCAAAGTTTTTTCCAAGATAAACCCTGCGTACCTGTTCGTCATCGGCCAATTCCTTGGAGGTTCCGGCTTTCAGAATTTCACCTTCAAACAGCAGATAAGCACGATCTGTAATAGATAATGTTTCATGAACATTATGGTCGGTAATCAGAATGCCAATGTTTTTATCTCTGAGTTTGCCGATAATTTCCTGAATATCTTCAACGGCAATGGGGTCAACTCCCGCAAAAGGCTCATCCAGCAGGATGAATTTAGGCTTCAGGGCCAGAGCCCTTGCTATCTCAGTTCTTCTTCTTTCCCCACCGGATAATTGAATTCCCAGACTTTTTCTGATTTTCTGAAGTCCGAATTCGTTCAACATAGATTCCACACGGAACTTCTGTTCTTCTTTAGACAAATCCGTCATCTCTAATACAGCCCTGATATTGTCTTCCACACTGAGTCGCCGGAAAACAGATGCTTCCTGCGCCAGATATCCGATTCCTTTCTGTGCACGCCGATAAACAGGCTCATAGGTTATTTCTTCGTCATCGAGATAAATCTTGCCGGAATTCGGCTGGATCAATCCAACAATCATATAGAAAGAAGTAGTTTTACCGGCTCCGTTGGGACCCAATAATCCGGCAATTTCTCCCTGCTCTACTTCAAATGAAACATCCTTGACGACAGTCCGTGTCCGGTAACGTTTAACTAGGTTTTCTGTACGGAGTTTCATATTCTAGTGAAATTTATTCCGGTAAACCGGCATGAAATTCTCTTTTCTTTTCTACACGACGGGATAACACAATACCAACTTCATATAACAAGATCATGGGCAAAGATACCATTAATTGAGTGAACATGTCGGGTGTGGGAGTGATTATTCCAGCTACCAGCAGGATCACAATCAGTGCATGTTTTCTATAGCGGCGGAGAAATGACGGTGTTATCAGACCAATTTTACTAAGAAAATAAATAAGTACCGGCAGTTCAAATAATATACCACTTACCAGAACAATGGATGTTACCAGTGAAATGTACGATGCCAGGGTTGGAATATTCTGAACCACCGTACTTACCTGATAATTATATAAAAAATTCACTGAAAAAGGAGTAATCAAATAATATCCAAAGGAAACTCCAAGGAGAAAAAGAAATGTAATATAAAAAACAGCTCCGGAAGCATGCTGGCGCTCATTATTATAGAGAGCCGGCCGAATAAAGCGCCAGAATTCAAAAAACATATAGGGAAATCCGAGAACCAATCCTGCTATTAAACTAATTTTGATATGAGCTATAAACTGGCCTGCCACCGCAGTATTCTGCAATACCAGCTGTTTATGGTTGATGGTCAGATCGCCAATTTGAACCCATTGCCGGAGCCAATCTCCCAGCAATCCCAGCATCCGGTTGGTCCAGAATTCATGTTTGCTGGGTCCAAGTAATATGGAGTCAAACAAAAAATCTTTAAAAATAAATGCCGTTATGCTGAAAACCACTATGGCAATTACGGACCGGATGATATGCCACCTGAGTTCCTCAAGGTGTTCCAGAAATGTCATTTCTCCCTTTACTGTTTCTTCCATCTAAAAGCTCCTGATTGAGGCGATATACAAAATGTTAATAATCTTTAAAATGCGATTTCGGTTAGCGAAATAAGAAAAAAAATATTAATTTTAGTTTACAAAAGTATTTAATATTTTAAGATTGCCTTCATTAAGGCTCTTCATGCCTGCAAGTAAAATCATAATAAATTTAATTGATCCCCTTATCATAATGGAATATTATGGTTTCAGGAAAAGAACAAACACAAACGGAAAATGAGCGTTGGCCAGGACATTTCATTGATTGATGTACTAAAGAAACATTTTGGATTTACCAGTTTTAAGGGCACACAAGAAGCCATCATCCGGAATGTGCTGGATGGTAACGATACATTTGTATTAATGCCCACGGGTGGAGGAAAATCGCTGTGTTATCAGATGCCGGCATTAATTATGGAGGGAACCGCCATTATTATTTCCCCGCTGATTGCACTGATGAAAAACCAGGTAGATGCTATGCGCAGCTTTAGTGAAGAAGACGGCGTAGCACATTTTCTGAATTCATCATTGAATAAAGCTGCTATTGCAAAAGTAAAACATGATATTCTGGAAGGTAAAACGAAATTACTCTACGTTGCTCCGGAATCCCTTACTAAAGACGAAAACATACAGTTTCTTAAAAAGATTAAGATTTCATTTTATGCCATTGACGAAGCACATTGTATTTCGGAATGGGGTCATGACTTTCGTCCTGAATACAGGCGCATCAGGCCTATCATTAATGAAATTGGTACCGAACCCATCATAGCACTTACAGCTACCGCTACTCCAAAAGTTCAGCACGATATTCAGAAAAACCTGGGAATGCTGAATGCCCATATTTTTAAATCATCGTTCCGCCGGCATAATTTATATTACGAGGTTCGGCCTAAAAAAAACGTTACCCGGGAGATCATCAAATACATTAAGGCCAACACCGGTAAATCCGGAATTATTTATTGTCTCAGCCGTAAAAAAGTGGAAGAACTGGCGGAAACCTTACAGGTCAATGGGATTAAAGCCTTGCCCTACCATGCCGGCCTCGACTCTGCCACGCGTTCTCAAAATCAGGATCGGTTTCTGATGGAAGAAGCTGATGTTATTGTTGCCACCATTGCGTTTGGAATGGGTATTGATAAACCCGATGTGCGGTTTGTGATACACTACGATATTCCCAAAAGCCTTGAAGGTTATTACCAGGAAACCGGGCGTGCCGGTAGAGATGGCGGCGAAGGTAATTGTATTGCGTTTTACAGCTATAAAGACATTCAGAAGCTGGAAAAATTCATGCAGGGAAAACCCATTGCCGAGCAAGAAATCGGAAAACAATTATTATTGGAAACGGTTGCCTACGCCGAATCATCGGTTTGCCGACCCAAGCAATTGTTGAATTATTTCGGGGAAGAAATGCCGGAAAATTGTGATAACTGCGATAACTGCCTACATCCGAAAAAACAGTTCGAAGGAAAAGATGATATTATCCTGGTTCTGAAAACGATTCTGGAAGTTAAAGAGAAGTTTAAATACGATCATATTTCCAGTATACTGGCCGGTATCAAAACCCCAGCTATTAAATCTTACAATCACCAAATGTTGGAACTCTTCGGTGTTGGAAAACATAAAGATTTCAATTTTTGGAGCATGGTGGTCCGGCAGGCTATGATCAAAAGATTGATTCAAAAAGACATAGAAAACTATGGGTTATTGAAGCTGGATGAAAAGGGCCATGATTTTCTGGTGAATCCTTTTTCCTTTTTGATCTCAGAAGATCATGATTATTCGGATACCGACGAAGAAGAAGATAATTTCTTCGGACCAGAACGTCCGGGGACTGCGGATGAAGAGCTTTTTTCCATACTTAAAAACCTCAGAAAAAAATTATCCAAACAGCTGCAACTTCCACCATTCGTGATTTTCCAGGATCCATCTCTGGAAGATATGTCCATTCAATATCCGATTTCCATTGAGGAATTGCAAAATATAACCGGTGTGGGTGCGGGCAAGGCAAAAAGATACGGAGCGGAATTTGTCAAAATTATTAAAAGCTACGTTGAGGAAAAGGAGATTATCCGTCCACAGGATATGGTCGTCAAATCCATTATCAATAAATCAAATCTGAAGGTTTTCATCATTCAAAGCATTGACCGGCAAATGGATTTCGAAGATATTGCCGATGCAAAAAATATCAGCATGGGCGTTTTGCTGGATGAAATTGAAGCCATTGTAAATTCAGGAACCAAACTCAATATCGATTATTACATCAACAATATCATGGAACTGGACCATCAGCAGGATATTTACGATTACTTTATGGAAGAAGCAGAGGATGAGTCGGTGGAAAACGCGCTGCACGATCTGGGCGAGGAGAATTATACAGAAGAAGAAGTACGGTTAATGCGCATTAAATTCATGTCGGAACTGGGCAATTAATTATCCTGCCTGATATTTCCTGCCCTTCCATTCATACGACCCCGTGAATCCCCTGAATGTCCAAAAGATGATCAAAAAAGGATATATCAGGGCAAAAATAACAAAACGGAATACCGGCATTTGTTTGTTGTAGAAGGTTAAAAATCGCGACAAAAAAATAAAATCTGTGCAGGTCTTCAGCCCAAAGAAAATCACAAATAAACCCGGATTTTCCTTCATACACAACAGCACCAGAAAAAACAATAACACCAGATTCATCATCATCACCGATGCTGCAGTCGTAATAGTGCTCAAATCGCGGTAATATCTGCTTTTTGAAACCCACCGGATTCTCTGATGAAAATACTGTCGCCATGATCCCTGAGGCTGTGTGGTAACCAGGGCTGACTTTGATTTCAAGACCTGAATTTTCTTTTTATGCGCCCGTGCATTATGAATCAGGAATGTATCGTCTCCAGAGACCACATGCTCCTGCATAGCATCCCTAATGGACAGGAACACTGATTTTCGGAATGCCAAAGAGGCGCCGTTACCGTATATGGGCGATCCATAGGCTGCAGCACCGGCTCCTGCGGCAATCAGACTTAAAAATTCCGCTTCCTGAAAACGGGAGCACCATGTATGTCCGGATGAAATATCTACCAATCCCAAAATCAGGTCGGCATCAGATTGCATAAAGGAACCAGCAAACGATTTTACCCATAACGGAGTCACCCTGCAGTCGGCGTCCGTTAAAAGTATCAGTTCATTTGTTGCATGCTGAATGGCTGTGCGCAGTGCTGCTTTCTTCCCTGATCCTGTATTTATAAGGTATGTAAATTGCGAATGGGTCTCACAAAATGCTTTCACATAAGAGGCAGAATGGTCGTCAGAATGGTCGTCTACAAAAATAATTTCCAGTTTATCCGGCGGATAATCTTGATGCGCCATATCATCCAGTAACTGCAGTATACTTGATTCTTCATTCCGGAACGGGACAATTACTGTTATTCTGCCTTCTATGGTGGAGGGTTCCGGCACAAATTCCGGAGTATTTTTCCAGGAATAACCATACAGCAGCAATCTGCCCATATACAGGACAAATACCAGCATGGCAGAAAAGAAAAGAATATTCATGAATTTACAGAACGTCTATTTCGAAGACAACCATTTATCGATTTTTTCATACAGCTCGTTGATATTCACGGGTTTTGTGATAAAATCATCACATCCTGCCTCCAGGCAACGGATTCGCTCCTCATTTATGGCATTTGCCGTTTGCGCAATAATCGGGATTTTGGCATTAAATTTTTTGATTTCTTCGGTAGCCGTCAATCCGTTCATTTCCGGCATTTGTATGTCCATGAGAATCAGGTCAATATTCGGATTGTTCCGGCAAATTTCCACGGCTTCACGGCCATCGGAAGCGCGCAATACCTCGGCTTTTGTTTGTTTCAGGAAGCCTTCCAGAAATTTATAGCTGAATTTATCATCCTCAGCAACCAAAAAAAGCCTGCCATCCCAATTGTGATGTACGCGGGAGGGTTTGTTCTCTGAACGCTCCTCTTCTTTTTTGTTGGCCGATTTAAAAGGAATGGTAAAATAGAATATGGAACCTACACCCTCTTCTGACTCGGCCCACATGCGGCCTCCAAGTAAATCAACAAGTCCCTTTGAAATGGCCAGTCCAAGTCCTGACCCCCCATATTTCCTTGATGGGGAGCTGTCGGCCTGCATAAACCTTTCAAAAATGAGCTGTAGTTTATCATCGGCAATTCCGATGCCTGTATCTTTCACAAAGAATCTAAGGGTTTTACTGTCTTCCAGATTATACCCGAACTCGATATTTCCGCTGTGGGTAAATTTAATGGCATTCCCTACCAGATTGGTAAGAACCTGCCTGAGCCGGATGGGGTCGGTTCGGATGAAAGACTTTTCATCCGGAAAAGGCTTTTTGGTAGTGATTTTTACCTTCGATTTATCCCTTTTCAGGCTGCGTGTAAGAAATGTGGACAAAATCTGATCCAGCAAGCTGTTGAGGGAGAAATCGTCCTGCATTATATTTACCTGATCGGATTCTATTTTAGCAAAATCGATAATATCATCTATCAGGTTAATCAACACTTTACCATTGCTGTTGATGATATTCAGATATTTTTTCCGGTTGGCACGGCTCAGGGAATCATCGTTCAGCATTTCTGCAAAACCCAGAATACCGTTCATCGGTGTCCGGATTTCATGAGACATATTGGCCAGAAAAGCAGTCTTCAGTTTATCCGATTCCTCAGCTCTGTTTTTTGCCATAATGAGTTCATATTCAAGCTGACTCCGGTGCAATGCAACTGAAACCTGATGTACGAAAGTCTCAATAATATGCTTGAATTTAATGATGTTCTTATTTAAAGTAAGGATGGTAATGCTTCCCAGTCGTTTGTTATCGCGTGCCAGTTCAATATTATAAATTTTATGCACATGGATAAGTTCTCTTACTTTCCTAAGCGGTTCAGGACTGAGGTCACCTATGTGGTTTTCCAGCAAGTCATCCTTCAGGGTAATTACGGTACCCGGATTTTCAGGTATACGCAGCAGGTTTCCGGAGAAGGACAATCCGGTAATTGACCTGCCCAATAACTGCTCCACCTCGTCGGTATAGGGTTCGAGGCCGGCAAAACTTTCTATTACTATTCGGTTACCTGGTTCGTCATACGATGAAACTATAACAACGGCACTTTCCAGAAAAGCGGCGAGCTTTTCGGGTATGTATCTGTATATTTCATCTTTTGAAGAAAGGGATAGCAGATCAAGGGCTGAATTGCTCAGAAAAATCAGATTATCATGATAAACCCTTTCTTTGAGTTCGGCCATTTTACGGTCCGAAACATCCCTTGAATTGACAATAATCCCTTTGATAGCAGGATTGCTAAACTGATTGGAGAAAATGCTCTCAACATAAATCCACCTTTTGTTTTTATGCAGGCTGCGGTATTCCTTTTTTATCTGCTTACCAGGATTGGGAAGAGTTTCTTTAATAACCGACTTGATCTGTTGTACATCGTCGGGGTGTACCATATCAAAAAAAGGCTTATGCAACAATTCGCCGATTTCAAAATCAGAAATTTTATTTTTTTCCGATCCTTCGAAAATTATTTTTCCCTGGCGGTTAATGATCGAAATCGCATCGGAGGAATTCTGCAACAAAGCACTGAAACTGTTCTTCACGTTCGTGAAGGGTTTTTTCCATTTGGGTATTGTCTGAAATCTCTCTTGAAATTCCGACAATTCCAACAACTTCCCCATCCTCACTGAATATGGGAGTTTTATAATGTTTCGAAATTTGTGGTGCTGTCAAAAAGAGTCTTCTACCTGTTCAAAAAATTGTCTGTTCTGGCTTGCCATTACCTTTTCATCAGACAGTTGAAATTCGCGGGCCTTTTCATAGGCACAAAGGTCAAAATCAGTTTTACCAATTATTTCTTCCGTTTTTTTCCGGTATGAAGTGGCAAAGCCTGATTTACATGCAAATATTTACCGGTATCATCTTTGAACCATACAAATAAGGTACATTATCCAATATCAGATCGTGAGGAACACTTTTCTGCTTCGACATTTCATTCATGTGCTCAGTGACCGGTTATTCTTTTTTGCGTTTGTTAATTTCATCACGGATCAGGGATGCTTTTTCATAATCTTCCTCCGTAATGGCTTCATTCAGAAGCTCCTTTAATTCCTGAAGATTATTATTTTTCAGTTCATCCGTAAAGGAAGTATCCTGAACATGAATATTTTTAGGGGGTGTTGGATCACCAGGCGACTGCACAGCAGATTCCTTTTCGAAATCAAGAATAATGCCTGCCTTTTTCAGAATATCTTCAGTGGTATAAATCGGACATTTAAAACGAAGTGCCAATGCAATGGCATCGGATGTCCGTGCGTCAATTTCAATAATTCTTTGTCCGTTATCACAGGTGAGTTTTGAATAAAAGACGCCTTCTTCAAGCTTATATACCGTAATTTCGAGTAAATCAATATTGAAAGTGTGTGCAAAATTCAAAAAAAGATCATGGGTTAACGGTCGCGGAGGTTTCAGACCTTCCAGTTGAATAGCAATAGCCTGGGCTTCAAACCCTCCTACAATAATTGGTATTCTACTCCGTCCATTTTCTTCAGCCAGTACCAATGCATAAGCACCGGTCTGAGTCTGACTGTAAGAAATGCCAAGTACGTTGAGTTTAACTTTATTCATTATCCCTGGTCTGGTAGTTTTGTTTATTTACACAAATATAGTGATTTCATCCATTTTGGTCTTATATTCTATGATCCTATAAAACATCGCAGTGGGATCAAGTAAAATCAAACTTTCATTAATAAAACATCTTTCAGGATATTGTTCAAATAAAAACATTTTTTACTGATTTTTTAAGAAACAATATTACCTTAGCCCTCCCTGAGAAAATCAAACATTTTTCTCTTAATTTACTGAATTATTTTGCAGTTAATGGCAAAGTTTCCTATTTTTGCAAACCCAAAATAAAACTGAAATTTTATATTCGATGTACGCAATAGTTAGTATAGCAGGACAACAATTTAAGGTTGAAAAGGGCAAGAAAGTGTTTGTTCACAGGCTTCCCGGAGCAGTTGGTGATGATGTTAATATCGACAAGGTATTGCTAATCAGTAATGATGATAAAGTAAATGTAGGCGCACCCTTTGTTCCTGATGCAGTTGTTCTTGCACAGATCGTTTCTCATCTAAGAGGCGATAAGGTTCTTATTTTCAAAAAGAAAAGAAGAAAATCGTATCAGAAATTGACTGGACACAGACAGGATTTTACTGAGATTCTGATTGAAGATATCAGTGAAACAGGTGCACCCCAGAGAAGCGAGAAAAAGAAAGCCGCTCCTAAAGCAGAAGTTGCTGAAAAAGCAAACCCGCTGAGGCCAAACCTGCAAAAGCAGCCGCAAAGAAACCTGCTGCTAAAAGCAAGTAGCTGAAGCGTAAAAAAGCCCGCAAAAAAAGCAGCTGCTCCGCAAAAAACCTGCTGCAAAAGCTTGCTCCAAAAGAAAAGTGAATAATTTCAAGAATCATTAATATTTTAAAAGCATATATCCATGGCACATAAAAAAGGAGCCGGAAGTTCTAGAAATGGACGTGAATCACATAGTCAACGGCTGGGAATAAAAGATGTTTGGAGGCGAATTGGTAAAGGCCGGAAATATTCTTGTACGTCAGCGCGGTACGGTTCATAATCCCGGAGCTAACGTAGGAATAGGCAAAGACCACACACTTTATGCATTGATTGATGGCCAGGTGAAATACCAACGCAAAAAAGACGACCGTTCTTTTGTGTCTGTACTTCCCGCTGAAGAATAAAACCCCAACAGGTTGCTGTTACAGCCCCTGAACAATTCCCCAAAAAAAGGTTGATTGTTCAGGGGTTTTTTTTTACATTTGTACAAATCCTTCAATTATGTTACCACTGACTCTAATCCGGGAAAATACGGATGAAGTAATTCGTCGTTTGAAAGTTAAAAATTTTGATGCGCAACAAACGGTCCATGAAATTCTTTCTCTGGATGAAGAGCGTCGTACTACCCAGAATAAACTGGATGGTATACTTGCTGAACTCAACATCATTTCCAGAGAGATTGGTGCGATGCTAAAAGCCAACAAAAAAGAAGAGGCTGAAGCCCGCAAAAATCAAACGGTATTGCTGAAAAAGGATATTGACGCTTTATCTAAAGCGCTTGAAAACTACGAAGTCAGTTTGAAAAATATGTTGATCCGGATTGCCCAATTTGCCCTCCCCATCGGTGCCTGAAGGAAAAACTCCCGAAGACAATAAAATTGAACGGGAAGGAGGCATTATGCCACATTTGCCTGAGAATGCTTTCCCCCATTGGGAGCTTGCAAAAAAATATGATATAATCGACTTTGAACTGGGTAACAAGCTTACCGGTGCAGGATTTCCAGTATATAAAGGACAGGGAGCAAAATTACAAAGGGCCTTAATCAAGTTTTTCCTGGAAGAAAATATAAAAGCAGGTTATGTTGAAATAATGCCGCCGCTGATGGTTAATGAGGATTCGGGATTTGGCACAGGCCAGCTCCCCGATAAGGACGATCAGATGTATCATGTTCAAATTGATAACTTTTATCTGATTCCAACGGCTGAGGTTCCGGTTACAAATATTTACCGCGATGTTATTCTGGATGCAAAGGACTTTCCGGTTAAGAATACCGCATACACCCCATGCTTCCGTCGCGAAGCCGGCTCTTATGGAAAAGATGTCAGGGGATTGAACCGGTTGCACCAGTTTGATAAAGTTGAAATTGTACAGATACAACATCCCGATCGTTCCTATAAGGCTTTGGATGAGATGGTAAATCATGTGGAAAGTCTGGTGCAAAAACTGGAACTCCCCTACCGCATTCTTCGCTTGTGTGGTGGAGATATGAGCTTTACCTCTGCACTTACTTTTGATTTTGAAGTATATGCAGGTGCTCAAAAACGATGGCTCGAAGTAAGTTCTGTATCGAATTTTGAATCGTTTCAGGCCAACCGGTTGAAACTCCGTTTTAAAGAGGAAGGAAGCAAAAAGCCGCAACTTGCCCATACACTGAATGGAAGTTCCCTGGCACTGCCCCGTATCGTTGCCGCACTGATGGAAAACAATCAAACTCCTGATGGAATTTCAATTCCTGCGGCACTTCAGCCTTTTACCGGATTTGAAATGATAATGACACGGAAATAAACAGAATCTGATATTCTGCCAGCTGCCAGCGTTATCTTCTAATTGTACCTAAATGAGCGACCTTCGCAAAGCCTATATTTATGCAGGAATCACAGTAATGATGTGGGCCACTGTTGCAACCGCCTTTAAAATTGCCCTGATTTCCCTCAATACCATTCAACTTTTGATGGTGGCCAATGCCACCTCATGGGTAATCTTCCTGGTATTGATCCTTGCCGGAGGCAAGATTTTCATTTTAAGGAACACCACTTTAAAGGAACTGGCGCTATCTTCCCTGCAAGGCTTTTTGAATCCCTTTGCCTATTATCTTATCCTGTTTGAGGCCTATAGTCTTTTGCCCGCCCAGATTGCTCAACCTGCAAATTTTGTCTGGCCTATTGTGCTGATGCTCCTTTCGGTACCAATTTTGGGACACTCGCTCAGTTGGCGTGCCGTGGCGGCACTTCTGATCAGCTTCTCAGGAGTGGTTGTTCTTGCCAGCCAGGGCCAGTTTCAGCATTTTCGTATCATCAATCCTTTGGGTATATCTTTATGCCTTGTTTCTTCCTTAATTTGGTCGTTTTTCTGGATTCTGAACATGAAAGATCAACGCGATGCGCTGATAAAGCTTTTCTTAAGTTTCAGCTTTTCCATGGTCTATATTTTCATTTTGGCAAGCATTACAGGAAATCTGAAACCCATTGAACCCCTATCCCTGGTGCCGGCAATTTATATCGGTTTTTTTGAAATGGGACTTTCCTTTGTTTTCTGGCTTAAGGCACTACAGTATTCAGGCTCCACATCCAAAATTGCCATTCTGATTTATCTGACCCCTTTTCTTTCACTTATTTTTATTCACTTTATTCTGGGAGAGCGATTGTTGATTACATCATTTATAGGGTTGTGTCTGATTATAGCCGGAATTGCGGCTAGTTCATTAAAAAAACAAACTGCATAAACCATTTTGATTCTATTTTCGTTTATTATGCATACTAAAATAAACTTATGAAATCGATCATGCGCTTCTGGATATTGCTTATTCTTGTAATCCCTTTATTATCAGGTTGTAAGGATGATGACAATCATATAGAATATGTCAATAATCAATTGTATGAATTGATGCGTGATGTATATCTGTGGTATGACGAAATGCCCAATCCGCAGCCTGATCCTGCCAATTACAGCAACCCCCAGGAGTATATAGAAGCCATCAGCTATTCTGATATCGACAAATGGAGCTATATTGTGACCCAGGAAGAAAATCAGCAGTATTTTGAAGAGGGGAAATCTATTGGACATGGTTTTTCTTTGGGCCTTGATGATGCCAGCCAAATCCGGATTCTTTTCGTATATCCTTCTACGGAAGCGGCTACCAAAGGAGTTAAACGGGGCTGGATTCTCTCCAAAATTAATGGTGTAAATGTGCCGCCCGACAGCAGGGTATTTGATATGATGGGCAACGCTGTGGTGGGTATCACAAATGAATTCACTTTTCTGGATCATAACGGTGCAACCCAGGTTGTAACGCTTACCAAGGAAAATTATGATATCATACCCGTACTGCATTCCGAAGTCATCACGCAGGGTACAGATAAAATCGGATATATTGTTTTCCAGGATTTTATAAGTACGGCAACCGGTGGTCTGGATGAAACCATGTCATCTTTTGTCTCTGCAGGCATTAATGAACTGGTCATTGACCTGAGATACAACGGAGGCGGAATGGTGAACATAGCCCAGGAATTTGCCGGCTGGCTGGTCGGGAAAAATCATGCAAATGATGTACTTGCCTCCTATGAATTTAATGATAAGTACACCTCGGAAAATTTCTCTGTTCAAATTCCAGCCAAAACCAATGGACTGGAATTAGACCGGGTATTTTTCATTGGTACGGATAATACGGCTTCGGCTAGTGAAATGCTGATCAATGGAATGAAACCCTTTATTACTGACGTAATCCTGGCAGGTTCCAATACCCATGGCAAACCTGTGGGCATGTATGGATTTCAAATTGATGAGTATATCGCCTATCCCATTGTTTTCAGTTATTATAACAAAGATCATGTGGGTGATTTTTTTGACGGACTCGTTCCCGATATATCAGTTGAAGACGATTTCACCCACGATTTTGGCGATGCAAATGAAACTATGCTGCAATCGGTTCTGGCATGGATCTCATCGGGACCTGTGATTTCACCCGGACCTGCTTTAAAATCGGCCACCCAAACGCAAAACAAAAGTCATCTGCTCGAAAGCAACCGTCCTATGAGTCAATTTATTAAAGCACAATAACATGATCATTCTAGGGATTGATCCGGGATCTGTTATTATGGGATATGGAATCATTCGCATTGTTCGTAATGAGCCCCAATTGCTTCTTATGGGAACACTGGATCAGCGAAAAATCAGTGATCATTATATAAAAATTGCGCGAATTTTTGAACGTACACTGGAAATCATCCGTGAATATCATCCGGATTCCATGGCTATTGAAGCGCCTTTTCATGGCAATAATGTTCAGTCGATGTTGAAACTCGGCCGGGCGCAGGGAGCTGCTATTTCCGCTTCGCTTTTCGAATCTGTACCGGTATTTGAATATGCTCCGCGCAAGGTAAAACAGTCCATTACGGGTCATGGAGAATGTTCCAAAGAACAGATTGCCAGGATGCTCGAATTGACTTTAAAAACGGAATTAAAGCCGGATACCTACGATGCTACAGACAGCGTTGCAGTGGCAGTATGCCATTATTATCAGCTGTGTAATCCAGTAAAAGCAGGAGGTTCGAAAAACTGGGAAGAATTTATCCGGAAAAATCCCAACAGGGTCGGCTAAAATCTCAGAGTGCTTTTTTTATTTTTTCCATAATCGCAACAAACTGATCGGGCGATAGCTTCAGCTTGGGTTGGCTGAATTCAATATCGTGAATTCCGTTGATTGGAATCAAGTGGATATGTGCGTGTGGAACTTCCAGTCCAATCACCGCTATGCCCACACGCTTGCAAGGGATGACCTTGCCGATTGCTTTTGCAACTTTTTTTGCAAATACCATCATCCCCGCCAACCGGTCATCTTCCAGATCAAAAATATAATCGGTTTCTGTTTTAGGGACAACCAGGGTATGACCTTCGGCCAGAGGATGGATATCGAGAAAAGCAAAATACCGGTCGTCCTCAGCTATTTTATAGCTGGGTATTTCGCCCTGAATGATTTTGGAAAAAACAGTGGCCATGAATTACCGGGAAATTTCAATGATTTCAAATGGGATAATGCCTGAAGGCACTTTAATTTCAACACGATCACCTACTTTTTTGCCGATAAGACCACGGGCAATAGGCGTGCTAACGGCAAGTTTACCTTGCTTCAGATCAGCTTCACTGTCTGCAACAATGGTATATTGCATGGTAGCATTATTCTGCGTGTTTCGGATCTTAATCTTATTCAGAATTTGTATCCTTTTATTATCCAGCTTCGAATTGTCAATAATGCGGGAGTTGCCAATTGCATCCTTTAACTTTGAAATTTTCAGTTCAAGCATGCCCTGAGCTTCTTTAGCTGCTTCATATTCAGCATTTTCCGAAAGATCTCCCTTGTCACGGGCCTCCGCAATCTGTTTTGAAATCGATGGCCGTTCAACACGCATCAGATGGTCCAGTTCTTCTTTAAGTCTCTGCAGACCTTCTTCCGTAATATAAGATACATTTGTCATAATACACTCCTCCTCGATAGGGTCGATAAAAAAAAGAATTCCGAATATTCGGAACTCTTTAATATTCTGATCTTAAAGTTGTTACTTAATTAGTCTTCGAAACAACCAATAATAGCGTTCGTTACACCAAGTTAATTAATATTCCTTTCTTTTCAAAATTTCTGAATAGATAATTGCCTTACGGGGATCAAAAAACTCACGATTTGCTTTTCTTTTTGCTTCGGCTTCTTCAGCAGCCTCTACTGACACAATTTCACCACTTGCAATATCATTTTCGCTGTCGGACGGATCCAGTTCTTTTCGCAACGATTCATATTTGGCGATCATTTTCTGAATGTCCGACTGCCCTTCTTCAAACACTTCAATATCGCTTTTGTTTGTATCCAATACACTTTCTTTATTGGCAAGCGTCATTCCCTCCATTTCAAATGCAGCTTCCTTGCTATCCACATTCCATCCGCCTTCTTCAACAGATGCACCGGTTTCAATCGATTCATATTCCGGTTCCGGTCTGCGTTCCGGTTGCCTGGGTTTGTTCACGTCAAACATTTCAAGCAGCGAACCCAGATCGGGTTCATATTCATGAGGATCAGCCTGCATGGTATGCGGTACCTGTGGCCTCGATTGGGAAGGATCCATAGGTCTTTTGGCTTTGCTCTTTATGGCGCTTGATACCACGCCTATAATCCCTAAAGCCACCCAAATTAATAATGAAACCAGATCACCGCCATCCATAACTGTATATTTCCTGTAAAATTAATAAATATTTATTTCTTACGGGGCCGTTTCTTTTTGAAAAAACGCTCAAAGAAATTGGGATCATTTTGCGCATTATAAGCTTCAGCCCTTTTATCTGCAGCATCCATTCTTTCTTTTGTTGCATCGGTTTGAATGGATCTGCGATGTTTGATGGTTTTTTTACGTGCCCTGGCATATGCTTTTTTATAGGATCGTTCCACTTTCTCCTTTTTCTTTTGTGATTCGCTCATCTTTTTTTGTTGCGCCAAAGAGCTATTAAGGCCTGTCAATGACAATACTGCCAGAATCAGTATTTTTAATTTAAACTGATGCATGCTGCTACTTTTAGAATAAAACCTGAAAGGCCGGAAAATTATTGTGACTGTAAATTAGTAAAATAAATAATATCAACTACCTTTGCAGGCTGTTTGTCAATGTAGCAATACTTCCGAATTATCTTACTCTTGAAACATATCAGTCGTTCTACTGCTGTTCTGGCAACAATATTTCTCTTTTTTACATTAACTTTTTTATTTTTTTATGACATCTTTTGAAAGTATGGGACTCAATCCCGAAATTTTACGTGCTATTGATGAACTTGGTTTTGAGAGTCCTACGCCGATACAAGAAAAAGCAATTCCTACCATTATTAGTGGAAAGAATGATCTGGTTGTATTAGCACAAACGGGTACTGGCAAAACAGCTGCTTTTGGCTTGCCGGTATTACAAATGAGTGATAATGATGATGCGCTGCAAACACTGGTATTATGTCCCACCCGTGAATTATGCCTGCAGATAACCACGGAACTTAACCGGTATGCCAAGTATATGAATGGAATTAAAGTTGTTCCCATATATGGTGGTGCCAGCATACGCGATCAGATTCGTTTACTTCGATCCGGAAATCAGATTGTAGTGGGTACACCAGGCCGCGTGCTGGATATGATTGAAAGAAAAGCCCTGAATCTCTCTACCATTCGCTGGATGATTCTGGATGAGGCCGATGAAATGTTGAATATGGGTTTTAAAGAAGATCTGGATACCATACTTTCTGAAACCCCTAAGAAAAAACAAACCCTGCTGTTTTCTGCAACAATGCCCGATGCTGTGGCAAAAATTGCACGCAACTATATGAATCAACCTGAAGAAATTTCCGTAGGTGTAAAAAATTCAGGTGCCGACAATGTGTCTCATGAATATTTTATGATTCATGCCAAGGACAAATATCTTGCGCTGAAACGGATTGTAGATGTAAATCCATCTATATACGGAATCGTATTTTGCCGTACAAGAGCAGAATCCAAAGAAATTGCTGATAAATTGATGCAGGATGGTTATAATGCCGATGCTTTGCATGGCGACCTTTCCCAATCACAGCGCGATTATGTGATGAATCGCTTCCGATGTCAGAATATTCAGCTTCTGGTTGCCACTGATGTTGCTGCAAGAGGTCTGGACGTTCAGGATCTCACGCACATTATCAATTATAATATTCCGGACGATCCTGAAGTTTATGTTCACCGCAGTGGAAGAACCGGAAGAGCCGGGAAAACAGGCATTTCCGTTTCACTGATTCATACACGGGAGTCGCGCAGAGTTAAAGATCTGGAGCGGCTAACTAAAAAGACCTTTGAGCGGAAAATGGTTCCGGGGGGCAAGGAAATCTGTGAAAAGCAATTGCTGAACCTGATTGATAAAATGGAAAACACCGTTGTAGACGAAGAAAATATAGGAAAATATTTACCTTCCATTTTCAGTAAACTGGAAAAGCTGGAAAGAGAAGAACTTATTAAACGGTTTATATCTGTTGAATTTAACCGCTTTCTGGAATATTACAAAGACGCTGTTGACTTGAATGCAACACATTCACCAAAGAATTCCGGTGATGAACAACCCCTGCGTGCCAGTTCATATAAACGGTTTCATATAAACCTGGGATTAAAAGACGGATTGTCAGCCAGCGCTTTAATATCTTTTGTCAACCGTCATTGTTCCGGAAGTAAAATTGCTTTTGGGAAAATTGAAATCCTTCGGAAATTCTCATTCTTTGAAGCAGATGTTTCAAGGGTTGACACCATGCTCAAAGACCTTGAGAATGCACGTTTCGATGGTTTAGAGGCTGTCATTCAGCCCGCTGAAGGAACAGGATTTTCTCAGGACCGTGAACGAGAACGTGGAAGGGATAGCTATAGCTCCAGACCTAAAAGTGACGGATTCAAATCACGAAAAAAAGACGGATTCCGATCTCCCGCAAAAGACGGATTCCGCTCCCCTGCTAAAGACGGCTTTAAAAAGACGAAAAAGAAAAAGAATAAGCAGGCACAATGGTAGTTGTGCCCTTGCTCATTAAGGTAGTTGCCGTATCTATTTTGTAAGTAATTCAATTGTTTTGAGTAGCGTATTATCAATTTCCTGTATAATGGGGAAGAAACCTTCATTATCCAGGAAATTTCTTGCTATATAGGCATTGAGTTGCACCTTTAATATCTTTTGCGAAGTCCGGATGTCCCTGGGCATTTCTTTCACCCCTTCTTTCGCAGCAAAGGCAACAAACTTCTTCAGAACATTTTGCTTTTCAAGAGCGGTCACAAATTCTTCTGCTGTTTTTAATCCCGAAAACAATTTCCGGTTTTCATCTGCATATTTCAGAGAGAACCGGTAAATCAGTCCCTGGTTTCTAACATTGACAAAATAATCGGTGACTCCAATGGTGTCTATCGGAACAAATACATCGGGCATAATTCCGCCGCCTCCGTAAACAACTTTTCCACCCGCTGTAACATATTTCAATGAGTCAGCAAATTTATTGCTATCTGCTGTTTGCAATTCTCCATTTAGAAACCGCGATTCCACATCGCCATAATATTCATCCAGATTATGCATATAGGGACGTTGAATGCTCCGGCCGGTGGGTGTATAATAACGGGCTATTGTTAAACGTATCGCAGAACCATCCGACAATGGAATTTGCTCTTGTACCAATCCCTTACCAAAAGATCGCCTTCCCACAATAATTCCTCTGTCATTATCCTGTATAGCTCCGGCAAGAATTTCACTGGCAGATGCAGATCCCTCATCAATCAGTATAGCCAATTCAAGATCGTTGCATAAACCACCGGCAGTACTTAAATATTCCTGTTTGTCGCGTGCTTTCCCTTGTGTATATACAATTAATTCATTGCCACTTAAAAACTGATCCGCAATAAAAATTGCTGCATTCATAAAACCTCCGCCATTTTCCCGTAAATCAAGGATGAGCTTCTTTAAACCCTGTCCTCTTAGTCGGTTAATTGCAGTAATGAACTCCTGTTCTGTAGTTGCTGAAAATTTATTCAGTTTCAGGTAACCGGTCTGCTGATCCACCATATACGACGCATCCACACTATATAAGGGAATATTGTCCCTGATAATATCGAAATTCAGTAAGTTTTTTACCGATCGGCGGCTTACGGCAATTTTTACATGCGTCCCGCGAGGACCTCTTAAACGGCTAACAATAGAATCACTGGGTAGCTTTTTTCCGGCTACGACCTGTCCGTTTACCCCGATAATCCGATCTCCTGCAAGAACGCCTACTTTTTGAGAAGGACCATTGGCAATGGTTTGAATCACCACAAGGGTATCATTAAGCATATTGAACTGGATGCCTATACCACTAAAGTTCCCTTCAAGGGGTTCGTTTACCTTTTGCAGATCCAGGGCTGGAATATATTGCGAGTGCGGATCCAGATCTTCCAGAATCTTGGGAATGGCTTTTTCAATAATATCGTTCTTGGCAATCTCATCCACATACTCGTTCTCAATGTAATTCAGAACATTATCCAGCTTATTGGCTTTCGGAATGATGATGAACTTATTCTCGGCATTGCCTCCGTTAAATATACGTCCAATGAAAATTCCAATAATAACCGAAACCGATATGATTATGGGTAAATAAATGTTTGATCTTTTATTCCGTAATTCCATATATGTTAAATTTCAATATATACCACTTCTATTCCTGCTTTATGCAAAAGGTCCACACCGTCATGTGTATGATAACTATCGCAGAACACTACACGGCGAATACCCGCCTGGATAATTAATTTGGCACATTCCATGCAGGGTGAGGTGGTTATATATAACGTTGCTCCATCACTACTGTTGTTTGATTTGGCCACTTTAGTTATGGCATTTGCCTCGGCATGCAAAACATATGGCTTGGTTTTGTTTTGCTCATCCTCACAAACATTCTCAAAACCTGCAGGTGTTCCATTGAATCCATCTGAAATAATCATTCGCTCTTTTACAATGAGAGCGCCTACCTGTCGCCTTTTACAATAGGAATTTTGTGCCCAGATTCTGGCCATTTCCAGGTACCTTTTATCGAATTGGGCCTGTTTTTCCTCGTAAGGATGTACCGGATCGTATTTTTTCATTGAATTCTTCCGATAAAGCGATAACGCTGCCATCGGCTCACAAATATAATACTAATTTTCTTGTACATAAAAAGTGATGCAGCAGTTGCGTTTCTCTTTCGTTATTCTTTAAAAATAAATGATATGAAAAAAGCAATTTTTCAAAAAATAGGTTTGATGATGCTCACTTCGTGCTTGCTTGTCATCACAGGTTGTTCTTACAATTATTCTAGTGCACAAACTACAAAGGATGTCCGTGAATTGCCCTCATTTAACAGCATAGCGCTGTCCATGTCGGGCCATGTCTTTTTAACACAAGGAAAAACACAGAAAATTGAAATAGAGGCAGAAAAAAATATTTTGCCCTATATCCTTACTGAAGTCAGAGGAGATGAATTGATCATTAAAACAGAAAACGGAACATGGCGGAATATGGGAACGGTCAATATTTATATTACCATTCCCGAAATATCTGCCTTATCGGTCGCCGGTTCCGGAAAAATCGTCTGTAAAAACAGGCTGGAAACAAATGCAATCAGCCTGAACGTAAGTGGCAGCGGATCGCTGGAAATTCCAAGTTTAAAAGCCCAACGCATTGAAAGCAAAATTTCCGGATCAGGTTCTATTGACCTGTCAGGCGAACAAACCTCCTTTTTGGAGGCCTATATCTCCGGATCGGGTAATCTCGATGCCGTGAATCTTCCCGCCGGAACCGTCGAAGTAAAAATCAGCGGATCGGGCAATGCCCGGGTTCATGCAACAGAGAAATTAGACTCAGCCGTTGCCGGAAGCGGAAATGTTCATTATAAAGGGAATCCGCGTATCAATGCAAATTCAACCGGCTCGGGAAAAACGGTTCACATGAACTAGCTTTTAATCATTACAAGCATCATTTTGAACTTTTCCAGGGCTTGAACCGCATGAGGTATTGTTGCAGGCATTACAATGAACTGTCCTGCAACAAGATCATGGTCCTTATGATCAATGATAATTCTTCCCTTCCCCTGGATGACCTGGACGAAAGCATCAAAAGGCGCGCTGTGTTCGCTAAGTCCCTGCCCGGCATCAAAGGCAAACAGGGTTATATTCCCTGTTTGTCTTTGGATGATCATTTTGCTGACAACAGCACTTTCTGAATACTGAATGGACTGTGCCAAATCAAATACCGAAGATTTTTCAAATTCCATATTTCCTGGTTTTATATTAATTCATCATTTCTACCCTATCGGCTTCCACAGTAGTAATTCCAGAAATGCCAAACTGTTCAACCAATATCTTCACAATATCCGGCGAAAGAAAAGCAGGTAATGTGGGACCTAGTTTGATTTTTTTAACCCCCAGTGCCAGAAGAGCAAGCAACACGATAACAGCCTTTTGTTCGTACCAGGCGATATTATACTCAATGGGCAATTCGTTAATATCATTCAGTCCGAATATTTCCTTCAGTTTCAAAGCAATTACAGCAAGCGAATAGGAATCATTACATTGTCCGGCATCCAGAACACGGGGAATGCCATCAATGTCACCTAAAGGCAACTTGTTATATCTGTATTTGGCACAACCTGCCGTCAGTATTACTGTGTCCGAAGGAAGCTCTGCTGCGAATTGCGAATAATAATCCCTTGATTTCATCCGACCATCGCATCCGGCCATAACAAAGAATTTTTTGATTTTTCCGTTTTTTACTGATTCTACCACCTTATCCGCTAATGCGGTAACCTGGGCATGTGCAAACCCGCCGGTGATTTCACCTGTTTCAATTTCCACAGGAGAAGTACAGGTTTTGGCATGGTCGATGATAGTTGAAAAATCCTTGCTACCGTTCTTCCGGTCTCCAATATGAGGAAATCCTTCAAAACCGGCTTCACCTGTGGTATAAATCCTGTTAGCGTATGATGCGCCAGGCAAGGGTGGTACCAAACAATTGGTAGTGAATAATACCGGACCATTGAATGATGTAAATTCTTCACGTTGTTTCCACCATGCATTTCCATAGTTTCCTGCGAAATTTGCATATTTCTTGAAAAAAGGATAATAATGGGCAGGTAACATTTCGCTGTGTGTGTAAACATCAACACCCGTATTTGCAGTCTGGTCGAGCAAATCTTCGAGATCGCGCAAATCGTGCCCGCTGATGAGTATACCGGGATTTTTGCGAACACCTATATTTACATGAGTCACCTCGGGATTGCCATATCTACTGGTATTTGCTTTATCCAAAAGTGCCATCACCTGAACGCCATGATTACCGGTTTCCAAAACAAGATTCAATAAATCACCGGCCGATAAATGGTTATTTGCAGTGGCAGCCAGTGCTCTATGCATAAACAGGTAAATTTCCGTATCCTCATATCCCAGATTCCAGGCATGTTCGGCATATGCAGCCATCCCTTTCACCCCAAACAGAATCAGGCTTCGCAACGATCGAATGGTTTCATTCTCTGTTGCAAGAAATCCAACAGTCGCCGCCTTCATTTCGAATTGTTCTTCATTAGCGGTCCACGTGGCACATTCTGGCAATTCTTCATACACTTCAATTTTACCTGCCAGTGCAACACGAAGTTTTTCACGAATTTCAAGGGCAGTGGTGATTTTTTCAATAAAAACCTGTTTATTGAAGTTTGCATTGGTAATGGTTGCAAACAAACCTTTCATCACAAACACATCCGGTTCTTTTCCCACCCAGTTGTTTTCCCTGAGTTTAAGCGTATAAAAGGATATGCCCTTCATTACAAATAAAAGTAAATCCTGAAGGTTGGCCACATCATCGGTTTTTCCACAAACCCCCTTAATCTGGCAACCTGTGCCCTTTGCGGCTTCCTGACATTGATAACAAAACATTCCCATAGTTTATTTATTGATTTGTTGATTTGTTGATTGATCTACACACACTCCACCCCAACTCCCACACATCCAGCATCCAGTATCCACTATCCAGCATCCAGCATCACCGTTTACCGGTTTTCCTCCGTTTACCGTTTACCCTTTCCCCCCCGATTACCGATTACTGATTACTGATTACCGATTACCGTTTACTAATTTTCTCCGATTACCCATTTTTCCTGGATAATCTCGCCTTCAACAGAAACCATTAATAATTTTACCGGAACTTTTCTCTGTGCCGCTGAAACTGCAAGCTGCACCGTTCTTAAAAGTCCCCCGCAACAAGGAACCTGCATAATCATTACTGTAATGGTATTCACCTTAGCATGATCAATAAGCGCTGTTATTTTATTCAGGTATATTTCCTGGTTAGCATCCAGCTTGGGACAAGCAATTACAAGACTTTTCCCCATTAAAAACCGTTGATGAAAGTTACCCACGGCAAAAGCTGTGCAGTCAGCCGCCACCAGCAAATCTGATTTTCTGAAACCGGAGGCCATAGGATTGATCAGATGGAGCTGAACAGGCCACTGCCTTAATTCAGAAGATTGTGGCTGTATTTCGGGTGTGAGATCTGTTTTATTCCTTACTATATCTCTGGACTGACTTCCCGGACATCCTCCATGGGATGGATTAACACCAGATCTATGCATTGGACTTCCATGAACAGCCCGAATGACTTCGTGAAGATCAAAAGAAAGAACGGAACTATTTTTTTTCAGGTATTCAACGCCCTGCTTTAAATAGTCGAATTCCTGATGATCTTTCAAGTGCTTCAGATGAGCAATGATGGTATTTTTACCTTTACCGATCATTCCTTCCAATACTTTTTCTTCATTATAGGCTTCTGCTTCTCTTTTTTCAATGGTAATGGCATTCTGTGGACATTGTCCTATGCAGGCACCCAATCCATCACACATCAAATCGCTGATCAATCTTGCCTTTCCATCAATAACCTGAAGAGCCCCTTCATGGCAACCCGGAACACACAATCCACAGCCGTTGCATTGCTGTTCATCTATCTTTACTACTTCTCTGATCATGATTGTTCTATTTTCTGATGTAATTTTGATTCAAATTTAGGACAAGGAAATCCGTAATTTTGTATCATATGTTACAAACACACATTTTATGGAAAAATATTTTTCATCGCTGGCAATCACTAATATCTTCAGGGGTTTATCTCCTGAAAATATTGAGCAATTGTTGACAGATAAGCCTTATAGAATAAAAACCTATGAAAAGGATGAATATGTGGCATACAGCCACGATGTTTGCAATGACATGCTCATTATTGTGGCCGGTGTTGTACGAGGTGAAATGTCTGACTTTTCGGGACACCGGCTAAAAATTGAAGATATAGAAGCCCCGCGTCCATTGGCTGCAGCTTTTATTTTTGGCATGGAGAATCGTTTTCCTGTGGATATTATAGCGAATGAACGGTCGGAAATACTGATTATTCCTCGTGATGTCCTGATATATTTACTGCAGCACAGTCAAATTGTCCTAAAAAACTATTTGAATGTGATTTCAAGTCGCACCCAATTTCTTTCCAATAAAATCAGGTTTCTTTCTTTTAAAACCATCCGTGAGAAAATTGCCAATTACATTCTGGGTAATATGGCAGGAACGAGCAATAGCTTCACTTTAAATCAGTCACAAAACGAACTTGCGGGATTCTTTGGCGTGGCAAGGCCCTCTCTTGCTAGAGCATTTGCAGAACTTGAAGACGAAGGTATTTTAACACTGGAAAGAAGGGAAATCACCATACTGGATAAGGAAAAATTGAATAAATTGCTTCATCATCCCTAAAATTTAAATGAAATTTACCTATGCAAAATCTTATTTTAACCACTACACCTTCTATTGAAGGCAGAAAAATCGGCCGTTATTATGGAATAGTAACCGGTGAAGCCATTATAGGCGCCAATATCTTCAGGGATATTTTTGCCGGTATTCGTGATATTGTTGGAGGACGGTCGGCATCCTATGAAGAAGTTCTTCGTGAGGCCAAACAAAACGCCCTGAGTGAAATGGAAGAAAATGCCCGGAGAATGGGGGCTAATGCAGTTGTTGGCGTCGATCTGGATTATGAAACCATCGGATCTAATGGAAGTATGCTTATGGTAACAGCAAGTGGAACGGCAGTATTTATAGAATAATGGAAGAAAAAAAGATCACTCGTTGCGGATGGGGCGAAAAATATCCGAATCTAACCGAATATCACGATCGTGAATGGGGGGTACCTTTATTCGACGAGGACCGGGTATTTGAAATGTTTTCGCTCGATGTATTTCAGGCAGGACTCAGCTGGCTCACGATTCTGAATAAGCGCGAAGCTTTCAGACATGCTTTCGACAATTTTCAAATTTCCCGGATCGCAGGTTATGATGCCTTGAAAATTGAAGAATTGCTGAATGATAAAGGCATAGTTCGTAACAAACTTAAGATTCCGGCAGTAATTCATAATGCCCGGCTGGCTATTGAAATTCGTAAAGAATTTGGATCCTTTTCAAAATATATATGGAGTTTCAGCAATCATAAGACTGTGGTTAACCATTGGCAGGTTCTGGCAGATATTCCGGTTACGTCTGCGGTTTCAGATGCAATGAGTAAAGATATGATCCGACGTGGTTTTAAATTTGCCGGTTCAACGATCTGTTATGCATTCATGCAGTCGATTGGCATGGTGAATGATCATCTGGTAACATGCTTCCGTCATAATGAGGTTTCAGAACAGAAGGATTTGTTTCGCCCTTAGTTTTTTGCATTATTACACGCTCTTATCATCTCTTCGTTCTGGAGCTTTCCCCAATCGGGCATAAAGGACAGATCTGCTGCGTATCCCTTATATTTTTCACGGGCTTTAAGAAATACAGGAAGTGCATTTTTTGGGCCTCCCTTAAAAAGAGGAGGTGTATAGTAAATATTATTGCCCATCAGAAAATAAGCGCGTGGATTACCCGAATCAGCCGCAATGGCTTTTTTAAGTGAAGCTTCTGCTTTTGGTGCAAAAGACATTGCTCGAGTTTGAGGATCGGCCTGAAGTCTAACCTGATAAAGGAAAGCCTGTAAAACATGAATCTCAGGCTCCTCAGGTTTAAGTTGAAAGGATTTGTCTATTCTTTCCTGTGCTATGTCGAGGAGTCTGTCAATATTCTTCTTATCATTTGAAACTTGTCCTGCCAATATATGGGCAAGTCCTGAATAATAATGAACCAGCCATTGATCCGGAATGGTTTTGGAAAGTGTATCAAAATAGGCAGCCGCATGCAGAAATTCAGCCGAAGTATGGGCATTATTGAGCAATTGAAGTCCTTTATGATAGCTTGCAGAATCGGTTTCTGTCTGTGCAAGTATGTTTCCTGAAACAAGGATGATCATAAAAAGAATAAAGTTTCTTATCATACAATATGTTTTTCAGCATTATAGGATGAACGAACCAAGGGACTGCTTTCTACAATAACAAACCCCCTTTTCATTCCCTCCTCATGATATCTTTCGAATTCTGATGGTTCAACATACCGTATGACTGGCATATGGCTGGTAGTAGGCTGGAGATACTGACCGATCGTCATCACCTTTACCCCTGCTTCCAGCAGGTGGTCCATGGTGAGAAATACTTCCTCCGGTGTTTCTCCCAGTCCCAGCATAATACCTGATTTCGGTGTAATTCCAGATTGTGCCACATATTTCAGGACTTCCAGGCTGATATGATATCTTGCTTTACTGCGGATCTGACGGCTCAGGCGCTCCACGGTTTCCAGGTTATGGGAAATAACTTCAGGTTTTTCATCGATGATGCGCTGAATTAATTCTTTGCGTCCCTGAAAATCAGGTATTAACACTTCCATAGTGGTTGCAGGGTTTACCGACTTTACTTCACGTATAGCTGCAGCCCAAAGTGCCGCACCAAGATCTTCCAGGTCATCCCTGTCAACAGAAGTAATCACGCAATGTTTTACGCCCATAGAATAAACCGATTGTGCCAGCCTTTGTGGCTCGATCCAGTCGACCGGCAATGGTTTTCCCGAAGGAACAGAACAGAATTTGCAACGCCGGGTGCAAATGTTGCCCAATATCATAAATGTAGCCGTTCCTTTGTTCCAGCATTCCCCGATATTGGGGCAATTGCCACTGGTACAAATGGTATGGAGTTGTTGTTTTATGACCAGATTTTTAACCCGGGAATAGTTCTCTCCATTGGCACGTTTCATTTTCATCCAATGTGGCAACCGGGGCCTATTAACCAGATTATTCTCCAATAGATTTATTTTGTTACAAAGATAGCAACAATATTAACCAGCCAATAGTTTCAATTCCTCCAAAGAGTTGAAACTAGCAATGAATCATTGCGGGTGTGCATCGGATCACGATAATTGGCTTTATTTTTTGTAAAATCGTTTTCAATGTTCAAATTATGTAATTCCCCTAATGCATTTATGTCATTTATAAAAGTTTTATTTTCATCTTCCAAATGGTACTCTGCAATTTTGTGTTGCCAATCAGTATGATTAGGTGGTATAAAAAATACCAGGGTGATATGATTCTCTCTGCAATAATTGGAAATTCTCAACAGTTCTTTATGATAGGTTTCAGGATATCTGTACTTCCCGTAAAATCTTTTTCCCGTTTCTCTAAGAGAGTAATTCCAGAATTCCTCAAAATCCATATCCGGTTTTCCAATAACAAGGTCTTTGGCAAAATATTGTTGATCAATTAACATGATGGAGCTTTTCACCACTATTTTACTAAAAGCATAGGTAAAATAGTTTTTTAATAACGGTTTTGATTGTTTCACATTATTCTGTGTTTCAAAATCATTATACAGGTTAAAATTAATACCAATATAAACCTCTTTGAGCTTGACCTTACTTTGGGCATACCAGAAAGTTTCAATAATATCCAGTAGCGTACCACCCGGATAAGCAAAATTATAGTAGTCCTTTCCTGTCAATTCATGCAGGTGTTCTGACTTTATAGTTGCAGAACGTGAATCGCCTAATATGATTCTGGAGGATAAAGAATGATTATACTCAATTTGTTTCCATAAAAAGGGATTCAGCTTACCAGAAATACGAATTTTATCATCATTTGAGATCATTGTACCCCATCCCATGTAGCTGAAGGGATCTAATAGCAAAATAATTCCCAGATAAACCGGTAAGGGAATCAAATAGAAAAGCAATCGGGTTAAAAATTTTTTCATAATGAGTACGATCAGAATTGAAAATAAATGAAAGTCCGTTCATTGCCTGTAAAAATCAGGCAGGAAAAAGTAATAACCCAATAGAGAATCCAACGAACATATGCCGGGTATGTGCTAATCTCAAAACCATGCTGTTTATTCCTTTGAAGCCATTCAATAATTACTACACATGAAATTGCAATGGTGCCATCTATAAGGGTCGACGTAATTCCCCTACCCCTTAAATCTATAATCGATAATGTGAAAATACCGTTTGTAACTATATGTTTAAGATATGACAAGGCATGCTGCAATGAATCCGCTTTAAAGAAAATCCAGGCTATGACAACCAGGGCCAGGGTGATACCCGTTTCTGGAACAGTAATTATCATACTATCGTGCTTGAGGTTGGCTCTTTTGAGCAAATTTTTCCTGGGCACTTTTTGCCAATGATAAAAAATAAGAAAAATACCATGAATCATCCCCCAAAACACAAATGTCATATTTGCGCCATGCCATAACCCGGTCAAAAGCCAGGTAATAAAACTTGCAATCATATAAATTATAATATCCGTCTTTAATATTTTTCCGGTTTTCAGGGATATTATCTTAGAAAGAGCAAAGGATATGGGCAAGAATACATAATCTCTAAACCATGTTGTTAAAGATATATGCCATCGTTGCCAAAACATGGCTATGTTGGTTGAAAAATACGGAAATGCAAAATTTCTCATAAGGTCGAAACCAAAAAGACGCCCAATGCCAATGGCAATATCAGAATAGCCGGAAAAATCCCCATAAATCTGAAAGGAAAAATAAACGGCACCCATTACCAGAACGCTACCATTCAAGGTTTCATAATTGGAAAATATATAATCAGCATTCGCAGCACATGTATCGGCCAAAACTATCTTTTTAAATAGCCCCCATAATATTTGTCTTAACCCATCGGCGGCTTTATCATATTCAAATACACGCGGTGCTCTAATCTGCGGAAGAAGTAAAGCGGGTCTTTGAATAGGTCCTGCAAGTACGATAGGAAAAAAACTCAGAGATAAAAGAACATCGATAAGATTTGGACATGCTTTCAGATGTTCCTTATATATATCAATAAGATAACTTATTGAAAGAAAAGTATAAAAGCTGATTCCTATTGGGAGCACAATTTGGGTAGACAAATAAGGCAACCTATAACCTGCAAGCGCAACAAGGTCAATAAACCCTTCGATAAAGAAATTATAATACTTGAAAATACAAAGGGTACCAATATTGATGAATAATCCAAGCATTAACCAGCCATGCTTCCGGGTCTGACTGATGCTATTTTGTATAGCCAGACCCATCAAATAATTGGTAAATCCCACACCAAAAAGAAGGAAAAGGAAACGCCAATCCCACCATCCGTAAAAAACATAACTGGCAATTAGGAGAACCAGATTCTGCGCCCTAAATTTATTACGGGTGATAAACCAATAAATAAAGAAAACCAATGGCAGAAATACAAAAAATTCAATAGAATTAAAAAGCACTTCTCTTTAATTAACTACATTCATGAATGAGTGAGACAATATTGTTTACACTGTCGAAAGCTTCTGGTGTAGCCTTATTTGACGGTATTTTAACTTTAAATTGCTTTTCAATATACACAAGAAGGGATACCATTGAAAATGAATCTACAATTCCACCTGAAATGAGCGGCGTGTCATATTTAATCACAGTATCCTCATCATCAACATATTCTTTGATGATATATTGAAGAATCAAATCTTTGCACATAGCGTTTATTTTGGCTTAAGGTTTATTAATCTTCAAGTGTTGAGATATCGCCAATTTTTTCACCCCATTCCCTGGCATGCAGCAATCTTCTCAAAATCTTACCACTTCTTGTTTTCGGAAGTATATCCATAAATTCCACATATTTGGGCATAGCAAATGAGGATAATTTTTTCCGAATGAAATTCATAATTTCAAGTTCCAGATTTCCATCATCTTCAAAGCCGGGATTAAGTGTAATAAATGCCTTAACAACCTCCATATTGATCTCATCGGGCGTTGCCACAACAGCAGACTCAGCAACAGCAGGATGCTCAAGCAGGGCAGATTCAACCTCAAAAGGACTTACCAGGTGTCCACCGGTGTTAATTACATCGTCATCGCGGCCAATAAACCAAAAATATCCGTCTGAATCAATAAAAGCTTTATCACCAGTGAGATACCAACCATTGACAAATTTCTTCCTATAAGCTTCCTCATTATTCCAATATGTCTTCATAAGTGAGGGCCAATCGGGCTTAAAAGCAATAAGACCCGGCTTCCCCGGTTCCCTAATAGGCGTATGATCAACTGCGTCAATTACGGTTCCTGTAACGCCGGGAAAGGTCTTCCCCATAGAGCCTGGTTTAACTTTCATTCCTGGCAGATTTGATATCATGATGGCACCGGTTTCTGTTTGCCAGTATGTATCCAGAAATGGTTTCCCAAAATTTCGTTCACCCCAAATGACAGCCTCCGGATTAAGAGGTTCACCTACACTTGCTAAAATTCGCAAATTTTCCAGATTATAGCCCTTAATTATTTCTTCTCCGGCCTTCATTAATGATCTGATGGCTGTAGGAGCAGTATACCATACACTCACTTTATGCTTTTCCATAAATTTATACCATGTTGCCGCTGAAAATCCGGAATCCAAAACACATTGGGTAATTCCGAGGCTCCATGGTCCGATAATCCCATATGATGTTCCGGTAACCCAGCCAGGGTCGGCAGTACACCAGTAAACATCGCTATCTTTAAGATCAAGCACCCATTTAGAAGTTAGGTATTGAGATAAAAGAGAATAATGTATATGTTTAACCCCTTTAGGTTGCCCGGTGGTACCAGAAGTATAATGGAGTACTGAAGGAGATTCGGTCGATGTTTCAAAGATTTCGAAAGACCTTACTGGTTTTTTCGAATCATAATGGAAATGAATCTCACCCGGTAAAGACTCCTGATCATTGCAATCAACAATTATTATATACTGAAGATCTGGTAATAAATTTTTAATTTTTCGGATTTTAGCTGCATATTTCTTTTGAGTTATAATAACTCGCGTTTGTGCATTTTCAAGTCGAATCTGAAGCGATTCATCGCCGAATGCTGAAAATAATGGCTGAACAATTGACCCGATTTTTAAAATCCCTAAAAAAACAAAGTATAGTTCAGGAATCTTATCCATAAACAAACAAACCCTATCACCATTCACGATTCCAAGAGATCTCAGAAATGACCCTATGGTATTACTTGCCAGTCGAATATCATCAAAAGTATATTTTAATACTCCGGAAATTCCCTCATAAATAAGAGCAGTTTTGCCACCCTTTCCCAATTCGCATATGCGATCAGAACAATACCAGCCTATATTGAATGGTTTATTTTTATCAAACCCAAGCTCTTCAGATGCTATAGACCAGACAAACTTATTTCTAAATTTTGCGTATGAACTTATATTAAACATGCTAAAATCAGGTATTGAATACCTCTTATTTTGATTAAGGTATTCAAAATTTTAAAATGACATTGTCATTTGTTTTAGCTATTTTTAATTAGTTATCCACAATTATTTGTTAAATGAAGAAATTGTTATTTCCACTGGTGTTATCTGCTATATCGCTTTTTCTCAATGCAGGAGATAATACAGCTTCTGAATTACATATGGTCACAAATCCCAATGTGCTTTTTGTTGGGAATTCTATCATGGTTCCTGTTTATAATCTTTTTATTTCTGATTCAGAGCCCTACAATTGCACCAATATTGCTTTTTCCGGAGCATCCATCAATCAACAGCAAGAATCCTGGAACACACTTTCATCTGAAGTGAAGAAGAGTTTCGACTTTATACTGCTCGAAGTTGGTATTAACAGTATCAATTCAAACTCCCACAATTTTGTGGATGCTTATCAGGAGATGGTTAACGATATGAACGCTTCCAAAAAAGAGGGCTGTAAGATAATCGCTGCCACATTAACCCCAGCAAAAGCAGTTCGGTTTATGGAACATTGGTTCGAACTCAATGAGGCAATCAGGGGAGAAGGACCAAATCCTATTACGGGTATTGATTTTGTAATGACAACAAATACAACGGAACTGGATAAGAATAATGACTATTATCTCGATGAGCTATATAATAGTGGTGATGGAATTCATCCCAATAACGAGGGTAAGCTGATTATTAAAAACAACTATTTGGCGGTGCTTAGGAATTTTGCCCAAGATCCGGTTGATCCCGATCCCATAGACCCCCCCGTTGTAATTCTTCCGGCAGCTCCTTCAGATCTGAAGATTGGCCATATCTTAGATAATGAGATTCAGTTATCGTGGAAGGACAATTCTGCTATTGAATCCCATTTCTATCTTATACGATATAATATATCTAATCCTTCTGATTCTTTGCGCTTTACTTTGAATTCAAATGACACTTCTGCCAGGGACAATACCGTTCTGCAAGGAACCACTTATTCATACCGGATCCAGGCTGTTTACAATGACAGAGGTTCAGGATTTTCAAATACTGTTATTGCGGCGATACCATCATCCAGTGAACTTAAAAGAAATCAGGAAGGCCTTGTCGCATTTTATAATATGAGCAATAATCCCGGTTTTGTTATATATGATGTTTCAGGAATCGGAGATCCTGTAAATATGTTTCCCCAGAACCACAATTCAATAGTTTGGAATGAGCATGAATTGACCATCGATCAATCCAGTGTATTCTCCTCTGCCTCTTCTGCAAAGAAAATAATAGAACAGCTGAAAGTTACAAACGAACTTACAATTGAATGCTGGATAAAACCAGATGATCCGATATACTCAGGAATCGGGAGAATTCTTTCGCTCAATGAAAATGAAAACAATGTGGGTTTTGTACTCGATCAGCATTACAATAATACCTCAACCCAATCTCTTAATTATAGTGCCCGTCTGAATACTTCTACTACCATTGCTTCGGGTTATCCTGAACTACAACAGATAGAAAGCTCTTCAACATATATCAGCATGCATGATATCACTTTCGTTCGAAATAGTGAGGGATATGAATTTATATATGTAGATGGTAAAAAAACCACAGAAGGATTCCGACCTGGGAACTTCAGCGGATGGAGCGAACAATTCAGACTACGTTTTGGAAATAGCTCAGACAATAGCCTTCCATGGAAAGGAAGTGTCTACATGATTGCTATTTATAGCAAGGCTTTAAGTCAGACCGATATTTCAAAAAATTATGAGGCTGGTCCGCACGATAAAGTGGTTAAGGATAATATGAAATATGATATTTCATTAAGTCCAAACCCGGTCTCTGATATTGTCACCATAAATGTCACGCCGCAGGAGATTCCGGATATTATTGGTTCATCTGCATTAATTAGGTTGATAAATAGTAATGGTTATGTAATTTTTAGTGAAGAATTGTTCAATCCTGCTATGGAATACAATAAAACAATTGATTTGAGCAACATGCCATCCGGTTATTATTTCCTTCAATTAATCTGTGGTAAAGAACAGAAGACTGTAAAGTTTATTAAATATTAAATACAGCTTACTGGTTTTGCATCACTGTTGCTATTTTGCTCTACAGCCTGTAATAATAGATGTTCTCAAGAGAAACGATGAAAGCAAATTTACTTTTGTCCAAATGAAAACATTTCCATATCTTCGCAAACCTTATTTGAGGTTCTGTGACATAAACGCCCGGATGGCGGAATAGGTAGACGCGCTGGTCTCAAAAACCAGTGAGATTCTTCTCTTGCCGGTTCGATTCCGGCTCCGGGTACTTTTCGTTAATTGAAATTACAAGTATACCCACTTCACTACCAGCTTTCATCAGGTTGGTAGGCATTCAAATAGGCTGTAAATTCGGTAATCCACTGTGCTATATAATTATTGGCATCTTTCAAAAACTTAGGCATCTTGGCGATGTTTCCGGGTTGAGCTGCCATTTCAAAATCCGTTCGCGCAGTGGTTTCGAGGAATGACCAGTCTGTAAATGTATACTTATATCTGCCATCGCGGAATTCAAGGTATATGATAAAACGGATCTTTGTATTGTACGTCCCAAAAAAATACTGACTCACAATTAACCGGTTAAACGCGGCCTCCTCAGTATTGATTCCTTTGCTGCCAAGGGTTTCAACATACTTGACTTCGGATAACCATTTATATGCTGCCTCTGTTAAAATCCGCGCTGGTTTGGAATCTACCTGAACTACACCGCTCGACAAGTACTTTTTTGTAGCAATGTCAAGGCCTACTGCATTTGGAACATGGTTAACCTGACTGAAACAGGGGATAACAATAGTTGCAAGAAAGAAACTGATGATATATTTCATAATGTAGTGTGTATTTTAAAATATTACTCCATTTTTTAAACGTTCATTTAACATTTTACCAGCTTTTGTCTGGTTGATACTCATTCAAATAGGTAATCAGTTCAT
The DNA here is from genome assembly GCA_963733535.1 of uncultured Bacteroidota bacterium. Classification (GTDB taxonomy): domain Bacteria; phylum Bacteroidota; class Bacteroidia; order Bacteroidales; family UBA10428; genus UBA5072. Next base: position 531,883 of record CAVTDR010000008.1, read on the forward strand.
TCAACCATTTTGCAATATACTCATTCGCATCCCTAATAAAGATGTTCCTCAATTTGATTTGTTCGGAATGACTCATATTTTCAAATTCAGTTTGTCCCGTACCTACGTGAGAGAAATCAGTAAAGGTATATTTAAACCGGTTATCCTTGAATTCCAAATATATAACAAACCTGACCTTATATTTATTAATGGATTCAAAATGTTGATACACCTGGAATTTATAAAAAGCAGCTTCATCCAGCTTCATCCCCTTACTGGCCAATGAGTTCACATATTTTACTTCAGAAAGCCATTTAAAGACGGCATCCATAAGGATCGGAGCCGTCATGGAGTCAACCTGAACTACACCAACGGTTGTATATTTTTTTGTGATCTGATCCAATTCAATTGGGCGTGGCACATAGGGAGTCTGACTGAAACACGGGCTTATTGTGATTGCCAGAAGGAAGCCGATCAAATATTTCATAATGTATATATTAAATATAACATAAGTTAATGATGCTGAATTTAAAAAAGTTATGGATCCTATCAAAATTATCAGCGGGATTTTTGTTCCTCAAAAGATGAAGCGGTTGCAATTGAAGGCACGCTAATCCCTATATGGCACAAACTTTGCAATTCTTATAACAAATTTCCTTAAAGAACAAAGAACTAAATATTGAATTAACATACCCTGCCATGCTAAATGGATTGTCTGGCAAAGGCTACATTATTATTTAAACATGTTATCAGAAGCAAATCCGTTCATATCTTTTTTGGGATAAAGTGCACCGATTTCCAATCGTTTTTTATAAATTTTAAGGGGAGCGGGCGTACTTAAAAAGCAAAGTACAGTTTCTCAATCCCTTATCCGGTGGGGTTAATAACTACCCGGGAATGTTAATAAATACGATAGAACTCTTTTTGTCAACCATGGTTACTGTTACTAACTTGCAGTACTATCTGAAATATCCCCGGTACTTTTTTACCGGTTAAATTTCCAACGACTTAAAAATATACCCATGCAGGCAGACGAAACAAAAATGAAGAATTTGACTTTAACCCCGACCGAAAGCAAAGAACCCGTGAAAAAAGTTACGACAAATAAAGATGCTACTTACTCGTACGAAGAAGCTTATCAGAGTACGCTGGAGTATTTCAAGGGCGATGAATTGGCAGCTACGGTATGGGTGAACAAGTATGCTTTGAAGGATTCCTATGGGAAGATTTATGAAAAGAACCCAGATCAGATGCATTGGAGAATTGCGAATGAAATTTACAGGATCGAACAAAAATATCCCAACCCGGTTCCGCTGATTGTGATTCACTCTTTATTAAAGGACTTTAAATATATTGTTCCTCAGGGTAGTCCAATGACCGGTATCGGCAATAATTTTCAGATCGCATCCTTATCCAATTGCTTTGTTATTGGCAATCCTGGAGCTTCTGATTCCTACGGAGGAATTATGAAAATTGATCAGGAACAGGTGCAGCTTATGAAACGCCGCGGTGGTGTGGGGCACGATCTTTCTCATATTCGTCCCAAAGGTACACCTGTACTTAACAGTGCACTTACCTCTACAGGTGTTGTGCCTTTTATGGAACGGTATTCGAATTCCACCCGTGAAGTGGCACAAGATGGCCGACGCGGTGCTCTGATGCTCAGCATTTCAATCAAGCATCCCGATTCTGAAAAGTTTATTGATGCAAAACTTGAAAAAGGAAAAGTCACGGGAGCCAATATCTCCGTGCGCATCAACGATGAATTTATGAATGCTGTTGTTAACAATACTGCTTATACACAGCAGTATCCGGTTGACTCAGACAAGCCGGTTTTCACCAAAGATATTGAAGCCAATAAACTCTGGGAAAAAATTGTGCATAACGCCTGGAAATCCGCAGAGCCGGGAATTCTGTTCTGGGATACCATTATCCGGGAATCCGTTCCCGATTGTTATGCGGAAATGGGTTATCGCACTGTTTCAACCAATCCCTGCGGAGAAATTCCATTATGCCCGTATGATTCATGCCGGCTACTGGCTATCAATCTGTATAATTATGTTAATAACCCATTTACAGACACAGCCAAATTTGATTTTGAACTTTTCAAAAAACATGTGCACTACGCCCAGCGAATGATGGATGATATTATCGATCTTGAATTGGAAAAAATCGATGCCATCATGGAAAAGATCAATAAAGATCCTGAAGATCCCGAATTGAAACGTGTGGAAAGAAAGCTTTGGGAAAACATCCGTATAAAAGCCGAAGAAGGTCGCAGAACAGGTATTGGAATCACTGCGGAAGGCGACATGCTCGCAGGTCTTGGGTTACGCTATGGAAGCGATGATGCAACTGACTTTTCTGTTGAAGTACAAAAAACGCTGGCAGTTGAAGCCTACCGCTCATCTATTGAAGTTGCCAAAGAAAGAGGTGCCTTTGCCATTTATGATGCCCATCTCGAAAAAGACAATCCGTTCATCATGCGTCTAAAGAACGAAGATGAACAAATGTACCGCGATATGGTAAAGTATGGCCGTCGCAATATAGCATTGCTTACTATTGCTCCTACAGGCACTACCAGTCTTATGACACAAACAACTTCCGGTATTGAACCTGTTTTTCTTCCGGTTTACAAACGCCGTCGCAAGGTAAATCCGAATGATGCCAACACCAAAATTTCGTTTACGGATGAAGTAGGTGATAAATGGGAAGAATACAATGTATTCCATCATAAATTCCTTACCTGGCTCGAAGTTAAAGGTTATAATGTGGCTGAGGTAATGCAATACAACGACGAGAAACTGCAGGAAGTTGTTGCGCTTTCACCCTATTACAAAGCTACCTCCAATGATGTTGACTGGATGAACAAGGTGAAAATGCAGGGCGAGGTTCAGAAATGGGTAGATCATTCCATCAGTGTTACCATCAACCTTCCCCAGCAAGCTACGGAAGAACTGGTTGGCCAGCTCTATGTAAAAGCATGGCAAAGCGGATGTAAGGGCGTAACTGTGTATCGCGACGGATCGCGCTCCGGTGTTTTGCTGAATAACAATACCGAAAAAGATAAAGAAGGCCAAACTGAAAACGATAGCCAGAAATTTAAAAGACCCCGCATTCTGGATGCAGATATCATCCGGTTTAACAATAATGAGGAAAAATGGATTGCGTTTATCGGCCTTAAAGATGGAAAACCTTACGAAATCTTTACAGGTATTGTGGACGACGAAATGTTTCCGATTCCCAAATCCATAGCCAAGGGCAAAATCATCAAAAATCGCGATGAACAAGGGAATTCCAGATATGACTTCCAGTATACCGATAAATATGGATACAACAATACATTGGGTGGACTATCCCACATGTTCAACAAAGAATACTGGAATTATGCCAAGTTATTCTCCAGTGTGCTGCGTCATGGCATGCCTATCGCAGATGTTGTAAATTTGGTGGCTTCATTACAGCTCGACAGTCATACCATTAATACCTGGAAAAACGGTGTGGAAAGAGCCCTGAAGAAATACATTCCCAACGACACCAAAGCGAAAAAGGGTAAAACCTGTACAGAATGCGGATCAGACACACTGATCTATCAGGAAGGATGTTTGAAATGTACTTCCTGTGGATCGTCAAAATGTGGATGATGTATGACTATAACAAAGAAAAGCCGGTATTAACCGGCTTTTTTGTTTTATAGATAAACAAGGGCATATTCAAAATCCGCATGAATAATCATAGGCCAAAGCTGTCTAACAGAAAATAAAAAAACCGGAGCAAAATGCTCCGGCCCTTCAATTGAATATTTGAAAAAATACTATTCTTCTTTCTCTTCTGCTTCGTATGCCTTCAGTAATTCTTCCTGAACATTTCCCGGCACCGGTTCGTAGTCGAAAAATTTCATAGAATACATAGCCCGACCTCCGGTTATGGAGCTCAAAGCAGTTGAGTATTTATTCATTTCAGCCAAAGGAACTTTGGCGGTTATTTTCTGAAATCCCATTTCAGACGACATGCCCTGAACAATGGCCCGCCGTCCTTGTAAATCGCTCATTACATCACCCATACGATCACCCGGAACCAACACATCAACAATGTACATGGGCTCGAGAATCTTGGGAGATGCTTTTTTGAAGGCCAGACTAAATGCATTCCTTCCTGCCAGCTTGAACGATATTTCGTTGGAGTCTACAGGGTGCATTTTGCCATCATAAACATATACACGGATATCACGTGCATAAGAACCCGTCAGCGGTCCGGTCTCAATTTTTTCCATAAGACCTTTCAAAATGGCCGGTAAAAACCGTGCATCAATAGAGCCTCCAACAATACAATTATAAAAAACAAGCTTTCCGCCCCATGCCAGAGGAATTTCCTCCTTATCGCGGATGGAGATCTTCTGATCCTTACCATCAATCTGAAACATCGTTGTATCGGGAGTTCCTTCTTTGTGAGGTTCTATAACCAGATGCACTTCACCAAACTGTCCTGCACCACCCGATTGCTTTTTATGACGGTAATCAGCAACGGCATATTTTGTGATTGTTTCGCGATAGGGAATTTTGGGGGCAAGAAACTCTGTCGGGATTTTGTAGACGTTGTCCAAATGCCATTTTACGATATTCAAATGGTATTCGCCCTGTCCCATTAATATAATTTGTTTCAGCTCTTTGGAATATTCAATTTGTATGGTGGGATCTTCAAAATGCATGCGTTGAAGTGCTTCACCCAATTTTTCATCGTCGCTTTCTGTCAAGGTGCGTATAGCAGCGCGAAATTTAGGCTCCGGAAATTCAATGGCCTTAAATTTAACGCCTGAATCAACCGATAAAGTTTGATTGGTACGTGTTGCTTTCAGTTTAACGGTGGCACCTAAATCACCTGCCATCATATTCGTGATTTTATTTCTGTTTTTTCCGGCAACAGCAAATAATTGCGCAATTCTTTCCTTATTCTGTGAAGTAGTGTTTGTAAGGTCCATTCCTTCTTTCACTTCACCTGCCATTACTTTGAAGTAGTTGATTTCACCAATGTGGGTTTCAACTGCCGATTTGTATACAAATAAGGTGGTGGGGCCAGCAGGATCGCATTTAATTTCTTTGGTTCCGGCTACAGCAGCAGGAAGATCATTTGGAGCAGGGGCTACCTGAGAAATGAATTCCAAAAGACGGCCAACACCCATATTCTTTTTGGCAGCAACACAAAAAACAGGAAATAAACCGCGATTCATAACGCCTGTCTTAAGCCCTTTCTGCAATTCTTCGGGAGTGAGTGTGTCATTGGCAAAAAACTGCTCCATTAAAGCTTCATCGCTTTCAGCGGCTTTTTCTACAAGCGCAGCATGTAATTCATCAACCTGATCTTTCTGATCAGCAGGTATATCCAAAATCTGCGGTTTGCCGCCCTCTTTCGGATATTTATAAAGTTTCATAGCAAGCACGTCAATGATCGAATCAAAGCCGGCACCGGAATTTACCGGGTACTGAATGATAACAGCATGGGCGCCGAATCTTTCCTTGATTGATTCAATGGTTTTATCCCAGTTGGCCTTTTCATGATCCAGTTGATTAACTACAAACATTAATCCTTTGTTGGCATTGGAAAGATATCTTCCATGAATTTCAGCACCAACTTCAATTCCATTCTGAGCATTTACAACCATAAGCGCACTGTCTGTAACAGTAAGTGCGGATACGATGCCATTCACAAAATCATCAAGGCCGGGGACATCGATCAGGTTAATTTTATGATCGTTGTATAAAGTATATAAGAGCGAGGAAAAAACGGAACTCGCATTGTTTTGTTCTATTTCTTTAAAATCGGAAACGGTATTTTTGCTTTCAACATCACCGCGTCTTTCTATAACGCCGCCTTCAAAAAGCATTGCTTCTGAAAGTGTGGTTTTTCCCGATCCTGAATTACCAACTATTACGATGTTTTTAATCTGACCAGTTGTGTATGTCTTCATTTTAAAAGTTTTAGCAATTAATTCCTATTGCATGCCTTGTGGCAAGAGAATTACAAAAATAACAAAATTTTGAAATGAAGCAAGAACAAATAGGGATTTCCTAAACGCCTGGAAGTGCTGATTTCCATAATATTCAAAAAAAAGGAGGGCATTTTGAAACGCCCTCCCGCTAAAAAAACTACAAAAAAACAAAACCACTACTTTATTACCGTTCTAAATAGATTTCGAAAATAATCTACTCCTCCTGAATAAAAATCAAAAAAATGATAAAATCGACCAACATCCTTTATTATCGGATCAACCAGGAATTATTCAGTGAATGGATATTTCACTTCGAAGTTCTTAAATCGATGTTCGATGTTCGATATTGGATTTTAAATAACATCGAACATCGAACATCGAACACCGAATGATGAATGATGAAGATTAAGTTCTGCTAGTAGACAAGTTTATCTAAAACCGGTATGCAATCCGGATTTTAAAATCGGTTCGTCGTGGTGCATCAATTACATCTGATCCTGAACCTACCTCATCCTTATCAAAAAACCAGGTTCCGGAAAACCTTACAGAACATGTCAATGAGCGCTGTATGCGATATGTGGCCATAAAATAACCCCTCAAACCGCTATCATAAAGCGGGGGGAATGAAAAACCGGTTACCATATCATGTTCATATGCGTATATACGTGAATCATAATTGTCTGTATGGAACCATGCCAGTCGAAGATACAGTGAGAGCGGAATGACGTTCATCCTGTATTCTGCATTTTGATAAATCATCATTCCCTGAGATCGTATTTCTGCCTGATTTGAAACCGTATACTCTACCCTGCTTTGCATTTGAATGTTTTGCGTAACCGGATAATCGATATTCCATCTGAGATTTTTTTTGTGAGAAGAACCCACTATGGGAGAGGGTATAGAATCCACATCCTCATCCAACGGGTTATCTTCAGTATGGAATTTTAAGATCATCTCTGTTTTTTTCCCGGTTTTACATGCAATCTGTATCAAAATGTCATTCCCCTGCGAAGGAGCACTCACCCTGAATCTGGGCCAGGGAAATTGATAGAAATCGAAATACCCTGAAACCGAAATTTTGCGAATGGGATGAATTTCAAAACCCACATAAATACCCTCTTCATTAGTAGTTTGTGAACCTTCAGAAAAACCTGCACCATGAACGCTGAAAAATCCCGGTTGAAAACTACGGAATAATGCCGAAAAAGAAGCATACTTATTGGCCTTGTAAAGGGCTCCGTGAATATGTCCCCAATGGTTTGCGGAGCGGGATACTTCGCCAAAAAACTGAAGATTTTTCAGACTATAGGTATAATCGATTCCTGTATTCCATAAATGATCTCCTGAAAAGTCGTGAACATCCTTCAAATCATCTCCTCCCTCCATGAATTTATTAAACGCATAGGAAACTACGGTAAAGCCCAATTTCAGCGGATCACTTCTGAAGTTTATATTTCCTCCTGCCGCCCTTTCGCGCACACTCTTTTCATCGAAAATTTCTGACGATGTACGGTGATATCCGCTTTCCTGAAAAGAGGTAAAGTGCTCCGTACCTCCTTCTGTAGAGAGTACCCGATTGGCATCGCGCTTTTTTGACGAGTAAAAGGCTGTGAATTCCACTTTACCCTTTTGGAGAGTTATGGCAGTACCCCTGAAGAATCTATTTTCATCATTGGCAGTAAAAGCTTTAACGGCATCCTGTTTCTTCTCGATATTTAAAGTCAATGCAGATTTTCCGGGAGCAGATGCATTCCACAAAGTGAGTCCCTGTCCAAAACACAGGCGGTAATCGCCAATGATTGCTGCACGAACCGACCCCATATCTGAAAACAGAAGGTATGCCGAGTTAAAATCGAATCCGTTCGCATTCGAAGCACGGAAAAAATCTTCTCCCGCATCTTTTTCCATGGTAACGCCTGCCTGAATCTTATCACCTGCTTTCAGCCCGTATTTCACGTTTACAAACCAGGGACTTCCCGGATAAGTGTATTTATTTGCGGCAGAATCAAAGGTGTTATAGCCTTTTGATTTTTCAATTACCCGTTGCATACGCATTTCAAACTCATGCTGAGTGTATTGCATCTGCTGTCGAAATACAAATGGTTTTATAGTTTCCGCCGGTTCCACCACAATAAACGGAACCATCATGGCAATGACTTCATCTGTAAATCCGTAAACAATTTGCAATTCGTAAATTGAGATCAGAGGACCGTGGGAATTTCTATATTCCAACAGCGAGCTGATCTGGAAGGTGGTAAGAAAAAATAGTTTCTGAAGATCTTCCTGGGTGGCGCGATTGATATTAATAGGATTTTTTTGCAGTGTTTCCAGTTCAGTCAGCAGGGTTTCATAATCTCCCGACTCCTGACTGGAGGACAATAGGGATTCAACCAATGATTCACTAAGTCGGAATGCAGGTTGAGAAACCTGAGAATAAGCATGACTTACCAGAATAACTCCTGCAAAAAAGAGCAGGAAACGGGTTTTCATGATATAACGGTTTAATGCTACAATTTAAAAAATGTGTAGCAAAAAAGCAATTTTAATTATTACCAGTAGGAGGAGTGATCCATAGCAATTTCAAATCCCATCGGTTAATTTTAAAATATACAATAGAATCCGCATAGGAATCCAGTTTTATCCCCTTTGAGGAAAAGGCCTGATTGGAATCTTCCTCATCTAATTCAGCAATAATAATAGCCGGTTTGTATTTCTGAATCACCTCTTTATCATTAAAATAATTGTTCCATACTGGTAAGGTATATGCTTTGCAATCCCAACAAAGAGTAGGCGCCCAGGCACCTAAAACAGGTGTGTTTTTAAAATCATAATGTGATAAATACCGGTTCACTGCAGCAATTTGAAATGTTCGGTTTTTATAAGAGGCCCGATAATTAATACCATGTTGAAAACAGATATATAGGAATGATAAAATACATGCTGTTTTTAGTATATAATTCCACGCTGTTTTCCCTTTTAAATGGATGAACTCCACAAATATCAGCGTTATGATTATTCCCATTGGAAAAATAAGACTGACAAGATATCTGGGAGGCAAATACGCAAATGTCAACTTATGCAATTCTATAAAAATCCAACAAGTAATGCCTATAAAAAGACATTTAAAGTGGATTGATTTTGAGATGAATAGATAAACGAATCCTATTACAAACGCAGCATAAAAAAAGAGGGTGTAAAATTTTAAATAGGGATTATAAAAATAATGATCTAGAAAGAAATTCATGTTCGTGAGTATATCCGAAAAGTGTGCAAATTTATCTGATGTTTGATTTATCATCACGTATGTGTAGAAATCCCGATTGGGAAGAACCCAAACCAGTAGGTATAAAACGAAAAAAATTGCCTGAAAAAGAATTGTATAGATCAGTTGCCTGATGAATTGTTTTTTATTGGCCGGCTCAAAAAGCATCCAAATGATGATTGATAAAGGAAGAATGGCAATTGCATACAGGAATTGAATTTTTAGGTAATATACCAATGAAACTGCTGTAGCGGATAAAAACACAAACTTTAAGTTGTTCCGCGATTTTTCGGATGATAGGACGAAAACTGCAAAGAATATGAGAACAGTGGAAAGTATTTCTGCCAGGCAGATATGAAAATATTGAAAAACATAATAATTACAAAATACAATACCAAATGAAAAAAAGCCAAACAAAGCGTAATTTGAATTCACGCTGTAAATAACAAGGCAAATGACCAACGACAATAACAAAATAGTCAAACGACCCACAATGAGTCGGGTCCCAAATATTTTAAAAGGAATAAATAAAATGGCACTAAGAATGGGTGTTTTAACCAGGACATCAGATTTCTTTAAAGATAAGTCGTTATGATTGATGTAATTTCTGATTTGATTGGTATACTGCCCTTCATCAGTATTTGCATCCCTGCTTTCAGAAATGACCATATCAGGATCAGCCTGTAAGAAGGGAACCTGGATTGCAATTGCCATTATTCCCATCAAAAAAATCAACAGGAATTTGTATCTTTTTAGGATCATAGGGGTTTAAATTACACATTTTTACCCCTCAAAATAGAGGCTGTGCAAAAGTTTCCTTTGTTGCCGACCTTAGTTTTTGATAAAATGGTTTTTTCTTTTTTGATGATATCTATGGCGTATAGTATTAAGCATAAGCCCGATATTATTGTAGCCTGAATCCAATCATTTAAAAAGAAATGGTAAAGCAAAGCACCAAATGCAATAGTACCCATAAAGTTTACAATCTTCTGAATGACTCTTAATTGGAATCTGGTTTTATCTGTAAGTTTTGATTTTAGTGAAATTACGGCTTTTGAAAAAAGAACACCCAAGGCATAAGATATTATGCCAAGGAATGCAAATCCAAAAATAGAAATTGTAATGATTCTCTCTGTTCCACTTTCAGTGAAAACCCTATAAATGTATCTTAGAATAAAAGCAATTAATAATATAATCATTATGGGCTTAATTGCCTTGTTCCAGGTAATTCTCAGAAATTCTTTTCTATCCATGGATTTAACAAATTACTAAATTAAAAGATAACTATTTGATAGTTTAAAAACGATGCGGATATAGAACAAACTTTTGGTGTTTATGGTTATACAATTAAAGAATTTCTTACATGGGCTTCAAATTCCGGTTAAGTCTGTCAATAATCCTTTCCAGTCGGGAATGTTGACCTTTGTCCGTTTTGGCGTCGAAATAAAATGCAGTATAAGTACGCTGCACCGAAGGAGACATCGCCTGCAGATTTGAATAAGCCATTTCATAGGGCTGTATAATTTCCTTAAACATATGTACTTGCTCGTCGTCAACAGGTATCCGTTTCGCCTGTTCCCAAAAACCGTTTTTTTTGGCCTGCTCAATGGCCTCCAAACCCTGTTGGGTCATCAAACCCTTTTCCATAAGCATTTGCGCCAGCTCTTTGTTTCTGGCCGACCATTTGCTTTTTGGCAACCGCCTTGCAAAATATTTTTTATAAGTATTATCATCAAGCGACTGTATTTGTCTGTCAATCCATCCGTTACAAAGGGCTTCTTCCAATGCTTCCAGGGCAGTGAGGGTAACTAATGTTGTATTTTTACCAAAGCGCAACCAAATACCTTCGCTCTCTGTTCCATGTTGCCCCAGCCATTCCCGAAAGGCTTGCCTGTTTGTGAATGTCAGTGTTTTATCCATAAGCACCCATTGTCATCCGGAACTCAACAATTGTGATAAACATTATAGTACATTAAATTCCAATCAACATAAAGTTCTGCATTCTAAGTTCTTTCGAAAAATAAGTTCAGGATTGTAAATTACAAATCCGACCTGATTTTTGAAAAAGTATAAATTATGATGGATAAACCAATTAGTGAACAAACTACTAAGATAATCAGATTTTTTTGTGGCAAAGCAGCTGTTATTCCCAAACCTAATCCTATTATAAATAGAGCCAGCATGAATAACTTTCTGGGTTTTATAGTTATTTTTCCGACTTTCAATAGTCTTGATTCCATATTCTCTAAAAGCTTAATTAATATTTGAATGGGTTAAAAGGTCGTATAAATCAAATGAAGAACTAAATTATTCAAAATTTGTGGATTCAAAAATATTGTATTCAAATGTCAGCAACCTGCGTAGTAATATTGCATAAGGTCTAAGCCTCCGAAAAACTGAAGCACTTTAAACGTGCAAAGTCCCGGAACCCAGGCAGGCTTCGAATGTGGTTTTGATTATACTTTTCTATAATGAAGTGCTACAACTCCTGAAGTAAATGTTTTGCTCTCCAACAGTTTTAATTTGACTCTGTCCGTTATGTATTTAAATGCCGGAATACCCTGTCCCAATAAAACCGGATTCACAAAAATCCAAAACTCATCAATTAATCCAAATTTCAATAGAGAATGAGTAGCTCCCGGACTACCAAAAATGAGTATGTTTTTACCGGATTGTTGTTTTAAGTGAGTAATGTGTTCAGGGAGATTGTCGCTTATAACTTTCGTATTTTTTAATCCGGTTTCCTTCATTGTTTTTGATAAAACAACTTTTGATACATTCTTATACCAGATGGCATGTTCCTTGTCGTGTTTGCTTGCATTGGGCTTATCACCAGCGGTTGGCCAATATGCTTCCATCATTTGATAAGTTACCCGTCCATATAGCGCTGTATCGGCCTGGGCCGTCATGGTTGAAACAAACTCAAATATTTCATCATCAACCTTTACCCAGTTGAGTTCACCTTTTGTTCCGGCCACAAAACCATCCAATGATGCATGCATGAAAAATACCAAACTTCTCATTCAGCTATCCATTTGGACGTAAAACAAGAACTAGTCCTTTTTGTTTGATTTAGTCGTATTCTTCAGTGGCAAGAAAATAAATCCGGTACAGGAATGCTGTGATTGCTATAAAACAATTGTAACCTGCAAGTTATAGCCGTCAAGCTAAGACAAATAAAATAATAATTTAAGGCATTAGAAATAGAAAGTATAATTATTTAGTTTTATAATTGAATTCAATTGAAACGCGCAGAATTATTGAATTGCTTGCTTGCCCTGAAAGGGCCTGAGCACTAGGATAGGGCAACGCCCTATTGGTGTTATACGCAATTCTCAACTGCCCTGTAAGGGCAACAGCACAATTACTATGTTATATTATATATTCCAGATTAATTGGATATTCTATTTACCGCTCATCATGACCATTCATTACTGAATTCATTCAACTTAGCTTGCTTCCGCCCTTACAGGGCTATTCGTAATACACACCAAGTAAAATAGGGCGATTGCCCTATCCTTTTGCTTGATGCCCCTTCAGGGCAAGGTATTCGATGATTATCAATTAAAATCCATAATAGATTATTCTTAAAAATGTTATGGAATATTTGTTTTAACTTGACGGCTATGCATGCAAGTGCCGTAAAATTGAAGTCTATGGATACAACCACCACCCAAAAGAAGACTAAATGATTCAGACTGGCAACGCAGCTTCATCTAAGCAAATTACAAAATCAGCAGCCTCATTTCTTTACTTTCGAGGGACAAGTTCTTATTCCAAACAATGTATAAAGTGGACAAAAGCTGATCAGGCTGGTTAAGATGAATACCCCCGCCAATACCAAAAGTACAATTCCTAATGTTCCTGAAACTATTCCTGTAAAATAAAGAAATCCGACAATTGCAGCGATTATTACTCTAATAATTCTGTCTGCTGAACCCATATTCATTTTCATTTCTCAAAAATGTATGTTTTGCAATATTGCGCTACAAAAGTAAGTGGTGTTTTATTGCTTTGCAGTGACTGGGGTCACCACTCGCCGGTAATTTTAATTTCACCTTCATTTTGTATCACTTTTCCATCGGTTTCAAGCTTTTTCAAAACTCTTGTTATTACTTCACGAGCAGTTCCTAATTCGTTAGCTATCTGATTGTGACTCATTTTAATTGAATTATTCATCAATTCCGATTTCTTTTTCAAATGGTCATAAAGTCTCTTGTCCATTCTGTCTAATAATAAGTGACCGATCGTATCTAAAAGTTCTGAATACCTTAGATTGAATTGATTATAGAATAGTTCATTTAATTCAGGATACTCTTTTAGCCAATTTGGTAAGAGCTGAATGGGTATTAGAAGAACTTTTGATTCTTCCTCTGTTATTGCAAAAACTTTACTTGGAGTGTTTTTGAGTGCTGCATAGAAAGTCATCACACAGCTTTGAGCAGGTTCTATATAATATATTAATAATTCCTTTTCATTGAATCTTGAGTATACTTTTACAAGTCCGGTAATAACAATCGGCAAAACTTTCACGTACTGCTGTTCCCTTAAAATTTCCGTTCCTTTAGGGAATTCCCGGATGCTTGATTCTTGCAGTATTTTATCAACTAATTCAGGCTTTAAAAAGGACAATATTTTTTTGTCAAACTCCATTTTTGAGATTATAAAGTTCTCTAATTCTCTGTCGAAGGCCGGTGCCTGAGCTTGTCGAAGGCCGGTGCCAACGGCGCTTCGACAGGCTCAGCGACCCACTTCGACAAGCTCAGCGACCTGTTTGTCAAACCAAATTATAAAATGTCCCAATTTCTTCGACTGTCTTAAGGGTATTGGGTAATAAATCTGGCGGACATTTGCCATATTGCTTTTTGGTCATAAACCGTTTGCAACGGTTCCATTCTACTTCACCTGCTTCACAGAATTGGTTTCGATAGGCTTTTGCTGTTGTTTCTTTGTTAGATAATACCCCACTAAAAATTGGGCATTGTGCTGAATTTGGGCAGATGTTTTCCATACTTTTAAATTAAAATTTGGGTTTGTATAGCACAATAATAAGATTGTCTTATGTCGGATATAATCACTTTTTCAATCCTAACGTTCTTACATAAAAGTAAATATAATTAAAACAACATCATGTTATTCAGGAGGATGTAATATTTTTTGTTTACTCCTACCAGGCGCTTCGACAAGCTCAGCTACCTGTTACGCTTCGACAAGCTCAGCGACCTGCTAGAGATGATCCCACAACTTCACAAACCGGTGCCTGAGCCTGTCGAAGCGGTGCCTGAGCTTGTCGAAGGTCCGGTGCCTGAGCCTGTCAAAGGCCAATTCCCTTTGGCAATTTCAATGACACGGCCTCCTACCTGAATGTCATATAACTGATTTGAGAAGGATGACCGGATAAAAATTTCTGAGGGCCGGCCCATCTCATATCCCTGTCCTATTATCTGATCAATGGAATTGCTTCCCAACACCTGATACTTTACCAAATAGGCTGCCAGACATCCCGAAGCGCTTCCGGTGGCCGGATCTTCCGGGATACCGAGATAATCGACAAAGACACGTGAAGAAAGCCCTTGTCCGGATTCCTGCCCTTCCCTGCTAAATACCAAAATCCCTTTTGCCCATACATCCTTAATAAAAGTGCCGTAGGATTCAGCATGTACACGCGCCTTTTTTAATGCTGCCTTTGAGGTCAGCGGAACCATGGTAAAAGGCAAGCCAGTACTAATTTCCTGGATGGGATAGCGCACATCCATATCTGATTTTTCAAGTCCCACCACCTGCGAAACGGATTCAGCATCCAGAATTTTTCCAAACACAGGCTGGTTTTGTTTCATCCATAAGATATCCTCTGTGAAGGTAACGGGGATCAGACCTGCTTTGAGATTCAACCGGATTACCCGTGATGGTGCTGTTTGAATGTAATTTTTAATGATATATGCTGTGCCCAGGGTAGGATGACCTGCAAAACCGATTTCGCTGGCGGGAGTAAAAATGCGAACCGGATATCCACCTTCAACGGGTTGATTATTAAGAATAAATGTGGTTTCGGAAAAGCCAATTTCTTTAGCAATCTGCAGCATTTCTTCTGATGACAGATCACCGATATCGGTAAAAACAGCCAGTTGATTCCCCGAATAGCGGGTACTTCCAAAGACATCGAGGATATAGAAATTCATAATAGGGTTTTTAAATCGAATTTAATGACGTTTTCAGACTTTTAAAATTATTAAAATTATAATTTATGAAGCCCTAACACTTCTAAGCCAAATAATGGCGCTATTTGAATAACCGAGCAAGATCATTTGTAGGATTTATATACGTTGAGTTAATAATCTTCGAATATAAACGTCGAGTTCCTTGCCCTGAAAGGGCAACAAGCAAAAGGATAGGGCAATCGCCCTATTTTACTGGAATTACATGACAAATAGCCCTGTAAGGGCGGAAGCAAGCTAAGTTGATTGGATTCATTAATGAATGGTCATAATGAGCGGTAAATACAATATTCAATTAATCTGGTATATATTTATACATGGTAATTGTGCTGTTGCCCTTACAGGGCAGTTGATAATTGCGTATAACACCAATAGGGCAATGCCCTATCCTAGTGCTCAGGCCCTTTCAGGGCAAGAAAGAAATTCATATTTTCTGCCCATTTCAAATAAATTCAATTTCAGTTATTCTTCAACTTCACGGCACAAACGAAGGCGCTAAGGCACTAAGTTAAATGTGTATGCCTGCCTTCGGAATATTTTATAAGGCACTAAGATTTAAGATCTATTTTTTTGTGCGTACTTCTAATCCGAATCCATGGTTTCGGTGATTTTCTGAACCACCTTGAACTGCTGAAAGAATTCCTTGGCAATTACACGCAATACGGTATAAACCGGCACCGCTACGATCATACCTACAAGTCCCCCAAGACTCCCTCCCATAATGATAACAAGAAAAATTTCCAGAGGATGTGACTTTACACTCTTTGCGTATATCATCGGAACCAAAATATTGTTGTCAATAAACTGAACCACTGCAAAAGTGGCTCCCATTTTCAGAACTGCCGGCCAGATGTCATTGTAATTCCCTCCGACCATGGTTGTGGTAATCCCGATGATCAGTCCAAGCGCTGAACCAATTATAGGACCCAGATAAGGGATAATGTTCATAACTCCGGCAAAGAAACCAATCAGCAATGGACTTTCTATTCCAAAGATCCACAAACCAAGAGCGATTAACAGCATCACTGCAATGACTTCAAAGATGACACCAATGAAATATCTTTTCAATAATAGTTTTGAATCATCAATAACTGTATGTGTGGCGTTATGGTGTTCTTCGGGAACAAAAAGTAAAATATCATCTTCAAACATGTTTTC
Organism: uncultured Bacteroidota bacterium; assembly: GCA_963733535.1. Lineage (GTDB taxonomy): Bacteria > Bacteroidota > Bacteroidia > Bacteroidales > UBA10428 > UBA5072. The sequence continues at coordinate 548,483 of CAVTDR010000008.1, forward strand.
ATCCTTAATAAAAAAGAAGGATATAAAGAAGATGGAAAACACGCCTACAAACAAATTTCCTGCTGCACTCACAATATTACCGATTGCCGGGCCTATATTGGATATCCCAACCAGTGATTTGCTGCTGTTAATGATGTAAGTACGCAACGTTTGATTGGCAGGAATCAATCCGATATTATGAAGCTTGTCATCAAGTTGGTTCATCGGCTCCTCCAGATTGGATGTAAGCTTGTCCACATCGATCTGCGAAATGGCTTCCGCCTGATTAATGATCATGGGAATAAACAAACCGATAAATCCCAAAAATATCAGTACAATGACAACGAGAGATAATAGTGAACTTACCGTATGCGGCATCTGAAATTTACGGAAGCGGATTTTATCAAAAAATTGCGCAATAGGTTGTCCTAAAAAGGATATTATGGCTGCAATAAGAATCCAGACGCCGATAAAATAGAACCGGTATAAAAGGTATCCTATTAGTAAAACAAGGAGTATATAACCGGTATATTTAAGTACCTGTCTCATTTCCCTCCCTTCTTCATTTCGTTGTATTTTTTTTTGCGAGGAATTCACCGTCAATAATCATCACTTTAACGCCCTTTTCAGTATACGACTTGTGCTGGCTCATTTCATCAGACACCACATAAGTCATTCCTTGCTGTAAGGAACAATTCGAACCATCAATCAGTTCACTTACAAATTCACCTTCCAGACAATGAACAATGTGTCCTTTGCTACACCAATGATCAGCAAGGTATCCAGGTGAATATTCGACTATGCGGATTCGTAAACCACCGTATTGCATTGTTTGCCAGTATGCAACTCCGGTTTCACCATTATATTCGGTTTTGGGAATCGCATTCCAATCGATGAGCTGAAAAGGAATCGTTGAGTTCATTCTTTTGAGATGAGAAAAGTAAAAAAAAGAGACGCTGTTTAGGCGTCTCTAATTTAAAACTTATTTATGAATTTGTATTATCTGCCTCCTTTTCTGACCTTCCCCGACTCATCCGTAGTAGTTGCACTGCTGCTTTTAGAGCGCGAAGATTTTTTTGTTGTTGACGTCCCGGATGTGGAAGTCCCTGCCGATGAAGATCGTCTTGAGCTACCTGTGCTTGCAGAAGAACCCGATTTCTGCCGGGTAGTACTTGCTCCCGATCCCGACGGTGCAGAGGCCGGGCTACTTCCGGACGAAGAACGGCGAACACCGGTAGATGGTTGAGTGGAACCTGCACTGGTACCTGATTTCTGCTCGGTGGTTGTGGCCTGTCCCGATCCGGAAGTGGATGAGGATGACCTGCGTGTACCCGATGTTGATTGTGTTGAACCTGTACTGGTTGAACCTGCATTCTGCCGGGTAGTTGTCTGAGCTCCTGTTGATGAGGAAGATGACCTGCGTGTACCTGTCGATGATTGCGTTGAACCCGTACCCGACGATGTTCCTGAACTGGATCTGCGAACTGTGGAGGATGAACTTCCGGTGGATGGTGTACCCGACTCAGAAGTAGAGCGTCTTACGCCGCTATTTGATGTACCGGTAGTAGTAGAACGCGATCCGGAAGAAGTACGATTCACTGTTGTGCCTGTACCGGAAGATGGTCTTCTACCTGTTGAACCTGAAGTAACAGTGCTTCTGCGTCCGTATGTTCTCTTGTACAGGTCAGAGCCAGATCTTTCCTGTTCCGGATGGGAGTATGTGTGATGATAATTCCCTTCGTGAATTCTTGTTCCAACATAGGGCGAATAGGCACGCTGATGCTGATAATACCTGTTATGCCAATCGGCATTGCGATAATGATCCCAATGTCTGTAATGGCCGTAATAGTATTGATGATAATGAGAATGGTAACCATGATAATAATGCCAGTAATAAGGAGACCATATTGTCCAGTATACCGGATAATGACGGTAATACCAGGGAGAACGCCATACCTGGTATGTAGGCATAAACATAAAGCGGATTACAGGCCAGGAAGACACTTCGTAAGTTGTAGTATGAACTACGGTAACATTGCGTCTGGAACCTGTATATCCCGGATTGGGTGTCTCGCCATATATGGGTTCAACAATATAGTTTCTGCCATATAATGCTTCATCGCCAATCAACTGTATTTCCACTTCTCCCCTGGAACGTGCAATTACTGTAAATACAGCCACATCCTGGTTTTCATTCGGGTTAATTGCAACCTGCAACACAATATAGTGTACGTTGTCATCCACATTATCAATCACCCGGATATAATCTACATATCCATCCTGATCCAGGTCGAGATTGTTGATTCTGGTATTTTCTTCATTTAAACTTCTTTCAAAGGTTTCTAAAGTTTCCGACTCCTGAAAGAGTTTCATAACCGCAAAAAGATTCAGGTTATCACCCGGTAACCCAAGGTATTCCTGTTTTTCCTGTGCCCGGACGGTCAAAGTGGTTAAGAGAACTACCAAAACCGGGGTGTAAAAGTATTTTTTCATAGCAGTGTAATTTAGAACTATCGTATACATACCAAAATCCGTACCACTTATTTTCATAAAATAAATGATTATTTAATATCTTATTAGTCAGTGTATTTGATCAAGAACTTGTGCCATCCTTACCAATTCGTGAGCTGTTTTCCAGTTCCGGGTAGTGGCATATCTCTTCAAAAGATGTTCGAAAAAGTTATTGGACAACCTGGTTTTACCATAACCTTTGGGGCAATATAAATAGATACATCTGTCATCTGCGAAATAGGATTCTTCTGCCAGCTTCTTTTTGTCAATGACCGGATAAAAATCTGTAAGGTCCGGTGTGACTGAAAATAAAGTAACATAGAGAAATGCCGGATTTATTCCAGGCGCGGCCTGATAAGGATTTTTCTTCACAATGGCTTTAAATAGATTCCATTCAAAAACCATCACAACCACATCAAAACCAAAACTACTTTTAATGGCTTCAGAAATTAAACCTTCCAGATTTTCAGAAGTTCCTGAAGATCTAAAAACAAAATTCCCACTTTGAATATAGGTTTTTACAGATGTCAAGCCAAGCTTTTCCAATAACTCCTGCAGAATACTCATTTTTATTGGCTTCTGCCCGCTTACATTGACTCCCCGAAGGAGTCCGATGAATACATTTTCTGTTTTCATACCCTGATTTCAATTGAACGGTTTTGCCGGATTAAAAAAAACCCTGTCTTGTATACAACAAGGCAGGGTTCAATAATCTATATTTTCAAACTATTATTCCTGTGGTTCGGCAACCTTAGTTTCTTCTGGTACTACAACCTCCTCATCCGGCAATGCAGTTTGACCTTCTTTTTTTGCTGTATTCCGGCAACGATCGCATAAATCAGTGATGTTCTTCAGTTCCCTGGCTTGGGCCACGGTGCCTTCAAAAATCTCATTGGTGCGGGCGGAATTGATATAAGAACAATCCTGATATAGATGATAGCTGTGCCCGGACTTTGTCCAGTAAACCTGATTTTGTCCGTTATTCAGCGATTCAACTTCTTCCGTTTGTTCCTGATATTGTTCGAGAGAAGGCGGGTTTAAATCGACGCCAAAGATCCCGGCTATTACAAGAGCACCAACAGCAATAGCACCCACCAATCCCTTTTGTTTCCCATTCATGTTCTTATTGGTGAAAATGAGAATCACCAGGGGAAGAAAGGCGATGATGGAAATGATAAGTCCCAGTTGATTTTGAACAAAAAACCGGAAAGGTTCTTTTTCAGAAGCAGGGCTCAGACGGTTCGACTTTTTCCACAACAGCGATCCGGTTACTGCAAAAACCAAATCCACACCGATAAGAATTATGAGCATGGTTGTGTTCACAGGAACTTTTTTCAGCTGCAGGATGGCAAAAATTTCAACTCCTATAGCAATAATCCAGGCAAGAACAGCTATTAATCTGTAATTCCGGGCTCTGGATTTGCTGTCGTCACTGGGTACAAAAGTTTTTGTGGTGGATGTAGTTTCTCCTCCCTCCACACGGGTTACTTTTTTTGAAGTTTTATGTTCCATTTCGAGATGTGATTTTAGTAAATGCTTCTTTTGATCACTGCGATCCGAAGTTTTCTATCCAAATCAAATATAAATAAATTTTCAATGAGCAGGCTGTGGATATTAAATAAAAGGGATATTCTAAAACTTTGTTAAACCAATTTTAGTTTCTAGCAAAAGAAAGCTTCCGGTTTTAATTCGTTTTATAATCGGCCAGAAGGCTGTAGGCAAACCACAGCAGCGGAGCCTGACCGTGCAAATCACCTGCCACTGTTGGACGTGTCAGGTAAAAATTCAGGTCGGTACTTTGCCCTGTTCCTACACAAACATTCCTCATTTTCCCATCTGCATTGATGTAAGTAGTCAGCGCATCCCAGGCTTTTTTGCTGGCTTTTTTATAGGGATTTTCAGGGATTAATCCTTTTTTTACGCCTATAGTCATTGCATATCCGAACATTGCTGTTGAAGAAGTTTCCTTAAACGATTCTTTGTGATCGATCAACTGCCGCCACATACCGTCTTCTGCCTGATTGTCAAGCAATGTTTTCATCATGGTGCGATATCCCGCGAGAATAGCTTGATAATATTCATTGTCTTCAGGAAGTTCAGAGAGTAACTCTGCCATACCGGCTGCGACCCACCCATTTCCTCTGCCCCAGTAAAAATGGGCATTCAATCCATGAAAAAACAATCCGTTGGGTTGCTGTAGTTTTTTTATATAGTCGTCCACTTCTAACGCAGCACGATCGAGGTATTCTATTTTGCCGGTTATCCGGTATGCCTGTACCTGCAGACTGGCGATCATCCAAATGTCATCAATCCAATACCTCGTCTGGCGCGTCATCCCATTAGCCAGAGGATCCTGCCATTGAATATCTGCCAGTTCAATACCCTGTTTCAAAAATTGTTCTGCTTTGGTGTGCTTATACAGTTCAAGCGGCAAAATACCGTAAACATTCGCATCTACATGGTTGGCTGTATTAACCAGACTGTCATCAATTACCCGCTGATACCGGCTGGACAATTGATCCATAGTTTCCTTATCGTTCAGCAAGGCAGCCAGCCTCGCTGCACCAAAACCTGCGCAGGCTTCTGCATAATGAACTGCAGTGCACTCTGGAATGGCATACATCATAAATTCAGGCCTGGCAATTAATTCTGCTGTTACAAGCTTGCCAATCTCTTCCGGCGACCTGGTTTCTGAAGAGTTGCCACATGAATAAGCCAAAAAAAAGGCCATGGATAATATAAAACATGTTCTCATGGATTTCTCGATTTTCCCGAAAAGATAAGAAAATAATTTGAGCGATTCATATAGAGCATCGATCCTGTTATGAACCCAAAAAATAGTATTTTCGGTCCCTTAACACCGATGCATGAAATCAACTGTAATAGTAATTACAAAAAACGGAATGGGGCATGCTCCTGAAGATCTTTCGCAGGCCTTACTGCAGAATTATCTGAACTTACTTTTAGAAGAAACGAAATTACCCTTTGCCATTTTACTCTACGGTGAAGGAGTAAAACTGGTTTGTGAAGATTCATCCATTGTAGACAGTATGAAACGAATGGAAGCTTCAGGAATCAAAATTATTGCGTGCAAAACTTGTTTGAATTATTTTAATATCGCAGGCAACGTCAAGGCAGGTCAGATCGGATCCATGTCCGATATTGTCACCATACAGATGGAGGCATCTAAAGTGATAACGATTTAGATACTGGATACTGGATACTGGATGCTAGATACTGGATGCGTGGGTGTTGGGAGTGAAGCTTTGGGTGTGTATACTTCTCTATATTCAACCCTTTCAGGCATAGCTGTCAAGCTAAGACAATATTCCATACCATTTTTAGGAATAATATATTATGAATTCCCATTGATAATCTTCGAATACCTTGCCCTGAAGGGGCTTCAAGCAAAAGGATAGGGCATCGCCCTATTTTACTGAGTGTACATACCAAATAGCCCTGTAAGGGCGAAAGCAAGCTCGATTGATTGGATTCAATAATGAATGATCACGATTAGCGATAAATACAATAACCAATTAATCTAGAATATTTAATATAACTGGGTAATTGTGCTAATGCCCTTACAGGCATACGCGTCAACCTAATTCCATTAATTATTTGTTTAATAAGGATTTAGAAGGCTTGATTCGTTTAAGTACAAATGTGTTTTTGTCTTCAATAAACCATTCCATTTCTTCACCTTTTTCTATTTCACCTGCTTCAGCAATTGCAGCTGGAAAATTTATATAAAATGATTTTGTTGAACCTCTTTCAACACGTTGGATTTTGATTTTGTATCCCATTTTTTATTATATTTAATAGTATATAAACTATGATTTATTAAAAAAGTTTATTAAAATGATAAAAAAACCCTCTGACTTCAGCAAAAGCTGATTCGTTAAATTTAAGCCATATTCCATTTCAAGAGCTCAGAAAAATAGCCTTTGAATGTGGTTTTATGAAAAGGCAAAGTAAAAAGATTGATCCAGCTTCATTTTTAGCTGACATATGTTTTACCTCCATTGCCGGTTCACCCAGCTTTAATGACCTTGCCGCACATCATCATGCACAATATAACATATGTGCAAGTAAACAAGCATTTTGGAAACGCGTTAACACGCCTTGTGTCATTTTTTTACAATCTATTCTTGCATATATTCTTAAAAGAAGATGCGACAAAGAGCATATACATACTCTAATTAAAGCGGGTTCCTATAAAAGAGTTATTATACAAGATAGCACTATCATTAAATTACCTCTGCGTTTATTTGATATTTTCTCAGGTGTTTCTAATTCCCACACTTCTGTCTGCAATGCCCGGATTCAGTGCATATACGAACTATTATCAGGTCGGTTTTTATCATTTTCCATCGATCCTTATAGCAAAAACGATGTAACAGCAGCTCCCGAATTAGAGTTAGAAAAAGGCGACCTTGTTTTAAGAGACCGGGGATATAGCTGTAACGATGAGATACGCCGTCATACCAAATCAGGCGCTGATTGCATTTTTCGTCATAAATTCAAATCTACCTATACTCATCCGCATAATGGGAAGACTATCCATATGGTATCGCTGTTGAAAAAACATAATAATTTGGATATGCAAGTTTGTTTGTCCGATGATGAAAAAACGAAAGTACGGCTAATTGCAATACCTGTCAATCCAGAAATTGCCAATCTTAGGAGAATGAAAGCAAAGAAAGAAATGAGGGGTCATAATCCCTCTAATGACTTATTATTTCTTATGTCCTGGACTATTTTTATTACTACAATACCCCAATCAAAAGCTGATACAAATAAAATCCTTCAGATTTATAGAATAAGATGGAGAATCGAAAACATGTTTAAAATGTTTAAAAGTCACATGAACTTTAGTAAAATCCATAATGTGTCTTTAATGCAACTTAATATACTAATGACAGCAAGACTTATCATGATTGTCTCTTATATACACCTGATTTATACACCTTGTTATTCCTTAATCCTTATCAAGTATGGCAGGCACTTAAGCCTGCTAAAATTTTGTAATTATTTAATGAATAACGGCAACAAAATGATTGATTTGCTAAAACATTGGCGTGTAATTAACAATTATGTGATTCCCGAAATTTATTCAATAATACGGTATTGCGCATATGACAAACGAAAACGACTGAACTTCAATATGTTCATAGAAAATACCTTCTTAAGTTGACGCATATGCCTTACAGGGCGGTTTATAATTGCGTATAACACCAATAGGGCGGTGCCCTATCCTAGTGCTCAGGCCCTTTCAGTGCATGCAAAGATATTTTTAAACCCCAAAGCTTTTTTTACAATCTGGTGACAATTGATGACAATTCTTTACCTGGCTGTGACAGGCAAAAAAAACTGAGCATGTATTTTTGTTCTGTATTTTCAAAGTAACTGGAAAAAAATACAGAACTCATGAAATCAACCATCATTTTTCTAACGCTGACACTGGTTCTACTCAATCTGACCTCCTCCGGGAATCGCATCCTCATGCAATCTGAGAATAAACAGTCAAATCCCGATACAAACATTCAGGTTGAGAATGAAACCCCGCAAACCATCATCAATATTAAAAGCGGTCCCGCTGCTGATTGTGATTCAGATCAGGGAACAACCTTTATCAGTGGTAAAATGATCACCCATTTTTACGGAATAATTTAATACAACATATATGAATCAAAAAAGACGAATTTTGGTGGCTTTTTTGCTGTGCATGGCCATCCTTTTCCCGCTTAAAGCGGAAGATCTGAAAAGAATTATTTCTCTCTCAGGATACTGGCAATTTTCGATTGGTGATGATCCGGCGTGGGCCAATCCCGACTATAACGATAAGGAATGGGATCACATAGTAGTGCCGGGAGCCTGGGAAAATCAGGGTTACAACGATTATAACGGATACGCATGGTACAGAAAAACAATCAACATCAGCAGTCTGCCTGCAAACGCCCCCATATATCTGATTCTGGGACGTATTGATGATGTGGATGAAGTTTATATTAACGGTAAATGGCTCGGCAGAAACGGAACTTTTCCCCCGGCCTATAATACAGCTTATGGAAACCGTCGCAGGTATCTGGTTCCTGATGGGTATCTTAATGAAAACGGCGAAAACACCATTGCCATCAGAGTATATGATAGTTACAGAGATGGAGGCGTTGTAGATGGCAACATCGGGTTTTTCATTGACTATGATATGGAATACCTCGATCTCAATTTAACCGGAAGATGGAAGTTCCATACCGGAGATGATAAGGAATGGAAAAACGTTGGTTACAATGATAATTCATGGAAACGACTGAACGTTCCCGCAAGCTGGGATGGCCAGGGATATTCATCCTATGACGGAATTGCATGGTATCGTGTGAACTTCAGGGTTCCGGCTGATTTTATGAGGGGTGATTTTTATTTATGTCTGGGAAAAATAGACGATATCGATGAAGTATATTTAAATGGCAAATATATTGGAGGTGTTTACGATCTGAACCGTGACGGGGATTACCGCCATTCCGGAATGGAATACAATGCCCGCCGGTTATACAAAATCAGCAGCAATATGCTTCAGTACGGTGCGGTGAACACGCTGGCCATAAGGGTAGATGACCTGCAACAAATTGGCGGTATCTATGAAGGACCGATTGGCTTTATGTCTTCCGAAAATTTCAAGAGGTACAGAAACAAACATGCATCATCGCTTTCATTTTGGGAATTTATTTTCAACATTACAGAAGACTAAGAATATGACTAAGATTTCAAATAATAAAATTATAGGTTTGCTTTGCCTGGTCCTTTTACTCTCGGGGGCACTGCAACTTCAGGCAGGATCTCTGAACGGACTGGAAATGCTGATCAGTCTCAGGGGCAGCTGGTCGTTTTCAATAGGAATCGACAACAAATGGATATCCCCCAGCTTTGACGACAGCAACTGGGAAACCATTAAGGTTCCCTCTCCTTGGGAAGATCAGGGTTTTAATGGTTATAACGGATATGCATTCTATCGTAAAAAAGTGGTCATCCCGCAGGCACACCAAGGCCGGATGCTTTACTTATATCTGGGATATATAGACGACGTGGACGCCGTATACATCAACGGACATTTTCTGGGTTCCATGGGTGCCTTTCCTCCCAAATACTACACTGCCTACAATGCTGAAAGAATCTACCTCATTCCTGAAAATTTCATCCAATTTAATCAGCAAAATGTAATTGTAGTTAAAGTTTATGATGTACAGCAAGAAGGAGGCATTGTGAGAGGCGATATCGGTTTGTACGGTGGTAAAAACTCCATGCGCTTTGATGTGAGCCTGCAAAGTACCTGGAAATTTAAAACCGGAGACGATTTACGATGGAAAGATACCGAATATGACGACAGCAACTGGAACGACATGGTTGTGCCTTCGATCTGGGAAAATCACGGATACCGGGATTATGACGGTTACGCCTGGTACCGGAAAACTTTCATCTATCAGGGCACTTCAGAAGAGCGTATGGTATTGATCCTGGGAAAAATTGACGATGCCGATCAGGTCTATATCAATGGAAAGCTGGTTGGCGGAACCGGAAATCTCACTTCCCGTGAAAGAGTATGGGTAGAAGCAGGTGATGAATATAACGCTTTCAGAGGCTATTATCTGCCCCAGGATATGCTAAAAAAAGGACAAAAATATGTAATTGCAGTAAGGGTTTTCGATAAAGGCGGTGAAGGTGGAATTTATGAAGGTCCCATTGGTATCGTATCCCAGTCAAAATACATCGACTACTGGCGAAGGAACAAGAGATAAAAATATAACCCCACCTATTGTAAACCTAAATTTAAGGGGGTTCATTTGGACGAAAGGATCAGCCTGGAAACAGGCTGTATCCTTTCTTATTTTATCAGAAAACTGATTTTTGCTTATCTTTAAATAAAAACCGGAAATGCGTTCATCTTTTCAGAAAATCTCACTGGTCTTATTTGGGATTCTTATAATCCCTGTTTTGGTATTTTCTGTTTTCGAACTCGGAAGTTTGCGGCAAAATGAGGCCATTATTGATGATATTTATACCAATCAGCTCAATGCCATCCTGTATTCTATCAATCAGTATTCCGACGATTTAATTGGCAATCTGGCCAGTCGGATTGAAAACAATCTGCAGAAAGACTCCATTAACAGTGACCAGGAACTGCAAAAAATTATGAGCGAATTTCCATCTGTATACGGTATTCTTCAGTTTGCTCCAAGTGGTGCTTTCGTTGCATCTGCAACTAAACAAAGAAAATTGAACATTTCTGATGTTCAAAAAATCATTTCCAGACAAGATACCCTGATTCAAAAATTGCATACCTATTTTAAAGGAGGGTACCGCAAAATTGAGAGCTTTAGCGACATCAACCATAAAATTCAATTTCTGGTATTTTTTATAAAGGTTCAGGATGAAGACCGGATCGGTCTTCTGGTAATGGATCCGGAAATTTTCATTACCCAGACACTCGACCCAAAAATGCAGCAGGTTGCATTAAATCAATTCAATATTGTCACTTACAGAGCCGGTGAAAAACAACCATTTTATACATCCAATAAAACCAGTACCGAAGGTCGGACAATAAATGTAAGAAAACCTTTCTGGCTTCTGGATCAATATCAAATGGGAATTGAATTAAGGAATCTTACCATTGCAGATTTGGCGAAAGAGCGAAAGAAAAGGAACCTGCTCCTGATTATTCTGGTGGATCTGGTGTTTATTTCCGGTGCCTGGATTTTTTTCCGGAACATTCAGAAACAGGTAGCGCTTTCCCAGTTAAAAAGCGATTTTGTATCGGGCGTATCCCATGAAATACGAACCCCATTGGCACTGATCAGCATGTATATAGAAACGCTGGATATGGGGCGTGTTACTTCTCCTGAAAAGATAAAAGAATATTATAGGGTAATATTGACCGAAACAGCACGACTTTCGGCTATGGTGAACCGCATACTCAGCTTTTCCCAGATTGAAAACAACAAGAGAAAATATGTACTGAAAACTACCGACCTGAATTCAGTAGTAGAGGATGCCACACTTGCATTGAGGAATACCCTTGCAAGTAAAGGATTCCGATATGCTTTCATTGCTAATAAACCCATCCCTGAAATAAAAATCGACCGGGATGCTGTGTCCGATGCCTTCATCAATCTGATTGACAATGCCATTAAATACAGCGAGGAAAAAAAAGAAATTACCATTCGAACGGGTAAAAATGAAAAGTTTGTATATGTAGAGGTCGAAGATCAGGGGATTGGCATTTCGACACAGAACCAGCGCTATATATTTGATAAATTTTTCAGGGTAACTGAAAAAGATCTGGCCAATAGAGTGAAGGGATCCGGCCTTGGCCTGGCAATTGTAAAACACATTATGGAAGCCCATAAAGGAGAAATAAAAGTAACCAGCAATTCGGGTTCAGGTTCCACTTTCCGGCTTCTCTTCCCCATTAAATAAAGCACTATGAAGAAAATACTGATTGTAGACGACGAAATAAACATGGTAACCGGACTTAAAGACAATCTCGAATTTGAAGGGTTTGAAACAGATACAGCATATGATGGAAATTCAGGATTGGCAAAGATTACCGGAAACCAGTACGACCTGATACTCCTGGACGTAATGTTGCCGGGGATGTCGGGATTCGACATCTGTAAGGCTGCCCGCAAACTTGGGGTGGATACTCCTGTTATTCTGCTGACTGCCAAGGGTGAAGAAATCGATAAAGTATTGGGACTGGAACTGGGGGCCGATGATTATATAACAAAACCTTTCAGTTTAAGGGAACTCCTGGCTCGCATAAAGGCCATTCTCAGAAGGGTGCCGGAACTGGAAGACAATGGCGGCACAAGCTTTACTGAGATTGGAAACATCCGGGTGAATTTTAAAAATTACCAGGCTTTTCAGGGGGATCGGGAAATAAAAATGTCGCTAAAGGAATTTGAAATTTTGAATTACCTGTTTAAAAATCCGAATAAAACCGTGCATCGTGATGATCTCATGAGCAATGTATGGGGAATCGATTACGATATTACTACCCGAACAGTAGACAACTTCATCCTGAAAATAAGGCAGAAAATCGAAGCAGATCCCAACAATCCCAAAATTATCATCACAGCGCACGGTGCAGGATATAAAATGATCCTCTAGAAGTGAATCCGATACATGATGTTTGGCAGCATATTTAACTGTCTGTCGTATTCAAGTTTTTTGTTGTATTCATCATAATATTCGCCAACGCGGCCTTGAGCATTGGTAACATTCATAATGTCAATGAGAAATTCATGACCCGCTTTTGGACGGTTAATCCGGTATGAAATCCCCAGATTCATTTGGAAGATATGATCAAGCCGGTCATCATAAGCTTTTGAATCATCATAAACAGATTCATCCTGATTTAACGACTCCTCTAATAATAAAGGCGTATACCGGTTTCCTCCGTTAATAAAAAACTTGGTATTGATACTCAGTACCTTTTTGCCCGGCTGATTGCCCAGATAGAATTCCTTACCCATTAACACATTCAGGGAATAATTGCCGTTAAACCGGGTGTTTCTCCATTTATTTTCAAGCGATTTATATTCCGAATTATATAGAGAAGCAGTAATAAGATAGTAGTACTTATCGGCAAAATAGCGCTCGAGCGTAAATTCAATCCCGTAGTTTCTTCCCTTACCTTCATTTACGAGCGTCTCCTCAATATATCCCTCATCCGAATTTAAGATGGAGAAAACACTGGTATCGCTATCCGACACGGGTATGTTATATAAATCCTGGTAGTAAAGCTCCACTTTGGCATTCAAATTTTTTGAAAACCGGTATTCATAACCCAGTACATAATGGCGTGCTTTGGAGAGCCCCAGGTTTTTATTGGGAGATGCGGACGTTCCGTCTTCATTATTTTGGATACGGTAATAGGCGTAAATGCTTTCAATCTTGCTGTGCAGGCCAAAACCCATGTTTACAGTTTGTTTTTCATCGAGTTTCCAGCTCAATCCCCACCTGGGTTCGATGGCGTAATCCTGATTCAGTGAGAAATAAGTTCCATGAAATCCGCTCACCATGGTAACATCATCTGATAACCGCCATTTCCAGCTTACATATCCCTGCCAGTTATCCGCATCCATTTTGGTATTGATTCCATACACCCAGCGATCCAGATCATCATCGAGATAATGTTCATACAGATCGTAAAAATGACGGGTAAACTTAATACCGGTTACAATACGGTTGTGGTGATTGATTTTGGTGCTAAACATCAGCGCTGAGCGCAAGCTGGTTTTCTCCCAGTTGGCCTGGGAATTTAATTCCATATGGCCGTTTTCATCAGGTTCGTCCCAGTCGTACCGGCTTCCGTTGCCGGAACCTGATAAGGTAAGGCGCATCAGCGTATTGTCGCTAAAGGAATAGGTATAATTCAATCCGACCACACCCAGTTTGGAATGATAGGTTCCGGTACCCATAATGGTTCCTTCATCATTTTCTTCTTCCACTTCAATGCTGCTGAGTCCGCCCAATCCAAAAAGAGAAAAGGTTCCGAACTTTCCGGCAGGCATATTGAATTTGAAACCGATATCCTGGTATTTGGGAACACCATCAAAATCTACAATTCCGGCGTTATCAAGGAGTGCCAGAGAAGAATACCGGTAATTGATCAGATAGGATCCATTGTAATTCTGGCTGAAAGGTCCTTCCAGAGCAATGTCTGTGCCGAGTGCGCCAAATCCAAAAGAATATTCACGCTTTTCATTATTCCCGGAGCGCATATGCATATCAAAAACACCCGAAAGTGCGTCACCATATTCAGGGGCAAAAGCGCCTGTAAAGAAATCGGAATTCGAAAGCAATTCACTGTTTATGGCATTAATGGGACCTCCGGTTGATCCTTCATCGGAAAAATGGTTGGGATTGGGAATTTCAATGCCTTCGAGTCGCCATAAAATACCTTTTGGGGAATTGCCCCGGACAATGATGCTATTATCACCCTGCGGATCGCTGGTAACACCTGCGTAAGCAGAAACCATACGGGAAGGATCCTGCACAGATCCGGCATAGCGTTTTGTTTCTTCAACAGAAAAGGATCTGGAAGAAATTACAGCCATTTCATTCAGAACTTCCCCTTTTTTCTGCGCTTTTACAACTACTTCATCCACATTGATGAATGATTCACGCATTTCCATGTCTAAAATGGTTTCTTTTCCGGAACTCACTAATACATTGGGTAATGTGACATCCTCATAACCCATATAGCGAATTTCAAGGGTTATTCTTCCGACAGGCACTCCCGTCAGACGAAACTCTCCTTCAACATCCGTTACAGCGCCTTTTACCGGATTTGAACCGGAAATAACAATGGTTGCTCCGGGCAATGGAAACTTTCCGTCTTCGTCAATTACCTTACCACGAACGGTTTGAGTGATTTGTTGTGCGTTTGAAAAAGACAAAAATACTACCGTTGTCATAAATATGACAGCCATCAATCTTTTCATAAAATTTAATCAAATAGGGTTATTACTTTTTTTCCTTAAACTGAACAGTCAGAATCAGTTTTATGTTCGTAATGACACCAAAAAATAAAGAGGGATGCATGGGGAGGAAAAAGTTTGTTGATCAGCTCATTTTCTTACATAAAAAAACAATTTTTGGGGATCACAGGGTGTTACCCTGAGCTGATGTTGATGCCCAACATGAATGTTCACAATCAGAATTTTAAAAATCTACTGTGTTTAGTAGCTGTATCATTATTTTGTCCAATTCAGACAGTAAAATCATATGTGTAACTAATTTGATTGAATAACATCTACTGAGAAAGAATAGGCTTTTTGAAAGGGAGGCGCAAATATCTTCAATATAAATTGCTTGGTACCTGCGGAATTTGGGGCATATAGAAAATTCAGTGATAACTCGCGCTTATCAAAGCCAAATTGTTCAGATCCAAGTTCAACGTGAAGAATGCCATTTTCTGTTAACTTAACAGAATCAATAACGGCTTCGGCTGATTCAATTTTAAATTTAAATGTATCCGCATGATGGATTCCGTTTTCGTATATAATTACATCCGGAATAACGGCCTTAACTGCAATCTGATCGGGTTCAGGCTCATTGCATGACAGTGCTGATAATAAAACAGTGATTATTAAAATCAACTTCATCAAATTTATCTTTAATTTCACAGGCATTGCTTAATAATTTTCTTTGTTACATATTCTTCCCCGGCATGAATTTCAAAAAGATATATACCATCAGGCAGGGATTTAAGATCAATTGCTTTTGATCCATTGATTCCGTATTCGCATCCATGGGCCATCCGTTTGCCAAAAATATCATAGATCGCATAATAAAAAACAGAGGCATCTGTCATCACATCCACATATAAAACATCTCTGACAGGATTCGGATACAAAACCAGTTTATTGGCTTCCTCTTCAGCCATCTTACCGTCTAAACCCACGTTGTTTTGATCACATCCAAAAACGCAATAGTCAGGATCCGAAACGGTTGCAAACGGATTGTAATTGCAGGCTTCCAATTCCATGCAACCCGGTATTATTAACGTTTTGCAATAAGAACCGTCATCATAGCATGCATCCGGATTGTACTCAAGATAGTGACTATCCATGCAACCCCCTGTGTAACAACATGTGTCGATGTCTGATGTGGCGGTAGCTTTGGGATTGTAATTCAGAGAATTGGGGTCGGTACATCCATAAACTGTTCCCGGGCAAATAATACCAAGTTCAAGCGCGCATTCACTATTATAACAACAAAGTTCCGGGACATTCCGGTTGGCATTAGGGTCATAATTGCATGATGCAGGATCCATACATCCAAAAATAACGGGTGTGGCACAGGAGCCATTATCACAAGTTGCTGCTTTATCAAATTCCAGGAAATTTGGATCTGTACATCCGCATGACAGGGGATACTTTAACCATTTATTGTAAAAGGTGTCAGCCCCTGCAGACAAATCATTTGCCACGTAATTGACGATGCTTCCGTCTGCTCTTTCTATTTCTACATTGATTTCATAGGATAATTCCCCGGTAGTAGTGAGTTGGGCAATCAGTATTAAATTATCATTTTCAATACCTGATATTCCAAGGTTGTTGATTAGCCTTGCGGAATGGCTTGTGAATGAAAACTTACCCGAAAGTGAACTGAAAATGGTGGAATCGTCTCCATTTTCGCCAACAAAATCGATATCAAAAAATCCTGAAACATTATATGGAGAATTGATCAATCCATCAGCTTGAGTTAGTGAAATGCCTGCTCGGGAATCAGCGTTAACGAGGAGTCCTCCTGCTATCAATTCACTGCCGCCATCATTATTTACCCCACCTACAATACTTCCATCGTTATCAACTGTTTTGGGTACTCCAAAATTCAGATTTGAAGCAAATCCCATAGTAAGCCAGGTATCAATGGCAACCGTATTATTGTCAAGATTGCTTTTGTTTATTTGATAGCCAAAACTTCTGTCCCGGTATGTATTGTTGAAAAACTTCGTGGTAGTTGCAAATTTCAACGGATGATTGGGACTTCCGTAAATACTTTTCAGTTTATTGCCTTCTGCCAGATCGAGGAACAACCGGTACGTAACTGCACCGGCCTCAACTCCGCCACCATCAATATCGGTTGCATCATTTTCATCAGTCACATAATAAGTCTCAATGATCAGTTGCTCTACCTGAGCCCTGATGCTTAAGGAAATAAATGCATACAATATAATAAGAATCAGCTTTTTCATTTGCATACTTTTGAAACTATAAGTTATAACTGAGTCCCAGAAGATACTCAGATCCGTAATCATACCTGTCATAATCGATGAGTCCTACTTCTTTAAAATCATAGGACCTTCTAACCGGTGCATTCAGAATATTCCTGACTCTGAAACTCATTCCGAAATGCTTTCCAAACGATTTTGTCAGTTTGAGATCCAGCAGGTGCTGGGGCATTTCATATATATCTGATGTTTCCTTAGAAGAAGATCTATTCGTAACGAGTGCCAGTTTTCTGCCCTGAACATTATAACTCAATGTTCCGCTAATTCTGCTTTTTTCACTATTATATCCAAGCATTGCGTTGATAATATAAGGCGCTTGTCCAAACATGGGATGTGTTATGGTTTGTTGCTCAAGTGCGATCTTGGCATAAGATTTAATAAATGTTATGTTGGCCCTGAAATCGAAGTTTTTTGTGATTTTTTTCTGTCCTTCCAATTCTATACCATACGCCTCTGCAACCTCGGCATTCTTCCAGGTGGTATAAGGAACTTCCACCAGTTCGATATGATTGGTGAAGTTTTTATAGAAAAGGCTCACAGACAGGTTGTCTCCATTTGCAAAATTTGATTCCATGCGAAAATCGTAATTGTCGATCTCAACTATTTTAAGTTTAGGATTTCCAAGGATATCTTTTTGAAGAATGAAATCTTCCTGGTAGAGCGGAGTGATCTCTCGTATACTGGGTCGGGCAATTGTATGGCTATAATTAAAACGGGTTACAAACTTAAAACGCTCCTTTGATATCAGGTTGCCTATAATATTGACACTGGGTAGATAATTATAGCGTTTCAACTCACCGGGTTTTGCTGACGGCAGGTTGTATCCTCCCCCGGCAGTTGCCACATTTCTGTCAGGATGATTGGCGGGAAGATTCAGTTCATGGAACAGTTTTACATCCGTCTCCATATCGGTATATTCCAAACGCAAACCTCCGGAAACTCTTAATATAGAATTAAATGCATAATCCCCCATTACATAAGCCGCCTGAATACTACTATTTCCAATCACAAAATTGGTTGGACTGTAATCATAATCATAATAATAGAAACCGTTCTCATCAAATGCGAAATTCTCTTTACTGAAGACTTTGTTTATCTGGGATGTATTTGTCAGCGTTAAATTTGAACTGTTTCCATAATAAGAAAGGTAAAAACGGTAAATTTCACTTTCACGCAGATTAACCTGATAGGCTCCTCCAAATTTGATTTTCCTCACCAGACCAGGCTTATTGCTCACGGGCAATTCAATGAACATATTGGCATCATAAACATCTTCAAACAGATAGGTGGATTTCTTATATTCATAATCCGATGACCGATAGGTATATTGATCTGCCTCCGGATAAAGTTTGAGAGATTTGGAATCGGGTATGCTGCTTTCACCGTCGGTATAAGAAGCGGCAATATCCAGTTTTATCTTGGTTTTGGGAAAATAATTAACACTGTGTACTTGATATATCAACTGTTTGCGCTCTTCATAATATTGTGAGATTCCGTAAATTAAGGCATCATCTACAGGGGCTGTATAGTTCATTCCCAATCCCTCTCTCACATAATTAACTCCTCCCAAAATGGGCATAACCATAAATGAAATGCTGTGGTTGGGGGAATATTGATAGGCAATATTAATCAGGGCGCTCCAACTATTCGACTGCGAAGAGGACATAAAATCTCTGCTCTGGGTTACATAACGGTCGCTTGTTCCCTCAGGTGCCTCTGCAATGTTGGCTGTCGCACCCGGATCATATTTAAGTGAACTTGCATACCGCAATCCAAACAGAAAACCGAACGGTTTTTTAAACAAGTCAAACTGATTGCCGATGCTGAATTCCTGGCTAAAATTAAGAGGCGCCTTTCTTTTCACTGTGCCCCAGTTTTCAGACATGGTATTTCCAAATTCACCAACCGGAGTATTTATCATTTTAAATGCCTGACTTTTATATTCCTGGTCATAACGCTCAACAGCATCCTGAACTGCTTCCATATCATCTATCAATCCGGGAGCAAGCAAACCGAGTTCTACAAGACAAAGCCTGTAATATGAATCGAGGTTATTGCGGCTATCAACGCCCAGTGTTTGTTCTGTCAAACCATTGTCCTTAATAAATTGTCCCAATCCAAGGGCAGTAAACTCATGATATGGGAGCATAGGATGTTTGCTGTTTCCGTAGAAGATGGGATATGTACCTTTATAGCCAGCTCTATACCCGTCGCGGAAGCCATTGTCATATCCAAGCCAGTCGGTGGGGCTCCTTTTGGACGAAATCACCTCCTGAAAAGTAGTCTGAGGATTGTAACCAAATGTAAGGCTCATTCCTACCGTAAGTTTGTCAGGGTAATCCTTGGTTTCTATGGAAACATATGAACCGGTCCAATCGCCTGGTAAATCGGGGCTCGAGGTTTTTGTGATTATAATATTATCAACCAGACTTGTTGGAAAAATATCAAGTTTGATATTATTGGTTATTGGATCCAGTGTAGGTATCCGTAAACCGTTGACCGCAGTTTTTATATACCTGTCTGCCAGACCCCGCACTGAAACAAATCCCCCGATTGTGGATACACCGGTCACACGCTTAATAGCATCACTTGCATATGAGTCTCCGGTACGTTTTATCGTTTCTGAAGAGATATAATCCAGACTCACTGCAGATTTTGATTTGACTAATTGCATATAGGTTTCGTTTGCCCTTTTTGCCTTTGCTTTTACTACTACTTCTTCAAGTATTTTGGAATCTGGAATTAAAGCATAGTTTTTAACCACCACTTCATTTTCCGTAAGGGTGAATGATTCTTCAATGGTCTGGTAGCCTACATACTTTATTAAAAGAACCTGCAGGCTCTTTGATGGTATCTTTATTGAATAGTCGCCATCAAAATTTGTTACCGTTCCTAATGTAGGCACATCTTTACTCACCACAATGGCACCAATTAAAGGTTCACCGTTTTCATCCGTTATTTTACCTCTTACAATACCATCGGCTAAAACAGTGCCTGTAGTATACAAAAGAAAGATAAATGGCAGCAGTAACTTATTTATCAACGTATTCATCATACTGTTCAATGATCAGACTGAGAGGTTAGCAATTGATTCCCGAGGGCATTGTAATGGTTGATGTCCAGATTTTTACTTACGATTTCCTTGTCTATCGGATTTGCGTAAACATATTGTTCGATTTCTCCTTTTGGTGATAAAAGCTGAATGTTTAACTTCAGCGTTAAAAATCCTGAAGTTGTAAGCTGTAGGATCAGAACTCTATTTGATGATTTAATTCCCTGAACGCCTTCATAAACCAACCATGCGCCATCATTAACAATAAAGCGTGAAGAATCCTCACGCTGAAAAAAGTCGGGCATAAATCTGAAAAATCGTAAAGCAGGAATCCGGCCTTCTATTAATCCGTCACCCTTCCCTAACGTTTCATAATGCAACATGGAACCGTCATAATCTTCCTCAATGGGAATTCCATAATGATTTTGTGATGCGGCTCCCAGAGTAAGCCATGAATCAAATGCCAGATTATTGTCGTTAATAAGGAAATCATTGATTTCATCACCGCATTTACCGCCATAATCCTGGTTGTTATAAAAAACTCCGGTTGTTTCAATATATAAAGGATGGGCGGGAATTCCATATAAAGCCTGAATTTTGTAACCTGCAGCCATGTCAACATAAACGCGATATGTAATATTGCCGGCAGAAAGACCTTTTTCAGGATTCACTTCCGGTGATTTAACCGGATGTACCGCATACGTCTCAATGTAAATTCCTTCCAATCCCCCGGTACTATCAGAATTAAACCAACCTGATTCCTGGGCCGCTATCCGCAAAAACACTCCATTGAGAAGAAGAAATATAATGTAAATACCACGCATACAACTCCATTTATTAGTTATTAAAATCATGCATTTGATGCGTAAATATCCGATGATTCCTTAAGGAATAGGTTAACGAATCATTAACAAATCGTTATGAAAAACCGTGATTTTCAGTCTATAATCTGCACATTTGTCCATAATAAGCAACCACCTGTAAATAGTCGGAGGTATTAACAATTCCATCCTGGTTAAGGTCTTCGGGACAACCTGAACACGACCTGCCAAACCTTCCTGTTACCATCAGGTAATCCGTAGAATTTACTTTTCCATCCTGATTTAAATCACCCATTAAGGAACGTACAGATATAGAAACCAATTCGGAGAGATCCGTACATCCATTTATATCCGTTATCATTACAGCATAATTCCCTGCATGGTAGGCGGCTATACTTTTCAGCGTATCCAATGTAGACCACAGGTAGTGATACCCTTCGCCTTCGGTTGCTGTGAGAACAATTGAATCGCCGGGACACAATGTGGATTTCCCACTGTAAACAATATGAGCTTCGGGCAATGGAAAAACATTCACTGGAATCGGGGACGATGTTGCTTTGCATCCATTTAACCCGGTGATTAAAACCGAATAGGTTCCTTCTGTTTTAACCACAATTTCCCGAATGCTCATTCCATTCGACCATAAATAAGTATTGCCGGATTCCTCAACGGCTGAGAATCGCACTGAATCACCCTCACAAAAGCTTACTTCACCATTAATGCTGATCTGATTATTGGGTTGGGTTAGTAAATTCAAATGCGCTTCTGAGGAGGTCATACGGCATCCCGATGTGTTTATTGCAGTAACATAATAAGTTCCGGGTACCTTTTTATAAACCCGATTTCCTGATTCACCGGTTGACCATAATAATTGGTTGCCTGTTTCGGTTTGAACGGTGAGCTGAACCGAATCGCCCGGACAAAATTCAACTGCTCCGACAGGGAACACGGAAAGAGATACCGGATGATACTTTAATTGTGTCACAACCGACATAAATGAATATCCGCCGGGAGTTGTAACCATTGCATAGTAAATTCCCGGATTGTTGGTAGTAATAGTTCTGGATTGTTCGCCAGTATTCCAGTTATAGGTGTAATTATGGTTATATGGAGCGGATAAAGTAAGGGGAATACCCGGGCATAGATTGCCCTTTATTTTCACAATGCAAGGCTCACCATTTATTAAAGCTGTTGCTAATGATAGATCTGCCGCGCTCGGAATGCCGGATACAATATCAAAACAGATCAGAAGAAGGGGTGTGTTTACCTGAATACTTGAAAAGCTGTAACTTCCTAAACGCAATGTACTGTCATATTGATTGTAATATGCAGTATTATATAAATAGGATTTCAGATTGGAATAACTATGATAGTGCAGAACCGAATGATTAAACTTAACACTGAAATCAAAAGACGTAATTGTCCGATCAGAAGTAAGACTTAAGGGGATAGTAATGCTGTCGTCCCAGGCAATGATTCCGCTTATGTCAAAAATCAGGGTATCATTTGACGCAAGTAAATTGAACTGCCAGAATGCAAGAATGATCAGAATGAAATGGATCCTTTTCATATTAGGAATTTTAAGTAGTTCCTATGAAAATACCCCCCTTTTGTTAATCAATTATCAGGTCTGCATGAAGTTTTCCTTATGATTACGTTAACATTTTAAACTTTAATCCTCTGTATACATTAATATAACGCTCATGTATTAGGCTATTATGCTGAGGGGAGATTTAGAAAGTTTCCATTTTTTGATTGAATATGCTTGATGTTATTGTGTTCAGTAATTTAATTTCATGTATAAAAAAGCGCGGAGATCGAGGGATCACCGCGCCTGTAAAGCTTCCTGAGATATTACTAATTGATTATTATTTTCCTGAATATTTCCTGATCTCCTGTCCGGATTTTTAAAAGGTAAACTCCATAATTTAAATGTCCAACCTGTATCTCATTTTCAATATTTGCTTTAAGAATTTCATGAGATAGGATAACCTTTCCGTTTAAATCAATAATATCAAGTGTTGCATCAAACGGTACAATTACGTAGAGGTTATCTAGTGCCGGAACAGGGTAAATTAACACTTCACTGTTATCAATCTTGTCATCATTTCCTACTGTGATGTCTAAATCAGTGAGTGTAGCGTTTACAGGTCTACCATTCAGGTAGGATAGGGTAACGTTAAAATCGGTTTCGTCTATATTCTCGTTTATAACTCTGAATTTTACATACATCAGATTGGTATTGGCATCATAATTTGACAAACTGTATGACCCGTACCTTAATGTACTGTCTTCATCGCTGTAAAATGGCAACTTTTGCATATATGAAGGTTCCCCTTCGATCGTATCCCATACCATTTTGTCTGTGTTAAACTTCATGGCAAAATCGAGAGATGTCACAGCATAATCGGCAGTAAAGTAAACGGGAAAAGAAATCAAATTTCCTGTCTTTTGTGTATTTTCAAGATCAAAAACAATAGTTGCCTGAGCTTTAGCTGACTTTTGAACTCCTGTAAACAGAGTTGAGTAACTTCCATTTACATCGCCCAACATCACACCATTGAATTCAGTCGATATAATATCAATACAATTCGCAGTTTCATCATACAGGATAGGAGAACAAAGACCTGCATCCGGAATCATATCCCTGGAATAACCTTTACCATCTGATTCAGGGAATGCAGCTGATATCTTAAAGGATGGATTTCCCTGAAGTTCCAATTTATCACTGAAAATCCAATCTTTTGAAGGCTTGTCCACAATTTTTTCACCATTAGCATTGTAATTCCAGGCTTGTTTAAATTCTTTGATCATTTTCACAGATCTTTGATTAATTTGTGAAATATCACCGGAACTCACTGTTCCGTCCATATTTACATCCATGGCTATCATCTGATATGGACTGGGTGTGAAGTCCTCATATTTTAACAATGTTTTCAGTGCAAGAAGTGCGTCCTGGCCATTGATGACTGTTTGAACTTCTGCACTAGCAGGGATATCCCTTTCAAAAAGCAGGTTTTTGGCTTTCCTTATATCATATGTAAACCTACCTGATACATTCGGAATAACTGGGGATTCGTTTATAGCAATACAACTATCCTTGTAAGAACCGAATATCCGTGTTATAAGAAATTCCTCAGGCTGATTGATATCATAGGCGATGGGAGTGTTATCTGCCCAGAATTTCAAAGCGCCATAGAAGTTATAATCTATCGTATTCCAGTATTTCCCTGGCAATGCGGTTTTCATTACCACTCCTGATATATAACTTTCTTTCAATTGAGGTATGGAGAATACGGCAGTATCGGTTTTTTCAAAACCCTTGCGCTTTGTAAATTCAATACATACAAGTTCTCCCTTACCCCCAAAATAAGTTCCTTCCGGTGCAGAAGGTTTCAGAAATACCGACAACATGAGCTGACCTTTTCCGGATTTTACATTAGCGCCATAATCGGCATAAACCGGGTTAATGAGATCATCAGCAATAGTAATTTTACCTGTAGGCATAAAACTATTGGTATCATATTGCATTACAAGGTCAAAGCCATTTACATTGGAAATGGGATAGTTTACCCTAACCGGAACACAGATACTATTCTGAGTACAAGGTATAGCGGATGAACCTGTTTCGTAAGGAATAACTACCGTAATATTTACTGGTTGAGATTCCGACATTGCTTTTTTATTATCCGTTACCTTGGCCGTAATTGAAATAGAACCTTTAACAGCAGTCCAATCAAAAGAATAAGGTGCAACAGTATCCTTTGCAACAGAAACGCTGTTAATGAAAAACTCAACCTGTGCCACACTACCATCCGGGTCCAAAGCTTCTGTTGTGATTCTCACTTTGTCGCCTGCCATTACAGTAATGCCATCTTCAGGCGTAACAATTTCGACAACAGGCAAAGCGTTTATGCTAAAACGAATTATATTGGAAGTTGATTTGGCTCCTTTTGCATCAGTTACAATAGCCTGAACAGCTTTCGTCCCCGGAATGCTTACCCAGGCTAATTCATATGGAGCTTCGCTATCCTGACCAACCAGGATATTGTTCACAAAGAATTCTACAAGCGTTACATTATTGTCGCCATCTTTTACATTTGCCTTGAATAGTACAGTTTGTCCACTGTTGAATTCAGCACCTTCAGCAGGTGAGGTTAAACTAACCGATGGATGAGCGTTCACATGAACAGTAACGGAATCAAACGCCGATAAACCACCCTTATTATCCTTTGCCTGGGCTTTCAACACAATATTACCTTCTTTTGAAATCCAGGATGCTTTAAACGGTGCCACCAAATCTTTGAATATCAAAGAATCATTCACGTAAAATGATACCGAATGAATTGTGCCATCCTGATCAGTAGCGTCGGCAGAAATTTCAACCATCGTAAATGGCTTTAACTCAGTATTTTCTTTTGGGGATGTGATGTCCACGTGGGGCAATTCATTTCCGGATTCGGTAACCGTAATAGTGACCGCCTGGGATGTGGACAGGTTTCCCATATTATCTATGGCACGGGCAGTGATTGATGCCGACCCTGCAACAGAACTCCAGGATGCCTGATAGGGAGCTGTGACATCGTTACCAATTAATATTCCGTTCACATAAAACGATACAGATGCAATTGATCCATCTGTATCAGATGCTGTAGCTCCAATGGAAACTGAGGTACCTGCATTAACGGTTATTCCGGATACAGGTGCTGTAATACTGACAACTGGAGGTACAGGTATAGTAGCGGAAAAAATAATTTTTACCTGACAGTTTTCTCCATTAACGGTCGCTGTAAACTGGGTAATATCACCTGATGCTATTGACCCTGATAACAATGTGAAACTTATTGAGATTAGCTTCACATTTGTCTCCATAGCCTGTTGACTGGTTGCATTCACTGATAATTTGTGAAGGGTCCCGTTAAAATCAGATGCAGGAGTGACATAAGTTTTATGACTCACTACTTCATCAAACTGAACATGTGAAGTATTTAAAACTGTCGTAAAGCCAATTGAATTAACCTGCTTTGATGAAATCACTGACACCGGTAATTGATAATGATTATTCACAATTACCGCTTTTGAAAAATCAAACACAATAGTGTCAGATTGAACAGTACCTCCGCTAACAGAAATGGAAACCGGATCAGACGTTTTTTTCCGGCTCTCATTGTCTGTGGCAGTTGCCTTTATGTCGGCATCGCCTGCAACAGCTTTCCATATGATCTCATAAGGAGTGTTCAGGTCTTCCCCTATCTTCACGTTATTCACATAGAATTCAACTTTGGTTACTGTTCCGTCTGCATCGGACGCATCTGCAGAAATAGTTACGTCGCTTCCTGCAATAAAGCTGGAGCCATCTTCAGGGCTATTGATACTAACGTTTGGAGCGTAATAATTAGCCACCATAATACCAATAAGGTTAGAAGTGGTTTTATTTCCATCATTATCGGTAGCTCTCGCAGCAATATTAATTATTCCAGCCTGCGCGGTCCATGTATATTGATAGGGTGCTGTAATATCCGTACCCACTACTGCTCCATTAACAAGAAATTCCACCTGGGCAATGCTGCCACCCGGATCGCTTGCATTGGCCTCAATAATTAAAGAAGTGCCTGTTTTAATTTGTGCACCTGTTACAGGACTTGTTACATTCACAACAGGGGAACCTGATGTAACTGCAGTAACTGTAATATTAACTGCTGCAGAAGTTGTAACAGCTCCATTATTATCTGTTGCTGCTGCAGTAATTGCTTTATTCCCTGCAACAGATGTCCATGTTATTGTATAAGGCGATGAGGTATCTTCACCTATTTTGGTGCCGTTTATTAAAAACTCAACTTTTGCAATTGTTCCATCCGGATCGGTTGCTGAAACATTGATATCTACACCGGTACCGGCTGTTACAGAAGAATTATTTACTGGTGCACTGATGGTTACCTGTGGAGGTACATTGGCACCTGTTACGGTAATTGCAATAATGGATGATGTTTTCTTATTATTATCATTGTCTGTAGCAACAGCCGTTAATTCAACAGTGCCGGCAACAGAGGTCCAATTGATCGAATAGGGAGCTGAATTATCTACACCCAGAGACACACCACTCCTAAAAAATTCAACCTGGGTGATCGTTCCATCGGCATCCGATGCTGTAGCTGTAATAGTAACAACACTTCCTACTGTAAATGCTGCTCCGTTTGAAGGTGCCGTAATAGTAACTTCAGGTAATATTGGGGTAGTTGCACTTATATTAATTGCGGCTGAAGTTGTCTGTTTACCCGAATTATCCGTTGCCCTGGCTGTTAATATATGATTTCCGGCAGTTGAAATCCATGCGTATTGGTAAGGTGTGGTAGCATCCTCACCCACTTTGGAACCATCTACAAAAAATTCTACCAGTGTCACGTTTCCATCAGCATCGGTTGCATTGGCTGCTAAATTAACGGTTTCTCCTGTTTTAAAAGTTGCATTATTTGACGGACTTGTTAAGCTCACAATGGGATCTGCACCATCCAAAGAAGAATAGATTAGTTTTGGAAAAACATACCGCAGACCGGTTGGATTTTTTGCCACATATATAATTTCGGACCCGCTGGTAACCGGCCTTATTTGAATGTTCATTTCAAAAGAAAAAACTCCGTCGGTAGTAAATTGTCCGATAAGTACCCTGTTCGTGCCGGTAGGTCCAACAGCTCCACCGTTAACATTATAAGCGGCATCCCAGGTGGAAAATTTTCCTGCATAATTCTCCGTTCCAAAAGGCGTTTCAAAATCAGCGCCAATCATTTGCAAACCAAGCGATGTGCCTGAGGTATATCCATCAACTGTACCATCAGAATCTTCGGAAGTAAGTATTCCCACTCTGGAATTAGTAAATGCTCCAACAGTAATATAACTGTCAAAACGGGCTGCTGCATCGTTAAATAAACTGTTTGGCAGTGTTCTGCCTGCAGTAACACCATCCACATAATTATAGAATGATGTAGATGTCTGAATGATCAGCTCATTTGTGGGATCGCCGAAAACTGCCTGCATTTCATAACCTTGCGCCATATCAACAAATACACGATAGGCTATTGCATTTGCGGGTATGGTAGGATCAGCGATCCGGGCTGCTGCCGTGACCGGAATTTTCTCAACTATTATATCCTCCAATTCTTGTGAAAAAACCGATTGGTATATAAAGACTGATAAAAGTCCGAGTAATAATTTTTTCATAATATAACTATTTTAGGTTGGGATAAAAATAAAGGGCGTAGTTATTCTGAAGGTTAAGAAAACATTACCTTTCTTTTAGGTTCTTAATTTTTTGACGAACAATTCTGATTTCAATACCAATAGGGTAAAAAATGATTCTAACCTGCCGAAAGAAATGAAAAAGCCCTGGTCATTCGACCAGGGCTAACTTAACATTAACGGTTTTTCAGAAACCTACTATTCAATAACTACTTTCTTAATGGAAGTAAACCCGGAATTGTAAACTTTTAAAAGATATATTCCGCTTGCAAGACCTGAAATATTCATTTCTTTCTTCTCATTGGAAACTACTTCTTCTTGAATCAGGATGTTGCGTCCGCTAAGATCCATAAGAACCACAGTGGCATCAACTGATACAGCTACATTCAGAATATCGCTTGCCGGATTCGGAAATACATCTACAATAACTTCAGATTCAACTGCTTTTTCAACTACTGAAACCCGAGCCTTAACACCATTGATCATTGCTGACAGTGCATTGAAATCGGAAGCACTTATATTTGAAGATTGTGTGTTGAATTTAACAGTTACAAATTCGGATGAAGGATTTGCACTCTTAAGACTGTATGATGCAAAGCGCAGGGTACGATCATCGGTATTGAAATAATCAGCCGATTCAAAACCATCAATATTCTTAACAATGGATGCATAGGACATGCTTTCTTCATTGAATTGCAGTGCAAAATCAACCGAAGTTACATCGTTCACAGAAGCCAGGTAAACGGGCACTTCAATGCTTCCTTCATTAAGAACAGCCTTGCTCAAATCGAAAATTACCTGAGCAGAAGTAGCACTTTTCAAATTCAAGTTGGATGCAATTTGTGCATAACTTCCATCTACGTCTCCAAGCATAATACCTAAGAATGATTCATCTTTAATACTCTGACATGCATCAGCAGTAATCTCAATTCTGTAAACAGTATCGCACAAGGGAACTCTGCTCCTGGAATAACCAGAAAGATCATCGTTAGGGAATTTGGTTGAGATACGGAATTGTGTACCTGACATGGCACTAGGTTTGGCAAATAACCAATCTTTCGAAGGACCTCTGCCAAGTGCGCCGTTATCATCATAGGTTTCAACCTGTCTGAATTCGCCATACTGTGCCACTGATCTTTGCATAATCTGGGAAATGTCACCTGCTGTTACTTTTTCGTCGCGATTCACATCCATTGCCCACATTTGATAAATGCTGGGTCTGAAAGTAGCATCGTTAACCAGCAACCTGGCAACCAGTTGAGCATCTGCACCACCTATAATCGATTGTACATCCTGGCTGTTGTCTATTTGTCTGACAATTTTATGGTATACCTTATTTCCAGTAGTATTGACTGAATACTTGCCCTCTGCGTCAACATTATCTTCAAGATTTGCCGAACTCATCGTTTGATCTGCGTCTGCATATATTCTGGTTATAAGGTTGGTACCAGATACGTATGACATCGGAACATCATTTTTCCAGAATTTGAGTTGTCCTTCAAAAATGGCATCAGCCACCGTTCTAAAGCTTCCGTCATCAACATTGGATTCATAAGTGGATGTGGTTTTGCTCACCAGCATTTTTTCAATTTCGAAAATAGCTGTATCAACAGAACTAAAGCCGGCAGTTTTTGTAAATTCCACATTAATCAGTCGGCCTGCACCGGTAAAATAAGCATTGGCAGGTGCATATCCGTTAAACCATATGGAAACACTTGCTGAATCATTATCCGAAGTGTTAATTAAAGAGGCAATGTGACTTGTAGTTCCGTAAAGTGCATTGCTCAGGTAGATATTACCAGTGGGTCTGACTTTTAAAGGATTGTATTTCAGAATGAAATCGAAACCTTTTACATTCGAAAGCGAAGCAATCGCATTTACAGGAACGGTGAAAATATCGGAACCGTTGCAATTGGCATCCGTATCCAGAATTGAGAAATCATCACCTGCATTAAGCACATTAATATTAGCGATAGCTGATTGTCCGGTTTTGCCACCCAGGTCAACTGCAAGCGCATACACTGTAGTTGATCCAAGAGCAAAAGTCCAGTCAAATGTATAGGGTGCAGTTGCGTCTTCGCCGCGTTTGGTACCACCTACATAGAATTCAACCCTGGCAAGAGCATTTTCTGCATCTGAAGCAGTTGCAGTGATAGTGAATAAACCCGGAGCCAGATTACCGGAAGCAGGTGCTGTCAGTTGACAGGTTGGAGCTGCATTCGAAACAGTAACGTTAACAGGGGCTGAAGTAACATTATTGCCACCATTATCGGTAGCCCTTGCTGTTATAGCAAATGATCCTTCAGTACTTGGTGTCCACTGTGCAGAATATGGAGCAACAGCATCAATACCCAAAGAAGTTAGTCCGGCAAAAAACTCAACCTGGGTAATGGTACCCGGTGCCACGTCGGTTGCATTTGCAGTAACTTCGATCGGAGTGGTGCTCCAGGCAATCGTGCCGGCTGCAGGAGCTGTAATGCTAACAGAAGGAGCAGGATCAGATGGTATCTGACCGGTGATTGTTACAACGGAAGATGTAGTTGAAGCGCCTTCATTGTCGGTGGCAACAGCCATAAGGTTGGAGTTTCCTGATACAACTGCCCACTGGGAAGCCATGGTCCAGGTTCCTGCAGTGTTCACACCATCACCTAATTTATTACCAGCAGTTACAGAATTCCTATAGAATTCAACACTTACAACACTTTCATCGTCCGAAGCAGTAGCTGATAGTGTTAACAGCGTACCTACATTATGTGTTCCGGAAACCGGTGATACCATATTCACTGTTGGAGCTACATTCGGTGTGGGAGTTTCGTAATGTAAAGCAGGGAACCTGAACTCATTGATTTCTGTGAAGGTTGAGGGACCTGCAGTGTATTTTTCAACCAGACCTGTACCCGCGGTTTCACGAATCTGTATGTTTAAGTCAAATGAAAGTATGCCACTTGTTGTAAATTGACCCAGGAAAACCACGTTACCAAAATTGGTGGTTCCATAACCGGTCTGATCTGCCCATGCTCCATCAAAAGTGGATATAGAGCTTGTACCGGTAGCTTCAGGTCCAAAAACAGTTTCCAACTCCGTATCCATTCCGGGTGTATAGGCCAAAGCGTCATTTGCAGGTGACTGTGCCAGATAACCATCAAGAACTCCGTCACTATCATCGGCTAATCTTACCCCATGACGGCTGGTTGTAAAGTTGGCAATGGTAACATATGAATCCAGTTTACCTGCAGCGTTATTAAATATAGATGTAGTTGCTGATCTACCTGCAAAAACGCCACCTTCATAATTATAAAAAGTAGTAGTAGTTCTGATATATAACTCATTTCCGGTTTCACCGTAAACAGCTGACATTTCCCAACCTTCGGCCAGATCTACAAATACTCTGTATGTAGTTGTGCCAGTCAGGGAAGGATCTAAAGCTATTGCTGCAGCTGATGCAGGAACCGCTTCCACGTATACATTTTCAAGGTGACCTTGTGAAAAGGCCATCAGACTTGAAAGCATTAATACAAATCCAAAAAATATTTTTTTCATTTTAGTATTTTTTTTAGAATTAAGCACGATTATTGACATGATCTGCCGAACTGACCAACAACCTGCAGATAATCGGTAGTATTGGTCGTGCCGTCACTATTCAGGTCGGTGGGACAAAGAACATCCACACTTCCTACTTTTACATTGGAGTAATAGCTCCAGCCTTTAGTCCAGGGTTCAACACCCGGCTCAAATGCACCACGATACGGAGCATAATCCCAGAATCCATCAGCAGGTTTAGCACAGGTAGTATTTACAGCCGATGCATCCGGCACCTGATCCAATTTTCCTGTGAATGTGGGATTCGGACAAGCTCCAGTAAATTCCCATGCTGGATCAAATCCTGCAAGCGTACTTAACACCACATTACCATCAGTATCGAATTTTGCCTGATTGGTAGCAGGAAGTACTCTGTTTGCTTCGGAAACATTGACGAATGTATTGCATTTCACAACAAATTCATTATTTGTATAATTGCTTGGCATGGATCCCGAGGTGGCGATTCTTAACCCTGCAGTGGCGTAATTTGCAAAAATTGAATTCACAACGGCTCCTTTGGTTTCAGCTTTTGCTTCAATAGCTACGTTTGTTGCTGTGCTGTTTCCAATAACGGTAACATTATAGAACTGACCTGTTGAAACAGGTGTACGGCCATTCACGTCGTTACCATCCAGTTCAAGTCCATGACTGCCCTGTGTGGCTACAAGAGTGCCGGGGAGATAAGCTGCATAAAGGAACTGACCTTTGCCTTCATATTGCTGGTCCCAGTCAAATGAGTCGTCACCATGACCGAGCGCAATCAGATACTTCACATTTACTGTGCCGCCAAAAAATTCAAAGGCATCGTCCTGGTTTGATACAACTTCCACATGATCAATTACAGTTCCGCTTCCTACGGAACCCATAGTAAGTCCGTTGATTTCGTTTGCAGCACCAATAATACTGCCACCAAAACGGATGGAAACATAACGAAGTACTCCGGAATTGTCATCATTGTAGAACTGGCGTGTCTCAGATGTACTGGGATACTGTCCATAATGATGCCTTGCATCCGGAACCGGAAGACCTTCAATGTATCCAACTCCATCAGCATAGGCAACCGGATCTCCTGAGGGATGCGTATCACCTAATCTCACATTGTTTACAGCCTTTCCTAAAATAATAAGTCCACCCCACTCCAGGCGGTCACACAATGGTTTACTGCCATTCAACGGATCTGCGGTTGAAGTGAAAATAATAGGACAAGTTTCGTTACCTTCAGCATAGATTTGCGCACCCTGGCATATAATCAGGGCTTTAACATCCGCTGCCACTGTGGCAGGATCTGCTTTAATGATTGTACCGGCAGGAATGGTCAAGGTATGGCCATCAGTAACATAAATTCGCTTGTCCAATTTGTAAATATTGGAACAATTAAGAACCGTATTGGTAGCAGTAAGATTGCCGTCTACATCAGCTAATGTAGAAAGGCTTATTACCGATCTGCTACTTACTGGTCCACAAGAAGAACAAATAGGCTGAGCAAAGCTCAAAGCCGTTGCAGCCATCGCCAAAAA
Organism: uncultured Bacteroidota bacterium; assembly: GCA_963733535.1. GTDB lineage: Bacteria > Bacteroidota > Bacteroidia > Bacteroidales > UBA10428 > UBA5072. The sequence goes on from CAVTDR010000008.1 coordinate 581,969, forward strand.
AGCGGAAGCTGCCAGTTTCAGGGTACATTTTTTCATGATTTTAAATAAGAGGTTGTTAATAAGAATCAAAAAAATTCAGACACCCAAAATTCTATATCACATGTAACCTGACTGAAAACATAATATTAATTAATGGGTCAGTTCATATTAAATGTAGCTTAATTGAAAGTTATTTAAACATTTATTATATTGGATAACAATTGAATAGCAATGCATCCTATTCAGAAAGCACCGTCCTGTTTCAATCAATGTTCATCTTTGCAGGATAAAAGCAGTTTCTCTTTGTGGAAAATGTCTGGACTAATTGGAACAGTAACTTATGAATCCGGAATAGCTCAGACTGGAATTTGTATGACCTGATTTGAAAAATATCTGAAGTAGAAAAATTCCTGTTATATAATAATAGGTAAGGCTATTTAAACTTATAGCCAACGCCTTTAATTGTCACAATGCGGTCTTTGCCAATTTTTTCCCGTAATTTCCGAATATGCACGTCAATGGTGCGCCCACCTACAATGACATCATCTCCCCATACATGGGCAAAAATGGTCTCACGGGTGAATACCCTATCAGGCTTGGATGATAATAATAAAAGAAGCTTAAATACTTTTTTAGGTAAAACCATTTCAATTCCTTCTTTTACAACCAGATACTTTTCCTGATCTATCTCCAGATCACCATGATTAATTCTACTTGTATCCCTCACTTCTCCATGGGTTCCTTCCTGAATATTCTGAGGAAATCTTCGAAGCAATGCCTTTACCCTATTTATAAGAACCTTTATTTTAAAAGGTTTTGTAATATAATCATCAGCTCCGGCTTTAAAACCTGCGATGTGGGAATAATCTTCGCATCTTGCCGTTAAAAAGGCAATTACCGGATTTTCCAGTTCATCAATAGCACGGATTTGTTCACATATTTCTATACCATCCATACCAGGCATCACAATATCAAGCAATATCAGATGGGGTTTGCAGATAAACGCCAATTCCAGTCCCTCTTTACCATTCTGTGCCGAATATACCTCATATCCTTCCTTAAGAAGATTATAAGAAAGAATTTCTCGCATATCTGGCTCATCATCAATAACAAGCACTCTATGCTTCATCTTGCTCATATGGAATTGGTTTTTGGCTTTGGTAGTTCGAATATACAAATTTTATTATGTGGAGTTACCGGGTGACGATGGGCGCGAAATTTAAGCCTTATAATTAATTGATTTTGTGCATTATACAAGTATGCCTTAACATATAATTCTCAATTTCTTAATATTATAGTAAAATAAATTGACTACACAATCCCACTTTTCACCTCTTAATCAAAATTATCTTTGGTAACATGCAAATTATCAGATTTTAAATAAGCGTTTAGTTCCGATAGTCTATTCAATAATCCCGCTCCAATTGAGTCTCTATGTGTTTGCAGAAGGCTTATTTTAAGGATTTTTTATGGAAGGAGTAATGCTACCGGCATTACTTACTCTGTGTACTTTACTTTGTGCACTTTGTGACGATTTCCCTTTGTGTGCTTTGTGTTTACTGTTTTTCTTCTATTGTATTGTACTAAAATACATTTGGTTGACAATCATTCAAACAACCTCAATTCCTTTGTTGATTCTGGTTTGTAAAAATTCATGCGTTGCGGCATTTGCACCGAAGCGCAGGTAGTGTTATATTCGTTCCACAACTGATCAGCCAATGGCGCGTTCACTGAATACTGTCGTCCATAGGTCTGTTCGTATTTTGTCTTTAACCCGGGGAAGTGATGATCCAGATGACTATAAAAAAACTCCCGCTGGCCATCTCTCAATGTTAAACCCATGATGGCTATGATATACTTCGCCCCAGCCTCCTTTGCCCAGTATACCATTTTTCGGATGTATTCGGGTTTATCTGTGATCCATGGCAACACCGGCATAAATGTCACCCCGCAATAGATTCCCGCTTTCGAAAGCTCCGAAATCGCCCGGAACCGGTCCGATGAAACCGGGGCACCAGGTTCAATCACCTTTGAAATTCCATCATCAGGCGTGGTTATGGTAACAGACACGGCAGCATATACCGAGGATATCCGGGTAAGCAGATCCATATCGCGCGTGATTAGATCGCTTTTGGTGATGATATGAACCGGAAACCGGTTTCGGGCAATAATTTCAAGGGCACCCCGGGTTAGCTTCTTTTCCTTTTCGAGAGGCATGTAAGGATCGTTCATGCTTCCAAAGCCGATGGTTCCTTTTTCACGTTTCGAACGGATCTCCTTTTCCAGCAGTTGCAATGCGTTTTCCTTTACCTCTATATCTGAAAAATTCTTTATCCGATAACACAGGCTTCTGGAATCGCAATAAATGCAACCATGCTGGCAGCCCCGGTACAAATTTAAATTGTACCGGAGGCCAAACCATGTGTCGGCGCCCGCTTTAAAGGATGAAAGGATTGTCTTTGCCTGAATATTGCGAATCATGGATTCAAATCAAATCTCAAATATAAACGTTTGCAATATGCATTTCAAAACCAACTTGCATTCTCTCTTTCTGCGCAGATCTGCGCAATCTGCGTGAAATATTTTAAGCCCAAGCCCGGCAGGATATGCGAATAAAAAGGGTCTCGCAGATTTTCGCAGATTTACGCAGATATTGCTATCTGCCTGACTCCATTTATTCATCTTATTTATTCATCCGAATCACAATGAGCGCTGCAACCCAATACTCTACAAATGATATCACCGTCCATGTAAGAATAGCAAGAACCGATACCTGAAAACTACTGATGGTCATAATCATGCCCGGAATAATAGAAATAAAAAGCAAGATGAGCGCGATATTGAACGCTTTTTTAGATGTACTCCCCGAAAAGAGCGCCTTCACCCGGTTCCATATCCAGATGAGCATGGCTGTAATAATGAAGGGCTGAATAAAGTACAGGTACATCAGCGGATCATCCCAGCCGCGGTACAACGCCGGGTTATTATACTCAGCACGCAATACGGGAAGCAAAAAATCGAATAAGTAACCTACAGCCATGGCTGCAATGAGCATGGCTACAGATGCCAGTAAAAAGGACAAGAAAGGTTTTTTCATAGAATTATTATTTAGGTTAAAAAATGCGTATGGATTAAAAAACCACATGGTTTTTTGTTTTTAAAAGTAAAAGCAAGTAGTGACAACCCTATGTCAGGATATAAATAGAAATTTGCACATGGTTCCAGAAACATGTTGCAGGTGGCTTTGCCCCCTGACCCCCACTTCATTCTTTGCCATTGCCGCAAAAGCATACTTCGACAGGCTCAGCAACCGAGAAAGGTCTACCTGCCTGCCCGGCTTGGGCTGTGCGTTGGCAGGCAGGGACAAAACGATCCCCACCGCGCTCTGCCAGAAGGCAGGAATTTCTAATAAAGTAATCGCAGCCCCGGATAATGAGCATTCAGTATGATAATAGAATTTTTCTATATCCGGTCCTGCTAAAGCCAAGGCCCTTTATTGAAATTCCAAGCCTTCCGTCATTCACAGCCACGTCTCCATCGCGTTTTGTCGCGGCCAGCGCACGGTGCTTTGAATGAGCTCAGTTTTAATTCGTACGTTGCTGTAAAACCAACACATGTAATCTGAAGAACTAAAACTTCATTTTTCGATGTTCGATGTTGGATATTCGATGTTATTTTTTTAGATGCTGGATGCTAGATACTTGATACTGGATGTGTGGGGCTTTGGTGTTGAGTTAGAGTGTGTGTAAAATCAGAAAACATTCAAGGTGAAGAATATTAGGCTGAAAGCCTTATTTACTTCAGCCCGATGGCAACGCCTCGGGTAAGAGATACAGCGTAGAACCTGCGCCCTGAAAGGGCAGATTAAATATATGGTCCCTAATGGACCAAAAACTTTCTAAAAGTAATTTCGCCTTTACCGGATGCTATTTCGCTTCCCACTTCAATACTTGACAAAAACCATTCGGGATTGAGAAACCCTTCTGAAAGAAAATAGTTGAAATATTCATTCAGATTTAATGTGCCTTTGGGCGGAAAATGATCCGGCAGTAATGCAATAAAAACCCATTTGCCTTCGGGACCTATGTGTGCAGTATCCACAAATACTTTGTATTGAAGACCATCAATCGTAGCTTGTTTCAGTTTTTCCGATTCAAAAAAGGGGAAGTTCTGATGATCGAACCAGATCATCATTTTTGATCGGATATTGCTGCTACCGGGATTGATGCTGTCTGAAAATGAAATATCTGTACTTGTATTATAAACACCGGTGGCATTTGCAAGGTATTCATATTCGAGCCGGAAGTTTGCGGATGTCAGCTTTATGGGTAGTCGTGGAGAAGTAGATTTGTAATTGTCATACGGTTTTTTGCCAAAAATGATTTCAGGAAAACTTTTCACCAAAAAAGAATCCGGAGCATCCTTTTCACCTGAGAAATCCCATCTCCATCCCATATTCCCTTTAACCGTATCGCAGAAGATAGTTTCTGTCCACTTGCTTTTTATGGCCTGAACATTCCATGTATTATTCTCCACAAGGTATTCTCCATATGAAATCTGATCCCATTGCCCCGATTTCTCAACCAGATTGTGATTTTTACAGGAACTGAAAATGATCAATCCTGCAACAAACAAAACCCCATGAACTCTCATTTTGCTTTTTTCAGAATCCAGCTGATTCTGATCCAGATTTCGTTTTAACATAAACTTCATGATTTTATGGGTTAAAGGTATATTGAAAGGGGGCTGTTATTGATTCTGGCACAACGGATGGCGGTATGAAATCGTTGGGGATTGCGGGCTACTTACTTGTCCAGTTACACCGAACTTGATGTACGGCAGAATACTTGAATAACTACTTAAACCCCAATGTTTTACATCGCGTGTTGGCACGCGTAATTATCTAAAATTCAAAACCAAACAATGTTCCTGAGATATCTTTATCATGAAGTTTTAAAACAATCTCATTTTCCTTAAATTCTTGAATTTCATTTGAAATATCTAAAGGTAAATCTGATTTTATTGCAGAGAGTATATATTGAATCTTGTATTTTTTTGTTATATCCTTTATTAATTCCAATAACCGAAGTTTTATCCCATTGTCTTGTTGTGATAAAACATCATCGTGATATACAAACCTATAGTAAGACTCTTTGTTATAAGTACATAAAATGGAAAGGTCGAATGCTACACATAATAACTTCATATAAGTATTACCTTCATCTTTTGCTGTATCTTTAGTTTCATCAATTTTTGATTTTACTTTTGGTGAAATAAAATCAACATTGTTATTTGTATTAAGATTCCAAGAGAGAACAGCATTTTCATCCATAATGTGTTTGTAAAACTTTGAAAATAATGTTCTTATTTCATTATACTTTATATTTTTATCTGTTGATTGATGAATCTTTTTAAGCTCACTAATTGTTGATTTAATACCAGTTTGTAACGTTTCAATTTCTGTTTCCTTTTGGATAATTAAATCAATTGTATTGATTTTCTCTTGAAACTTCAATAAATGTCCTTCAACTTTGACTAAGTCTTTTTGACACTTCTTGAATTTTGTAAATGTATCACTATCTGTCAAATGGGTTAGGAGTGATACTCTTTTATGATGAAGTTTTTCTAATTTAGAATTTACGTCATTTAATTCTTTTTCTTTTTCCTTAATAGTTGACTTCAATAGTTTGTTTCTTTCTGTTGTCAACTTCTTATTGAAAGCTAGCAAATTTTCATAGTCTGAACTTAATTGCTCTGAAAAATAAATAGACGTTTCCTCAAAAACCTTTTTAACCTTATCAATATCAAACGAAAAGTTGTTTTTTATAGAAGACTTTAGTTTGTCAAGCTCATAGTTTAATTTGTAAGAGTCTGTGTTCAAATTTGAAATAATATTCTCAATCTCATCAATCCCTTCCATAATAAGAGATTTATCATTTTGGTAGAAATTAAATCTATCAATTTGTTCCTCAACTTCCTTATAGTCATTTTCTAAAATAGCTTTTTCTGCAATTATTTCGTCTCTATCTTCGACTTTAACGGAATAATCACTTTTATATGAGTTAATCAGATTTTTAATATCGTCTATTTTCGAATCATTATCATATTTTAATCTAAGTAATTCTCCTTTAAAACCAAGTAAGTCAAACATAAAAGGTTTCCAATCAACATCTTTCCCTCCAACAAACTTATTCAGCTTGTAGACATCTTTGAAATCATCCTGCGTGCGAAGAGAATAACTTATTGATTTTCTGTAGTTGTAATCCTTATTGTGAAAGAAATCAAATGACAAGTATTCAGAAAGTATATTTCGAGCTTTTTGCAGCGTTATATTTTCGTTGTTCCAAGTTAAGGGAGGAAGATAATCTGTTGTGGTTTGATTATGAATCGCAAATGAAATTTTAGTATTAGTTTCAATATCCCTTTTAATAGTTAAAAATTCGCTAGAATTTAGGTATAGTTCTAAATAGAAAACATGATTTATAAAGACAGATGTATCATTATCTTTAATTTTAATAAAGAAATGATGCTTATTTATCTCCTTTAGAAGCATAAAATCAATTAATTCCGCAAGTTTTGTTTTTCCTAAATCATGGGAATTCTTCTTTTCTTTTAAATCAGACTTTACATCTGCGTAAATTACATTTAACTCATTAAGATTAAATGTAATATTCTTAAAGTCTTTATGATTGCAATATAGTTTACTTAGTTGCATTGTATTTAAAAGAATCTGTTATTTCTAAATATTCAAGTTTGCCCAAAAGGTATAGAAAATTCAAAGCATATGGAAAATTTTCTTTAGCCTCTGCGCCCAAATTATCAACGACCTTTTTTAATAAATCATCGTAATTAATATCATAAAACGCATTTAATTGTTTTAAAATAAATGCTCCAATATTTATTACTGATATATCAGGATTTATATGTCTATCTGGTTTTATCATTTTCAGCCTTTTTCCCAATTAAACATTCATAATACATATAATGAAGGAAAATCATTACATGTCTTTTACTTCCTTTTAGTGGAGTTGATCCATCACATATTAACTTATAAATAAACACAAATATTTCTTCAAACAAATCAAAATCATCTCTCTTTAAAGAAATTAGCTGGTTTAATTCATACGCTGTATCAAAGTAATAATCTTTTAACACTTCATTTAATGGATTGTAAAGGAATTTTTCAATTTTATCAAAATCCATCAATGATTCACCTACGATAAATTCATTAAAATATTCTTCGCTAAGCCTATTCTTTTTATTTTTTTCTTTTTTATCAATTAAAGTAAAATCTTGTTTAAGCTTATCAACTTCCTCTTTAATTTCTTGTTTAATTTCAGGAAGTTGGCTTTTGAAAGCTAAGATAATATCCTTAATTTCTTCATCTGAGAAGTCAAATTGTATATGGTTAATATCTAACCTAAATTGCTTAACAATATTCTTGTTCGAATTTAAATATTGGTTATTAATTGTTTCTTTCCCTATTATGGAACAATTCTCAATTCCAGTTTCCTTTATGATTTTATCTAATAATCGTTCTCCTTTTACTCCTGAGTATTTTCGATTTGTAAACAAAAGATAATTATCGATTTCACCATTAGCTTTTAACTTCTTGATTTTGAAAATTTCATCATTGACAATATTCTCAAATTCATTATCTGAACAAGATGCTAAATAATTCTCTGTATGTTTTGCTTGAATTATAAATTTGCCAGACCAACTATCTTTGGTCGAAGGATAATTTTGAGCGGTACCTGTAAATTTTCCGTCTCGTCCTCCGTCTTTTCCTGTTGAAAATTCAACAACTCCAGTACCTAAAATAGTTTGACAAATAGTATTCACTAACCGTTCAAAATCAGCGTCATTGATATTTTCTAATCTATAATCCATATTACAAAACTAATATTTCACGGCTCAATATTTCGAAAAAATACTAACTAATCAATTATGCTGCTTTTATGTATGCTAACGGTGGTGGTATGAAAAGTTGGGGGATTCGGAGCAGCGAACCTATCAACCGATAAGAACCTTGCCAGCGAGTGATGCGCTTGACTAACCACCTAACTACCAGCGTTTTATGACCGCTTGTTAGCACCAGTTTTTCTTTACTTTTTATCTTTTTTTAGTTCAAAGCATTAATAACTACCAGCCAAACTAAACTTTGACTTAGCCTTAACATCAATTTGGTCAATTAAGTCCGATAGATAACATAGTTTATCGCAAATTTCACTTATTGCCATTTGATGTTCAGTATTTAGCGAAAATTGTCCAGCGAAATACTGCAAAAATTTTTCATCAACAATCCCATTCCTATGAGAGTAAAGATGACGGATTTGCAATATTTTCTCAATTTCATTTTGTTTTGCTTCGTCAAGAACTTCTAATTCGCTTATTTGCTTATTATCGCTAATGAATCCGTTTACACTTCCTTTCTGAAGTTTGCCTATTTTCTGTTTTGCCCAGTATTTGACAAACTCCTGTAAATCCGAACAATTCAATACCTCTTCGATAGTCACTTGTTGCTTTGATTTAAGAGTAATCGGATAAGCAAGAAATATTTCATATAAAAGGTCTGATAAATATGCTTCAAAGCTATCCACAAAAGATGAAAACAAAATACGAGAAAGAATTTTACCCTCTTGATTAGAAGTAGTTGTTTCGGGATTTACTGGATATAATATTTGACCCAAATCATCAATAATTTTCAGAATACTCTGATAATGCTCAATAACTTTAACTTTTGAATTAGTGGCATTAATTTTATATGTTTCAAGTTGCTGATTTATACTTTTAATTCTTAGGTAGCCATTTTGTTTAAATGTTATTTCAGTTGGATTGGTGAGTACCGAGGATGAACCAACTCTTTTATAAATTTTCGATTCTAAAGTGATTGGCAAAGCTGACTTCTCAACCTTTATGACATATAGTTTTTTCTCTTTATATACAACATATTTGTAATGAACTTGTGGTTGCGGAGAAAGCAAGTCCAAGGCTTTGTGTGTAATTGTGTTTGCATGAAAGTCTTCACTTAATCCATTTATTTCTAGATTATCAGAAACTCCTAAAATAATATAACCACCTTCATTATTGGCAAATGAACTTATTAATTGAGCAATATTTTTGGATGGAGGCAATACGGCTTTATACTCCAGTGTTGAACTTTCAGGTTGTCCAATTATTTGAATTATTTCATTTTCAATATCCATAATCTATACTGGTATTTTATTTATCCCTGTTGTTTTTAAAATCTTACCTAATGTTAAGTGTCTTGGTATGTCCCGGCCATTATCAATCCATAATTCTGCATTGGCATAATCAAGTGTATCTTTCTCCGAGCTATAATATACAATCACTTCTCCATTGTCGGAAGGTCTTACTACAACGTGTATAGAAAGACCCTCTTTTCTTATACCTCCTAAAACAGTTGTCGCTAATTCTTCTAATTCCGTACAATCGTAATCAGGTTGACTTTCTAAGTATGCAATAATATTCAGTTTTGTCCTGTTTATCAATCCTTGAACATATAAAAACATATCAACGTTAGGTGTAGAAGTATGATAAAAACGTGAAGACAATTCTTTATCTTTTAGTGCTTCTTCCAATTCTTCAACTGATGTTACGCCTAAACTTATTAAAACGTCCTGCGTAATTTCACTTTTAATTATTGTACTTGAATTGTTTTGAGCTTGTAGCAAAAGTTTTTTCAGGTCTGTAACATCTTTTGCGTTAAACTCATCTAACAACTTGGCTAATTCTTCGGCCTTTTGTATGCTTTCCAATAACTTAGGGTTATCTTCAATGGCTTGTGCTACTTGCGATAATTGAGCCAACCCTGCTTTACTCCTCATTACTTTATATAGACTTTCCTTATCAGAAATTGTATTCATAAAAAGTTCCGCACGTTTTCTATACAATTCCGAAAATAATTCTTTAGCAATTTCTTTATTAGTTTCAAACCATTCGGATAGTAAGCTGATAGCATTAACAAAATCATCATTTTTATATGCTGGTTTTTGTAAACGCTCCGTTATTTTTATTGCAATATCTTTTTTTTCTTTTACTGAATAGCGTCCAAATCCAACATTTTCATGAAGTAAAATACCTTTCCAATCATCACCTAAAAGTTCAAGAATATTAATCAATTCTTTGTCTTTTATCTTATCAATACTAAGTTCTGACCTCCTTTTAAATATCCCATTTTGATTCGGTGTAATTGCTGAATTCTCAAAATGTACAAGATTACTATCCTCTTCAAGTAAGAATTTACATAGTAAATTTAACCAATCAAAAGTGTCAAGTTCATTTTTTCTTAATGACTGACTTAGTTTTTCGATATTTACTTGACCTACTAAATCTTTTACAATCTCTGCATAAGTTATTTTATTCCAACCATCCCATGAAACAGCACACCAACTTGTTAAATGCGCTTTCTTACAAACAGCAATAGGAAATAAGTCATAAGTAAATTGCCATAACCTTTCTTGAACAGACTCGTTGTATGACTTTAATGGAAACCACACTTCAGAAATTAACTTTTTCTCATTTGGTTCACTTTCTAATTCAACAAGCTTAGTACTCAAAATATGTTGCCTAATAGGTTTTTGTATTGATTGCCTATACCAATCTTCGTCAAAATATTTTTCATTAGTTAGTGGTAACCTAGATTCTGAGATATTGTATAAATTGAAAAACTGGTTATTTGATAACTGCTGCAATACTTCACTAAACAATTCAACAGCTTGTTCTAAAATATTTTGATTTTCAACAACTTCCTTATCTTCGCTATCTTTTTTACCTTTTAACCAAACTCCGTCTCTTTCAGTTTGAGGATTGAAGTAAAAGCTATTTATAATAACTGGAAAATAAAAGGTTTCAGTTCCAATCAATGGAAAGTCACAAAACAGTTTTGGATAATCATCGATACTTTGAATTGAATAGCCAGTATTATTGCGTTCAACTAAGGAAGCAACTGCAATTTTTTCATTTGCTTTAGTTAAGATTAGAATTTCAGATTCAAAATTATTTTCAAACTTCTTAATAGAAACAACTAATTCATCTGCTTGCTTTTGAGTATTCTGAAAAACAGTAGTAATATGGCTTGTATTATCAATAATTTCAACTTTGTCAATTTTTTTAATAAATGCTAAAACAAAAGGGATTAGCTTAACAAACTCCTCAATACCTTTTTTTGCAATACTTTTCTGTTCGTCTGATTCCAATTTATACGAAAAGGATGTATTATAAAGAGATTTATCATAGTTGCTTGAAATTTGTTTTGCGGAATTATGAAACTCTAACCAAGCGTTTTCAATTTTTGGGATTAAATGGCTAGTGAGTTTTCCATCCCTATCCAATGGAAATTCAAACGTGAAATAATCTTTATTAATTGTTTCTAAAATTCCTTTAACGTAAATAACACGTGATAATAAGTGGGTTGTTAAAAAACCTGTTCCAAATCGACCTGTCCTTCTATTATGTTGTCCTTCTTCTATTTCCTTTGAAGAAATTTGATTTATTATGCCTCTAACATCTTGCTCAGTAAAATGAATACCATTATGTTTAAATTCAACATTATTTGAATCTAATATAATTTGAACTGAAATTGTTCTGTCATCATATTCCGCAATACTGTCTTTCGCATTTTGCAGTAATTCCCATGCCCAACGTCCTTGATTGTTTTCAACTGTTTTATCAAGGTCATGTAATCTCTTAATTATTTTATCAGCAATAGAACGATTTCCGTCTTCTTTTCTTCCTTGTTCTATAGATTCAATCATTTATGCAGCTTATTTGTTTACTGTGCGGTCTTTTAAAATTGGTGCTAACTACCATATAAAACCCTTTTAGTTTGTTTAAGATATAGAAAGCGCCCAACAAACGTAGATGCATTATCCGACCAAACCAGTTTTCCATTTCCTCCTGTTTCTCAGATCCGGCAAACAGGCCCCGGCACACATTTTCTCCCTAACTTATTGGCCTTTAACTGAAGTAAATATAATGAAAAGGGGGGACGGATGTGCTTGGGGGTGGGTTATTTTTTGAACAGACTGGATGATTTGGGAGGGGGATGCTGGATACTGGATGCTAGATGCTAGATGCTAGATGTGTGGGAGTGAGAGGTGAGTGTGGGGTGGGAATAGTTAATCGGTGGGGGAATCGGTAAGCGGTGAGCAGCCGGTAATCGGTAATCGGTAGATAGCAGTCAGCGGTCAGCAATCAGCGGTCAGCTGTCAGTGGTTACAAGCTTCTTTTGCCCTTTAAATAAGGCTGCAGATCCTGGTGTAATGAGTAATGGGTAAAGCAACCTTCGAATTACATCAACCCTATTCGAAGCACCGTGGGGTGGCCGGGACAAAACGCGGAGCCGCTGTGGATGTGAATGACGGAAGGCTTGGAATTTCTTACAAAGGGCCTTGGCTTTAGCAGGACTGGACAGAGAAGACTGCCTGATTTCTTCAAGGTTAGTTCATTGTCCGGTGCTGCGATTACTTTGTTAGAAATTCCTGCCTTGCGGCAGAGCGCGGTGGGGATCGTTTTGTCTAGACCTTTCTTGCTTACTTCTTTGCGGCAATGGCAAAGAAGTAAGTGGGGTTATAGGGGTGAAACCCCTGATCATTGTGCCCTCCCCTCCTTTTTCCGTTATCAAAAGGAGAACACCTTATGTCGTTCATAATGGAATTGCCGTCTGATTTTTTTGTTAAAGATTTGGTTTTGCCTTAGAACAATGTTGTAGCGCGTTATTTTTTATCTATTTTTATGTAATCCAGGCATGTAAAACACATATTCTCGTCCACTTAGAATTGATCTTTTTAAATAAAATAGTCTTACCTCGTATGTCTTGGTTTCCAATAAAACTAATAATATGAATTATCATTATTGTCTCTTTGTCATTTATTAAAGGCTCTGAGAAAGATAAATCATAATATTCTTTCCCCTTTGTTTTTGTTATAATCTTCTCGGGATGCCATTTAAATGAAGTATTTTTTCTGTATCTATTTATGTTTAATCTATTGTCTAAATCAGTTATATGAATGGAAGTGGAATCACATAGTTTGATAGTTTGTTCTAGCTTAACCGCTGGCAGGAAACATCTTGAAGAATCACAGAAAGTCAAAAAATCAGTAATTTCATTTTCTGTCAAGGAAGCATTTATCAATTCTCTATTTTGCTGTACATACGAACCATCAATAATAAATTTATCATTACAAGGCAGGCTATCTAGTCGAACAATTTTATCGTAATAGTTGTCTCGAATCAGTTCGTTTATCAATTTATATTTCTTATCATTCGATGATTGACAAAATGAATTAGTTGAAATCAAAAAAATTAATATGTGAAGTATCAGTCTCATTGTGGTTTTTTTTTATAATGTGCTACAACGCCTCGCCGGTATAGAGCTGTTGCGTGATTCAGAGCGCCTTTGGGTCTAGTTAGCAGAAATTAGCCAAGAGTTGTAGCCACTGCAACCCACTGCCAGCAATGGCTTATACCGGCTGTTAGCAATTGTTAATTATACTTTTATATCATCAATCTCCAAATTCTTAAAACGATTATTAAGATTGAAAGAATGTTTAAACCAAAGGCAAAACCAATCATTAATTTATTTTCCTTTTTTCGTAATGAAAAGATAAGGAGTACTATTGATATCAGGCTAATAATCAGGAAATAGTATTTATAACTAAAACTTAATATTTCAGTTATCCCAAACAAAGCTTGAGTTTTGCCATCAGAGGATAGATATCTCAATGCAATGTCATGATTGATATTTAAACCAATCAGAATGGTTATAAAACTCAAAAATATTGATGCTTTAGATAGTAGGTTTTTTTTCATTGGTCCGGTGACAGTTTTCTCTTATAAAGTTACTTTTAGTGTGTTTATGATATAAAAGCTCCCAATAAACAAACTTGCATTATCTAGCCAAAACAGTTTTCTATTTCCTGCTATCACTCAGATCCGGCAAACAGCAACCGGCCCACACTTTCTCCCTAACTTATTGGCCTTTAACTGAAGTAAATATAGTTAAAAGGGTGTGAGGATGTTCTTGGGGGTGGGTGTTTTTTTGAACAGCTTGGATGATTTGGGAGGGGGGATGATGGATGCTGGATGCTAGATACTGGATACTGGATGTGTGAGAGTGAGAGGTGAGTGTGGGGTGAAAACAGGTAATCGGTAATAGGGTAATCGGTAATCGGTTGTAGAAACGCAAGATTTTGCGTCTGTACTAAGCAGTCGGCAAGCTTCTTTTGCCTTTAATAACCTTCTCAAAATGCTCACATTGCTGCAGATCCCGGGCAAAGCCCGCCATACGTTATTAATGATTATATGTAATGATCCTTTTGATACGCCAGATGCCATTCTGATTTTCCCAAATATGAACAAATTTATACGTTCCACAATCAATTTTTCCGTTCTCAACATGGCAAAAGGTGTGCTGCCCCGTTTCAATAGCACCATAATCCTTTATTGGATAGACTTCCAGCGTCTCCTTTAATAAATTTCGGGTAAGTTTGTAATTTCCCTGAAAGAGGCCCTGAAAGGCCTGCATGGATTGCTCAAAGTCCCTTACTCCGATATTATCCTGATAAATTTCCAGATTATCCGAGAAAAAGCGCTTGAACTGCTCAAAATCCCCTGAATTAAATGCATGAAACAATAAACTGTCCTGGAGAAAAATTACTTCATAAATTGCAGAATCCACAGGAAGGTATTCCTCTGCTTTACCGGAATTTAATGCGGAACAGGTTATGATCAGTACCGTGAATGCTATCCTGAATTTGCGTCTCATGTTTTTTAAAGTATTAAACGTTTGAGTTTACCCACAAGTTATGCAAATGAACCAGCGTGAGCAACCCCTCGACCCGACAATAGCGTATGACCGGCATTTAGCAAAAGTTACTATTTAAAGAATCTTTAAGTCTTCTGGATTTTGATGGCAATCCCAAATATAATGAACAATTATCATCGCATCTTTGATTTGATAATAGATTATAAATCCTCCTGTTATCAATCCCCTTACAGATTCGATCTCTGTATTTAGGCCTAAGTCTGGATGCTTTTTAAGTAAGATTAGTTCTTTTGTAAACTTTTTATAGAGTTTGCTTGAATAAGAATTGCTTTGATTCCTTTCATTGTAGAATTTAAGAATTTCATACAACTTAATTCTGGCTCTATGAGACCAAACTATTTTCCGTTTAGCCATTCAGAAACCTCTTTATTCAGCTCATCATGCTCAATATATAGTCCCTTATCAATTTCCTTTTGAGATGCAATAATTTCTTCTTTTTGTTTTGAATTTAGTGTAAGTATCTCTTTATCAGTCTTTGAATCAAGAATTGTCTTGATAGCCTTAAGAAATGAGATATCATTGATCTCAGATATCCTCCTGACAAGCACCGTCTTCAATTCTATCGCTGTCATATCCATGTTATTTATTGCGAAGTTACTAAATCTAAGCTTAAATCATTTTGTCAACGTACCTTTTCTGTAATTTTTGCTAACGTCCGCGTGTATGAGCCGTTGCGTTGCCATAGCGCTTTGTTGTCGAGTTACCACAAGGTAACCAAAAGAGCGGACTTACGCAACCCGCTGCCAGCAATGGATTATACACGCTGTTAGGCACAGTATTTATTTCTCCAATCTTTTGGGACGTCTAACCATATTGCAGGTGTTAACCAACTATTTAATTTAAATGTTACCTCTTCGTTTGGATAGGAAATTGACTTTGTTTCGATTAAATTAAATATTTTTTCAATTGAATCATCCTTTTTTAAGCTCTCAAATGTTTTAATATCATCAACATCAATTGGAAGTTCAGAAAACCAACCTTTGTAAAAATTACTCTCAGGTCCACCAAGTCCATATTCACATTCCTTCCCATTCGGACACCATTCCCACCAACTGATACTTTTGATTGTAAAATCGTTGTCAATTAGGTCTCTAATAAAAGACTTATAATTTTCTCTTGACACGATTATATCTATATATCCATGGCCCACAGGTTGCGCTTTATGCAAATCAAGAATTTTATCTAAATTGTTTTTGTCCATGAGTGATCGTGTTGATTTTCAATATTGTGCCTAACGTCCTAATAAAATACCCTTAAGTGCATTTAAGATGTAAAAAGCGCATAACAAACATACTATTGGTGTGTTCATTTTAACCAAAACAGTTATCCATTTCCTGCTGTTTCTCAGATCCGGCAAACAGGGCCCGGCACACATTTTCTCCCTAACTTATTGGCCATTAACTGAAGTAAATATAATGAAAAGGGTGTGAGGATGTTCTTGAGGGCGGAGGTTTTTTTGAACAGCGGTGGATCGGTTAATGGTGAGTTGGTAATCGGGTAATCGGTAATCGGTGGAGAACCGGTAATCAGGTAATCGGTGATCGGTAATCGGAGGGGAGAAGGGGATTGGGGATGAGCTTGTCTGCAATCAGCGGTCTGCAAGCATCTTTTGCCCTTTTAATAATCTTCACAAAATTCTCAAATTGCTCCAGATTCCGGTTTAATAAGTATTGAGCAATGGGTACTGCAACATTCAAATTAGCTTCAGTCCTCAATCAAAGCACCGTGGGGTGGCCGCGACAAAACGCGGAACCGGTGTGGATGTGAATGACGGAAGGCTTGGAATTTCTTATAAAGGGCCTTGGCTTCAGCAGGACCGGACAATGCGAATCAATTTATCGATATAGAAAAATGATTGGTGTACGGTGCTGCGATTACTTTATTAGAAATTCCTGCTTTCCGGCAGAGTGCGGTGGGGATCGTTTTGTCTAGACTTTTCTTGCTTACTTCTTTGCGGCAATGGCAAAGAAGTAAGTGGGGTTAAAGGGGTGAAACCCCTGATACAGCGCCATGGTAATGCCAACGGCATTACTTACTTTGTGTGCTTCACTTCGTGCACTTTGTGACGATTTCCCTTCGTGGGCTTTGTGTTTACTATTTTTCTTTGTTGGTTTTGTATTGATCCAGACCATTAAAAGGATCTTATGGAAAATCATTTGAATGGTAGTCCGGAGACTACGGTTTATAAAAAGCGTAGTTAAAAAAAACTACGCTTAGCAGGGAGCTGAAATATACTGCCACTGCGTGGCTTAGAATACGCATTACTAAAAAACTACCCCTAACGGGGAGCATTAGGGATATTTTCTTTTAAGACTTTATCAATCAACATTTTTTGAAATTTCTCAGGCTCATCAATATTGGGATGATGCGCAGATTCTTCGAACCAGACAATCTCTTTCTTTGGAGCATCAAGCTTTTTTGTATAATCAACTACCAGTTCAGGAGCACATGCAGCCACCCGGTCATGCCTGCCTTCAAAAAAATAAACCGGTATTTGTAATTTGAGAATATCCCTTTGAATGTCTTTATCTAATGTTGAAGGATTGCTACCCATCGATTCTCTTACGAAATTCATAGATTTTGTGTAATTGTCCAAATACCCTTCATAATAATAAGGCGACTCTTTTATAACATCAAACAGGGTTTTCCCTTTATAAAAAATTCCTTTATATCTGGTGATGAGTTCTCTGGGTATATTATGATTGCCGGAGATCCGGGCAATTTCAACAGTATCTCTGTCCTCCTCAAGCTTCCTTACAAGCCATTTATATGTTATTTCCCTTGATTTGCTGTCGTTGATCACTTGTCCCATACCCACATAGGCATAATAACGATCGGGGTATTTTTCAATCAGATGTATACCCAGGACACTTCCAAATGAATGTCCGATAAGGAAAATCTTATCCTGATGGTATGTTTTTCTCAAACTATCTGTCAATTTGATCGCATCATTGAAAATCTGGTCAAATGATATATCAGTACTCTTGATTACTTCATTATAGGATAATGCAGATCCCCTCTGATCCCAATGCACAATGGTAAAAAAAGCCATCAAACTGTCCATGCAGTGGTGGGTTATCAGCATCTCAGATGTTCCGGGTCCACCATGCAGCCATAGCAAAATCGGGTTGTCTAAATTATTGGATTTGATCAATATCTTCTGAGGAATTCCATTTAGCTCTATATCCATCAATGTGTCCATACCGATTGAATCGGCTTTGACACACGTGGTACAAATCAACAGGATGATTAGAACCAATATGGAATGTTTGACGTCATGCATGCTGTATATTTTTTTCTTAACCAATTGGCATTAAATATAATGAAAAGGAGGTACGGTATTTCGCCAGGAGGTTACTTTTTTAACAGTATTATCAGATATGCAGTTGGCATATATAATGGTTTTAACACGAAGGGCACGGGGTGAAATCGTCGCCGAGTAGGCAAAGGGGAGTTACACCCCTAAGCCTCTCACAGAACCGTACGTGACAGTCTCCCGTCATACGGCTCGTGCCATTCTTTAGAATATCAACAAATACCAGATTCCCAATGAAAGAACAAAAAGGGTTTCTCCGATTTCATTAAGTTGAGTTTATTTACAGCTTTTCTAAGTCCAAGACGGTACTTTTTACGCAACCACTTTGCGATCCTATAATCTATGTGAAGAAGCGTAATTCTAAGGCATTTCTTACTGTAGGGACCATAGTAGCCTATCCAGCCACGAAGTTTACTGTTGAAGTAGTCAGCGATGCCCTCTATTTCCCCACTCGTATTCTTCCACACAGGCGCTTCTCTGATTTCGTCTCGGATTTTCTTCTGATTGGATTGACTGATTTCTGCGGTGAAGGCAGTGAACGATTTCCCATCAATTTTGCTCTTACGGGCTCTTGGCTGAAAGCTAAATCCCAAGAAATCAAATTTGACAGTACCATGCTTTAATTTGCGTCTATAATCTTTACAGTATGCGATGTGCGTTTTCTCCTGTTTGATTTCCAGCTTGACTTCGTTAAGCCTTATCTTTATTGCTTCAAGTACAGTTTCTGCTTGTTCTTTGGTTTTACAGTGTATTACTACATCATCTGCATACCGAACAAAACTTACTTCCGGATAATGCTTCTCTAGCCAAGCGTCTAGTGTAAAATGCAAGTAGAGATTTGCTAATAATGGACTGATTACGCCTCCTTGCGGTGTCCCTCTCCCGTTTCTCTGTTCCAGGGTACCGTCTTTCTTCATAATTGGCATACTCAACCATCGCTCCACATACATCTTGACCCACTTCTCTTCCAGTACATGCGTCACCGCTTTCAACATTAACTCATGATCAATTTCATCAAAGAACTTTTGGATGTCCATGTCGATGACCCAGTCGTACTTGTAACTGTTCTTCCTGACCTGTTCAACCGCTTGATGTGCGCTCTTTAATGGCCTATAACCATAAGAGTTTTCATGGAAAAGCTTATCTACCTGCTTTTCCATGTGTTCCTTCACTACTTGCTGTGCTATCCTGTCTCGTAGTGTTGGAATGCCTAATTTTCTCTTTTTCCCGTCTTTCTTTGGTATTTCTACCTCTCTGACTGCCTGCGGATGGTAACTGCCAGAGGACAGCCGGTTCCAGATCACGTACAAGTTCTTTTCGGTATTCTTTTCAAATTCCGTCCAGCTCTCATGATCGATCCCTGCTGCCTTTCCTCCTTTTCTTACTTTCCAGTAGGCTTTTACCACCTGCCTGAACTCAATTGGTACTGTTTTCTCTACGTGTACGTTTAACATAATCATCCCCCTTTTGAGGTTGTTACTTAAATTTCCACTGAATGACCAGTGTCCTTCGCTCTTTCTGGCTTTCACCAGATGTCATTACTACTATGACACTGTCCGACTTCCATCTTTCATCTGATTCTAATCCGATGTCCCTTAAGATGGAGATCCCGTGTTCTATAATAAAGCCTGTTATTAAGTCATGTCGCCTGTATAACGGTGGGCACACAGCCAGTAAATCAGGTGTCTGCTATGCTTATCACTACATCCTTTGCACAATGTGTTTTTGCCCTACAACTTATGCGATTTCGTCACTTCATCGGCGATTCATTTGCATTCATCTCTTAATAACTTACCTGACTCTTGAGAGCCTTTTCTCTATCCGTTCACCACAGCAGTCTTACGACCTTTGCAGCGTAGAGTGGTTTGGTAATCCTGCCTGTACAGCATTACCGATACTTCATTGAGGTTAGCCTCCTCAATTGTATCATCTTTATTACAGCATGTTAAAGAACTTCAGTCTATTCTCTAACTTCACGGCACAAACAAAGACCACAAAGAAGAACACTAAGGCAAATACCTGCGGTATTTGAAAAAAACACGTTCAAGGAAATTAGTATAAAGAATAAAAAGAGTTGCTTTACAAATCTGACCATATGTTCACTACCTGCACCCTGGTAATGCCACCGGCATTACTTACTTTGTGTGCTTCACTTCGTGCACTTTGTGACGATTTCCCTTCGTGGGCTTTGTGTTTACCCTTTTTCTTTTGTTGGTTCTGTATTGATCCCAACCATTAAAAGAATCTTATGGTAAATCATTTGAATGGTAGTCCGGAGACTACAGTTTAAAAAAGCGTAGTTAAAAAAACCATCGCCGTCAACTTAAGCAATGCTTACGCCCCTTCAGGTCTAATATTCAACGCATTATCATTTACACAGGGTGTTACCCTGTGCTGATGCTGGTGCCCTGTCAGGCATACGCGTCAACCTAATTCCATTAATTATTTGTTTAATAAGGATTTAGAAGGCTTGATTCGTTTAAGTACAAATGTGTTTTTGTCTTCAATAAACCATTCCATTTCTTCACCTTTTTCTATTTCACCTGCTTCAGCAATTGCAGCTGGAAAATTTATATAAAATGATTTTGTTGAACCTCTTTCAACACGTTGGATTTTGATTTTGTATCCCATTTTTTATTATATTTAATAGTATATAAACTATGTTTTATTAAAAAAGTTTATTAAAATGATAAAAAAACCCTCTGACTTCAGCAAAAGCTGATTCGTTAAATTTAAGCCATATTCCATTTCAAGAGCTCAGAAAAATAGCCTTTGAATGTGGTTTTATGAAAAGGCAAAGTAAAAAGATTGATCCAGCTTCATTTTTAGCTGACATATGTTTTACCTCCATTGCCGGTTCACCCAGCTTTAATGACCTTGCCGCACATCATCATGCACAATATAACATATGTGCAAGTAAACAAGCATTTTGGAAACGCGTTAACACGCCTTGTGTCATTTTTTTACAATCTATTCTTGCATATATTCTTAAAAGAAGATGCGACAAAGAGCATATACATACTCTAATTAAAGCGGGTTCCTATAAAAGAGTTATTATACAAGATAGCACTATCATTAAATTACCTCTGCGTTTATTTGATATTTTCTCAGGTGTTTCTAATTCCCACACTTCTGTCTGCAATGCCCGGATTCAGTGCATATACGAACTATTATCAGGTCGGTTTTTATCATTTTCCATCGATCCTTATAGCAAAAACGATGTAACAGCAGCTCCCGAATTAGAGTTAGAAAAAGGCGACCTTGTTTTAAGAGACCGGGGATATAGCTGTAACGATGAGATACGCCGTCATACCAAATCAGGCGCTGATTGCATTTTTCGTCATAAATTCAAATCTACCTATACTCATCCGCATAATGGGAAGACTATCCATATGGTATCGCTGTTGAAAAAACATAATAATTTGGATATGCAAGTTTGTTTGTCCGATGATGAAAAAACGAAAGTACGGCTAATTGCAATACCTGTCAATCCAGAAATTGCCAATCTTAGGAGAATGAAAGCAAAGAAAGAAATGAGGGGTCATAATCCCTCTAATGACTTATTATTTCTTATGTCCTGGACTATTTTTATTACTACAATACCCCAATCAAAAGCTGATACAAATAAAATCCTTCAGATTTATAGAATAAGATGGAGAATCGAAAACATGTTTAAAATGTTTAAAAGTCACATGAACTTTAGTAAAATCCATAATGTGTCTTTAATGCAACTTAATATACTAATGACAGCAAGACTTATCATGATTGTCTCTTATATACACCTGATTTATACACCTTGTTATTCCTTAATCCTTATCAAGTATGGCAGGCACTTAAGCCTGCTAAAATTTTGTAATTATTTAATGAATAACGGCAACAAAATGATTGATTTGCTAAAACATTGGCGTGTAATTAACAATTATGTGATTCCCGAAATTTATTCAATAATACGGTATTGCGCATATGACAAACGAAAACGACTGAACTTCAATATGTTCATAGAAAATACCTTCTTAAGTTGACGCATATGCCTGTCAGGGCTAGGATATTACCTTTATAAGTGCCCTGAAAGGGCTTTAGCACTAGCGCAGGGCATCGCCCTGTGTATGATTCAAACTCTTACATGAGCCCTGTAAGGGCACAAGCAAGGGTTCAAGGCCTTAAGTTGACGGCTATGGTTAAAAAAACTACGCTTAGCAGAGCTTAGGCAGACAGGATAAAATATTTCGCGCAGATTGCGCAGATTTACGCATAATAATAAGAGAAATGAAAATGAAAATAAAATTTTAGAAAACCTCCTCCCCCAGCCCCCTCCCAATGTCGTTAAGTTAAGGATTTTATGAATTTATTTGTTATCTTTATGTCATAATAAGAAGAAAGTAATGATTGAAGCCCTTTTCGTGGAAGGGCTTTTAAAAAACACACTTAAAACTATTGATAATGAAGGTTTTATCGATAGAAATAAGATGTCTTCGGAATCTTTTACCCGAAACAGAAAATTAACATTCAAAGATCTACTAGTTGTTTTAATGAGTCTTACACGACCTAGTGTTCAAACAGAACTGGACAGATTCTATAAAGCCATTTCAAAGTCAACTACCTCATTTGAATCTATCTCAAAAAGTGCCTTTACACAATCAAGGAGAAAATTAAAGCCTGAAGCTTTCATCGAGCTTACCAAAACACAATTAACCTATTTTGAGGAAAATGCTCCATTCAAAAAATACTGGAAGGAACATCGGGTTGTCGCAATTGATGGCAGTACCCTGGGTTTGCCAAATGCTGAGGAATTGAAAAAAGAATTTGGTGTTGCAAAAAATCAATTTGATAGTGTAATAACAGCTAAATGTTCCTTTGCTTATGATGTTTGCAATGGATTGATACTAGATGCGATCGTGGCCCCATATAGCAGTTGTGAAAAAGAATTAGCTGTCAATCATTTATCACAATTGGATCCTGCAAAAGATATTCTGGTCTTTGATCGAGGATATCCAAGCCATTGGTTAATAGGCTTGTTAATGCAAAAAAAATTTCGTTTTTGTTTTCGATTGAGCTCATCATGGAAAGACGGACTAGATCTTATAACAGAAGGTAAAAGTGATATAGATTGGATTTTAAAAAGGCGTTCCAAAAAAGAACTCGGAAAAATAAAGAAATATAGCATTCCAAATAAATTGGAAGGATTACGATTGGCATCAATACAACTACCATCAGGTGAAAAGGAAATATTGGCTACTAACCTAATCGACAGAGAAACCTTTAGTTTAGATGATTTAAGTGCTTTATATAATATGAGATGGGGAGTAGAAGAAAGCTATAAACTGTTTAAAAATGTATTGCATATAGAACACTTTACAGGCAAGACTGTCCAAGCCATTCAACAAGACTTTTATGCTAAGGTATTTATGTTAAATATGGCCTCTATGATAGGCTCACAGGGAATAAATCAAACAAGAAAAAATAAGAAATCAAAACATAAACTTCAAATTAATAAAACTCAGTTATTGGCTAAAACCAAAGATTTTTTATTAGACATTTTTTATTCTAATAAACTTGTAAAAACTATTACACAACTACTTCATTTGATTAATCAAAGATTAGAAGTAGTAAGGCTAAACAGATCCTTTCCAAGAACTGATCTTTCAAAAAGAAGAAGACGACGAACAATAAACTCTAAGGGTATATAGGCTTAACTTAACGACATTGAGCCCCCTCCAGAGGGGGACAATCATATAACCATCATTTGTGAAGGCTTTTAGCCTCCCCCGCCTAGCAGAGAAATCCCTGATTGCTGACTGCTGACTGCTGACCGCTATTCACCGTTTTTATTCTCTAAATTATTACATTCTTCAATCAACTTTTTTTCACTGTCAATTGCCAACTCTGTATTAAAAATCAGATTATCCAGAACACCCAGATCACTTTGTGCGAACTTCTTTCCATCATTAAATATGATGTTGTTTGTTTGCGAAATATCCTTTATAAAATTATAGATATATTCCAGTTTCATCAGGTAATCAAAACTAAAGGTCGAAATGACATCACTGTTTTTCAATGTCTCCCAAGCAATGGTTCTTAATTCCACCTCCTCCACCGTATAATTCAGATTCATATTCATTTTGGTGTAGTTGTATTTTCCACCTTCTACTTTAACGGAATCAAGTGTTTTCAGTATCCCCGGATTTTTGGCTTTAAATTCAGTCATGTATTCAACCGTGGAAATAACCTCACCTTTGCTGGTTAAGGTATTTCTAAAGAAATAAAAAGTTTGAAGCATTTTGCTATAATTTTCTACCGATTCCTTCAGTTTTTCTTTATTTGAACGGATCTCCATCATAATATTCTCGGTTGCGATTTTCTTTTGCTTTTTGAGATTTCTGGAAGCATTCCATTCATTCACATAAAGACCCAGAAATACACCCAGCAGTGTTGCAACCAGCGTTATTACACCGTCCCTTTTCCAGAAATCTTTTTTCATATTTTAACTGGGTTCATATTGTGAATAAAGTCAAATATAACAATTGATAACCAAATTATTTATTGCAGAAAAAAGATATAAGAAATCTTCCTTTTCACCGGAGGGGACAAGGGTGAAAACGCGTTTAATTTGATCATGGAAACAACCAACAGAATATTGTTCATTGTTCATTGTTATAACGTCCTCCCCCAGCCCCTCCAGAGGGGGACAATCATATAACCGTCATTTGTGAAGGCTTTTAGCATCTAACATACAGCATTTTAAAAATAACATCAAACTTCCTCCATTCCTCATTTCCACACCTCCTTGCCCCTGCTCCACCACGCCCTCACATCCAGCATCAAGCATCTAGCATCCAGTATCTAATCAACTACCGATTACCGATTCCCCCCCACTTCCTCACAATCCTCCCCACCAGCGCTGCAAACACTTTCTTCAATGCATCATTGCTTACCACTTCTACCACATCTGCAAAGGTGAGCATCCAGCGGCTGAAATATTCGAGATCGTTAGCTACAAAATTCAGCTCTACAAAATCGCCCTTCGTTTCTTCGCCCATATAACCATAATAATAACGGGAGGTCTGTATGAGCTGTACCTCAGAAAGAGGAATCCGGATAGTAACTTCTTCCAGCCGGAAATCTGCCAGATTGCTCTGAAAAAACTCCCGTACCGTTTTAAATTTACGGGGTTCGAAGGAGACGTCTGTAGTGGTCAGATTCGTAATCCGGTCGAGTCGAAAATCCCGGTAATCCATCCTTAATTTGCAGAACCCGATCAGATGCCAGGCCATGCTGTAAAAACACAGTCCCACCGGTTCTACCATACGATTTTCTATTTTCTCATGGTTATATCCTGAGCGGTATCCGATGCAAAGGGTCTTTTTGTTTACCAATGCCTTTTGAACGGTCAGCATATAATTGTTCGGAGCCTCAGATGCAACGGCCGGTGGAGAATGGAAAATTTCTATGTTGTTGTTCAGCGTTTCCAGATATTGCTTGTCTTTTTCAGGCAATACCGCTTTTATCTTATAAAGAGCTGATTTGTATTGGGAATCAATCGACTTATCTGACATTTTCTCCATGATCTTCTCTGCCGTCAGCAAAGAAGAGGCTTCTTCGGGTGTAAACATTACGGGTGGCAGGTGGTATCCGTCTACCAGAAAATATCCTTTACCCGGCTCGGTACCTAATGGAACTCCGGCTTCTTCAAGCGCACGAATATCTCTGTAAACAGTACGTTTGCTGATACAGAACCGGTCGGCTATTTCTCCTGCGCCTACAAACTTTTTCGACTGCAGTTGAATCAGAATGGCGGAGACTCTGTCAATTCGGTTCATGTTGATTTTTTTTGGAATTACCCATTTGTAATTGAAACGAAAAATAAGAAAAAACCTAATAGATTCATATTTCTATCCTCTTCATGTTCAATATTCCGAATCAATATATTAAACTTTTAATTTCCTGTTCAAGCGTTTTGTTTTAGGGTAACCTTATTCTTTCCTGTATTAAAGATTAAAGAAAATCAATTCTAAATGAATTTAGGTATTTGTGATTTATTGCAGCAATTCAGACCAATAGGACTGAAACAAATGAATGGGGTAGAGTTTATGAACAGAAGGGATACAAAATATATCTTCCCCTGTTGGAAATTGCCCGCTTTGCTTTCGATGTTGAAGGATAATTACCATATTCTGGAAATAAACAAGGTCAGAGACATGATATACAAAACTACTTATCTGGATACACAGGAACATACTTTTTTCAATCATCAGGCGAAAGGTAAACTGGCAAGGCATAAAATCCGCTACCGCACATATGAATCAACAGGTACAACCTTTCTTGAGGTAAAAAGAAAAAATAACAAACACCGTACTATTAAATGGCGGATTCAGAATGACCTTATTGATGAGAAATACAGTTATACGGCCAGAAATTTTTTGAAAGGTTTTATCCCTGATGAATTCGACCGTATTTTCCCTGTATTGAACAACCGCTTCACACGAATTACTTTAGTAAGTCTGGAATGCAAGGAACGGGTAACTATTGATTATGGTATTTCATTTTCAAATAAAAAAGGGGCTTCTCTTCATTTGCCCTTCCTGGCTATAGCAGAACTAAAAAAAGAGGGCCATACCAATCAATCACCACTAGCAATTAAAATGAAAACCAATGAGATCCGTCCCCATGGATTTAGCAAATATTGCATAGGCAGTGCTTTATTATATGATCTGCCACGCAACAAAGCATTTAAACCAAATATTCTTCTCTTAAAAAAAATTGAAAATGAGCAATATAACATGGATTTATGATGGCAAGTATGCTATGGGTATGGAAATTGCAAATCTCACTGATCTGGTTAAACTGGTCTCACGATTCTTTTTGAATCTAGCCGTAATTATGATTATTGCACGCTGTCTGTATTACACTGTCAGCCGAAGGAAAGATTATCTATTTACATATCTCCTGATTTCTTCAGTTATTTTTCTTTTATGTTTTCTTCTTGAAAGTGTAAAGCTTGAACTAGGATTTGCATTGGGTTTGTTTGCCATTTTCGGGATTATACGGTACAGAACCGATTCCATGCCCATAAAGGAAATGACCTATCTGTTCATTGTCATAGGCATATCCGTTATCAATGCGCTGGCAAACAAGAAAATAAGCCTGCTTGAACTGATTTTTGCAAATTTGGCTGTAATCAGTATAATATATGGCTATGAAAAAATATGGCTGCTGAAACATGAATCAGTTAAACTCATTACTTATGATAAGATTGAACTGATTAAACCTGAAAATTACAATTTGCTAAAAGAGGATTTACGCTTAAGAACAGGTATTGATAATATTCATAGAATTGAAATTGGACAAATTGACTTCTTAAGAGATACCTGCAAACTGAACATTTATTATGAAAATACAAATTCTGAAATTAACCAGGCCGATAACCCCTGCAATAGAAAAGAAGATGATGAAGATTAGTAGCCAAAATGTGAAAAGAGCTATTGTATTATTAATCTGTTGTTCTACTTTTTATGTTACAGATTTGGCGCAAACTAATGATTTCGGGATTTGGACTTATGCAGGCTTTTCAAAAAAACTTAAAAAATTCGACCTGCTTTCCAATGCAGAATTTAGAACCAGGAAAAATGCATCAGCTGTGGATCGCTGGAGTGTGAAATTTGAAGGTAGTTTTAACTTTAACAAGTATCTGGAAACCGGGGCAGCCTATCAATTAATAGATTTTTATGACTACAAATATTCCGATTATCAGGTCCGGAACCGTTTCTATGTATTCTTTCAGGGAAAATTTAAATTAGGACACTTTGGTCTCTCGCTTCGTCAAAGGATTCAGTATACCACCAAGGATGAAACCGACAGGATAAGATCAAGTGGGATGATTGACATGTACCATGTAAATCCTGATATTACCTGGAGGAGTCGCCTGAAAATTATTTATTATACGCCTGACTTTTTCATAAATCCGTCATTTTCTGTTGAATCATTTTACCAATTCAATGAACCAGAAGGTAATCAATTCGAGAAAATGAGATATTCTATGGCATTGAATTACAAAAAGAAACATAATGCCATTGAACTATTTGGATTGATCGATAATGAAATAAATATTTCTGATCCAGTACGCAAGTATGTGCTAGGAATCAGTTACCTGTTTTACTTATAAAATTACTGAAATGAAAACCTATTTTAATGTTTTAGCGCTTTTATCAGTATTACTTTGGCTTTCTTGTGAAAAAGAGAACAAAACTGATTGGACTGAAACCGCTGATACAATTGACACAATTGCTCATGAATCTGATGATGACTATTCATATAATGAAAATGAAATCAACGAAATCACATTCAATAATACTTTCATTTCTTTCACCGGCTCTGGGGCTCAGATTACTGGCACCAAAATTACAATCACTGATGCCGGGGTTTATCGAATAACAGGAAATCTTAATGATGGTCAGATTATTATTGATTCGGAGGACAAGAATTCAATTAAATTAATATTAAATGAAGTAAGTTTATATTGCTCAAACAGTGCCCCCGTTTATATAAGAAACTCCTCTAAAACAATTATCAAATTAGAAGAAAATACCATTAATACATTAAAAGATGGTTCATCTTACAGTTATGATGATACTGAGAACCAGGAGCCGAATGCAGTAGTTTTCAGCAAATCGGATTTGACATTGTATGGAACTGGTAAGCTGGTAATTGATGCAAACGGTAAAGATGGCATATCAAGTAAAGACGGACTAATAATTTCAGGAGGAGTTTATTTGGTAAATGCGGTAGATAATGGAATCCGGGGAAAGGACTATCTGATTATCCATAATGGAAACTTCAACGTTACTTCAGGCAGCAATGGATTGAAATCGGATAATGAAAATTCGTCAAGCCTGGGTTATATTAACATTGAAAAGGGGAGGTTTACCATTTCCTCAGCCGGAGATGGGATTACTGCAAATACGATTCTCCAAATCTCAGGAGGTTATTTTAATCTTATATCCGGAGGAGGAAGTTCACACACAGCAACAGCGGTTTCCTCAAAAGGGGTAAAGGGATTGACAAGTGTGTCTATTGCATGTGATACCATGATCATCAATTCTGCAGATGATGCCATACATTCGAATTTTGCAGTTACAGTAAGTAAAGGTTGGTATTCACTTATGTCTGGAGATGATGGTGTTCATGCCGATGAATCATTAAAAATAGAAGGCTGTACACTGTCTGTGCTAAAGTCATACGAAGGGATTGAATCCTTTGCCATTATGTTAGAAAATTGTCAATTGAGAGTATTTGCTTCCGATGATGCTATAAATTCAACACGTGGCTCCAGAACAGAACAGGATGACAAGAGTAATATAAATATCAATTGTATATATCTTTATGTAAATGCCGCCTCAGGAGATGGTATAGACAGCAATGGAAGTATAACAATAACCGGTGGTACAGTTGTCGTTCATGGTCCTGCATCTGGTGTAAATGTAGGCTTAGATTATAATGGCACATGCAAAATTACTGGAGGGACTCTGATATTATCCGGGCCTAACTCGAATATGGTACAGGCTCCGAGTATGTCATCCACACAAAATTCTGTCCTTATCAAGTTTACAGGCAGTTACCCCGCCAATAGCATTATTCATATCGAAGCTGCTGATGGGACAGATATTTTAACTTTTGCGCCAGAACATAGTTTTCAATCCATTTTATTTTCTTCAATGAATCTAATATATGGGACATATACAATTCAGACAGGAGGCAGCTCAACCGGTACAATAACTGATGGCGTATATAACGGTGAATACTCCCTAGGAATTGATTATAAGTCGTTTACCGTATCGAATGTGATTACTACTATTGGTAGTTCCTCAGGAGGTTCAAGACCATGAATTTTTATCTTTACAGGTATGCTTTTAAAATTATCCTTAATTGAAAAAACATCAAATCAGGCTTTTCAGCCGGCAAAATAAAAAAGTATGGGAGGGATAAATAAAATAGAATTTGAACATGTATTTAACGATTGGTATGAACCTATACGCAATTTTATTTATTACAAATCTGGTGATATTAGAATTGCTGAGGATATAACTCAGGATGTATTCATGAAAGTATGGGAAAAAAGTGAAACAATTAGATTGGAAAGCATTAAATCATTTCTGTATACTCTCGCCAATAATATGTTTTTAAATCGGATTGAACATCAAAACGTCCATTTGAAATTCACAGTGAATTATAAACCTGCTCTGTTTAACGAGAGCCCGGATTTTGAGCTTGAACTTAAAGAATTCAACCAGCACCTGCAGGAAGCAATAAGCAGACTGGATGAAAAGAAAAGAACTGTATTTTTAATGAATAGAATTGAAAATTATACATACAATGAGATTGCTGAAAGCCTTAATATTACGGTAAAAGCAGTTGAAAAGAGAATGGAAAAGGCACTATCATTTTTAAGAGGGCAAACAGGTATTAAAATCTGAAAATTAAAAGCTATGTTAAATAAAATCAATAATAATATAAGCCAGCAAGATTTTAGAAAGATGAGCTCAAATGAAAAAATATTATGGCTTAGCGGGAAATTTAAAATTTCTTCCTCTTTGTCAAAAGAGGAAGCTTATAGCCTGTTTATGAAAAAGGTGTCCAATACCAGATTCCCATATAGTAGGGCCCATAGGAGTACACGGACATGGATTCTTTTGACAGCTTCTGTTGCAGTTTTGATCGTTCTGCTATGTGTAAGTTATTTTTTAGCAAACAGAGAAATTGAAAATGTAATTGCAGTCAAGGGACAACATACTGATTGCCATTTGCCAGATGGATCCCAAGTATCGCTGAACGCTGATTCCCGTTTGACTTATAATAAATCAGACTTTAATAAAAAGAGAACAGTATCTTTTGATGGTGAAGCCTTCTTTAATATACAGAAAGGCAGTACTTTTAAAATCACTACCCATTATGCAGAAATTAAGATATTGGGCACTTCATTTAATGTTTTTTCACGGGATGATTATTTCAGTGTAACCTGTTACACAGGAAAGGTATTGGTTAGTAGAAATTCCCAAAAAGTAGTATTGTTGCCTAATGATGTTGTAAAACTTATAAACAACCTATTTGAGGTAACCCATAATGGGAATCTTTATAAAACAAGCAGTTGGCGTACCGGAGAATTCAGTTTTGTAAATTCGCCTGTGAATTTTATTTTTAATGAAATTGAAAGACAGTATAATGTTACTTTTGTAAAACCAAATCTTAACGACTTATATTTTACCGGAAGCATTTCCAACAAGAATCTGGTAGAAGCACTGGATATCGTTTGTATACCTATGGGATTAACCTATGAGATTGGAAGCAATAGCACGATTATTATTAAAATTAAATCTGAATGAAAAATTATTATGGTTTGTCCTTCTTTTGAACATTGAACCTGTTGTTCTTTATTCGCAGGATATAAAACTTACTTTTAGTAATAATACGCCCCTCTCGGAAGCACTATTAATAGCATCTGAAAAATGCCATTTCAAGGTAGCTTTTGATGCGCAACGTTTGAAGACTCTCTATGCCCAGGAAGAAATTAAAGGTAATAACAATGAACAGATTCTATCAAACCTCCTTGCAAATACCGGATTTACTTATATATTGAAGCACGGGTGTTATTTAATTATTGAAGTCACAAAGGATGAAAAGCCCTCTTCAATTCCTGGGTTCAGCCTTACCGGATCAATAACCGATTATGAAACTGGTGAGCAGCTTCCATTCGCCGGAATTGTTTTACCTGATCAGAATATTCATGTTATGACTTCATCAAATGGTACATTCTGCATAAAAAATATTATTTCCAATCCGTTTCATATTCTTATCAGCTATATTGGTTATTATCCTGTGGATACTATTCTTTATTGGGGAAAAAATAATAAGAATATAAATCTCTCTATGAGACAGAATATTACAGCTATCCGTACAGTAGATATTATAAAGGATAAGCCTGGCATTATAGATTTTAGAGATGATTTGGATTTTTCAGTTGCAATAAATCCTGCCCGTTTGGCAGATTTGCCGATTTTAGTTGAAACTGATATTTTCAGAACATTACAGTTATTGCCGGGAATCAGTTATTCTGAAAGCACTGAATTAAGCATTCGTGGAGGTACCAGTGACCAGAATATGGTTTTGTTTGACGGACAAACTCTTTATAATTTAAGCCATTATTATGGAGTATTTTCATCCATAAATCCCAATATTATTAAAGATATTCAGGTATTTAAAGGGGGTTTCGACTCACGATATGGTGAACGTATCTCAGGAATTATCGATATTACAGGAAAGTCTGGAAACAGAACAAAGCCGGTCTGCTTTGCTGATATAAACCTCCTTACTGTAAATATGGGTATTGAACTTCCGGTTACTTCAAAATTAACATTAATTGCAGCTGGTAGGCGCTCTTATTCAGATATTTACAGGACATATTTTGCTAAAAATCTCTTTGAAATAAGACAATCATCATATAAAGAACCATATACAGTAAGTGAACCCTCATTTCATTTTTATGATCTGAATGCTAAGGTCAATTATCGTATCAGTGATAGTGAAAACCTTTCTTTTAGCGTTTATGGCGGGAAAGATAAATACATTAACAAATATTCTTTTACCGATACCATTGCTAATGCTGATTCTTCTTCCTTACATAATTATGGGATAAGTCTGAATTGGCAAAAACAATGGGATTCATTCCTTTTTACAAGCATAATTATAGGCTCCTCAGGATTCGAAAACCAATCCAGTGAACTTACAAGCATTGATACTTCAAGGCATTCAAATCAAATGCAACCTGCTTCACCTGATACTCAACTGTTATCTTATAAAACAAAAAATAAGAACAATTTGCAGGATTTTTCATTCACTGTTAGAAATACATTAGCTCTTAATAGCAGTAATATTTTAAACTTTGGTTTCCATATTCGCTGGAATACATTCACCTATCATAAAAATGCACTTAAGG
>CAVTDR010000009.1:0-22106 GCA_963733535.1 uncultured Bacteroidota bacterium
AATGGCAAACCCAAACGCAATGTATGGTAAATAAAATAAACCTTGGGTGACAGTGTATCAATTGCATCAACAACATAGTCGTACCCTTTTTCCAGGATTTCGATGGCTCTTTCATCCTTGATGTATTCTGAAATGGCTGTAAGTTTCAATTCCGGATTTATATCCAGCAACCTTTCCGACATAATTGTAGCTTTCAATACTCCCGTAGTGGAAATAAGTGCCGGTAATTGTCTGTTTCTGTTGGTTGCCTGAACCTTATCTCCATCAACGATTGTAATTCTCCCAATGCCTGCCCTGACTAATTGTTCAGCTGTATAGGCACCAACTCCCCCCAGACCGGCAACAAGCACATGTGCATTCCGGAGAATTTCCAGTTTTTGATCATCCAGGAGTAGCCGGGTGCGCGCTTGCCAATCTTCAGAATTCATTCTTTTTAATTTTTGCAAATATATCAAAAATGAACCGGGAGATTATTGAATGCCCTGATCTGACCGGTTTATTTAAGAAAATCAGAATTCATGGTACATTTGCAACCAAATGAATTTCCATGCATCTGACATGATAAATCGCCATACTATGAAAAAAGCCATATTATCATGTATAACTCTTCTGATTATAGTTGCTGCATGTAAAAAAGAGATTCAGCCTATCATACCGCCTCCTGAAGGTCTTATCGGCTGCTGGATTAATCCGCAATACACCGACTCGGTTGTAGTTTATGAAAAAGCACCGGACCTGATTGAAGGATATGGAATCAAATTCCGGGATAATGACAGTCTGATTGAACGCAAAAATGCCGGTTGGTGTGGTACACCGCCCATTTACTTAGCCGATTTCAATGGAACTTATTCCGTTCATGATTCAATCATAAATGCTTCGGTTGGCTATTGGGGTGGTACAACGGGATATACCTGGAAGCTTCTTTCTCTGGACAATAATTCGCTGACATTAAAACTACTGAATGTGGTTTATATTCAGGAATAAACTGAGATGGATGGCTGTGTAAAATAGTCATCTAGATGTTGTTAGTTCCTGATTATTCACACAAAGCCCGCATTAGAAAACCTGCCCGACTTTGTGGTAAAGCGAGGGCCAACTAAAAGTTCTCTGATTATTGCTTCAAAAGAAACTTTTTTGTCTGAACGTAATTTCCGGTCTGAAGACTATAGTAATAAACCCCATCCGCCATTCCTGCGGCATCCAGACTAACCTGATGATCGCCCGGTGATTTGATCTCATCAACCAGTGTTGCAACTTCCGAGCCCAATACATTATACAATTTAACAGTAACTGGTGATCTGGTTGGCAGGGTGAATCTGATCGTTGTATTTGAATTAAAAGGGTTTGGAAAATTCTGGTGCAACAGATAACCTTCTGACAAACCGGTATTCTCTCTGATACCATCGGTTCCCTGGGGTACAATTTCTTCAACAATATCGACTGACTGGGCTGATTCATCGATCCCACCGACAACATATAATCCTCCCATATATTCAGCCGTTGCCATCCAGTGTCTTTTGGAACTCAGTTCGTTGGCGGCAGTATCCCACACACTGGTATTGATGTTGTATCTTAATATCCTGCTATAGGAAGCGACTGTTCCACCCCCTGCATTTCCACCAATGGCATAAATAAGGTTGTTGATGATGCCGAAAGCACAGGCTCCAATCTGATAAGGTGAATCGGTCAGATTTGTCCATTCGTCATTTGCCGGATTGTATTTGTAAAAAGCAGAATTACTCCATCCGAGAATGTAAATTTCATTCTGAAACAAAATTGAACTCATATCCCAGGTTCCGGTTGCCGTATTGGGCGTTTTTGTATCCCAGGTGTCAGTGGCGATGTTGTATGCAAACACATTACCGTTAGAATCGAACAGATAAATAATGCCATTTATTTCCTCTGAGGTAATGCCCCATGTCTGAGAGGTACTTGGGCTGGGTGTCAGATAAACCCAATCGCCGGTATTCATGTTATATCGTCTGTTGAGCGTAGCTCCACTGGGCCATCCTGAGAGTAGATAAACATAATCCCCAACAAGCAGGGTTTCAACATCCCATAAATTGTAATCCGGGATGGAGTCGTGATAAGCCCAGCTTATCCCGTCAAATCTATATATCCGCGGATATACTATACTTCCCGACCAATTGTTTGAACCACCGAAATGATAGATCGAGCCATTCCAGACTTCAGCATTGCCAGCGCCAAGCGGAATAGGTAGATTGGGTAATTGCTGGGCAAAGGAAGGAGAGAAACTGCTTATAAAAAAAATCAGCGCGTAAATATTTTTCATATGCTTGAATTTGGGTGGTTTATAAATAATGACAAGGTCAAATAGATTATTAAACCATTATAACAAGCTATGAAATTTATTGTTTGGATGGAGTTAGGTTTCGGTACGTCCGGAGAATAATTATCAGGCCAACTTAAATGTCCTGAATTATTTTACCAAAGTAGGGACACGACATGTCGTGTCCCTACTTTGGTAAAATGTGCTTCAAGCTCTGTAATATTTGTCAGGTTAGGACAAGGGATGGATCATTCCAAGCTCTGTGCCCTGTGCCCTGTGCCCTGGCTCTGAGCCTTACTTCACAATAATCTTCCTCAGTTCCGTCCACTCAGGCGTTACAACCTTCAGGAAATACAAACCCCTTGCGTTGGCTGAAAGATCAATACGGGTATTCTGTCCGTCCCAGCTGAATTGCTGAACCGGACGGCTCATATTGTCCAACACTGTGATTTCTGCATTCCGGATAAGGGAAGTTGAATTTACCGATACTTCGAAAACGCCCGTTGATGGATTCGGGAAAACATTCAGGGCTGTGGATGATGGCAGATTTTCCTTGTTTCCAACAATAATAAACGGACTTTCAGAGAATGATACCAGGTTACAGGCAACATCCAGTACCGGGTTAAATCCATCTTCGCAATCGGTACAGGTAACACCCGTAACGCAATCCGGATGATTCGGATGACACATGTCAACATATTGCTCGTAGAAGGTATAGCCGACGGTAATATCGTCGAGATTGGTGTACTCATTCAGACTGAAATCAAACCATTGGGCGATGGAGCCCGGGCACCAGCCGGCCCTGTTGTGGTACCAGGTGCCGTTTTGTGGCTGACAACCGTCGGGGTTCGGATTGCAGTCAACCCAGTTGTGCTGCGAATATTTCTTCACTCCGTTTACATAAATATCGTGGGTTGCATCATAGAACTCAGCGGCATTGTTGCTGTTCAGATCGCCCCATCCATGACCGGTCGAAACCAGCTTCAGTTTTGAAGCCATTGCGTTTTCCGGGAAAGTATAATCGGCATCAGGTACCGGCTGCAGGTTGGCATAATCCCCAAACGGGAAGATTTCCCGCCAGATCTGTTTTACATTGCTGTATGGATATGTTGGAGTTCCTGCCATATAATCGAGGGTCAGATCATACAGGAAGCCATTGTCGAGGGTGGGGCAGGTTGCCCTGAAAGCCGTTTTTCCCTGAAGGATAGACATATAGTCTGTCAGATCTATGGTATGTGAACAAGCCACACCGTAAGGGGTGATGTACCGGATAATCTCAATCCAGTTACCTTCCTTGTCTTTGGCTTCAACATAAGCCACCCTGTCCCATTCGCCGCAGCCACCGGTAGGACAATGCACATTCAGTGTACCTATGATCTGATCATAGGCACCCAGAAATGAAGGGAGTTCTGCTTCAACAATGGATGTATAGGAATTTGGGTTCAACCAGACATCGCTGAAAGCGACAGACGAAACATCGGAAGATTCAGGGACAATTTCCACACTGACCGTTTCGGTTTTTATTGCGCCGAAATTGTTGGCCGAAAGGATTTCAATGGTATAGCTGCCATAGGCCGGGGGCGTCCACCATGCAGTAAAATGTCCGTTCCAGAAATTCTGGGCATCAATGGTTGTTCCGTTAATCCTGAATTTTACCCAGGCAACCGAGAATAGTTCCGGAAAGGTGATGGTGGAGATGGCTGCAAGTTGTATCTGCGAAAGCGAAGGCACCGATACTTCCCCGGCAAGGGGGTTGCGGGCTTCAATTTCAGGGACATGCAATTGCGGGTCAAGCACATTGAAGCGCTGTATTACCGGTTCGGCCGGATCATATTGTCCGCCACCCGGTTGTGAAGCTTCTACTTCAACCAATCCCGGATTACCTGTAAGTGTTATGGTGTTTCCGTTTACCGTTGCCGGTCCCGAAAGGATGGTAAAGACAACCGGCAGACCTGAAGTTGCTGTTGCTTCAGCAGTAAACGGCGGATCATTGATCAGTTTATTGGGTATCGGAAGAAACGAAATTGCCTGGTAACTTGGATCGAGGGTGCCATTGAAATTGGATGTCTCCCCGGTCATGGTGAAGTCGATCAGATCACCGTCGCGGGCAGGCGAATCCACTTCGGATATCAGTTTGGTGATGGAAGTGTTGTTGCCACCCGGCACACCCTGATTGTGTTTGTAATACAATTCCAGGCCGGTTTCATTGCCTTCCAGTTCGTTGTCCATCATATCTTCGATCTCGGCCTGGGTCAGAGCTTTCGACCATACATTCACCTCATCGGTTCGGCCACACCAGTAAAAATCGAGTGAACCGAGAATACTGCGTCCGATGGTAAAGGCAATGTCGGTGGCGGTAAAACTCCCGGTAGCGGCTTTGCTGCCTTTCAGGATTCCGTTGACATACAATTTAACGGCGGTACCGTCATAAATCCAGGCAAAGTGTTGCCATATCTGCGGGATCACTGTATTGGCGGGTGCCACATATTCATAAAGGGTACCTGCTGAATTCTGGAAACGGCATTCAACGGTTCCGTTGTTCAACTGTATCATATAGAAACCCTGCGATGCGCCCCTGAAACTCATCAGCGCCTGTCCATAGCTCAACTGATCACAGTAAAACCAGCCGGCCATGGAAAAACCCGGCTTATTGGCAATAAATTGTGAACCATCTTCAACGTAAACATGATTGCGGTTGGTGCAATCATAATGCAGGTATTGGTTCGTTTGTGCACTGAGTTGCAGCATTGCTGAAAAAAGCAGCGCCATGGTCAGCAGCAGAAATCTTGCGTACTTGTTTTTCATGTTTCGGGTTTTGGTTTGTGATTATTTTTTAAACAAAGTTCGTAGCCTCACGCAAGACGCGGAGACGCAATGCTATTTTAATTTTGTTATCCAGAACGATGTATCGTCACTAACGGAACTTCAATTGTATTTAATCTCCCTTTCTATCACCAATATATCGTCCCTAACGGGACTTCAATTGGATTTAATCTTCCTTTCTACCAATATATCGTCCCTACGGGACTTCCGCTCTGATTAAAGCGGGAATTTTCAAATTTTCAAATTTTCAAATTCTCAAATCGTAAATTCGTCATTCGTCATTCGTCATTCGTACTTCGTACTTCGTCATTCGTCATTCGTAATCCGAAATTAGGTTGGCAGTTGGCAGTTAGCAGTTGGCAGAAATTGACAATCGTTATACCTTAAATCGTAAATCGTAAACCGTAAATCGTAAACCGTAAACCGTAAATCGTAAATTCTTAATTCGTCATTCTTTATTCGTCATTCGTCATTCGTACTTCGTAATTCGTACTTCACTTCATCCACCACATCTTCACCGTTGGTTCATCACCGCCCTGCCGTTGTTTTGCAATATTCATCTGCTCCGCATTGTATTGTATCTCAGAAGGCGGATAAGGCATCCTGAAATGGCCGATCGGATCTCCTTCCCTTGGTGTCATACCGGTTCGCCGGGCTTCGGCATAGGCTTCCCAGGGTTGTCTGAAGGCGTCAATCCACCGCTGGGTGTAGATAAACCTGAGTTTTTCCTCGTCCGTGGTTGCATTCCATGATCCGAAATGATTCAGCACCGAAGCCGCGTTCAGTTGCGGGTATGGTAATCTTATCGCCAAACCTCACGCCTGACAACGGCAGCCTGAGCCTTTCGGAAAGACTCACCCACCATTCAACGGAAGCATTGATGCCATTCATATACTCAATATCTGCCTGATCGGGATCAACCGGAACACCAATCCCCCTGAAATATGCTTCGGCAATGATAAAATGCACCTCGGCACCGGTCATCAGGATCACCGGCATATTGTTTTCATCACCCAGCAGAAAGAAATTAAACGGGGAATAGTTCACATTGTTTTTGATGTGATAATTGCCGACATCGTCGCGGTGACTTCCATAAGGGATGCCTGAGGCGGAAGGGGTTCCCGGTTCAGGAATCTGTGGAAACGGTACCCATTGCTCGTTCTGATCACCTTCGAAAAAGATATAAGCCCTGGGATCAAAAATGCCGGCCCCGGCCGAATCGTCACTTTCAGAAAACTGATGCCAGATGTTGGAACCCATCCTGAGTCCGTTGTGTTCGCGGAATGACCAGCTAACACTGCTGTTCTTGATGCTGTTGGCAGCCGGCCATATACAGGCGCTTTCAAGCACCGGCGTGATAAAATTATATCCATACAGGACCGGCAGTCCGTTTACAATGATATCACCAATGATCGTCGGCAGCCAGCGCAGGTTCCTGTTCCGACATACGCATCGCATGTCTTAAACGCAGTGAATTGGCAAACTTCTGCCACATTCTCATATTGCCGTTGAAGAGTTTGTCGAATTTGGCAAAAGTGGTGAATGGTTCTGCACTGGCAGCCGTATCACTGATATTGGCGGCAGCCCATTCCAGGTCATTCAGCAGGGAAATGTAAATGTCACGCTGCGCATCGTAAGCCGGATAGAGTTTGGTGAGGTCCTGGTAGCCATAGCCTGCTTCTGAATAAGGGATGTCACCGAAAATATCGGTCATTCTGAATGTTTTATAAGCCTTTACAATCATCAGCATGGCTTTCATATTGGTGACGGCGGCTGATGCCGGATAGGTTTCAAACCTTTTCTCCAGTTCCCTGATGGCGGGCAGGCTCTTGTAATATCCGGCCCACATATCTTCGGTGCCAATCGTGTAGTTGCCCCAGGCTGCTTTGGTGAGGGCTGCCTGCTGCGTCTGGGCATACAGTATCTCGTTGTTGATGTAGAACTGTTCGTTCCCGCTCAGCATCAGCGACTGTATGATGCCATTGAACAACGATCCGTCCGTGGCGGTGGTAAAGCCTTGTGGATTGGTGTCTATTTCCTCGAAATCCTTGCGGCAGGAGGTGAAGAGTGCTATGGCAATCAGAAAGACAGGTATAAGTTTTATTTTCATTGTTTTCGTTTTCTGAATTCAGGTCATGCGTTTTTTAACCACGAAGGCCTAAAAGTTCGAACCCCTCTGTCCTTCGGACATCTCCCCTTTGAAAGGGGAGAATCTCCTTTGCAGGTTTGGGGATAAATTGATTCTTTGGATAAATTGATTTTAAACCTTTCATTAAAACCATTTTTAGTGAATCTTTATTTCAAAAAAATCTTTGCGTCTTAGCGTCTTTGCGTGAAACTTTCTTTGACGGTTTTTTTGTTATTTACCCCTCTGTCCTTCGGAATCTTCGTTAGAAAAGTTGGTGAATGAACCCCTCTGTCCCTGGTCGGACATCTCCCCTTTGAAAAGGGGAGAATCTTCATACGCAGGTTTGGGATAAATTGATTCTTAAACATTTCATTAACACCATTTTTAGTGAATCATTATGTCAAAATAATCTTTGTGTCTAAGCGTCTTTGCGTGAAACCAATCGTTTGACGGTTATTTTTGTTTCTGATGAACCCCTCTGTCCTTCGGACATCTCCCCTTTGAAAAGGGGAGAATCTTCATACCGGGTTGTGAATAAATTGATTCTTAAAGCATTTCATTAACGCCATTTCTGAATCTTTATGTCAAAAAAACTTTGCGTCTTAGCGTCGTTGCGTGAGACAATCGTTTGACGGTTTTTTTTGTTTTTTTACCCCTCTGTCCTACGGACATCTCCCCTTTGAAAAGGGGAGAATCTTCAAGCCAGGTTTGGAATAAATTGATTCTGATACAATTACTAATTTATTAAAACCATTGTCATTTTGGTGAACCTTTATGTCAAAAAAAGTCTTTGCGTCTTTGCGTCTTTGCGTGAGACAATCGTTTGACGGTTTTTTTTTAGAATGTTGCACTTGCGCCAAATGTAAATGACCTGTTCCGGGGAACGATGCCCATTCAAACCCCTGGGCATTGCCCGATCCCATGATGCCTTCCGGATTGATTTTGTCGGGCAGGGTGGTGTAGATGTAAAACAGGTCACGGCCAACCACCGACAACGTCAGGCTCTGGAATATCTTTACTCTTTTGAGTACCGATGTAGGCAGTGAGTAACTCAGCGATATCTCGCGCATCTTTACCCAGGTGTTTTCAAGGATCCCGGGTGTGGATACAAATTTCCCCCAGCCACCGGCATTGGGCAGATATTTGTAATAGTAATGCACCACCTTGTCGTTGGGTGTGCCGTCTTCATAAACCCCTTCAAGGATTACCCCGACATTCCGGGTAACGCCGTCAGGATCGGTGTAGGGGAGGCCTCCGCCATCGCGTTCCAGCAGGGTTGAAGGACTTTGGCCGGTCTGCAGTGCGATCACATACGATCCGCAGTAAATATCGCCGCCCCATTTGGTATCCACCAGGGCACTGAGCCTGAAATTTTTATAGATCAGTTCCGTATTGAACGCCCCGGTAAAATCGGGCGATGCATTGCCGATCGGAACCCTTGTATCGGTGATTTTGTAATGCGTTCCGGCATCGTCCAGGATGCGGTTTCCATTGGCATCGTAAACATAATCGTAACCGGTAATGGTTCCGTATTCATCGCCTTCGTAAAGATCCATCGCCGGGCCGTTCAGCCCCCAGATATCGGCCAGGTGGTAGGAATCGGAATAACCGCCCAGGCTGATGATGTAGTTACGGTTGCGCGCGAAATTCAGACCCGCTTTTACAATGAAGTTGCCCTTTTGCACCGGAACGGTGTTGATGATGACCTCAAATCCCTTGTTCGACAACTCTCCCTTGTTGATGGTCAGGTTGTAGGCGCCCGAACTGACCGGTATCGGCAGGTCGAGGATCTGGTCGTAGGAATGTTTGTAATACATGGTAAAATCAATATCGATGCGGTTCTCGAAAAATCCGAGGTTTAACCCTGCTTCGTAGCCGGTTACGAATTGCGGACTCAGCGCGATCGGAGGTATGGTATCCGGCAGGTTCGTGGCCTGTTGACCACCGAAAATGCTGGATTTATAATAGAAATTCTTCTGATAGGCCGCGGCACTGTTGGCCGTCTGCGCATAACCTCCCCTGATCTTTACAAAATTCAGCCAGGGGATTTTCTCCTGTATTTTAAAGGCTTCACTGGCAATAAAGCTGACCGATGCCGAAGGATACAAATAGGAGTTATTGTCTTCGGGAAGGGTGGACGACCAGTCGTTTCTGGCGGAAAGTTCCACAAAAAGATATTCTTTAAACGACAGGTTGAGAAACGAATATGCCGAATTGGTCCGCTGTCTGAGCTGGTATTCGCCGGGAATCAGGGATGAAGCCGGATCACCGATATCGGGGTTCTCAACTGTGGTAGTGCCGTCATCATTGAGCTTAAATATGTAATCTGTCAAATTGGAAAAGGTGTACATATTGGGATAGTACCAGGTGCCGGAAGCGCCGGAGATGCTGTAAGCGCTGTAGTCCCAGCGGCTGGCACCCATTGAGAACCTCACCCCAACGGGCGAATTGAAGATATTCTTTTTCGAAGCCGACACCAGCACATCCATATTGTCGTTGGTGTTTTTGCCGAGGCTGTTGCTGTATCCGCCTTCAAGCTTTCCCTCAAAATCGGTGGGTTTGTTTTTCGAGGTGAACTGCTCCACGCTGTATTCGCGGCTGATCCGTCCGGTGGCATTCAGCCAGGGAGTGATATCGTACATCAGGGCAATGGAACCGGTGTATTTGTCGCGGTCCTGCCATGAATTGTTGTTGTAATAATTCCACCAGAGATAATCATCCACATCCCGGAAAGGGTATTCGGCGAGCTGATTGCGGGAACCATCCGCCAGTTGATACGTTTCCCGGTCGATGCCCTGATAGGAGCGGGGCCAGGAGTAAAGAAAACCCTTGCTGAACGAGTTGCCGTCCTCGCCGATCATGGGGCTGTTTTTGCGTTTGAATTTCACATAAGTGAGGGTGGCATCGGCCTTCAGCTTTTCGGAGATTTTGATGTTGGTACCGAAATTCACTGTGGTGCGGGTGTAGTTGCTGTTGTAGATAATGGGTGTATGGTCCTGGTTGGTGAACGACATGCGGATGGTGCCCTTGTCGTTGCCGCCCTGCACCGAAACATTGTGCGTTTGGGTGATGCCGTCGCGGAAAGCCATCTTCAGGTTATCGGGCTGTGGCGAGTAGTTGCGCATTTCGCCGTCCCACCAGAGAATTTCCTGGCCGAGCATTTCCGGCCCCCAGGAAACGGCCGAGCCATAATAGCCAAATTCTTTCGCCGTGTTTGAAGTATTGCCTTCCTGATCAAGAATCAGATTGTCGTTGCCGTAAATACCCGGATATTGAAGATGCCGTTGGTATCGGCATGCAGGGTGGTTTCACTGAAGGAGATGGGTCCGCCATGCCCGTATTTGTTCTGCACTTCGCGGTACCGGTAAGGGTGGCTTATTTTGACGTTGTAATTGTAGGTAACGCCCAGACCACTTTGTTTTTTACCCCGTTTGGTGGTGATCAGGATCACACCGTTGGCGCCCCGTTCGCCGTAAAGCGCCGAAGCAGCCCCGCCTTTCAGCACGCTGTAATCTTCAATATCGTAAGGGTTAATATCCGCGATGCCGTTGCCCCAGTCCACGCCGCGACCTACGCTTTCGAGGCCGGCGGTATTGTCCATGGGTACATTATCCACCACGATCAGCGGCTGGTTGTTGCGCGAAAGATTGTTGTTTCCACGGATCATGATGCGGGTAGAGCCGCCTTCCACGCCATCGCCCTGCGATATCTGCACCCCGGCGCTCGCCCACAATGCACCCAGTACATTGCCTGAATTGGCACGGGTCAGTTCATCGGTATTGATCTTTTCGGAAGAATAACCAATCTCCCTTTTCTCGCGTTTTACACCCAAAGCAGTTACCACGAATTCATCCAGTCGTTTGGCTTCGGGCGTAAGAACGGCATCCACCACAAGTTTATCACCCACCGGAATTTCAAGTTTTGAATAGCCCACGAAACTGAACACCAGCACCGCCGTTTTACCGGGAACGGTGAGTTTGTATTTGCCACTGGCATCGGAGGCTGTGCCTGTACGGGTGCCTTTCACCAGCACGGTAACGCCCGGCAGGGTCTGGCCGTCGTCGGCACCGGTAATGGTACCGGTGATGGTTCTGTCCTGGGCGGTGGCAGCCCCGGCAAACAACAATAAAAGAGCGATAAAGGGTATAATTCTCTTCATATCAAAAGTATAGCGTGATTAACCGTGAAGCAGGGTAAAGATAGTGACAGATTGCTTACCGTTTTAGGGGGTAAACTTAATAAAAATGTTAAAGAAGTGGGCGGATAGGGGAGAATTTTTATTGATGATGACTTTGGGGGGATTCAATCTAACATTAGTAAGGTAAGTTAATGTCTCACGCAATGACGCAATGAAATGGTTTTTTTATGGATATTATTGAACGCTTTCATTACTTATAGTAGATTTTCATACTATTAAAATGATTAAAGATTTTATTGAA
Source organism: uncultured Bacteroidota bacterium (assembly GCA_963733535.1). Lineage (GTDB taxonomy): Bacteria > Bacteroidota > Bacteroidia > Bacteroidales > UBA10428 > UBA5072. The sequence continues at coordinate 11,681 of CAVTDR010000009.1, forward strand.
CTGATATATTTTAAATCTGAAACCTTTACTTTGCTTCATTAAATTCAATAAAACTGAGTGTGTAATGAAAATTCTGTTTTTGAAAAGAATTATTTTTTGTAATTTTCGCAGGAATAAGCGGATGGTCAATAGATCGGAAATACAAGGGATTAAGTGCTTAAAAGTATTTGCAGGTATTTGGAAATGTAAAGAGTTGCTGATATAAACGAGTTACCTGCAAGGCAATTGAACAGTGTGAATTACAACAACGCTTGTTTTAAAAATTGATTAAGGATAGAATCTCATAACTTTAACTATTAATTAAAACTCTAAAAAATAAACAAACATGGCTAGTGATATTCGTGAGTTAAGTTTATTTATTGCTTCACCTGGTGATGTTGCTGCAGAGCGCCAAATAACTGAGTCTGTAATAAATCAAGTAGATCAAACTTTTCGTAATTTTTTCGAAACTACATTGAAAGTTGTTAGGTGGGAAAAACAACCTCCATTGACACAACCAATGAATAGGAATTCTCAGCAGGAAGAAATTAACGAAAAAGTAAAGACTTGTGATATTTTTATTCTTTTATTGTACAAGCGAATTGGTTCAAAAGAAAAAGGATTTGAAATTACTAATACAAAAAGGGAGATTGATATTATAATTAATCGTATCAATAAAGGAGAAAGAGTTTATCTTCTTTCATATTTTCGAGAACTGGAAAAAAATAGTGACCTTGGAAAACAAGAAAAAATGGTGATTGAGCTCCGTAATTCTCTATCGAAAGATAAAATCATGCATTCAACTTATCAAAACCTTTACGATTTCGAAGGGCAATTCACTCATCATTTATACCAAACTGTATTGCGCTTTTTGTGGGAAACTACCAAAAATAAGGCAACAAAACTATTCTGGCAACTTGGTGAAGCCGAACATCGTCCTTCAACTAATTTAGCAATCATCTATCCACCAATTGACAGGTCTTATACTGAAAAACTGAATCCTGACAATTATTGGCACAATAGACTAATTCCAAATCTTGTATATGAAGATTATAAGGCGTTACAAAAGATTCAAAAAAGTTTAAGCCTAATTAGTTATAGAGATTATCGAGTATATATAACTTCTAATATTCCCAAAGACATAAGATATATGAATAGAGTATGGCTTTGTCTCCCAAGAAATCTACAAGCGATGACCCAGCTAATGAATTATGTCCAGGATAATCGAAGCAACTTTCAAATTGTAGCAAGAACCACAACATGCCATGACAAATAAAATGGAGAAATAAAGCAAACGATGACAAATATTTCATGATTAATTCACCTCTTAAAACTTATTTGGAATTGCAGAGGGAAGATGAAATGAAGGGTGGAGAATGGAGAGCAAACTTAGAACGAATAGTTGCAAAAGATTATGCTGTCTTTGCTCGCTTTAAAGACAATAACAAACATATTGATATGCGATCAGGGAATCTCTATGATTATTTCTTTGCAGGAATTCGAGGTCTTGGTACCTGGGGAGCAGCATATTTTCTTGACCGTCGATCAAAGATCTTACTAAATTATGATCCTTCTACTGACATTCAAATATTATTAGAAGTAACGTATTGGGATGGTCGAATATTAGAAATTACTGATGTGTCCGACAAACCATCCTCGTATTTCAGGGTACAAAACCAAAAAAATACAATAAAAAATATCATAAACGATATAACTCACTCTTAAAATGATGGAATAAAACCTGTGCATAATAAATAGGACTCTGAGCGGTCTGCAAGACCCAGCGATGAGTCTATGCTTCGACGCCGCTCAGCACAGGTGTTGAACTACATCCCGGTAAAGCAGCGGATTTTGGTTCTATGTACTTACTGACGGTTTTAGTTATTAACTATTGAAAAACAGGAAGTTAATAAGTTGCTTTGTAGAGTTTAAAGCAGATCAAAAGGAAGTGAAGACAAATGTATGAATTTAATACTATTGGTTGTTCGATTCAAATGAAAAAGAAAAGAAGTGAAATCCCGGATTGTGTTCAATTTTGAAAATGGATTAATGTCTTTTTAACAATGCTATCCCGAAGGGATTTGGTTCAACAAAGGCTAAACGCTATCGGGCGCATGGTTGTAAGGAGAAAGATTGTACATTTATTGAAAATTGTGCTGGCCGGAAAGATATATTTTCAAAAGTGCCCGCCAGCGCTTAGCCTTGGCCGTTAACGGTCAGGCTAAAATGCAGCAGTATTTATACAAAATTTACTACAAAAGAAATGGGACAAGCTAAGAAACAAATGATGGAGCATGAAGAAACTCTTTTCAATTCTAGATAATCTTATAACTCTTCTATCAAATGACAATCTTGAAAGAATTTGTATGACAATCAAATCATTCGAGATATTTTCGATATACGAGAAATGATTGAATAGTCTTGACTTAGGATTTTTATCAAATATAAATTTTGTTAGAGATCGTTTTCTGAAAATTTTCATGAGTTTTATACTCGATTATTTGAATTATTAGACTCGTCGACCTTGAGACAGACATAAATGAAAAATTCAAATCGGAATTTAACAGATTGATAAGAATAATAGGATTTGAAATAAGACATATTAAATCAACAATTCATGATTATTTTTCGAATAGGCAAAACATATATAATTCTGAGAAATATTATCATGAACAAATACAGGAACTAGAGAAACAAAAGAATACACTTGAAACATTTCTCAGGCATCAAATGGATAATGATGGTAAATCAAAAGAGGAAATAGAAAACCACAAAAAGCAGATTAAAAGAAAAGGAAATTGCTTTAATAAAAGCAAACGCCCGTATCCCTATTGTGAAACTAAATTACTAAATTAATTAATAAAACCAAGCTAAAGCGATGAATATTATTCAAATTACATAACAAAAAAATACGGTACTCAGGATAAATGCCTGTCATATCTGGAAAAACTCAGATGGGGTAAAACTGTAAGGTGTACCAAATGTGGCTCAGATAACAATGTAAGGCTTAAAAACCAAGCTGGACGCCATCATTGCAATAACTGTAAAACGACATTCTCAGTATTAGTGGATACAATATTTGAGAATACACGTCTTCCCTTACCTAAATGGTTTTTGATTATAGGGCTTATGCTGAATGCAAAGAAGGGCATTGCAGCCAAGCAACTTAAACGTGATGTTGGAGTAACCTTATAAAACTGCATGGTACACAGCCATGCGGGTACGTTGTGGAATGATTGACAATTGTAAATCATTACAGAACATTGTTGAAATGGATGAAGCCTATGTAGGCGGCAAACCAAGAAAGAAAACCCACATCAACGTTCCATCATTGATAGATGTTAAGAACAAACGAGGCAGAGGAACAAATAAAACCCCTGTTGTCGGTATTGTAGAACGAAACGGTGATGTTGTTTTAAAAGTGATTGAGAAATTGACTTCCCGCAACCTTGTCGCCATGCTAAAGGATAATGTAAAAACTGACAATGCAATTCTAATAACTGACGAATACCCCGCTTACAAAAAGATGGATAACGAAATTGAAACACCTTGTTATCAATCACAAAAGGAGTATTCCAGAGGTATAGTTCACACAAATACGATTGAGGAATTCTGGTCAATAGTAAAAAACAGTATCAGGGGGCAATACATTGCACTCAGTAAGAAATATCTGCCTTTTTACCTTGTACAAGCCCAATACGTGTATAATCTGCGTAACGACAAAGGAAACCTATTTGAGCAATATTTAATCAATGCGGTTAACCACGATCAACAAATGGAATACTATAAACCAGTACGTAATGTTAAAGACATCGTTTACACAAAATGTAAAAAGGTTTAATTCCCTTTATCTTGTTCTGGCGACTTATTTTCATCAATTATTGAACTTGCTGTAAAAATTATGTATAACAAACCAAAAAAAATAGCCAACACAACCATTGACAATAAAAGTGTTAGCCAAAACAGCCAACATGGCCAAAAACAAAATGCCCTATATAAAAAATACATAGGAGCAATAGAAAACCAACTGTTAAGACTGCTATTGTAATGATAGCACTTTTAAAATCCATTTGGTTTCTCATGCTTTCAATAGCAATTTTAACAGTTTTTGGGGTAAAAAACCAAATTGTTGCGGATTGCAAGTCCAATAATTATCTCTTTAATAAAGCCCATGATGGTTATAACGTATATATATTTTTGGTATGAGTTAAGAATTGACAGATGGATAGAGTCTAATTCTAATATCAAAGATAAAAACTTTCACAATAGGGATACACGCGAAAGCAAATGATCAAATAAAGAATTATCAAAAAGAGCTTGAAGAAAAAAAGAAACAAGAGAATGCAGTAGATGAGTGGAATAATAAAATTAAATTGGCATTTAATGAACTAACAAATTGCCTTTCTCCAATTAAGGATGAGCACTTTCGTTTAAATTTAATGTTTTGGATTTATTCAGCTCTAATTGCTGTTTTTTTATTGTTGATTGTCGCTTTAGAAATTAATACTTTTTTCAAACTTAATAATATTGTAGGGTTTCCGGAATGGAAAAATTATTTGACATCAATAATTCCAATTCCTGTTTTCGGTGGTTTATTATGGGCTTTTATAATACAAGCCTAACGAGGACACAAAGACAGTTGGTTATCTTAGCAAAACACATACATGAAATTCGCTATGTCGAAGGTCTTTTACTAACAATCAATACACTTTCACCTGACATTAATGATTCAACTAAAAGAGTAAATGTTGCAATAGATAGATTATTAGAAAATCGTTTAAATGAAAGTTCAAATACTGGAATTATAGATGAGGAGAATATGTTAGTAGAAGAAAAGAAAGATTCTGTGCCAATAGATATCGTTTTGAAGTTACTTAAAGAAGCAAAAGGAATAATAACTAAATAAAGCCCGAACCGTTAGCGGAATTACTATATAATAATTGGGGTTTCCGCTCGGACAACAAAGTTTGGCGACCTGCAACAACGGCATCGGGGTTAGATAGGAAAGCAACCCGCTATCCTCAATTGTATATATTTCCGTACGTTAGCTGCAACTGTCGGCATAGCCACATAAAGACATTCAAGCAGTAAATTAGAGCGTTACAATCCATATAAACCGGGAGAACCGCTTATGATTTATGCCTAATTTTAGCAGGTCAGTTTGTGGACCCATATGCATTTTTTAAATCCTTAAAACTTGGCTTGTATCAAAAAGAAAAACCGATATATAACTATACATCAAATGAAAATACATACCTTCGTTTAATACTGGGTAACGATTTTGTTTTAAACAGTTTTGACATGAGATTACGGCTAACAAAAGTGGACGAATATCAATTTTTAACATGTGTAAAACATGAAGTTTGGGGAAGTAAAAGCGCAAGATTTAATGATTGGAAAAATGGAGACTATTTGGCTATAATAGTTGATAAACAAATTGCTGGTCTTGCAGAAATTTCAGGAACCGCTTTTCAATCACATGAAAAAGTCTGGGACAATGGGCTATTCCCCAATCGCATAGCGATAAAGTTTAAATATATATTTGATAAAGAACATCGCCCAAATATTCTTGGGAGTATTAGAGAAGCTCTTGTTAATGCGTGGACAACTCGTTATGGTTGGGGAATTCTCAATCAGAATTTGTTAGAAGATTAAATGCTGAAATTATTATCAAAGAAATCAAATCTAGGCTGCCTCAAAATGAGGAGATAAAAGATAATCTAGATATACTTCTTTTCGATGCTAAAGCAAAAAGAGAATCGGTTCTCCAACAAGAAAAAGATATTAATTCAAATGAGAAGAAAAGAGGTCGACCAAAGAAACAATTTGAAAAGCCTATTGCAAAGCCAATAGAAATATTTGAACAAATCACTGAACCGATAACACAGAAAGAAGAATCTCTTCATTCAAAAGCCCAATATATACTTGCTAAAGTCGGGCATATTGTTGGTTGTAAGAATTTTATTGCATCCAATGACCGTAAAAGAACATTTAATAAAATTGAATTAGGACAGCTTAGTGTAGATTCGTTAATTCGTATGATGAAGCAACGAACCAATTTACTTGATTGATGTAATTTGGTTTGGAGGCAAAATGCACCAATGTGCGCTTTTGAAGTTGAAACAAGTACATCGGTATACTCGGGTCTATTAAGAATGTCAGACCTAATTGCTGTTGTACCAGCTCTAAACATCAAATTGTATATTGTACAGAAGAACGCAGGAACAAAGTTCTAAGTCAATTATAGACCAACATTTAGAAAAATCGGTCTCAATGATTATTGCGAATTTATTTCCATTGAAGACCTTGATAAATTACTCAGTAGAATTGAAAATCTAACAGGACATATACACCCTTCTATACTGGACACTATAGCACTAGGACTTGAAGATGATGAAAATGGAGATAATAATTAATTGTTAATAAAACGAAATATTTACTTTTAAAACGAAAAGCTCGAAGGCAATATTGAATTGTCAGTCGTGATAATAAAAACTGATGGGGCGCACCTTTCACACCGTCGTACCTTCTAAACTCGTATACATATGTTCGTTAAAATGTTAATAAGGTGTCTTTGAAAGAAAATAGGGCAATACTAAATTAATTTATTCCACCAATCCTTTATCCCATGCCCGTAAAATACTAATTGGTAGGGCGTTACAACCCCTACAAACCCGGAGAACCGCTGAAGATTTATGCCCGGTGGTTTCGGTGTAAATTACGGCCCATCTAGCTTCTGTTGATTGAGCGTGAATAAATTCAGATTTCTTCTTTATCATCGGTCTGTGTTATAAGTGTTGTTTTTAAAAGACGCACGCCAACCGGGTAACAGAGCATGCAGCAGAGACTGCACTGCCACAGGTGGTGGGATGGGCACTAACCGGAGTGGTGGAAGCCCGCGTCGGGGACGCGTGCCAACCGTGGCCCACGTCAGAGCCTGTCCCGCCTTTTTGCGGGAGGACGTGTGCCAACCGGGGTGCGTGAAAGTATCACGCAAACCAGCCTGCCGGCTGGCAGGGACGCTATCCAGCCTGCCGGTTTACCCGACGGAGGAGGGCTGGCAGGGACGCAAAGAAATGAATTTTGGTTGTATATCATTTTAGGTTTCATTCTGTAAATCATAAATAATCCTGATGGAACAATAGTTTAGCGAATCATTGCTCATTCATCTTTTATATCTGAAGCCATTGCTTTTACTGCTTTAAATATTGGAAAACTGAGTGTGTGGGGAAATAAATATTATTTGTCGAAATTTATTTTGTAACTTTCAACTGTCAAAGTTTTATTCGACTATAGCAGGATGCGAATTTGATTGTTTTTTCGCTACATATATTATCTCCTACAAGACTCTTAACTGACTACTCTGCATATACCAGCCTATAGATATAATTTCTGATCACACACGAAAGAAAGGAAACCAACATCATGAACATTCATCCTTATCACAGAATTGGTATAATTCTCATCCTTGTCCTTTCCATGTCGGTTCAAAACCGGCTTTTTGGCCAGTTTATTAAAATTGATACCTCATTTTACAGTCCTGCGCTGAAGGAAACACGGAAAGTGACTGTTTTCCTTCCGAACGAGTATTTCACGGACAATGTTGTACAGTATTCAACTATTTATTACCTGCATGGCTGGGGAGGAAATCAGGAATCGCTGAACTCAAGTCATCAACGGCTGAATATTTTACTGGAATCCGGAACGATCAGACCGGTTATTCTGGTTTGTGCCGATAACTCAGCATTGCCCTTTGGTTCAGGTATTTATATTAACTCTGCCCTAACCGGAAACTTCGAGGACTATGCCGCTTATGATGTGGTTGAATGGATTGAGAACAGTTTCAGGGCAATTCCTGAGAAAAATGCACGGGCACTGTTCGGACAATCACTGGGTGCTTATGGAGCATTCTGGATCGGAATACAGCACAAAGACCGCTTCAGGGTAATTTCAGCACATGCCGGACAGGTTAATAACAATGTATGGATGCCGGCTGTGAGACTGATGTTAATGTTCGAAAATGGCGAACCTCCTTATTTTTATGATTTCTATGGCTTCGATTCGGAAACCCCTTTTGTATTTCCGGGATTTTTCACCAGAAGTATGTTTCTGGCAGCAAGCGGGTTCTCACCCGACGAGAATTCGAGTCAGAGTTACATCAATCCAAGGATTGTTGAATACCCCTTTGATGAATGGGGTAACATGATCGATTCAGTTTATAACAAATGGAAAGCCTATGATATTGCCCAGCGTATTTTTAATCTGAATCCGGCCGACAGCGTCAGTATTCTTTACGGATGCGGAACAAGCGACGAAACGCTGGCTTATTTTCCAAATCTTTCCCTGCGCGATTCACTGTTGCATTATGATCTGAGTTTTGAGTTTTTCAGCCACAAAGCCGGGCACACCATGCCCGATGTTTATTTAAACAGGTCGATGATCTTTATGGATTCCCTGCTGATGCATCCTTCTGTTTACACGCATATTAATGCATACAGCAGCTATCCGGAACCGGAAGCTTTTCCCAACCCAGTGAATGACTTTACGACAATAACCCTGCTGCCGGATGAGTCAGATATCACGGTTTCGGTGATCAACACGTCCGGAGCCAGACTATCTGATGCAGAATATTCATATTCTGTTGATAACCGGAAGCTTACGCTGGGTTTCAGTGGATACAGTCCCGGTGTTTATCTGATTTATTTCCGGTCAGACAAAAGAGCCGGACAAATTAAAATAATTGTGGCGGGGTAATTAAACTTTATCAATAAATTCAACCAATCTGAGTGTATAGGGAATTGAATTGTTATTAGTGAAACCAATCTGTAACAATTGTGCAAAGCCATTTCGGAGCGGAGCACGATAAATCAGGCCGATATTATCGGCGTGCTTTATGCGTTAACGCAGCAGATTGCGATTGAGCTTGATGCCGGGCGTATTGTCAGGCTGGATGATTTTGGTTCTTTTCAGCTGGCGATTTCCAGTGGGGGAGTGGAGGGGGGAAGGCGTTCAGCAAAGCGCTGATCCGCAAAAGCAGGATTGTTTTCCGGCCAGGGCCGGAGTTGAAGAATATGTTGAAGAATCTGGAGTATTCAAGGGAATAATCAGCATGTGTCTAACGGAATATTCAGGTTTTCCTGGGCAGTGATTGCGGACTGTCGGATAGAAATGCGGAAATGGGCTGATCATTTCAGGATCTGATGCTGTTCATCTTTAGAAACGATGCTTATTAATCCTGGAAAAGCCGTACGGCTTTCAGGGAGAACGTGCTTATGTTTTTGGTAAAAGATGCTTATCATTTCAGGAAAAGCCGTTCGGCTTTTAGGTAAAGCATAAGGATGATTTTAATAAGTGGAATCATGTAGAAGGAAAAGCACAAGCAGTATTGATATATTTATTCATCATCAGGCTGTGAAAGCAGGCGATGGAGTCAGTTCCGCTTTTTGGAGAGAGGATTGATCAGGAAAGGATATGTTATTTCATGTAAAGCAATGAAGCACGCGTCAGAGCCTGCCCCGCCACCGGCGGTGGGACGCGCACAAGTCAAGCTTATTTGCGAACCCATATCGTCTTCAATGATAATTTTTTACAATGATTAAAAAAGTTTGTACTTTTGGAATATGAGCGAAGTTGACACACATATTGATACGATCAGGGCTTTATGTAATAAACATAAAGTGATAACTCTATTTGTGTTTGGTTCGGTTTTAACAGATAATTTTAAAAAATCAAGTGACATTGACTTTTTGGTAGACTTTTCCGGTGTTGATTTATATGATTATGCTGACAACTACTTTGATCTGAAGAAATCGCTTGAAAACTTATTTAAGAGAGAAATCGACTTACTTGAAGACAAAGCAATTAAAAATCCATATTTTAGACAAACCATTGACTCTTCTAAACAACAGATCTATGGATAATGAAATAAAAACATGGCTTTACGATATTTTACAATCCATAAATGAGATTGACAGTTACTACGAAAATAAACAAAGGATCTATGAAGAGTATGTATCTGACATCAAGACAAAAAGAGCGATCGAACGGAATTTAGAAATAATTGGAGAGGCAGTTAACCGGATTCTCCGAAAAGATAAAGGTTTTAAAATAGACAATGTTGAAAAAATCATTGGAACCCGCAACCGTATCATTCACGGATATGATAAGATTTCTGACGATTTGATCTGGAGTATAGTGATAAATCATCTGCCAAAATTAAAAGAAGAAGTATCCGGACTATTAAATGAATAGTGGACTGAGCCCTCAGCTCAACAAATAACAAATAAGATATAAACGTATAAGAGATTCGGCAGGTTAAGTAATACATCATTCGTTTCAATGGATTCGGGATGCAATTCTGAAAGGACGCGCACTAACAGTGGGTGCTGGAAGCACGCGTCGGGGGACGCGCGCAACCCCGGGGAATAAAAAAATAGTGGGCGTTTTA
>CAVTDR010000010.1:0-432367 GCA_963733535.1 uncultured Bacteroidota bacterium
ATCGGCAGGTTTTCTTCTCTATTAAGCCAGTTTGACTGATTGATTGAGCAATTCTACGTTAAAATTAATTCTTGCATTTAATGCCTTAAACACCTTGATAATAGTCTCAAATCTAGCATCAGTTACACTGTTTTCAAGCTTTGATATCTGCGCTTTTTTAACACCTACAAGTTTTCCGAGTTCCTCTTGTGTCAAATTACGCTCCTTACGTGCTTGTTTAATAGCTTCTCCAAGAAGGTCAAGCCGCAACTCATACTCAAATGCATCACGTTTTGGTGTCCCAATCTTACCAATATGTTTGTCGGTAATTTCTTCTAAGCTGTATGTTTTTAAAGTCTTCATTTTCATTTCTTTTTAGTCTTTTGCTCTAAATAAATCTTCCTTAATCTCAGTGCCTTATCAAGGTCACCTTGTGGAGTTTGTCCAGTCTTTTTAATAAGTCCATGAGTTGAAATTACTACGGTATCAATATTATCGCTCTTATCCCAAAACGCAAAAAGCCTATAATACGTCTTATTAAACAAAGTCCTAAACTCCCAAATCTCACCTGACAATTTCTTAAATAATTCTTTGTCGTTCGATACTTGAGCTTTACTGATATTATAGATTATTTTATCTCTGGCTTTTTCATCAAGCTTGTCAAGGAACACTTTTGCTTCTTCTAGAAAGAGCACTGAGAATCTTTTAATCACTCGATAATATTTTTACACAAAGATAATGTTTCTTTATTAGGAAACAAATGTCTATTTGAAGCTTTTTTAACTTGCCGATAACGCCTCGCCGGTATGTGCTGTTGCGTCTTTCGAAGCGCTATGCGGTCTAGGTAGCAGTGCCTAGCCAAGTGATTCAACAACCGCAAACCCTCAACCAGCAATAGCATATACCGGCTGTTAGAGGGCGTTTTTTATTTAATCATAGCGGTATCTGCATTTTACAATTAGTATCTCATCACCTTTAACTTGATAAATTAACCGATGTTCTTCAGTAATCCGTCTTGACCAAAATCCTTTGTACTTATACCTTAATGGCTCTGGCTTTCCTAATCCAGCAAAGGGCGTTCTACCAATATCCTTAATTAGATCGTTGATTTTTGTTAAGATTTTTTTATCGGTTTTTAACCAATACTGATAATCTTCCCAAGACTCGTCGACAAATATATATTTCATTAGTCTATTAAGTCTTTGGTAAAACCCTTTCCTTTTCTTGCCTTTTCAATTGCTGAATCCAATCTTTTTTCATTTGCTTTTGAAGATAATTCATGTTGTGTTGCATGCAACGAATTATACTCCTTCAACGAAATTACAACCACTCCGCTGTCTTTTCCTCTATTAATAATCAAGGTTTCAAAGTTCTCACTCACATCGTCAAGATATTTCTTTATATCCTTCCTGAAATCAGAAATCGTCGTCGTAATCATAGTACTTTATTTTGTACAAATATACGTACATAAAATCAAAAATGCTAATGTGAAGTATCTTTTTAAAATGCCCTCTAACGTTCGCCGGTATGCACAGTTGCCGCTTCAGGGCGCTTTCGTGTCGGGTTACCCACAAGGTAAGCAAATGAACCAACATGAGCAACCCCACGGCCCGGCAATTGTGTATACCGGCTGTTGTGATTAGTTGTTAAATATCGTCTATTGAATTAATAATTTTGTCTTCAGGATCTCTTCGACAATCCCAAATCATAACAATAAGAATCATCTTATCTGTTATCTCATAAATTATTTGGTAATCTCCGGTAACTAGCGCTCTTATTGAGGGATCATCTGTCTTTTTCCCCAAATAGGGATTATTTGACAATAACCTGATTATTTTATTTATTGTAGCAAATAACTTTCTGCTATATGTTGAATTACCGTTTCTTTTTATGTAGAATTCAAGAATGTCAATTAAGTCAAGCCTAGCTTCTAATGACCATTCTACTTTGAACCTAACCATTGAACTATTTCTTTTTGTAATGCTTCGTTCGAAATAGTCTTTCCGTTTCTTAACTGCTCCCTACCTTCACGTATTCTTTCTCTTTGAAATTCAGAAAGTTTATAAATTTCTTCATGAGCCTTTGAATCAACTAAAGTTTTAATTGCCCTAAGAAAGGTAACATCCTCAATTCGAGATAGCTGATTGATTATTTTTTTTCTTAATTCAATTGTGCTCATAACTCGATATTTTCAAACAAAGTTACTAATTTTTCTTTTCTGTCTATTTTCAGAATACTCTTTTACAATTAATCACAACGTCCGCCGGTATGCGCTGTTGCCGCTTCAGGGCGCTTTCGTGTCGGTTTACCCACAAGGTAAGAAAATGAACCAATATGAACAACCCCTCAACCCGGCAATTGCGTATACCGGCTGTTAGCAACAGGCTGTTATTTTATCACAAATTTTTTATCGTATGGTTTGAATTTAATTAAATTGTTGTTTGAGTCAGTATAGACAATATTTTTCCCTTTGAAAGATAATCTTGTCGGTATTTCATGTAATTCAAACTTGGGTTTAACTGCAAGATAAATCTTCGCACAATTATGCAGTTCCATATTAATCTGCATCTTTTTGTCTATCAAAATATCATTGGGATCAAAGAAGTCCAAAGTATCAATATCATTGTTAACATATAGTTTCCTTGATACTACAACTGTATCATTGAAATCCCAACCAGGGATTATTTTGCTTTCAATTCCCTGAAATGAAGTGCATGTATCTGTTGGACATTCATAGAATATTGAAAGGGAAGCCTCCTGATACCTGTGTCTATTAACTTGCAAAATCTCAGGGAATAATTCAAAGAAAATCAAATATACGGAGTCTTGAGAGCCAAAATTGGAATATTCCACAAAGCTTTCCTTCGTTTGAAAATCGATAGGCTTAATTATTTCCAGAATCAATGAATCCTGCCTAATCTTATATTCTCCATTGACTTCTTCATGTATTGTTCCTGCTTTATTGTAATATATGTAATTAAAAAAATTACCATAATCTAGTTGCAATACTTGATATTCATTCTCAAATGGCCTATTTTGGGGTTTACTGATATATGTCGGACCAACATATGAATGAGGAACACAACATTCTACCAAAAACATTAAAACTACAAAAACTACACTCTTTTTCATAAAGTCACTTAATTCTAATGAGGGACTGTCTGTATTCAGCTTGTTGCTAACGTCCGCCGGTATGCGCTGTTGCCGCTTCAGGGCGCTTTCGTGTCGGGTTACCCACAAGGTAAGCAAATGAACCAACATTAGCAACCCCTCGGCCCGGCAATTGCGTATACCGGCTGTTAGCAACAGTTACTTTATAATCAATATATTAGTATTTTCGGTCCAGAACTTTTTTTGTAATGACGCCTTTATTTGTTGTGGTAACTATAAAATTGATTCCATTCTGTTCCCAGGTTTTAAAAAGATTAGATAGTGAGTTTAAGAAGAATTTATTCGTGACTAAAAACGAAAATTTATAGGATCTTCCTTCGTAGTCAAAAGAAATCGAATTATTTGAACCATCATTTACTCTAAAAAGTCCAGCATAAACTCCATAGGAATCCCCTTTTGATCCTCCATATTTCATTTTTAATTTTTCTACTTTATTCAATTTGTAATCAAAATCTCCTGAATTCTTTATTGTTATTGATTCCTTTCCTATCTCTAAAGTGCCTATGATTTTATATTTTTTTATAACGAAGTTGCCAATTATCCAAACAATAAATGTTACAAGAAATATAACTAGAAATACCTGAAGTAGTCTATGTTTCGAGAAAACCGCTAAAACCCCAAATAAAATTCCAATATACCATATCCACGATAGTATCAAATAAGGAATTGTCTTTTTATTATCTAGTAATGGAAAAACGTTCATGGTTTTGTTGTAATTGTTGCTAACGTCCGCCGGTATGCGCTGTTGCCGTTTCAAGGCGCTTTCGTGTCGTTTTACCTACAAGGTAAGAAATTGAACCAACATGAGCAACTCCTCAACCCGGCAATTGCGTATACCGGCTGTTAGCAGCTGTGCATTAATTTTACTCATCATTCAGCATAATAGAGTATGTAAAACTCATTCTCAGCAAATTCTTTATGACCATTTTCCAATACATCAATCTTAATTTCCTTTTTTTTCTGAACATTGTATATACCACCCACCTTTAATTTGTCCAATGGAATTTTAAAGTGCTCATCCTTCTGAAAATCCCATTTACCTAAAAAATAGTGGTAACTTTTATCACTTCCCTGGTAGCAATATCCTTTAAATGTTGGCGATGAATTAAGAATAAATGCTTTCTCAATATCTGCATCGTTAAGTTCTTTGTACTTTATGCAGCTTGATAATAATAGCAATGTTATCAGTCCAAATATTAGTTTCATAGTATCATTTTTTTTTGCATTGCTGCTAACGTCAGTCTGCGCAAAAATTAAATATAAAAAAAGTTTTGATGCTTACAGTTTGCATTTAGGAGCAATATGATAAAGTCAAATTATTAGGGTAATTAAAATGAAAATCAAAATGCAGAAAATTTTTAAAGCCTATATTTTTGCTTTTAAAGTCATTTTTAAGCGAAAATAGAGGGACAACAAGGAGTCTTTTCATAAACTCCTTGAAGCCCAATATCTTGATCACTCTCTTGAGGTTATAACAGAGGAAAATGAGGTTCGACTCGGCTTCCACCTTGTCGATTCCCTTCATCAGTACATGATCATAACCCCATTGTCGTTTAATGATCCCAAAGGGGTGTTCCACCATCTCCTGTCGCTTTCGGTATTTTTTCCTTTCCATCATAACCCTTTGGTTATTCAAATCTACAGCTTCCTGATACATGCTCCGTTGTATGATACGTCCTCTGTTTTTGGGTGATTTGGTACATTGCCCGTGAGAGGCACAACTGCTGCAGTTACGGGTCTTATATTGTTTAACCAATGAGTACCCGCTCCAGCTTTTGATTTTATATTCCCTACCGTTTGTTTTTAAAATCGCTCCCGAAGGGCACGTATAGCTGTCGGTTTGCTTGTTATAAATGAATTTGTCGTTATAAAACTCAGGCGTTGGTATGTCGGAACTTCTGGAGGCTGAAGGTTCGGCAATTAATGTTCTAAGTCCATGCTCCTGGCATTTTGAGATCGTCTCACCATCATGGTAGCCTTTATCCATCAGATGGTCGAAATCTTTCTTTCCAGTTATTGCCTTTGCTCTACGACCCATTTCACAGGCCATTTTTTTATCGTTGGTGTTTATGGCTTTTACATCAATAACCAGATTATGTTTGCTGTCAACAGTTGTCTGTACATTATATGATACTTCGGTTATCTGTCCCCGGATCATTAAGAGTCTGGCTTTCTCGTCACTTGTGGAGATCTGATCTTCACCGGTTTCTTTCAATTTCTTCTGCAGTTCTTCATATTTTCTTCTTCTGTCTTTTAATTCCTGCAGGGTTTTACTTACATTTTCTTTTTGTATGCCGCTCTCAAGCTTATCCTGACGGTCGAGCTCTTTTAAGTATTCTGTGATCTTTTCATCAATCCTTCTGAAATGAAAGGCTATTTTGTTTTCGTTATAATTATTTTTTTTAGAGTTAACGGCCCGCAGTTTGGATCCGTCGCTGGCAAGGAGTTCACCTTCCACCAAATCCCATTTTACCGTAAGGGTTATGAATTGCCTGAAGACCAGCTTCAATGCCCTTTTGTTATCACTCCGGAAATAGGCTATGGTTCTGGCCGAAGGCTGAAGAGTTCGCATAAGCCACATCAATTCTACATTGCGAATGCATTCCCATTGAAGTTTCCGTGAAGTCCTGATCCGGTTGGAATAACCATAAATGTATAGTTTTAGCAGATCTCCCGGATGATAAGGTCTGCATCCTTTCTCCTTTGCTCTAACCTTCTTAAACTGTAATTTCTCAAAATCCAGTGTATCAACAAAAGCTTCAATAATGCGTACCGGATTGTCTTCAGAAATAAAGTCATCGAGAGAAGGAGGCAAAAGATAAAGTTGGTTCCGATCAGTACCTTTTTTATGAGGCATTTTATCTTGTTTTTTTATCTGTAGTTAAGGTACTAAATTGCCCGGAACAGGCAAATTATCAAAGGTTTGAGTTATTAGTAATACCAGATAAGTTATTCACATTTTTGCGCAGTGTGACGTCCGCCGGTATGCGCTGTTGCCGTTTCAAGGCGCTTTCGTGTCGTTTTACCTACAAGGTAAGAAATTGAACCAACATGAGCAACTCCTCAACCCGGCAATTGCGTATACCGGCTGTTAGCAGCTGTGCATTAATTTTACTCATCATTCAGCATAATAGAGTATGTAAAACTCATTCTCAGCAAACTCTTTATGACCATTTTCCAATACATCAATCTTAATTTCCTTTTTTTTCTGAACATTGTATATACCACCCACCTTTAATTTGTCCAATGGAATTTTAAAGTGCTCATCCTTCTGAAAATCCCATTTACCTAAAAAATAGTGGTAACTTTTATCACTTCCCTGGTAGCAATATCCTTTAAATGTTGGCGATGAATTAAGAATAAATGCTTTCTCAATATCTGCATCGTTAAGTTCTTTGTACTTTATGCAGCTTGATAATAATAGCAATGTTATCAGTCCAAATATTAGTTTCATAGTATCATTTTTTTTTGCAATGCTGCTAACGTCTGCAGGTATGAACCGTTGCGTCGTCATAGCGCTTTGTTGTCTAGGTAGCACAAGGTAATAAAAAGTGCTTATATACGCAAACCCGCTACCAGCGATGGTTTATACCTGCTGTTGGGTATAGTGCATTTATAGTATTTCTTCAGGTTTCAAACCTCCAATTAATATTAACTTTTTGCATAGTTCTACAAAAGTTGATAATCCACGAAATTCAGTACGAGAGTCAGGTGACCAGAAACTATATGTCAAGGTATTTCCATATCCACCAAATTCAATGCTACATAGAATACCATCCAGGCCTGCCATCTCGAACGCCATGTATAAATCAAGCTTTGTAAGCTCCAATACTTCAATTGCTAATTCATCGAATCTACTCCTATCAATGTAAAAACAAGTGTCAATGATAGAACAGTCCCAACGTTTGTTCCTTTCCATTGGCATTGAATTTACTAATACTGCAATTTCTGATGGTCTTTTAATTAACCTGATTTCAAGATTACTATTTGAAATTCGAGAGTGAGAAAATTTAAAAGCAATATACTCAATCTTGTCGCTTACTTTTTGAGCAAAACAAATACCTGAAATACTTATCAGGCCTAAAATCACAATGGATAATCTCTTTTTCATAGTATATTTTGCATTATACCCAACGCCTCGCCGGTATGTGCTGTTGCCGCTTCAGTGTGCTTTCGTTTCGTGTTACCCGAAAGATAGCCAAACGAACCAACTTTAGCAACCCCTCAATCCGGCAATTGCATATACCGGCTGTTGTACCCCGTTTTTATTTCATCAAGTTCAATATTGCTATTTTCTATAATATACTTTTCTGAAACTCGATTCCCTAATTTGTCAAAATAGCTTTTCTTTTTTAGTTTGGATTTCTCTATAAAAAGGTCAAAGATTGCAGATTTTCTTGGTCTCAATCTTTTAACAATTTTAAAATCAAGTTTTGCTAAAACTTCTCCTGTTTCATAATACAAAATCCATCCTCCCTTTTTCAGGCTAAAATGACGAATACATGGCATTCCACCTCCGCAATAATTGTATTGCGATACATAAAATTTACCAATAGATTTTACTTGTGAATTTTGGTAGAAAAATTGCCATAATCCTACATAAAGTCCATTTTCTAATTGCCCAGAGCATTTTATTTTACCATTTTCATAGAATATTGTAAGCGTATCGTTTATAATAGTTCCCTGATTATAAGTCAAGCTGTATTTTAAAGTTCCATTTTCATAATAGTAGTTTGAGACACTGTCGTTTTGCTCGCTTACATTTAAAGTATCGATGTTAGGTCTCAAGGTCTGTCCTTTACTAATTAAGCAAACTAGTAAAAGAATAATAGTAATGTGTATATATTTTATTTTGCTCATGGGAATGTCTTTCTAAAATGGGGTACAACATAATAGGATTTTATGTCCAGTTACTATGAAGTTATGCTGTAGATCAAAAGTAATTAAAATTTGATAGGTTATGCAGTGGTAATTAAGTAATTGGATATAAAATGTAGTTGGACTAAGCCGATGTAAGGGATATTGAGTTTTAATAAGGACTTAGTATTTTTAAAGTTCCTTGGTTGATTGCAAGAAAACTGGATGGTTGAGTGGCTTAAGATGTAATATCTACGATTGTACATTGATTTTTAGTTTCATTTGGATATATGTTCTCCTTTACAACAACCTTGCTGTTGTTTGATGATCATTATATATGTTAAAGAACTTGCGTTAGAACAATTGTTTTGGCGGAGGATATAATGGTCGCAATAATTCTGCACCACAAATTGAACAACGATTCATCTGCTTTCCAGTTAATAGAAAGATTACAGTTGACATTTCCAGGGCAGCATAAACCGCTTGTATTGGCTTGCAACCTAAAAGTTCGAAGCATTGGCTGAGTTTTGTTGCTCTGTTTACACATGCAAAGATTCCAAAATATCTGATTTTATAAAACCCTGAAGGCAGAATGTGTAACAAAAACCGTCGGATAAACTCCTTTGTATTCAGGGTCATTTGCTTCTGACGGTTGTGGTCACCATAATCTTTCCAACGGAATAAAACATGGTTATCATCAGCTTCCATGATCCTGTTTTCCGATATTGCCACACGATGGGTATACCGTCCAAGATAAGTAATTACCTGGCCTGGACCTGCAAAGCACTTTTTGCAATAGACAACCCAATCTGTTTTATAGAGTTCGTTTTTAAGTCCCTCAGGAGTTTTAAATTCAACATGTTTTTCTGGTAGCATTAGTTTCCCATCCCTGAGAGCTTCAGACAACAACCTGACATAACAGGCCCTAAAAATCCTTGATAATGCTCTTGTCGGTACAAAGAACTTTTTTGAACTTCGCACCCATTGCCATCCATCCTGATCCAACCCACCCGCAGGAACTAGCATGTGTATATGGGGATGCAGTGTTAGTGTTTGGCCCCATGTATGAAGTACGGCTAAGGCACCTGTCTGTGCTCCTAAAAAAGATGGGTTATTTGCTGCCTTTTTTAAAGCATGCCATGATGCCTCGAACAAAAAATCGTACATCGGACCATGGTTTAACATTATCAAAGGGTTTAAGGCCTCAGGGATAGTAAAAACAATATGGAAGTATCGTATAGGAAGTAATTGTGCCTTCACATGATCTACCCACAGCTGTTGCTTTATCCATTGACATCTTGGACAATGTCGATTACGACATGAGTTGTATACTACCTCAACATTACCGCAGTTCTGGCAACGATAACTATGCGACCCCATTTCTGCTCTGCGGCATTGCTCGATTGCCTTCATCGCCTTAATCTGAACAGGTGAAAGCAAATGATCTTTGCGGTATTCTTTACCACTGCGAATGAAGATCTCTTGTAATCTTATCCGGCTTTTGTTTTCCACCCCCATAGATTAATCCTTTAAACTATCAAATGGGCTGGCAATTGAAGCCGGATCAAAGTTTTGAAGATGTGTATATATGGTGGTTGTTTTTATGGAGGAGTGCCCTAAAAGCGTTTGGATTATCCTTAAATTAATTCCCTGTTCCAGTAAATGTGTAGCAAAACTATGCCTGAGTGTATGAAAACTGGCAGGTTTGCGTATGCCGGCTGCGACCATTCTGTGCCTAAATAACTCTTGAATGCTGCTATGGCTTAATGGCACTCCTTTTTGTCTTCCTTCAAACAAATAGGATTTAGGTTGGTAATATCGCCAGTATTCCCGTAATAATTCCAAAATTTGTTTTGATAATATCGTGTATCTGCTTTTATTACCCTTCCCGTTTGATACGCGTATTTGCATTCTCGAGGAATCAATATCGTTTAACCTTACCTTACAAACTTCATCAAGTCTTAACCCTGTTGAATACGCAAATGAAATAATGGCACGATGTTTTAAATTTATGGTTCGTTCTATTATTCGTAAAATCTCTTCTTTTGAAAACACAACAGGTAATTTCTTTTCTCTTCTGGGTCGTGATAGTTTTATTACAGTCCAATCCTTTTCTAATACACCTGTCATTAGAACTTTGTAGGCACTAATCACCTGATTTATGTTAGATATTGAGGTCTTCTTACTTTGCAACAAAGAATACAAATATTCTTTAACCTCCTCTGGGGTAATTGTCTCTGGAGTTCTATTGTAAAACTTACTTAGGTTTAAGATACAGGAAAGGTATGTATCAATAGTCCGCTTGCTGTAGTTTTTCAGCTGCATGTGGCGCAGCATTTGTTCCCTTAAACTTTTCATGGCGATATGTTTTTAGTTTCATATCACCATATAACAACAAACTATGTATTGGCAGAATTACCGCCTTTTGGGCGGTTTAGTTCAACTAACTTATAAAGTCACCTTTAGTGTGTTTATTATGCATTAAAGGCATAATAAACACACTTTTGGGTGGTTTTATTAGCAGGCTGAAATTACGTTTTTTATGGAAATTTTTGTTATTCATAAAGTGTCAAATGGACTTTTTATGTTTTGTATGCTGTTTAAACTTACATGTGTATAAATTTCAGTGGTTGAAGACCGGCTATGACCCAGTAATTCCTGAATAAATCTTAAATCTGTTCCACTTTCCAAAAGATGGGTTGCATAGCTGTGTCTTAACCAATGTAAGGTAACTTTTTTTTCGATACCCGCTTTTTTACATGCTTTTTTTAAAGCTTTCTCCAAACTGGTTGCACTATATTGTTCCCCTTTTTTAGAACCTTCAAAAAGATATTTTTCTGGCTTGGTGGCTCTAGCATATGCTCTAAGCAGATGAATCATTTTTTCTGATATTGGCACGATCCGGTCCTTTTTGTTCTTCGATTGCCTGATGAGTATAATCTTACGCTTGCTATTGATATCTGTCAACATCAAATTTAATACTTCACTTCGCCTTAAACCACAAGCATAAATCAAACTCAACACAGCTCTGTGTTTAATATTTACACAGACTTCCAGAATATCTCGTATCTCACCTTTAGATAATACATTCGGCAACCTGTGTTCTGTTCGCGGGCGACACAAACTTTCAATGTCAAGCGATTCGCTGTTTATGACACTAAAAAACAACCGCACCGAATTCACAGTTTGATTTTGAAAAGCATAACTCAATCCGGCAGGAATTATATATTCATTCACATATCGTATAATATCATCAGCATCACATTCATTCATGTTTCTCGGTTTTATAAAGCCACCAAAACGACAAATCATCGAATGATAGGTGTTAATGGTAGAAACACTATACCTCCTATGCTCCATCCATTTTTTAAATTCTTTTAATGACAAAAGATCTTCTTCTGATAATGCGGGAAATACCTGGTTTCTAATTTTTAACATTTGAGCCTTCTTATCATCCTCCTTTTCTGATTGCCTGTATTTCAGTTGAGAATAATTGAAATATACCCTTCCTTTTAAAGCGTTGAACATATCATTCACCGCGATTTTCGTATCCGGCATATGCCAGCATTTCATGGTGGCACTCCACCTTACTTCAGCCACACTTCTTATGAGTTGCATGATTTCTTCATCCCTGCCAAATTCAAGGGCAATTCTTTTCAACCCCTTATGGTTCACTCTTTTTGCAATAACGGTTTTCATGATAGGTGAATTTTTTAACTATATGTTCAATCCATATGAATCGACCTGATATAAAAAAATATTCATCTCCTTTTAAAAAAATCAAAATCTGAAGCAGTTTTGTCTATGTTCCTTCACCTGTAAACGCACTCCGTGCCCTTCAATCACATGCTTTTTTTTCTTAAAATGGGAACGTGATCGCCTAAAACATTAAGGAAGAGCCCCTCATGGTTGACTCACAAATCCCTCCATCATACTGCATGCAATCAAATAACAAATTACTTCTATTTCAAATATAGTAAAAAAAATGAAAAGAAGTGAAGAAGATGAGTAGATAGATACTGGATGCTGGATACTGGATGCTGGATGTGTGGGAGGAGGGAAAGAGGGAAGTGGGTTGGGATTTTTGAGTAATTTGTGGAGAATATTGAACATCCAACATCCAACATCGAACATCGAATGATGTAGAAGAAGTGAAGAAGTGAGGAGGTGAGGAAGTGAAGAGGTGAAGAGGGGATGCAGATACTGGATGTTGGATACTGGATTCTGGATGTGTGGGGGGGGAGGCATATGCGCTAACTTAATAAGTTGCTTTTTCCAATGAAATGTACTATATTTATTGAATGGAAGCAACAAATTATTTTTCAGAGGACTATAAAGTCCTGACTAAGTTTTTCCCTGCCGGATGGAGGGCTAAACTTAAGGAATTAAATGCTCTAAACCGCTATAGAAACATTAAATCTGCAAATGTTTTAATTCAAATTTTGTTAATTCATTTAACTGATGGATGTTCCTTGCGCGAAACTGTAGCCCGTGTAAAACAGGCTAATATGGCAACCATTTCTGACGTTGCTTTGCTTAAAAGGCTGAGAAGTGCTTCACAATGGTTTAACTGGATGTCTTTACAGTTAATTAATAAGGTAGGTGTCGAAATAACACCACCTAAATGGTTAAAAGAGTATCGTATTAAAACTGTTGATGCTTCTGTGATAACTGAACCAGGCAGTACAGGCGCAGACTGGAGACTTCATTATAGCCTGAATCTTTATAACTTAAGCTGCGAAGATTTTAAAATTACAAAACCCACTATCGGGGAAAGCTTTCTTAATTTTAAAGTCAATAAAGGTGATTTGTTCATTGGTGATAGAGCATATGGTAGAATGAAAGGAATGCAGTATGTAACATCTCATCAAGGGGACTTTATAAGCCGTTTTATGAATGGTGTATTTAGCTTAGAGAATGGAAATGAACCTTTCAATGTTTTAGATCATTGCCGCTCGATTAATTACGGAGAAATTAAGGACTGGAATTTGGAAGCTTTTACAAAAGATAATCCGAAATTAAGGCTACCCATTCGTCTATGTGTCATAAAAAAGAGTGATGAGCAAGCAGAAATCTCAATAAAAAAAGCTAGGAAATTATTAAGTAAAAAACAAAGGAAAATAGATCCGGAAACACTTGAATTACATCGATATGTTATCATATTGACATCCTTACCAAAGGACATAACCGCTGAACAGATATTAGAGCTTTATAGATATCGCTGGCAGGTAGAACTTGCATTTAAAAGGCTTAAAAGCATAATTGGTTTGGGGCATTTACCCAAGATAGATGATGAATCGTGTAAAGCATGGCTTCACGGTAAGATGTTTGTGGCTTTATTATCGCAGGCCATAGTTGAAGAAGGCCGGCGTTTTTTCCCCTGGGGATACCCTATATGAAGAAACAAATTTATGGAGAGAAACATCATTTGCATTACATTTATTAAAACAAGCTGTAAATCCAAGATTGTACTTAATGGCTTGTATTAAAAACTGGAAAAATATTGCAAAATCTCTATCCGAAAATCCTAGACACAGAAAATCATCCATGAGTATTTTATATAAATTAAGTTAGCGCATATGGGGGGGGGAGGTGGGAGTGGGTTTGAAAAAAACGAACATCCAATATCGAAAATCCAACATCGAATGATGAAGTGTGGGAAGTGTGGGATTTGTGGGAGGGGTGGGAGTGGAAAACGGTGATCGGTAATCGGTGAAGAAAAACTAAACACAATCCCGAACCAACACGGATGCGGTTTGTTATTCCAAAACCCCCTGTTAAAGGCAATTTCATTTAGTCATTAAAAAAGTACTTATGGAAACTCATATTAAAGCCGAACCATTGGAAACCTTGAAGTCGGTTTCGTTCCAAAAAATATCAACGTTTCTTTGGTTTAATAATCAGGCCGAAGAAGCCGCCCGGTTTTATACCCAGGCGTTCAAAAATGCCCGCGTGAAAACGGTTACCCGATACAACCGGGAATCAGCTGCCGTGTCCGGAATGCCTGAAGGATCTGTGATGACCGTAGCTTTCGATATCGAAGGAACTGAATTTGTCGGTTTGAATGGCGGACCGGCATTTCAGATGAATCCATCCATATCTTTTATGGTGAGCTGCCGCACAATTGAAAAGGTGGATCATTTATGGTCTACTCTTACCGAAGGCGGCAAAATTCTTATGGAATTGGATGAATATCCTTTTAGCGAAAGATACGGCTGGGTTGAAGATAAATTTGGTGTATCCTGGCAGATCAGTTACAGCGATGAAGATCACATTATAACACCATGCCTTATGTTCTCGGGCGACCAGCATGGAAAGGCAGAAGAAGCCATTAATTTGTATATGTCGGTATTTCAGAATTCAGCAGTGGAAAGAATCATCCACTATGAACCAGGAGAAGACGGGCCTACCGGTGCTGTGAAATATGCCGCATTTTCCCTGAATGGACATCATTTTTGTGCTATGGATAGCGGAATAGACATTCCCTTTCGCTTCAATCCGGGCGTGTCATTTTTGGTGCATTGTAATACCCAGGCGGAAATCGATCATTACTGGGATTTACTGTCGGAAGGCGGCGATCCGCAAGCACAGCAATGCGGATGGCTCAGCGATAAATACGGGGTTTCATGGCAAATAGTTCCTTCCCAACTGGAAGTTTGGATGTCCGGAGATAATGAAAATTCGAGACTGGTGATGAATGCCTTGTTGAAAATGAAGAAGCTAAATCTCGATGAACTGCAACATGCATATAACAATTCCGGCATCAACGAAAAGGAAGCTCAGATTGATTTCGATGAATCCGCGCCAAATTACAGCAGCCTTTCCAAAGACAGCCTTACTCCAAATGAGGAATTATGAGATGAGCGGATGCCGGATCCATTTCCGGCACCGTTTTTATCTTGTAAGTTTGTGAATGATATCCGTTGCATGGGGGTATGCAGTGAGTAATGCCTGCCGGTCTCCCATCTCAAAATCGGCAAAATCGAATCCCGGAGATACTGTACATCCCGCTAAGGAATAGGCGTTTTCCTCCAGCACCTCTGACGCAAACCAGGTACCTCCCGGCACTACATATTGAGGAATTTCATTTTTCTGAAAGTCGTTTCCCAGCCTGATCATGGAATAAGATCCGTCGGCCGAAATCATATGAATTCCAATAGGTGAGCCCTTGTAAAAATGCCAGATTTCATCCTGAATTATCCTATGGAATGCGGAAAATGATTGGGATGTCAGCAGGAAATAAATGCATGTGGAGCAATTCCTTTTTCCTGAATAAAGGGAATGAACCGGATCTATTTTATCAGCACTTCTGTATGATTCCCGGTAAAATCCTCCTTCGGGGTGGGGTAGTAAACCAAATCTCCCAACAATTGACTCTATTGCATCCATTTTTTATTTAAAAATAGCACAAAAAAACGCACCTGCTTGTATTGAGCCTGAGCATCTTTTATTGGAGAAGTGAACGGCCGAAATCGCTTTTTTGTATATTTGATACCATATCTCTGTATTACCTAATAAAAAAATCATATGATCTGGATCAGGATATGGGTTCATATTGTTTTTTCAACCCCTCAGAAAAAAATGTTCCTGAAATCACAGGAATTAAAAGAACCTTTTTTTGAATACATAAAAGCGGTTGCCCTAAAAGAAAAAATATGGATTGATGCCCTGAACGGCTTTGAAGATCATATGCACACTTTGATTTCTCTTGGAAAAGATCAGAATATACATGAAGTGGTAAGATTGATTCAATCCGCATCTGCTGAGTGGATTCATAGTAACGATCCGGGCGATGCGTTATTCGAATGGCAATCCGATTATTGGGCAGTGAGTGTAAGTGAAAGTAAGCTCGAAGGCATCCGGAATCAAATTCTGAATCAGGATCAACATCATGAATCTATCAGTTTTGAACAGGAACTGGACGTGTTTTTGAACGAATTTGATCATGCCTGGATACAAAATCACGATGTACAATAGGTGCCGGTAATCTGATTTTCCCCTGTATTTTTACCGGATTATCAGTGTAAATATTATTTCCACTTCAGCATCTACCGGAATTCCATTGTTCTGGGCTGGCTGCCAAACAGGACTCTGATTGATAACACGCGAATATTCCTTGGCTATAATGGTGGGAATTTCTTTTCCAACACGGATACTTTGAATCGTACCGTCTTTTCGTATGGTCAGCCGGACAGGAATATTGTAATCTCCTTGCTGATCATTAAACCGGTCAAATACAATCCGGTCTTCCACCCATTTTTCAAATGCTTTGAGCGACCCTCCCGGAGGAACAGGTTTGCTAAGGTCAAATGGACCCTGGATTTCTGTAATCAGGGTATCAGCGCTTATTTTTCGATTAGATGCAGGAGAAATTTTCTCCTTCTTTGCCGAACCATAGCCTATTACCACTATTTCACTTAGTGCCATAGGGTCCGCAACCAAAGTAATTTCTTTTCCGGTTACATCGGATGTAGTTACTTCAACCGGCTCATAACCAAATCGACTCACCGTAAGGGGCGCTTTGTTATCATTCACCGATAATTTAAAATAGCCATTGATATCAGACAATGCCCCCTCTTTATTGTTCCCTTTTTCCATAATGCTAACCCCGGCTAATGCTTTTTTATCCGCACCCACAATTCTTCCGGTTATATAAAACGGTTCAATGGAATCCTGAACCGATAATCCGGCAGATGCCGAAGCCATGGATTTTGATTTATCAGCAACTTCTGAATCCTTCTGATCGGGAATCGTTGCAATATCATCCAGTTCCAAAGGTGCTTCTGTTATAACGTCACCTTTGTCGAAACCTTTGTCGGCAACAGACCTTGATGGTTTTGAGGATAATTTTTCATCCTGATTTTGAAGGGTCTCTTGACTTTGACCGGCAGATTTTTCAGGAAGTGTCGTTTTAGGGATTTCTCTTTGCAAATCCTGGGTTATGAATTCCGGAACCGGTTTACGGAGCATAAAGAACAAAACCGTACCGATGCCAAGCAGAATAATAAGTGCTGCAGCTACGCGACGGAAAGTGGGCAGAAGGATCGTTTTGCGGTGCTGTGTTCTCTGGTTCAGCATACCGGTGAGTTTACCCATATCCGCTTCGAGTTCTTCCCCGGTGAGCTGGTTGAGTCCTTCAAATGCTTCATCATCAAACGTGTCCTGCATCATTGCTTTTTCAAGATGATGCCGGTCTCTGTTTGATAAAAGGCCTTTCAGATACCTTATGATTTGCTCTATTGTCCGATCACTTTTTGACATTTTTAATCGCTTTTGGATTCGAGACAAATTTTTAAATTCCGCTTGCCGTTTTGAATATGACTTTTTACCTGGTTTTCATTGTAATTCAATGCGTCTGCTATTTGTTTATAACACAATTCCTGATAATAGAACAATTCAACACAGCGTCTCTGATCTTCTTTTAATTGTTCCATGCAGGTTTTTAATTTTTCCTGAACGGCTTCTTCTTCTGTTTTTTCAATAGGGTGCATTTCTGTTGTGGATTCCATAAAAAAATCCCTGTTTATTTCCATTTTGTGCCGTTCCGTATTTCCTTTGCGAAGAATCATTAGGCAATAATTTCTGGTCACCCCGTAAAGCCAGCTTTTAAAGTTGCGAATTTCAAAGCGGGGTACATCGTTTATCAGCACTTCAAAAATCTGCATCACAGCATCCTGACTCTCCTCCCTGTTTTTTAAATATTTCATACACAAACCATATACCAGCACCATATAACGCTGATACAGGATGCTTAAAATATTCAAATCTTTTTCACGGGAGTATTTCTCTATGAGTTCTGAGTCAGAGAGGTCTGAAAAGTGGATAACTGATGAGGGTTTCAATGCTAAAACCAGATATTAAAAAAATAAATATATCAAAGTTTTGTGGAATTTAAATACCGATTGCACCTTATTCGCAAAAGGCATTCATTAAAAAACCACATTATGAAAAAGTTTCAATGTATCATCAGCGCTTTACTCCTTTTTACTTCAATGGCCTTTGGTCAGAATCTGAAAGTAACAGGGAAAGTATTGGATCAAATCACGAATGAGCCGCTTCCGGGTGCAAATATTCAGTTAAAAGGTACCGGTACGGGAACCGTTGCCGATGTAAATGGCGAATTCGTATTTGAGATTCCCTATGGACATGCAAATCCCGTTTTAATTTTTGATTTTATTGGTTACATTAAAGAAGAAATTCATATAAAGGGTGGCGAATACGTTGTAGTAACGCTTGAACCCGATATGTCTACTCTGGATGAAGTGGTTGTTGTCGGATATGGAACTTCTAGGCGAACAGAAGTTACCGGCGCCATAACAACCGTTACTTTTGATGCAATTCAAGGCAGCGCTGCAGGGGTATCTGTTTCCAAATCAAGAAAAAACAAGGAATGCACAGCAATTGCTTATGCACCTCAGGATGCTACTTTTAATACGGAAGGATATTCCGCAGTTCATGAGAATGGCTTTAAAAGTCCGCTTCGCCAGCCATTGTCCACCTTTTCCATTGATGTGGACGCAGCATCATACAGCAATGTAAGAAGATTCATCAATGAGGGTCAGGCACCGGTTAAAGATGCAGTCCGCATTGAAGAAATGATCAATTACTTCGATTATGATTATGCGCAACCTACCAGCGAACATCCGTTTTCCATCATTCATGAGTTGGGAACCTGTCCGTGGAATCAAAAAAATATGCTCTTACATATTGGCCTTCAGGGAAAAAATCTAAATACCGAAGAGGCAGCACCCTCAAATCTGGTGTTTTTGCTTGATGTTTCCGGTTCCATGAATGAACCCAATAAATTGCCGCTTGTGGTAAAGGCCATGAAAATGCTGATCAGTCAACTCCGCGATCAGGACCGCGTGGCTATTGTTGTATACGCAGGAGCATCCGGACTGGTATTGCCATCGACACCCGGAACCCAAAAAGAAAAAATGATCAATGCCCTGGATCGATTGCAGGCAGGAGGTTCCACTGCAGGTGCAGCAGGTTTAAAACTGGCTTATGAAATTGCTTCTCAGAATTTTATTAAAGAAGGAAACAACAGAATTATTTTGGCCACTGATGGTGACTTTAATGTAGGGCAATCAAGCAATGCTGAAATGGAACAATTGATTACGGAATACCGGAACAGGGGCATATTTATTTCTGTTGCAGGATTTGGAATGGGTAATTATAAGGATGATAAAATGGAAATCATTGCAGACAAGGGAAATGGCAACTATTCCTATATAGATAATCTGATGGAGGCACGCAAGGTTTTCGTGAATGAATTCAGCAGCACCTTGTATACCATTGCAAAGGATGTTAAAATACAGATAGAATTTAATCCCTTATATGTAAAAGAGTACAGGCTCGTAGGTTATGAAAACAGGCTGTTGAATGAAGAAGATTTTGCAGACGATAAAAAAGATGCGGGTGAAATGGGTGCAGGACATTCGGTGACAGCGCTATACGAAATAGTCCCCACCGAAGGTCAGAATGGAGAAAACGGACATTTAAAATACCAGCAGTCGAATATTTTGCCCATTGCAGATCAGTCAGGTGAACTGGCTACCATACAGTTCAGATACAAAAAACCCGACGAAGACAAAAGTATTCTGATGACAGAAGTGATCATGAACCAAAGGGTATCCGAAGACCAGACATCCGATAACTTTAGATTTTCTGCAGCTGTTGCAGCTTTCGGTATGCTTTTGAGGGATTCGGAATATAAAGGCACTATCGGATACGAGCAAGTGCTGAATATGGCAAAAAAATCGAAAGGTGAAGATAAGGATGGATACAGGGCCGAATTTATCCGTCTGGTGGAACTGAGTGAAACCGGACTGGCTTCCTTGAATCCTGACTAAGCCCGTTAGGTGTTTATTAAGGCGGAGGTGATGGTCTCCGCCTTTTTTTTGCATCCGATGCAGGTGCTTTTTATCCGGATAATTCTTTAAGATCTTTTTGGCAGGGTTAAAAATCATTATCTTTACTTCATCTAAATAAAAAGAAGCTTTTATGAAATCAATAGCATTCAATTCTGAACCTGATGAAAATAAAAATTCTGCCAGAATGGGTGGAATTCAAAAAATTATTGACGAGAAATTTCTGGAACAACGGAAAATATTCCTTTGGGGACAGGTGGATGATGATTCGGCTGAAATTATTGTGAGCAAGTTGCTTTATCTGGAAGCTGTGAATCCGGGCCAAAAAATTACATTCTATATCAACAGTCCCGGTGGCATGATGACATCCGGATATTCCATTCTGGATACCATGAAACTGATCAGCTCACCCGTATCGACTGTTTGCATGGGGCTTGCTGCTTCTATGGGTTCATTGCTATTATCAGCCGGAGAAAAAGGAGAGCGGTATATATATCCTTTGGGAGAAGTATTGATACACCAGCCCAGCATTGGATATTTGCAGGGTCAGGCCAGTGATATTGCCATTCATGCAAGGCAAATTTTGAAATCAAAAGAAATAGCTGCTGAGATTCTTGCTAAAAACTGCAACCAAACGGTAGACAAAATTCTTAAAGATTTCGAAAGGGATTATTGGATGAATGCAGAAGAGTCAATTGCCTATGGAATTGTGGACAAATTTTATACCCTTTAGTTCTATAGGTCCCCACATTTAACTATTACTATCTATAGCATCCCCATTTTTGCACGTTGCTTGATGGAGAAATATCTGTGTACCGCAAGAGTTGCGTAAATAAAGAAACCCATGATCAGGGCCGATTTACACATGCATACGAAATACAGTCCGGATGGTGAACTGGCGCCTTCTGAATTGATTTCAATATGTCATACTGCGAAATTGTCGGTAATTGCAATTACCGATCATAATACAGTAGCAGCCATTGAAGAAACAATAGAACATGCGCAATCCAACGGCGTAACGATCATTCCCGGTATCGAAATCGACTGTTGTTATAAACACACGGACATGCATCTGCTGGGGTACGGTATAAAGTGGACGGATCAGGTATATAAGGGACTTGAGGCTAAATTATCTCAAGTAATCATGGATTCGTTAGATCAAATGATACGCAACCTGCACGATTTAGATATTCCTGTCAGAAAAAGTGAAGTAATTGAAAAGGCAGCGGGTCGTTTACCAAGTCCTGAATTCATTGCCGAAGTGCTGTTGAACAATCCCCGATACAATACCGTTTCAAGTCTCGATCCATACCGGACAAATGGTTTTCGTTCAGATATGCCCTATATCAATTTTTATCTGGACTTTTTCGCGCAAGGGAAACCTGCCTATGTGCATATGGAGTTTATGCCATTTAGCGAAGCAGTCAGAATCATTAAAGATACCGGCGGAATTCCGGTAATTGCGCATCCCGGACATAATTTTAACGGAAGGGAAAATGTGATCACTGAATTGATTGATGAGGGTGCGGAAGGCATAGAAGTATATAATAACTATCACAGTTTGGAACAGATTGCTTTTTTTGAGAAGTTGGCATTAGAGAAAAAGATTCTGATAACTGCGGGAAGCGACTTTCATGGCAAAACAAAACCATTGATTCAACCGGGGAAGTATACGATGATGCGGGGTAGTGAAACACAATTCCAGGAACATTTGGAACAATTCCTGGAACAGATACATCTTTAATAATTCCTCGGGTTAGCTTAATTTTTGACAGGTATGTCGGGAAATTTCGGAAAGGGGTAATACTGCACATGCGGCACCCAAATTAATTGCAACCTTGGGCATACCAAAAACAATGCAACTGCTTTCATCTTCGGCAATTGTATAAGCTCCTGCATTGCGCATTTCAAGTAATCCTTTGGCACCGTCATCACCCATGCCGGTCATAATAATACCCACAGCATTGAGTCCTGCACAATTTGCTGCTGATCTGAAAAGAACATCTACCGAAGGGCGGTGGCGGTTTACAAGTGGACCGTCATTGATCCGGACCACGTATTTTGCACCCGATTTGCTAACCATCATGTGCCTGTTTCCAGGAGCAATAATGGCCTTCCCCATGGAAATAATATCTCCATCTACTCCTTCTTTAACTGTTATTTTGCATATGTTATTCAGACGGTCAGCAAAAGATTTTGTAAACATTTCCGGCATATGCTGAACAATAACGATTCCAGGACAGTCGGGAGGCATTTCTTTCAGGAATCGTTCTATAGCCTGGGTTCCGCCGGTGGAAGCTCCGAGAACAATAATTTTATCTGTGGTGTTTTTTATGGATACAACATTCTGTGACAATTCCAGAATTTCATCAGCAGAAAATTTAGGAGTTATTCGGGCAGTAGCAGTAAAATCGATTTTTACGGGTATCTTCTGCATTTTCAGAATATTTGCATGTGCTGCGGCTCTAACAGCATCGCACAAAACGATTCTGGATTCTTCAAAGAACTCACGGGTAACCATTCGGGGTTTTAAAATGACATCCACCGCTCCATATTCGAATGCCTTAAATGCCATTTCACTATCTTTTTCAGTGAGGCTTGATATTACAACCACCGGAATCGGATAAGTAGACATTAATTTTTTCAAAAACGTCAGTCCATTCATCCGGGGCATTTCCAGGTCGAGGGTAATTACATCCGGCTTCTGCTTAGGTATTTTGTTTGCAGCAAATATGGGATCAGCAGCAGTAGCAATTACCTGTAGACCCGGATCCTTATTTAAAATGTCACTCAGAGTTTGCCTTACAAATGCTGAGTCGTCAATAATCATTACCTTTTTTCTCATACACCACTCCCCATCAATAATTAATCACCGGTATTTTATTCATTCAAATATTGACCGACTTCTGTAATTTCCTGAACGCTGAGTATTTTATCAATATTCAGAACCATTACGTATTTACCTTCATGTTCCAAAAACCCTTCAATAAATTCAGGATTGTATTGTACCCCGAGATCGGGGACTGTTTTAATGCTTTTCAGCTCGAATTCAATAACATCCGTAACCTGATCAACAAGAAGTCCCATCAATACTGTATTGTCATTGTTGATGACATCTACCACAACCACCATCTGGTTTTCCGCATCAATGGCTTCCACATTGAACCGCTTGTGCATATCAATAACCGGAACGATGGATCCTCTAAAGTTTAATACACCGCGTACAAAATCTGAACAGTTTGGCACATGAGTAATGCCTTCGTAATGAATGATTTCGAGTACCTTATATACACTAATTGCAAAGCTTTCCTTGCCAATATGCAGATTAACGTAACTATTTGTAGATTGAACATCAGACATATTCACTCGTTGTTAGAGTTTTGTAATTTGATTAAAAAGAAAGTTGGTATCCAGAATAAAAGCCAATTGGCCATCTACCATGATACTACCTCCTGAAAAATAGGGCTGGTTCATAAACAAGTCGCCCAATGGTTTTATTACTGCCTGATGTTCTCCTATGATCTGATCAGCTACGATCGCGTATTTACGGTCAAATTTGTTGATGACAATCACCATCAGATCATCCTGGTCGGTAGCAGGATATTTGAACTGTTCTCTCAGGGAGATTAAGGGAATCGGATTGTTTTTGTATTGAATATAACGGTTATCCTTATTAAACAATATTTTTCCCTGTTCCTTAAAGCAATACTCAATATCCATAACCGGAATCAAAATCTGGGAGGATGCCACATTCACCATTAATGTATCAATAATGGTGAGCGTCATGGGTAGTTTCATGGTGATGGATGTACCCAGATCTTTCTCGGTAAATACTTCCAATCCGCCTCCCACAGTATTTAGTTCTTTTCTAACCACATTCATTCCAACGCCGCGTCCGGACACAATGCTGATGTTGTCGCTGGTTGTAAACCCAGGCTCCATTATCAGATTGATTAATTCCTGTTTGGAAAGAACCTGATCGGACTGTACGTAACCTTTTTTTATCGCACATTCATGAACTCTATCGAGGTTAATACCTCTTCCATCGTCCTGCACCTGTATGATAACGCTTGCGCCGGAATAGAAAGCGGTAATCTTCAAAAGGCCTTCAGGAGGTTTTCCCTTTGCCAAACGTTCGTCTTCAGGTTCAAGTCCATGATCAATACTATTGCGGATAATGTGTTGCAGCGGACTTTCAATGGATTTCAGAATGGTTTTATCGATTTCAATATCCTGACCCTCAATGAGCAGATTCACTTTCTTTCCCAGGTCTTTGGACAAGTCGCGCACCTGTCGCTTGAATTTGGTAAGCAAGGTACCAACAGGAACCAGACGAAGATCCAGAGCGTTATTCCGGAATTTCTTCGTAAGTTTTTCAATATTTTCAAGCGTATTATTCAGCTTCGCATCATTGATTTTTGCAGCATGGACTTCCATGGTTGCTGTAAGCGTTACCAACTCACTTACAAGGTTCATCAGTTCATCGAGTTTATGGGAAGAAACATTTACTGTTGCTTCCATATCTAAACGTGATGAATCTGTTTTTATTTCTGCAAGGGCTTCTACCGGTTTTTCAGCCGGAAGTGTTGATTTCATTGTGTCGGGCAACAGATCCAGGCAATCCTTTAATTGTTGTTCCGGCATAATTTTATTCTTGTAAAGCTTGTTGAGTTTCTCTGCCAGAAACGGTTCTATTTTCAGTTGTTCACCCGATATTTCAAAAATGCTGAATTCGTCTTTATCAAAGAAAAGGAATGTATCCTCTATTTCAGCAAGCGATAATCCGGTTCGCAAATATATCTCCCACACCGTATAGCAGGTCTTTTCAGCTTTTTGTTTTTCCCAGGATTTCTTTTTTTCATGGAGAATGATGTGGGTTTCTCCCACGGCCTTGATTTCTTCAATGATTTTATCCGGGTCCAGTCCGCGTTCAAAAATACCCTTGTCGGGAGAAAACAGAATGACATAGAGGTGTGTGGAAATTTTCAGATGAGATGATCCGGAGCTTTTTTGTTTTCCGTCAACATCCATCAGCGTTCTGATTTTTTTAATAATATCAGATGCGTCAGATTCTTCTTCTGTGCCAGCAAGCATAGATAAGATCAAATCTTTACCCTTTAACGTGAGATCAATAATTTCAGTGCCAGCCGTTTTTTGACCTTCGCGAATCATATGATAAATTCCTTCAAATTCGTGGGTAAGATCCTGTATATTCTTAAATCCTACCATGCCAGCTGATCCTTTCAGCGTATGCATTACCCTGAAGATGTTATTGACCGTTTCGACATTCTCGGGATTCTTTTCGAGATTGATCAAATCATCTTCCAATTGGAGAAGCAATTCCTTTACCTCTTCAATAAATCCGAGCACAAATTCATCCATCATGACAATACTTTTTCAACCAGCTTTTTAAAATCAGTGACTTCAAAAGGTTTTTTAATCCAGGCTGTAATCTTTGCTTCTTTAGCGCGGTTTTGTTTGTCTATATTGGTTTCTGTAGAAAGCATAAAAATAGGAATGTATTTATACTCCTCTTTACTCCGGATATATTCAACAAGGGCGCCACCATCCATATTGGGCATATTATAATCGGTAATAACGAGATCCACTGGTTTTCCATTAAAGAACCGGGTAGCTTCCCGGCCATCGGCTGCTTCTTCAACCAGATGACCCATGCTTTCTAACGTTTTTTTAATAATCTGTCGGGAGGTATTAAAGTCTTCCACAACAACAATTCTTTTTTTCATCTCAGTATTGGATTTTATAAATTAAAATTTTTCAAAATCATGTTCGGTCATTGTTTTATCTTTTCTAACCGGTTGTCTGCGTACAAATTCCGTTGGAACAGTTTCCTCAATTACCGGGTTTTTTGATTTAGCAGATTGCTTCGATGAAGTTCTTTTTTGATTTTCATCTTCAAATTTGAAATAAGAGACAATGTCTTTCAAATTTTCTGCTTGTGAAGATAACTCCTCAGCACTGGTTGCCATTTCTTCGGAGGAAGCCGCGTTCTTCTGGGTTACAGAATTAAGCTGCTGAAGGGATTGGTTGATTTGGTCCGCACCGGAGTTTTGTTCAATACCGGCTGCTGCAATTTCCTGCACCAGTTGTGATGTTTTTTGGATTTCAGGAACCAAGGTCTCCAGCGAACTTTGTGTGAGTTCTGTAATTTTAAGACTGCTTTTGGACAGACTTACAATTTCATCTGCAGCCAGCTTGCTTCGCTCCGCAAGCTTTCTGACTTCAGCCGCAACCACGGCAAAACCCCTACCGTGTTCTCCGGCCCGGGCTGCTTCAACGGCAGCATTCAAGGCTAAAAGATTTGTCTGGAAGGCAATGTCATTGATGATGGTTATTTTTTCGGCAATGGTTCTGATGGATCCAAAGCTTTCCTTGCCTATTTCATTCATTGTTTTCATGCTGTCAGCAGCTTTTACCGAAATGCCTTCGGTTTGTTTTGCATTTTCGGTATTTTGCTGAATGTTGCTCACCATTTCCTCCATGGAAGAGGATATTTCTTCGGTTGAGGATGCCTGTTCCGTGGCTCCTTCAGACAATTCCTGAGAACTTTTGTTGATTTGCATGCTTGCTGAAGCAATACTATCGGCCCCATTGCGAATACTCATAACCACTTCCTTAACTTTGGTAATCATGCGGGTCAACGCAATGGCCATTTGACCGATTTCATCTTTCTGATCAATATTCAATTGAACACTCAGATCTCCGGCAGCAATTTTTTCTGCAAATTCAACTGCTTTATTGAGATTTTTGGTAATGGCACGCCCAAAATATGCGCTGATAAAGAAGATGATGATTACTCCAAGCGTCATGGCTAAAGCTATGGTTATTGCGAGTGTCCAAATTTCGGCCATGAATTCTTTTTTACTTACTGAAATGCATAAATAGGAATTGATTTCCGGAAGGTGTCTGTAAAGAATCTGCTGTAACCGGCCATCCAATTTGATTTCAAAAGATCCTGATTTCTGCGAGGAGGCGCTAATCTGAGCCAAAACAGGATTCTGAAGACTAACGTTTCCCTGTAAAGTTGGGTGTATTACCAATTCACCTGCCTCGGAAAGTAAAAAGGGATATCCGCTCTCAAAGTATTTTCTGGATTGGAAAAACTCCTTCACCTTTTCGAGATCATTTTCAACTTTTCCGGTAGCTATATAAATTTTATTCCCATCACCTGTCGGAACAGGTGCATATTGAATGGTATACCATTTGTCCAGTACCTTTGACCTTTCCTGAAAGCTTTCATTTCTGTCAAGTGCCTTAGCAATTGTAGATTGATTCGGAATATAGGTTCCGATGGTGGATTGACCTTTATCATCCGTTTCAGAGGTAGCAATGCGCAAATAACCCTGTGGTATTTTTTGTAAAATAGTGGCAGCCGAATTCGTAAGGCTGCTAATGTCATTCACAATTCCGGTGTTCTTAAACAGAGTTTTGCCCTGAATTGTCAATGGTTTAAAACTGATTTCCTCTTGGTCGCCTGTTTCCTGATTTACTGCCATCAGGGTTGAATTTTGTCCGGAAGCTACAATTCTTCCTGAGTTGTTCAGAATATAGACGCCCATTTTGGAAGCTACTTCAGCATACTCCCTGTTATTGTTTACTTCAGATACAATAATGCCCGAGAGTTCTTTGAACTCTTTTTCCATCATTTCTTCTGATTCACGAATAACCTGTTTTCTTTGAGTAATTGATAAATAAACAATTAATAAAATAAAGAACGAAACAAAGGATATACTCCATACAACAATTAACTTGGTTGCTAATTTAAGATCTTTAAAACGTTTCATTTTAAGGTGAGATTTTGTAAGTTTTTACAAGTTGGTTTTGTGGGCTTGCGGAGTTCATCAGGTAAAGGCTGGTAATTATTTTTTCATAGGCGGTGGTATTAATGTGATTATATTGCGATTCTATGTATATCAGTTTACTGAATTGACGTAGTTAGGGTTACGATATTTTTATATTTCACTTCTCATTCATATTACCTTGATCTATAGGGTTATATAGTTGCAGTTGACCAAAAACATGGCATTTTATTGAATCTGTAGTTATTTTTCCCTGTTGAACAAAGAGGTTTTTTTTTACTCTATTTTATTGAATATGGTAGGTTTAATATGTTTCAATGGCAATGTATATCCTGCAATGGATTCAGAGTGTCCTAGAAACAGAAGGCCACCGGGATTCAGAACGGTTGTAAACTGCTTCAATAACCGGTGCTGAACGTCCCGTTCAAAATAGATTAAAACATTCCGGCAAAAAATGACATCAAACTTACCCAGAGGATAATATTCTGTATTGAGGAGGTTGAATTTCCTGAATTCAATTTTACTGCGCAGGTCAGCGTTCACTCTGACTTTCTTTTCGTAACCGTTTTTCCCTTTCAACAGGTATTTCCGTTTGTAATCCAGGGGAATGTCGCTGGTTTTTTCTTCGTTATAAATGCCTATTGAAGCAATTTCCAGAACACTGCTTGAAATATCAGTAGCCAGAATATTGAAATCAAAGGATGATTTACTGTTAAGACCATATTCTTTCATTACCATAGCAATGGTAAAGGGCTCCTCACCGCTGGAACAGCCGGCACTCCAAATGGACAGCCGATTTCTTCCTGTTTCTTTTACATAATCGGAGATGCCATTATTCAATAAAAAATCAAAATGTATCGGTTCCCTGAAGAAGTCTGTTTTATTGGTGCTTACAGCATCAATCATATTTGACATTTCTTCCTTCATTCCCTTTGCAGAGAATACAAAATCCACATATTCCCTGAAACTTGTATGGTTTAGTTGTTTAATCCGCTTTTGGAGCCGACATTGCAGCAGTATTTTCTTATTGGGAGGCAATTTGATTCCAAACTGACTCATGATAAAATTACTAAGCCGCAGATATTCCCTGTCTTCGAGTTTAAATGTTTGGTTGGGTCCTTTATTCTCTATTGGAGGCACCATGGAAATTGATATGTCAGTTTTCGTACGATTTTATCGAAAGTGTTTCATTGATTTCAGATAATTCGGGGATAAATAACACCCGCTCGATATTCAAAACCATGATAAATTTTTCATCCTGTTCAATAAAGCCTTCCAGAAATTCAGGATTGTATTTTATACCAAGTTCGGGTACCGATTTGATATTTTTGTATTCAAATTCAATGACATCATACACATGGTCAACCAACAATCCCATTAGAACCGTTTTGTCCTTATTGCGTATTTCCACTACCACAACCATTCTTTCCTGTTGCTCTGAAATCTCCACATTGAAGCGCTTGTGCATGTCGATTAACGGCACTATGGATCCTCGGAAATTGATTACTCCGGGCACATAAATAGATGAATTGGGAACCCAGGTAAGTTGTTCAAACTGGATAATTTCCAGTACATTATAAACGCTGACAGCAAAATTTTCTGTACCTATCTGAAGATAGATGTAACTGTTTTTTTTATCGATATCCGTTGTTGCCATAAAATGAAAACTTTATGATGGTTCAACTGTGCAAATTTTTTACGGTGATTTCGCCTTTAGAGTTTTGTTATTTTCTATCAAATTTCGTTTGGGTTCAAAACAAGGTATTTTTCACTTCATTTTTTGCGGTAAATACCTAGAAACCATTTATTAATAAATCATGTCATTTTAAAGGAAACATAATATCGAATTCAATTCCCGAAGGTTTTAAACGCTGGAATTTGTAATTGCCCTG
Source organism: uncultured Bacteroidota bacterium (assembly GCA_963733535.1). GTDB lineage: Bacteria > Bacteroidota > Bacteroidia > Bacteroidales > UBA10428 > UBA5072. The sequence goes on from CAVTDR010000010.1 coordinate 29,593, forward strand.
ATAGAGTTCAATCCGGTTCAAAATCGATTTTAATCCGACACCCTTACCCATAGCAATCTGTTTTTCAAAATCGTAACCCATGCCATCATCGGTATAAATCAACCTTACTTTTTTCCCATAGATCAGCGCAATATGTATATTCTTGCTTTGGGCATGTTTAAGGCTATTATTAATGAGTTCCAGCAGAATGCGGTACAAAGTAATTACAAAGGAGTGTTCGATTTTTGTATCATCTCCCCTGGTAGTGAATTCAATCTTAACTTTGCCGATCTGTGATACCCTGGTGATCATTTTGCGAACAAAAGAGGTTAATCCTTCCTCAATCAGATTTTGAGGAGCCAGATTTTTGGATATTGTTTTTATTTTATCTACAGCCTCATTAATCATTTCATGCACATAATCGAAAAGTAGCTGTTTATTATCCGGATCTGTATCAGAAGATTGTAATTCACTGATATATAATTTTAAAGCGGAAAGAAATGGACCCAGTTCGTCGTGTAAATCATGTGCAAAGCGCTGACGCTCTTTTTCTTCTGTTTGAATAATGCTATAAAGTAATTTCTTTTCAGTTTCTTTTCGGAGGGTTATATCACGAACCAATGCTACAATTACATGCTGGCCCTTATAGGTTATGCATGTACTATGAACTTCGATATAGGCTGATTTACCATCTTCATGTAGCAACCTATATTCGCTTGGAGGAATGGGACGTCCTTTCTTTAGTGTTAAAATTCTTTTTCCCAGGATATCCTTGTATATCGGATCGATATAACTAAACAAATTGAATTTTTTATCTGCGAAATTGGCAAAGAAATCAATAGAGATTAATTTTCTGTTGGAAGTGATGATATTGCCTTTAAAATCGAGAATCAATAATATTTCGTCAAGAAACTTATCCGTATTAAAAAAATGAAGAATGGTTTCATCAATCTTGTCAAATTCTTCATTTTTTGAACGGCACAACCAAATATAACCTTGGGATATATCGCGGATGCAGGAAATTTGAAATTTTAACAATACCGGTTCGCCATTTTTATTAAGGAGATGATATTTGCCTGCGGCTGATTTGCGATTTGCAATTGTTTCCTGCAGTTTCTTGCGGAAGGCTAGCAGGTCTTTGGAATCAAGAATATCAAAAGGGCCACCTGCTTTTTGTGAAAATTCCACTGAATTCTGGTATTTCAATATTTTCAGCAAGGTGTTATTCAATAAACAAATTTCTTCAGATATCAGAAAGGATGGTTCTTCATAACCATTTAGCAGACTTTGGAGGATTTCAATTCCTGTCCCTGGATAGTTCATCATATTGAAATATAAATACTTACCTAAACCGCAAATTTGCGTACTTCATTTAAACCTAATTAAAGATATAAAAAAGAAACGGATCAGGAAAGTTTCCCTAAAGGCTTTAGCACATTACTGCTGATAATTCCTGCGGAGGTATCGAAAATGACTTTTCTACCAGAAGTGCCTCCTGTTTCAATACTTTGGATAAAAATATGGTTGAATTTCAAAAATTGAAGGGCAGACTGAATGTTTCTTTCCCCTACTTTAAACGTATCGCTGTTTTTTGCAAACATAGCACTTCCACCATAAACAAAAGCTTCTATCCGGTTGGCTTTTGCGCCCAACTGGCACATCTGGCTAAGCATCTCTTCTAATGAAGTATCTCCATATCGCAAAATTTTCGGATCAGCGGCAGTATTCAGTGGTAATATAAAATGGTTCATCCCGGCAATTTGTGTTGTTCTATAAAACATGCACACCGAAACACAGGATCCAAGAACGGTGCTGATTTTCATGCGCTGATCTGTAACGATAAGTTCTCCAGGCAGTAAATAAGTTATTTCATTGCCAATTAGTTGTTGCATATCTCTTTTATACTTACCTGTTTGTATTGTGGTATTTTATTTCATACGAATACAAATGGGTTTTCGTTCAGAGAATGAAGGCATTATTTCTACCATGCTTAATAACTGTAATTTACAGAATATAATTCATGTGAAAGCCAAATAAGGTTGGATATGACTAATTGAATTAAGCATTGCCAATGAAAGGGCATTGCCGTAAATAGGATTTTCCGGTTAACTCAGTTATTACGAAATCTGCAAGTCCTGACGCACTCACTTTGAATCCGGGAACATCTTTCAGGCTGATTTTAATGGGCTTTTTGATACCTGTAGTTTCAATACCGGGGCAACGAATGATGGTCCATTCCAAAGGGCTGTTTTTTAATAATTGATAGCCCTTTTGACGGTCATAAATCACAGCATGAAACATCAAATTTAAAATACCATTTATCAATTTTGTTTTTAACCCTTTCCGGTCATCCGGTGTATCAATTCCCACCCCGGCAATTTCCAAATACCGGCTGATTTTTTGTTCACGCATTACTTTAATCACATGTCCGATAGCAGTACTGCACGTATCTTTTTCTTTCTTTGAATTTCCCAGGGCACTAATCACCGCATCACAACCGGCAAGGACTCTTTGAACTGAATTAAAACTTCGGGCATTTCCGGTAATTACATGAAGAAGATCGTTTTTGATTCCAACAGCTTCCGGATTTCTGGCAAGCATTCTTACGGAATACCCCTGATTTAATAGTTCAGTTATTAAAAATTTTCCCACTTTACCTGTGCCACCAAGAACACCTATCTGCATTTTCTTTTTCATCCGGATTACAAGATTATTATTTTACCACAGTAATGCCCGAATCTTCCAACTGCCTGATCTGTTCAGATGAAATTCTGTTTCCGGTAATATCCACATATTCCAGGCGGGATAAGACCAATAAACCTGAAATATCTTTTATAGCATTATTGGATAAGTTCAGCGATCGCAAATTGGTCAGGTTTATCAGCGGTTCAATTTCTTCAATTTTATTATCGGATAGATTGAGTTCTTCAACACGCTTTAATCCCCAAAGCAGGGACAAATCACTAATTGAATTATCCGATAAATCCATGTTCACGGCATGAATGCAATATTGTATCCCTTCAAGATCATTAATGCCTGATTGTGATAATTCAAATTCGTCTAGATCTTCCAGATAATGCGGCATCAATGATACCGTTTCCTTGCCGTATATGCGAATCTTCAATGCTTCAAAAAAGGAATAACCCCGTTTACTATGTCTTATAGGTGGCTGCATCTGATCGGTATTCCGCGTATTGATTATGGTAAAACCTTCCAGATTGATGTCCCAATCGTAAACAGGAGAATAATCAATGTCTTCGTATGAGGCCAGTGTGGCTGCAATTTCATCTATCCGCGCCAATAACAGTATATGGGTGTATCCCAGTAAACCATCGTAATTCTGGTTAGCAGCCAATATATCAATTTCATTTCTGTGAAAATCACCCCGGTCAGGATGATATAACATCATCAGCCGGGAGAAACATTTGCCCCGATCATCTGTCTGTATATCAACTGATTCACGAATCATATCCGTTATTTGGCCCAATGTGCCCCATTGCTCGGACTTATACAAAGAAATGAGTGTTACACTGATCTTATTCAAATTCTCATTAGAATAGGCTTCTTTTATTTTTTTATGAAGATCCGTTATGGTCATGTCAGGTCAGTATTCTGATTACAAATATGCCGATTCTGTATAGCCGATTAATCCAGCGTTACAAAATTAATATATTTGTTCAAGATGTGATAACGGCTGCTTGAAACATTTATTACAGATTTTGCTTTGAAAATGGGGTCTTCAGAAAGTTAAAAATGTGACGGGATTTCGTCAGGGGTTACCATATTCCATAATTCAATTTTTATTTTCAAATGGCCATCGGATTGCCTTTCCCAAATTGTAACATATTTTCCATTTTCATCTATTTCCCGGGTCATTCCGGGGGCTATCAGTACAATATGGTAATAGCCAATTTCAGTAACCAGATTATCGCAGGAGAATACTTCCCGGGTAATTAAATCAAACTGATTCACTTTAACACCGTATGCAATCATGAGGGCATTGGCTCTCCGGATCATTTCAATTCCAACCATGATTTCCGTCTTATCGGGTATAGAAATTACATCATCGGTATAATAGCTCAGGCTTTTATTACTGTTACCAGCAATCAACGCTTGAGCCATTTCACAGTTTATTTTATTAATTTCCTCAATCAGTGTGTTTTCCTGTTGAGCTTGCAGGTTCACCAAACATAGAAAAACGAATACACCATTGCAAACGAGGTGTTTTAAAAGAAAACATTTCATATAACAACCCTCAGAATTAAAATACATAGGTAAGCTGATCCTTTGCTATTGGATTGGCATCAGAATTCCAGGTTTCCAGCTTGATTTTCAGAGTTCCATCGGCTCTTTTCTCCCAAATAGTCAGATATTTTCCGGCATCTTCTTCAACATTGGGCATTCCGGGAACAGTGAAAGAGATTCTGAACTTGCCGATTTCGATTAATTTGTCATTACATAGCATTAGATATAGCGGATGTGCATTATAGGAAATCACCTTTGATCCAGAAGCCTGCATTTCGAGGGTTGATTTTCTGATGGCTTCAATTCCCTCGAGTATATTGCCGTTATTGGGCATAGAAATGGCATCTTCCGAGTAAAAGCTCATGCTTTTTTCAATGTCTCCTTCAATGAGAGCCTGCCCGATTTCCTGATTCAGTTTTTCGATTACAGGAATCCACTCATCGGTTGACTGCGCGTATGCCGGAGTTAAGCCCACGAGTGTCATAAGGGCTATTGTTTGCATGTTTCTTTTTCTTTTCATAAAAAGGCTTATTGATTGTTGTTTGAAAATTCTCTTTCTTAAACAATTCTGGTTGATAAATGATCAACATTTCTTTTAGAATCCAAAGATTTTGTATTTTGCCTTTTAAAACCAATTTCTGATGAATCTGAAAGAATGTATTGACTTTGCGAATGAGAACAAGGTTTGTTATCTGGCAACATGTGAAGGGAACCAGCCCAGAGTGCGCGCTTTGGGATTCTGGTTTGCTGACACAACAGGTTTCTATTTTCAAACGGGTATGATAAAGGCTTTTTACAAACAGCTTTTAGAAAATCCAAAAACTGAGGTGTGTTTTTATAGCAATGGGGGAACCAGGATGCTTCGTATTAATGGCAGCGTGGAGTTTGTCCAGGATAAAGCTTTAAAAGTGAAAGCAATTGAGGACAGGCCTTTTTTAAAGGATTTTGGATTAACTGCAGACAGTCCCGGTCTCATTATTTTCAGAATTGCTCATGGCAAGGCGCATTTCTGGACTATGGAAAGCAATCTGAAACCGAAAGAAGAAATCGGCTTTTAATAAATCCTTATAGCTTTTTACCTGCTAAACGAAGGCTGTTTGCTACAACAGATACAGAGCTTAATGCCATTGCTGCTGCAGCAAACATCGGGTTGAGCATAAATCCCCATATCGGGTAAAGTATACCTGCTGCTATAGGTATGCCTATTGCATTATAAATAAATGCCCAGAATAAATTCTGATATACCGTTTTAATAGTTTGATCAGATAGTTTGATGGCAAGAGGTATTTTTGTCAAATCGGAAGAAATGATGGTGAGCCCTGCAACATCCATTGCCACATCTGAACCTTTTCCCATGGCAATAGCAATTTGCGATTCTGCCATAGCCTGTGCATCATTGATTCCATCACCCACCATGGCAACAATTTTTCCTTTCGACTGCAATTCTTTAATATAATCCGCTTTATCTCCGGGTAACATATGCGCCCGGAAAGAAGATATTCCTGTTTGTTTTGCAATCGCCTGTGCAGTTCTTTCATGATCGCCGGTAAGCATATGCACTTCAATATTTTGTTTCCTGAGCTGGTGTACAGCATCCGCTGAACCGGGTTTTAAAGGATCGGCAAGTGCAATTACGGCCATTAATTCTGTGTCAGTGGTAAATAAAACAACTGTTTTGCCTTCCTCCTGCAGTGTCTCAATGTTTTTTTTATCAGCATCGGTAATCATTGGGCCAACCTGCAATATCCACTTTGGATTTCCTGCGAAATAGTGAATATCTTTATAAACAACCTCGATGCCTTTGCCTGCAAAATATTCAAATGATTGAAGAGATGCAGGCAGGCTATTGCCCATAAATTCAACGATTGAATTCGCAAGCGGATGCGCAGACTGACGTTCCATGGAATATAAAACGCGTTCATGAACTTCAGTATGGTTTTTTTGGGTCCAGATCAGATCTGTAACCACTGGCTTTCCTTCAGTAAGCGTACCTGTTTTATCCAAAATTACTACATTGATGCGATGCGCAATTTCCAGGCTTTCGGAATCTTTTATCAGAATTCCATTTTTAGCACCTTTACCCATTCCAACCATTATCGCAGTTGGAGTTGCCAGGCCTAGTGCACAGGGACAGGCGATTACCAAAACTGTTACCATTGCCATAAAAGCCTGACTAAGTGCATTCTCCTGGGCCAGTAACAACCATGCTATAAAACTCACGAAAGAAATGACCATCACAACCGGAACAAATACAGATGCAACCTTATCTGCAATTTTTTGAACAGGAGCCTTACTGCTCTGGGCCTTCTGTACCATTTCGATAATCTGCGACAGTATGGTTTGTGATCCCACTTTTCGGGCAATGATTATAAAACTTCCGTTTATATTAATGGTCCCTGCATAAACTGTATCTCCTGTGGATTTATCTACGGGTATTGATTCCCCGGTAATAGAACTTTCATCAATAGATGAGTTTCCCGATTTTATGGTTCCATCTACTGGTATCCGGTCCCCAGGTCGCACAAGCAATAAATCATCAAACGTGACCCCAGAAATGGAAACCGTTTGTTCCTTTCCATTTTCATCGAGTCGGATGGCCATTTCGGGCTGCAGTCCCATCAGATTTTTTATGGCAGCAGATGTTTTTGATTTGGCCTTTTCCTCCAATAATTTACCCACCAATATAAAGGCAATAATAACAGATGAGGCTTCATAGTATACATGTGGATGCAGGCTTCTGCTGATCCAAAATTCGGGAAATAGCGTATTGAAAAGACTGAAGAGAAATGCAATACCTGTACTTAATGCAACCAGGGTGTCCATGTTGGCTTGCCTGTGACGTGCCAGCTTAACAGCATGGATAAAAAAACTACGACCGAACCAAATTACAACAGGCAGTGTGAGTGCCAGCATAATCCAATTGACATAGGGCAAATTCATATAAAACATTGAAAGGATTACCACTGGAACCGAGAGTGCCAGCGATCCGATAACATTTATTTTTAGGGTTCGGTCATCGGATTGCCTCCGGCTTTTTGCGGCATCCACAGTATCTTCATATATCAAATCATATCCGATAGACCGGATGGCCGTTTGTAGATTCGTATCCTTCGCAACGGATGGATCGAGTTCCACCACCGCTGTATTATTGGCATAATTTACGGTTGCCTTAGTAACACCTGGTTGACGGGTGAGGGCTTTTTCAACATTCATTGCACAGGTAGCACAACTCATGCCTGTAATCGGATAATTCTTTATTATATGTTTTTCCATCACCCCCTTATAAATCAAAGAAGTTAAGACATTCTTGCCTTAACTTCCAGATACTATAACAATTCTTTACCAATGTGCTATAAAATAACAAACGAGGGGCCAGATATGTTTATTTCTTGGGTGACAAAGGACCCTTCGTTTTTGCTATCAGGTTGTTGACCTCCAATGGAAATGGAAAATTTACCGGATTCAACAGCACGTACATAATCTTTATTAATTAGTGAAAAGCTTTCAGGCTTCAGTATAAATTCCACTTTTCTGGTTTCTCCGGCTTTGAGCGAAATGCGTTTGAAACTGGCTAAGGAGCGAACAGGAACAGGAACTGATGCTTCCAGATCGGTAATATATACCTGAACTACTTCTTCGCCATCCATTTTTCCTGAATTGGTAACGTCCACTGAGATTTTAATATCCTCACCGGTTTTGTTTTCAGCAGGAACTGAGGGGTTGGTATAGGTATATTGGGTGTAACTCAATCCAAAACCAAAACCCCACAATGGTTCGCTTTTGAAATATCTGTAAGTTCTGCCTTCCATAGTATAATTCTTGAAATCAGGCAGATCGTTCACCGATTTGTAAAATGTCACCGGCAACCGGCCTGATGGATTATAATTTCCAAAAAGTAAATTGGAAAGGGCGATTCCGGTAGCTTCTCCGGGATAAAATGCCTGAACAATGGCAGAAACATTATCTTTTTCCCAGTTGAGAGCCATAGCGCTGCCGCTAAAATTCACATAAACTATCGGTTTTCCCGTTTTCTTCAACGCCTTTAATAATTCTTCCTGCGTTTTTGGAAGATCAATATTGGTGCGATCGCCATGTGAAAAGCCTTCAATTTCAAGTGGACTTTCTTCACCTTCCAGACTTGCCGAAATACCTCCGCAGAAAACAATGATATCAGCTTTTAGTGCTGCATCCAGTGCCTCTTTCATATAATCAAAGGAAGTATCCACCCACAACAGGCGTGCTGATGGTTCTATTTTGCTGTCCCACCAGAACGGTCCAACGCTATAAGTAGCCTCCAGTTTATATTGTTTGCCTTTTTCAAGCTGTATCACTTTATTGCCGACCGGTTGCCCATCTATGGAAACTTTAACGTTGCCATCAAAATCGTATGTGCCTGACTTTACAGGAATCAGAAAGCCTGTCCATTTTACAGAGAATATTTCTTCCGTTTTATTACTTATGGGCGTTCTCAGCCAGTAGAAATTAATCATACTGTCGGTTCTTACAATTTTAGGACTGCCCTGAAATTCTGCATTTGCAAAATATTCAGCCTTTAATCCCTTTTTGAGTTTGCCATTTTCCATATGGAACAGGTTCGCAAATCCAACGGGTTCAACATTGGAGAATATTCCGGGTGCAATGGCACAGCCTGGCGCATACAATACATTTGAATTACCCATTCTTTTCCGCAAACCTTTTAGCGGAGTTACAGGAACTATAGGTTCCCCATTATAATTGGCAATGAGAATATCAAAATTATTCGCATTAGGTCCAATCAGTGCAATTTTCCTGACATTCTTCAATGGCAGAATACCATCATTCTTAAGGAGTACCAGAGATTTTTCTGCAGATACGCGGGCCAGATCAAGATGTTCTTTTGAACCCACTTTTGAATAAGGAATTTGTGCAAACGGAACCATCATTTCGGGATCAAACATTCCTAATTGAAAGCGCGATTTAAATAGCCGTATCAAAGAGGTGTTCAAGTCCTTTTCATTAATTATACCGGCATTCACTGCGGAATCAAGATTACCTTCGAGAAAACCAAAAGGCAATTCACAGTTTAAATCGGTACCGGAAGCCAATGACCATCCCCATGCCTGGGAGGGTGTATTAACAACATGATGTGCATTGGGAGTATAGAAATCAGATATGGCTCCGCAATCCGATACAATATAGCCTGTAAATCCAAATTCTTTTCTCAGGATTGTGCTCAATAATAAATCGGATCCGCAACAGGGTTTATTTCTGAAACGGTGGTATGCGCACATAACCGATTGAACATTTGCTTCTTTTACAGAAACTTTAAAGGCAGGAAGGTAGGTTTCATATAAATCTCTGTCGTTCACATAAAAGTTATCTGCATGCCGCGAATACTCAGGACCGCTATGTACAGCGTAATGTTTTGCTGTAGCTACTGTTTTCAGATATTTTGGATCATCGCCCTGAAGCCCCTTTATAAAATTTACAGCCATACGGCCGGTAAGAAAAGGATCTTCGCCATAGGTTTCCTGACCGCGTCCCCATCTGGGGTCGCGGAAGATATTGATATTTGGGGACCAGAAGGTAAGACCGGTGTATATACTGCGTATATCATTCCGTAGAAAGTTGTGATGCTTGGCCCTTGCTTCATCCGAAATTGCAGTGGCAACTCTGAACATCAATGGTTCATCGAATGTAGCAGCCAGGCCAATTGCCTGTGGAAAAACAGTTGCTTTTCCTGCACGGGCTACACCATGTAAGCACTCATTCCACCAGTCGTATTCCGGAATACCCAGGCGGGGTATAGCTGCACTATGATTGAAAAATTGAGATAATTTTTCCTGTAAGGTCATTCGGGATACCAGATCATACGCTCTTTCTTCAAACGGCAGTTGGGGGTCCTGAAATGGATACTGCACCTTGGATTGACCATAGAGCCCAAATATAGATAATACAGCAAATAAACCCGATATCTGCAACCGTTTACACATATTCCTTACTGTCATAATTGTATAATTTGATGGAACTCAAAACTAATCATTTTTATGCATTCCAGAATAGATGCAAATCAGTTAATTCAGTTGATCCGGTTATTCGTGCAAAAAATTGAGTCACGATTTGTATCTTTGATTTCAAACCAGAAGTTGGCATACATGGAAAAAACCAGAATACTATCTCCCGTTGTAAATTGGATATCGCAACGCCTCACACACAGACAACAAATGTATGTATTCAGTCTGTTTATTGGCATGATCAGCGGATTGGCTGCAGTTGTTTTAAAAAATGCAGTTCACTTTACCCATCAGTTTGTGCAGAAGCAGGGCGGACTGTTTGAAATTAATTTTCTGTATCTGGCTTTTCCCCTATTGGGGATCATCCTTACCGTGTTGTATGTGCGCTTCTTTGTTAAAGATGAAATGGGACATGGTATTACGAAAGTATTATATTCTATATCCAAAAAAGGAGGGTTTTTAAGACCTCATAATAGCTATTCTTCTATTATTGCTTCCACCCTTACTGTTGGATTTGGAGGATCTGTCGGATTAGAATCGCCCATTGTGGTGACGGGTTCATCGTTTGGGTCGAATTTGGGAAGGATATTTGGCATGAACTACAAATCCATTACCACCTTAATAGGTTGCGGGGCAGCAGGTGCGGTAGCAGGCATTTTTAAAGCACCGGTTGCCGGAGTTGTTTTTGCATTGGAAGTTTTGATGCTGGATATTGGTGTATGGTCGATTATTCCTCTTTTGATTTCAGCTGTTACTGGGGCTACCATATCTTATCTTTTTCTGGATACTGGAGTTTCCCTGCATTATCCGGTTCATGGGTCGTTTAACCTTCAGAATGTACCCTGGTATGTAGTTCTGGGAATATTCGCCGGTTTTGTTTCGCTATATTTTACACGCGTGACCATATGGGTGGAATCTCAGTTTGCACGGATTTCCCGCTATTGGATTCGTCTGCTAACCGGAGGACTCATTTTAGGGATTCTGATCTTGTTCTTTCCATTATTGTATGGCGAGGGATATGATATCCTGAATGTATTTCTGGAGGGAGATATCAGCAAGATCACTGCTGGTAGTTTGTTTGAAGGTCATCAGGACCATCTTATTGCCTTTATTATATTCATGATTCTGATCTTATTGTTTAAACCGGTAGCAATGACCGCAACTACAGGAGCGGGTGGGGTAGGCGGAATTTTTGCGCCTACTATGTTCATGGGAGGATTTGCCGGCTATTTCGCAGCGCGTGTATTAAATCAGTTCAGTTTTATTGAGGTTCCCGAAAAGAACTTTATTTTAAGCGGAATGGCGGGATTAATGGCAGGAGTATTGCATGCGCCCCTTTTTGCCATATTTCTGATTGCTGAAATCACAGGAGGTTATGTTCTGTTCATTCCCCTGATGATCACATCCACCATTTCATTTATTACCATCCGCTATTTTGAACCCCATTCCATTTATACACATCGTATTGCAAAGCGGGGAGAACTGATTACGCATAATAAAGACAAGGCTATTTTAACGTTACTTGAAATGGATAAGATGATTGAGAAAGATTTTATTCCGGTTTCTCCGGATGACTCTTTAGGCAAACTGGTGAAATCCATTTCCCGTTCGCGTCGTAATCTTTTTCCTGTAATCACCAACCGGAATATGTTAATTGGTGTGGTATTGCTTGATAATATCCGCCATATCATATTTAATACGGACATGTATAATAGCGTATTTGTCAGGGATCTGATGCAGCCTCCTCCAACTGTAATTTCACCCGGGGAATCCATGGAAAGTGTAATGAAAAAATTCGAGGAAAATGCTGCATGGAATTTACCGGTACTGAATAATGGAGAATATATCGGATTTCTGTCTAAATCAAAACTGTTTTCATATTACCGGCAATGGTTAATTGAAATATCTGAAGATTAGCACCGGACATTTTGGTTTACAAATTTCCTAAGGATAATTCGGACATCAGATTCTGTATTCCATAATAAAGCATTATTTTTGAACCCAACCAAAATCAAGTCGACATGGAAAGAGATTCTCGGATTTTTGAGCTCATAACCCAGGAAAAAAACAGACAATTACATGGCATTGAATTAATTGCCTCTGAAAACTTTGTAAGCGACCAGGTACTGGAAGCCATGGGATCCTGCCTTACCAACAAATATGCCGAAGGTCTTCCCGGCAAACGGTATTATGGCGGTTGCCAGGTGGTTGATGAGGTTGAAACCCTTGCCATAGAACGTATTAAACAACTATTTAATGCGCAGTGGGCAAATGTTCAACCGCATTCAGGCGCACAGGCTAATGCAGCTGTTATGCTTGCTGTATTAAATACAGGTGATAAATTCATGGGCCTTGATCTTTCTCATGGTGGGCATTTGTCGCATGGATCACCAGTGAACTCTTCGGGAATTTTATATCAGCCCATTGCCTATTCCTTGAATCCTGACACGGGCAGGGTAGATTACGATAAAATGGAAGAAATTGCCCTGCAGGAAAAGCCAAAATTGATTATCGCAGGGGCTTCTGCTTATTCACGCGATTGGGATTATGCTCGCATGCGTTCCATTGCGGATAAAGTTGGCGCGTTGCTTATGGCCGATATTGCACATCCGGCCGGGTTAATTGCCAAGGGTTTATTGAATCATCCTTTCCCGCATTGTCATATTGTTACTACTACAACTCATAAAACACTAAGAGGACCCCGTGGCGGATTAATTCTTCTTGGAACCGACTTCCCCAACCCATGGGGTCATACCACTCCCAAAGGCGAAATCAAAATGATGTCGAATTTATTGGACCTTGCTGTTTTCCCCGGGACACAGGGAGGCCCTCTCGAGCATGTTATCGCAGCCAAAGCAGTAGCTTTTAATGAGGCATTAACCGACTCCTACAAACAATATGTGATTCAGGTTAAAAAGAATGCAGCGGTAATGGCAAAGTGTTTTATAGACAAAGGGTACAAGGTGGTTTCCAATGGCACCGATAACCATTCCATGCTGATTGACCTCAGGACAAAGGTTCAGGATGTTACCGGCAAAATGGCTGAAAATAGTCTGGTTAAAGCCGATATTACCCTGAATAAAAATATGGTTCCTTTTGATTCCCGGACGCCTTTTACCACTTCGGGAGTGCGGGTTGGAACACCGGCAATAACCACACGTGGAGCCAAAGAAGACTTAATTGAAATCGTTGTAGAATTGATTGATGACGTGATTACGCATATTGATGATGAAAAGGTAATCCATGCTGTACGGGAAAAGGTAAATAAACTAATGAAGGATTATCCGTTGTTTGCATGGTAGCACATTTCTGTCAATCGCTATCCTCATTTTTCGATTTGGAATGGTATAAATATTTACTGATCATTGGAGCCGGCCTTGTTGCCGGCTTTATTAATACACTTGCAGGGAGTGGATCGCTGCTTACCCTTCCATTGCTTATGTTTATCGGTCTACCCCCGCATATGGCCAATGGAACCAACAGAATTGGTATTATGCTTCAGACTTTGGTTGCTACTTTAGGTTTTAGAAAGCAGGCCAATCTGAATAAAGAAACCTCGCTTCAATTGGGTATTCCTTCAGTAATCGGATCTATTGCAGGTGCTTTACTGGCTTTGGCAATCCATGCCGATGCCATGGGAAAAGTAATCGGCGTTTTGCTGTTGGTGATGTTCTTTTTTGTTCTTTTTAAACCGGAAGTGTGGTTGAAAGAAAGAAAGGAAACCGTGCTTCCCAAATCCACGTGGATTAATTTTATCATTTTCTTTTTTATTGGAATGTATGGCGGATTTGTTCAGGCAGGTGTAGGCTTTTTTCTGCTGGGCGGTTTGGTTCTGGGCGCTGGTATGGATTTAATCAAGGCAAATGCCATTAAGAATTTTCTTGTATTTCTGTATACCCCTTTTGCTTTGGCAGTTTACATCTGGTGGGGTCAGGTAGATTATAAGGCCGGCTTCATTCTATCTATTGGAACCATGGCTGGAGCATGGCTGGGTACAAAATCAGCAATCAGCTGGGGACCCGTATTTCTCAGATATGTGGTGCTTGTTGCAGTATTGATTTCTGCAATTCAGCTGATCTTCTTTTAATCCGGAAAAGACAGATCTTACTGGAGCTTGAAATGGTAGGTGATTGTACCGATTTGACGCTCCGGGGCATCATTTTTAGTAGTGAATTTGGATTCGAGTGCTGCTTTTTTTGCTGCCGCCCATAGTGTTTTATCCGCAATGGATGAACCTTTACCACCAGGATTAGCTGCAATAACTTTGCCATTCCGATCCACTGTAATTTCAACAACAACGCTCCCTTCCTCAAGAACGGTAAAATCGGGTTTGGGTAAATGCAAAGGATTTCTGCCATTGAGGTTAAATCCAATTCCTTCTCCTCCCAGTCCCTTTGTATAGTTATCCGAATCAGGTGTTCCATCTATATCGCCCATATTGCCCTGGCCCTTATAGATGCCTTCGGAGGTTCCGGATTCAGTGGTAGATCTGCCGGAAGCTTTATTGGAATATAATGCGTTTTTATTTACAGTTGGTGCTTTGGGTGCGGTGGTAGTGGGTACAGGTTTATTTTCGGTTTTCCGGGGTTCTGCTTTTTTGGTTTCCGTTTTTTTCACTGTCTCGGGCTTCTTAATAACAGGAGCTTCTTCAAAATCCTGGGTCATCAAACCTTCAGGGTCGTCGGGAGCTGATTGTTGCTGGCTTGCAGCAGCAGCTTGTTGTTGCAGCATATTCAATTGTGGCTCAGAGGGTCCTCCCGCCGATTCTATATCCCCAAAGTTAATGAGTATTCCGCCTTCCGACGATACAGTCTTTGAAAGTGATATGAATGTGAAAATCAGAATGATGAGTACAACCGTATGAAATATTACTGTTGCCACTATGCCATATTGCCGCTCGGTCATGATTTCTTTATTTTGTTTCAGGGCTTGTTGCCAGTATTACCTTGTAATTATTTCTTTTGGCGATATTCATTACTTCTACAATATACTGGATGGGAACTGATTTGTCGGCGTGAATAGCCACAACCGGATCAGGTGTATTGCCAATCTTTTTTTGCAGCAGGGGTTCAAGCTGATCTATGCGAACGGGATTCCGCTCCAAAAAATAAATAATATCGGCCGATATGGATATTGTAGTGATGGGCCTGTTGGAAGTCTGGCTGTTGCTTTGCGGAAGCAGAAGTTTTATGGCATTTGGAGCCACAAGGGTGGAAGTGAGCATAAAAAACAACAACAACAGAAAAATAATATCTGTCATTCCTGCAACGCTATATCCAACCTCCACTTTGTTTCTAGAACGTAGAGCCATGTCTGTTATTTTTTAGCAGGTTCGTTCAGCAGGTCCATAAACTCCATGGAATAGGATTCAAGCCGGTTCACCAATTCCTCAACCTTTGATACCAGATAATTGTAAGCAAAATAGGCCGGAATACCTACCATTAAACCTCCAACTGTTGTGATCAGTGCAATATATATGCCATTGGATAATACACCTATATCCAGACTGTTTCCAGCCGATGACATATCCATAAACGTTTTTACCATGCCCAATACGGTACCAAAAAAACCGAGCATAGGAGCGCCACCCGCGCATGAAGCCAAAATAGCCAGTCCTTTTTCGAGTTTATAGATCTCGACCTGCCCTACATTCTGAATGGCGGTATTGATATCATTCAACGGCCTTCCGATTCGGCTTATTCCTTTTTCCATCATTCGGGCAAGCGGGTTATTGGTTGATTGACAGAGGGCCAGTGCTGAATCCACTTTTCCATCGTGTATATAATCCTTGATCCGGTTCATGAAATTCTGATCAATTTTGCCTGCATTACGGATGGTCATATACCGCTCAAAGAAAATATATATTGCAATCAAAGACAGGATTCCAATAGGGATCATTACCCATCCTCCCTTGATAGCCAAATCGAAATAGGAGACTTTTCCACTTCCGCTTGCAACAGCTGAAGCGATACTGTCACTGCTACCGGCAGCGATGTTCTGCAAAAGAATAAACAGCATAGAAATATTTTTTTATGTTTTCTTCAAAAATATATAAACGGGTAACGATGTTCTTTATTTTTTGAACTTAGTTATTAACCGAATTATCTGATTCTTCCGCAGTTTCCGGTTCGGGACTTTCCTCTTTTTTACCAAACAACCGGCGCATCAATTCCCCGAAGGTATTGAATTCTTCCTTATAAGTAACACCTAATCCCTGGGTATACGCGGATTGATCTTCATATAAAAACTCATTATTGGAATGATTATAGGTTTTAATAGTAACCTTTCCGTTTTTGGTTAGTTTATAATCCACATCAAACTCCCCAACCAGTTCATCCGAAGCTGTCCTTGTAGCATTTGTAGCCTCAAGGCTTCCATTGATGATCAGACGGTCATTAAAAAGGGGATAGGTGACTACCATTTGGACTTCATCGCTGTTTAACTGTTTATTCGACCGGTAATTCACATCAATATCCAAATCGTTTACCAATTGAGACAACCAATTGCTGAGCTGATTCGAAAGCATTTCGCTGAAATTAACTCCGGCTGCTGATGAATAGGAAGAAGAAGTATTTGTATTGGAATAAGCGTGTTCCGGATTCAAATAAAAACGATTGTTCATCAACAGCGAAATAAACTGGCGGCTTTGTTCTTCAGCGGTGGGCATTGCACCCTTTACCTTCATCCGGGTAGTTTCATCCGCATTTGGCAGATAGATATCGTATTGGATATCCGGAGACATGAGTTTGCCAGTCATGATTACCCGGTCATATACCAATAGTTTCTGGTCATCCATACCGCCAATAAGGTCGGTCAGGGAAGCACGAACCGGATAATTAGCCGTAATGTTTATGGATGCATCCAAAGGGTCTCCATCCCAGCGGAGACTACCGCCCGGTTCAATGGTTAATTTTTTATTAATAACCTTTTGCAGGGTAAAGAGATATTCTCCCTGATCAATAACATAATCACCGGTAATCCGGAAATCTCCAGAAGAGTTAATTCGCATATCCAGGTTTCCGCTGCCGCGCCCCTTAATAATTTCTCCCAATTGCTGGTCAATGATGATCTGAACTTCCGCATCGGGTGTAACAATAAGCCTGAAACGGATTTGAATACCTGAAGCATTTACCTGATATTCTGTTTCTTCTGCCCCTAAGTCCTCTTCACTCTCCGGGAAAGTTACGTTTATAAATGGATATTCATTCAGTTCGCCAAAGTTGGAAAGCGGAATTTTTATGCTGGTGTTTTTGTTTGTGGTAGCAGTAATATCCATGAACAGGTTTTTAGGTGGACCTGTAATTTTTACCACGCTGGTTGAAAAAGCAGTTCCATAAAACTGTTTATTGTCTGCAAAAGTGGTATTCAGACTCATAAAGTCGCGTGCATTTATGGTCAGGTCCAGATAGAAATCTTTCAGATAGCGATTTCGGATGGCACCATTCAGAAAGGCAGTATTTCCTTTTGAATCAAATATTTTGATATTATCAAACGAGATGTTGTTGTTTTCAATTTCAACCTGGTCGCTGAAACTGTACCGGGTTTGTAAGTAGTTTACTGTAAAACTGGTCTTTTGAAGATTAAATTTTCCATTCAACACAGGCTTTGATAAGGTGCCTTTCAGGGTAGCTTTTCCTGTAGCAATGCCTCGCAGATCTGTAAAAATAGTTTTTACGTATGGATTCAGGATATTCAGCCAGAATTTCTCAAGTTCAAGGTCAAAAGCCAGTCGGCCTTTATCAGAAGGCGCATATTCGCCTTTGATATTTATGGTTTTCAGATTATTGCGCAGCGCATAAGCATCCAATTCAATGGCCTTTTTACGGTCGTTCCATGAACTATTGATGTTCATATTGCCCAACATCTGGTTGTTAATTAAAAGGCTGTCAATTTTCAGCACACTGGTAAAGAGCGGGCGGGAGTATAAATTCGACAGCGTGGCATCTCCATTGAGTATTCCCCCAAGATAATATCCGGATGGACCGGTTATGCCATTCAGATTTGCAATATTAAATCTGTTAAAAACAACGTTCAGAATATCTTCAGAGCTTTTTGATAAGGTACCGTTGATCCGTACATATTCCTTTTTGTGGTTGATGTTCACATTATCAAATCGTATAGAACTACTATCCAGACTAATAATACCGGGCTGCAGTGACCACAAGGTGTCGTTTGTTACAAAAGTGGAAGGTAAAATATGGATTTGGATATGAGGTGATTTATCAGCTGATATCCTGGTTACTTCTGCACGTGCGTTGATATTACCTCTGTATTGTAATTCGTCCCAATTATTCCATCTTAATTTTATGCTGGCAGTATCGCCTGAAATACGGGATAATGCTGTGAAATTTTCGAGTTTAATACGATTGGCCAGGATCAGATTTTCGCTACCTGCCTGTAAATCAAGTAAATTCAGGTTTCCATCCACAATAATATTGACTTTATGCCAAATAATTCCTTTGGATACTATGGAGGGTGATTGCAGGTGAACATGCAGCACTTGTCCGTTTGGATCAAAATTCATATTCAGCGTGCTGTTTTCTGCAATATTATACTCAGGTGCAAAAAAATCGAAAATAGGCTTTATATTTTTTATGGTTGATTTCAGCGTTATGGAATGATAAAGGGTTGTGTTTGATGTTCCTGCTGAATCCACCATGGAAGGCATGTATTTATACAGAAATTGTTTGAATGTTTCTCCGGATCGGGTAAGTTCAAAATTTCCGGATAGATCAGCATCCATAAAATCTGAACGCAGTTTTAAAAGGCTATGTCCCTGTGTGCTTTCTGAGATTATGCTCAGATCATATATCTGCAATTGCTTTTCGTTCTTTATAAAAAGAGAATTGAGCAACTTAACTTCTCCATTCAGGTTGTTAATTGATGTTCCGCGTGCGTTGGCAATCATATAAAATGATGCTCTTAAATCGGGATTGGAGTGGCTGATATGCAAAGCATAAAAATCAGCATCCGTAACATTAGCGGTAAAATCAAAAACCGGAATGGTATCAGAAAAATCTACCTTCCCTAAAAATTCAAGGTCTATATTTGGATCCTTTACATTTACAGAACCGTTAAATGTTTTATTATTCAGATTTCCTGATAGAGAAATATTGGAATAATTATAATGCATCAACTCGAATTGTTGGACAACACCTTTCATGGTAGCATTTATTGACTTACCTTCAATAGTAGCTCCATCAATAGAGGCAGAAAGGCTGATATTGCCAACGTTATCTGAAGCATCCATTAATTTCCCAAGATTAAAGTCGATGATATTGAGCTTACCTTGAAAATCGAGCATACTGGATGAATCGGGTTTGAAAAGAATGTCCGTTTTAACAACTCCCAATTGTGTATTGAAGGAACCATAGGCTACAAAATCGTTTATAAACCCGGTAAAATTTCCCGCATAGGTAGTTTCCCCCAATTTTTTAAGAACTTCCGGAAGTCGGAATGGTTTTGGAAACATACGTCCTATCGACAGAATATCGGTATAGGAGGAGGACAATTGCCTGATATCCGCCAATATAAATGTTTGTGAAATATTGGGTAAGCCTTCGAACTGCAGGTCGCCCCAAATTCTGGAATGGGTACCAAAATGCAAATCGAGATCTTTGGCATCTAAATTGTTTACAGGTCCTTTTATCAATCCGGAAATTTGAATCTTTTGATTTGCCTCACGGAAAACCGGAGCAAAATAACCCACATCTGAAAAATCGAGTTCAGTATCATCCAGTTCTAATCTTAACCGCACATTACCAACAAAAGATTTTCCTTTAAAATCATTATAATCCTTAAAACGCAGGGTAATGTCTTTCCCATGAATAAAGGAGTTATTCGTATTTAAAGAAATATTACGGAAGGAAAGAAAAGTACGGTGTTGACTGAAATCACACGACATTTCACGGATGATAAAGCCGCTTTTTTCTACCAGTCGCATGGATTTCAAATGAAAGGAAAGTGAATCTTTGGAAGGCTTGAAGCGCCTTAGTTCAGCATCGATATGTGCAGTTTGGAGATCAGAGAAATTTATTCCGTATTCTACAGGATTATCATAAAAATTCTTTAAGCTAAAACGGGTATCCTGCAGACGGATATTATTAAATTGGACATTCCATCCGCCTTTCTTTTTTTTACCATCCCCTTTGAGCTTTTCAATAATAAAATTCAGATTGAGTTCCGATGTAGAATCAATAGCCAGGGCAACAATTGCCTTATCGAGGTTGATACTGCCTATGGAAACACTTTTAGATGCGGGATTGAAGTATTTGATTCCGGTGGTTAATCGTTTTACAAAAATCATGGTGTCGCCATGCATATCTTCAATATATACATCATTGAGCCGCACCCTGTAAAGGAAAGATATATCTATGCTGCTAATGGAAAAATGTGTTCCCAGCTTTTCCGAAACAGACATAATAATCTTATCCGTTACCTGGTTCTGAATTTTACTGTTTTGCAACAGTAAAAAAGCAGTTGCAGGAACGGCTAATATAATCAACAGCAATATCGCTGTGATTTGTATGAACTTTTTAATAATTTTGCGGCTTACCATACTTTCTACACAACGTCAAAGTTGCGAAAAAAGTTTAATCCCGCATAATTATTTGGAGTTATGGATGCAACCATTTTGGGAATTGAGTCTTCGTGCGATGATACCTCAGCAGCAGTGATTGAAAATGGATATTTGCTTTCCAATAAAATAGCCAATCAGCAGGTTCATAAAGAATATGGGGGAGTTGTGCCGGAATTGGCGTCACGGGCCCATCAGCAGAATATTATACCCGTTGTGGATGCTGCATTAAAAGAAGCAGGAAAAACCATAAAGGATATTAACGGTATTGCATATACCAGAGGACCGGGTTTAATGGGAGCTCTACTGGTTGGATCTTCATTTGCCAAAGGGTTATCTCTTTCTCTCGGCGTACCCCTTATTGATGTAAATCATTTGCTTGCGCATATTTTATCTGTTTTTCTGATAAAAAAAAATCAGCAAAGCCGTGTACCGGAATTTCCTTTTCTCTGTCTGCTGGTATCGGGAGGTCATACTATGCTGGTTGTAATGAAAGATTATCTGACCATGGAAATCATAGGCCAAACCATTGATGATGCCGCAGGTGAAGCTTTTGATAAATGTGCCAAGGTTATGGGTTTGCCGTATCCGGGCGGGCCTCTCATTGATAAATATGCCGCTCAGGGAAATGCAAACGCTTTTCAGTTTTCGAAAGCCAATATGGCAGGGTTGGATTTTAGTTTTAGCGGATTAAAGACTTCCTTTTTATATTTTCTCAGGGACCAGTTGAAAGTTGAACCTGACTTTATTAATCGGCACCAGACGGATATTTGTGCTTCTGTTCAAAAAGCCATCATTGATTCGCTGACTATGAAGTTGATTAAGGCAGCTGAAGTGACAGGTATTAAGCATATAGCTGTGGCTGGTGGAGTTTCCGCTAATTCAGGATTGAGAAAAGCGGTTTATGCTTTAGGCGAAGAGAAAGGCTGGAATGTGTATATTCCGGAATTGCAATATGCTACAGATAATGCTGCAATGATAGCCATTACAGGATACTATAAATTTCAAAATCATCAGTTTTCAGATCATCATATTACCCCAATAGCCCGGTACGACTATTTCTAAGAAGGGTATCCTGTTCGTCATCAAATTGTTAATGTTTGTCAATGGTTACGTTGATTTGATAACAATTAGTTGTCCATGAGTGGACCTCCATTAAGAATGGTAATTTATCAATAGAAGAACCAGCCTGCAATTTAAGGTGTTATGCCTCATTTTTAAATTAAGGAACCGAGGATGTTGGTTTAAAGATATTTATTATAAATTTGTTATACCTGATACTTTTTGAGTACGGGAGGGTAACATTTTGTTTATATAGGCGTATAGTCTACAATATAGAAATACTTACAGTCTGTCTATGGATAACCTGCTGATCGAAAGTACAAAAAAAACACCTGATGTTGCCTTCAATACCGACGGCAGGATGAGGATCAGCGGACGTTCTATACCTGAAGATGCTTCAAAATTTTACGATGATCTTTTTGATTGGGTATATTTTTATTGTCAGAATCCCCCGGAATCAACAACCATTGATATTGAACTGGAATATTTTAACAGTGGTTCTTCAAAAGCCCTTCTTCACATTCTAAGAGCCCTTACTGATATCGTAAAAAAGG
The DNA here is from genome assembly GCA_963733535.1 of uncultured Bacteroidota bacterium. GTDB lineage: Bacteria > Bacteroidota > Bacteroidia > Bacteroidales > UBA10428 > UBA5072. The sequence continues at coordinate 52,002 of CAVTDR010000010.1, forward strand.
GAAACAAACTTACCATTAACTGGTATTATGAAGAAGGAGATGACGATATTATGGAGCGGGGCGAGTATTACGAATCCATTTTGGAGATTAAATTCAACTTCATTCAGACAGATTAACGGTATTATCTGCCCACGATTTTTTTCCACGTATCTTTTAGGATTAAAACAAATCTTCCTGCATTTTGGAATGTCAGTTCGTGCCGGCTCGTTCCTTTGGTTCCTAGCAAATAAGCATAAGAGTGCATTCCCGGAATTTTTCTTAGAATGATATTTAGCATTGCCAGAAAAGGCACAGTCACAAGCATACCGGGAAGACCCCAAATCATTGCTCCTGCTATCAAACCCAGAATAATTATAAAGGGATTCAAACGGATATTATTGCCTACAATATTTGGGGAAAGGATATTGTTTTCAATGAAATGAATGATATACACAAATATTAGAATGCGGAGCGCATATACTTGTAGACTGTCTTCGGTAAGCAAAGCAAAAAGAAACGGAATGGAACCGCCGATAAAATTGCCAAAATAGGGTATAAAACTAAACAGCGCAGCGATTATACCCAGAAGCAACAGGATATTCGATGCCGATGATCATATATCCTGCTGAATTGATAAAGCAAAGAATCACCACTACAATGGTTACGCCCAACATATAACGGGTAACTACCTGTGCGATTTCACGAAGAATTTTAATGGCAATGAGTCTGTTTTCTTTTCCAGCTATTTTCAGAATAAAATAGGCGAATTTGGTGCGGTAATAAAGAAACAGAAAAATAAATACCGGTTGCATTAATATAGCAAAAATGGTGCCTGTAGTTGCTGTAAATAATTTTCCTGATTCAGCTCCTATATCGAACAGTTGTGTCAGAAGAAATTTTTTTACTCTTTCTGAAGGAATCCCAAACCGGTTCTCCATGTATTGTTGTATATCGCCTATGTGTTCTATAGTTTTCTCTTTAAAGTAAGGAAGTTCTTCCATAAAGAGGGTGAGGCGCTTGGTCACAAAAATAAACAGAAACACAAAAAATGCCAATGCAGCCAATAAAGGCAGCATGATGGATAAAATGCGCGGAGTACCTTTTTTCTCTAAAAAATTAACAATCGGATAAAGCAGATAGGAAAGTAACACCCCCAATGCCAGGGGATACAAGAAATCCCGGGCCATAATCAATCCATACAACAACAAAATGATGGAAAGCAGAAAATACGATAAACGCATGCCTATGAACTTTTCATTCATAATCACCAGTTTATCTGTAAAGGTAGTGAATGTTTTTAAAGGATGCCAGTATGCAGCGCGGCGTAAATCATTAATCCTCAATAATCAGGTTACGGATTCTCTCGATCTGCAGTTGTTTATTCACTTCACGCAGATTACGCGCGGTTTCGGTAAAGTACTGATGCCCTGAAATAAACTTGACCTGCAAATTATTCCAGTCCTGCTGCGATTTAATTTTAGATCTTTCTTTTAATTCCAGAAAAAGCATATTGGAAACCGGAATCATATCACTGCGCCCCAGATAATCCAGATCAGCATCACAGATTATGCGTTCCAATTTACTTGCTGGCTTAGGCGGCAATTTCGTAGCCATAATCAGGTCGCAGATCATATCGATCTGTGAGGTGGTATAACAGAAATCAGCAAGCATTTCCCGGGCAATCAGGCAACTGAAATATTCGTGATTATCATAGGATATGGTATGACCTGCATCATGAAACAATGCTGCTGTTTTCAGCAATAATAATTCTTCATCTGTAACCCCTTCGCCCAAACCGATTAATTCAACCTGTGTAACCACATCCATGGTGTGTTTGACATTATGATAAAAGAGGCTTTGAGGGAGTTCTTTTTCGAGTTTATCGAGAATCTGTTCCTGTAGATCGGTAAACTGAATGAGGTTAAAACGAATGCTGAATTTTTTATTCGGAATGATTCCTTTGCCCATGAGAGAATATTCGGGTTTAATGCTGGTAACTGAATATAGGGGAATTTCGCCCTGATATTTCACGGGCATTTTTTTAAAATATTCACATTGAAAAAGGTCTTTTACCAATTCATAGGTAGTAGCAGAAATAAGGATCTGTCCGTCTTCGCAAAATTGGCTGATACGTGCAGCAAGGTTTACCGTTTCTCCTTTAACTTCATAATGGGGTCTCTTTTTTCCACTTACATCAGCAATTACGGTACCTGTATGAATGCCAATGCGGAGTTTCCATAGTTTTCCCAGAACATTGGAACGCTGCAGGTCTTTAAAGTAGTATTGCATTTCAATAGCAGCAAGCAATACTTCTATCGGGTTGGTGATGTTCTTTTTTGGGATTCCGCCAACACACATCAAAGTGTCGCCAATGGTCCGAATGCTCCGTACCGGAAATTTGGCAACAATATGCTGTAGTTTGATGAAAATCTCGTCCAGTGAATCAACAAGCACCTTTGGATCAAGTTGCCTGGCTATAATTGTTCAAATCCCAGCGCATCGGCATATAAAACCGTAGCAGTTTTGTATCGTATCAACGATGGCTTTTTATCCAGCAATAAGTTTCTGGAGGTGTCTCTGCTTTACCCAACTTATTCAGAAGATCTTTGTACTTTTCGACTTCCTTTGAAAGTTGTTCATTTTGCTTGTTCAGATTTTCATTCTCAGAAGCAAGATTTTTATTCTGAGAAATGATTTCGGCAATATGCCTTAATATTCCGGTTTTTTTTGCGCATTAATAACAGTTATGATTGGGCAGTTAAAATTTAAAATTACTATTCTTTTACGAAGGGACATCATAAAAGGTTTATTAATTTTGACATTTGTCATTAAATAATTGATGATCGAATTGAAAGATGGAATTTAAGCTTACTTCAGCATATTACCCTACAGGTGACCAGCCAAAGGCAATAGATCAATTGGTTATCGGCCTAAAACGGGATATGAAATACCAGACTTTGTTGGGTGTAACGGGATCGGGAAAAACCTTTACCATGGCCAATGTGATAAGCAGAGTAAACGACCAACCCTGGTATTAAGTCATAATAAAACACTGGCAGCCCAGCTATTTGGAGAATTTAAACAGTTTTTCCCTGAAAATGCTGTGGAATACTTTGTTTCCTATTACGATTATTATCAGCCCGAGGCATATCTGCCGGTTACCGATACCTATATTGAAAAAGATCTTTCGATCAATGATGAACTTGAAAAATTACGGTTGAGCACCACTTCTTCTTTTCTTTCAGGGCGAAGCGATGTTATTGTGGTTTCATCTGTTTCCTGTTTGTATGGCATTGGTAATCCCGAGGATTTTCATAGCAATACCATTCATTTAAAAAAAGGAGAAACGATTGGCCGAAACACATTTTTAAGGAAACTGGTGGATAGCTTGTATTCACGAAATGAAAATGAATTTAACCGGGGGAATTTTCAGGGTAACCGGAGATACCGTGGATGTTTTTCTGGCCTATAGTGATTATGCATATCGTATTGCATTCTTTGGTGATGAAATTGAAGAAATTCGTTCTTTTGATCCATTAAATGGCCAGACAATAGAAGAACAAGAAGAGGTTGCTATTTATCCGGCCAATATTTTTGTTACCACCAAAAGCAGAATGAAGCAGGCCATATCAGATTCAGATCGATCTTGGGAAACAGGTAGCCTATTTTAAAGAAATTGGCAAACACTTGGAAGCAAAACGACTAAAGGACCGGGTAACTTATGATCTGGAGATGATTCAGGAATTGGGATATTGTCCGGGTATTGAAAATTATTCGAGGTATTTTGACGGCCGTCCTCCCGGCCAGCGACCTTTTTGCCTGCTGGATTATTTTCCCGATGATTTTCTGACCATTATTGATGAAAGTCATGTTACCCTTCCTCAAATAAGGGCCATGTATGGCGGCGATCATTCGCGTAAACAAACCCTGGTGGAATATGGTTTCAGAATGCCATCGGCCATTGATAACCGCCCGCTGAAATTCGAGGAGTTTGATGAAATAGTGGGACAGACTGTTTATGTGAGTGCTACTCCTGCTGATTATGAACTGGAAAAATGTGAAGGTGTTATCGTGGAACAATTGATCAGACCTACAGGATTACTTGATCCGGTTATAGAAGTGAGACCAGGATTGAATCAGATTGACGATCTTCTGAAAGAAATCCGACTGCGTATTGCCAGAAACGATCGTGTATTGGTAACCACACTCACTAAAAGAATGGCTGAAGAATTGTCGCAGTTTTTGCAAGGCTTGATATCAGGTGCCGCTATATACACTCGGATGTGGATACCCTTGAGCGTATTGAAATAATGGAGGGACTTAGAAATGGGACCTTTGATGTGCTTGTTGGTGTGAATCTGCTCCGGGAGGGACTTGATCTTCCGGAGGTTTCACTGGTTGCGATCCTGGATGCTGATAAGGAAGGTTTCCTACGTTCGGAGCGCTCTCTAACACAAACTGCAGGAAGGGCAGCCCGTAATCTGGATGGGAAGGTGATTATGTATGCCAATACAATGACTGAATCCATGCGAAAAACCATTGATGAAACCAACCGAAGACGGGAAATCCAGCTGGCTTATAACGAGGCCAATGACATTACACCCCCGCAGATTGTGAAAGCAGCTTCCAATGTTCTCAGTGATATTCGCAGAAAAACAGGAGAAAGACAGGTTTATATAGAACCCGAAAAGATTGATGTAGCTGCCGATCCGGTTGTAAAATATATGAGTAAGGAAGCCTTGCAGAAAGCGATGGAAAAGTCAAAGAAATCTATGGAAAAGGCTGCTTCAGAACTTAATTTTATTGAAGCTGCGCGTTTCAGGGACGAAATGCTGGCCTATAAAGAACTGATAGGAAAAGGATAATGTGCTAATGTGCTAATGTGCTAATGTGCTAATGTGCTAATGTGATAATGTGCTAATGTGATAATGTGCTAATGTGCTAATGTGATAATGTGATAATGTGATAATGTGATAATGTGATAATGTGCTAAAGGGGAGAAAACAAACAGCGTATCGTCTGCCTGCTTTCGCAAGGCCAAAGCCTGGCAAGCAAAGTTTTTTACCGCGGAGCGGTTACTGTATTGTAGCAAAATTTGAAAATGAGCCAGAATCTCAAATTATTTCATTTAATTTGCGCAAAATATAATTTTATGGGTAAAGTATCAGATATTTCAAAGGGAACCTTTGTAAGATATAATGGTGAACTCTCTATTGTTCTTGAATATGAACACCGCACTCCGGGTAATCTCAGGGCTTTTTACCAGGTAAAAATGCGTAACCTGAAATCAGGCAGATTAATTGAACAACGGTTCCGTCCAGACGATGAAATGGAGATTGTCAGTGTTCATTTTAAAGAACATCAGTTTTTATATATTGACGGTAACAATGTGGTGTGTATGGACAATGAAACCTATGATCAGATTCATGTTCCTAAGGAAACAATTGGTGAAGGAATTGAATTGCTGAAAGAAGGTGCCAATATTAAGGTGTATTTTGATGGTGAAGAACCTGTATTTGCTGAACTTGCCGATGAGTGTTGAAATGGAAGTTACCTATACAGAACCAGGTATGAAAGGGGATACTGCTACCCGTACACTGAAAACAGCAACCATTGAAACCGGTGCACAGGTAAAAGTTCCCTTGTTTATCAATATTGGCGATCACATTAAAATTGACACTCGAACCGGCGATTATATTGAACGCTGCAGATAATTGGACAATTCGACAGTCTGATAAGTTTAACGCGAAACCGACAACTCCTTCACGGATCCTCAAACTCCTGAAAGGTTCCTTAAACCTAGGCCTGCAGAACTCCTAAAGCTTACGGGCAATCCTTAAAGCTTTTATCGTATTGGATCATGGCCCTTTCGCTCATACCCATGCTGCTGAAACCACCGTCGTGGAAAAGATTTTGCATGGTTACCTTACGGGTAAGATCAGAAAACAGGGTTACACAATAATCGGCACAGTCATCTGCCGAGGCATTTCCAAAAGGCGACATTCGTTCTGTAAAATCGATCAGTGAATCAAAGCCGAAAATCCCGCTTCCAGCCGTGGTAAGGGTGGGAGACTGAGATATGGTATTGATCCGTATCTTCTTTTCCCTGCCGTAAATGTATCCAAAACTTCGCGCAATAGATTCCAAGCAGCGCTTTTGCATCGGCCATATCATTATATCCATAAAGAGTTCTCTGTGCTGCCACATAGGATAAAGCCACAATCGATCCCCAGTCATTGATGGCATCAAGCCTGCGACAAATCTGAATTACCTTATGAAATGAAAGGGCTGAAATATCCAGTGTTTTCAGATAGATAATCATAATTGATATTATCATAAGGGATGCCTTTTCTCACATTTGGCGACATACCAATGGAGTGTAGCACAAAATCGAATTTACCACCGAAAAATTCCATGGACTTTTCAACCAGGTTTTCGAGATCGTCGGTGTTGGTAGCATCAGCCGGAATTATAATGCTGTTACATGCTTCTGGCCAGTTCATCAACTTCACCCAGACGCATGGCCACCGGAGTATTGGTAAGTACAATTCAGCCCCTTCATGCATAAGGCTCTTTCTGCAATCTTCCATGCAATGGATTTGTCGTTTAAAGCACCAAATATGATTCCTTTTTTACCCTTCAGCAGATTATATGCCATAATTCAGTTTTTAGTTTAACACTGCAAAGATAATCCAAGAGTGTAGAAATGAAAAAATAAGAGATAAAAGGAGTCGGGTTATCTATCTGCCTAACAATACGCTGGCATTTTCCAGTGCGGCAGGCGTAATTTCTTCACCGCTCAGCATTTTGGCAATTTCCACGTGTCGTTCGTCACCGTTTAGCAGTTTCATCCGGGTAACAGTGTGTTTTCTTCATCGGTTTTATAAACCAGGTAATGATAGTTTCCTTTACTGGCTACCTGGGGCAAATGTGTAATGTTAATGATCTGCATTTTATCAGACATGCGGTTGATGATATTACCAACTCTTTCGGCAATCTCTCCGGACACCCCGGTATCGATTTCATCAAATATAATGGTCGGTAATCCGGTTGCATCAGACATAAGCGATTTAATACACAGCATCAGCCGGGATATTTCACCCCCGGAAGCTACCCGTGATATTTCCTGGCCTTTCATATTCCTGTTGGCCGAAAACATGAACTGAATGAGGTCGGTTCCGTTGATGGTAAATTCTTCCCTGTCTTGCAGTTCAATTGCAAAGGAAGCATTGGGAATTCCAACTTCCTGAAGCATATCGATAATCCGCTGTTCAAAGGAAGCACAAGCGCTTTTTCGTTTTTCTGACAATTGGATGCCGCATTTTTTAACCTGTTCCAGCGCTATTTGCAATGCACTGTTGAGTTTTTCCAGATCGGAATCGAAAGAAGTGATCGCAGCAATTTTTTGCTGGATCTGATCCCTGAGTGTTATCAATTCTCCAACATTAGAAACACGGTGTTTTTTAATGAGGGTATATAGTAAATTGAGACGATCGTTCACTTCTGTCAAACGGTCGGGATCGAAAGTAAGCTGATGGTTCACTGCATCAATTTCCTGGGCGATATCTTTTAATTCAATAAAAGAAGCATTGAGCCTTTCAGAAAGATTTTCATGTCCCTTCAAAAACCGCGAAATTTTCCCAATCTGCGCCTGACAATCCTTAAGCTGCTGTAAAATGGCTGGCCCTTCTCCCTGCAATAAAACTTCTGCATTTTGCATGGCAGTTTTGATTTCTTCGAGATGTTCCAGTTTTTCAAGGTCCTGTTCCAGTTCATCCTGTTCCCCATCTTTTAGTTTGGCTTCCTGAAGTTGGGTAAACTGAAACTGCAAATATTCCAGATCGTTTTTTGAACGAGCTGCTTCATCAGAAAGCGACTGATATTTCTGTTGAATATCTTTATAGTTGCGATACAATTGCTGGTATTCGGCAAGTATTCCAAACGATTGTGCATAACTGTCGAGTACCTTCATCTGAAAAAAGCTGTCAGAAAGATGAAGATTATGATGCTGGGAATGGATGTCGATCAATTTTACGCCCAGTTCAGTAAGTAATTCAAGTGTAACGGGAACATCATTAATAAATGCCCGGGATTTGCCAGACGGTGCTATTTCCCTGCGTATGATGGTTTGATGTTCATAGTCGATCTGGTTGTTTTCAAAAAAGTCCTTCAGGCCATAATGCGTAATATCGAAAGTGCCTTCTACAATGCATTTCTTCTCTTTATTAAATAAAACAGATGGTTCAGCTCTTTTACCCAGAATCAGGGAAAGTGCGCCCAGTAGAATGGATTTTCCGGCTCCGGTTTCACCGGTTATGATCGTCAGTCCTTTTTTGAAATCTATTTCAAGTTTGCTAATAAGCGCGTAGTTCTCAACAACCAGGTTGCAGAGCATAGACTTCTTTTTTATTCATGCAAGATAATAAACTTATTGGGTTGAAACCATAATTTTCCGGTATTTGTCGGCATGTGTCGGATCAATTTGGTTGAGGAGGTTTGAAATCCGTCCTTTTTTCGTCATCCATAGCTCCCTGAAATATATTGACAAATTCATCTGATTTCGCATCCAGAATTACCTGGAAAAAATGCATAAACGGATCAGGCCGGTTATTATATACATCCTGCAACAGATTCAAGCTTTTCGGCCATTAACAGGCGGGCGTCTACCGGTTTATCATACATCATGTCCAGTCCCAATCGGTGATAAGAATATACAAACTCACGGACGGGTGCATATTCTTCATTCAGGATATTATTAATCAGCCAGTACCTGTTTTTACGGCTGGTACTTTCACCGGAACGCCAACCTTTTTCATTGGCATTTTGGGCATTATTTACAATTTTTTCAGCATGTTGAAAGAATTCTGTCCCCGATTTTAATCCAAATGAATCGAAATCCAGTCCCAGGATAATATTGGCATAAAAAGCCAGCAAGGAGGTATAGATTCGTTGATATGAGATGTTTCGCTGAATTCCAGAGGCTGAAATTCAATATAGCGGAAATCGAGATCATTGTCGACATAATTGAAAAGAACTGAATTGTAAGAAGAATTATAAACAGGGCGCCTGACTTGAACCTGCAATGTTCCGGTAAACTGATCAATGCTGTAGCTTTGAATATTAAAAAGCATACTGCATTCAATGCGTTCATTATTGGCAAATTTATAATTCGACCAGGTTCTACCGTTCATAAATTCATTAATAGCCACCTGAAGGGTTTGAAAAATCTGCTTATTGGTGCCCTGCACTTTGGAACTGCTTATCTGAATATTACAGCGCAATTCCTGTGATTTTGCGAACAAGGGTAACAATATCGCTAAAAAACAAAGGATTATTTTATTCATTTTCCGGTAAACTATTGATAAAATTAATAATATCGAGCGCAACGTCGTACTTGGATTTTAACTCAAACGGCACTATTTTATTGTATCTGTCAATAATGGTAATTTTGTTAGTATCCAGATTAAATCCTGATCCTTCATCGAGCAGCGAGTTTAATACGATAAAATCGAAATTCTTACGTTGCAATTTTTCTTTTGCGTGTGGTATCTCATCATCGTGTTTCGAGTGCAAAGCCAGCCAGAAACTGATGTACTTTCTTAATTTTTCCCAACGAAGCAGCAATATCCGGATTGGGTTCCAATTCGATGATCAGATTATCATCCTTTCTTTTGATTTTTTGTGTAGCCGGAGATTTCGGACGGTAATCGGCGACAGCTGCGGATAGTATTGCCCCATGGCTGTCGGGAAAAAACCGATTACATTGCTGATACATTTCCTGGGCAGTTTGAACCCTGATCCATTGTATATTATGGTGAGAAGGTTTTAAGGAAACAGGACCGCTAATAAGGATAACCTGAGATCCCTGGTTTGCCAGGGCTTCTGCCAGGGCAAATCCCATCTTGCCGGATGAATAATTACCAATGAACCGGACCGGATCGACAGGCTCAAAAGTAGGACCAGCAGTAACCAAAATGGTTTTACCCGTTAAACGGGTATGGACTTTTTTTTTTGGTCGGCAGAGAAATGATTTTTTAATGCCAACAATATAGCTTCCGGTTCTTCCATTCTTCCTTTCCCGATTAATCCACTTGCCAGTTCTCCTGTGGAGGGTTCAATCAGCATGTTACCGTAGGAACGGAGTATATCGGTATTTCTCCTGGTTGCCGGATGATTGAGCATATCCAGATCCATAGCCGGCGCTATAAAAACCGGGCATCGCGCTGAAAGATAAGTGGTAAGTAACAGATTATCGGCAATACCATTGGCCATTTTTGCCATGGTATTTGCACTTGCCGGAGCAATGATAAATGCATCAGCCCATAAGCCCAGATCGACATGACTATTCCAATCCCCATTCCGGGCATCAAAAAAATCTGTAAGCACAGCGTTTTTCGATAAGGTGGCAAGGGTAAGCGGTGTAATAAATTCTTTTGCCAGCTGCGTCATAATTACCTTAACCTCGCAACCTTCTTTAATAAGAAGTCTGATCAGTGAGGCTGCTTTAAAGGCAGCGATACTTCCGGTAACTCCGATAATTATTTTTTTACCGCGCAGCATAAAAAGAGTAATTACTCTGCTTTGCGAACGTAAATCTGGTCATTTTCGAATTCTTCCAAAGCGATGAGGGTGTGTTTGGGTAACCGCTCATAAAACTTTGAAATTTCAATCTGTTCGCGGTTTTCAAAAACTTCTTCCAGATTATCGGTATAGTTAGCAAATTCTTCCAGCTTACGGTTAAGCTCCTCTTTAATCTCTACGGAAATCTGATTGGCTCTTTTGGAGCAAATGATAACCGCTTCATAAATATTCCCTGTTTTAGCTTCCATCATGTTCAAATCTCTTGTCACTGTGGATGAGGGAGCTTTTGATTTTTTAAAATCGGTATTCTGTTCCATTAATTTCTAATTAATTTCATTTATATCTGATTTCTTGATAAATTTTGAAGCTTCCTGAAACATTTCATCGGCTTCATCTTTATTCTTGCTTTGTGGAAATTCAGCCACAAAGGAGTAATATTCGTCTACAGCATCCTGATACCGCTCTGTTCGTTTTGAATAAATGCTGTTATACGCCAGCATATATTTTGCTTTCAGGAGCTTAAACATAATTTCTTCCCGGTATTTTGAGTCGGGAAAATCGGCAAGGCAATTGCTTAAGGAAACCACAGCAGCCTTATAATCATCAAGATTATAATAAAGCTGTGCCGACAGATACGCTTTTTCCATAAGCTTTTCATTCAGCTCGTTCATAAAGCGGTTGCAATCGGGGATACGAGGACTGGAAGGGAACCGGATGGTATAAAGTTTAAAAGCATCCAGGGCCTGATGGGTACTGGTTTGATCCAGTTCGGGACGCGGAGATTGCATATAATAGCAATATGCTTCCATATAAGCAGCCTCTTCAATAAACTTACTATTCCCAAAAGTCTCCACAAAGGTGCTGAAATAATGGCTGGCAATGATAAAATCGTTTAATTTATATTGCGTCATACCCTGGAAGAAAAACACGGAATCGGCACGCCGGGTACCACGAATCATGGGTGCCAGTTGGTCAAAGATTGTTCCTGCTTTTGTATATGCACCTTTATTATAAAAATAAAATGCCTTGTTAAATTTCAGATTTACGTCATCGCTTTTTAATATCTTTTCATAGCCAGAGCACGAGAAAGTGAACCATGCTGAGCTTAATGCGATGATTATAATATATATACGATTTTTTGACATGCCGCAAAGTTACAACTTTTTACCACTTAATACAATTGGTTGATTTCTGTTTTTTGGTTTACAAATGTTAATGTTTATTAAACGCGATGCTTTTTTGGATTCTATCGCTGATTTCTTCGCGTTGTTTCTTGCCTGTAATACAAAAAAAATTACTTTTGCTGATCATCTAATATTAACTAAATTTCTTTTTATCGTGGATATATTTGACAAGATTAAAAAGAGCAGAGGTCCTTTGGGACAATATCAGCAGGTAGCTCACGGTTATTTCATGTTTCCGAAACTTGAAGGTGAAATCGGACCCAGAATGAAGTTCAGAGGTAAAGAACTTCTCAACTGGAGTCTGAATAATTACCTGGGACTTGCCAATATGCCTGAAGTAAGGCAAGCCGATGCTGAAGGTGCAAAAGAATATGGAATGGCTGCTCCAATGGGTGCCCGTATGATGTCAGGACAGACTTCAAAACATGAAGAACTTGAAAATCAACTGGCCGAATTTGTAGGAAAGGAAGATGCATTTCTTTTGAATTATGGATATCAGGGAATGATTTCCATCATTGATTCCCTTTTAAGCAGAAATGATGTTGTGGTTTACGACTCGGAGTCGCATGCCTGTATCGTAGACGGATTAAGATTGCATATTGGAAAACGTTTTGTTTTTCCGCACAACAATATGCAGAATCTTGAAAAAGAACTTGAAAGAGCTACCAAAATTGTAGCCGAAACAGGTGGTGGAATTCTGGTAATTACAGAAGGTGTATTCGGAATGGCTGGTGATCTGGGTGATCTGAAAGCCATTGTTGAACTGAAAAAGAAATTTGAGTTCCGCATTTTGGTTGACGATGCACATGGATTTGGTACTATGGGTAAAACAGGTGCCGGTACCGGTGAACACTTTGGTGTTCAGGATGAAATTGATTTATATTTCAGTACTTTTGCAAAATCAATGGCTGGAATCGGTGCTTTTATAGCCGCAAATGAAGATGTTATCAATTTCCTCAGGTATAATATGCGTTCGCAAACATTTGCCAAATCGCTTCCGATGCCTATGGTTATTGGTGCTTTGAAACGCCTGGAGCTGATTCGCACCCGTCCCGAAATTCGTGAGAGATTATGGACAGTTGTTAAAGCGTTGCAAGCGGGTTTCCGGTCAAAAGGACTGAATCTGGGCAATACGGAATCGCCGGTTACTCCTGTATTTTTGTCGGGAACAGTTGCTGAGGCTACCAATGTAGTAATTGATCTCAGAGAAAATTATAAAATTTTCTGCTCCATGGTAGTGTATCCTGTTGTTCCAAAAGATGTGATTATGCTCCGGATTATTCCTACAGCAGCACATACACTGGAAGATGTGGAATACACAGTGAATTCCTTTGCTGAAATTCAGGAAAAACTGAAAGCAGGTCATTTTAAATCCGACCGTATTGCCTCATTACTTGGATAAATAAAACAGAGTATATTATAAAAGGGGTGGTTCAATTTTGAAACACCCCTTTTTTTTATTCTTTAGAAAACTATTTTCAGGAATTATTCTGTGCTGCATGTCTCGATTTAACACCGAGATATCCTCCATGATGGCGTTTCGCATAATCTGCTGCAGTAAAGCCAATTTTTTCCATCATCAAAACTACCAGTGCATCACCTATCACTGTCATAACCGTTGTGGAAGTTGTGGGTGTAAGGCCTAACGGGCAAACTTCCCCGGGATGACCTGTTGAAATTGTAACATCCGCGAGATGACCCAGTTCGCTATCCGGATTTCCTGTAATAACTATGGTTTTCATAAGATACCCCAGTCGTTTGGAAAGTTCATACAGTTCAAGAATTTCCAATGTCTTACCTGAATTAGATATCAAAAGCAGGATATCATTTGGCTGTATAACGCCCAAATCTCCATGCTGTGCATCTGAGGGATGCAAAAAAACGGCGGGAGTTCCTGTAGCTGAAAAGGTAGTTGCAATATTCAGTGCAATCTGGCCGGCTTTACCCATTCCACTTGCAACAACTTTGCCTTTGTTCTTATGTACAGCTTCATAAATAAAAGAACAGGCTTTATCAAAGTGATCTGAAACAGGGATATTCAAAACAGCCCTTGCTTCTGCTTCTAAAATAGTTCTTACGTCAGTCATTATTTTTATAACTTACCCCGCAAATATAACAATAATCTCAGTGGTCTTTTATAATTTAAGTCTGTATCCCACTGTCAGTCCTCTAAAGATTCTTCCTGTGCAAGTGGTACATAATTTTCTTTAATAGGAGGTCTTTATGGATGGGTTTGGATATATAATCATCACATCCGGCTGCCAAACAAATTGCTTTATCTTCCGACATGGCATAAGCCGTCTGTGCAATAATTGGAGTTTTTACTCCTTTCAATCTCAATTCCTTTGTGGCATCCAAACCATTCATCAGGGGTAGACGAATATCCATTATGATCAGTAGCGGATTGAATTTTTCCACTTTCTCAATGGCTTCCACTCCACTTGAAGCTCTGATAATTTCCATACCGGATCCGCTCAGGTATTCGTCCAAAAAAGCGAAACTCAAGTCATCATCTTCCACAATCAAAACACTGATGCCTTCCAGCTTGTGCGTTTCTTCTTTATAAAAAACGGGTTTTGAAAAAGGAAGGGTATGTTTTGGTAGGGTGTAAGGGATAATAAATGAAAAGCGTGTGCCCTTACCGGGAGTGCTTTCAACGTATATATTACCGCCCATGAGTTTTACCAGTCCCTTGCAAATGGATAAGCCCAGTCCGGACCCCCCGTAAATTTTTGTAGAATGGGATTCTAACTGTCTGAAAGGTTTGAACAGGTTAGGTATCTGTTTTCTGGGTATACCAATGCCGGTATCTTCCACGAAAAACAAAAGCTCTGTAGCAGATTGCCTTTTATAACCGAAAATAATCTGACCATCATGCGTAAATTTCACTGCGTTGTTTAACAGATTCATCATAATTTGCCGCAGCCTGTATTCGTCTGTAACAAAGACATCTTCACTCACCTGTTCAAAAGCTTTGATCAGTTTGATGGAGACTTTATTCATCCGTTCCAGTTCCTTCAGATAAATCGTATACAGATCGTTCAATAATGCATGAATATTACATTCCTGCTCATGAAGCTGCATCTGATTGGCTTCAATTTTGGAGATATCCACAAGATCATCAATGATATGCAAGAGTTGCTCATTGCATTTATTAATGATTTCGACATAATGGCTGCAGGTAGGGTTATCCGGTACTTCACGAAGCAGTAGGCCGGAAAACCCAATAATTCCGTTCATGGGAGTCCGGATTTCGTGAGACAGATTTGCCAGAAAAGATGATTTCAGCTGGTCGCTTTCCTGGGCTTTTTCTTTTGCTTCTCTTAAGGCCCGTTCGTTTTCTTTTTGCTGGGAAATATCACTGGCGATACCTGCAATCCTATATACATTATTTTTATCATCCAGAATCGGGAAGAGGCGCGTCCATAACCAACGAATCGTACCATGCTTGTCTACCACCCGCATCTGTCGTGAAATGGGTTTTGCACCCGGAATTTTTTTAACATTTGCCAGCTCCTGAAAAATGGGATAGTCCTCAGGAAAAACATAACTTATTAAATCAGATACATTAGTGAAATCACTGATTTTAATGCCTAGCCGCCGTTCAAGTGCGCTGTTCACATAGATCAGATTTTCCCCTTCGGTTAACCAGAATATGTCATCCAGATTCTCCGCAAATTGCTGGAATTTCTTTTCATTTTCTTTAATTGCCGCCCTTGCATTAACTATCTCATCAATATTACGCGTAACTGTAAGCACATAGGACTCATCCCGGAATTTTAAAACAGAAGCCGACATTAGCCCGGTAATTATACTACCGTCTTTAATGCGGAAGCGGAATTCCAGGTTTGAAACACTGCCTTTTTCTTTCACATGGCTGATCATTTTTTCACGATCGGACGGATCTACCCATATATTAATATCATAGGAAGTCTTTCCTTGAATATCTGAACGTTCATAACCTGTGATTTTTGTAAAACCATCATTGATATCGATGTACATTCCATCGGATATCCGGTTGATATTTACGGAATCAGGACTTATTTTAAAGGCTACCCGGAATTTCTCTTCATTCTCCAGAAGCAGTTGATGGGTTTCTGCAAGTTTTTCATGCTGGCGAACCAGCAGTGTATTGAGGCGGGTTAATTCAATGTTCTTGATTGTCAGCTCATCCCGAGCAATAAGCAATTCTTCGTTTTTTGCGTTTAGGGTGTTTTGTATATCCTTCAATTCAGTTATATCACTAAGCATTGTGACAACAGTACCCGGATAGATCTGAAAAGCATGAATATTCAGATAAATCTCCACTTCGTTTTTAAGGCAGGGCACGGCCGTTTTTTTCCACGACATTCCATTCTGGGCAACCTTCTTTAATATGGCAGGTAATTCCGTTTGCTCATATCCTGGAATGGCTTTTTCTATGGGCAATCCCTCAACAATGGAAGGATCAATATCCAAAAGCTCAAATGCAGATTGGTTGCCCCGGATAAAAATAAGATCGCTTCCGTTCCATTCAAAAAAGTGAATTCCTACAGGCGAATTGATGATAAAAGCATCCAACTGTTCCTGATAGCTATGCAGGGAAGGATCTTTGGAATGAACCTCAACACTTTTCTTGGTGGAATGAGTCATGTAATCTAGATCATTTACAAAAACTTAGTTAATAGAAGCATACAGGATGAATAGGAAAGTAAATTACAAAAAACATTGATATCACTGAGCAAATACCAAAAGTATTTTGAAGTTTTTGTGGAAGTGGCTCAGCTTAAGATTTCTATCAATATACGAAAACCTGGAATAATTAATTATTTAAAAGAATATGGGGTTATATTTATAAAAACATTAAATTAAAACATCAAAATATATAAAAACGGGGGTATAAATAAAAAAAGAATATAAAAAATAAAAAAAAGAAGATAAAAATAGGGGTAGAATGAAAAATATATTTAAATTTGCATCATCAAACTATTTATAAATTTAAAACAAAGCTTATGAAAATGCTAAAAATCCAAGGGACAATATTTATGGTAATATTGTTAGCCCTGACAACAGTAGCTGTATCAGCACAGGAAGCGGAAGAAAAAGAAGGTCCGAGCTTCAGTACCGGAGTGGATATTTATACCAATTATGTATGGAGGGGTTCGAAATTAGGTACTGGTCCTTCTATTCAGCCCAGTGTAAAATTTACAGCAGGTGGATTGACAATTGGCGTGTGGGGTGCTTTTGATGCCAGTGGTTATTCGGAAGCCGATCCTTACATTTCATATGCTTTCCCGTTTGGATTGAGTTTGGGTGTTACCGATTATTATTATCCGTCGCTTCCTCTTTTTGAAACTTCGGATACTGCCGGAAGTCACGCACTTGAATTGAATGCTGGTTATGCTATTGGAGGACTGAGTCTGAGTGCCAATTATATAGTGAACGAAGCTGGTGGTGCTGCTTCTGCAGGAGGCGACCTTTACTTTCAGGCCGGTTACGCTTTTGACGCATTCAGTATCTTTTTAGGAGCTGGTGACGGATGGCATACTACCGATGGTGAATTCGATATTTGCAACATTGGAATTGGCACAACTAAAGAAATTAAGATCACTGATACTTTTTCTGTTCCGGTGACCGGTCAGGTGGTCGTAAACCCTGAGCGGGAACAATTGATGATTGTTGTGGGATTTTCGCTTTAAAATATCCTCATGAATCTTTAAAAAACCAAGCATATGAAAAGAATCGAAGCAATAATCAGAACTTCCAAATTCGAAGAGGTGAAGACCGCTCTCAAAGAGCACGGAATCGACTTTTTCTCTTACTGGGAGGCATCGGGAATTGGGAATGAGCTTACCCGTGGCCATCATTCTTACCGTGGAACCGTGTATGATACGCAGTATATTCCAAGAATCTTCATCTCCATTGTACTTCGTGATGTGAATGTGGAAAAAGCCATTGAAGTAATCCAGAAGGCTGCATTTACCGGTGAAGTTGGCGATGGTATGATTTTTACCTATAATATAGAAGAATCAATCCGCATCAGCAATGGAGCAAGAGGCGATGCCTCAACTGCAGGACCAGGTGATAAAATTATTTAAAAATCAAAAAACTTGCTAAAATGATGAAGAAATCAATCTTTATATTGCTGGTTCTGATCATTGCTATCAGCACAACCAGCTACATTAGGGCTGAAGAACCTAAGCCCGATCCATCAGGTATTTCAACCGGAAATGCCAATGATATTCCTGCCGCAACTGCGGGCCAACCAACACTTGAAGAAGTGGCTGCACAAGCAGGACATAATAAAGTTGCAATTAATATGGTCTGGGTATTGATAGCCGGTTTTCTGGTTATGTTTATGCAGGCAGGCTTTGCCATGGTGGAAACGGGTTTAACCCGAGCCAAGAACGCAGCACATACAATGGCCATGAACTTTCTGGTATACCCGCTGGGTATGTTAGGATTCTTTCTTACTGGTTTTGCATTTATGTTTGGAGGGATTGGGGGCCTTGGGACACTTGGAGGATTTGGCGGCCTAAGCCACGAAATTTCAATAAATCTGTTCGGCAAAACCTGGGATATCATCGGCTGGTATGGTTTTGGTCTTGGCGGAGTTTATGATGTAAGTGTTTTTGCTCTCTTCCTTTTTCAGATGGTATTTATGGATACTACAGCAACCATCCCCACAGGCTCCATGGCTGAACGTTGGAAATATTCTTCTTTCTTCATCTATGCCATATTGGTCGGGGCAATCATCTATCCCATATATGGTAACTGGGTATGGGGCGGTGGCTGGTTAGCCGATCTTGGAGCAAATTTCAGCCTGGGGCACGGACATGTTGATTTCGCCGGTTCATCGGTTGTTCACATGACAGGTGGTGTACTTGCCTTAGTTGGTGCTTTGATAATCGGACCACGTCTTGGCAAATATAACCGCAATGGTTCTCCAAATGCCATTCCCGGACACAATATACCCATGGCTATTATTGGAACATTTATCCTGGCATTCGGCTGGTTTGGTTTTAACGCTGGTTCCACACTTGCAGGCGGCGACCTCCGTATTTCAATTGTTGCAGTAAATACCATGATCGCATCAGCTACAGGCGCAGTTGCTGCCACACTTTATATGTGGTTGTTCAAGACTAAAAAACCCGATCCCACCATGATGATAAACGGTTTGCTCGCAGGTCTTGTTGCTATTACTGCTCCATGTGCCTTCGTCTCTGTTGGTGCTTCTGCATTGATCGGTTTAATTTCCGGAGTACTTGTTATCGAGGCAGCTTTCTTTATTGAAAAGAAAGCCAAAATAGACGACCCGGTTGGTGCTATTGCCGTTCATGGTATAAACGGTTTGTGGGGCTGTCTTGCCCTTGGTCTTTTTGCTGACGGAACTTATGGCGATGGCTGGAATGGTGTTGCCGGTGCAGTAACAGGCCTTTTCTATGGTGATCCAGGTCAGTTCTTTGCTCAGGTAATAGGAGTCGTCACCAACATAATTTATGTAGGGGGTATCGGCTGGGTTATCTTCAAACTAATAGATAAAACAATCGGATTGCGTGTTGACCCGAAAGTTGAACTTGAGGGTCTTGATTTAGATGAAATGGGAGTAGAAGGATATTCCGGAGTGAAAATGGATAAAAACATTGAAACACCGCTTTCGCGATAATATATTAATACTATAATTAGTAAGCTTTCATTAAACCTAAAGTTAAGCCTTTCATGAAAATCCCCGGTTTTTGGCCGGGGATTTTGTTTTTATTAAGGTTTTGGATAATTTTCCAGTTCCTTCAGATTTTGGAAAAGTTCCGAATCCGGCATGTGATGTTTCACCAGTTTTCCGGTAAGGTATTTGTCATATCCCACCAAATCCATTAATCCATGGCCACTAAAGTTGAAAACGATCACCTTTTGTTTACCTTCCTGGGTAGCCTTATTTGCCTCTCTTATTGCGCCTGCAATAGCATGCGTGGTTTCAGGAGCAGGAACAATTCCTTCTGTCCTCGCAAACAGGATACCTGCCTCATAGCATTCGAGCTGGTCAATCGCTATCGGGTTGATTAATTTGTCAACCAGAGCAGCAGAAACAAGCGGACTCATACCATGATACCGCAAACCGCCAGCATGTATGGCTTCGGGAATAAAATTGTGTCCGAGGGTATGCATCGGCAGTAACGGTGTCATTTTAGCAGTATCACCGTGGTCATATAAGAAGGGTCCACGTGTTAATGTGGGACATGAACTGGGTTCCACGGGAATAATATCAATTTCGGCCCCATGCAATTTGTCGTAAATAAAGGGAAATGAAATTCCCGCAAAATTGCTTCCACCGCCGGCACAAGCAATAATGGTGTCGGGTTGCTTTTCCCCAAACTTCAGCAATTGTTTCTTCACTTCAAGACCTATAATGGTCTGATGCAACATCACATGATTCAGTACACTTCCAAGACTGTAACGGGTTTGACCTGTCGGATCTGTCACTGCAGCTTCAATAGCTTCACTTATTGCAATGCCAAGGCTGCCGGGTGTGTCGGGATACTTAGCAAGAATATCACGACCGGCCTGTGTTTCATTACTGGGACTGGCAATACAGGTGGCGCCGTATGTATTCATTAATAATTTCCGGAATGGCTTCTGATCAAAACTAATGCGAACCATAAAAACCTTGCACTCAAGTCCAATTAAGGCACATGCCTGGGAAATTGCACTTCCCCATTGTCCGGCACCTGTTTCAGTAGTTAATTTTTTAATACCGAATTGTTTGTTATACCAAGCCTGAGCAATAGCCGTATTTAATTTATGACTGCCTGCCGGTGAAACACTTTCGTTTTTGTAATATATCCTCGCCGGGGTTTTTAATGCAGCTTCCAGTTCATATGCTCTTACCAACGGGGTGGGCCGGTAAATGGATAACATTTGCAATACTTCTTCCGGTATGTCAATCCACCGCTTCGTGCTCACTTCCTGTTCTATAAGATTCATAGGAAAAACCGGTGCCAGTGCCTCAGGGGAAATGGGTTTCCCGTCAGGCCCCAAGGGCGGTAACATAGGGGTAGGCAAATCTGGGGCTAAATTATACCATTGCCTGGGCATTTCAGATGCGTCGAGATACACTTTCTTAATTCGTGCCATACATGAATATTATTTTGATGATAGACATTAAAATTCGGATCCGGGACTCGTGTTGTGAGCAATGAATGGCACGAAATTAACTTTTTAAACGGGAAATACATAAAATTGCAATAAAACTTTATAAAGTTTCATTGTCATAAAAGATAACCGAAGAGCCTCTTATAAATGCGTTAAATAGCGCTCTGCTTCAATGGCTGCCTGGCATCCTGATCCTGCAGCGGTTACTGCCTGCCGGTATACTTTATCCTGAACATCTCCGCAGGCAAATATTCCCGGCACATAAGTACGTGGAGTACCCGGTATTGTTTTTATATAACCGGTTTCATCCGTTTCAAGGTATTTCCGGAAAACATCGGAATTGGGAGTATGACCAATGGCCAAAAAGAAACCATCGATTTTCAATATTTCTTCACTTTCATCAATTTCACCCTGTCTGTATGTCAGCACCACTTCCTCAACACCCTGATCGCCCCGAATTTCTTTTGTATTTCGTTCGTACAGCACTTCGATGTTGGGTGTACTTTTCACGCGTTGTTGCATAATTTTAGAAGCTCTCAGTGCGTTTTTACGAACTATCAGATATATTTTTCTGCACATACCTGACAGATATAAGGCTTCTTCACATGCAGTATCTCCACCGCCGACCACTGCAACATCTTTTCCCTTATAAAAGAAACCATCGCAGGTTGCACATGCCGATACACCGGATCCTCTGAACTTTTGTTCGGATTCCAATCCCAGATATCTTGCAGTAGCACCTGTTGCAATGATTACTGTATCCGCCAACAGGGTGTTCTGGTCATCCACAACCACTTTATGAGGAGCAACGGAAAAATCCACTTTTGTTACAATGCCCCATCTGACATCTGCACCAAACCGGATGGCTTGTTGTTCCAAATCTTCCATCATTTTCGGTCCGGTTATCCCCATTGGATATCCCGGGAAGTTTTCAACGTCCGTAGTGGTTGTCAGCTGTCCGCCCGGTTCCAAACCTTTAAATAATACAGGTTTTAAATTGGCTCTGGAGGCATAAATGGCTGCTGTATAGCCGGCAGGACCTGATCCGATTATCAGGCATTTTACATGTTCCGATACTGCCGGTTGAGGATTGGAGGTCCGTTGAGGCTGGGTTTCCAATGGTTTAAAAAGACTCATAGAATGTGGTTTTATGGTACCTATAGTCAAATCACATACCAAATATAAATAAACATGCTTTGTCATGACATTATTTCAAAATAGAAAACTGCAAATAAAAAAATCTTAACTTCGTGATGCAGTTAAAAAACAACTATAGATACTGAATATGAGGAAGATATATACAATAGGGGAGACGGTGCTGGATATTTTATTTAAGGATAAGCTTCCTGTTACCGCCAAAGCTGGCGGTGCATGCTTAAATAGCGCGGTTACCATGGGACGTTTAAATCTTCCTGTATATTTTATTGGAGAATATGGTTTAGATGAAGTAGGAAATATAATAGATGCATTCTTAAAAGAAAATAATGTATCCACAGATTATGTTTACAGGTATTATGATGGTAAATCCACGCTGGCCCTGGCTTTTTTAAATGAGAATAACGATGCCGGTTATGATTTTTATAAGATTTATCCGGAGAAAAGATTGGCCGTTGAATTTCCGCAAATTCAACAGGATGATATTGTACTTTTTGGATCCATTTATGCTGTTACCCTGGAAGTGCGTAAAAAGCTCATTGAATTTGTCCGGCAGGCTAATAAAAAGAAAGCCATTGTTATATATGATCCGAATTTCCGGAAGCAGCATCTTCATGAGCTTCATAAGTTAAAACCACTCATCTTTGAAAATTTTACCTATGCCGATATTATTCGTGGATCCAATGAGGATTTTTCATTCATTATGGGCACCGAAAATGCAGATGAAACTTATTTAGAAATTGGAAAACACTGTAAAAATCTATTATATACGGCAAATAAGAAGGGCGTTTTCTTACGAACACCTGATAAAAAACTGGTATTTCCCGTCAAAACACTGGATCCTGTTAGTACTATAGGAGCAGGAGATAACTTTAATGCCGGCATTGTTTATTCCCTGATCAAGCAGGAAATTATGTATAAAGATCTTGATCACCTGGACGACAAGGCATGGGAAAGCCTTGTAACTACAGCAGTGGAATTTGCCACCTACGTATGCATGAGTTATGATAATTATATTTCCAAGGAATTTGCTGAGAAATATAAATTTTCCTAGACCACAGCATGCAACATATGTTTTTCCAGTTCTCTTCTGATTTCTTCAGGAACAGGAACGGATTTTTGATCTGAAAAGTTGAAATGTACCAACACTGAAGTCCCTTTAGCACCCAGTTTTTCATTTTGCCATGCTTCCTGGTATATTTCAAATGATGACCGGCCAATCCGGGAAATCCAGCTGCGGATTTCAATATCATTTCCGTAATACATCTGATTGAGAAAATCCACTTCAAACCGGGCAAGGATCAGATCCCATTTTTTTAAATCAAGCTCCGGGTTAAACAATCGGAAAAAAGGATTTCTGGCTGTTTCAAACCACATAGGAACCACATTATTATTGATATGCCCGAGTCCGTCTATATCACCAAACCTGGGCGAGGTAGAGAAAGAGTACATTTTATATTAAATATTCTAAATGATTTAATTTCCAACCAGCTTGTCAATTTCCCGCATCTGCTCCTGTGACAGTGTATGAGAATTGCCTATGAAACCTGTAACAAGCGTCATCTTTGCAGCAAATTCAAGAACTTCCATGCGGTCAAAAGCGGTAAGCAAATCTTTTCCCAAACAAACGATTCCATGGTTCTCCATGAGTATTACCTGAGAACCGCTCAGAGCAGCTGATTTTGCTACCTGATTGGCCAATAATTCAGTGCCCATCAGAGCATATGGAGCTTTTACAGGTGTTCCAAGTACTGCTCTTGCCTCGGCGGTGATGGAACAATCTATATTTTTCTGAAGCGCCGTAAAACTTGTAGCCAATGGAGGATGGGCGTGCACTATAGCAAATACATCGGGTCGCGATTGATAAATAGCCAGGTGCATCGCATATTCAATACTGGGTTTCAGTCCGGCCGATAAATTCTCAGCCGTGTAGGAAATCAAACCGATTTGGTCCCCTTTTATATTTCCTTTATCCAGGCCAGAGGGAGTAATTAATATTCCATCCTGCAGGCGTATACTTATATTGCCTCCTGACGCAGTGGTCAATCCGCGTTTGTAAAGCCGGCGCATAAAACGCGCAACCTCTTTACGGCATTCTTTATTGTTTGAATATAACATATAATATTTTTTGCCAATCCCTGAAATCAGCGGTTTTTTTCACAATTTTACATAGGGTTCGTCCAGAATGGGTGGTAAAAATACATAAAATGTTTTAACGATGATGAAGGAGGCTGCATACTATGAAACAGAAAAGGACGGAATCAGGTGTAAACTATGTCCGCATTACTGTTTCATTAGTGAGGGGAAAAGAGGTTTTTGCAGGGTAAGACGAAATATTTCTCAGACACTGATTGCTGAATCGTGGGGGATCATTTCATCCGTAAATCTCGACCCGGTAGAAAAAAAACCATTGTACCATTTTTTTCCGGGTGAAAAGATTTTATCCATTGGGAGCCTTGGGTGTAATATGATATGCAAATGCTGCCAAAATTGGGAAATATCCCAAACTTCCATACCCAACTCAAGTCGGGTAATTTTGCCCATCGACGTTGTTGAATCTGCCGTAAACCATCCCAATAATATTGGCGTAGCCTATACTTATAATGAGCCGTCAATCGGATTTGAATTCATGCTTGAAACCGCAGGGATGATCAAAGAGAAGGGCCTTAAAAACGTGATGGTTTCAAATGGATATATTTCAAAGGAGCCTTTATTGGAATTGCTTTCAGTTGTTGATGCTTTTAATATTGATCTGAAAGGATTCAACCCCCATTTTTACAGAACTTTCACCGGAGCAACGCTAAGACCGGTTCTGGAAACTTTGCAAACCATACGGTCAGCGGGACGCCATCTGGAAATTACCTGTCTCATTGTGCCTACTCAAAATGATGATCCGGTTGAATTCAGAAAAATGACGGACTGGATTGTGGATACACTCGGTTCAGATACTGTGCTGCATCTTTCAGGATATCATCCCGACTATAAATTGGATATTGTAGGTACACCGGTTACTATGCTGGATAAGCTGCTGCATATTGCCCGTGAGCGCCTTTTTCATGTTTATGCCGGAAATGTAAATATGGAGGGATTTCAAAATACGCGTTGTAGCAAATGCATGCATGAGGTTATATTGCGATCCGGCTACAGGACAGAAATCAAGGGATTAAAGGAAGATGGCTCCTGTATCTACTGTGGAAATAAAGAAATTATCCGGTAGGGTTTTTTTGTTGTAACTAAATGATTATTCGTTCGTCCTATATAATAAATCTTCTGCGAATGTTTTCAAATTTTTTTAAAACCGCTCTGCGAAACATTTTCCGGCACAAAACATATGTGATAATCAACATACTGGGTTTGGCTGTTAGTTTCGCCTGTAGTCTCCTTATTTTTTTGTTTGTCATTCATGAATTGAGTTTTGATAAGTTCAATGAAAAGTATGACCGCATTTACCGTCTATATCTGGTTGGCAAGATGGGAGAATCCGAGTTTAAGGGTGCATGGACTGCAGCTCCTACTGCAAAAGCATTCGTAGAGGAGTTTCCCGAAGTTGAAGCTGCTGTAAGAATGCAATCTTGGGGAGAATCATTGATAAGAATTGACGACCGGAAATTTATTGAAGACAAAATTGCGATCGCAGACTCCTCATTTTTTGATATCTTCAGTTTGAAATTACTGAAAGGTAATCCGCAAAAAGCACTTTCGGAACCCAATGCAGTGGTTCTGACCGAAAAGCAATCCCGGAAATATTTCGGAAATAGTGATCCCATCGGACAGCACCTGCGTATTGGCAGTGATACCGCATTATATACCATTACCGGTGTAATGGAAAATGTCCCTGAGAACAGCCATTTTGAATTTGATATGCTCATATCGTTTTTGACACATCCCCGTGCCAAAGATGATTTCTGGCTTTCCAACAGTTTTGAAACCTATATCCTGCTGCATGAGGGAGCAACAGAAGCCAGCGTAGAAAGTAAGATACCCAAAATAATTGAAAAATATGTAGGTCCTCAGGTTGAGAAAATCCTTCAGATGGATCTGAAGGCATTTATTGAGGCTGGCAATCAATATGGCATTTATATGCAACCCATGAGTGATATCCATACGAATCCGGATATTTCATCAGATTTTAAACAGGCACGTGACCGTAAATACATTTTCATATTTTCAGGAATTGCTTTATTAATTATTGTTGTTGCCGGAATCAATTATATGAACCTGTCAACTGCCCGCTCCACAAAAAGGTCGCGTGAAGTAGGTTTACGTAAAGTGGTTGGTTCAACCCGTGGATTATTGATCCGACAATTCATACTGGAATCCTTAATTCTTACCTTTTTATCGCTGTCCTTGGCCATTATTTTTGTTGAATTATTGCTTCCCTTTTTTAATAACCTCCTGCAAACAGAATTACATGTGGGTTACTTTTCAAGGTGGTACGTTATTCCAGGCATCATTTTGATGACATTATTGGTAGGTTTTTTCTCAGGCAGTTATCCGGCTTGGTTTTTGGCCTCATTTATTCCTGTTAAGGCATTGCATGGTAAATTAAAATTAGGAGCCACTAATATTCGATTAAGAAGTGTTCTGGTAGTATTCCAATTTCTTGTATCGATCTTTTTAATTATGAGTTCATTTGTAATTTATAAACAAATCCATTTCATGATCAATAAGGATTTGGGATTTGATAAAGAGCAATTGCTCGTTATCAGGAGAACCGATGGATTGCAAAAGAAGATCAAGCCTTTCAAGGATGAAATCCGTAAAATTCCTTCAGTTATAAATATTGCCAATTCAACAGCCGTGCCTGGATATCCCAATAATAATAACGGATTTCAAATGGAAGGCAAATCGACGGAGCAGACTTTTCTGATGTGGGTAAACTGGGTGGACTATGATTATCTGGAAACCTATAAAATAAAAATCAAGGAAGGACGGAATTTTAGCCCCGAGCATGGGTCCGATACAGCCTGTTTTATTATCAATCAGGAAGCAGTACGTCGTTTTAATATTACAGATCCGTTTAATGCCCGATTCATTCAACCGGGAAGAACAGCAGAAGAAAAGGCCTATTATAATGTGGTTGGAATATCTTCTGATTTTCACCATGCTTCCCTGCGATCTCAAATAGAACCGCATGTGTTTATTGTTAAACCTGATAAGTGGGATTGGACAGGGTACATTACCATCCGGCTTAATAAAGACAATATGAAACAAACCATTTCCCAAATTGAAAAAGTATGGAGCAATTTCACATCTGAGGAACCATTTCAGTATTTTTTCCTCGACAAGGAATTTGAAACTTTCTATAAGGAGGAACGACAAACTGCAAAAATTGCAGTTGCATTCTCCATACTGGCCATTTTTATAGCCAGCCTTGGTTTATTCGGTCTAACCTCATTTGCCACTGAGCAAAGGGCCAGGGAAATATCACTCAGAAAAGTTCTGGGTTCTTCGGCAAAGGGAATTGTATTTTTGTTTAATCGCGAATTTTCTATTTTAATACTTGTAGCTGCTGTACCTGCCGGTTTGCTTTCTTATTTTTTGATGAACAAATGGCTTGAAAATTTCAAATACCATATTACCATAAGTCTGGGAGAATTTCTTTTGTCCATTGCCATTGTTCTTGTAGTGGCGTTTCTGACAGTAAGCTATAGAACCTATAGAGCAGCTCAGACGAATCCTGCAGAAATTCTTAAATGTGAATAGGTTTGTGTTATTATTTTAATTAAGAATAGTCTGGATTCGTGAGATTTCATCGGCAGAGAACGCCCGGTTGTTTAATGCACCCAAATTATTTTTGAGCTGATCTACCGAACTCGAACCAATCAGCACGGATGTAACTCTGGAGTCTTTCAGCAACCATGCAATAGCCATTTGAGCGAGCGATTGTCCTCTGGCAATGGCAATGCCATTTAATTTTCTAATGACATCCAGTTTTTCAACGGTAATATCTTTTGGTTTCAGAAAGCTATTTTTTGAAGCTCTTGACCCTTCAGGAATACCCTTTAAATATCGGTCGGTCAATAAACCCTGTGCAAGGGGAGAAAAAGCAATAATTCCAATGCCTTCTTCTTCAACTACATCCAGAAGACCTTCTTCGACCCAACGCTCCATCATAGAATATTTAGGTTGGTGAATGACGCATGGAGTACCCATACTCTTTAATATTCCGGCAGCTTCTTTTGTAAGATGTGGCGGGTAATTCGAAATTCCGGCGTATAATGCCTTACCCGATTTTACCGCATCAGACAAAGCCCGCATGGTTTCCTCCAAAGGTGTTTCAATATCAGGACGATGTGAATAAAATATATCCACATAATCTAGGTTCATTCTTTTCAGGCTTTGATTGAGACTGGTCAGGAGATATTTTCTTGAACCACCGTCTCCATAAGGACCATTCCACATCATATATCCCGCTTTGGTAGAAATAATCATTTCATCACGGTAAGGAATAAAATCCTTTGAAAGAACACGCCCGAAACTTTCTTCAGCTGTGCCCGGAGGAGGTCCATAATTGTTTGCCAGATCGAAATGGGTGATTCCGTTATCAAATGCATAGCGAATCATGGCCCTGCCGTTTTCAAATACGTCAACAGCTCCAAAATTATGCCAAAGGCCTAATGAAACCGGAGGAAGCATTAATCCGCTTTTTCCACAGCGATTATATTCAAAGTGATTATATCGTTCTGCAACAGGTTGATAGCTCATATTTTTTTTTATAAAGGTACAATGTTTTCATGGGTATATTTATTTCCAGTGTAAAAACCCATCTCAAATTTTATGAGTACGATTCAGTTTTGTGAAGAATCCTTTATCCTGAAATCCTTTAAAAATCCTTGAAGAGTTTGGCTTTTAATTTTCTTTTAATACCTTTAAAATTATATTTCAGCAGTATGGAACCATTAGACATTAAAGCAACTAATGATACGCCGCGCGTCATTTTTGATCCCGATAATGATATTTTTGAAATTTCAGGGCGTTCATTACCCGAAGACGTGGTTTCATTTTATCAGCCCATTCTGGACTGGCTGGATGATTACAAATCGAATCCGGTAAAGAAAACCGAGTTTATCTTTAAATATATCTATTTCAATACAGCTACGTCAAAGCTGGTTCAGGATATTTTATTTAAGCTGGAAAGCCTCAATGAAGCTGGCCATGAAGTTAAAATCCTCTGGTATTATGAACAGGATGATGAGGATATGTATGATATCGGATTGGAATTTAAAGACAACGTAAATCTATCTTTTGAAATCATCGGATATTAGTATTTTAATCTGGCGGAAGAAAGTAATATCAAGGCTTCATCACTATTCTTTTCTTCGGTGAGATCAAAGGCTCCGATATTTTTCCCTTCAATCACCATCATCTCGTTATTGCACATTTTTTGAATATCGGATTGATTGAACTTTTCGCTTAACATCTTTCCAAAAATAAAGCTGTCTGTGGTTTTAATATTCGCGGAAGAAAAATCGGATCCATAACGCATGAGCTCTACAAGACCTTCTAAGGGCCCTGCGGATAAATGAAATCCGTTTAAACTGGCAGACACCTGATCGAGGCCAAATTCTTCGCGCTTTACGAGCAAACGATTGCGAAGACTTTCTGAAGCAGCTTCTGAAGGGTTTGTTTTACCAATAAACTGGTTTCTGGCAGCAGACCAATCCAGGTTGCCCCGCAAAGAAAAAGTGACAATGGAACGGCCGGGTGCAGTAAAATGCTGAATTTGAGAAGGATGAAATCCATTTAAAATATAGTACGTTTCATTATTCAAACGAATCGGTGCACAGTACGCACCACCTCCTATTTTCGAACTCATTGAATCTTGCCAGAGTGCATTTAGTGATTCGGCATTATAGGCACTGAATTCTTTGAGAAATTCCAGACCTCCCAGGATCTTTGATTTTTGAAATGACTGATTATAGATGGATTCAAATCTTGCCTGTGCTTCTTCCGAAATATACTTGTGTGGATCACGGCAAACAGCATTAATTACTCCATAGTGCTGAGCAATAATATCATATTTTTCAAGATAAGCTGCACTTATAACAACTATTCTTTCGATCTGCAAATCAAAAGTATTCAGCTGTTTCATCATCATATTGAGGATGGAAGTGAATTGAATTTTTGAATCCTGGCGGGTGATTTCAGGTTTTATAAAGAACAAGAATTGATGGTTCCCTGTGATGGAATCGTTTTGGTAGATTTCCTTATAGGACACCCTCTGTTTCTGCGCAAGTTCGACATGTGCGGCAATCTTCTGAATCAACTCCTGATTTTCCATAATATGATATCGATAGATCGCTAAAATAAGGGAAAATGAAATAAAATGCACAAAAATGGCACTATTCTTGGATGTATTTCGTAAAAGAACTACAACGACATATCCAATTATGAGTCCTCGGTTAACGAAATACGAACTACTCCGAAACAAAGACAGTTACAATCGGATTGCCCTGCAAATTACCTGGACGCATCCGCGTAAGGACGGTTTGAAATTCGACCGGTTGCGTTTGGATTACGGAGATTCAAGAACAGATCAGCGAACTGAAAAGAGCAGGCTTTTTTCTGATGGTCTCAAAATATGAAAACCGATTAGATCTGAAGAAAAGGCTTCTTTCCCCTGAAAAGCCATATTGTAGAATTTAAAGATATCGGGATTTTTGTTTTCGAGTTCTGATTTTCCTAAAAACAGGTTGTGTTCAAAAGTAGCAATTTCACTGAAATCTACATAGTAGGCATTTTTTGCGTATTGTTGTTTCCTGCTGAGTCCTAAAAGTCTTGTCATTCTTAGGATAGCAGCGCCACGAAGATTAAAATCATTTTCATTTTTTGTAATGTATATTCTTTTTTGAATTTTCAAACGCTCCACCCACTTCATATGATTGCCCTGCGGAACAGCTGCTGCATTCAATATGATATTGGTAAAAAGGTTAGCAGGCATTTTGTCCATTAAATTTTGCATGGCTACATTGCGGATAATGTGATTTCCCAAACTGTGAAAAATTACGGAAACTACAGATTGTTCGAAATACCTCTTGTGAAAATCATCGAATGTTTTCATGGCCTTTATAAAACCAACAGTAACATCCGAAGCGTTATAAACAGCCTTTCTCATGGCCATATAATCTGTGGGCCAATCAAATACTACCAAATTAAGGTTAAATCGCTCTGAAAGTTCGAAACCTCTTTCCATAGTCTGTTCGAATTTCTTCCCATAGCCGTCTACATATATCAGAAAACTATTTTGGGATTCAAATCGGGTGCTTACACTATCCACTTCAGGAATATACTTCACATAAGCTGTATCGCCTATATGAGTGGCAATAAAATAATATAATCTGAAGTGTGGATCAACACCTTTTCTTATAGCAAAATTGTTTTTTTCAACAAAATGACGGGTACTGATAATCAAAATATTATTTCCTGTTTGTTCCGGCAGGTTCGTTACAAACCGGGTAATAAAACGGCTTTTTAAAAAATTGTCAGCCTTAGCATCTGCCGTGCAGTGCACAGATATCATTAAAAGAAAAATTGCACTTATCAGTTTGGTCATGATTCTCATATAACTTTGAATAGTAACAAATCTATAAAGTCAAAAGTTGCAGGCTTTCCAGGTAACTATTCAATGATTTTCATTTCTGTCCTGCGGTTTTGAGCTTTGCCTTCTTCAGTTCCATTGTCAGCAAGGGGAATGTTCATTCCATATCCCTTAGACAGGATTCGTCCGGAATGAATGGAAGAAGATATCAGATATTCAGCAACAGAGCGGGCCCGGTTTTCTGATAGGATTTTATTATGTTCTGCGGTACCTGTATTGTCTGTATGACCTCCGATTTCAATCTTAACACGGGGATTTGTTTTTAAAAACTGTACGACTTTATCAAGTTCACGGGTCGATTCCTTTTTCAGCGCATAGGAATCTGTTTCAAAAAACACATTCTTTAGCACAATTCGATTTCCGGCCACCAGGGGTTGAAGTGGTACGTCCTTTAAAAAAGGCTTATCGTATTTACCATTGTTTTTCAAGGCAAAATTTTCAGAATAAAACATATAGCCTCTCTTTGATGCATTGAGCATGTAATTTCGATCCACCGGAATGCTCACCAGAAATTCACCGGTGATGCTATCTGAAAAAGCATGATATATTTGCGCTCCACTTTCAAGATCAATCAACTCAAAGCTTGCTCTAAGAGGTTTGAGATTGCCGGCATCAAAAACCTTTCCTTTTAAATAGGTTACCGGAAGCGGCCTGTCGTATACCGGAAGTTCGAATTTATAAATATCCTGACCCCTTTCCTTAATCATATCCGATGCATAATAAGCCCAGTTTCCCCGTGAATTAACAATCAGTCCGATTTCATCCCGGTTTGAATTTATAGGAAAACCCAGATTGGCTGGAGCCTGCCAAATGCCTATACTATCTTTCCGGGTAACATATAAATCATAACCGCCCATACCAGGATGGCCGTTTGATGAAAAATACAGGGTTTTGGAATCTCCATGTATGAAAGGGGACATTTCGGTTGCAGGGGTATTTACTGGATCACCTATATTTTCTGGTTCAGACCAAAATCCGTTGTCATTTTTATGGGTAACCCATATATCATGTTTACCTTTTCCCCCTGGACGGTCGCTTGAGAAATAAAGAGTTCTTCCATCGGCTGATAGGGAAGGTTGTGTTTCCCGATAATTGGTATTTACCGGGCTTCCCAGGTTAACGGGTACCGACCAGTTGTTCCCGGTACGCACAGAGGCATATAAATCGCACCTTCCTTTTCCATCCTCTTTATTGCAGGCAGTGAAAACCATATAACGGCCGTCGCCGGAAATCGACTGGGCACCTTCATTATCATCAGTATTCAGGGGTTTTCCTGCGTTTCTTAATGGTGCCCATGCAGTGTCTACCCATTCGCTAATAAAGAAATCCTCCTGCACATGGTCCTTCAGATTGGTTCCGGGTATCAGGCGGGTGATCATCAGCGTTTTTTCATCCGCTGAAAGTGCCGGCCAATATTCATCCAGTTCTGAATTTATGGAAGGGCCCAGGTTTATCGGTTTAAAGTCAACCGGGTTCTTTAGTGCTGTCAGGGCATATTCACATTGCTGTATTCCTCTTTTGGCTGCAGCAGTTTGGGTTGCATTACCGGTATTCAATGATATGTAATGGGTATAGGATTGCAAGGCATCGTCATACAAACCTTCATTGAACTGTAAAAAGCCAAGGGTGAGAAATCCATTAGGATAAAACTTCTCGTTGATTGCCAGGCCCTTTTTATAGGAGGCGATAGCGTCCATTGGTCTACCGCTATCTTCATATGTTTGAGCAAGCATGAGGTAGGCTTCAATAAAACGTTCATCGGCCTGGATAGCTGCTTGAAACTGGCTGATGGCTATTTCATAATTTCGGAGGGAATAGGACCGAATGCCGGCATCATAGGCTTCATCCGCTTTTACCGATTTTGAGGTTCTTTCCTGAGGTTGCGCCTGGGTTGAGGCCGAAAAAAACAGCAGGGCCATTAACAGACAACTATATATTTTCATAAACTATTTAATAATTAGTTTCTGCTGAAATGCAGTCTTGTCGTTTTTTAGAACGACAAAATACAGGCCAGAGGGGAGTCCTTTTACATTAAATTCTTCGACTGCAGATGAAACCTTGCGTTGCCAAATCATTTTTCCATCGGAAGCAAAAAGCATCAGCCGGTAATTGTTTAAGACTACATCATCTATTTGAACTTTGACGCGGTCATTAGAAGGATTGGGAGAGATATGGAGAATAGAATCAACGTCTTTTTTATAACGACTTTCGGATATTTCAGCCAAAAGCCAGAAATGCGGATCTGTTTTTACGGATTTAATTACTTTAGGTATATACAATTGCCACCGGTTAAAGCTGGCATCCTGACGGAAACTGAAAATTGTATCTCCTGAGGCATACGATGCTTTAAACTCCAGTAATACATTGAAAACCGGAGTTTCCGAAGAAACTGTTTGTAAGGAGTTTATATACAGTGTATCGTTTCTCTGATCCCACGATATATTATGTGTCGGATATCCTTGTCCATAAAACCATTGACTAAAAAACCAGTCAAAATCACGGTTTGTTTTTTGTTCAAGAACAGCCTTGAAGTCTTCAGCACTGGCATTATTATATTGATACTGTTGAAGAAATGTTTTTAATATACTAAAAAACAGCTCGTCATTGCCAACTTCCTGTCTGATCATATGAATAATGGATGCGCCTTTTTTGTAGCTCAATCTGGAGTCAAAGATCCTGTTCTCATCATTTTTATCAGAAACCGGTACGTACACACTTCCATGGGGAATAGATCGAACATATCTATTATATCGTGTTATCCAGTTATCTGCATCATTTTGTGAAACAAGATATTGATTGGCAAGGTATTCCGAATAGGATGCAAAACCTTCATTGATCCATATGTCCTGCCACGATTTGCAGGTAACCTGATCGCCAAACCATTGATGAGCCAGCTCATGAGCTACCAGAAGAAATCCAAAATTCACCAATGTAGTCATTGTCTGGTGCTCCATTCCCCCACCCATTGGAGCAACACAATGCCCATATTTCTCATTTTTAAAAGGGTAATCTCCGAAAAGGCTGGAATATAATCGGATCAGGTCGGCAGTTTTATCTATGGATGCCTTATTTTGCCTTAAATAGGCGCTATCATTATAAATGTAGTTCTGAACCAGAATTGAATCAGCTGCAGTTCCATTTTTAACATAAAAACGATAATCCATATAATCTGACACGGAAAAGGAAATCAGATAATAGGCAATAGGGTATCTGCATTTCCATTCATACCGTACACGATTATCAGGTAAAAGAACTTCATTGGTGAGGATTCCGTTAGATCCTGCCTTTCGGTTTCTGTTTGTACTTAGGAATATATAAGCCGAATCTGCCTTATCCGTTAAAACCTGTTTACATGGAAACCAGTTTTTGGAAGCAAACGGTTCTGAAAGCGTCCATGTTACTTCTTTGTTAATGGTCCTTACATGTTCATGTGTTATTCCGTGATTACGGGTTGAGGTATTCCCTAAACCATGATAGTATATAGTAATGGCAATTGATTGATGGATTGCTGCCGGATCTGGCAAATTTATTGTGAGAATGTCTGATTCATGCGTGAATCCGGCCTTATTCCCATCAATAGAAACAGAATCAGTTATAATTTCACTGATTAAATCCAATTGAATTTTTGATAAGGAAGGAACCAGGGATTTTAGGTTAATTCTGGTAAAACCTTCAATATATGTTGATGTATCGCTGACACTGAGATCCAAATGATAAAAAGTAATATCAAAGTTTTCCGGATCGGTATCCCCATTGTTCAGGGCAATACCGGAAGTGATTAAATATACAACGGGAAGGCAGAGTATCAGGACGAATCTGTTTTTCATCAGTTGGTTCAAATATGATATAAAAATACATAAATTTGTACAAATAAAAGATCCCGGTTGTTACACCGGGATCCACACCCAAAACTAATAAACCCTATCTGACAAAAACCAATCTTAATTCATTTTTAAAGTTGTTTATTTGTGTTTCATTTCAAATAATCAACTGAACAAATTTACGTCGGAATTCCATAGATGTAAAATTTTTAGTGGTGATATAAATCACCTATATAAATGATATTTCTCATACTATATATATCAGTAAACCAAATACTTATAAAGACTAAATTGCGTGCCTGAAATATTTAGCAAATTAGGCGCTTCTAACGCCTTTCTGGAACGGTTTTAATCATTATTTTTACGGAAACAACCCGGAATAAATGGAAAAGATGGTTTTTCATCTGGCCGAACAGACTACGCGTTATTTGGAAATGAATTACGGCGGTCAGCCCGACCTTCAATCTTCAACGGTTTCATATTTTAAAAACCAGATTCCCGCCAATGAAAATCCGGAAAGTATTTTTTCCTATACTGAATTATATACTAGAATAAATAAGGGACTTTCCACTACAGGAAAAATTCACATGCTTCTGGTGGTTCATGACGCGCTGATGAAGCATTATACTCCGGCCATGGAAGAAGCGCTCCGTACATTATATAAGGCAATCGGAATAGATGTCACGCTCATGGGAAAGTTCCGTAATTTTGTAATGGAAGACGATTTACATGCGGTTTACCACAGGGATTATCTGATTCTTACCCCGGAAGATGCTGATGAAAAAGAAATGCTGGAAGGAAGCTGGATTGAGGATAATGCTCTACAATCTGCAGAAATTACCGGTAAAATTCATCGAATCCGTTTCCCTCATTATCTGGTGGCTATGTTTGTTGAACCCGTGAGGGCATACATTATCAGATGTATTGACTTTCAGGGAAAACTATTTGATCAGGATTCATCTGATTGTTCGCCATTCCGTTTGCTTCAGTCGGGAAGTGAATTGAGTGTTCATGGAGAGCTGATCATCACCTTCACAGAGCTAAAAAACAGGTTTCATTTGATGGACGAACGCAGGGTAATTACCTTGACGATGGATCATATACTTTATACCAACCCGGAAAATATTATAGAAATTCATGCTTTTTCTTCTCTGGAAACCACCGGTCAACTTATCGGAATAGTTGGTCGGGAAGGCGTTGGCAAAAGTACATTGTTGAAATTGCTTGCAGGAAAAATAAAACCGGGTTCAGGCAGCATATCTATAAATGGTTACGATTTGTGGAAGCATAAATATCTGCTCAAAGGGGTAATCGGTTTTGTTCCTGAGGAAGATCTGTTATTTGAAGAGCTTACTGTTTCAGATAATCTGAAACTTACTGCCCGTTTGTATTACAGTCATCTCCAAAAAAGAGAAATTGAACATAAGGTAGATCTTTTGTTGAGCCGAATGG
This sequence comes from uncultured Bacteroidota bacterium, assembly GCA_963733535.1. Taxonomy (GTDB): domain Bacteria; phylum Bacteroidota; class Bacteroidia; order Bacteroidales; family UBA10428; genus UBA5072. The sequence goes on from CAVTDR010000010.1 coordinate 88,901, forward strand.
ATTTAATGGACATTAAAAATGTGCTTGTCGGCAATGTGAATAGTAAACATATTCAGCCGGGACAGCGCAGGTTATTAAATATTGCACTTGAGCTTCTTAGAGAGCCACAAATCCTTTTGGTGGATAATGCCCTGTCGGGATTGGGAATGTCCGATGCATGCAGGGTAATAAAAATACTTCACGACTATTCATTTAATGGAAATCTTGTGGTTACTTCTATCAGCCAGGTAGATAGTGAAACCTTTAAATTATTTGACAAAATCTGGATTCTCGACACAGGAGGTTATCCCATTTATAATGGTCCGGTTAAAGGTGCTTCAGAGTATATTTTTAACTGCCTTAAACTTTCAGGGCAGGATATTAATAATACCGATCCGGCTCAATTGCTTGACTGGATAAACTATCGGTTGCCTGATGCTGAATCTCATGTATGGAAAAGAGCCCTTGAGCCTCAAGAATGGCATAAGCAGCTTATTTCAAAACAGTTTTTGCAAAGGGATATTCCGGTATCTCGAAATGCACTGCCAGCCCGCATACTTAAGATCCCTAATCTGGAAATACAGTTACTGATTTTTTCAATTCGTAATTTTAAATGTAAATTTTCACGGATTCATGAGATTGTTAAAGCACTTCTTGTGGGTCCGATACTTGCCTTAATCGTTTCGTTTTTATTAAGAACAAGTCCAACCGAAACATATACATTATATTCTAACGTCAATCTTCCTTTTTATCAGTTTATCAGTGTGGTTATCGCAATATTTTTGGGCTTAATTGCAAGTGTTGATGAAATGAACCGGGAACAGAATATTGCAGAAAAAGAAGAATATCTCGAATTCAGCAGATTCAGCTATTTGAACTCGAAAATTTTGTATCTGCTACCGATTGTGGCGATCCAAATATTCCTGTATATCCTCACTGCTCATTTAATATTAGGAATTCGTGAATTATTTACCGTGTATTGGATTGTTCTTTTTAGTTCGGCCTGTTTCGGCTCCCTGCTCGGATTGGTATTGTCTTCGGGAATCCGGAACATGAACCTGCTTTATAAGGGGTTTTTGCCTTTGATTATTGGGATGCAGTTGTTGTTGGGAGGTGGAATTATTTCGTATGAAAACCTGAATTTGGGTAGTTTGAAGTATACGCCACTAATAGGCGATCTTATGGTTTCCCGTTGGGGATACGAAGCACTGGCGGTGGAGCAGTACAAGAATAATAAATTTGAAAAACCCCGTTATCATATGGAGAAAGCCTTTCAACAGGCGGATTTTTATGCGAATAGCATCGTTCCGGAATTGGATCGGACGGTGCAGAAAATTGTGCCGGGTATTCCCAAAGACAGTTTGAAAAAGAATATCCGTATTCTCACCCATGAACTCAAAAAAGTAGCGAAAATGAGCGAGGTATTCCGGTTTGAATATCTTCACAAACTGTCAGAAATTGCTGAAAGTGAAATCATACTTCGTGAAACCAAAGATTATATTACTTATTTGTCTATTCATTTTAATGAACAGCAGCGGCTGCTTTCGGAGAAAATGAATATAACAGACGATTCATTATCTTCATCTATGGGAGCGGCTTCATTTGCCCTTATGAAGCAAAAATATCATAGCAAGGCATTGGAAGAAGTGGTTTCCGGCAATAATAAACATGATTATAAAATTGTTCAAGGCGAAATCGTTCCAAAAACAGGAATGATATTTCGGGATCCGGATTCTAATACGGGAAGAGCCTCTCTGTTTACTCCCATGAAACAATTTAATAGAGTGAAAACCGAGACTCTATGGTTTGATATATCGATTATCTGGTTGCTCACTTTTTGTTGCTACATATGGGTTCTTTTCGATTTCACAGCTCTTTTACGGAAAAATTCACGCTTGTCCGGCTTATAAACTCCGATAATTTATACCCTTTCTTCATTGAATAAGAAAACGATGGTATTGCTTAAACAATACCGCGCTTTTCCAAACATGAATGACCTTATTGTTATAAATCTCATGCCTTTATAAGGGAATCACTTATCCTGTCTCTTAAAACCTGAAGCAATACAGCCTTAGAGGCATATTTTTTGCTTTTAAAACCATGCAAAAAGGAATTTGTGTTAAAAATGACTCTTCGATGCTTTTTTTTCAAAACAAACGAAACCCTTGATACAACAAACCAGTAATAAATACTAGAATTTGGAAAGATCAGGATGAACAGGAAACAACTTAAATCGGTGTTGGCGCTCGGGCTTTTTTTAGTAATGGTTCTCTTTAGCCGGTCTATCCCGGTGGATAAGGTCGATGAAAAGATTATGCATCTGACCGATAAGCGCGTAGATCCTTCATTCCTGCAGTCACCTGCCTCCTGGATCGATTCCATTATGGATACCCTTTCACTTGAAGAGAGAATTGGTCAGATCATCATGGTTTCTGCATATTCGAATCGCGCCAACCGGAATGAAAAAGAAATTGCAAAGCTGATAAGGGATTACAAAATTGGAGGGCTGGTATTTTTTCAGGGAAATCCTTTTGACCAGGCTCTTTTAACGAACTATTATCAATCGCTTTCCCGAATTCCGTTGTTCATTGCCATGGATGCGGAAGCCGGAATTGGAATGCGATTGGACAGCGCCATTCGCTACCCGAATCAAATGATGCTTGGTGCTATTCAGAACGACCGGCTGATATTCGAGATGGGTGGACAGATTGCCCGACAAATGAAACGGTTGGGTGTTCACATAAACTTTGCCCCGGTTGTGGATATCAACAACAATCCTCAAAACCCCGTCATTAACAGCAGGTCGTTTGGAGAAAATCTTTCTTCGGTAAGCCGGAAATCATTGTTTTATATGATTGGTCTCGAAAATGGAGGAATTATTTCTGTTGCAAAACATTTTCCGGGCCATGGAGACACCGATGTTGATTCACACGTTGAACTTCCCTGGATTCATCATTCACGACAACGGTTGGATAGTCTTGAATTATTCCCCTTCCGTGAACTTATTTACAATGGCCTTTCCGGAGTGATGACTGCTCATCTTTATGTTCCTTCCCTGGATTCCAGAAATTTGATGCCTTCGTCATTATCCGAACGAATTGTGGATTCACTGCTCAGAAAAGATATGGGTTTCAAGGGCCTTATATTTACAGATGCATTGGGAATGAAGGGTATCAGCAGCCATTATAAGCCGGTTGATGCAGCACGCCTGGCTCTATTGGCTGGAAATGATGTATTGCTCATGCCAGAAGATATACCAGGTGTAATCCGCGAATTGTCAAATTTAATAAGACAAGGCATATTGCCTTCGGAATTGGTTGATATAAAATGCAGAAAGGTTTTGGCTGCAAAGTACTGGGCAGGTCTTAATGATTATAAGCCCATTGACATGAGGCATATTACTGCTGATTTGAATAAGCCTGAATACATTTTGTTACAGCGGAAATTGATTGAATCGTCTCTTACCGTAATCGATAATTCAAATCATATATTACCGGTAAGGCGGCTGGATACCCTCAGAATTGCTTCTGTAACATTAAGCAGTAAAACCGACAGTACCTTTCAGCAAACCCTGCAAATGTATATGCCGGTTGCGTGTTTTCAATTAAGAGGTGATGGGTTGGATAATATCGACAGTATTTTCCGGCAGCTAAGTAATTATAACCTGATTATTGCCAGTGTTCATGCCAGCACTCAAAATCCTGCCAGTCAATTTGGAATCAACGATTGTACCCTTGAAATTCTGGACTCACTTACATCCCGGTTTAATGTTGTTCTGGATGTATTTGCAAGTCCCTATTTACTAAGCAGGATTGGAAAAAGCGATCATCTGAAAGCACTAATGGTCTCCTACGAAAATTCTGCCCTGGTGCAACATCTTTCTGCTCAGGCAATATGTGGCGCTTTAGGAGTGCATGGGACATTGCCGGTTACTCCATTAAAGTGGGCCGATGGAACCATGGGATTGCAGACAGAGGATTTGGGTCGATTGAAGTTTACCATTCCTTTTGAGGTGAATATGAATGAAGACACATTGCGGAAGATTGATAAAATTATTGAAAAAGCCATACAGTACCAGGCCTTTCCCGGATGTCAGGTTCTTGTGGCAAGAAAAGGCCGCATTATTTTTAATAAATCATACGGAAATCCGACTTATGATAGCAGAATTCCCGTTTCGTCCGAAAATCTGTATGATTTAGCTTCTGTTACAAAGGTGGCGGCTACCACACAGGCCGTGATGTATTTGGTTGATGAAGGTTGTGTTGGTATTTCGCAAAAGCTCTCCGCATATTTACCTTATCTTTTAAATACCAATAAAAAAAATATCCTCATATCGGATGTCCTAATGCATCAGTCGGGTTTACAATCGTCTATGCAGTTTTACTTCACAACACAGGAGCCCGTATTCAGGAATCAGACATTAATCAGTTCTTCGATATCGGATGATAATCCTTTAAAAATAAGCCACGGTAAATACATGAACCGGTTTACGCATTATAAAAGTGATATCATTTCATCCATGCCTTCAGATGGGTTTCCCTATAAAATGGCTGACGGTTTGTATATCAACCGTAACTGGCCGGATACCATGTATAAAGGAATTGCACGGACACCGGTTAGCGAAAAGAAGAGCTATGTATACAGCGATCTGGGTTTTATATTACTAAAGCAGATGGTGGATAGTATCACCGGAATGAATTTCGATCGTTTGATGGATTCATTGTTCTATAGCCGGATGGGTGCCAATCATTTGTGCTTTAATCCACTTAACCACTTTGAACGGTCGATGATCATCCCAACAGAAGATGACTTGTTGTTCAGGAAGCAATTGATACAGGGTTATGTGCATGATGAGAGAGCAGCCATGTTTGGAGGTATTGCAGGTCATGCAGGGTTATTTGGAAATGCTGTTGACCTTGCAAAATTATTCCAGATGCTGATGAATAAAGGTACCTATGGAGGGGAAAGATATTTGAGCAGAGAAACCGTGGAATTGTTTACCACCGGAGGTAAGGGAATTGCCGGAAACAGGAGGGGGTTCGGATTTGATAAGCCGGAGCCTGACCGTTCAAAACCCAGTCCTGCATGCCCTGAAGCATCTTCACGCAGTTTCGGTCATAGTGGGTTTACCGGAACAATGGTATGGGCTGATCCTGCATATGACCTCATTTTTATCTTCCTTTCAAACCGGGTTTATCCGGATGCAGCCAATAATAAACTGGTTGAAATGAATGTCCGTACGAATGTTCAGCAGGTGGTATATCACTCAATCATGGACAGGTAGTGCAATAGAAAAGATTTTTAGTTTCCCTTTAAAAATTCTCTTCATGAACAAGATCATGAGCCTATTTTTTTTGTTTTCTTTGCAATATAAAAATGAACGGTTATGGACGATTATCACGCGGATCCATATAATGATTATTTAACCTAGCCTCGTAGCGGTCATTATGATGGCCTGATACCTGGCTATTACGCAGGGAGGTCATTATGATTACCTATTGGACATTCAACAACGGTTTTACTGCTGTAGAATCAATTCAGAAAGACAGCTGGATATCTGTTACCAATCCATCAGATGACGAAATTAATTTTCTCACCGGCAAACTTAAAGTGCCTGCTGAGGAATTAACTGATATTCTTGACGTTGACGAACGTGCCCGTACTGAATCCGATGAATCATGGTTTACGATTATCATGCGTATTCCCATTGCACATGTACAAAACGGAATTCCTTATTCTACGGTTCCTTTAGGTATTTTAATTTCCAACGACCATTTTATTACAATTTGCACCAGCAAAAACGAGCTGATCCCTGCGTTGATCCGGAATAAAAAGCTCGACTTCAACAATAAAGGCAATTTTCTGATGCAAATATTCATACAGGTGGCCAATTTGTATATGCATTATTTAAAACTCATCAATATTCAGGTTGGTGATATAGAGCGCGATCTGGAGAAATCCACCCGAAATGAAGAACTGCACAAAATGTTGCGCATGGAAAAATGCCTCGTATATTTTATTACCTCTTTGAAATCGAATGAGATTCTGCTGGCCAAATTGCGGAATAACCGGTATATTAAATCGCTTGATCCGGATGAGGACCTGGTAGAAGATGTGATTATCGAGAACCGGCAGGCTATTGAAATGGCTAATATTTACAGCGACATTCAGAGTGGTATGATGGATGCCTTTGCAAGCGTAATTTCAAATAATTTGAATGTGGTGATGAAACAGTTGGCGCTCATTACCATTATACTGATGATCCCTACATTCATTGCCAGTTTATATGGAATGAATGTCCCCAATAATTTTGAAAATAATCCATGGGGTTTTGTTTTTGTACTCCTTATATCTTTAGCGGCTTCCATATTCGGCGTATTGTTGTTTCGAAAAAAGAACTGGTTTTAGGTGGGAATTCAAATCATTTATAGCAATAAGGAAGTATTATCTTTGATACGCAAACTTAAAAACCTTATTGTATGAGTAGCACCATCCGGGTGGGCATTTTGTCTTTTGGCATGTCGGGAAAAGTTTTTCATGCCCCGTTGCTTCATGTGAATCCAAATTTCAAGATCACCAAGGTATTGCAGCGATCGTCGAATGACGTACTGAAATCATATCCATACGTTCAGGTGGTAAGGAACGCGAATGATATATTTCATGATCCCGATATCGATTTGGTTCTGGTGAACACTCCCGATCCAACGCATTATGAATTTACAAGAGCTGCTCTTGAGGCAGGCAAACATGTTGTGGTTGAAAAACCCTTTGTCCATGAGATTGAAGAGGCTGAAAAATTGATTGAACTTGCCGATCGAAAAAACAAAGTATTGACTGTTTTTCAAAACAGAAGGTGGGATGGCGATTTTCTGACCGTTCAGAATATTATACAAAGCAACGTTCTGGGAAGGCTTGTAAATTATGAAGCACATTTCGACCGATTCCGGAACTTTATCCGGGATTCATGGAAAGAAAAAGGTGCCTTTAAAACCAGCAATTTGTATAATCTGGGATCTCATCTTATTGACCAGGCTTTGATATTGTTTGGAATGCCCGATGCCGTGTATGCAGATATAAGAAAACAAAGGGATGGGGCAGATGTAGATGACTATTTTGATCTGAATCTTTATTACCCAAATATCAAGGTAACGCTGAAGAGCGGCTATCTGGTGCGCGAAGAAGGGCCACGTTATATGATTCACGGAACAGAAGGATCATTCGTGAAATATGGAATAGATCCACAGGAAGAAGCTTTAACAGAAGGCTTACTTCCTTCGGTTACCGGATGGGGTGAAGAAGACAAATCGAAATGGGGAATACTGAATACTACTATTAATAATGTGCATTTCAGAGAAACCGTGGAAACCGTCCCGGGTTCATACCCCAAATTTTATGAGTTATTATATGAAACATTGGTAAACGGTGGTGCATTGGCTGTAAAACCGGAAGAATCGCTAAATGGACTCAGAATTATAAGGGCAGCCTATGAAAGTGATGAAAAGCGTTGTGCGATCTTAACAAAATAGGCTACTTTTTCCAGGGAAGTAATCATGTCGTATTCTTCGAGGTAAATATCCTGGGGTACACTCAGATTCACTGATGTAAAGTTCAGAATACCTTTTATTCCTGACGAAATCAATGCTTTCCCCATTTGCTGTGCAGCATCGGCTGAAACTGTGAGTAATGCCAGAGAGATGTTTTTGGATGCAATAATTTCCCTCAATCTGTCAATAGAGAAACAAGGAACCACAGAGGTAACAGAGCCAATTTTCTTGGGATCTATATCAAAAGCGGCCACAATTTTCAGATTCGGTCTTTTGTTGACCAGATAGGATGAAATGGCCTTGCCCAGGTGGCCATAACCAACAATGGCAATATTTAAAATTTCGGAAGGATCCATGATCCCTCCGATAACAGCAATTAATTCCTTAATGTTATACCCCTTCCGACCCTGGCTGGTATAACCAATAAACATGATGTCTCTTCTTACCTGCACTGCTGTAATATTATGCATACCTGCCAATTCATGAGAGAAAATATGGGTTTTGCCTTCATCCAGACATCTGAAAAGTGTTCTTCTGTATTCGCTTAAACGTTCAATAGTTTTCTCTGGCAGATTATTCATAATCACTTTTATGTTGTGAGAGCTAAAATACAAAAAAAACCCGATCATAAATTTATGATTAAATGGAGGAACGGTATTCTTTTTTATCTTTACAACTCTATACCATCAGTTCGATGAGCCATCGCCGCGAAATTGTTATTTGTCTTGGCAGTTCCTGTTTTTCCCGGGGAAACAAAAATCTTCTCAGGATTATACAGCGCTACATTGTGCAGCATGGTCTTACAGAAAAAGTTTTTTTCAAAGGCGACCACTGTTTTGGTGAATGTAGTATCGGCCCCAATATAAAAATCGGCGGAAAAGTCTTTAATGAAGTCAGTGAAGAGAATGTACATCATATTCTCACTGAAGCGCTGCAGGATTTACTAAAATAAAGGAGGAAAGATTGTGAAACCCTTGATCAGTCTTGATAAATCTCTTTGTAATCTTTGTTATGCCTGTGTAAGGACCTGTCCTGTTAAGGCAATTCATTTGCATGCAGACGGAGAAATACCTGAAGTAAACCACAATCAATGTATCGGCTGTGGGGATTGTGTGATTTATTGCGATCCCAAGGCAATTACTTACTATAATTCCATTGATGAGGCCAAAGCACTTTTTGCTTCAGGAGATAAAATTTCAGTCATCCTTTCACCCAGTATATCTGCTGAGTTTGATGATATTTCTGACCACAGGAAATTCGTTACCATGATCAAAGCCCTAGGGGTTCATTATGTAAACGAAGTATCTTTTGCTGTGGATCTGTTGGCCTATAAATACCTCAGTCTGTTAAATGACTTCAAGGGTCGCCATTATATCGCCTCTATTGATCCCATTGTGGTTGCTTTCATAGAAAAGTTCCACCCTAATCTTACCAGCAACCTTGCACCTTTGGTTTCTCCAATGGTGGCAATGGCCAAAGTTGTCCGAATATTATATGGAGCGGAAACGCGTGTTATTTATATAGGCCCTGAAATATCAAGTAAAACAGAAGCCCAACGATTCGATGATGATGGGAAGATTGATGTGGCGCTGACATTCGAAGAGTTGAGAAAGTTGTTTGTTGATTTCAATATTGATGAATCCAACTTTGAGTATTCGGTTGTCGATGGTCCGCTGAGTTATAAGGGTTCTCTTTATCCATTAAGAAATGGTTTTGCCCAGGCTGCTGATATGGATGAAAATCTGCTTACGGCCGGAATGTTCTCCCTCGAGGGAAAACAGGAAATGATACGTTCTGTGGTTGAATTTGAAAATACCATCAATACCATCCAAAGACATTTTTGCATTCAGTATGGAAACAGCCTCGATGGTGTCGGTTTGACGAAAAGAGGGAATCGGTGGTTTAAAGAGCATCAGGTTATCAAATATGCCAACAAGCGGTTACAGAATTTTTTCAGAGTGGAGTGGTATGACAATCTGCAAAAGTATATGGAAATTGATTTATCCAGGACTTTTAATTCCAATGATCAAAGACTTCCATATCCTTCGGCAGAGAAAGTAAAATCGATTCTGGCTGAGATTGATAAACTGGATGGAGATACTTGTGGATGCAAGGAATGCGGCTATGATAATTGTACTGATTTTGCGCGGGATATAGCGCATGGTATTACCGTTCCTGAAATGTGCATATCCTATGCACGGAAAAACAGCCTCCGGTATGAGCAAACACTTCATGAGCTAAATGAAAAGCTGGCTCAGGCCCGTAAATCTTTGAAAGAGTCAGAGGCAAAAACCAGAATGGAAAAAGAAAGCGCATACCAGGCATCAGAGCTTACCAATGCCATGCTTGAAAAACTGCGCAGTGGTGTGGTAATTGTAGATAATATGTTGAAAGTGGTAAAAGCGAATGCCACCTTTACAAAAATTCTGGGCGAAGATGCCGAGCAAATCAATGAGGTAATCCCCGGACTGGTTGGCGCTGACTTAAACCGACTCATTCCCGCAACACTGGTGAATCTGTTTTCTTATGTGCTTACAGAAAATGAAAGTATTGAAAACAGGGACGTCCGGGTAGGGGAGGAGCTTCTGAATGTTTCCATTTTTCCAATTGAAAAAGGGAAAATTGCCGGAGGGATTGTCAGGGATATGCGGGCACCGGAAGTTCAACGGGCTGAGGTTATCAATCGCATTACCGAAGTGATCGACCGCAATCTGGAGATGGTTCAAAAAATCGGTTTTCTGCTGGGCGAAGGAGCAACGGATATCGAGCATATGCTAAATTCCATAATCGAATTCTATAAAGGCGAAAACAAGAAAATTAGTGGCACATAATGGGCGAAGATTATTTTGTAGAGGTAGATTACCAGCAGAAAAGCTATGAAGGACAGCGGATCTGCGGGGATATTTTTCTTTCAAGCAAGGTAAAGGAAGAAAACCGGATAGTTGTGGTCTTATCTGATGGGATGGGCCACGGTGTAAAAGCCAGTATTCTTGCTACCCTCACTGCCACCATGGCAATCAATTTTACAAAGGAACATAAGGCACCCGAGAAAACGGCTGAAATTATTATGAAGACCTTGCCTGAATGCAGTGAAAGAAAGATGAACTATTCCACATTCACCATCATTGACATTGAGCAAAATAATAAGGTTACCTTGCTTGAATACGACAATCCCGAATGTATCATCATACGCGACAAAAAAATTCATAAACATACCGAATCAAAAGTTATTGAATTTGCAGGGGATTCGAGCTGTTCCAAAAAAATCAGAGTTTGTACCTTTGAACCACAAAAAGGCGACCGGATTCTTTTCTGTACTGACGGTGTCACACAGTCGGGCCTGGGCACTCCACGTTTCCCGTTTGGATGGGGGATCGATAATGTGGGTCGTTTTGCCATTGATATGATCAAGCAGTATCCTCAGATTGCAGCACGTAATCTTGCAGGAAAGATTTTAAATATGGCTTTTCGTAATGATGGTTTCCAGTCGAAAGATGATTCAACCTGCGGGGTTATCTATTTCCGTGAGCCAAGAGAATTACTCATTTGCACGGGTCCTCCCTATAATAAAGAAGATGATGTACGGTTGGCTGAAGAAGTAAGCGGGTTTAAAGGAAAAAAAATTATTATGGGTGCAACTACCGGAGATATTATCTCGCGGGAGCTGGGGCTGAAAATTGAGGATGTTTTTAAATTCGAAGACACAGAATTACCACCTATTAATAAAATGGAAGGAATTGATTTGTTTACAGAAGGAATCCTTACACTGAATAAGGTAGAGAAAATTCTGAAAGCTTATAATCCAAATAGCAAATTTGCTCATGGTCCTGCCGACGAAATTGTAAAGCTGATACTGGAATCGGATGCCATAAAAATAATCATCGGAACCCGTATTAATATTGCCCATCAGGATCCCCACCTACCGATTGAACTTGAAATCAGAAGAACAGTGGTAAACAGAATTGCGCAGTTGTTGGAAGAAAAGCTTCTTAAAAAGGTAGCTGTAAACTATATATAAAGGTAGTAATCAGCTTAAATGTCTGTTCTTTTTCAGAGAGATAATGGCATTGCATTTTTCATAGGCTTCAATAGAAGCATAGTAATCCAGCAGCCGGTTAAAGAACAATTCGTCGTTGAATTTGGGATGTCCGTTTTCATATCCCAGCTTTCCCTGAATAGTGAGTTCAAACAATTCTTCATCATCCAGCAATAAAGCCAGATCCATTTCAGTTATTACTTCATTGTCACCGGCCCATTTTGGGATGGTGTCTTTATATTTTTCAAGGAAATTAACCAGATTCACTTGTAAGCTGATCAGATCATTGTTTTCAGTTAAAAGTGCTTTGTTGGCCGCGTAGTTTTTCTCAATCTGATATGTTCTTTCACTGGAAAACGGCTGACTCAGCATTTCATTTAACTTCGTCTGATTCCGGTTTATGATCTCAAGATTTTCCTTAACCCTTTTCTTGAGTAAATCGATCGTTTTTTGTATTAATTCCTTCATTGAATAAGCTGAATCACACCCAAAAATACGTATTTTTCATTGCAAGGATGGAAATTTTTGACCAAACAGAGTATAGAGGATATAAGACGTCATCTAATTGGGATTACAGTTCGGGAAACCATTCGTAATTCTGAAAAATTCCAAATTAGCATATGCCGAGTGGTAGTTTTCTATTTTATTTTATATTTGTAGGCCTGAAAAAAGTCAGGTTTGTTCTTTTTATGTTTTAAATATCTCATTCAAAATGAGATATGGCATTAATGATGATGTGTAATTAAAAATTCTATTCGATGAAAATTCTCGTATGTATCAGTAATGTTCCCGACACTACCACAAAAGTTAAATTTATTGACGATTTCAAAAAACTTGATATAAACGGTATTCAATGGGTTATAAATCCCTGGGACGAACTATCCCTTACCCGTGCTCTTGAACTTAAAGATGATACAACTACCGGTGTTACATCGGTTACTGTAATTCATGTTGGTACGGCTGCATCGGAACCCACCATTAGAAAAGCCCTTGCTATTGGAGCTGATGATGCAATCCGGATCAATGCAGAACCGAACGATGCCTTCTTTGTGGCATCTCAAATTGCTGAAGTAGTAAAAACCGATTCTTACGATGTAATCCTTTGCGGTATTGAATCCAGTGATTACAATGGTTCCACTGTTGGCGGCATGCTTTCTGAGCTGTTGAATTATCCCTCGGTTTCAGCGGTTTCTAGTTTGAAAATTGAAAACGGCCAGGCTATACTCAGTCGGGAAATCGACGGAGGTAAGGAAACGTTATCCGTTCCTACGCCGCTGGTTGCCATTGTTCAGAAAGGCATTGCAAAGGAACCACGAATTGCTGCGATGCGTGGCATTATGATGGCCAGAACAAAACCCATCAAGCTGGTAGAACCTGTTTCTGTTCAACCATTAACGGAGGTTGTAAGATTTGAACTACCAAAACCCCGTGCTGCATGTAAGTTTATCGATGCTGAGAATCCAAAACAGCTGATCGAATTGCTTCAGAACGAAGCCAAAGTCATTTAATTCATTTAATTCATTTTACATTAGAAATCATGGCTGTACTTGTATATACCGAAAATTGGGACGGAAAATTTAAAAAATCATCCTTCGAACTGGTCTCCTATGCCTCCAAACTTGCAGAAATGCTGAATACCAGCGTGGTAGCTTTATCTCTGGGTAAAGTAGAAGATGCTGAGCTTCAGAAACTGTCAAAATATGGAGTGAACAAGATTCTGAATGTCACCGGCGGTTTTAATGTGCTCGACAACCAGTTGTTTAGCAGCACAATTGCCGATTTTGCGCGCAAGGAGAACGCAACAACGATTGTACTTTCGAATAACAACAGTGGAAAAGCATTGGCACCCCGGCTATCTGTCATACTTAAAGCAGGTATGGCAACAGGAGTTGGAGTATTACCAGTCAGCATCAATCCTTTTGTTATCAGCAAAAGAGCGTATTCCGGAAATGCGCTTGCTCATGTACAGATCAACACAGATATTAAGATCATTACATTGTCTCAGAATTCTTTTGAATTGATTGAAAAACCCGGAACTGCCCAAATTGAAAATATCACAATTGCAGTAGATCCATCTGCTGTTAAAACGCAGGTTAGGGATGTACAAAAGCTTTCCGGCAAGATTCTGCTTACAGATGCCGATATTGTTGTTTCAGGAGGCAGAGGCATGAAATCTGCTGATAACTGGGGGCCGCTTGTAGAACTCGCCGATTTGCTCGGTGGTGCTACTGCTTGTTCTCGTCCTGTATCCGATGAAGGATGGCGTGGACACGAAGAGCATACCGGACAAACCGGAAAAATTATTGCTCCGAATCTTTATATTGCACTTGGAATTTCAGGAGCTACACAACATCTGGCAGGTATCAGTTCTTCCAAATATATTGTAGCTGTGAATTCCGATAAAGACGCTCCTATTTTTGAGGCTGCTCAATACGGTATTGTGGGCGATGCTCAAAAAATTCTTCCCAAGCTTGTGGAGGCTGTAAAAGAGGTAAAGGGCAAATAAGCGTCTACCATTTAAAACGAACTGACTTCAATGAAACAAATCATTTTTGCAGCAACTTTGTTGCTCACCCTTGGCTTATTTGCCTATACAGTAAATCGCCTTCTGGGTTTTTTTAAATACACGCGGAAGAACTTTCCAATTCGAAATTTTGGAAAACGATTTCAGGTAATGCTGAATGTGGCTTTTGGTCAATCTAAAATTTTCCGCAAGCCGGTCATTGGATTTTTGCATGCACTGGTATTCTGGGGCTTTTGCGTGATTCTGGTGGGCAGCGTTGAAATGGTAATCGACGGACTTACAGGAAGCGAACGTGCACTGAGCGTACTTGGACTCATCTATAATATTATGATGTCCACCGGAGATGTATTTGCATTGATTGTTGCCCTTTGCATCATGGTGTTTTTAAGCAGAAGGCTCTTCTTTCATATTCGCCGGTTCGAGGGAATCGAAATGAAAAAAAGTACCCATATAGATGCCAATATTGCACTTACCATGATTCTGCTTCTCATGCTGTCTTTACTGGGTATGAATACTTTCTATGTAGCTCAGAAAGTCGCCATGGCAGAAACTATTGAGGGTATTTATCCGGTAAGCCAATATCTGGCGGTTGTGTTTGCATCAGTTTCCCCTTCATCTTTGAATGTTCTTCATGAAACATGCTGGTGGCTTCATATTCTGCTGATTTTCGTATTCGCCAACATGCTTCCATATTCCAAACACTTTCATGTGTTTCTTTCGGTTCCCAATACCTTCCTTTCCCGACTGGAACCTCTGGGCAAACTAACCCATATGGAGAGCATAACACGGGAGGTAAGACTTATGATGAATCCTGATACTGCCTTTGCAGCTGCTCCTGCAGATGCTCCGGTAGAAAGATTCGGCGTGAAGGATGTGGAAGATGTATCCTGGAAGAATTATTTTGATTCCTTATCTTGCACCCAATGCGGTCGCTGTACTTCCGTATGTCCCGCCAATATTACCGGTAAGAAACTGTCGCCCCGTAAAATCATTATGGATGTGCGTGCCCGGATGAATGAAAAAGGTCCCGGATTGGTTAAAAACGGCAAGGATTTTACCGATAATAAATCATTATTGCGTGATTATATTACTACCGAAGAATTATGGGCGTGTACTACCTGCAATGCATGTGCACAGGAATGCCCTATTAACATCAATCATCCTACCCTTATTGTGGATATGCGGAGATATCTGGTAATGGAGGAAGCCTCTGCACCTGGAGAGATTAAAGCTGTTTTCAGTAATATTGAAAACAATGGCGCTCCCTGGCAGTTTTCTGCTGAAGACCGGCTGAATTGGGCAAAGGATTTAGAAATGAAAGAACCGGTAACCGGTAATCGGTAATCGGTAATCGGTAATCGGTAATCGGTAATCAGTGCAGATCAGTAAAAAATAGGAAAATCAGACAATCAGACAATAAAATGGAAAGCCGTAAAATAGAAATACCCGTAATGGCCGATTTGTTTGCCAGGGGAGAGAAACCTGAGTATCTGTTTTGGGTGGGTTGTGCCGGTGCGTTTGATGACCGGTACAAAAAAGTTGCCCGGGCCTTTACAAAAATTTTAATGCATACAGGTACCCGTTTCGCTGTACTTGGCAAGGAGGAATCCTGTACAGGTGATCCTGCCAGAAGAGCCGGAAATGAAATGCTTTACCAGATGCAGGCGCTTCAGAATATTGAGATTTTCAAGATGTATGAAGTAAAAAAGATCATCACCATTTGCCCGCATTGCTTTAATATTTTCAAAAACGAATATCCCGACCTGGGTGGAAATTACGAAGTGATCCATTATGTTCAGTTTTTAAATGACCTCATGCAAGATGGCAAACTGAAGCTCAACAAATCGATGACCTCCGGATCTGTTACATACCACGATCCGTGTTATCTGGGAAGAGCCAACCAGATATATGAGGAGCCACGGAATTTACTGAATGCTGTTTCGGGAAATGTGGTAGAAATGAAACGGACCAAAAGCTTTGCACTTTGCTGCGGTGCAGGTGGTGCACAGATGTTTAAAGAGGCTGAAAAGGGCAATAAGGAAGTGTTTATAGAAAGAATTGAAGATGCGCTTGAAACAGGTGCATCTACTATTGCAACCGCATGTCCGTTCTGTATGACGATGATAACTGATGGAATTAAATATAAGAATAAAGAAGAAGAAGTAAAGAACTATGACGTCGCTGAAATCATTGCGATGGATCTGGATTTATAGATTAACTCAAAAATTGAACAATGAATAGAAAAGTATTGAAAAGCGGTGAATTTCTTGTAGAAAACATCCAGGCGAATGATATTTTCATTCCTGAGGAATTCAACGAAGAACAACGTATGATTGCTCAAACTTGTCAGGATTTTCTCACCACTGAAGTATATCCGAATGTCGATAAGGTAGATAAGCAGGATCGCGAGCTTATGAAAAGCATGCTTAAGAAATCCGGTGAATTTGGCCTGATGGGCATCTCAATACCAGAAGATTATAATGGTTTTGGACAATCTTTTGTTACACAAATGCTTGCAGCTGAAACAATTGGAGCCGGTTATTCATTCTCCGTTGCTTTTATGGCACATTGCGGAATTGGAACCCTCCCTATCATGTATTACGGAACCGAAGACCAACGTCAGCGCTACGTAACAAAACTGGCAACAGGAGAAATGTTGGGTGCATATTGCCTTACAGAACCCGGTGCAGGTAGCGATGCCAATGCCGGCAAAACGAATGCAAAGCTTTCAGAAGACGGCAAACACTATATCCTGAATGGACAAAAAATGTGGATCACGAATGCAGGTTTTGCGGACGTGCAGACCGTATTTGCAAAGATTGACAATGACAGGGTGTTGAGTGCTTTTATTGTAGAAAAAAACTTCCCTGGCGTAGTAATCAGTCCCGATGAACATAAAATGGGTATCAAAGGATCTTCTACCTGCCAGATTTTCTTTAACGATGTAAAAGTTCCTGTTGAGAACCTCCTTGGTAAGAGGGGAGAAGGATTCAGAATCGCTCTCAGTATTCTTCATATGGGCCGGTTAAAACTGGGGGCCAATGTGTTGGGTGCTGCAAAGAAGGCAATTAATGATTCGGTTAAATATGCCAACGAACGTAAACAGTTTGGTTTATTGATCTCCACATTTGGAGCTATCAAATATAAATTAGCAGAACAGGTGATTCGTACCTATGCTTCAGAATCTGCCACATACCGTGTGAGCAAAGATATTGACGATCTGATTGAAAAATACAAGACAGAGGGTTGCGATAAAGGCCGTGCTTCCATTGATGGTATCAGTCACTATGCTGTTGAAGCTGCCATTTTGAAAGTATTTGGATCTGAAGTACTTGATTTTGTAATTGACGAGGCTGTACAGATTCATGGTGGTATGGGATATTCTGCAGAAGTAGCTGTTGAAAAAGGATATCGTGATTCCAGAATCAACCGTATTTTCGAAGGCACCAATGAAATCAACCGCCTTCTGGTTGTTGATACTGCTATGAAACGTGCTATGAAAGGCGACTTCAAGCTATTTGATAAAGCAGCTGATCTGTTTGCCAACGCTTCAAAACTCACCAATGGCAAGAACGGAAATGAAACCTATTTCCAGGAAAAACTCCGGTATATTGATAATTTCAAAAAGGCCATTTTAATTGGCATCCATGGAGTCAGTACAAAATACGGAAAGCAATTGGTGCAGGAAGAAGAAGTGCTGAATAACATTTCCAATATCATGATGGAAACCTATGTGGGCGAGTCTTTGGTATTAAGAGTGCAGAAATTGCAGGAAATGAAAGGCGAAGCGGCTGTATCTGTATACAAGGATATGGTTGATGTATTTATTTACGATGCTGCTGATAAGATCAGAAAAGAAGCATGTGATGCAATCAATGCTTTTTCCGATGCTGCTGCTGCAACTTCACTGGTGAATACCATTGAGACGTTGACAAAGGTTTCTGGTGTAAACACCAAGGATGCCCGCAGAAGAATTGCAGACAAATTGATTGAAGACAATGTATATAAGTTTTAATACATAAACGCGATAAAAAGAGACTGTCTCATGAAAATGAGGCAGTTTTTTTTTGTGATGAGGTGAAGAAGTGAAGAAGTGAGGAGGTGATTATCATTATGAAAACACTAACAAATTAACGCGGTTAAACGTACAAAAATTAAACACCTAATCTGTTGTTACCCATGATCAATAGAATACATACCTTACTAGCAATTTTCGCTTTGTTTTTATCGCAATTTGTACAGGCACAAAAAATTTCTTTTGATAAAATCCCCGATTGGGTAAAGGAGGTTGAAATCCCTGAAAAGTCTTCATTCTCTCAATATGATGTTTTATCAGGTTATTATTTCACACTGGCAGATTATCAGGTAAATCTGGAAAAGAACAGCTCTTTTAACAGGGAGGTGAGAAATGTGCTTTCATATGGAGGCATTACCAATGCCTCTCAAATAGCTGTAACTTATGATACTTCCTATCAGCGCCTTCATATTCATCATCTGGTTATTTGGAGAAAGGGGAAGAAAATTGACCTGACTGATTCGCTGACGTTTGAATTTATGAATAATGAACAGAACCTGGACCAGGGTTTATATTTGGGTAAAATTACTGCTTATGATATTCTGAATGATATCCGCAAAAACGATTTAATTGATTTCGCCTATACCTTGGAAGGCGACAATCCGATTTTTAATAATGAGAAGTACCTATTCGTTCCATTGGCAGGTCTTAATCCAATTGATCTGTACTCTATCCGGGTGTTATTTCTGAAAAACAAAAATTACACATATCATTATTCGGGTAGTGACAGCATCATTTCCAAGGCTGAAAACGATACATACCAGGAAATCAATATAATTAAGCATAATGTTCCGGCCATCAAGTATGAAGATAACATGCCCACATGGCAAATTCCCTATGACTATATCACTCTGAGCAGTTTCAACTCGTGGAACGAAGTGAACAAATGGGCACAGGAAGTTTTCTCATTAAAGTCGCCCCCTGTTTTGAATCATGTTTTTGAAGAAATATTTACAGGAAGCGAAACAACCGATGAAAAAATCAATAAAATAATTGATTACGTACAGGATGATATACGGTATATGGGCATTGAATCCGGAATTGGAAGTATCAAGCCTTTTCCTCCTGAACAGGTTGTTAAAAAGCGCTATGGAGATTGCAAGGACAAATCGTTATTGATGGTTTCACTATTAAAAATGGCGGGTATTGAAAAAGCCTATCCTGCTTTAGTGAATACCTATTTCAGAGATGAAACCGGGTCGCTGTATCCGAGCAATCAGATTTTCAATCATTGTATTGTGACATTTGAATACCAGAATCGGACATATTGGGTTGATCCCACCATTGCAATGCAGGGAGGTGATTATCATAGCCTATATTGCCCGAATTATGGAGATGCTCTGATAATCGGCGATTCTCAAGATTCACTTTATACTATGCACTACACTGAAATAGATACCAGTGTAAAACTTACGGAGGAATTAACGGTACATTCTTTTACAGAGCCTGCAATATTGAATATGACGTCTGTCAGATATAATATTGAGGCGGATACCAGGAGGCTTTCACTGAATTATTATACAACGGATGCCATTTCTGAGGGAGTTACCAAACAGTTGAAATTACTCTATCCTGAAGTCACACCCACTCAAAAGGTAAAATTTACGGATGATACGGAGAAGAACACTTTTACATCCAATTACTATTACCAGGTTGACGGTTTTATGCATGATACCGATACCGATTCGGAAGAATCTTTTGGAGGAATATGGGTGTTTAAATATGAACCTTTATCGTTTTATGAGTACTTAAATTTAGCAAACTGCTCGGAGCGCAAGTATCATCTGCAATTAAGTTATCCCTTTAAATTGAATTGCCATTTTATATTTCATTTCCCACAGGATTTGTATATCAATGATAGTTTTGAACAAGTTGAAAATGAGGCATATATTTTAGAAAAAAATATTGAACAGACAGATATCCGGACTATACAAGTAAATTACAGTTTAGAAATAAAATCTAATGTGATTGAAAATCAAGATTTTGTCCGTATCTGTGAACAAACAAAAGAAGTTATTAAGGAGCTTCCTATACTATTTTATTTTTATAAGTAAACCGAACGTTATGAAATCATTATATACACTGTTATTCCTTCTTTTTATGATGAGTAGTTCAATTCTGGCGCAGGACACATTAACTATTTATTTTAATAAGGATTGGGAAAAAGTTCAAAACAAGAACATGGCTTTATACTACAGAAAGGCATTTCTGGATCATAACAAGGCATGGGCTGTTTGTGATTATTATTTAAATGATACCCTGCAAATGACGGGCAACCTTAAATCGAAGACTTCTGAAATTAGACACGGACATTTTGTTTATTATTATGAAAATGGGAAAAAACAGTCAGAAGGGGACTATTCCAATGATAAAAAGGTTGGTGTCTGGAGTGGATGGCATGAAAACGGGGAATTGAAATATAAGGGAAATTACTTAATTGGTGCTTTGGATGGTGTATGGCAATATTGGCATGAGAATGGACAAAAAAAGGCTGAAGGCAAGTTTTTAAACAATGCCGAAACAGGTTTATGGGTATATTGGAATGATAAGGGAAAGCTGAAAAGTGAAGAGGAGTATATAGGTAAGAATATGGTTTCCATTAAAGGGTATTCAGATAATGGAAAGATGATTTCCGAAGGTAAAATTATAAATAATAACAAGCAGGGAATATGGAAGTATTATAATGTTGATGGCAGGCTTACTTTACAGGGATCTTATAAAGACAATTTGCAGGAAGGAGAATGGATGCGGTATTTCAAGAATGGAAGTATGAAAATTATATTTAAAAATGGCAACATCGTGAATAAGCAATATGGAGGTATTTATCAGGATGAATAGATAAAACAGGGTTCAAACTAAAGGCACTTATTCGCCCAAAATAAAAAAAAACGCTGCAATCACTTGCAGCGTTTTTTTTATGTATATCAGTCAATCAATAAATCAATAAATCAATAAATCGATCAATAATTATGCTTGTGCCGAAGGCCCGCCGAAGTTCAGGGGCACCATAGAACCGCCTTGTCCTTCTGCGTTTTTGATGGGACCGTGAACCGACTCAAATTTGGCAATATTATCTTTCAGAGCCTGCAACAATCGCTTGGCATGTTCGGGAGTCAGAATAATCCTCGATTTTACTTCTGCCTTTGGAATACCGGGCATTATACGAATAAAATCTACAATGAACTCAGACGGGGAGTGGGTAATAATCGCCAGATTGGAATAAATTCCCTGCGCAATATCCTCCTTAAGCTCAATGCTTATCTGCTGGTTCTGATTATTCTTTTTTTCTTCCATGACCTTAGTTATGTTCTTCTTCTTTCACCGTTTCGTGCATTTTACGCTCCTCGGCAAGTTTTTCATAATCTTCCCGGGAACCCACAATCAGGTTGGAGAATCTGCGGTTACCCGTACCGGCAGGTATCAGGTGGCCCACAATCACATTTTCCTTCAATCCTTCAAGATAATCTACTTTTCCAAATACTGCGGCTTCATTAAGTACCTTTGTGGTTTCCTGGAATGAAGCAGCGGACATAAAGCTCTGTGTTTGTAAAGCCGCTCTGGTGATACCCTGCAGAATCTGTTGTGATGTTGCGGGGATAGCATCGCGTGCTTTAATAGGCTTCTGATCTTTTCTTTTCAGAACTGAATTTTCATCGCGCAACTTACGGGCGGTTACAATCTGGCCTGGTTTAAGAGTTGGTGAATCACCGTGATCTTCTACTACCTTTTTGCCATATATCCAGTCGTTTTCTTCAAAGAATTCCCATTTGTCTACCAATTGCTTTTCAAGGAATTTTGTGTCACCCGGATCGATAATTTCCACTTTGCGCATCATCTGACGAACAATAACTTCAAAGTGCTTATCATTAATTTTCACACCCTGGAGACGGTATACTTCCTGAACTTCATTCACGATATATTCCTGAACCTTTGTGGGTCCTTTAATAGCCAGAATATCAGAAGGCGTAGTAGCGCCGTCAGACAGAGGAATACCTGCCTTTACATAGTCATTTTCCTGAACCAGGATCTGACGTGACAGGGGAACCAGATATTTTTTCTGTTGTCCGGCTCTGGTAGTAATTGTAATTTCGCGATTTCCGCGTTTTACCTTACCAAACGATACTTCACCATCAATTTCAGAAACAACAGCGGGATTTGAAGGATTTCGTGCTTCAAACAGCTCGGTTACCCTGGGCAAACCACCTGTGATGTCACCTGATTTACCAACAGCTCTTGGTATCTTGACAAGAATTTCGCCTGCTTTCACCATGCTGCCTTCTTCGATGCTTAAATGGCTTCCAACAGGCAGGTTATAGGTTTTCAGAACTTTATCGTTCTTATCGCGGATTTCGATACCCGGGTTTTTGGTACGATCTCTGGTTTCAACAATTACTTTTTCGCGGTATCCGGTTACTTCATCGGATTCCTCTTTGTATGTGATGCCTTCAATTACACTTTCAAAAGCAACAACACCAGGAACTTCAGAAATAATTACAGCATTATACGGATCCCACTCACATAATAAATCGCCTTTATTCACCTCAGCACCTGGCTTAACAAAGAGTTTGGCACCGTAGGGTATGTTATTGTTTGTAAGTGCAATACCGGTTTTCTTATCAATAATACGCAGTTCTGCAAGGCGGCCAATAACGACATCCGTTTTTGAACCGTCTGCTTCAACGCGTTCTACCGTTCTGATTTCATCAATTTCGGCAACACCATTGTAGCGGGCAACAATGCGCGATTCAGTGGCAATACTCATAGCGGTACCTCCAACGTGGAATGTACGCAATGTAAGCTGTGTACCGGGCTCACCAATGGACTGTGCAGCGATTACACCAACTGCTTCACCATTCTGCACCATGCGGCTGGTGGCAAGGTTACGACCATAGCATTTTGCACATACGCCTTTTCGCGATTCGCAGGTAAGTACCGAACGAATTTCCATTTGTTCAATGGGAGAATCGTCGATATTACGGGCAATTTCTTCATTGATTGAATCTCCTGATGTAACAATGAGTTCGCCGGTAAGGGGATGATATACATCATGTACGGCAGTACGTCCAAGAATTCTTTCATAAAGTGATTCGACCACTTCTTCGTTATTCTTGATCGCAACAGCAACAAGTCCTCTTAATGTACCGCAATCTTCTTCAGAAATAATCACATCCTGTGAAACGTCTACCAAACGGCGTGTCAGGTATCCGGCGTCTGCCGTTTTTAAAGCGGTATCGGCCAAACCCTTACGGGCACCGTGTGTAGATATGAAGTATTCCAAAACCGACAGACCTTCTTTAAAGTTGGCCAAAATCGGGTTTTCAATAATTTCAGAACCTGAAGATCCTGATTTTTGCGGTTTTGCCATAAGACCTCTCATACCAGAAAGCTGACGGATCTGTTCTTTAGATCCACGAGCTCCGGAATCAAGCATCATATAAACAGGATTGAAACCCTGTTTGTCTGTAGACAGCCTTTTCATCAAAGTCTGTGTCAGTTTGGCATTGGTATGTGTCCAGATATCAATAATCTGATTGTATCTCTCGTTGTTGGTAATGAATCCCATATTGTAGTTATTCATTACTTCATCTACCTGTTCATATCCTTCGTTCATCAATTCCTCTTTCTCAGCAGGAACGATTACGTCGTCGAGGTTAAAGGATAAGCCTCCGCGGAAAGCCATCTGGAATCCAAGGTCCTTTATAGCATCAAGGAATCTGGCTGTTTGAGCAGTACCGGTTTTCTTCAAAACGGTGCTGATAATTTCGCGCAGAGATTTCTTGGTAAGAATCTCGTTAATGAAACCTACTTCTTTTGGAACCACTTCATTGAAAAGTACACGTCCAACTGTGGTTTCAATGATTTTCTTTTCGGGAGTACCGTTCTGATGATCAAAGATCCGCACCTTAATGTTGGCATGCAAATCAATTCGTTTCTCATTGTAGGCAATAATCACTTCCTCAGGAGAATAGAAGGTAGATCCTTCACCACGAATGGGCTGTTCAGGAGTGTTTCTACAGGATTTTGTCATGTAATACAGTCCCAATACCATATCCTGAGAAGGAACGTTGATAGGAGCTCCGTTGGCAGGATTTAAAATATTATGGGAAGCAAGCATGAGAACCTGAGCTTCAAGTACAGCTGCATTTCCTAAAGGCAAATGAACAGCCATCTGGTCACCATCGAAGTCAGCATTGAAAGCTGTACATACGAGGGGGTGTAACTGAATAGCTTTACCTTCAATAAGTTTGGGCTGGAAGGCCTGGATACCAAGTCGGTGAAGTGTAGGAGCACGGTTCAGTAATACAGGGTGTCCTTTCAATACATTTTCGAGAATATCCCAAACCACAGGATCTTTGCGGTCCACAATTTTCTTAGCCGATTTTACTGTCTTCACAATTCCTCTCTCAATCAGTTTTCGGATAATAAAAGGTTTGTAGAGTTCAGCAGCCATATCTTTAGGCAAACCGGTTTCATGGAGTTGCAATTCAGGACCTACAACGATAACTGAACGGGCGGAATAGTCCACACGTTTACCGAGCAAATTCTGACGGAACCGGCCCTGTTTTCCTTTCAAGCTGTCGCTTAATGATTTCAGGGGGCGGTTTGCATCTGTTTTAACAGCATTGGATTTACGGGAATTGTCGAAAAGTGAATCGACAGCTTCCTGGAGCATACGTTTTTCATTACGCAAAATGACTTCAGGTGCTTTTATTTCGATCAGTCGTTTTAACCGGTTGTTACGAATGATTACCCTGCGATACAAATCGTTCAGGTCAGACGTGGCAAATCTGCCGCCATCTAACGGAACTAACGGTCTGAGTTCGGGGGGAATAACCGGAATCACTTTTAAAATCATCCATTCGGGATGATTAATACCCTTTGAAGCACGAAAAGCTTCAACAACCTGCAAACGTTTAAGTGCTTCGTTTTTACGCTGTTGTGAAGTTTCGGTATTGGCTTTATGCCTCAGGTCGTAGGATAATGTGTCTAGATCGAGCCGTTGCAGCAGCTGATATAACGATTCAGCGCCCATATTGGCAATGAACTTATCCGGATGACTATCATCCAGCAATTGATTTTCTTTGGGAAGTGATTCAACGATGTCAAGATATTCTTCTTCTGTAAGGAAATCGAGATATTGAACGCCATCTGCTGTTTTAATACCGGGATTAATGACCACATAGCGTTCGTAGTAAATAATACTATCGAGTTTTTTAGAGGGCAATCCGAGCAAATAACCAATTTTGTTGGGCAGTGTTCTGAAATACCAGATATGAGCAACGGGAACGACGAGGGATATATGACCCATGCGTTCACGTCTTACTTTCTTTTCGGTAACTTCAACACCGCAACGATCGCAGACAATTCCCTTATAACGAATTCTTTTATATTTACCGCAGTGGCATTCATAATCTTTAACAGGTCCGAATATTCTTTCGCAAAACAAACCGTCACGTTCCGGTTTATAGGTCCTGTAGTTGATGGTTTCGGGTTTCAACACCTCACCGCTCGAACGCTCGAGGATTTCCTCAGGAGAAGCAAGACTAATGGAGATTTTAGAGAAACTCGACTTTACTTTTGTGTCCCTTCTGAATGACATATATAATTCCTTATTAATATCAGTTTAAAACAATCTGAAAACTTCAAAAGCGGGCATTAAACCAGGTTAATACTTAACCCAAGGCCTCTCAATTCATGAAGCAGTACATTCAATGATTCAGGTATACCCGGAGTCGGCAATGGTTCACCTTTAACAAGTGCTTCATATGCTTTTGCCCTACCCACTACGTCATCTGACTTAATGGTAAGGATTTCCTGCAGAATATGAGCTGCACCAAATGCTTCGAGTGCCCAAACTTCCATTTCACCAAAACGCTGACCACCAAACTGTGCTTTACCACCCAGAGGTTGCTGGGTAATAAGTGAGTAAGGTCCAATGGAACGGGCATGCATCTTGTCGTCAACCATATGTCCCAGTTTAATCATATAGATGATACCAACTGTGGCAGGTTGATCAAAACGTTCACCTGTACCTCCGTCATACAAATATGTTTTTCCGAATCGGGGAATTCCTGCTTTTTCAGTGAATTCAGCAATTTGATCAATAGATGCACCATCAAAAATGGGAGAAGCAAATTTCACACCCATCTTTTTTCCGGCCCAGCCAAGAACAGTTTCATAAATCTGTCCAAGGTTCATACGGGAAGGTACACCCAGCGGATTCAACACGATATCTACCGGAGTTCCATCTTCGAGGAACGGCATATCTTCAGCACGAACAATTCGTGAAATAATACCTTTGTTACCGTGTCGTCCGGCCATTTTATCACCCACTTTAACTTTACGTTTCTGTGCAACATATACTTTTGCAAGCTGCACAATACCGGCAGGCAGTTCATCGCCAATGGTAATACTGTATTTTTTCCGTTTATAAATGGCATCCATTTCTTTGTACTTGATAATAAAGTTGTGGATCAAGGTTTTGATCATCTCATTTTTATCCTTGTCGGTGGTCCATTTATTCGGATTGATATTCTGGAAATCAATATCCTGCAAAAGCTTCAGGGTAAACTTGGCACCCCTGGGAATAACATCAACATTGTAATAATCTTTAACACCCTGTGATGTTTTGCCATTTACCACAATAAAAAGTTTATCAATCAAGCTTGGCTTTCAGTTCATTGGAATTTCTTTCAAACTCTTCTTCAATTTTATCCAGAATGGGCTTGGTTGAAGTTTTCAGCTTCTTATCCTTTACGGAACGGGAGAAACAGTTTCTTATCAATAACCACACCAACCAGTGATGGGGGTGCCTTAAGTGAGGCATCTTTCACATCGCCGGCTTTATCACCAAATATCGCTCTCAGCAGTTTTTCTTCCGGAGAAGGATCGGATTCGCCTTTGGGTGTGATTTTTCCAATGAGGATATCACCAGGGTTAACTTCAGCACCAATGCGGATCAAACCGTTTTCATCGAGGTTACGAGTGGCTTCTTCACTTACGTTGGGAATATCAGCAGTAAGTTCTTCCAGACCGCGTTTGGTATCACGAACTTCGAGCATATATTCATCAATATGAATGGAAGTAAAAAGATCTTCGCGAACCACTCTTTCAGAAATTACAATAGCATCCTCAAAGTTATAACCTTTCCAGGGCATGAATGCAACCATCAGGTTTCTGCCCAGGGCCAAGTTCACCCATGACTGGTAGAATATCCTTCAGTAAGAATCTGACCTTTGGTAACCTTTTCTCCTTTTTGAACAATAGGTTTCAGATTGATACAGGTATTCTGGTTGGTTTTTCTGTATTTCAGCAATTTATAGCGCTTGGTATCTCCGTCGAAGTTCACGAATTTCTCTTCTTCGGACATGACATACGGATAACCACTTCATTGGAATCTACATATTCAACAACACCATCGGCTTCAGCAATAAGCAGAAAACGTGAATCGCGAACAACACCATGTTCAATACCTGTACCAACAATAGGTGCTTCAGGATTAATCAGTGGAACAGCCTGGCGCATCATGTTCGATCCCATCAGGGCACGGTTGGCATCATCGTGTTCAAGGAAGGGAATCAATGATGCAGCAATGGATGCAATCTGGTTAGGAGCAACGTCCATCAGGTCGATCTCATGTGCATCGGAGAGGGGATAATCAGCATTGTAACGGGCTTTAACTTTTGTATTATCAAATTCACCGTCAGTCTTTAACCGGAGCATTTGCCTGTGCAATAACTTTTGCTTCTTCTTCTTCGGCGCTGAGCCATATAATTCCTTCGAATGTCAGATCAACCATACCTGTCCATTTACCTTACGGTAAGGGGTTTCAATAAAACCAAGGGAATTGATTTTGGCATATACGCAAAGTGAAGAGATCAGACCAATATTTGGTCCTTCAGGAGTTTCAATCGGACAAAGGCGACCATAGTGTGTATAGTGAACGTCACGTACTTCAAAACCGGCACGTTCTCTTGAAAGACCACCGGGTCCGAGTGCAGACATCCTGCGTTTATGGGTAATTTCAGCCAATGGATTGGTCTGATCCATAAACTGCGACAAGCTGATTGGTTCCGAAGAATGAATTGATAACCGAAGACAGCGTCTTGGAATTGATCAGGTCAATGGGAGTAAAAACCTCATTATCGCGAACATTCATTCTTTCACGGATGGTACGGGCCATACGGGCCAAACCAACGCCAAACTGTGATGCCAGTTGTTCACCAACGGTACGAACCCTACGGTTGCTTAAATGGTCAATATCATCCACATCGGCTTTTGAGTTAATCAATTCAATAAGGTATTTGATAATGCGGATAATATCTTCCTTGGTAAGCACCTTGGTATCCATGGCTGTTTCAAGATTCAGTTTTTTGTTGATCCTGTAACGGCCAACTTCACCAAGATCATAACGTTTATCAGAGAAGAACAAGTTTGTCGATTACATCACGTGCAGTGGCCTCATCAGGTGGTTCGCTGTTACGTAACTGACGGTAAATATGTAAAACTGCTTCTTTTTCTGAGTTACAAGGATCTTTTTGTAAGCGTATTGTAGATGATTTCAAAGTCAGTAAGATTCTGCCCTTCTTTATGCAAAAGAATGGCTTTTGTGCCGGAATCAATAATCGGATCAATATGTTCATCGAGAAGCACAGTTTCACGATCAATAATGATTTCATTACGTTCAATGGAAACTACTTCACCGGTATCTTCATCCACAAAATCTTCTACCCATGATTTCAGAACACGGGCAGCCAATTTTCGTCCGACCAGTTTTTTCAGAGCTGTTTTTGAAACTTTGATTTCATCGGCAAGATCAAAGATTTCAAGAATATCTTTATCACTTTCAAAGCCAATAGCCCTAAGCAAGGTGGTTACAGGTAATTTTTTCTTACGGTCGATATAAGCATACATCACGTTGTTTATATCGGTAGCAAATTCAATCCATGAACCCTTAAAAGGAATGATTCTGGCAGAATATAATTTTGTGCCATTGGCATGGATGCTTTGTCCGAAGAATACGCCAGGTGATCTGTGTAACTGTGATACAACCACACGTTCTGCACCGTTAATAACAAACAAACCCCGTTCTGTCATATAAGGGATGGTTCCCAGGTAAACATCCTGGATGACTGTATCAAAATCCTCATGTTCGGGGTCGGTGCAATATAATTTGAGTTTTGCCTTAAGCGGAACGCTATAAGTTAATCCTCTTTCAATGCATTCTTCAATGGAATAGCGGGGAGGATCAACAAAGTAATCCATAAACTCCAGAACAAAATTGTTCCTGGTATCGGTAATCGGGAAGTTTTCCTGGAAAACCTTAAATAGTCCTTCGTTTTTTCTGTTTTCCGGAGTAGTTTCAAGTTGAAAGAAATCACGAAATGATTTCAATTGAATCTCGAGAAAATCAGGATAGGACAACTGGTTTTTCGTCCGGGCAAAACTAATTCTTTCTGAATTTAATTTGGTCATTATATTATAAAATAAAGTGTTGAACTAAAGTTGTGAGAATGACAAAAAGGTCTAATCCCGATGAGGTCGGGATTAAACCTAAATGATATCATTACCTGTGTTAACTTTATTTAAGTTCAACGTCGGCTCCTGCTTCTACTAATTGAGCTTTTATAGATTCAGCTTCTTCTTTCGAAACATTTTCCTTTATTGCAACCGGAGCTTTGTCAACAAGCTCTTTTGCTTCTTTCAGACCCAGGTTGGTAATATCCTTAACCAATTTTACAATTTGGAGTTTAGCACCACCCGGATGATTCATGAATACTGAGAAAGTTGATTTTTCTACAGCCTGAGCTTCAGCCGCGGCAGCAGGACCTGCAACAGCAACAGCTGCAGCTGCGGGTTCAATGCCATACTCATCCTTTAATATTTTGGCTAATTCGTTAACTTCTTTAACAGTTAAGTTAACCAATTGTTCTGCGAAAGCTTTCAAATCTGCCATTTTACTTGATTGTTTTATTTGTTATAATTAATTATTCTTTTTCACTGAATGTTTTAACAATTCCAGCCAGTTTATTTCCACCGGACTGTAAACCGGAAATAACGTTACGGGCGGGTGACTGCAACAGCAGTATAAGATCGCCGATAAGTTCTTCCTTAGACTTAATACCTGACAATGCATCGAGCTGATCATCGCCAACGTAAATAGATTCTTCTACATAAGCAGCTTTTAGAATGGGTTTCTTGTTCTTTTTGCGAAACTCCTTGATCAGTTTTGCGGGGCCATTATTTTTGTCTGTAATCATGATGGAAGTAGATTCCTTCAATGCTTCATACAGACCTTCATATTTCCCGTCGAATTTTTCTAAAGCTTTTTTAAGCAGGGTATTTTTAACAACAACCAGCCTAATTTCCTTTTCAAAGCAAGCTCTTCTCAATTTACTGGTTAATTTCGGCATTTAAATCCGAAATATCAGCCAGGTAGAAATGCTTGGCAGTGCTGATGGATTCAGTCAGGTTATCAATTATCCTGTTTTTTTCGTCCCTATTCATATTGAATTTTGGTCATTAAATTTATTCGTCAAATGCTTTTGCATCGACCTTAATACCGGGGCTCATCGTACTGGAAACGTAGATGCTGCGGATATAGGAACCTTTTGCTGCAGAAGGTTTTAGCTTAACCAGGGTATGTAAAAATTCTCTGGCATTATCAGCTAACTGATCAGCTGAAAAGGATGCTTTTCCAATTGAAGTATGAACGATACCGGCTTTATCAACTTTAAAGTCGATTTTACCCATCTTTACTTCTTTTACAGCTTTTCCAATTTCCATTGTTACAGTACCGCTTTTTGGGTTCGGCATAAGTCCACGGGGACCGAGGATTTTTCCCAGTTTACCGATTTTTCCCATTACAGCGGGCATGGTGATGATTACATCGATATCTGTCCAGCCACCCTGGATCTTTGTCGACATAATTATCGAGTCCAACGTAATCAGCACCTGCTGCTTTTGCTTCTTCTTCCTTATCGGGAGTACAAAGCACAAGTACCCTGATTTGCTTACCGGTTCCATGGGGTAGCGTAACCACGCCCCTAACCATTTGATTGGCTTTACGAGGATCAATTCCAAGCCGAACATCCAATATCTACCGAAGCATCAAACTTTGTGGTGGTAACTTCCTTCACAAGGTGAGTAGCTTCCGATAGCTTATATTGTTTGGCCGGCTCAATCTTCTCCATCGCCAGTTTTTCTGTTCTTACTCAAATTTGCCATGTTAATCCGGAGATAAAATTACTTTTTTACTGGGGCATCACCCTTAACGGTAATACCCATACTGCGGGCAGTGCCAGCAACCATAGTCATTGCGGATTCGATGGTGAAACAATTAAGGTCCGTCATCTTTTCTTCAGCAATTACTTTAACCTGTTCCCAGGTATACAGAAGCTACCTTATTCCTGTTTGGTTCAGCAGAACCTGATTTGGTCTTGGTAACTTCCAGGAGCTGTACGGCCACCGGGGGAGTCTTAACGATAAAATCAAAGGATTTATCGCTGTATACCGTAATTACAACCGGAAGTAGTTTCCCTGCTTTGTCCTGTGTACGGGCATTGAACTGTTTACAGAATTCCATAATGTTCACACCCTTTGAACCTAAAGCGGGGCCTACTGGCGGTGATGGATTAGCGGCACCTCCCTTTATCTGCAATTTAATTAATCCAGCAACCTCTTTTGCCATAATTTACTTATTTCTGATTGATTATTGTTGAACTACACGTTTTAGATGAATATTCTGGAAGCATTAGGGTTTCATAAACATCCGCAACGTATTTTTTTTTCCGATAATTAGTCTTTTTCTACTTGCATGAAGCTTAATTCAAGAGGTGTTTTACGACCAAATATTTTCACCATTACTTTAAGCTTCTTTTTTTCTTCATTTACTTCTTCTATAACGCCTGTAAAACTGTTAAAAGGTCCATCAATTACCTTCACAGATTCTCCTACATAAAATGGAACATTCAATTCCTCATCTGTTTCAGCCAGCTCATCTACTTTTCCGAGAATACGGTTTACTTCAGATGTTCGAAGGGGAGTAGGTAATTCATCGCCTTTAGCACCCAGAAAACCAATTACATGCGTGATATTTTTCAGCATATGGGGAATTTCTCCTACCAGGGCAGCTTCTATAAGCACATAACCCGGGAAATAACTCCGTTCCTTGCTGATCTTTTTTCCGTTTCTGATCTGGTAAATCTTTTCGGTCGGAATGAGTACCTGTGAAATAAACTCCTGCAGGTTGAGGCGTGTTACCTCACTTTCGATATATTCCTTTACCTTCTTTTCCTTACCCCCAATAGCACGGAGAACATACCATTTTTTTTCCTGTTCTTCCATAGTAACGAGCTTCTAGGTTTAGTTAAGAGAAAAGACCATAAATTGTACTCATGATGTTCTTGAATACAAGATCCATAAGAGCTACTGCAAGGGCAATAATTAAGGAAGAAACCATCACAAGAATGGCACTACCCTGTAATTCTTTCCACGAAGGCCAGGTCACTTTATGTACCAGCTCCTTGTAGGTTTCCTGAAAATATGTTGATATTCTTTTCATAATCTTTTCGATTGGCACGGGAGGAGCGACTCGAACGCCCGACACCTGGTTTTGGAGACCAGTGCTCTACCAACTGAGCTACACCCGTATGCCATAAACAGGTAAATTCGTCATCAAAAAGGATAACGAATTTACCGCTATTGTTTATAATATGTAATTAAGCAATGATCTTAGTTACCTGTCCGGCACCTACTGTACGTCCACCTTCGCGGATAGCAAACTGCAAACCAGTATTCAAAGCAACAGGATAAATCAGTTCAACATTAATGTGAACATTATCACCAGGCATAATCATTTCAGTTCCTTCAGGAAGTGTAATTTCACCAGTAATGTCCAAAGTACGAAGATAGAACTGAGGTCTGTATTGATTGTGGAAAGGAGTATGACGACCGCCTTCTTCTTTCTTCAGAATATACACACTGGCTTCAAACTTGGTGTGAGGTGTAATGGAACCTGGTTTTGCAAGTACCATACCTCTTTTGATTTCTTTTTTATCAACACCGCGAAGCAATAAACCAACGTTATCACCAGCTTCACCGTCATCCAGTATTTTCCGGAACATTTCAACACCGGTAACAACTGATTTCCTGCTTGTTGCGCCAAGACCAACGAGTTCAACTTCATCACCGGTATGTACAACACCTGTTTCAATTCTTCCGGTTGCAACTGTACCACGGCCCGTAATTGAAAATACGTCTTCAACAGGCATCAGGAATGGTTTGTCTTTATCACGAGGAGGCAGAGGAATATACTCATCAACAGCTTTCATCAGCTCAACAACTTTTTCTTCCCATTTGGGTTCGCCATTTAGAGCACCCAGTGCAGAACCATGAATGATAGGAGCATTTTCACCGTCAAATTTGTAGAATGATAGGAGTTCCCTTATTTCCATATCAACCAGTTCGATGATTTCAGGATCTTCAACCATGTCAACTTTGTTCAGGAAAACAAGTACCTTAGGTACGTTCACCTGACGTGCAAGCAAAACGTGTTCGCGGGTCTGGGGCATAGGACCATCGGTAGCGGCAACAACCAGAATTGCACCGTCCATCTGCGCAGCACCTGTAACCATATTTTTAATATAGTCAGCGTGACCCGGACAGTCTACGTGGGCATAATGCCTGTTTGCTGTCTGATACTCGATGTGAGCTGTGTTAATGGTAATACCCCTTTCTTTTTCTTCAGGTGCATTATCAATTGAATCAAAGGAACGGAAACTAGCAAATCCTTGTTTTTCTAAAACTTTGGTAATTGCTGCTGTTAAAGTGGTTTTACCATGATCAACGTGACCAATCGTTCCAACGTTAACGTGAGGTTTCGACCTTTCAAATTTTTCCTTAGCCATAATTTGAATATTTGATAGTTATTGTTCGATATTTAAAATTCATACTATAATCCTGAGCCAATGACGGGATTTGAACCCGTGACCTCTTCCTTACCAAGGAAACGCTCTACCAACTGAGCTACATCGGCCTTTATTATTTGTCGATGTGTTGATTTGATGATTTGTTGATTTAAAAGTTCAACCAATCATTCATTTCAACTTGATTTATTGATTTTCTGATTTTTCAATCAATCAATCAACCAATCATCAATTCGTCAAATAACTTGAGCGGGAAACGCGACTCGAACGCGCGACCCTAACCTTGGAAGGGTTATGCTCTACCAACTGAGCTATTCCCGCCTAGAATATTTATTGATTTGTTGATTTGCTGATTTGTTG
Organism: uncultured Bacteroidota bacterium; assembly: GCA_963733535.1. Lineage (GTDB taxonomy): Bacteria > Bacteroidota > Bacteroidia > Bacteroidales > UBA10428 > UBA5072. Next base: position 123,345 of record CAVTDR010000010.1, read on the forward strand.
ATTGTTTGGAGGTGTTTCTGTTTTCAATCAATAAATCAATAAATCGATACATCAACAAATTCTTCTCGTGGGGAGAGCAGGATTCGAACCTACGAAGGCATCAGCCAGCAGATTTACAGTCTGCCCCAGTTGGCCACTTTGGTATCTCCCCTTCACAAATAAACCGGCAAAACCGGTCTATTAGAAACCTAAAAAAGAACAAAGCAATAATTTCGAGCCGATGGAGGGATTCGAACCCCCGACCAGCTGATTACAAATCAGCTGCTCTGGCCAACTGAGCTACATCGGCAATACCCTCCAAAATCGGTTCGCAAATGTATAACAATTTATTTATATCACAAAATTATTTTTCTTTATTATGCCCACGTAACTTCTCTTTGTGTTTTTGAATCTGTTGTTTTAATGCATCTACCGCTAATATCAGTTGATTCTTCAAAAGATTTGCTCTGTTTTCGCGCAAACAAATCATTGCCCGGAATATCCAGTTTAATCTCAACAATTTTGTTTTCTAATCGTAGCTGTATTGTCCAGTTTCAGAAAGACTTCGGCATCAATAATATCATCGAAATAACGGGCCAATTTGGCTGACTTTTTTCTCAATAAAATCAGTCAACTTTGCATCTGCATCAAACTTACTGCGTTAATTCTGATATTCATGATTATTTCCTCCTCATTTTTTATGCTCTTGGATGAGCTTGTTTATAAACTGATTTTAACTTTTCAAAGGTATTATGTGTGTAAACCTCTGTGGCAGATAAATTGGCATGCCCCAGCAATTCCTTGATGGCATTCAGATCTGCTCCCTGATTCAACATATGGGTGGCAAAGGTATGCCGGAGAACATGTGGACTTTTTTTGTCGGACGTGGTAACCAGACTTAAAAAATGATGGACAATCCGGTACACATACCGGGGATTGAGTTGCTTTCCTTTTTTGCTCAAAAAAAACCACTCGGGAGCATCTACCCCAAAAGTTTCTTCGCGAAGATTCGCGTATTGCTGAAGCGTAACAGCAAAATTCTGATTTATCGGCACCATCCGCTCTTTATTGCGTTTGCCTAAAACCTTAAATACCAGTTGGCCTAAATCAATATCCCTCAATTTTAAATGAATCAATTCTGAAATCCGGATGCCCGTATTATAGAAGGTTTCAAGAATGATACGGTTTCGTAATCCTTCGTAATCGGCTCCAAACTGAATATCATCCAGCATATGATCCATGGCTTCCTCGCGAACAAAAACCGGAAGCTTTTTACCGGTTTTCGGAGTAAGTACTTTTGAAACAGGATTTTCTGTTATATGACCCTCTCGCATCAAATACTTAAAATAGGTTTTGAGCGTTGATATTTTGCGATTAACCGTTCTGGCAGTATCTCCGGAATCCATTAGAAAAACAATCCAGCTGCGGATCTGATGGTGGCTGATCCCGACTTCATCTTCATCCTCACCTAGAGAACAAAAAGCAAAAAACTGCTCCAGATCCGTTTTATACGAACGAACCGTATGAGCAGAGTATTTCTTAATATACTGAATATATTGTAAAAAACCACCGAAATGCCTCATTGGAACCGGGATAATATTAGCGGGCTGTTTAGATATTCTGGATTATCCCTACCGGCAGAAGACTATTCTTCTTCCAGCTGCATATGCTGAACGTAAATCGCTTTTTTAACGATCTCCCGTTTGCGCATGGACGGTTTTTGGAATGCTTGTCTGGATCTTAATTCCTTTACAACACCTGTTTTCTCAAATTTACGTTTGAATTTTTTAAGTGCTCTTTCAATGTTTTCGCCTTCCTTAATCGGTACAATAATCATACTTCTTTTTTTTAATGAGCCGCAAATTTATCACTTTGGGTCTTATCTACCAAATTTTATGAAATAAAAAAAAACGAATTGCAGTAATCCTAAAATATATCTTCTCCAGCCCTGTTTTTTTAACTTTCATAAATTTAGGCAAAAATAAACGAAAATAAAAGCCATTTCTAATCAAAACAATTAATTCGTCAAATAGCGTTTCACCTTCTCAAAACGATCTGTGGGAAGTAAGCCGTTTGTTTTTAGTTCGCTGATATCTTTTATCCGGACCACCTGTTCTCTATACCGTATGATTCCACGTGCATAAAAGGTACCGATATAGGGATGCCTCATCAGATCAGTAAGACTAATTGTATTGATATTGATTTTAGTGATTTGCGAGCTGTCAATGGTAAAGCTCCCGTTGAGTAAAACAATAACACTGTCTGCTAATCCATATACCTCGCCAAGCTGCTCCATGCTGTAAAATCCTCCTAAAAGCCTTCGGTACTTTAGGATGCGCGATGACAATACAGGTCCGATTCCACGAATACGTATCAAAGCATTCGTATCTGCCAGATTCATATCAGTCTTTGGTGGCAGGGTAAATTGTGCCACCCTGTGATAAATCCGGGGAGGAACTGTTTTTTTTTCAATATGGACATAGTCCGATAGCCTGTTGTAAGTCCTGTCATCCATGCCATATATTTTCTTAAGATCTTCTGTTTTATAAAAACGACCTTTCTTCAGACGGTAGTTGAGGATATTCCGGATTTGTCTTTTCGTAAAGCCCAATTGCTCTAATTTCCCTATATCCGCTGTGTTGGGATCAAATATAAAAGGTTGGCGATACAGGTTGGAGGCTGGTTTTATATTGTCTTTTTCAGGAAATTTTTTGTTTTTGCTCTGCAGAATTATCATTTCGGACTGTAACAACCTTTCATCTTCTGCATTCAAGCGATGCTTATGAAAAGCCAAATAACTTTGGATTCCTGCAAGAATACCAATAAGTATTACCAGGATAATGATGCTTTTTCTTTCTGTTGCTGATATTTCAAAAGCACGGTGAAATATATTTTTCATGGCCTAAAACGGATATCCGATACCGAATTTCAAATGCAAATCTTTCATATTGAAATGATCGTGCCCCGGAAACCAACGATCACCCGCAGGCAATGAGGGATCTCTCATTTTAATCCCCACATCCAATCGAATCAGAAAGAAGGATAAATCGAGCCTCGCTCCAAACCCATAACCCATTGCAATTTCTTTATAAAAACGGTTCCATTCAAATACTGCGCGTGGTTTTTCTTCATTTTTATTAATTTCCCAAACATTCCCGGCATCCAGAAATAAAGCTCCCTCCAGTTTCCAGAATAATTTAAAACGGTATTCGATATTCGCCTCCAGTTTGATATCCCCGTTTTTATTTGGAAAAATGGAATTGGCATTGCTTGTTGTATCAGATCCCGGACCCAGGTCGCGTGTATTCCAGGCACGGATACTATTTGGACCTCCGGAGAAATATTTCTTTTCATAAGGAAGTGCATTGCTGTTTCCCAAAGGGTATCCCAAACCTACAAAAAGCCTGTACACAAATTTATTTTGCTTATCAATTACATTATAATATCTCAAATCTATATCCCCTAACAAATATTGAAAATAGGGCACTTTTAATAATAATGCAGTATCCCTGTTACTAAATGTGGTATGCGCCAGATTCAGTAAATTACCTGCCGACTCAATATTGAAACGGGCAAAGAAAAAATCCTTGGTCTTTCCGATAGCCTGATTATTAAGTTCCAGTGTGTACCGGGCCGAATTGATTACGTGGTCAATGAAACTATAACCCAGGGGAGTCGATTTAATAGAATCGAGAAATTTTCTATCGGATTGTTCTTCGTATATCTGAACATAACTCAACTCTAATGGGGAAATCGTATGTGTCAGGTATTTATTTCCTTTCCATGTGTATGAAAACGAGCCATTGGCAACTGATCGTGTAAAGTCGGGCCGCGACTGAAAATTGTATGCCACAGAAATAGACGTTTTAGGAGCATATTTTTTAATAAAACCTTCCAATTTGAATGGCGTGAAGAACTTAGGAAATAAAATACTCATTTCTGCACCAATTTCTCTCATGCTATTGTAATCACCGTTGGTCTGATTTTTAAGTGATTCAATAGCTCCTGTGAGCCGAAGATTGAAAACTTCAGCACCTCTGAAAAGATTAAAATTTGTGTACAGCAAGTTGCCTCTGCCTCCAAAATCGCCTGATGAATTGGTGCCAACAAGTTCTGCCTGTATCGCTTGCAGCTTCTTCTGGGTGAGTTCTATCCTGCAATCAAGATATTTTTCGCGACTGAAGATTCTGTCCGTATCGGTTTCCAGAAAAGTGATGTTTGTAAAACGAACAATATTCAAGGTTGATAAGCTGCGATAGGTACTGTTCACATTACTCAGCCGATAAAAGGAACCCGGAATAATATAATTGCGGTTGGCAAGAGCATTGGGTTTTAAATTCGACTTTCCGGGTGTAAGAAAGTACATATTTTTGAAGAGAACGGTATCGTTTACAATGGGAATCTTTTTTCCGGGACTCACGGCGTCGCTGAAATTGGGATATAAATAGACGTTCCCGATTTTATACCGGGGATGAAACCGAACCTTTGTATATGGGTCCGGCTGTCCTTCTGTGAAATCTTTGAGAAACATCGTTATGTCAACTGCATTGTCGAGCGGCTTTACTGAGGCTTCATAATAAATATGCTCCTTGGAAAATTTAAAGTAGCTGTTTTCTTTTAAAAGACCTTCAATCCGTACCCTTTCTTCTTGCATAATGTCTTTGTCAAACCGCATTCCCTTATGCAAAAGAGAATTAACTGTATCCGGCAAGACATATGGCCGCAGGCTGGTATCTTCAAAATAGTAGGCAATACCTCTTATCCGGTAAGGAGTATTGAATTCAACAAAGTAGGTAACGATCGCATTACGGCGCCTGAATTTGACACTATCAATTACACTGGCATTATAATAACCCTTATTTTCCAAGTATTGCATCAGTTGTTCAGAGCTGGAACGGGTTAACTCCTTATCAAAAATCACGGGTTCTTCACCAATTTTTCTAAGCCAGCTGTGTGGCCATTTCTTTTTATTGATGTTTGAAAGGTTGTACAGAAATAAATAAAAACGCGTACCCAGAAATTTCTTATTGGGCTTCTGAAGTACATAGCTTTTGAGTTCTTCATCCGGATCATTACTTTTCTGACGGGTTTCAATGCGGTTTTTACTAAGGAGATATTCGCCCTTAGGCACATATTTGGCAGGGGAGCATGAAAAAAGGAACCATAAACAAAGCAAAGGTGCGCCTTTAATCCAATTTTTTGTAACGTGCCGAGTCCGCATGAAGTTTTATCAGTTTTTAACCAGGTATATACAAGACTCATTCGCTTGTATGCCATCATACTGACAAAGATAATTTTAAATAGATTAAATGTACAGGGCAATATCTGTAAATAATTACCATCAGAACATAACTGCATTCTATCTGCAACAAGCGCAAAATTTCTATCTTTAACCCACTCTTTGTCAAAGAATAGAAAACCATATTATGGTTAGCAAAAATAAAGTGAAACACTTGGCAGCTCTTAAGAATAAGAAGTTCCGTCAACTTAACCGGCAGTTTATAATGGAAGGGGACAAAATTGTGACGGATTCCCTCCGGAATAAAAACACGGTTATTCGGGAGATTATCGCGCTTCCTGAATGGATTTCCGTCCACCAGCATGCATTATCCGGTTTTAAGGGTGAGATTCATGAAACAGACTCTATTACCCTTGGAAAACTAACTTCCCTTGAAACTGTACCGCCCGTTTTGGCAGTGCTCGACTATTTTGATTACAACATAAATGAAAAGGAGGTACTTTCGACCGTATCGCTTGCACTGGATACGATACAGGATCCGGGCAATCTGGGAACCATTATCAGAACGGCCGACTGGTTTGGAGTAACAAATATTTTCTGCAGCCAGGGATGTGCAGATATCTACAATCCTAAGGTAATACAGGCATCTATGGGTGCCATTCTAAATGTAAAAATACATTACGTGGATTTATCCAGTTTATTAGGCAATATGAATGGCATTGATGGCTATGAAATCCGGGGTACCTATATGCAGGGTTCCCCATTATGGAATATGCAAACGATGCAAAGAGGAATGGTGATTTTTGGCAACGAATCCAAAGGAATCTCCGGTGGTGTTACACAGTATATTCACCAGCGCATTACCATTCCTGCTGCATCTGACCGGCGTGAACATGTAGAATCGCTAAATGTTGCCACTTCAGTAGCTGTTGTTCTTGCTTTTAATACATGCAAACCAATAGAATAATGATAAAATTTATTCAATATGAAAACATCACTATTGTTCATCCTTATTGCAATTATGTTTGTACAATGCAAACCAGCAAAAACAGATCTTAACAAAACCTTTATCATGGAAACAGCTGTTCAGACAACCATTGATTCCCTGATACTGAAACATGGCGTCATTTTTAGCGAGCGGATTAAGAAAGGGGTTCAAAATGTTGCTTCATTCTGGACTGAAACAGATGGAAAGGAAGCCGATTTTCACCAATACTGCCTGGTCAATTTTATCAGCGATTCAGTGGCTTTAGAGGAAGTATTTCAACGGATCTCCAGGAATTTTGAAACCATAAACGGCTGTTTCAATGATATCAACGTGGGATTGCAACGGCAGCTGAATCTGGATTGGGGCGAAATTCTTCCGATTGATGAAATTTTCGGTACCTATAATCCTTCTACTCATTTTACAGACGATTTTTTTGAGAATCGTATTGCTTTTTATGTATTGTTGAATTTTCCCGGATACAGCCTGAACGAAAAAAATACAGCCGGTGATAAATGGAACAGAAAGGAGTGGGCTTACGCACGCATGGGAGACATATTCGATTCGAGGGTACCAGCTTCGGTGAATCAGGAGGTTGTGAATGCCAATACGCGTTCTGAATTATACATTGCCGACTATAACATTTATGCCGGCAAATTAGTCAATGCCGAAGGGAAAACTTTTTTCCCGGAGGATATGAAATTACTCAGTCACTGGAATCTTCGGGACGAAATTAAAACAAACTATGGAGACACCGCAGGTTTGGAAAAGCAACGTTTGCTTTATGAGGTGATGAAAAGAATCATATCACAGGAAATACCAAAAAAAGTAATTAATTCCAATCAGTTTACCTGGAATCCCTATACAAATGAAGTACAGGAGAATGGCAAACCCATTGAGGCGGCGGCTGAGCCTGATACGCGATTTGAGGTTTTACTTGGATTTTTTAAAGCACAAAAAAAAGTAGACCCATATTATCCCAGAGCCAATACTTACATTGCCCGCAATTTTGAAGGAGGAATGGAAATTCCGCTACAGGAAGTGGAAGCTTTATTTAAGACTTACCTTTCTTCGCCCGAAGTTAAAAAGGTTGCAGCTGTGATTAAAGAAAGGCTGGGGCGCGATCTGGAGCCTTTTGACATCTGGTATGACGGATTTAAAACCCGGACTTCCATTCCTGCAGCAGAACTGGAAGCTGCATCCAGAAAGAAATATCCTGATGCTGCAGCGGTTCAAAAAGATCTACCGGTAATCCTTAAAAAATTAGGTTTCTCTGAAGCCCGAGCCAACGAAATTACCAGTCTTGTTAAAGTTGAGGCTGCACGCGGATCAGGACATGCCTGGGGCGCAGTCTCCCGCAATCAGCCTTCATTATTACGTACACGGATTTTTGCAGATGGTATGGATTACAAAGGTTATAACATTGCGGTTCATGAATTCGGTCACAATGTGGAACAGACCATTAGTCTGTACAATATGGACTATTATTTGCTGAGTGGCGTACCGAACACAGCTTTTACTGAAGCCCTGGCTTTTATGTTTCAAAAGAACGACCTGAAGCTGCTGGGTATAAAAAACACCAATGAAATGCAACAGTATTATGATTATCTGGATAATTTCTGGCAGTTGTACGAGATCATGGGTGTTTCTCTGGTGGACATCAATTCCTGGAAATGGTTGTATGAACATCCTACAGCAACCTCTGCGGAACTCAAAAATGCTGTGAATTCGATTGCCCGGGATATCTGGAACGAGTATTATGCTCCGGTTTTCATAACACGGGATCAACCTGTGTTGGCTATCTATTCTCACATGATTAATACTCCGCTTTATTTACCCAACTATGCTTATGGTCATATTATTGAATTTCAGCTTGCTGAGTATATGAAGGATAAAAACTTTGCGGATGAAATAGAGCGCATATATAGCCAGGGTCTGCTTACTCCGCAGCAATGGATGAAAAAAGCTGTGGGAAGTGATATTTCAGTACAACCCATTCTTAACTCCGTAAATCAGTCATTGGAAGCTTTAGGCAACCATTAGATTTAGTGGTCATGAAAGCCACCCTGAGGAGGTCCTCCACCGGGACGTACCCCGGGAGGCATACCTTGAGGCAACCCTGGATAATTACCCTTCTTTTCTTCAGAGGCATTGTTATTCGGGTTTTTTCCCGATTTCAGGTTGTAAGTGAATAATACCAGAAAATAGCGTTTATAGGCGTTAGTCCATGAGTCGCGTGTATAGGATGCATTTACAGTATGAAAATAGCTTCTGTTCTGGTTCAGAATATCATAGGCTCCAAATTTAATTTCAGCCGCATTGTTTTTCAGAAACTTCTTTCCTAAACTGGCATTCCAAACCATATATTTTTCCGTGTAATCTGAATTTGATGCCTGGCTCATTTTGTTATACTGTCCCACGATGTCTGTGTAAAATGTGATTCCTTTCCAAAATACCAGGTTGATTTTGGCACTGGCAGATTGATACCAGTATTTCTGATTTTCTTCCAGGGTACTGATAGAATTATGAGCCTGATTGTAATTGGAAGTATAAGACACCGTAAAATCAATATTCGGACTGATGTTGCTGGTAATAATCAAACTATTGGTCATATTAAACGACTTCTGATTATTGATTTGATCCTGAATAAATGCCGGAGTATAGTTATATCCAAAACCATTAACCAGACTGATGTTACTTTTGATGGGTTTCAGGAAATAACTCAGATTTAACATGGAATTCAACTGCCATGAATGTTCCATATTCACGGGATATGAGAGTTGCTGTCCTGGCAGGAGAATAACATCAAATCCCTCAGGATTTCTCAGTGTATCTGCTCCGGCACGCAATGTACGGTAACCCATGATGTCTTTTGAAAAGCCGGCCCTGAGAAACAAAAACGCATTGAAGCCCGAGGTGGGATTGGCATAAGAATAGTTCGAAATAATATTATGTGTATAAGATTGTTTCAGATGCGGATTTCCTGTGCTGAGCCTTTGCCGGTCGGAATTGTCAATAGCTGTTTGCAATTCAGTAATCGATGGGGCTTCTGTGTAGGTTCTGTAGAAAATCCGTATATTATTTATTTCTGAAAACTTATAGTTAATCATAAATACGGGCAGGAACTTGTTAAACGACTTCAGCACTCTATCAGCCTGCGGATAAGTCTGGTCACCTTTTAGGTTTGCCTGTTCGAAATTTAATCCTACTGATAGATTAAGATTTTCTTTCTTATAAAGGTATGAGGCCCCTGTCCGATGAGTGGTATAGCGACTGTCATAAATATTGGATAAGGAATCCAATCTACCGAGTTTTTCCTGAGCACTTCCCAGGGCAAAAATTTCATAATTATTGTTTCCATTCTGAAAACGGTGGTTGTAATTCAGTTGAAGCTGACTATTAGGACCTAAAGGTTCTGTATAATTCAGATTGGTATTGAGGGTAAGATTATCTGAGAAATTATCTGTAAATTGATCATCCTGTTTCCCGTTAACACTCGCTATTTGTGTTTGATCACTGTTTTTTCGGTCGAAGGATACAGATGACCGAAAAGAAAAAGTTCTTCCTTTTTTGGCAAACTTATGTCTCCAGGTGATATCATTGCCAAAATTATACCCTTTGGAATCTGAGTATGAGGCATTTTGACCTATTGTATTCACTTCACCACCCGTAATGTAGCTGGCTGCGGTCTTATCCGATTGATTATCCTGAATACTAAATCGGGGAACCAGTATGATGGTGTTCAGAGAATCGATTTTGTATTCCAATCGCATATTGATCCGGTGATTATAATCCTTCGATTGAGTATAACTCGAATCTGCGGCATATTTACCATCTTCGCCGGTAAAATTATATTCGGTTAGCGACCGGGTAATATTTGTATTGAATGACGTATTATAAAAATAGCTGCCGGAAACTGTAATTTTCTTTCCCCAGTTATCCTGGTAATTAAAACCCAACGAGCTGTTTTTGCTGATTCCACTGCTTCCTCCAAAATTTTGTCCGCCCCAGTTTCTTCTTCCACTGCTGCTTGTAGTAGTTCCGATAAGATCCTGCATCGCAAAATTTTGCTGATTGATGTTATTGGTCATGCCACTAAAAGTGAACCGTCGGGGACCGCTAAAAAGATTCAGATTTCCACCAACCAGATATTTATCATCGAAGTTGGTTCCGGCCGTTATTTTACCAAATTTACTGTAAGCACTGTTTCTTTTGGTAATGATATTGATTGTTCTGGAGGATTCACCATCATCAAATCCGGTAAGTTCAGCCTGATCACTCAATTTATTATAAACCTGAACCCGGTCGATCACGTCAGCCGGCAAATTCCGTAGCGCAACAGACGGGTCATCTCCAAAAAAAGGTTTACCGTCAACCAGAATTTGTTTCACATCTTCACCACGGGCTTTAACAGTGCCATTTTCGACAGTTATTCCAGGCATTTTTTTAACCAGATCCTCCGCATTGGCATCTTGATTTACTTTAAAAGCGTCAGCAGTCATGATGGTTGTATCCCCTTTCTGAACTGCGGTACCCTGACCAATCACCACAACTTCTTTCAGAACCTTACTTTCCACATTCAAACGAATGGTTCCAAGGTCAGTCAGTGGTTTTTCTATTGATATCAAAAAGGATTCCTGCTGATAGTTGATGCTTTGAATTTTTAAACGGTAATTTTTTTTCTTAAGGGAATTAAAAGAAAATTTTCCGTTAATATCGGTAGTAGTAGCTTCCCGTTGCATGGTGTCTCTTGCATCGGTTAAGAATACATAAGCCCCAATTACAGCCTGGTTATCGGTGCTATCAATGATAGTTCCCACAATTCTATTCTGACTATAAACAGCAAGGGCAACAAATAACGCCATTCCTGTAACAGAAAATCGTTTTCTGAATAAGGAAGGGAAATGTGTGGAAAAAATTCGGGCGATTTTCGTATAAAGAATTGTGGCTTTCATATAGCATTTGAAAATGGATGGCCAAAAATACATGGAACATAAGTAAGAGGCAAACATATTCTACAAAAGGCAGAAAATAATAGACATATCCATTTATTTTAACGACCATTAGAATCGTGCTTAAATCTTTTTTGATTTTATGTACATTTGTAGTTGATGTAGATCATTCACACCTATTTTTATGATCAAAAATGTTCTTTTGGTTGGTATTGGAGGTTTCCTGGGAAGCATAGCCCGTTATTGGATTTCCCATTTGAATCTGAGTATTCATTTTTTCTCCATCCCGGTAGGAACGCTATTGGTGAATATTACCGGTAGTATCATTATCGGATTTTTAACCGGCGTATCTGAAAAAAGTGCCCTGTTAACTACAGAGTGGAGGCTTTTTTTAATGGTGGGTATCTGCGGTGGCTTTACCACTTTTTCATCCTTTACAAATGAAAATCTTGTGTTAATCCACAATGGCCAATTTCTGACAGTTCTTGTTTATACTGCCCTGAGCATTTTTTTGGGTTTCATTGCGGTGTATCTTGGATATACCCTCACCAATCTCCTGTAATATGAAATCTGTCGAAACAAGTGTACTAAAGATTTACACCAGTACAACCGATAAGTTCGGATCGAGAATACTTTATGAGCATATTGTAACCCTGGCTAAAGAAAAAGGTATTTCAGGAGTAACTGTTTTACGCGGTATAATGGGTTTTGGATTGAGCAGTACTCATATCAGTACTTCCAGATATTGGGAACTCACAGAGAAACTTCCGGTGGTCATTGAAATCATTGATAAAACCGAAATCCTGAAATCGTTTTATAAAATACTTGAGCCCATCCTGGTTCAATTGCCCAAAGGAATATTGGTTACATTGGAACCCATTGCTATTTTGTTACAAAAAAAAGGAAATAACTGATCAATTTGTTCCCAGGTAACGGGCACAGCTTTCAGCAATATTTTCACCATCAACTGCAGATGAAACTATGCCTCCGGCATATCCGGCACCTTCACCGGCTGTAAACAGGTTGGAAATTTTTGTGTGACTTCCGGTTTCAGGGTTTCTGGGAATTCTTACAGGGGAAGATGTTCTGGATTCCACTCCTACAATTACTGCATCCCGGGACAGAAATCCTCTCATTTTGGTGTCAAATTTCCGAAATCCTTCCTGAAGGGTTTGTTTAATAAAATCCGGAAACCATTCGTGCATAGGAGAAACTGTTGTTCCGGGAACATAGGAACACACCGGGAGGTTTTGAGAGGACCGGTTGGAAACAAAGTCTGAAAGCCGCTGTGCGGGTGCTTGTTGTCCCTTATGAATCTGTTTATATGCCTTTTGCTCCAAATTTTCCTGCAGCCTTAAGCCAGCAAGACCCTGTAAATTCTGATACGATCTGAAATCTTCAGGCATGACCTGAACCACGATTCCGGAATTTGCAAAGGGCGAGTCGCGGTGGGAAACCGACATACCATTCACAACAATTTCATAATCAGCGGTTGCTGCCGGAACTATCTGTCCCCCCGGGCACATACAGAATGAATATACACCGCGGCCGTTCACTTGTTCAACCACATTATAGGATGCTGCAGGAAGATATTTGTCTTTTCTACAATGGTACTGTATATTGTCAATAATTTCCTGTGGGTGTTCGACCCTGACTCCCATTGCAAAAGGTTTGGCTTCGATCTGAATACCACGCGACTGCATCAGATAATAAATGTCGCGGGCTGAATGTCCTGTAGCAAATATGTACGCTTTTCCCTGTATCTTATCCTGCTTATCCGTGATCAGATGAGAAATCATCCCATTGGCAAGAACAATATCGGTAATGCGGGTATTAAAATGAATCACTCCTCCGGCACTGAGAATGGTATGGCGGATGCGGGAAATTACTTCAGGAAGCTTATCCGAACCTACATGGGGATGAGATTCATATAAAATGTTCTCATTACATCCGTGGAGATACAGATTCTCAATAATACGGTTAATATCACCCTTCTTTTTGGAACGGGTATATAGTTTACCATCAGAAAATGTTCCTGCACCCCCTTCTCCAAAGCAGTAATTTGAATTGGTATCCAGGATATGATTGTTTTCCAACATATCAATATCCTTTTTTCTTTCACCAACGGGTTTACCCCGTTCAATAATTACGGGTCTGTAACCGAGTTCAATAAGTCGCAAAGATGCAAATAAGCCTGCAGGACCTGCTCCAACAACGATTACTTCGGGTCTGGTTTCAATATTGCTATAATTAAATTCATGCTCAACCGGTGACGATGGGGATTCGTCTACAAAAATTTCAAAGGCCATATTCACTTTTATGGCACGGCCTCGTGCATCAATCGACTTTCTGATAATCCGTATTGCTGTAATGTCGGAAAAGGAAACATCTAATGACTGAGCCACAAGCGGACCGTAATTTTCTTCCGAGGATGCCTGGGCAGGGGTTAGAATTAAAGAGATTTCTTTTTTCAATTTTTTGCCAAATTAGGGCAAAGTTATTCAAAATGGATGGTAACCATAAACATCCTTGAAAAAAGCATGTCAATGGCTTCTGTATAAACTGCATCTTCTGTATCCGGACCAATGGTTTGTCCATTTTTTTGTATGTTGGTTCTGAGTACATTTCTCATACCCACGGAGTATTTAAATTCAATCCCTATTTTCAGACTGTAATCCAGGTAGAAGTCCATTCCCATTCCGATTTCATAATAGATATCAATGGGTTTCACCAGCACCAGGTTATTCTCTTTGCTTGATCTGCCCCACGTTTTTTTGGTAGCAGCCAGATCAATTCGGGTATTTATTCCGCCAATCAGAAAGGGACGAAAATTATTCAACCGCTGTGATTTATATTTTAGAAGAAGGGGGAATTCAAGAAAATTAGACTCCACACGGACCGGGTTGTCTGCTGCTTTGATTGAAGTAACGGTAGGATTGTATAAGGTATAATTGATTTCCCGTACACCTCCAAAAGCAATACCGGGAGTGAAACGTAAATCAAAATTTCTTGCCAGACGAAGATTGGCCAGGGCATGTACGTGAAAACCGGGCCGTAAGGTAGAAACTTCGGCATAAATTCCTGAATCAATGGCCATGGGAGAATGCTTCAACTTGAAATCCATGGTATTAATGCCCAGTGAGAAACCAAAGTGAAGCCATGCATCATCATGGTTCGGATCCCGCTGTACTTTTTCCTTTTGGGCATTCAGAAAAAGCGGATAGAACAAGAGAAGCAGAAAAATAAACCGTTTCAATATATATGTTTAAGGGATTCAATCTTATAAACGCGACGGGTTCAAAATTAGTATTTATCATTAAAAATGCAATCCATTCCTCCGATATGGATTTCCATCCGGTATCTGAAACTAAATTTATTAATTTAGCCGTGTATATTATAAAACGAAACATGTACACTGTAGATTACCTAAATGATTTTACCCGGGCTGTTTTTATTAAAATGGGATGCCGGGAAGCTGATGCCGTGAAGATTGCTGAGGTTTTCATGGCAGCTGAATTACGCGGACTTCCTTCTCATGGAATGATCAGGATAAAAGATTATTATCAGCTTTGGAAAGCGAACCGTATTAATGTGAAGCCGGAGGTGAAAATCGTATATGAAACACCTTCCACAGCTGTTGTTGATGGAGACGGAGCAGTGGGAATGGTTGCAGCTACCCGGTCGATGGAAATAGCCATTGAAAAGGCCAAAGTTGCAGGGACAGGTTGGGTTTCCACGCGTAATTCAAATCACTATGGTATTGCTGGTTTTTATGCCATGATGGCGTTAAAGCAAGATATGATCGGAATGTCTATGACAAACGCAAATCCTTTGGTTGCTCCTACTTTTTCAGTCAACCTATGCTTGGTACCAATCCCATTGCCGTTGCCATACCTGCGGGCAAACAACCTCCGTTTGTGGCTGATTTTGCCACAACACCTATTGCCAGAGGCAAGCTGGCCGTTGCTGAGAAAAAAGGCGAAAAAGTTCCTTTCGGATTTGTACAGGATAAAACCGGTGCACCATCGGATGATCCGGCCATTCTAAAATCCGGCGGATCTATGCTTACATTGGGCGGGGATTATGTCCACGGAAGTCATAAAGGATTTTGTCTGAGTGCCATTGTGGATATTTTTTCTGCAGTATTTTCAGGTGCGAATTTTGGTCCGTTTGTCCCTCCTTCTGTTGCATATCTGCCTGTACTGGATCAAAAAGTAGGCGAGGGAACAGGGCATTTTTTTGGTGCCATGCGCATTGATGCCTTTCAGGAAGCATCTGCATTTAAGGAAAAGATGGATGAATGGATCTATACATTCAGAAAGGCAACTCCGGCAGAAGGGAGGGAAAAAGTGATCATTCCCGGAGATCCCGAACGCGAAAAAGAAATAAAAATACGGGCTGAAGGATTATGCGTCCTTCCTGCCATAGTTAAAGATCTGAAAGAAATTGCCGAAGCCCTGAAAATTGATTTTGAAGAAAAATAAATTGTTCACCTATGATTGATACCCTTCTGAATCACCGGAGTATCCGCAAATTCAATAGCGAACCTGTAACAGATGAATTGCTGAATACCATTCTTGAAGCAACTTCCCGTGCATCTACAACCGGAAATATGCAGGTTTACAGTGTGATTGCCACACGCGATGCCGGTATTAAAGAAAAGCTTTGGGAAGCACATTTCAGACAGAATATGGTAAAGCAGGCCCCGGTTGTACTCACTTTTTGCTGCGATTTTAACCGCTTTAACAAATGGTGTCGCTGGAGAAAAGCTGAACCGGGCTATGACAACTTTCTTTCTTTTATTACCGGGGCAATTGATGCATTGCTGGCTTCCCAAAATTGTACAATCGCAGCGGAAGCTTTAGGACTCGGAGTCTGTTATCTGGGAACAACCACATACAATGCGGATCAGATTATTGATATTTTAGGCTTGCCCGAGGCTGTGGTTCCTGTAACTACAATTGTAATAGGATATCCGGCTGAAATACCGGAATTAACTGACAGGTTACCTGTTGAAGCGATCTATCATGCCGACCGGTATCAGGATTATGCGCGTGAAGATATTGACCGGTTGTATGAAGAAAAAGAAAAGCTTCCCCTGACGGCCCGGTTACTCGAAGAGAATAAACTGGAGACACTGGCACAGATTTTTACCCAGAAGCGATATACCAAAAAAGACAATGAAGCCTTTTCTCAAAAATATCTGGATGTAATAAGAAGACAAGGCTTTTTGAAATAGTAACTTTAGATGTACCTTATACTTAAAACAAGTTCAACCTGTTTATAATTTTATAGAAAGAATATTTTATACCCTGTTTTTTGTACTTAATTTTAAACCGTTTCGATCCTATTCGGCATGTTAAGTTCCTCCTTTAAAGAGAATACAAGGGTTGCAATGATGTCCATACGGGCAAACCTTTTGCGGTCTGTGCTTACAGTGCTGATTATCGCTATTGGTATAACCGCTTTGGTCGCCATTCTTACCGCTGTTCAGTCCATTCAAAATACAATTACCAAGCAATTTGCCACCCTTGGAGCCAATACTTTTGCAATTGAAAGCAGGGGGATAACGGTACAGATTGGTAAAAGCCGTTTCCGGAAGAAAAATTTTCCCTACATTACTTTTAGGCAGGCCCGGGAATTTAAAGAAAGATTTGATTTTCCGGCCCGGGTATCTGTTTATACCATGGCATCACGGATGTCAACTGTAAAATACAAATCGGAAAAAACACATCCCAACGTGATGATTATCGGATCGGACGAAGAATATATTTCCACTGCTGGGTTCACAGTGGAAGAGGGTAGGGATTTATTGTTTCAGGATGTGATCAATAACAGCAATGTAGTACTCATTGGTTCTGATATTGCAGGAAAACTTTTCAAAAACAAGGAAGATCCGATTGGGAAAAACATTATGATAGGCTCAGCCCGCTTTGAAATAATTGGTGTATTGAAAAAGAAAGGGTCTACGGTGAATAGCAGTGATAATTTATGCGTACTACCATATACCAATGCACGCCACAATTTTCCACAGAAAAATCAGAACTATTCGATCAATATTGCACCCGACTTACCAGATATGGATGAAACTGCTGAAGGATACGCTGAAGGCTTATTCCGGTCTGTGCGCCAGCTAAATGTTATTGATGAATCAGATTTTAATATTGTAAAAAGTGATTTTTTATCCAATATTTTTAAGGACCTGATCGGTATTGTAGTACTTTCTGTAACCATTATTGGAATTGTAACACTTGTGGGCGCAGCAATCGGACTTATGAATATCATGCTTGTATCAGTTACTGAACGTACCACTGAAATTGGTATCAGAAAAGCAATTGGAGCAAGAAGCCAGGTGATTCGTCAACAATTCCTGTTGGAAGCAATCCTCATTTGTCAGCTGGGAGGGATTTTGGGTATAGTGCTAGGAATTCTCATGGGAAATATAGTATCTTTATTGATGAAATCTGACTTTTTGATACCGTGGATTTGGATGATTACAGGTATTGCTCTGTGTTTTCTGGTGGGTCTAGTATCCGGATATTATCCGGCACAGAAAGCAGCCAAACTGGATCCCATCATTGCCTTACGGTATGAATAATTCTTAATATCCCTATATATGAAAGAATTTATAATTAAAAAAACACCCAATACACCCAGTGTCAATTTCAATCCCGAAACAGGCATAATGAAGATTGAAGGCAGATCAATTCCTGAAAATCCGGGAGATTTTTTCGACCCCATCATAGAATGGTTGGAAGAGTATTTCAAGACCCCTATTGAAACCACCCATTTTGAAATGAGCCTTGAATATGTAAATAGCGGTTCCTCAAAATATTTACTAGGTATTTTCAGAATTCTGAAGAAAAAACACGATGAAGGCAAGCTCGTGAATATCAATTGGTACTATGAAGAGGATGATGAGGCTATTTTCAGTCTTGGAGAACATTACAGGAATACAATCAAGGTACCTTTTAAACTAATTGAATATATTTAAGGCTTTCTTTGGGGAAAGCAGCAAAGTAATATGGAATCACACCGGCAGGATGCTGGATATCTTCAATCTGGAATTGTTGTTCAATAGAGCATTTATTGAGAATAACATCAAGTAAATAGCCGGTACATTTTCCTTTTATTTGTACCCGGGTCCCTTCCATAATACCGGAAACATCTGTATCGCGATCGAAACTGCAGATAACGCCTGAAACAGCATCTTTTTCCTTCAAATAAACCGTAATTTCCATGCTGTCTTCTGATATGGATTCCACAATTCCGGATACACTAATTACTTTATCCAGATAGAGATCATTGGCTTCAGCTTCATTGGTATTAAACGCTTCAGTTAAATCTCTGGCATACATTATAAAGTCGGGTTTTGAAGAAAATCGGATATCGCGGTTGAATAGGAACAACCATAAAATAACCCCAACAATCAGAATCACAACAGTAAATAACCAAACATATTTAAAGGTGGCTTTGATCATATGCAAACCCTGTTATTGGAACAGTAACAAATAACACCGGTAAAAAGATCAATTCCACCTGAAGCGACAATACGATTTCATTGATGCACCTGTTTATTTTGATGCGGGTTCAATGGAGCATTTGTTTAAAATAACATCCATCAGGTATCCGGTACATACACCCTTTATACGAATTTCTGTGCCTTTATGAACGGTGGTAATATCAGAGACGGTCTGGTCAAAACCACAAATCACTCCCGAAACCGAAGCGGGATCTTTAATATAAATTGAAGGGATACTATCGTGAGAAACCGATTCAACCGTACCGTTTATGATTACGATTTTACCCAGATAAAGAGCATTTGCAGTCTGTTCATTGTTTTCAAAAGCTTCAAGAAGGGCCATGGCTGTAAGTTCGACATCGGCTTTCTTATCAGCAACATTAGGAGCGGCTTTCCGGAAGGTATATTTAAATACTACGAATGCTAAAGCTATTCCCGCAATAAGAATTAAAACCAGGATCCATTTTTTTTTCATGCTGATCTTTAATTAGCAATGTAGGTCGATTCGACAATGACTTTCACTTCGCGGGCGATTTTATTTTCAACTACGGAAGGAATTGAAATGTTGTAATCGGCGGGTTTTACAATAAAGGTCGCTTTTGCAGAAACGATTCCTTTTTTTATTTCAATAGTGGCAGGTACAGTGACCTGTTTGGTTACATTATGAATAGTAAGGTCACCGGTAACAGTAGCCGGATAGGTTCCATCATTTTTGTAATCGATTTTGCTGTTATTGGTTATATTCCCTTTGAATGTTGCTTTCGGATACTTATCTGATTCGAGATAATTTTCATTAAAATGTTCCTGCATGAGCGCAGTTTTAAATTCGAACGATTTGATAAGCAAGGTGAATGCCAGACTGCCTGTGGCCGGATCAAGGATGCTTACAGCCTGGTTATTGTTTGCCTCTATTTGTTCAATTGGCGTGCTGGATGTGAATTCAATATGACTATTTTTCGATATCAGTTTCTGTCCTGAAATGGTTTGAATGAGGAATAGTCCCATCAATAAAAAAGCAATTCTCATAGGTTCGGAATTTAAAGATTAGATTATAAAAAGCAATTATTTGAGGGTAAACACCCTGGAAATATTAAAACCAAGATGAACTCCGCCATTTAGCCAATCTCCGGTGGTATTGTTAATAAAACCTTCCTCTCTCATGGCCAGCGAATTGGTAAGCATGATTTGGAATACATGTCCTCCTGTTTCAATATCCACACCTATTGCAAGTGGATTAAAGGTTTCGGTGCTCCGGTAATCATTTCTCGGAGGGATGACATAATAGTATTCAGCATTAAAAGAGATTCTTTTTGTTAGTTTGAACCGCATGCCTGCGCCCAAAGCCCATACATCGTTGGGATCGAGCTCGGTTGCTACCATATTTCTGTGAACAAATGTGGGGTTGAGTTCAAAAGAAAGGCGTTCATTAAATTTTCGTGCGATTAGAATCTGATGCACATATGCTACGCGATCCCAGAAGTTAAGACTTCCAGTGCCTGTCCATTTAAGTGTATTAATTGAAGTTGATGATAACCATGAAATGGATACAGGCATTACACGGTCCCCGGATGACTGACGTAAAATGGAAAACTTAAGAAATCCATCATAGGTTTTTTCGTAGGTTCCACGGCCAATACCAACCATTACCCAGTCGGTTATCCCATATTCCAGACTGAAATGTATATTTGCCTGATCAAGTCCCCAAAGATTGTAAGCTCCTGTATTCACTTCTCCGAATCTGTGAGAAATCCTAAAGTCAAGTTGTCCTTCCGGCATCCTCTCAATGGAATGGCCATTAATAATACGGGTAGATTTGAAAGTAGCGATCACATATTCGGTTTCGCCACCAGTGGCTCCTGCAAGTAAAGAATCAAGATCCTGAGCACGCAGGGTTACATTTAAACCGTTCAGGAATATTAGAAATAATAGTGTTTTGAATGTTATATTGTTCATAAACCAATTGCTTTCTCTCTATTAAAATATACGCATGTAACACAATTCTATTCAATGGTCAAACATGGTTCATTCAATTGTTTAATGCGCCGTCTTCAATCCATTTCATGATCGTGCGTATCTTGCAATCATCCATCTTGCTTGCACCCTGTGGCATTGGAATAAATCCAGAGACATGGTTGATTGATCCTGATAATTTTCCGTTGTCAGCACTTGCTTTGACATCTAAATAGTCCTGCAGTCTTACATTTCCTCCAAAATTTGCTGCGGTTGAGTTGCTATGGCATGAAAGACAATTATTTTCCAATACCGGTCTGACCGATTGAGCAAAGGTTACCTGAACGGTATCGCAATTGGAGCCGGTTTGAGGAAAAAGATATTCTTCACTGTCATAATAACATCCGGAAAAAAACATAGATGAGATCAGCACAACTGCACAAACTGAAATCACAGCAACTATGCCGGCTGTAGTTGAACGAGTGGGACCATTATTTTTGAAGGTATTCATGGTTGTTTTCAGTCGGTTTAATTATCGGATGCCCCCTGGCTTATCCATTTTTCAATGATGGCAATTTTGCAGGCATCCAGGTTATAGGTGGGCGGCATTGCAGAAAATCCAACTTGTTTTTTCAGAACGCCCAGCAAAACAGATGTGCTATTTCTCTGCAGATTTGCCTGTACGGCTACGTGACTATAATCTGATAAATTGACTCCTCCGCTGGCCAGTGTAGAATTATGACAACCGGTACAAGCCAATTGCATAACAGGAACAATATCTTCTGTATAACTGATTATTCCTGCTGTGTCACAAACAGCCGGAGGACAATCCGTATTTTGTGCACCTTTTCTGATCCATTCACGTAACGCTGCAATTTGTGTAGATGTAAGGGGTGATCTTGGAGCCGGAGGCATAATGTCATCCCCTGTTTCGGTTACCACTTCCATAACTTCACTGTTGTTTGGATTAAAAGGTGTTATACCCCTTGAAACAATGGTTTGATAATTGGTAAAGATATAACCTTCTTCATGAGTTACTGCATCATGGCATCCGGTGGTGCCGCAACTCGAAAGCAACATCGGGAGTATATCCTGAACAAAACAAATTTCATTTGCATTTCCGGATGTATCCTCTGTACAGATTGTTTCATAGGCGCCCTGGTCTATCCATACCTGTATAATGCTTCTTTGTAATTGGGTGAGAGGCCGATCCGGCGGCATCATTTCATCGCTGCGAATATCCGTAATAATACGATATAGCGTACTTGCCCTGGCATCACTAGGTTTAACGGAAAGCATGACAGAGCCATAATCGGTAGCCAGGAATCCACCGGTTGTACCGTCATGGCATCCGGAAATACCGCACGAAGTTTTTATGATGGGAAGCACCTGAGTATCGAAACAAATTTCATTCATATTTTCGATATCCGCTTCATGGGTGCATGCACTCTGAATGAAAAGAGAAAGGACTAGCAACTTAAAATAACATCCTTTTGAAAGTTGTTTCATAAAAAGGGCTTTTTACATATGTACAAATATAAATATTTATATGTTACCAAAATCAAAATTAAAAGGTACAAAAAAACCGGCTTTATGGGCCGGTTTTTTATGAATATAAAGAACATTTATTTTACAGTGTTCATATAAGCTATCATATCAAGCAATTTGCTAGAATATCCCCATTCGTTATCATACCATGCAACAATCTTTACGAAGTTGGCATTCAGCATAATACCTGCTTTAGCATCAAAAATGGAAGTTCTGGCATCACCAATGAAATCACTGGAAACCACTTCATCTTCGGTATAACCGAGAACACCTTTCAGGCTGGTTTCAGATGCTTTCTTCATTGCTGACTTAATGGCCTCATAGTCGGTAGCTTTTTCAAGACGGCATGTGAGGTCAACTACGGAAACATCGAGGGTGGGAACGCGGAAAGCCATACCGGTAAGTTTACCCTTTAATTCAGGAATAACTTTGGTTACAGCTTTTGCAGCACCAGTGGATGAAGGAATGATGTTACCAGCAGCAGCACGGCCACCTCTCCAATCCTTGGCTGACGGACCATCAACAGTTTTTTGAGTAGCTGTGGTAGCATGAACGGTAGTCATAAGTGCTTCAACGATACCAAAGTTATCGTTCAATACCTTGGTAACCGGAGCAAGACAGTTTGTTGTACAGGATGCATTGGATATAATATCCATTTCCTTTTTATAGGTATTGTGGTTTACACCATAATACAAACATAGGTGTATCATCTTTTGAAGGAGCTGAAAGAATAACCCTTTTGGCACCTGCTTTCAGATGAAGCTCAGCTTTGTCGCGTGAAAGGAACAAACCAGTAGATTCAATAACATATTCAGCACCTACTTCATTCCATTTCAGGTTTGCAGGGTCTTTTTCAGCAGTAATACGAATTGCATTACCGTTAACAACCAGTTTGCCGTCTTTTACTTCAACAGAACCTTTAAATCCACCATGAACTGTATCATACCGGAGCATATAAGCCATGTATTCAACATCAATCAGGTCATTAATTCCAACAACTTCAATGTCGTTACGGAGAATTGAAGCCCTAAATGCAAGACGTCCAATTCTTCCGAAACCGTTAATACCTACTTTTATTTTAGCCATTTTACTATGTTAATTAATTGGTTATGAAAAGAATTTGTATTCCGCAAAGTTATGAATTTCATTCTGAAAAACCAAGACAGGACGCGCTTTACTTGTTCTGTAATTTGCCTTCTTTGGTAATTTTTGGGGTCTTGTATTTGGCATCTACCACCCATCCAAAACGGTAAATGACTGATAATGCAAAGAAGAATTGATTGTTCTCCTTGGTAAGCATGATGGGTATTTTTTTTGCGAATGCGTCAAAAGAAGCACTCACATCGAGGGCATTGATAAGACGATTGACAGAACTGTATTCAAAGCTCAAACCGGCATGAACATGGGCACCCGGATAAAACGTAATGCCATCGAAACCTTTCCAGAATGAAGCTCTGCCGAGCAGGTAAGCATTCTGCTGTGTAAAACCAAAAGTTTTGTCTGTATAATCAACGATTATTTCCTGACCTGTCAATGGGTCGCGTTCGGTTAATGCAAAAGTATAATAGATGGGTTTACAAAATCCAAGGCTTGGACCAATGCCATAATAGTATTTTATGGCAATGCTGCCTTTGTCTTCTTTGGAAAACATTTCATGCTGAAAGCCGATGGAAGGGCGGAAGTTTACAAAAATGTTGGTTTTGCCGAAAACATATCGTCTGCTGGTAGCATAAGCAGAATACTCGGTGCTCACCTTTACTTCCTTGGGATGTTTGATGTAGGCTACCTCGATATTGTACAAAGCTTTATTGAGGTAGGTTTTTCTCTTACCGAAACGAAAACCTGCACCAAAGCCATTGGTGTTAAGTGACAAAGATATGCTTCTTTCGTTCTGAAAAAGTATCTTCTCCTGGGTATCAATTTCTCCTTGTCCGAAAACTGATTGGCATATGAAAAGCAAAAGAAAAAATATCCCAATATTTTTCAATTCACTATGTTTTTATATGCGAAGATACAACGAAAAGTGATAGGAAGTTAAAGAACAAAGGGTAGCGTGATTTAAAAAAATCAGCTATTGGGTTGTACGGTTGTTTCAGTTTTTACATCGGAATACGCCGGACAAATGTTCTTGGTGCCACTGCACGAAATCATTGAAAGCGCAAAAATTGTCACCAGAACAAGCGAAAGTAAGATTTTCTTAATTGTCATAATTTCACGTTTTACAGCAATAAAAATAGTGAATAGAACTACAAATCAAATCACTTTTTGTTAATTACTTCATGTTCGTTTTCTGACAGTCTCATCGGTAATGATACTATGTAAAATACAATCCGATAAGATAGAATTAAAGACTGCTTTACTAAGTATCGAACATCAACAGCAACAACATTCAATGACCCTTGATTGTGGTGCCCTCATACACATATTGGAGGAAACCGTTTTTATTACGGAAAAAAATGAAAAGGGGTTACACAATTTTCAGATCGTTTGATAAGTAACTTGAAAACCCTGATGAATATTGTGTTCAGAGATACGACATTTTTCAAAAAAAAAGCCCTGTTATTCGCAGGGCCTTTTTAATGATCATTGGTTATTCATCATATTCTTTAAGAATATCTTTTACCATTTCAGGGGAAACTCTTCCATACGTTTTGTCGCCAACCATTACCACAGGCGCTAAACCGCATGCGCCTACGCAACGCAGACAGCTGATAGAGAATTTGCCATCGGCCGTTGTTTCTCCCACTTCGATTTTCAGGGACTTTTTGAATTCGGCAAGCACATTTTCAGCACCTCTTACATAGCATGCAGTTCCTGTGCATATAGATATCGGATGTTTTCCCTTTGGAATCATGGAAAAGAACGAATAGAATGTCACAACCCCATATACCTTGGCTACAGGAACATTCAATTCCTTAGCCACGACTTCCTGCACTTCAGCCGGAAGATATCCAAAGGTGTGCTGGGTTTTATGCAAAACATTTATCAATTCGCCCGGCTCATTATTGAAGGATTTACAGATTTCCTTAATGGTATCCACATCCCTCTTTTTTAATTCAACTTTTATTCTCGACATGTTATTTTCTCACTTTAAGATGAAAGGAATTAAATGTAAATGATTTTTTTGCTTTTATCCACATAATGGGTATGCAGCAATTTGTGCGATTTTTCGCTCAGGGGTTTTCCCAGAAACTCTTCGTACAGTTTTATGATATATGGATTTTCATGGGATTTCCGGATCGTTTTGCTGGCATCTTCCCTGTATATGGCTGCCATCCTTTTCTTGAGAATGTCGAAATTACCATGATGAAGAGGCTGACCGCCACCACCAATACATCCACCCGGACATGCCATAATTTCAATGGCATGATAGGTGCTTTTTCCACTCCGGATATCTTCCAAAAGCTTACGGGCATTACCCAGCCCGTGCGCAATACCGATTTTAATAGGTAATCCATCGAAATCAATGGTAGCTTCGCGGATGCCATCCATTCCACGCAGTTCCTGAAAATCTACTTTTTCAAGTTTTTTCTTTGTGAATACTTCAAAGGCTGTTCTTACAGCAGCTTCAATTACACCTCCTGTTGCACCAAATATTACTGCAGCACCGGTAGATTCACCCAGAGGATGATCAAAATCCTCATCAGGCAAACTGTGAAAATCGATATTGGCCTGTTTGATCAGGTGAGCCAGTTCGCGCGTCGATACAGAATAATCCACGTCGGGATTGCCGTCTACCTTGAATTCATCACGGGTACATTCATATTTTTTAGCCAAACAGGGCATAATGGAAACAACTACCATATCTTCCCGTTTCACTTTAATTTTCTCAGCAAAGTAAGTCTTTGCAATGGAGCCGAACATTTGTTGGGGTGATCTTGCTGTGGAAGGGATCTCCAGCATATCTATAAACTGTGATTCAAAGAAATTCACCCAACCCGGACAACAGGAGGTGAGAATAGGAAGACGAACCGTTTTATCGCCATTTAAATGACGTGTCAACCGGTCAAGTAATTCAGTACCCTCTTCCATAATGGTAAGGTCAGCACTGAAGTCGGTATCGAAAATATACTTGAATCCCAATTGCCTCAAAGCAGCTACCATTTTTCCGGTAACCAGCGTGCCGGCAGGAAGATCAAACATTTCACCCAACGCCGCTCTCACTGCAGGAGCGGTCTGAACTACTACTGTTTTTGCAGGATTGGCGAGGTCTCTGATCAGTTTCCGTGTATGGTCCACTTCAGTTAAAGCTCCGGTAGGACATACGGCCACGCATTGTCCGCAATAGGTACAAACGGAATCTTCCAGATCCATTTCAAAGGCAGGAGCAACCACCGACATAAAACCGCGGTTAATGGCTGATAAAGCACCTACAGTCTGAAATTCATTACACATGGTTTCGCATCTGCGGCACATGATGCATTTATTCATATCGCGAATAATAGCCGGGGAGCAATCGCTTTTATAGGTCGACATTTCTGCGATGTCTTCATTATGGATTTCCCGGATCCCCATTTTCACTGCCATGTTCTGCAGATCGCAATTTCCTGATTTGGCACAGGTAAGACATTCCTTAGGATGATCGGACAAAATCAGTTCCAATACCGTTCGCCGGGCGTTCAATACGCGGATGGAATGTGTTTTAACGACCATGCCCTCTGCTACATCTGTAGAACAGCTGGGCGCCAGGTTCCTGCGTCCTTCAACCTCTACAACACATACCCGGCAACCACCTGGTTTGTGTTCAATTTTAAGATCCTTCAGGTCCATGTAACAAAGCACCGGAATCTCAATACCTGCCTGGTGGGCAGCTTTGTAAATTGATGTTCCCTTGGGAACTTCAACTTGTTTATTATCGATTGTGAGTTTTACCATTTCCATGTTATCGTTCAATTAATTTACTATTACAGCGTTAAACTTACACCTGTCCATACATGCTCCACACTTAATACACAATGCAGCATCGATTCTGTGCACTTCTTTTCTTTCACCTGTTATAGCACCAACCGGACAGGCACGGGCGCAAGCTGTACATCCCACACAATTTTCAGTAATAATTTCATAGGTCATCAGTGCCTTACAAACTCCGGAAGGACACTTCTTATCCTGAATATGGGCCTCGTATTCATCCCTGAAATTTTCCATAATGGACAGTACCGGGTTGGGAGCTGATTGTCCCAGCATACACAATGATGTATCTTTAATAACATTTCCAAGGTTAATCAAACGGTCAATATCATCTTTTGTGCCATTACCTTTTGTAATGCTAACGAGCAATTCATGCATTCTTTTATTTCCGACACGGCAGGGGGTACATTTTCCACATGACTCATCTACAGTAAAATCGAGGAAGTATTTGGCAACATCCACCATACAATCGTCTTCGTCCATAATGATCATACCACCAGAACCCATCATAGCTCCTGCTGCAATCAAGACTTTCATAGTCAATGGGTATATCCAGATGCTTATAGGTTAAGCAACCACCTGAGGGGCCTCCAATCTGAACGCCTTTAAATTTTTTGCCATTTTTAATACCACCTCCGATTTCAAAAATCACCTCACGTAGAGTAATTCCCATCGGAACTTCAATTAGACCCACGTTGTTCACTTTACCGGCGAGGGCAAAAACTTTGGTGCCTTTTGATTTTTCGGTTCCAATGCTACTGTACCATTCGTACCCTTTATTAATAATTACCGGAATGCTGGCAAAGGTCTCTACATTGTTTACATTGGTGGGTTTTCCAAGATACCCTTTAACCGAGGGGAACGGAGGTTTCATGGTAGGTTCACCACGTCCACCTTCCATAGAATGAATCAGGGCAGTTTCTTCACCGCAAACAAAAGCACCTGCACCGTATCTCAGGTTAATATCGAAAGAGAATGTCGGTATCCGAATATATTCTTACCCAGCAATCCGTATTCACTTGCCTGGTTGATGGCATTTTTCAATCTTTCAATGGCCAGAGGATATTCAGCCCGGATATATACCAGTCCGTTTGATGCACCGGTACAGAAACCATTAATAGCCATTGCTTCAATAACTGTATGGGGATCACCTTCCAGAATGGAGCGGTCCATAAATGCACCGGGATCTCCTTCATCGGCATTACAAACCACGTATTTTTCAGTTGCCGGGTGACTGTCTGGTAATTTCCCATTTTAAACCAGTGGGAAAACCTGCACCGCCTCTTCCACGAAGGCCCGATTTTTTAATCACATCAATGGTTTCCTCAGGAGTCATGGAAGTAAGTACTTTACCCAAAGCAGAATATCCATCACGTGCAATATATTCTTCAATATTTTCCGGATCAATAACACCGCAATTCCTTAAAGCAATTCTTATTTGCTTTTTGTAAAATTCCATTCCCCTGGAATCAGAAATCACTGTTTCCGACTTGGGATCTTTGTACAAGAGCCTGGTTACCTTACGCCCTTTTACTACATGTTCTTCAACAATTTCTTTGGCATCTTCAGGTTTTACCTGTGTATAGAACGTATTGTCGGGAATGATCTTAACAATGGGTCCTTTTTCACAGAAACCAAAGCAACCTGTACCAACAACCTGAGCAAAGTCGTCAAGTCCCTGGTTTTCAATTTCAGTACGCAGGTGTTCTGCAATAATCTGACTTTGTGATGATTTACAACCTGTACCACCACAAACCAGCAAATGAATTTTATAATCCGCCATGGATAGTTGCCTCCTTATATTTATTATTGGTCAATTTTCTTATAGTTAACCGGAATGATGCCTTCAACCAGCATACCGCTCTTGATGTATTTTTCAATGATTTCATCGGCTCTTTTTGGCATCCACATAACCGAATACCAGAGATTCTTTACCCGGTAAGGTAACTTCAACAGTAGGCTCTGCATAGCAATAGCCCATACAGCCGGTTTGTGTTACTACTGCATCAATGTTTCTTTTATCGAGTTCATCCACAATGTAATTCATGGTTTCTCGCGATCCGGATGCAATGCAACAGGTAGCCATAGCCACCTTAATCTGAACCATTTGCTCAGGAACTTCACTTTTATCCCTGAGTTTTGTTTTTGACTGTAGCTTGTCTTTCAATTCTCTCAGATCAGCCAGATTCTTTATTTTATTCATAGAAAAATATATTAAGTTGTCTAAAATAAATCCTTTTTCTTTTTTTAATCAATGATATTTAATCGTTATCATCTTATTCATTGTCTATTGTCAAAGCTTCCAGATTCGTGTGCATATAACCGGAAATATATTTCAGCACATCGGGGTTATTGAGTGGAATACCCTCTAATTCTTTACGGATTTCCGTCGTATCAAGTTCAAATTTTTTATCTCCAAGGTTATGCCGGTATACAAAATCTATTGCGGGATCTGCTGAAATCAAGGTACGCATTGTAAGTGCCAGATCTCCCATAGGAATCATATCGATATGGTTTTTGTAAAAGATAGCCTTTACGATAGTCCCCTTTTTGGGAATTGATTCCAGTTGAAAATGCCCTCCGGTTAATTCAGCATTTTGCTTCAGAAGAGGTAAGCCAAGGCCCACCTTTTTTTTAACCGAAGTGGTAAAGAACGGATCAACTACCTGTTGAAGCATTTCTGTTGACATTCCACAGCCATTATCGCTTATAATCAATTCAAGCGTGTCTTTCACGTCATCTTCAGCAATACAGATGGTAATAAGTGTTGCCCGGGCATGAATTGAATTCTGCACAATATCCAAAATATGGTAGGAGATATCTTTCATGCAAACCCTGCCTTTCTTCCTTTTTCACTGTGTAATGCCATCCTGATTTCGTTGAAACCCGGGTACTCCAGATAAAAGCTTGTAGTAACAGATCCTACCCGATCCAGGTTGTGTGCGTCGGAATTGGAAATAAGAAGGTAACCCTTGATTTCCGGATGATCTTCCTTGAATTGCTCGTGATCTCTGTCCGGTGAAATTTCCAACGCATCAACCTTCAATGAACCGGGAAGAAACCCTAACTGACTGTATATACTGTTGCTTTTCCGGTTAATATGCGCGGGTATAAAAAGTCCGTTTAATTCCGACACCACTGATGCAATATCCTCAATACCTGTTCGCAATGAAGAAATCAACAATCTTTTTTCCTCATCCAGAATGTTTTCTGCTTCGTCCACGATATATTGCGGACCAAACAGAGACGGTTTATTCTGAATCGCATCCAGATTTTCGTCGATGTATTGCTGAAATAATTCAGCTTTTTCAATAGTTTCAAAGAACGTCAGACAATGAATCTCTTCTTTAGTATTAATCTCAGCTCCGTAAAGAACTGTGATCCCCTGTTTTTTTCCAATTTCCACGGCACTTTTACAATGCCTTGTACTATTATGATCAGTAATAGCAATGATATCCAGTTTTTTCATAGCTGCATTTCTTACGATGTTAACCGGACTCATATCCAGCCCGCCACAAGGAGATAATACAGTATGAATGTGCAGATCTGCTTTATACCATTGCATTCCTTTCCATCAGTTTATAAAGTTCCCCGCTTACTTTAAAAGCACTGTTATTTGACCCAAGCAAAATAACACCTTCCAAAATTGCGGCAGATATTGTATCTTCATCAGGCTTTCCTCCATTTACGATGATTACAGCACTAATTTCCTTTAATGAAGCAACTGCCACTATATTTTTGTGGGTTTGCATGGTAATCCATACTTCCCCTTCTTTTGCCCTACCCATGACGTCACTAAGCAGATCAGAAGCATATGCGCCTTTTACAGGTTTCTGCAAAAAATCTGATCCGGTGATTACGGTCAGTTGAAATGTGCTGATGATATTTTCAATAGTCATATTTCCTGTTATAAAATGATTATTCAGGCAACATCTTTTTAAACCGTTCTTTACCCCAGATTTCTTCTGTATAGTCGACTACCTGGTTCATGGTTTCACCACCTTTTACTTTTATGGCAACAAAAACACAATCGCTGGTATGCGCTCTGCGCTGCACCACATCTTCAGCAAGAGTACGACATGTTGGTGAACCACATGCAGCACAATCTATCCCGGGTAAATAGGCCTGAATCTTCTGAATTTTTTGCATTTTTTTCATGGCCAGTACAATATCTTCGTCGAGTTTCATAATCGAACGAGGTTCTATTCCCCCAAGTATGCTGTTTTCTTTAATATAATCGGTATAGCGTGTAATGTTTTTGTTATCGATAATTTTACCTTCCTTCTTGTCTGTAAAATATTGTTCTACCCGTGAGTGGAGCCTTTCGGTAACCAGAAACCGGTTGGTAGTGGAAAGTATGCCGCCGGCACAGCTTTCATCACAAGCCCTCATCTCAAGAAAATCAAAATTTCCCAGAGTATCATTTTCCAGCTTTTCAAGGAACTCAATGGCGTTAGAAATGCCGTCAATCGACAGGCATCTGCCTTTAATATGCCGTGCTTCACCACCTGTAAGAGTCCATGTCATTTCTTCGGGTTGCAATTGCTCCTTTTCGGGTACAATACAATATCCTTTTTCTTCTTTTTTGATCACTGAATAAACCCGGTTATACAGTGTATTTAAATTGATTACTCCTGTTATAGGAGATCTTTCTTCTCCTACCGGACTTTTAACTGCAGCTATTTTAGCAGCACAGGGTGTAATATAAAAAATGCCGATATCTTCAGGATTTACGCCTTCCTGCTCGGCAAGTTTTTTTCTGTAATAAATAGCGGCCAAATCAAGAGGAGCCTTATACGGCAGAATATTTTTGACCAATGAGGGAAACCGAACCTGTATCAAACGAACAATAGCGGGACAGAATGAGGATATTACCGGTCTTATAGCGGGCTGTGTTTCCAGATAATCATTAATCAGATTGATCAGTATCCCGGCTCCGTGTTCCACTTCATATACATCTGTAAATCCTTCTTCAAGAATACCGCTGTAAATTTTCCGGGAAACAATATTTCGCGGAAATTGTCCGATAAATACCGATGGAACAACGGCCACCCGTCTTTTATAATCGAAGATGTGAGAGAAGTCATCATCTTCAATAAAAATAGCATTTACAGGACATACCTTCATACACTCTCCACAGTCGACACATCGTTCAGCAATCAGTTGTGCCTTGCCGTTTTTAACCCTGAGGGCTTCGGTAGGGCAAGCCTTGATGCAATGTGAGCAACCCATGCAAATATCTTCCTGAATATTGAGTGCATGATGAAATGACATGGTTACTTGTTGTTTTGAATATAATGAATCATTTCTACAATCGTTCCTTTATGGATTGTGCTTTGTATTTCGAGATGGCCACAATTTTTTTTCATATTCGACAATCCCATTCCAGCTCCAAATCCCATTTCTCTGACTTTATCGGAAGCTGTGGAATAACCTTCCTGCATGGCTTTATCAATATCCGGAATTCCCGGACCTTCATCCTCAATCCTGACTCTGATCTGGGTGGGTTGAATAAATACTTTCATAACGCCTTTATATGCGTGCGCCACCACATTTACTTCCGCTTCATAATTGGCAACAGCTATTCGGCGAACGACAACAGGATCCAGATTCAGCTGATTCAGAATCTTTTTCACATTACTTGATGCATATCCGGCTTTCACAAAATCACCCCCCACAATCGGAAATTCAAATATCATTTCTTTCATTGCACCCGTGTTTGGCATACTTCTGCTTAAAAAAGCGGTTTCAAACCACCCTGAAACAATATACCACTGGTTCCAAACATGGATCCAGGTGCTTCTATAATGGTCAGCCCGTTTTCCCTGGCCAGTGCGATCATTTCATTATTGGCTTTCTTGTTTCGAACCAGAAGCACACAGGCAACTTCTGCCATCTCAGCCGTGCGTATTGTCTGCAAGTTTGCGTTTCCGGTTATCAATAGTATACCGACTTTATTAATGGTCAAAACATCACTCAACAAATCTGAAGAAAATGCATGCGTAACTTCGATATCTGACTTTTCTGTTCCACAAATGATTCTTCCGCCTGTAAACCTGATAATATCGTCTATCTTCATGCTTTATACCTTACGAATTTGTCTCATTTATATACGCCCAGCGTTATGAAAAAAATCTGTTACAAAAATAACAATATTATTGTTATTAAAATAACAGTAATTCAAATTCTCCTTAATATGTATTGATTCTAAATTATTTGTTGAATTGTTGATGTGTTGATGGAGGGGTATTTGGTGATTTGGTAATGAGTAATGGTGCGCAGCGTTAGCAGTCAGCGGTCAGGGGTCAGGGGTCAGCGGTCTAATGGGGGACATTTGGGACTGTTGGGACGTTTGGGACCTTTAGTCACAACCAATTCTCTAAAACCTCACCCACACATCCAGTATCCAATATCCAGCATCCAACATTTATTATCTTTTACCGATCACCGATTACCTTTTCCCCAGCCATTCCACCCACTCAGCAAAGCCTTCACCTGTTTTTGCAGAGAGGGATATGAATTGAAGTTTTGGGTTAACTTTTACAGCGTTGGAAATACAGCGCTCCATATTGAAATCAACATAGGGCAGCAAATCGGTTTTGTTGATCAGGCAGAGATGTGCACTTTCAAACATATTGGGATATTTCAGGGGCTTATCATCTCCTTCTGTTACACTGATGATCACTACCCGTTTGTTTTCTCCCAGGTCGAACAGAGCAGGGCAGACCAGATTTCCCACGTTTTCAATAAATAAAATGGATCCGGCTGCAGGATCGAGCGTTTTCACTGCTTTCCGTATCATTTCAGCATCGAGATGACAACCATTACCCGTATTCACCTGAATTACAGGAACTCCTGCCGATTGAATACGGTCGGCATCCAGGGATGTTTGTTGATCCCCTTCAATAACATACAAAGGAATATTGCGGATTGTCTTAATGGTTTGTTCCAGGATGGTTGTTTTTCCAGATCCCGGAGAACTTACTAGATTACAGGCCCAAATATTTCTTCCTTCAAAATAGCCCCGGTTATGCTGAGCAAGCATATTGTTTTTTCCCAGAACATCTGTTTCAATTTGGATTCGGATACCTGAATTTAAATGATCATGATCAGATTGGCCAGGGCCATGATGATGATGGTGACCATGATCGTGGTCGGCATGATGACTATGTTCATGCGCATGATCCGTGTCGCAACCGCAATGCTCACACATAACTTTTATTTTTTCAAATGTAGGGTATTATCGTGTCAATTACAAGCAGGCAGTGTTATACAGTCTCTATTGCTAAAATACGCAATTCCTTTCCCGAAATAATTTCGGGGCTCACTTCGCCACACACCGGACATGGTTCGTATATTTCAGGCGGAGCATAGGTGTTCCTGCAAAGTGTACATATAACAGTAAGTGGAACTTCAGATATTTTCAATATACTGTTTTTTAGAATTTCGTCTTTACCCGCAGCTTCCCATGCAAATTCCAATGCCTGTTTCACCACTCCCGATGCAGCACCTATTTCCAGTTCAACGGCATGAACCTGTTTCACGCGATTTTGAATCGCTGTTTCAGTGACAATCTCTATGATATTTTGTATGATTGAAAATTCGTGCATTATTTACAGTTCTTCAGCATATTCGCGGCAACTGTTCTCCGGTAAGTTTATCTATAATCCGTGTACTTCCGATCAATGACTTCATTAAAACCATGGAGGGATTCGTTTCTGTTACGGAGCCAATAATACGTGCATGGATTCCAAATTCATGTTGCTTCATAATTTCCAGGGCTTTATCGGCCGATTCTTCGGAAATTACCAGCATCACCTTCCCTTCATTCGCCAGAAACAGGGGGTTGAATCCATAAATTTCACAAATCCCAAGGATGTGCTCCCGAATGGGTAATTTTTCTTCTTCAATATGAATACCTAGTTTGCACATGACAGCCACCTCACTAAGAACTGTTGCCAGTCCCCCACGTGTGATGTCTCTCATAAAATGAATATCTATATTATGGGCTTTTAACCGACTTATAATTCCATTTAATGGAGCAACATCTGAATAAACGGGGACTTCAAAATCCAGGTTTTCACGGGCAGCTAGTACAGCAATCTCGTGATCACCCAAAAATCCGTTTACCAAAATCCTGTCACCGGCTTTTATAGATGTACCGAGGGATAGAGGAATATATTCAGGTTCGACTTTACCTACACCGGAGGTGGTGATGAAAATTTTATCACATTGCCCTTTTTTTACCACTTTGGTGTCACCAGTTATTATTTGTATACCTGCTTTTTTTGCATCTGTGGCCATTGATTGAACGATGCGCCGGAGATCATTCATCGGAAATCCTTCTTCGAGAATAAATGCAGCACTTAAAAAAAGGGGAGTTGCACCTGAAACGGCAAGATCATTAACGGTGCCACATATAGCAAGTCGTCCAATATCACCCCCCTGAAAAAATATGGGGTCTACCACATATGAATCGGTGGTAAACGCTAAGTGACCTTCACCGAATTCTGCAATGGCAGAATCAGAAAGTGTTTCAAGCATTGAATTATTGAAATGCCCGAGAAACACTTTACGGATCAAATCATGCGTCAGAACGCCTC
Organism: uncultured Bacteroidota bacterium; assembly: GCA_963733535.1. Taxonomy (GTDB): domain Bacteria; phylum Bacteroidota; class Bacteroidia; order Bacteroidales; family UBA10428; genus UBA5072. The sequence goes on from CAVTDR010000010.1 coordinate 159,031, forward strand.
CGCTACCATGACCAATAAGGATGGCATCGCTCATTTAAAGGATCTTTTCGTAAATATATGCAAAAAGGGTCAAAGCTAACAGGAAATAAATTTTCAACATTAAAGCCGATTATTTGTTTATCCTGCCGTTCCATGTTAATATTGTGATATCGTAAACCGGAAACTTTAAACAAAATTTCTGAACCATGAAAAAGAACCTTCTCTATATTCTATTGTTTTCATCAATAGTGCTATTTTCGTCTTCTTCAATGAATTTATATAACGAAAACCCCCTTATGATTGAATTTAAAACCCCTTTGCAGGCTGTACCATTTAACCAGATAAAGACAGAACACTATCTTCCGGCTTTTGAATCAGCAATTGATGAGGCACGTACGAAACTCTCCCATATAACTGGATCCACTGAAACACCTACTTTCAGCAACACCATTGAGGAATTGGAGCGGTTGAACTATAAATTGAAAAGAATTGAACAGGTATTTTTTAATATCAATTCCGCAGAAACTAATCCTGAAATTCAACAGATTGCCCAACAGGTATCTCCTTTGTTAACGAGCTGGTATAATGATATTACTTTAAACGAAGCTTTGTTTGAACGGATAAAAAAAATATATGAGGTACGCGGATCGCTTGGTTTGAATACAGAACAATCCCGACTGCTGGAGGACACTTATAAATCGTTTGTTAGAAATGGTGCCAATCTTTCATCCGAAGCAAAAAAGGAATATCGTGAAATAACGGAAACACTTTCCAAACTCACGCTAAAGTTCGATGATAATCTGTTGCACGAAACCAACAGTTTTCAGATGCTGATCACCAATGAAGCCGACCTGAGAGGATTACCCGGTTATGTTAGGGAGGCAGCCGCCATGGAGGCGAAAGCAAAAAATAAAGAAGGATGGCTGATCACTTTAAAAACACCCAGCTATGTGCCGTTTATGAAATTTGCCGATAACCGCGGACTCCGCGAAAAGTTGTACAAAGCGTATAATTCTCGTGGTTTTCAAGGTAACGAATTTGATAATCAGGAAAATATAAAGAATATCGTCAATCTCCGGCTCCGCATGGCGAATTTACTCGGATATAAAACCTATGCCGATTATGTATTGGAGGAGCGAATGGCAAAATCGCCCGATAAAGTCATTTCCTTTCTGAATGATCTTCTAAAACAGTCAAAACCCGCAGCCGAGAAAGAATTTGAGGAAGTACAGGCATTTGCCGCAAAATCAGGTGTTGATTTTCAATTGCAACGTTGGGACTGGACTTATTATTCAGAGAAATTGAAAAATGAGAAATTCTCCGTTACGGATGAAATGACCAAACCTTATTTTCAACTGGAAAAGGTGGAAAGCGGTATATTCAACCTGGCGCAGAAACTTTATGGAATTCATTTTCAGGCTGACCCCACCATTCCCGTATATCATCCTGATGTTAAAGTTTACAGGGTTAATGATCAGGACGGATCTTTTCTGGCACTGTTATATGTTGATTATTTTCCGCGGGATGGTAAACAAGGTGGTGCCTGGATGACGAATTATCTGGAGCAATATAAGGAGCAAGGAAGAGATGTACGGCCTCATGTTTCACTGGTAATGAATTTTACCAAACCAACAGCGACCAAACCTTCCTTAATCACCTATGACGAGGTAAGAACTTTTCTACATGAATTTGGACACGCTTTACATAGTATTTTAAGTGATTGTAACTATATGAACCTTTCGGGAACCAATGTATACCGCGATTTTGTTGAACTTCCTTCACAAATCATGGAAAATTGGGCTGAACAGAGAGAATGGTTGAACGAAGTAGCTATCCATTATGAAACCGGAGCGAAAATGCCACAGGAATTACTTGAAAATATTCTAAAAAGCAGAAACTTCAATAGCGGATTTGCCTTTGTACGCCAGTTGAGTTTTGGAATCAATGACATGGCATGGCACAATTTGGATTCAGCTTTTACAGGAGAGGTTCCTGATTTCGAATTGAAAGCGATGGCAAAGACGGAGCTCTTTCCTTTTGTAGAAAATGTTTGTTTCAGTACAGGCTTCCATCATATATTCGGGGGAGGTTATGCGGCAGGGTATTATGGATATAAATGGGCCGAGGTTCTTGATGCAGATGCTTTTGCGCTATTTGAAGAAAATGGCATTTACGACCGGAATACAGCCAGTTCTTTCCGTAAGAATATCCTTTCAAGAGGTGGAACTGAAGATCCTATGGTTTTGTATAAACGGTTCAGGGGACAGGAGCCTTCTGTGGAGCCTTTGTTGGTGAGAAGCGGCCTTGTAAGGAAGTGAGGTAGAGGTGAAGAGGGGAGGAAGAAGTAATCAGTGATCAGTAAACGGTAATCGGTAACAGATACTAGATGCTAGATACTTGATGCTAGATGTGTGCGTGTAGGGTTAGAGAATGGGGTGTGTTAATCTAAAGGTCCCACAAGTCCCCCAAAGACCAGTGACCTCTGACCGCTGCTTTTACCGATTTCCGGACGACTACCGTTAAGTACAGACGCAAAATTTTGCGTCTCTACAACCAATTACCTTTTACTTGCTTCTATATCTCGCCAGATACAAGCCCATAAATACCAAAAAACCGTTGATGATCAATAATTCAAAGCCAAAATGATACCCATTTAGTAATTCAGCTGAATATGTATCGAGGAAATAACATATTACCGGGGCCAATAAAGATATTATAGGTACAAGGTGATCCCTGGTTTTATATTTTGTAAGTATCCCAAACGAAAACATACCAAGCAGGGGTCCATAGGTATATCCGGCTAGTTTAAACAATGCATTGATAACACTCTCATTGTTGATCACTTTATAAATGAGGATGGCTAAAATAAAAATTACCGAAAAGCCAATATGTACTAAATTCCGGGTGGTCATTCGCTGATTATCCTCTTTCAGTCCGATAAAATCAATACAGAAAGAAGTTGTAAGTGCAGTAAGCGCAGAATCTGCACTTGCATAGGCTGCTGCAAGCAATCCCAAAATAAACACCAGACCAACCACCGGAGGTAAATAATTAAAAACCAGGTATGGGAACAACTGATCGGTTTTATTGCATTCCCATGTTTGTGTAAGCGGATTCAGAAGGCTTATCCGGCAGGGATCGTCAGGACTTGTAGTGAGAAAGTGTTCTGTAATAATGCCTTTTGATTGTGCGTAGATGTATAATAAAGCGCCTACTGATAAGAACAATATATTTACAACAACCAGCATACTGCTCATCCAGTACATATTCTTTTTGGCATCTTTAAGGTTTTTGCAGCTTAAGTTTTTTTGCATCATGTCCTGATCCAATCCGGTCATCACAATACAGATGAAAATCCCGCTCAGAAAATGTTTGACAAAATTATTTCCGGGCTTCCAATCCCATATGAAAACCTGAGAATACCGGCTCGAGCTGATTCGTTCAACCAGTCCCTGCATATCCAGGTTTAATTCTTTTGAAATCAATGCAATAGTTAATATTACACTTAAAATCAGAAAAGTGGTTTGAAAGGTATCGGTGTATACGATAGTGCGGATACCTCCTTTAAAAGAATATACATAAATTAGAGAAATGGTAATTACAACCGTAAGCCAGAAAGGAACACCGAAGCGCGAAAGAATAAAGCCGTCGATAACCAGGGCAACCAGGTATAAACGGAATGATGATCCCACAATGCGTGATAATAAGAAGAAGAACGATCCGGTTTTATAGCTGTATTTTCCCAATCGATGATTGAGATATTCATAAATAGAGGAAAGGTTCATCCGGTAATATAAAGGCAACAAAACATTTGCTATAATCATATAACCGGCGAAATATCCGAGAACGAGCTGAAGATAGGAGAATGCGCTGGGTCCGACTTCTCCCGGAATTGAAATAAGGGTGACCCCGGATATGGTGGCGCCTATCATTCCATATGCCACCAGAAACCAGGGTGATTTACGATTACCCACAAAGAAAGAAGCATTGTCAGCATCGCGACTGGTAATAATGGATATGAGAATCAGCAAACCAAAATATACAACAACAACACCAATGAGTAACCAGGGATTCATACGTACCTTTTTTTACCTTGCACATGCAAGGATAGCAAAAACATTTATTGTCGAAAACAGTTGGCCAAAATAAAAGCGTATTTTTGCATGTTTTATTGGCCTAATAGAAAAAATTCTGCTGAATTATGGACCTGAGTTACACATCGAAATTGCTGGAGTCTGCTGTCAATGAATTTGCATCTTTACCTGGAATTGGCCGTAAAACTGCATTGCGTTTGGTACTTCATCTGATCAGACAAGACCGGTTAGCGCTTGAAAATTTCGGGAATGCAGTTATCGGACTTGGTATACACTTGAAATTCTGCAAAATATGTGGTAACATTTGTGATGATGAGGTTTGTTCCGTATGTTCCGATAACCGGAGGGATCAATCCATCATTTGTGTAGTTGAAAATATTAAAGATGTAATGATTATTGAAAACACGCAGCAGTATCGCGGAGTTTATCATGTATTAGGTGGAATTATCTCTCCAATGGATGGGTTGGGGCCTTCCGATTTAAATATAAACACCCTGGAAGAACGTTTAAAAACCGGCAGCATACGTGAAGTTATTCTGGCTTTAAGCGCCACAATGGAAGGGGATACAACCAATTTTTATCTATATCGGAGACTGAATAGTTATAAAACCGTATTTTCCACCTTGGCAAGAGGTGTATCCATAGGCGATGAACTGGAATTCACCGATGAAGTGACTCTGGGACGATCTCTGGTAAACCGGATTCCTTTCAGCGTTTCTTCCTGAAATGAACCTTGGCGGCCATAGCAGCCCCTATGATTCCTGCTTCATTTAAAAAGTATGCCGGCACCACTGAGGAACGGAGATTCAGATAGGGTTTAAACAATTCCATTTTTTTACTGACACCACCGCCGAGTATGATTAATTCGGGCCAGCAAAGAAACTCAATATGAGCCAGATATTCATTCAATCTTTTACCCCAAGTTTCCCAATCCAGATTTTCTTTTTTTCTTGTTGCATCCGACACGTAAGCTTCTGCATCCATACCCTTAAATTCAACATGTCCGAATTCGGTGTTCGGGTATAATTTTCCCTTAATAAATAACGATGATCCGATACCGGTTCCCAAAGTAAGCACAACAACAGCACCTTTAAAATGGGCACCAGCGCCGCGTTTAATTTCGGCCAAACCTGCAGCATCCGCATCATTAATTACCCAAACAGGTAGTTGGGTAATCTCAGAAAATATTTTCCGGGCATCTGTATTGATCCATGCCTGATCAATATTAGCAGCAATTTTAACAACTCCATTTTGTACTACTGCCGGAAAGCCACAACCCACCGGCTGTTTCCAATGAAAATGACGGACTATTTCTTGTACTGCTTTTGCTACATTTTCAGGTGTGGAAGGCTGGGGTGTTTCAACCCTGAACCTTTCTTCAAGCAGTTTACCTGTTCGGGTATCTACCGGCGCACCTTTGATTCCGGAGCCGCCAATATCAATTCCAAGTATTTTTCTGAACGACATAGTAAATCAATCTTTTATGCAAGTTAGCTTAAAAATGCCGAATATGCTTTAAGGTTGCAGAGAATACTGTTTACAACTTTTTATTTTGTCCGACAAAACATTCAGGTATTATTCATATTTTGGTTGCATCAGGATTGGGTACTTTACTGACATTCATTAATTACAATATTTTTTCCAATGGAAAAGAAAATAATTGCATTGCTGGAGAACAATCTCAGGGTAATTATACCTGAGTTTGGTGCTTTTGTAATTCGCCAGAAAGATCCCCGGGTTGTGGCTTTTAATGAACAGTTGAAAAACGATGACGGGATTTTATTGGATTATATCCGGAAAACTGAAAATGTGGAAGCGGATATTGCTGATCAACTGCTATCGGATTACCTTGTTCAAGTTCAGAAAATGCTGGATGGCGGGATGGAATATTCCATTGAAGGAATAGGTAAACTTAAAAAAGAAAAAGGGAAAATTGGTTTTGCGCCTGAAAATGGCTTAAAGCTGCCCGAAAATGGAGTTGAAAATATACCAGATCCAATTTTGAATGAACCTGTGCAAAAAGAGCGGGAGATTTTTATGGAGATCCTGGAGCCAAAACAAAATGCTGAAAAAAATCGATTTTTGAAGATTCCGTTTTCTCCTCAACAGGCAGCGAAATGGGCTGTTATTATTTTACTCGCCAATATTGCTGTGGTTGCCATTTTCTCCTTTAAAGATAAGATTGCAGATCGATTGAAACACAAGGATATGCCTGAGTTTTCTCAGTCAATTCTTGACCGGTTGGCTGATTCTGTAAAGGCTGCCGTGGAGGATTCATCCTTGATGATTTCAGAGCAACAGGATTATATTGAGGAAGCCCGGAAGGAAAACCTCAGGTATTATATTGTAGCCGGTTGCTTCAGAGATGAGATGAATGCTGATGATTTGGTGCAATCGCTTCAGAAATCCGGCTTTAAAGCTGAAAAATTTGGAAAAATAGGCGATTTATATGCGGTGTCCTTTAGCTCCTATGACGATAAGGAGGCTGCCGCAAAGGAATTGGCCCGGATTCGCGAGGAATCACATCCGGATGCCTGGATGGCGCAGTTTTGATTATTTGTTGATTTGTTGATTTGTTGATTTGATGATTTGGTGATCTATCTTTCCTATTCTTCATCATTCAGTGTTCGATGTTCAGTGTTTGTTTTATTAAATCCAACATCCAACATCCAACATCCAACATCGAATAATGAATAACGAAGTTTGTCTTCTTCACTTCATCACTTCATCACCTTTTCAACAAGAGCTTCAAAGCCAACTGAAAATTGTTCCCCGGTTGCCATATTTTTCACGGTAAGAATATTTGTAGCCATTTCATTTTCTCCCACAAGCGCCACAAATTGAATATGCCTTGAGTCGGCATACGCCATTTGTTTCTTCATTTTTGCAGTGTCGGGGTATAATTCAGCAGAAATTCCCTGTTCTCTGAGTTGATTTATAAGCGGCAAACAAAAAAGTGCTTCTTTTTCCCCGAAATTCACGAAAAGTAGTTTTGAAGATTCAGTGGTTTCCTGAGGAAACAGGTTGAGTTGCTCCATCACATCATATATTCGGTCGGCACCAAAAGAAATTCCCACACCGGAAATATCTTTCAAACCGAAGATACCGGTAAGGTCGTCATACCGTCCACCGCCGCAAACACTGCCAATAGGAGTATCCAGCGCTTTCACTTCTATAATGGTTCCGGTATAATAATGAAGACCACGGGCGAGTGAAAGATCTATTTCTATTTCTGAAGATATTTTCATGGAATCCAGCAAGCGCAGAAGCTGACGGCTTTCTTCAATACCGTGCATGCCGGTGTTGCATGTATGTAATATGCTGGTTAATTCTTCAAGTCGCTCCCGGTTATTGCCTTTTATATCAAGCACAGGACCTAATTTTTGTATTCCTTTAGAATGAACACCTCTTTCTTCCAGTTCCTTATGAACAGCTTCCATTCCAATCTTATCGAGCTTGTCAATAGCTACCGTAATATCTGTGATTTTATCAGCCTGACCGATATATTCTGCAATCCCGCTCAAAATCTTCCGGTTATTCAGTTTAATCTTTACGTTGATTTTTAATTGCTGAAATACCTCATCTATGATTTTAATAAGATCTGCTTCGTTGAACAATGCATTACTGCCTATGATATCGGCATCACACTGATAAAACTCGCGGTATCTTCCTTTTTGTGGCCGGTCAGCACGCCAAACAGGTTGTATCTGGTATCTTTTAAATGGAAATTCAATTTCATGCTGATGTTGTACCACGTATCTGGCAAAAGGTACGGTAAGATCGTAACGCAATCCTTTTTCACAGATTCTAACCGATGCAGCCGCAGGTCCTTTACTTGTCCATTCTGTCAAATCCAGACCCTGTAAAAAATCTCCCGAGTTGAGTACTTTGAACAACAATTTATCGCCCTCTTCGCCATATTTACCTAATAAGGTATCCAGGTTCTCCATGGAAGGTGTTTCAATCTGGGCAAATCCGTGAAGCTTAAATTGCTGCCGGATGGTATTAAAAATATAATTCCGTTTTGACATTTCCACCGGGCTGAAATCTCTGGTGCCCTTTGGAATTCCGGGTTTCTGAACGGCCATAGGTTTATGCTTTTATGCCCCAAAGATACATTTTAACTGTTACATGTGTCAGTAATGTTCCATTTTTAAGGATGATCTGGATTTCCGGCCGGTCGAAATATTTTGTTCCTCTAATAAACACATATACTGAAAGATACAAACATATTTGCAATCAAATATGCTGATTGTTCAAAAGTTAAGCTGCGGATATTCAGGAATTATTTATATTTAGTTTATAAACTAAATAAGAAAATCTATGAAAAAATCATTTTTGTTGCTCACTAGTTTCATTATTGCGGGCGTCGCGTATGGCGGCGGTATAGTGACAAATTCTAATCAAAGTGCTTATTGGGTGAGGACAATTGTGCGTGATGCAGCAATCGGTCCAGATGCAGTTTACTTTAATCCGGCCGGACTTACCAAGTTGAATGATGGTTTCCATTTTTCATTGAATTCGCAAACTATTTTTCAAAGCAAAGACGTAGAAAATGATTATATGTATTTGAGACCTACTCCTAAAAAATATCTGGGTGATATCAAGGTACCGGTTTTTCCAAGTATCTATGCCACATGGAAAAAAAATAAAATCGCTGTGTCATTCGGTTTCAATCCCATTGGTGGAGGTGGCGGTGCAACATTTGAAGATGGACTGCCTGTTCTGGAAATGAGTTTGTCAGATATGGTTCCTACAGCAAATGCATTTGGAACGACTTTGGGCATTAACACAAGCGATTATCGCAGAGATGTTTATTTTAAAGGAACCTCAATATATTTGGGTTATCAGCTTGGCGTTACCTATCAGATCAGCGACGTAGTTTCGGCTTATATCGGAGCACGTTATGTAACTGTAAAAAATACGTACGAAGGTTATTTAAGGGAAGTTGAACTGAATGTTGATGGGACTTGGACTGATATCAGCGAAACTTTTTCGAATTTTGGTACACAGTATTCTGGTTTGGCGGCTCAAGCAACTACAGGCGCCACATATGCCACCAATTTTGCTACTACGATGACTAATTTTATAAACGGAGGTTTACCATCTACGGCCACGCTCGCTGATGTGCAAGGGGCAGGTGTTATTGATGCTGCAACTCGTGCACAAATTGAAGGAGGACTTACAGCATTAGGAATTGACAATACTTTGCAAATCGGACAAATACAGACCGCCTCTACTACTACAGCCACAACCCTTACAAATCAATCAGCACAGGCTTCAGGTGCTGCCGCACAGGCTAATGCCACTGCCGCTTTAACAAGTGCTGTCTTTAATCAGGAAGCTGAGGTTACTCAGAAAGGTTCTGGAATTGCCCCAATTATTGGTTTAAACTTGAATTTCGAAAAACTCAATATTGGTATCAAATATGAATTTAAAACCCGAATTCAGGTAGAAAACGATACCAAAAGTGATTTTATATTAGGATATAACGGTGCGACTCCTGTAACCATGTTTCCTGATGGTGAAAAAGTGGATTCCGATTTGCCAGCTATGCTTTCATTGGGTATAGACTATCAATTGACAGAAAAGTTGTCTGCAACTGCTGGACTCCATTATTATTGGGATAGACCTGCTCGCTATGGAAAAAAGGTAAATGGCGAACAAGTTAAAAATTCAGAACTAATTGATAATAATTATATAGAAATTGGTGGCGGATTTGAATATGCGCTTACAGAAAAACTGTTTGCAAGTGTGGGATATCTGTTAGCAAAGACGGGTGTTAGCAAAGAATATCAAAGCGATATCAGTTTCAGTTTAACCTCTAGTTCTTTCTGCGGTGGTTTTGGTTACCTGCTTACCGATAAAATTCTTATTAATCTTGGTGCTTTATATTCGGCTTATAATAAACAGGATAAAACCTATACACATTATATGCAGGCTGCTGCTCAAAATATCAGCACCACTGATACCTATTTCAAAAACACGCTTATTATTGGTCTGGGAGTAGATTTCAGTTTCTAATTATTGCGATTACATTTTCAGAAGAGGTTGCTCAAATGGGCAGCCTCTTTTTATTTGTTGATTTATTGATTTGTTGATTTGTTGATTGGTTGATTTGAAGAAGGGAAGAAGGGAGGAGGTGAAGAGGTGAGGAAGAGGTAATCGGTAAAAAACATCAAATCAATAAATCAATATATCAACATATCAACAAATAAACAGATACTGGATGCTAGATGCCAGATGCCAGATGCTAGATGTGTGGGTGTGGGTTTAGAGAATTGGGTGTGTCAATCTTAGGTCCCAAAGTCCCAAAGGTCCCCCAATAGACCGCTGATAGCTGATAGCTGATAGCTGATAGCTAATAGCTGATTGCTTCCCCATCATGCATAAAAAAACCTGAACGGTACTCGCTCAGGTTCAATACATATCTTCTAGACAGAATCCTAATCACCTGGGTGAATATGGAATTGCTATAAACCAAACACTGAATGGATTTTCAATCACAATCAGGCTTGTCAAAGAATACCCCGACAACAGGAAAAAACTGTCAGGTTAAAAGCTGTTGTTAGGATCTTGGTCTGAAACTTCTTCTCTCTCCACCGGTGCTGTTATCTTTTTCTCTGGCCTGATTAACGTTTACAGCGCGGCCTTTGATTTCTGCACCATTCAGGCTGTCAATAGCGCTTTTTGCTTCATTGTCATTCAGCATTTCAACAAAACCAAAACCTTTGCTTCTGCCTGAATACTTATCGGTAATAATTTTTACTGATGCTACTTCTCCGTATTCTTCAAAAGCTTTTCTTAATTCATCTTCATTGACGTTGAAATGAAGATTACCTACGTAAATGTTCATAAAATAGTTAAATAATAAATGAATAGATTATCAATACAAAAATAAAGGAATTTATGAGATATGATAATTTTTTGGAATTTATTTCTTTTTCCGTTTTGCAATCCATCTTTTATATAGATAATAGAATATTCCGGAAATGATCCAGAATGGCCATATTTTTATAATAAAAACGGCGAAGCTCACAATACCATACCATCCTTTCACCAAGGCAAGTTTTATCCGGTCGATGAAACTTCCGTGGCTTCGTGTGTATTTATTATAATTGCTTTTACTGATTGTTAAATACAGGGTACTGTAATCGATTTGATTGCTTAAATATTTTAACCTCCCTTGTACGCTTTCCATTTCCTCCTCAATTTTCCGGGTTATGTCCTGTATTTCCACAATATCTTCAATAGTACGGGCTCTTTTTAGTAACTCTCCAAATTGGTGAAGGTGGTCTTCTTTATTTTTCAATCTTGTTGTCAGATCAATATACTCCTCTGTTACATCCCGGGATGCGATATTTTTATAAATAACGTCACCTGCGCCCGCTTCCACTTGACTTATGAAAGCGTCAAAATGGACAGATGGAATCCGGATACTCAGGACATATTCATCCGAGTTATCGTTGTTGTTATAAGATTCATTGGAATAATAACCCTTGTATTTGGCAACGAGACTATCCACTTCGGTTTTTGACTTTTTCAGGTTTTTTACAGCAATTTGCAGGGTACCATCCTTAATCATCTTTTTCGAAAATTTTCCCGGGATTGGGTCTATGCCAGCTGCCGGGTCAGAAAAGGGAGCAGCTGAAATAGTCTGTTCGCCAGGAGGTGGAGGAGGAGCCATCTGCTTGGAGGAAAAAACATCCATCATTTCCATAGCAAGACCTTCCTGAGGCGCCTCAGAAGTGCGCGACTTACACTGAACAAAAAGGATTGACACCGGAATAAGAAGTGTAATGATCAGGGTTCTCATGGCTTTTTCGTTTTAGTATACCAATACCTATCAAAAGAGAAAGTTCATATTAATATACAATCCGCTGATACCATCATCGGGATCCAGAGCCCGCCCATAGTCGACAGCTATCACAAAATTTTGATTCATAACTATATGCAAACCGGCTCCGGCACTTAAATGGATTTTTTCATCAGTACCTTGGGCCGCTTCCCTTTCATCGGGATCCGGAATTAATTCATAATTGATATCATAAGGATCGGTTACCATTCCGCCGTCCATAAAACCGCTCAATGCCAGGTACACATTCTGGTTAAATACAACGGTCCTTAGAAACTTCCATCGCAACTCCAGGTTACCATACGCAAAGCCGTCTCCAACAACCCGGTTGCGCATGATGCCCCTTATGGTTTTTGCTCCGCCAAGTCCATCGCGTGTAAGCGCAGGTGCTGTATTATAAACAAAAGGCAACATATAATAAGGTGTTTCCCCGCTGATTTTTGTTTGGTAACTCAGCCTGTAAGCAAACGATAAAACTTCGGGCGCCAGTGTAAAATATTGCCGGTGTGTAATTGCCAGACGTGCATACGCCTGGTCATTCCCTAAAAATGCCGGGGCCATAAGCAACTGAAGATCGGTCCATATGCCTTTCATTGGATTGGCTTCAATATCACGGGTATCATACACCAAACCGGCTTTTAAAATGGTAGCCTGACCACCATCTGCCTGATCTTCGTCTATGAGTCCCCAATCGACATATTTATCAAACAACAAAGCTGTATCAGGCAGTATATCTTCATCATCTTTACCTTTGTTGAGTTTGTCAATATCAACCGTTGCTGTTTTTACATTATTATATTCAATTCCGGCAAACCACCGGATTTCTTTTCCTTTAATGGAGCCTTGAAAATCTGCTTTCAATCGCGTTAGTTTTCGCTCCATATTATAATACATCCTTGAGATATAATCTTCGTGATCCTCATCCTCAAAATCAGGGTTGTATTTCGACTCATATCCGTTGAATCCATAGAAATCCAGGGATTGTTCTGTCAGATAACTAGCCTCAGCTGAAACCCGGATACCCGGAATGAGATATTCAGAGTCATAAGTAAATTGCGTTTGTCCGCTTCCTTTGGTAGTATGGTTCCATTCGAGATAAATGGAGTGCAAATATTTTGGATATTGCTTCCCATCTCCATAATAGAAGAAATTCACCAGTGCGCCATATTTAAAGCCAATATCTGTGTCGTATGCGATGGCAGGTAATGCCCCGAAATTCCAACCGGTCTTAATTTTATCTTTTTTGGATTGTGTTTTTGTTGTGTCGCTTTGTGCTTTTATTTCAGCGAAACTGATCATTAGAACGACGAGTATCAGCAAGATAAATTTTCCCATGTTATTTTTTTTATGGTATAGTAATAAAACTAAGGTAATATATTTAAGGAATTAACCGTTCAGACATAGTAAAATGTTTGTGAATTTAGGGATGTATTGATTGAAAAACAAGAGGGTATTTTTTTCGAACAGATATAAAGTATTTAAAGTATTTTTTTCAAAGAAGTGCCAATGTGAGCGATTTTTCATATATTTGAATTAACAAGGCTATTATTTATTTTAAACTACAACAGAACCATGATTATCTACGCAGACGATGCCGTTCGACTTGAGTTTCTGCCAGAGATCCCATGCATTATTTGGAAGCCGTTAAAGTTTCTTGCAGGAGAAACCTGGAGGAAGCCCTTCCAAACAGGTATGGATTTTATGGAAGAAAAAATCAAGACCATTCCAAACCTGGGTTGGATAAATGACGCAAGATTACTAAAGGTTGTAAAACCTGATGATTTGATGTGGCTGAATTCTAATGTGAATGACAGAGCCTATAAGTTCGGAGCAAAAAAAGTTGCTTTTGTGTTACCTGAGAGTGCGTTTGGCAAAATGGCGGTTAAGTTTTATGCAGAGTATACAAACAAGAGAACTGACAATCAATTCCAGATTAAAGCCTTCACATCATTGGAGGAAGCACAGAAATGGATTGGCACTACCGCCAATGTTGATGTAAAAGAAGTTGGTATCAAGTAAGCATTCAGACCTTTACTTGATTTCTTCCAAACCCAGTTGTTTTCGACAATCAAACCCGTAAGGTTCTTACCCAAGATTATTAAGCCCTAAATTCAACTCTGATCCGGGAGGAGTCTCTTTCCGGAATGGAATTATTTTTCCATTCCGGAAAGGGATGATAACTTGTGTATGGCACCGTCATATTCAGTTATGTGTTGGTTATTGTAATTATTTTTTTGGCAACCTAAAATTATTTAACATGAATACCGCAATGTTTAATCCCCAAAATCCCAATTGCAGAATTGCCGTTATTGGCATTGGATGCCAGTATCCTGGCGCTCATTCACCCTTACAACTGTGGGAAAACATAATGGCTCGCCGCCGTCAGTTCAGGGAAATGCCGGATGTTCGTCTGCCCAATTCAGAGTATTATGATCCCGATGCCTCGGTTCCTGATAAAACGTATCAGAATAAAGCTGCAGTGCTTGATGGATATCAATTCGACTGGCTGGGGAAAAGAATTCCGAAACAAACTTATGAAAGTACGGATATTGTACATTGGCTCGCTTTGGATACAGCCATTCAGGCTTTACAAGATGCCAATTATCAGAAAGACAACATTCCTAAGGAAAAAACGGGTGTAATCCTGGGCAATACATTGACCGGTGAATTTACGCGTTCCAATCAAATGCGCCTCCGCTGGCCATATGTAAAGAAAGCCCTGCGTGCATCGGCCAGAAAAAAAGGCCTCACCCATATTCTTAACGATTTGGAACCGGCCATGGAAGAAACATACAAATCGGTTTTTTCAGAAGTAGCCGAAGATACTTTGGCAGGCGGCCTTGCAAATACCATTGCAGGTCGTGTTTGTAATTATCTCGACATTCACGGTGGCGGTTATATTGTTGATGGTGCATGCTCTTCATCACTTTTGGCCATTGTCACTGCAGCGAATTATCTCGAATTGAAGCAGATGGATATTGTAATTGCAGGCGGCGTGGATATCAGTCTGGATACATTTGAACTGATTGGATTTGCAAAAACCAAGGCCCTCACGCCCGATGAAATGCGTGTTTATGATATTGGAGGCAAAGGATTCCTGCCGGGCGAAGGATGTGGAATGGTAGTGCTTAAAAGGCTTGAAGATGCCAAGAGAGATAAGGATCCTATTTATGCCATAATAAACGGATGGGGGATATCCTCTGATGGGAAAGGTGGTATAACAGCACCCAGTGCAGCAGGACAGTCCCGTGCACTGAAACGTGCCTATGAAAAAGCGCAATTTAATCCGCTCAATCTCGACTTCATTGAAGGACATGGCACAGGCACCACAGTTGGTGACAAGATAGAGTTAGAAGGGATTTCCATAGCACTTTCATCATCCGGAGAAGTACCACCCCGTAATTGTGGAGTGACCTCTTTCAAATCAATTGTTGGACATACCAAAGCTGCTGCGGGAATTGGTGCACTTATCAAGACGGTTATGGCTGTTAACAGACGGGTTTTGCCTCCAACGGCAGGACTGAAAGAAATGAATCCTATTTTCAATGATAAAGCCAAGGGTATTTTTCCAATAACCCACGGAGAAATCAGAACCGCAGATTCGATTCTATATGCAGGAGTCTCTGCTATGGGCTTCGGCGGTATTAACAGCCATGTTGTCATGGAATCAGCCGGTGTTCCCAATTCCAAGCTGGAGCCTTCCATTCCGGAAGAAAAACTACTGGTATCCAATCAGACACATGAGCTGTACCTTTATGCAGGCAAAAACAGGGAAGCACTCATTGAAGAATTGCGTGCATTTGAAACGGAATGTGCAGGAATGAGTTATGCTGAAATGCAGGATCTCGCAAGTTACAACAACCAAAAAACCGATTTTTCATTAATGATTCGGGCAGCAATTATTGCTGACACTCCTTTTGATCTTCAGCGGAAACTGAAGTTGCTGATTGAAAAACTGACCACCTGGGATGAGAAGAGTCCGGTAAGGCTTGAAAATAATATGATTGTGGCATCCGTGAAAAAGGAAAATTTACGGATTGGCGCTGTGTTTCCGGGACAAGGCTCCCAAAAAATAAATATGGCTTATAAATTAAGTCAACGGCACAGCTGGCTTCAAGAAATTGTCCTGCAGGCTGCTGAGATATTCACTGAGGAAGCGGATCAGGTTATTCCTGCTTTATTCAAATCTTTAGAAAAGGCTGAAGATCCCCAGCAAATCGCTTTATGGCAAAGCGAACTCAAACAGACTCAAACCGCTCAACCTGCTATTACCCTTGCTTCATTAATATGGTATGAGTATCTGTCAAAGCTTGGATTAAATGTGTCCAGTGTATCCGGCCACAGCCTTGGAGAATTAATGGCATTTTATGCAGCAGGCCTCATCAGTAAAGAAAATTTATTGCGATTTGCAGTTTTCAGAGGTAAATCCATGGCCGTGAATGGCTCTGGATCTATGGCCAGTTTACAGTGTTCAGCAGAGAAAGTGACACAATACATCTCCGGAATAGCCGGATATGTTACTATTGCAAATATTAATGGTCCCGAACAAACAGTAGTAAGCGGCGAAACAGATACGATCAAAGAAATCATTCGCATGGCTCAGGCCGATCAGGTTGGAGCAATCGAATTACCAGTTTCTGCCGCATTCCATTCTCAGCTTGTTGCCGAGGTAGCAAATGAAATACAATCATTTTCTGTACTTCATGAAAAGTTATCCAAAAATCCCAATATTAATTTGATTAGCAGTACCAATGGTAAAAAAGTGGATGGTAATGTGGACCTGAATACCTATTTCTCATTTCAGGCTGTAAATCAGGTAGATTTTATTCATACAGTGCAGGAACTGGAGAAAAACTGTGATGTAATTATTGAAGTAGGGCCAGGAAAGGTGTTAAGCGGACTGATTTCTAATATTTCAACAAATCTTCGTTGTTTCCCGGTTGAAATGAATGCAGATGACGATCTTTCGCTGAATATTTTACTCGGAAATTTGTTTGTCATGGGCAGCAATATCCGAATTCAGGAAATATATAACGACAGACTGATCCGGGAATTTGTGCCCGCTTACAGAAAAACATTCCTGATAAACCCGCTGGAAAGGCCATTTTCAGAATCCGATTCAGACCTTATCCCGTCTTCGTCCAACGGAATGGAAACACTGGGGTTGGGGAATTCAGATCCTGATTTTAATGAATATCTCAAAATCCGGAGCAACTTTATCCGGGATATGGTTGAAACCGATTACCGTTATTACCGAAATGGTAACCCGGATTCTCCGAGGGTTGTCGCAGCTGCACCCCCAAGAGCCGTTCAGGCTCCTTCACAGCAAACAGCAGTCAATGGAAGCACCCAATCAGGTGTCCGGAAATTGTTGTTGGATAAGATTGAGTCGCTTACCGGTTTTGCTTCAGATGGTTTTACGGATCAGATGAAACTTTTGGACGACTTTAATCTGGACAGTATAAAATCCGGATCGTTGTTAAACGGGTTGGCCAAATCGCTCAATATTACAGGAAAAATTAGTTCTGCAGAATTATCCAATGCATCATTGGCAGATATAATTATTGCTTTTGAAAAAGTTACAGGTCAAATTGAAAAGGCAGTTACTCCCCAAGTGGAAGAAACACCTCAGGAAAATTCTGCCAACGATATCCCACGGGTTATTTATAAAATGCTTGCAGATCGTACCGGATTTCCACCAGAAGCCCTTCGCCCAGATTATAAACTGCTGGATGATCTGAATCTGGACAGTATAAAAGCTGGCGCATTTATCGCAGAAGTGGCCAAGAAATTTAATATCCGCGGAAAAGTTGAAACAGCAAACCTGGCCAATGCCAATATTGAGGATATCATTGAAACCGTTACCCGCGTTGTGTCATCTGTTGTTAAAACATCTCCGGACCCCATACAAAAAGAGCAGTCCGGCAATTGGGTAAATGCCTTCTCCGTTTCTCTGACTGAAGAAAAGTTGCTCAGTGATCCGGCTCAGATCAAAGATTTTTGGAAGGCGCGGAGTATTGTCCTTGTTTATGCAGAGAATGAAGAAGCCTCTGTAAATGAACTGGCACAATCGTTTAAAACATGGGTTTCCAAAGTGATCACTGTATCCAGTAAGAACCTGCACCTGATTACTTCATTGGATAATAGCTGTGTACTGGTGGTATTACCTGCAGATACTATAAGCAGGGCAAATTTAACAAAAACTGTGGGCTTGATTTCAGATATTTCCGGAGGATTGACCGATTCCAGTTTAATGGGTTTCCTGCAATGGAATGACGGACAATTTTCCAAAGCGGCTCATCAGCCATACCCGGTTAAAGCAAAGTTCAGCTGTAGTGCATTTGCTGCCAGCATTCATCATGAGAGGCCGGATGTTAAGATTCGCGTGATTGAAGCGGATAATCAGCTTTCCAGAGAATCGGTAGCTGATATCGTGCTGAAGGAATTTATTACAGAACAACCTTTCGAAATATCGGGCTATGACGATCACCAGATACGACGGAAAATGAAGTATGAACCTGCATTTGCTAACCCATCGGCGAATACATTACCTCATTTTGACGAGTCAGATCTTGTATTGGCAACTGGTGGAGCAAAGGGAATTACTGCTGAATGCGTATTTGCATTTGCCAGGAAGTATCGTTGTAAAACGGTATTGCTTGGAAGCTCCCCACTGAATGATGAGATTTCGGCTACACTGAAACGGTATGAAAGTGAAAATCTGGCGGTTCGTTATTTTTCATGTGATATTTCTAATCAGCAGGCAGTAGAAGATATTGTTAAAAATGTGCAGGCAGTAATGGGTGCCATCACGATGGTTATTCATGGTGCTGGTAAAAACGTTCCACGGCGCGCTGAAAAGGTTACTTTGGCAGAAGCTCTAGATGAAATTGCACCTAAATTACTGGGTGTTATGAACCTGTGCGATGCTTTGAAGGACTCACCCATTAAGGCTTTCGTAGCCCTGACATCTATTATTGGTGTTACGGGTATGCCAGGCAACAGCTGGTATGCATTTTCCAATGAGAATGTAGATCTCTATTTGCGGGAAGCTGGAAAGAGACAGAATTTTATGGTCAGGACCTTAGCCTATAGCATTTGGGGAGAAATCGGGATGGGTGAGAGAATGGGTAGTACCCGTGTTCTCGCGAATATGGGCATCGGCGCTATTTCACCAATACTTGGAGTGGAACAATTTTTAAAATGGATAGAGAATCATTCAACAGATCAACAGATCGTTATTACTGCCGGATTAGGCGGACTGGATACCTGGAATTTAAAGAAACCGGAAATCCCAGCAGCAAAAAGATATCTTACTGAAATTAAATATCTGGAACCGGGAAGAGAGATTATTGCCCGCGCTAAACTGAACAGGATTACGGATTTGTATATTGATGATCATAATTATGGCGGTTCTTTGCTTTTCCCGACTGTTTTTGGTCTTGAAGCGATGGCTGAATCGGCCTTTTTGTTAACAGGTCTTACACAACTGAACAGTGTGATATTCGAAAATATCTCCCTGCAAAAGCCCATTGTAGTTCCGGAAAACGGAGAAATTGAAATAGGGATTAAAGCAACTATCATTGAAAGCGCTTTAAAATCGACTGATCCCGTGCGTATTTATGCAGGTGTATCTACTGAACATGCCGGTTTTAGCTCATTTCATTTCTCTGCAGAGATTCTGTTCAATGCCGTGCAAAAACCAGAAAAGAAATCGGTTCAATTACCCAAGGAAGCACTGAAAATCAGTCCGGTCAGCGATTTATATACATGGCTGCTCTTCCAGGGCCGCAGGTTCCAGAACATAAAAAGTGTATATCAACTTGCATCGGACCGTGTGACATTTACAACTACTGCCGTAGATAAAGACCCAGCAGTGGATTGTTTTGCCGATTCAATTCGTACGCCCCTGTTACTGGGTAGTCCGCTGCTCAGGGATGTCCTTTTACAGTCCGTACAAATTTTCCTGACCGGCAAGAAGTATCTTCCGGTGGCCATTAAAAGGTGGCAACTGTCTGATATCAGCAAACAGGCAAATGGAGGTATTGTAGTCAGCACAATGAATGAACTCAGAGAAGACCGGGGTATTTGCGATGTTGAGTTTATCATAGACGGTGAGGTAAATGAAAAGATTGAAGGATATCAGGTGAAGGCACTTGAAATGACCTCTCATTATCCGACTCCTGAAAAAATCGCCAATATGGAATCCCTGTACATGGAACCATTTAAGTCAGCCTTTCAGGAATTTGAGCACTTGTTAGATGAGCCTTTAAAATATGGCATTTATAAGCATCATTTGGATTTCAATTATCTGAACCGGAAAACGCGGCATCAGATTGAAGATGAATTATTCCATACCATGCTTTCATCCATCCTGCCTCACACAGAAAAGGACCTTAAACTGACAAGATCCGCTAATGGTAAACCAATAGTTCAGAATAGCGAATTAAAGGTATCCATTTCACATAGCCGTTCGGTTTTGCTTATGCTAACCGGGAATAGTGAACAAGGATGTGATCTGGAATTTATAGAGAAGAGATCACGGAAAGAATGGAATGAACTCCTGGATAATAAATATGATAAGTTGCTGGAGCAACTTCAGGTGGTTGATAAGGACCTTGATACCAGTGCAACACGAATATGGTGTATTAAAGAAGCGCTGATCAAATCAGCAGGATCTGTTCCATTGAGTATTCAGATTCAGAATACTCATAAAAAAGGAGTGGTTTTCAAAGTAAAGACCGGCGAACGCGATAACATTATGATTTTAACTTTCACTGTGGATGTACTACCTACTGTTAGTGCTGTTGTTGCCACTATTGTGAGTCTTAAGAAAGAATCCGGGCCCGCTTTTACTGATAATGGTTCGGAGCAATCGGTATTATCGGGTACTTTTGACAATGGACTCAATGGCTTTACCCATCAATTCTATACGACTTTCAAAGATTGTAAAGCATTTTACGGCAAAACCCATTTTACCAATTATCCCGATTGGATGGGATCGCTTAGGGAACTCGTTTTGGCTCCAATAAGCAGCGATTTATTAAAAGATCTGGGAACCGGAGAATACGGCATGGTTACGAATACATCGGAAGTTCAAATTTTCAATGAGGCAGAAACACTCAATCCGATCATTGGTAATTTATGGATTACTGGAAAATCGGAGCTTGAGAATTCGTTTATTGATCTGAATTTTGAATTTCTGAAGCAATTGCCCGGAACAAATTCAATGGTTCGGTTGGCAAAATGCAATCTTTCAACTACATGGGTGAAAATCGAAAGCCGTGGAATTGTAAAGAAGGCGCCTATCCCTGCATACTTTATGCAATTTCTGGATAAACACCTGCTTCGCAAGGAAATTACAAAACACCATCTTAATGGTATTGCATATCCTTCACTGAATAATATGGGGAAGGTGTTGTATCAGAACAATCATAAAATCCGGCCGCAAATTCTGTTGCTTGAAAAGGAATTTCAGACAGGCATATCCAATGGTAATACAGTAGGGAATTTATATTATTCCAACTATTATCATTGGCAGGCTGAAACTATGGAGCATTATCTGTATCAGCTCGTTCCGGAAATTATGATTTCCAACGGGCGTAAAGGAGACTTCATTACGCTGGAAGCCAATGTGAAGCATTTGCAGGAGGCGATGCCCTTTGAAACAATCATCGTACATATGTATGTGGATCAGATTTTTGAAAATGGTTTCCGCTTTTACTTTGAATATTTCAGTAAAGAGGGTAATGTCAAAAGGAAACTTGCATTTGGTTCCAATTCAGTAATATTCGCAACCCGAACTGATGAAAAGTCGGTTCCGGGAATACATGCACTTCCTGAAAAGCTACAGACAAGGCTGAACAGTTTGATTCCCGTATAAGGCATGTTTATTTTGGCTAAAAGGATGATTGAACCGGTATCATATTCATAATTTTTTAATTTTACCGGTGAAATCATCCTTACTGCTCAAAAGAAACACATGAAAATATTTAAAAGAATCCTGCTTGGATTCCTGATTATTATCGCACTAGCCGCAATTACTGGCTTTTTCGTTATTCGTAGTATAGGTCATCGTGCCCTGCCTGAATATAGCAGTGACATACATTTAAAAGGACTGCATAGCGCTGTAGAGGTTTTTCGTGATAAATATGCAATTCCCCATGTATATGCGCAGAACGAAGAAGATTTATACAGGGCTACAGGTTATTTGGTTGCGCAGGATCGCCTGTGGCAAATGGATTTGTTAAGGAGGGTAACTGAAGGTCGACTTTCGGAGATCTTTGGGAAAGAATTTGTTGAAACAGATCTGCTATTACGATCCTTGCGATTCAATAAGAAGTCAGAACAGATCCTCGCTCAAACCGATTCGATAAGTCGTTTGGCATTGGAAGCATTTGCTGCCGGTGTGAATCAGTATATCGAGGATAACCGTAGAAAACTGCCACCGGAATTTGCATTGCTGCAATATAAACCTGAAAAATGGGAAGCTGTTCATTCACTCAATATGATTGGGTATATGGCCTGGGACCTGAAAGCCGGATGGAGCGAGATTCTGCTTCTTAATATCCGGAAAGCCATTGACTCGGTTCGTTACGATCAGATTATTCCTGATGCTGGTAGAGGTCAGCCTACTGTTTATCCATATGGCAAATCCAATGATTTTTCATCGTTACTGCCGTTGCAACTTCTCAATACGGCACTTTTGCAGAACCTTGGTACAGATGTATTTGACGGTAGCAACAATTGGGCAGTATCGGGTTCCAGAACCAATACAGGCAAGCCTTTCCTGGCTAATGATATGCATTTGGGATTAAATATACCCGGGATTTGGTATCAGATTCATCAGGTGGTGCCTGGCAAAATAAATGTCTCGGGATTACTGCTTCCGGGTGCGCCTGTGGTAGTCTGCGGGCATAATGACAGTATTGCATGGGGAATGACCAACACCTATGTAGATAACCTGGATTTTTATGAAGAAAAAATTGCTGACGATGATTCCAATTATTATGAATACCAGGGCGAGAAACGAAAAATAGAAATTATAAAAACAACGATCCGGATTGGCAAAAAAGATCAGGTGGAACGGACGCTGCGTTTTACACATCGTGGCCCTGTTGTTTCTTCATTCAAAAATATAAATGACCATGTGGTTACCATGCATTGGGTGGGTGATGAACCCAGCGATGAATTCCGTTCGATTATGTTATTAAACAGGGCGAACAACTGGGATGAATTTAAAAATGCATTAAAAACTTTTACTTCCATCAGTCAGAATATTGCCTATGCCGATGTGAAGGGTAATATTGGTTTGTTTTGTGCAGCAGGGATACCCATCCGCGACCGCAGTATTCCATTTGGAGTTTTACCCGGACATACCGACAAATTCGATTGGAAGGGATATGTACCCTTTGAGGAACTTCCGTACCAATACAACCCTGCTATTGGTCATGTGGCTTCAGCGAATAACAGGACTGTTCCTTCCGATTATCCCTATCATATAGGCACATGGTATTCATTGCCAAGCCGATATGAGCGAATCACTGAAATGCTCTCTGCTAAAAGCATTCTCACTTCTGAGGACATGATCAGCATTCAATTGGATCAGAAATCAAAAATGGCCGAGAAATATTTGCCCCTTTTCTTAAATGCATTGTCGGATTATAAAATCGCCAATAACAGTGAAATGAAAGCGCTTGAAATTCTCAAGGGATGGAATTATGAGATGCGCTCCTCGAGCAAAGCTCCTACCATTTTTGAGTCGCTTTATCTTCAATTGGCACAATGTATTTATACCGACGAACTCGGAAATGACCTTTATCTCGGCTTCCATGGCGTTCCTTCTGTCAGCAGAGTGGCTACCGATCAGTTGATTGACCGCGGTATTTCAATTTGGTTCGATAATATAAACACAGAGGTAAAGGAAGATTTTAACCAGGTGGTAGCCTGTGCTTTTTCAGGCGCGGTGGCTGATTTAACCCTGAAATTGGGTGCCGAACCCGAAAATTGGAAATGGGGACATATCCATACCTTTGAATTGGAGCATCCTCTGGCAAAAGTGAACGCATTAAAGCAGATATTCAGACTCAACCGCGGACCTTTCGAAGTAGGTGGGAGTTTTCATACGGTGTCGCCCTATAGCTATAGCAATAATAAACCTTTCAGCGTCAATCACGGATCTTCTCACCGGCATATATTTGATCTGAGCGATTGGAATAAGTCGCTTACCGTTATACCTACAGGCATCAGCGGAATTCCGGCCAGTAAGCATTATTGCGATCAAACTGATTTATATATATCAGGCCGTTATCATGCCGATTATTTTACAAGAAATAAGGTGGAAGAATCCGCAGTATATCGGATGCAATTTGTTAAAGAATAATAGCTGGAAAATAGGAAATGGATATCATGTGTAAATTCTTTAAAATTCATCCATGAGCTTTCGTTGTGTTATATTTGACCTGGACGGAACCCTTGCAGATACCCTGGAGGATATTGCCGGTTCGGTGAACAAAACACTGAAAAAATTCGGATATCCGATACATCCGGTATCTGATTATAAACTATTGGTGGGAAGGGGACTTGATAATCTGATAAAACAATCACTCCCTGAGTGTTATCGTGAGGATAAAATCATCACTCAATGTTTAATCTCGATGATGGAAGATTATAATGTGAATTGCCTTCTATCCACCCGTCTTTATAATGGAATTCCGGAATTGATTCATGAATTGCTACAAAGAAATATCGTTGTAGCTGTTTTTTCAAATAAAGCCGAATCGTTAACCCTGAAAATTGTAAAGCACTTACTTCCCGATATTCCATTTATAAGTATTTCAGGTGCAAGGAAAGATTTTCCAAAAAAGCCTGATCCTGCAGGTGCTTTGTTAATCAGCAATCAGGCCGGTATAGCACCTGAAGATATCATTTACGTGGGAGATTCCGACGTAGATATGATGACAGCACAAAGAGCCGGAATGTATGCTGTTGGAGTTGCCTGGGGTTTCAGAAGCATTGAAGAACTTCAGTCAAACGGAGCCCAAAAAATCATCTTCCAACCCGGTGAATTGTTGGAATTGGTTGAACAATAGGTGGGGATGCTGGATATTGGATTCTGGATACTAATTTAACTTAGACAAGTTTAATTGAATATATTTTGATGTAATAGTGTTAATACCTGGAAATAACTCGTAGTTTACGGAGAGTTATTCTGGGTATTAACACTTTTCTTTTTTGCTACTTTTTTCTTTTGTTCATAAGACTAATTTTTGTTTAAAACAACAGCTTTTAATGGAAGCCAAGATCGTCTAATACTAATATTTTGATGGTCCTGATTGGCCATATTCTTACTTAATCGAGACTATATCAAGGCCGACAAAGGGAGCCTTAAAGCTGGGGCAGAAGGTCTTTAAAAAAGCCTTAAAGTATCCAGAGATGCTTCCCTTTGCCGTACCAAAATCATGCTGCAGTTTTTATGTATTGTATTTTATGCTCGTAATCAAATGCTTGATTGTTCTTAATTAAGGAATGGATCGTTCGTAACAATTTGCGTGATATAGCAATAATTGCCTTTTTCTTTTCCATTCCTTTATTCACATACATTGTGTATTGTTCATGGTAAATACCCCCCTTCTTAACCATTCGCAAGGCAAGAAAATATAAACTGGTACGTAAATGCTCATTGCCTACTTTTGATATTCTTCTGTTACCTCTATGGTTACCTGAACTGTTTTCAATCAAATTTAGTCCTCCAAACTTAAGTAGTTCTTTGTTTGTCTTGAATTGGCTAAATTCTCCGATCTCAGAAATAATTGTTGCTATGGTAATATCACCTATCCCTTTTATGGTTCTGAGAATATAATATTCTTCCAGGGAAGCCAATGATGCTTTGATCTGATTCTCAACAGCTGACATTTGTGTGTCAAACAACTCTATTTGAACAATATATGCTAAAACCATGCTCTGATAGGATTCAAGCCCATCTCTAACTCCAATAGTATTAAAAGCAGCTGTAATAAGCTCTTCAGCTTTTTTTATATTACATCTTCCCCTGCTTATTTTTTGGAGTTCTTTTATCAATGGCTCCAGACCTAGCTTTATAATACTCCCTGGACTTGGATGGTTTTTTAGTAAAAATGTACTGGTTTTGCAACTAATGTCTTTAAACAAATCTAAATATTCTGGAAAGTATAAAGACAAAATAGCATGTATACGGTTCACAACCCTTTTACGGTCAGCCTGCAAAGCTTTTCTGGAACGTGTTAACTCTCTCACATTCGCCTTTACCCCTTGAGGCAGATTTACCCTTAGGCTGCTTCCAATAAGAACTACTTGAGCGATTACTTTGGGATCTTTATGATCTGTTTTATTAGGGGTATTGTCTGTTACATCTTTGAATCGTTTAGTATGCTTTCCATTAACCTGCACGAGGGAGTAATTTGTATTGTTATGAATGTAATATGCCAATGGGAGCCAGTAATTTCCTGTTGACTCTACTGCGATTACTACATTTTCAATATCGTTAACCTTTGTAAATCTGTTTATTTTACCTATTAACAAATTAAATCCTTCTCTTGTGTTGGAGAACTGAAAGCTCTTTGCTGATTCATAACTCAATGTTAAGAAAAAGCCGTAATGATTGCTTTTACCGATGTCGATTCCAACTATCAAAGTTTTTCCGTTTACTTTTATAAATTTGTACTGTTTATTTTTCATAAAGACTGCTATTTTAGATTCTTAAGTCAAATCAAACTTAGCAGTCTTTTTTTATTCTGCAATATAGTAAGCTGGATGTTTGGGCATGGGTTCCGTGCAAGAAAGCGCGAGAAGAAAAATGATCTGTAATAAACCAATTGCAAATCTCCAATGCATACTCAACACATACTCAACACACACTCCCAATTTCCGCACATCTAGCATCCAGCATCCAGTATCCAGTATCTGATGATGATGTTTTTGTTCTTCCCTTTCTCGTTTTCCCCTTCTAAAAACCCACCGTCCTAAAAGCCGGAGTATCACCGGCTAAACTGATGATATAATATTTTCGTTCGGCAATTTCAGCGGACACCAACATGGGAACATTATTAAATAATGTATTCGCATATTCGTGCGTATGTCCATGCAGGAATAATATTGTATTTTCATAGGAAGCAACTTGCCTGAAATCCGATTCATGGTCGGTATTCCAGGGTGGTTTATGTGCAATAATGATATTCATGGATTCCAGCTGATCTGCCTCATTCTTTAACCAATTATAATCTGAAGACATGATGTCGCCTCTCGCATTGTCAAAAATGATAAACTTATAAGGGCCCCAAAGAAATGAATAGTTGGACTCATCCAGAAAGAGTCTGAAAAGCAGACTGCTGGTTGACAGATAATCATGATTACCGGCAACGGAGAATACAGGCAGGGAGGATTCTGTAATTGCACTCACATACGATTCAAATTGGCTTTCCAATCCCAGATTGGTCAGGTCGCCACAGCATACAATAAAGGAAATATCGGGCAACTGGTTGATTTCTTCAATGGCCTGGGAAAGCAGGTTGTAATTATCGTGAATATCAGACAGCAATACAAATTTTACAGTATCCTGTTCAAAAGGGAAAGCGGGTAATTTTAATATTTCTTCTGCATTAAAATGGGTGGTTTCAACCAGGGGATCATTCTCTTTTTCACAGCCCAATAGTGCAGCAATTACTATAAATGAACCAATAACTCTGCTGAAATAATGCATTTTCCGTTTCTTCATTTGTTCATTGTTTGACCCTATTAAAATAGTTAAAATATCCTCCGGTTCATCACAGTTGAGAACAATTACACAGATCGGGTTGTTATTGACATGATAAAACAGTCAGGTTTCCGGAATTCCTTTGGGCTTTAGCATCACTGCACAAAGCAGTCCTTTAATTTTTATTTGTTTTAACAGAAGCTACTATGAGTAATATATTTAAAGGGGAGAACATTCTGAATCTTCCCAATGTGATAAGTTTGTATAGATTGCTTGCTGTGCCTCTGATACTTGGATTTATAATTGCAGGAAATGAGAAATGGTATGCAATTTTTTTGTGTATTAGCCTCATCAGCGATATTGCAGATGGCAATATTGCCCGTTTTTTCAAACTACGAACCCGGTTTGGGGCTGCGCTGGATAATACAGCAGACATGGGAACCTATGCCATGGCACTCTTGGGATTATTTATTTTTAAATGGAGCGACTTAAGGCCTCATGCACTTGTCCTTTATATTTTTCTTACTTTTTTCATTATCAGTTATCTCATTGCCTTTTTCCGTATTGGAAAAATTCCGGGATTGCATTTATATGGGGCAGTAATTGCCGGTTATCTTCAGGGAATTTTCTTTTTTGTACTTTTTGCCTGGGATTTTTATGTCTGGCTTTACTATGTGTCTGTAATCTTGGGAATCATGGCTTATGCAGAAAAAATTATCATTCTATTGATTATTGATGATATACGGCCAGGCGTAAAGGGACTCTATTGGTTGATTCGATCCGACAGCTCAAGACGGTTTTAAAAATTGTAAGTCTTAATAGATACATGCTTTCCACAAAGGCTGACAATAGAATACGTTCTATCATTGATTGCATCGGATACCAGACTGGCAATACCTTGATAAATCTGTTCTTTATGATTATGAGTATGGCCATGTATGCATAACATTGCGTTTTCCTGATTTACGACATTCCAGAACTGAGATTCATGATTCCCCTTCATCTGATCTCCCCACGGGGGAATATGGCAAATGACAATGTGGCTGATTTCTTCCGGGTCATCATTGTTCAGTTCATTATCTAACCACTCATATTGCGGACATTTATTATTGTTTTCCCAAATGGTGTTATCGAATAAAATGAACTCGTATCCTTCTACTTTGAAAGAAAAGTTAACCGGGCCAAATGCTTTCTTATATATTGCACTACCATTCGATCTGTAATCATGATTACCTATTAAGGTAATAAAGGGTATACGTGATTTTTCGATCATTTCTATATACCATTCGAATTGTTGTGCCAATCCGCTGTTTGTAATATCTCCACAACAAACCACAAACATCAGATCCAGATGAAGATTCATCTGTCTGATGGCATCGGATAAATCATCGTAGTTGTCGTGTATATCAGAAATTACAGCAAATTTGAACGTATCGCATTGAATAGCAGTCATCTCAATATCGGAGACTTCCTCACTGTTCAGATGTTTCTTTTTAATCTCCGTATCATACGGACTGTATTCAAACCAGTCATCACATGAAAACAAAACCAGGCAAAATGGGAGCAATAATATATTTAAACGCTTCATGATCAATTATTTTGTTAGCGGAAGCGTTATTCCGAAGCAAACATTCCAAATGTTAAGGGCACTTACCTTTTTGTTCGATAAGGCATACCATAATTTGTAGTCTACGGTTCCCAGTTCTGCATAAAAGCTATGTGCATGAGGCCTGTCACTTTTTCGTGGCATGATTTTCATACCCACGAATGGATTAAAGTGAAAGGCATTGCTCATATAATATCCTTTTGGAAAATGATCAGGATAAGATGCATATGTATTTTTGGTCATGCTGTATGTGACACAAATTCCGCTATACATGCCCCATTGCAGGTAATTGCCCTTTACTGAACAAATACGAAATGCAGGTTTAAGTGCCAGAGTGCTTACACTTTGTGATTGTTTTGATGCAGGCAGATAGCCAAAGCTGAAGTCAACGGATACTTTGTCATTAAAAAGAAAGGTTCCAAATCCGATAGATCCCAGTCCGATGTTACCGGCATATTGCATTTTGGAATATATCGGTACCGGACGGTTTTCTCTTTGAATTTGAGTTGGTTCATGAGAAACCGAATCAAAAATAAAAAAAGCAAATAATTGAACAGCAGTAAACATGGGTTTTTGTTGGGTGTTTAATATCAAAGACTATTATTAACTTCAAAGGTTGCGGGTTTGTTTATTTTTTAAATACTAAATTTTGATATAAGTATTGAAAGCATGATCAAATGTATGTTTCTGTTTATTCTCCTGATATGAAAATTAGACAAAGCGAAAGAATTTTCCGGTAAACGGTTTTTTTTGCACGGTGAATGTTACGAAGCCCGAAAATCGTCGGATTATATTATTTTTGTTCAGGTTTTACAGTATGCAGGTGAATAATCATATCATTTTTAACAGGATAACCCGTACAGAGGAAAACGAGATCTCTGGAAATACCGGTGTACTTTCGTTTTTATATCATTCTCTAACCGGAAAAGCGCTTACAGGATTTTTAAGCAGGCGGTACATTTCAGCCCTATATGGTCGTTATGTAAGATCAAGAAGAAGTAAAAGACTGATCCCAAATTTTATCAGGCAGTATAAAATTCACACGGCAGAGATTAAAAACCCGGTTGATTCATTTAAAAGTCTGAATGATTTTTTTATACGCGAATTAAACCCCGCCTGCCGTCCTGTGGATCCAAATCCTATCCATTTGATATCCCCGGCAGATTCGCGATTGTTTGTTTTCGACATGTCAAAAGAAAATGCGATTCCTGTAAAAGGGTATTGGTATATGCTTAAAGATTTCATTCGTGATGAAAATTTGGCGGATGAATTTGCAGGTGGCTGGTGTTTTGTATATCGGCTGGCGCCTTGTGATTACCATCGTTTTTGTTATATTGACACCGGGAAACAAGATGAAGTCCGTCGTATAAAAGGGTTGCTTCATTCGGTAAATCCAATTGCACTTTCCTCAGTGGATTCATTGATGGCCCGAAATTATCGTGAAATGACCATTTTGCATACAGATCATTTTGGAAAAGTATTGCACTTTGAAGTGGGAGCATTGATGGTTGGTAAAGTAGTTTTACATAACCGAAAAGAGTGTTCTTTCAGCAAGGGAGAAGAAAAGGGCTGGTTTGAATTTGGAGGTTCCACAATCGTTCAGTTTTTTAAGCGCGACAAAATTAAACCTGACGATGACATCCTTTTTCAGTCATCCAACGGAATGGAAACCTTGGTCCGCATTGGAGAACGCATCGGAATCTCCTGATTTTTTGATCTTTTTTAGATCATCCGAAACAAAAACATTATTTTTGTAAGATACACACCCCTAATAATAACGTTACATCCTATTTGTCATGAAAAACAATCATTTATCTTTTCTGAAAACCCTTATTTCAGTTTGTGTTTTACTCACGCTGAGTATTCCTTCACGTTCCCAAAATGCATTGGATCAACCTATTCCTGTTGACGAAAAGGTAAGGATCGGCATATTGGAGAATGGAATGACTTATTATATCCGTAAAAATGAAAAGCCCGATAACCGTGTAGAAATGCGACTTGCAGTAAAAGCAGGATCTGTTTTAGAGGAAGAAGATCAGCGGGGACTTGCTCATTTTGTAGAGCATATGGCTTTTAACGGTACCAAGAACTTTGCCAAAAACGATCTGGTACATTATATGCAATCCATTGGCTCGCGATTTGGACCGGAAGTGAATGCCGGAACAAGCTTTGCTCAAACTGTTTATATGCTTACGCTTCCAACGGATTCTGTTGGTGTTGTTGAAACCGGATTTCAAATAATGGAAGATTGGGCGCATAATATAAGTTTCGATCCGGTTGAAATTGACAAGGAAAGAGGAATTATTGTGGAAGAATGGCGCCTTTATCAGGGATTTTCAGAACGGCTCAACAATAAGATGTTTCCACTTTTATTTGAAGGCTCGCAATATGGCCAGAGAATACCGTTAGGGAAGAAGGAAGTTATAGAAGGAGCGCCATATGAGCGTATCCGGGGATTTTATTCCGACTGGTACCGTCCAAATCTGATGGCTTTCATCATTGTAGGAGATATTGATCCGGATGCTATGGAAAAATTAATCATTGCTCATTTCAGCGGAATAAGGAATCCGGAGCAGGAGAAACCACGGAACCGTTTTGAAATCCCCAATAAACCGGGTATTTCAACCTTGATAATGACCGATAAGGAAATGCCTGTTGTTCAAATCGCCATGTTATGCAGGGTGGATCCCATTGTGGCGGTTAAACAAAGCGATTATAGAAAGCAAATCGGCACCCTGCTCATCGGTGGGATGTTAACGCAACGTTATAATGAACTTCGTGAAAAGGCCGATCCCCCGATTATGGGAGGCCAGGCTACTTTTGAAGATATGTTTCCGGAGAACAGTCTTTTTCAAATTATTGTTGCAACTAATGAAAACAGTGTCGATAAGGGTTTGGAAGCCTTAATTACTGAAGCTGAACGTATGCTGCGCTATGGCTTTACCGAAAGTGAGTTGAAAAGACAGAAAAAAGAAATTCTCACCATGTATGAGAATGCTTATAACGAACGTGACAAAACCAATTCAGAAGCACTTGCAAGTGAATATGTACGCAACTTCACTTTACAGGAATGCATTCCCGGAATTGAATTTGAATATAATTTTGCTAAGGAATACATGGAGGGAATTACAGTTGAAGAACTTAATGAATTATCGAAACAGCTTTATACCAAAGACAACCGGGTTCTTATCTTGCTTGGGCCTGAAAAAGAGGGTTTTACTTTGCCTATTGAAAAGACTGTGATGGAAAAAATCGATTTGGTGTTGGCATCAGAAATCACCCCTTATGAAGATAAAATCACAGGTGATCAATTAATAGAAGATATGCCGGCAAAGGGAAGAATTCTGCTTGCCCGCAAGAATGAAAAGCTTGGTACTGTGGAGATGAAACTTTCCAATGGAGCAAAAGTGGTTCTTAAGCCTACTGATTTCAAAAACGATCAGGTATTATTCGGTGCCTATAGTGCAGGAGGCTATTCGGTTTACGAAAATGCCGATCACTTCTCGGCTTATTTCAGCGATGATATTATTTCTCAATGCGGTGCGGGCAAATTTTCACTGAGCGACCTGACTAAAATTATGGCCGGAAAGACAGTCTCTCTTACTCCTTATATTGATGATTATTATGAAGGAATGAGCGGTTCTGCCGCTCCCCGCGATCTGGAATCCATGTTCCAGTTGAATTATTTATATTTTACCCAACCCCGCAAAGACAGCGCAATGGTTGTTTCGTTGATGCGGATGCAAAAAGATTATTTCAAGAACGCCTTATCAAGTCCCGAAACTTATTTTAGTGACCAGTTTGTAAAAGCCATTACCCAGAATAGTAGACTTGCTGATGTAATTCCTACAGAAAAGGAAATGGAAACTGTGGATATGAACCGGATGATAGAGATTTATAAGGATCGGTTTTCTGATGCTTCAGATTTCACATTCTTTATAGTGGGGGCATTTAAGGTAGATAGTGTGAAGCCTTTTATTGAAAAGTATCTGGCGAGTTTGCCCGCAACACGCCGGCAGGAGAGCTGGAAGGATATGGGCATCCGTCCTCCTGCAAAAAAGGCAGATGTGCCGGTTTATAAAGGAACTGATCCGAAAAGTTTATTGGGACTTTATTTTGAAATGCCTCTTGAATGGAACATCAAGGCAAATTATGATTTCGAATCCCTGGGACAATTGCTGAATGTACGTTATCTTGATGTAATTCGTGAAGAATTAAGTGGCGCATATACCATGAGATCTGCCGGTAATGTCCGTAAGGTTCCCTATTCCAGGTATACTTTAAACATTGTAATCCCCTGTTCTCCTGATAATACCGCTACTATTACCAAAGCAGCACTGAATGAAATTAAAACCATTCAAACAACAGGAGTGAAGCCGGAAGATCTGGCAAAAGTCAGGGAGGCTCAAAAACGCGACCTTGAAAAGAACCTGAAAGAAAACAGCTTCTGGCTCAGCGAACTGATGAAAGGTTATCGTTATGAATATCCTGAGCTTATTAATGAATATGAAACATGGATAAGAGAGCTATCGGCAGAAGAGCTTCAGGCGGCTGCAAACCGGATTAACCTCAAAAATTATATCCGGGTTGTTTTATATCCCGAAAAGCCGATCAAATAGGCTTGCTTTTTATCGTATTGTTTTTTTTGTATCTTTGTGTCCAATATATTGTTCATCATTAGTGCGCTATAGTGGATAAAAGAACTTTCATCAAATCAGTAGTTCTGGGAGCAGCCGGAGTATTCGCATTGAGTTTCAGATCCAAACTTAAAGCCACATCTTTCCGCCCTTCATGGGATGGAATCTATCGGTTGCCCGTTTTACCCTATGCGCTGAACAGCCTGGAGCCCTGGTTTGATGAAAGTGCCTTGAAACTTCATTACCACCAACATCACGCATCCTATGCCAGGAATCTGAATGATCTGGCAAAATCACATCGTTTTAAGGGGACAAGTGCTTATAAGATATTAAGAAACAGTTCGAAATATCCAGAATCAGTTACTCAGCAAGCTGGAGGATTTTTTAACCATAACCTATTCTGGCGTTCACTTTCACCCGATAAAAACAAAAAACCTTCCGCTGAATTTTTATCAGCAGTGGAACATGACTTCGGGTCATTTGAAGCATTTAAAGAATCGTTCCAACATGAAACCTCTTCTGTATTTGGATCGGGTTGGTCTTGGCTCATCCTGGATAATTCGGGAAGGCTGCAGGTTATGTCCACACAAAATAATGATAACCCTGTAATGGAAGGAATGCCTGTAAAGGGAATGCCAATTTTATGCATCGACCTATGGGAGCATGCCTTTTATATGAAAAATCAGCATATTCGTTCTGAATATGTTACAGCATTCTGGAATGTGGTGGATTGGGAAAAGGCTTCGCACAGATACCATGTGCTGAAAAGTAAAAATTCCCTGCTTTAAGCTAATCCTCGCTTTTCCGCTGAATCAACTGATCAATCAACCTGTTTACCCTGGATACATATTTTGTATTGCCTGAAATGATCACAGGATCTTCTTTTGTATAAACAGTTATGGCATCTTCATATAATTGTATCAAACGGCCGCCAACTGCTTTTTTTCTATATACTATTTTGTCAGGAGTCTCCTCAGTTTTAATGTAATTGTAGTTATTAAATGCCTGGTCGAAAATTTCCCGGTTATTTTCAAATGTGCCGTTCAGATGCCTTTTTAACCGGGTAAAAGTAATCGCAGGAAAAAGAAATCCATATGCAACAATAAATGCCAGGAATATTTTAAAGCGGCGTTCATGAAGGACTTCACCTAAAGAACCCACCTTATCTCCTGAAAGCATCG
Source organism: uncultured Bacteroidota bacterium (assembly GCA_963733535.1). Lineage (GTDB taxonomy): Bacteria > Bacteroidota > Bacteroidia > Bacteroidales > UBA10428 > UBA5072. The sequence goes on from CAVTDR010000010.1 coordinate 194,113, forward strand.
GTATCACATAAAGGACCAGGATGAAAATCGCTCCAATGTAAAGAAAGAACTTTATAGCTCTTCTAAAATAGTCGTTCATAACAAAAGTTTTTGGAAAGCCGAAAATACAATTTACGTTGGTTTTATGCAAATTATAAAAAGAATAATACAACACCAACCAGACTCACCAGCGTGCCAATAATTTCACGGGTTGTAATTTTATGCTTAAAGAACCAGATACTTGGCGGGATTATAAATATAGGAACCATGGCCATTATGGTTGAAGCAACACCTGTTGAAGTATAACGAATGGCAACAAGGGAAAAAGATACACCAAGAAAGGGACCAAAAAAGGCACCAATGGAAATACGCATCATTGGCTTTTTCTGAAGGAAGGCTTTCCAAACCGGCTGCCATTTTTTCAGCAGGGTTACAATCACAATCATACCGATAATGCCGGTAATAATACGAATCTGCGTTGCAGCAAAAGGATCATAATTTCGCATTCCATATTTGCTAAAAACGATTCCCAATGCTTGTCCGACAGCTCCGCCAAAGGCATAAAGAACTCCGAGAACCGGCTTATCCATTTTTACTTTCCGGTCGGTCTTATCTCGCCGGAACATAGCAATGATAATACCGGAAATGGTTATTATAATTCCCAAAATAGACAAAATGGATAAACGCTCATCCAGTAAAATCAATCCGAAAAGTGCTGCCATTGGGGGAGCCAGTGTCATTATCAACATGGCAATCCATGCACCGATGATTGTAAATGACTTGAAAAGAAAAAAATCACCAATTACAAAACCAATGAGTCCTGAAACAGAAAGCCATATCCATTGATGTGTGCCGGCATCCGAAGGCATAAACAAACCCCGGCTAAAAAAAGTCATGATGGAAAGAAAGAGCAGTCCTATGATCAACCGGATAATGTTTACCGGAATGGATCCAACACTTCTACTGGCAGACTCGAATGCAAGTGCGGTGATAGACCAAAAGAAAGCCACCATAAGAGCGGCGATTTCTCCATAATGATTCATGTGCATTGATCGGGGAATATGGCCTAAAGGTAGATAGACTTTCGGCATTCGCAAAATGTCTTTTTTTAATTCATGAATGATTCTTATCTTTTGCGAAAACTGAGAATAAAATGAAAAACGCAAAAATTTTAGTAAGTGCTATCCTGCTAATTGCGCTTATCCCTTATCTGAGGGGCCAAAATTCAGGTAAACAAACCGGATCGTGGGGAGATCAGGGAAACGGAACCTATATCAACCCTGTCTTAAATGCGGATTATTCTGACCCGGATGTAATTCGTGTGAATGAAGATTTTTATATGGTATGTTCAGAATTCCATTTCATGGGAATACCTGTTCTGCACTCGAAAGATTTGGTGAACTGGACTATTATTGCACGGGTTTATGATGAATTCAAATTCGATTCGAAATTCGACAGCAATGAACGTTATGCAGGTGGAAGTTGGGCTCCGGCAATACGTTTTCATAGCAATAAGTTTTGGCTGTATTTCTGTACACCCGATGAAGGGCTGTTTATGACAACCGCTGAAAAACCTGAAGGTCCCTGGGCGCCTGTTACTCAGGTTGCCCAAGTTGCTGGATGGGAGGACCCCTGTCCTTTTTGGGATGAAGATGGAAAGGGATATCTGGGAAGAAGTAAAAAAGGAGCCGGACCCATTATCATTCATAAATTAAGTGAAGATGGGAAAAAACTGATGGACGAAGGTGTCACCGTATATACAGGACCTACTGCTGAAGGCACCAAAATTCACAAATTAAACGGTTATTACTATTTAAGCATTCCTGAAGGGGGTGTAGCAACCGGATGGCAGACCATACTGCGTTCGAAAAATATTTTTGGACCCTATGAGAAAAGGGTTGTTCTTGAGAAAGGGATTACTCCGATTAACGGACCTCATCAGGGTTCATTGATCGAACTTAGCAATGGTGATTGGTGGTTTATGCATTTTCAGAGTCGCGAAAATATAGGCAGGGTAGTTCATTTGCAGCCGGTAACCTGGAAAGACAATTGGCCTATAATTGGCGTGGACATGGACTTGAATGGTATCGGAGAACCTGTATATGTTTGGAAAAAACCTGATGTGGGTACGACTTATCCGATTCAGGCCCCACAGACATCGGATGAATTTAATACAAACCGCCTCGGATTTCAATGGGCATGGAATCATAACCCGGTAAACGAATCATGGTCGCTTGTCAGCAATCCCGGTTATTTTGTAATTAATGCCTTGCAGGCAACAGAATTTCCAAAAGCCAAAAATACCATTACGCAGAAAATTATGGGCGATCAGGGCGAGGCAGTGACCTGTATTCTGACTCAGGGAATGAAAGAGGGTCAAATTGCGGGCCTATGTATAATGGGCAAACAGTTTAATTATGTTGGGATTTCAAATAACGCAGGAAATCTTTCACTGATTACAAATTTCAACGGAAAAACTAACACCCAGCCTGTGAAGGCCTCCAAAATTTATCTGAAGGTTACAGTATCTATAAAACCCAATGGGGACCAATTTTACTTCAGTACGGATAACCGGAATTTCCAACCCATTGGCGAACCCTTTATGGCGAATAATGGCTTCTGGAAGGGACCAAAAATAGGTCTTTTCAGCTACAACACCACCACTAACGGTGGGAATGCTTTATTCGACTGGTTTCATTATAGCTACGACGGACCTAAAAATTGATTCAAATGAAAACAAAAATATATATTCCGTATATCCTTACGGTGTTATTGGCATTTCTGTCTATTGGCACATATGCTCAAGTTAAATACAAAGGGGTTGCCCAAATACCACCCGGAATGGTACCTAATAAATTGCCCAATGATATCATGCCGGTATTCGGTGTGTGGGTATGGGGTGAAAACGAATTAAAACAGGATGGGTTTAAATCGTCGATAGATAAAGCTGCAACCCATTCACCTTTTAATTTTATTATTCCTTTTTTACGATTTCCCGATAAGGAGGTGGTGGATGCCGAAATACATGATCAGGTTAAGAAAGCAGCTGAATACGCAGCGCAAAATAATATGGCTCTGGTTCCCGATCTTGATATTCGAAGTGCCAGAAGAGCATATCAGAAAGAACATCCCGATGAATTACAACAAATGTTGCGCATTAAAGAAATTGAATTATCACAAGCTGATTCGTTGGATGTAACCATTCCCAGTATCGGCCTGAACGATCATTATTCCGGAGGAAACATTCCCCATCATAATGCCCTGAAAGGCGAATTTCTGCGTTGTTACGCATATAAAAGCGTTTCAGAAGGTATTGATGAGTTATCTATTAATGACATTACAAGTCGTTGCAGGGTGGTTTATGCCAACAAGGATTCCATAAAAGTCAGAGTTCCTTCTTCTGCGACGACCATTCAAGGTCAGTCCCATGCCGGCGTTATGGTTGCTTTTACCCATCTATATCCCGATATATTTGGCCCGCACATCATGGAATTTCAGCAGAATATCATCCGGCAATATGCCGATGTAAAAGCCGCAGGAGTGTGCAAGGATGAATGGGGTTTTCCGCCCTACTATCCCAGGTTTTACCGTCAGGGGTTTCATGATTTCTGGTATTCCCAATTCAGAGCTGCCATGTATGCCGAAAGAACAGGGGGCAGGGAATTGTTGTTCGACTGTTTTCTGATGGCCTTTCCTGTATCAGGAAAAGAAAGTCTGCGTCAGATGGCCGTGAACCATTTCATGTGTATGTCAACAGAAAGGAATACTGTGTTGGAAACCGATTTTTATAATACAACCAAAGAGGTTTTCGGACCCGATGCAGCTGTTACAGTTCACTCTACATGGTGGCCTTATCCCGACAAATGTGAGTTCATGAAAAATGGTCTGGATTGGTGGACAACCAAAAGGGATTGGGCCCAAACCGATGAAGTAGCCCCATACGCTGTCCGAACTGCATTATGTAAGAAATGGGGAAGCGCTATCTGGTATAATATGTATTACAAAGCCGACCTGGGTGTTCAAATATGGAGCTCCGCGCTCGGAGGAGGAAGAATCGACTATCTTTCCTATCATTCTCTCTATAATAAAAAGTTCATGCAGGCTGAAAATCGCATTCGTATGCTGAATTATATTACAGAAAGCCCTCTGGATTGTCGTGTAGCAGTACTATTCGGTCATGCCGCTGCCATGAACTGGGCAGGTCCCCACTATGATGATGTTGGAATGGGGTTAATTGACAGCCTCTGGCATCAGGGGTATCCTGCCGATCTGATACCAACCTCTGAAATATGGAATCAAAGTATTAAGGTAGATGCTGAAGGATATATTGTTTACGGCATGCAACGTTATAACGCTGTGGTTCTTTATCATCCCGAGTTTGAGAATAAAGAGATGGCAGAATTTTTCAACCAGGTGAAACCGGGAAAAACTGCATTATATCGGGTGGGTGAATGGTCAAAAGACTTTAATGGGAATGAACTGGATACGAAAGCAATGTTGCCGGAAATGATGATCGCTTCCGATGATCCGGTTATGATCTGGAATGCACTTCTGCAACAATTGAAAACGGATCATATTCCTTCTGTAACCCCTGCTACTTTTGTAATTGACAATAAGTTCTTTGGACTACGCGACTTCCCTCATGCCTCTTACGCTCCTGCAAATTCAGGTTTCAGTCGGCTTATAGATGGAACCCATATTCAGATAGCTGCCACACAAGATGTTAGTGGAGATACCATTCAAACAATGTTCAAACTGCAAAATAAGGACGTAGCTATTGATGCTGTCGGAATTTTTGCGGTCCGCCTGAATGAAAAGGGGGAATTGTCAGCTTTGGCTGCCGGGGGCCTTAAATATTTTAAAACCGGCACCTTTGAGATCCGCCTGGATGAACGAACAGATATCGCATTATGGATGGACAAAAATGGTAAATGGAAAGGTGTGGTTCAGGGAGAACAGGCGGGTATTCCCAAATCACTTACCAGGATTACGCGGAACTGGACTTTTATTCAAGCCCCCTTGCCCTGAAAATGACCATCTTAATTCTGTCAAAAATGAAAAATATATATATAAAAGGGCATTTAACCATGTTGTTTTTTTGCCTTCTGATGCTATTGCAGGTCAGTTACTGCTATTCTCAGAAAATTGACAGAAAAGCACTTGTACTGCGCAATCAGCCTATGATAAACGGAATCGACACCATGGCTCCGCTCTCGGTTGGGAATGGGAAATTTGCTTTTACAGCGGATTTCACAGGATTACAAACATTCTTTAATATATATGAAAATGGCATTCCTCTGGGTACGCAATCCGACTGGGGATGGCATAGTTTTCCCAATTCCAACAGTTACCGATACGAAGAGACATTAAAGGAATTCGACTTTCATAACCGGAAGATTCCTTATGATGTTGAGCCTGTAGAGCCCAAGCAAAACCGGGAGGCATCTGTATTTTTTCGGCAAAATTTGCACAGGATGCATCTGGGCATGGTCGGTTTTGACTTCATTCATGAGGATGGATCATCGGTTAAAGCCAGTGAGATAAAGATGATCAAGCAAACGCTGAACCCATGGAATGGAAAAATACACAGTGTTTTTACCATTGACAATTCAGTAGTTGAAGTCGTCACTTATGCCCATCAGCAACTTGATATGATTTCCACTGAGGTGCATTCGGAATTACTCAAAAAGGGACAGATCCGGATCCGGTTAAGATTTCCTTATCCCAGTGGCAAGCATACCGATAGCGGGTGTGACTGGAATCAGCCCGACCGCCACCAGTCGATACTTACAAAGGGTGCCTCGGGCTATGCTGAAATTCGCAGACAGCTCGATTCCACGGAATATTTTGTTAAACTGAAATGGAAGGGAAAGGCAATGGCAGAAAAACAAAAAGATCATGATTTTATGCTCGTTCCTGCTAAGGGGTTGGACCATTTTTCATTCAGTTGCATGTTTTCTGCAGAAGAACCGGTGATGGATTTACCAGGATTCAACGAAACGGCTCAAGATAATGCCCTAACATGGGAAGCATTCTGGAGTACCGGTGGCGCAGTGGATTTTACGGGAAGTACCGATCCCCGTGCCAGGGAGCTGGAGCGAAGAATCATTCTTTCACGATATCTTACAAAAATTCAATGTGCCGGTCTTTATCCCCCACAGGAAACCGGACTCACTTTTAACAGCTGGTTTGGAAAATTCCATATGGAAATGCACTGGTGGCATGGGGCTCATTTTGCATTATGGGATCATGAAGAATTGCTTAAAAACAGTATGGAATACTATGGAAGTATTGAAGAAAATGCCCGGTTGATTGCATCACGGCAAGGTTTTAAAGGAGTCCGCTGGCCAAAAATGACCGATCCAACCGGATTTGACAGTCCTTCAAATGTAGGAGCGTTTCTCATTTGGCAACAACCACATTTTATCTATCTGGCTGAATTGTGCTATCGGAATAATAATGATAAGGCTATATTGGAAGCATATGCCGATCTGGTATATGCTACCGCTGATTTTATGGCTTCCTATGCATGGTACGATAGTATTAATAACCGTTATGTGCTTGGACCCACACTCATTCCTGCCCAGGAGCGTTTCCCGGCAGCAACAACTATTAATCCGCCTTTTGAATTGAGCTATTGGCATTGGGGATTGGAAACCGCATTAAAATGGAAAGAAAGACTGGGCCAGCCCAAGGTGGAAGCATGGGAAAAAGTATTGAACCATCTTTCTGCTTTTCCCAGAAACGACAGTTTGTATCTCGCTGCTGAAAGTGCTCCTGACTCATATACCAATCCACTTTACATGACCGATCATCCTATGACAGCCGGTACTTTTGGAATGCTTCCCGGAAATGGTTTATTGGATACGGCACTGATGAAAGCCACTTTCGATTATACCTGGAAGAACTGGCATTGGAAAGATACATGGGGATGGGATTTCCCGATGATTGCTATGGCGGCAACACGACTTGGTATGCCCGATAAGGCAATTGATGCATTGTTTATGGAAGTCCCAACAAATACTTATTTAACGAATGGTCATAATTATCAAAACGACCGTCTTAAAATTTATTTACCTGGAAATGGGGGCTTGCTAACCGCTATTTCAATGATGTGCGCTGGTTATGATGGCGCCACCATATCCGAACCTGGCTTTCCAAAAGATGGAACCTGGAAAGTATCCTGGGAAGGATTAAAACCACTACCTTAAAATCTGAATTACCTATGAAACCCATACTATTTTTTATTGGTCTGTTTATCACATTGTGTGCATCCGGTGTGAAAGCTGCGGAATATAATATCTTGGATTTTGGTGCCACACCGGATACCAGTGTTCTCAGTACAGAAGCTATTCAAAAAGCCATTGATCAATGTTCTGCAAATGGCGGTGGTACGGTGATTATTCCGGCAGGGCATTTTAAAACCGGAACTCTGATTATCAAAAGTTATGTAGGACTATACCTGGAACAGGGTGCTGTTTTATTTGGAAGCAGAAACATTAAGGATTATAAGGCCATTAAGCCTGATTATATCTCACTCCGCACGCAAGAAGCAACTGTTCAGTTGATTTATGCCGAAAACGCTGAGCATATTAGTATTACCGGATTTGGAGAGATCAACGGGCAGGGGAGTGGGTTCAAAAAAATGAGCTGGAATGACGAGGGCATTACGCGTCCGCATTTATTGCGGTTTATCGGGTGTCGGCAGGTAACTATGGAAAACATTACCCTTAAAAACTCGGCTTGCTGGATGCAGCATTATCTTGCATGTGAAGAAATGCAAATCAGTGGGCTTCGGATCATCAACCGCAATAATTTCAATAACGACGGAATTGACATTGATGGTTGCCGGAATGTGGTAGTCTCTGATATTATTTCGGATTCGGATGACGATGGGATTACACTTAAAAGCACTTCACCACGGCCTTGTGAAAATGTTACCATTACCAATTGTGTAATCAGCAGCCGCTGTAACGCAATAAAAATGGGAACTGAATCGAACGGAGGTTTTAAGAATATTTCCATTACCAATTGTGTTATTAAACCCTCACTTCTCAATGCCCCTGCATTTTTCGGAAATGCCAACGGAACATCCGGAATATCTCTGGAAATAGTAGATGGAGGAACCATGATGGGCATTGTAATCAGTACGATTGAAATTCAGGGTACCGAATCACCATTGTTTATCCGGTTGGGAAACAGAGCCCGGTCATACAGCAAAAATATAGAAATCAAAAATGTAGGAATACTTACCGATATTACCATCAGCCACATCCTCATTCATAATGCAGGCAATATCGGATGTTCTATAACGGGTCAACCTGGATTTCCGGTGCGGAATATCCGGCTCAGTGATATTTATTTCGAACAGGCAGGGGGTTGTTCCACAGATGAAATATACAGGCAAACTCCCGAAAAACCGAAAGATTATCCTGAGGCAACAATGTTTGGATCGCTACCGGCATATGGTTTTTATATCCGTCATGCCAGCAATGTCCAGTTTGAGAATTGCGCATGTACCTATCAGGAGAAAGATATGCGGCCGGCCATATTTCTAGAAGATGTTGAAAATGCATCCTTTAGCAATATGCAATTGAAGAGTGAAACGGACAGTCCTTCAGGAATGATCATACAAAACGGAAAGGATATTATTATTAAAAACAGCGTTTTGCAGGGATCTGCTTCGTGTTTTATAAAAGTGAACGGAAAAGACAACGGTCGCGTTTCCATAATTGGCAATATTGTTGAAAATGGCACCCGGATTGTTATCCACGAAGATAGCAATACGCAAATCATCGATCAGGGAAACCTGATTTTGCATGCGCAATAATAAAAAATCCGGCGCCACATGTGACGCCGGATTTCTTTTTATCAAGATACATCATTTATCTATAATTTTCTCTTGCTCGGTATCTTTCTAATCTCTCTTCCTTTCTGAGTTTTCTGTGATGTTTTGCTCTGTAGTACCTTATTTTGGTTACATGAAGTGCGCTGTACATCACCGGTATCATTAACAGGGTCAGGAAAGTGGCAAATGAAAGTCCGAAAATAATGGACCATGCCAGTGGGCTGAAGAATGCCTTGGTATCGCTTCCAAGATGGAATTGAGGATCGAGGTCGGTCAGTAATGTAGCAAAATTGATATTTAAACCGATTGCCAGGGGAATCAACCCAAGTATGGTTGCTGTGGCTGTAAGTACAATTGGCGTAATTCTGATTCTTCCGGCCTGAATGATGGCTTCACGGGTTCGCACCCCTTCCTCCTTCAATCTATCTGTAAATTCAACAAGCAAAATTCCATTTCGCACTACAATACCTGCCAGCGCAACAATACCCATACCGGTCATGATAATGGAATAGTCCATATTGAAGATGGTGAATCCCAAAATAACTCCGGTAATACTGAACAGGATTTCAGACAGGATGATAATCGGCTTGCTTGTCGAATTAAACTGAGTAACCAAAATAAACAGTACCAGGAATACAGAAACCATCATAGCCATGGATAAGAATACCATGTTTTCAGCCTGGTCCTCCTGTTCACCGGTAAGAGATATTTCAACGCCTTCGGGCTTTTGAAATTTCGGCATGACCTGGCGGATTTTTGCATTTACAGCATTCGAATTATAACCAGAAAGCAAGTTGGAAGATAGGACAATCAATCGTTTCAAATCTTTTCTGTTAATCCCACCATAGGTATTCTGATAGGTAACCGTAGCCACAGATGATAAAGGAATGCTCCGAAGCTTGCCCGAAGCCATATCCATGAAGGTAATTTTGAGGTTCATCAACCGGTCAATATTCTCACGAACATCCTCATTATAGCGGAGCTGGATTGGATATTGATCCTCTTCCTCGCGGAATTTTGAAACTTCAGCACCCGTTATAGCCGTGCGGATTTCCATACCGATCTGACCACTGGTAATACCTTCACGATTCGCACGTTGTCTGTCAATATTAACAATCAGCTCAGGTTGTGAGGTTTCAAAATCAGATTTCAGTTCTTCAATTCCTCCAATTTCGAGCGAATCGATAAATCTCCGCAGTCGGTTTGTTGTTAGAATTAAGTCTTCCAGATTTTCACCGGAAACCTCAATATTAATCGGAGCTCCTACAGGAGGACCATCGTCTTCTTTATCTACTGTAATTTCAGCACCTGCAATATCCTTAACCTCTTGCCGCAATTTATCAATATAAGGGGTTGTCTTTTCACCATGCCTTTTGGCAAATTCGACAAAATTAATGGAAATACGGGCCATATTTGGATTGGCAGCATCTGAAGCAAACATATCCGAAGTAGCATTTTTAGCTACATTGGCGATCACCGACTCAACAATGCGGTTGCTATCACCCAATACACGAAATACCTTGGCTTCAATAACCCTTGTAACAGAATCTGTTACTTCCACCTGGGTTCCGATAGGCATTTTAATATTTACATATATCGATGCAGGGTCACCACTGGGGAAGAATAATACATTGGGCTTGCTGAGTGCGAAAATAAACAGACTTAAAATGAACAGACCCACCAATTGCCACAATAATCTGCTCGGTCTGCGACCTCTCAATGCCCAGCGTAATGTACGTTCATAAATACTCAGCATTTTGGGAATTACCCGTTGCTGGAAGCGTAAAAGAACCTTCCACATATATAAATTATGTCCTACGTAACTTAGTGCAACAAATACAGTAAGGTTGGCAAGCCCCATAAAAAATTTACTGCCTGAAAACCCGAAAATATAGAACAGGACAGATATACCCAGAATGATCCCTGCGTTTTTAAAGATAACTCTTTTATTACGTACGTGTCCCTCTTCTTCATCGGGTTTCATGAAAGTAACTGCAAAAACCGGATTAAACAGATAAGCTACAATCAATGATGCAATCAGCGTAATTATCAATGTAATTGGAATATAATACATGAACTTTCCAATTACACCCGGCCAGAAGGCGAGCGGGAAGAAAGGAGCAAGGGTAGTCAGGGTCCCGGACAATATGGGAACAAATACCTCTCCGGCTGCTGCTTTAGCAGATTTTACAATATCCATACGGGTTTTTGTGAAAATCCGGTGTGTGTTTTCAATGACCACAATGGCATCATCTACTACAATCCCTAGCGCAAATATGAAAGAGAACATCACTAACATGTTCATGGTAAAATCCAGAGTGGGGATTACAATATAGGCCAGTGCCATGGAAAGAGGAACTGAAAGTCCTACAAAGAGGGCGTTGGTTAATCCCATAAAGAACATCAGTACAATGGTTACCAGTATAAAACCAATGATGATGGTGTTGTTCAATTCCTTCAGAATCACCCTGGTTAAATGCGACTGGTCGCCTGACAATACAATTTTAAGGTCTTTGGGCAATTCGTCAGCTTGCATCTTATCGGTAATCACCTTAATCTGATCGGCGGCATCGATAAGGTTTTCACCGCTTTTCTTGATTACATTGAGGGTAACTACGTTTACTCCTGCAAGTCGGCTAAAACTATCGGCTTTCTTATGCGAGTCTTTTACTTCTGCAATATCAGAAAGCTTTACAACCGCACCACTGGAAGAAATGACAGATATGTTCTGAATGGTTTCTATATCGGAAAACTCACCCACAACACGTATGGAACGGCTCATGCCTTCCATATCAATATTACCTCCTGAAACAGTAACGTTTTCACGCTGTATGGCATTCTGGATGTCTGTAAAAGTGACCATCGCAGCCTGCATTTTATACATATCCACATCGATTTGTATTTCACGATCGAGAGCACCTACAATATCCACACGGGTAATCTGAGGAACCTCTTCAATCTTGTCGGCCATATCCTCGGCATATTCCTTTAACTGGGGAAGACTGTAATCACCCACCAGGTTAATATTCATGATCGGATATTCCGAAAAGTCAAGTTCTGCAACTTCCGGATCATCGTCCAAATCGTTGGGCAAATCTCTTTTGGTTTTATCAACGGCATCTTTAACCCTTTGCTTGGCCACGGTAATATCAATACCGGCATTGAATTCAACAATAATCACTGAGAAATCCTGCACCGAACTGCTGGTGATTTGTTTCATATCTTCCAGTGACTTCATATTTTTCTCCAACGGCCTGGTTATGAAATTTTCAATGTCGGCAGGCGAAGTACCAGGATAGGGAGTGCTTACCATAATATAGGTAAGCTTTATTTCAGGGATCTGCTCTTTGGGAATCGTCACATAGCTGATGAAACCAAAGATGGCCAAAATGATGGCCAGCATATATACGCTGGTTTTATTATCAATGGCCCAACTTGTAGGTTTAAATTCTTTATATTTCTCAATCATGAGTTTGCTCTTTAACTATATTAAAATCTAACTGCTTCACCTTCATCCAGACTCATATATCCGCTTGTAATAATGCGTTGTCCGGGTTCAATTCCGCTGGTTATTTCTGCCACACCATTATATATCTGGCCGGTTTGAACGAATTGTTTTTTTGCAAAATAGGCGTTATCAGAAGGATTAGCAACCAATACATATTGACCCTTGTTATCGGTTTGAACCAGATTTACCGGAATTGCAAATGCTTTCGTTGCTTCGTAATCCTTGATCTTCAGCACCGCAATCATGTTGGCTTTCAGATTTTCTGCTGCAGTTTTGAGTTTAGCCTCAACTGTATAGGTACGGTTTGTAGGATTAATGTATTTGCTGGTAAAGGTTACTTTGGCAGTAATTTCCTTCTTGATATCCGGAAGGTAAACGATAACCTCATCTCCTGTATTGATCTTTGATGCGTAAGCTTCTGCAACTTCAGCTGTTACTTTCAAATCACTAAAATTAACCACCCTGAATGCAGGCATTTGAGGAGATACAGCTTGCCCGATCTTAATCATGGACTCTTCGACGGTACCGCTTATGGGCGATTTGATATAAGTGAGATCGATCTGTTTCTTTAAGGCTGCAATTTGAGATTCAAGTGACTCTTTATTGGTTTTGGCCTGCAAATATTGCATTTCAGAACCAATTTGTTGCTTCCATAAATTTTCCTGTTTTTTGAACGTCGCATCAGCAAGAGCATAATTGGTTTCAAGACCTTTGAGTTGTTCCTGATAACCTGCTGCATTGATACGCGCAAGTACCTGACCTGCTGAAACCCGTTGTCCGACATGGGCATTGATTTCAATTATATTTCCCATAGATTCAGGGTTCACGGTAACATTCTGATCGCCGTCAAGCTTACCCTGTACCTCAATGTAGTGACTGAATTTCGTGGGAGCGGCTTCTGTAACGGATACGAATGTTGCCTTTTCCATCAGGGCAGTTGAGTCGGCTGAAGCAGCTATTTCAGCTTCCAGTTTTTCAATTGCTGTATTGATTTTGTCGCGTTTGTTTTTCAGTGACTCTAATTGAGCCTGTTTGTTTCCGCCACAAGCAGAAGCGACTATCATTGTAATGATCAGAATTTTCGTTTTCATTGTGTTCATGGATTATATTATTTCTTGGTTAGTTTGAAGTGGTTGCAAATAAGCTTTCCAGTTTGGATTTGGCTGAAACGAGCGACATTAAGGCTGAAAAATAGTTGCCTTCGGCCTGGAAGTACTGTGTTTGTGAATCATTCAAATCCATACTGGATCCAACACCTTCCGTAAATTTGGTGATGGATTTTTCATAGATACGTGAGGCGAGTTCTTTACTTTCTTTTCTCATATTATAAACATCACGAGCTGAAAGAAATTCGGAAAGTGAAGTTTCATATTGTATTAGAAGATTATCTGTTCCCATTTTTGTTTCTGTTTGGGCTTTCATATATTCCAGCTTACGTTGTTGTACCTGCGAAATTCTTTGCCCACTGCTGAATAACGGAAAACTCAGAGAAAGGCCAAATGTATTTTTTGATTGGTCGTTAAAGAAATTATCGTCCAAATCTTCGTACCGTTGGTAAAACCCTGATAAAGTAGGTAGAAACAGCGTTTTTTGTTGCTGCATGTTTAGTTTTGCTAATTTTTCATTGGTAAGCATGAGCTGATAATCAATATTCTGTGCCACCTTAAAACTGTCCTGAATACCGGCCTGAAGATTCAATCCTGTAATTAGCGGATCAATCTGGTCGGTGAGTTCAATAGGTTGATCAATGGCTACTCCCATCTGAAATTTGAGTAACCGGTCGAGTAACTCAATCTGCCTGTTAGCTACTGATAAATTCGATTTGAGATCAGAAACCAGAATTTTTAATTGATCTACATCTGTGGCCTCCACAAAACCGTTATTAAACATCTGTTCTGTTTGATACAGTGTTTTTTGCAACGTAACCAGTGATGAATCGATGATGCTTTTAGACTGACGGGCTATTAAAGCAGTAAAGTAGGTGGTTGTAATGTTTTCTGCAATGGTAACTTCTGACTTGGTATTGGCTAATTCAGAAAGACTTTTATATACCCGGGCAGCTTTCAGCCCAATCAGATACTGGCCACTAAATATCAACTGACTCACTGTAATATTGGCAAACAAGTTCGTTTTCAGATCTTCAGGATCCAGATCTTCAAAACCGGGAAAATCCTGCAAAGAACTTGTAAATCCAGCCAACTCCGGATTGTGAGAATAGGTTCCGTCCAGGGAAGCCTGAGGTAAACCAGTAGCTGTCGTTTCCCAGACTTTCTGCTTTGCTATTTCAATATCGCGTACTGTATTAAGTAAAACAGGACTGTTATTTAGTGCATATTGCTTTGCCTCACTTAGCGAAAACTTCATAGGCGTTCCCGGATTCTGTGCATGAACATAAAACGGAAGTGCCAGTAAACAGATGATCATGGCGCTTAATAATTTAACAACTTTCATTGGATGGGGTTTTAACAGTTTTTAAATAAACTTTTAAGTTTTAGAATCGGTTTCCAGTTTTTGAACCTGATCTTCAAGTATCTTCAGACCTTTATCATTTACAATACCCCTGGTATGGTATTGAAAATATTCCAAAAAGAATTTGGGTTCCAGAAATTCAGAAATGGTGATAATCTCGCTTTCAAAAATACTGTCAATATGTGCCAGACTGAGTTTTGATATGATATCCACATTCAGATTTGCACGGTAGATTCCTTCATTCTTTCCTTTCATCAGATTATCCAGGGTGAATTTCAGGATGCGTTCCCGCCTGACTTCACGAATCCGGATATACAGATCGGGATAATATTTCCGGAGATCATATTCCGTTACCGCACTATATTCCTTCAACATATAACTGATGCAACGGGCGATTTCTGCAAGTTCCTCAATCGCATTCAGATTTTCATTACAACTTTCAAGAAGATAGTAATGCTGAGATGTGAGATCAAGATTAATAACCTGTTGAACCAAATCGTCTTTATCCTGAACATATTGATACAGTGTTTTCTTGGAAATACCCAGTTCACGGGACACATCGTCCATAGTGACGCTCTTGATACCATACTTACGGTATAAGTTGCGCACTTTGTTCAATATGTTTTTTATCTCGTCATTCATGCCGCAAATATAAACTAAAAAAACTATGGAAACAAAAAATATAAAAAAAGTTTCCGTAGTGCATGTTTTTTTCTTTATATAGTGCTTATATTTGTCGTTCAAACACAAGACTGAAAAGACCATGCGTAGATTTTCAACCGTTTTCCTGCTGATGTTGTTTTTTGCCATTCATGGAAAAGGACAAGATACCATTCCAACCTATCAGCGGTTAGAAGCAGCTTATATTTTCGGAGGTCAGATTTATAATAATACCATGATTTATAATCCCGGGTTTTCTTTCCAGGGGGCATATGGAAGAATGTTGAATGAATCGGTTGGCGTTGGTTTGGGTACTGGCTATATGCACTTTGAGCATGAAAATTTTATGCCGTTGTTTATTGAAGTTTTAGGTTACAAGAAAAACAAAGCGAGTACACCGCTTATTAGAATGCAGATAGGGTATTCTTTTGCTTGGTATTCGGGCAACATGGAATTAGAAGGTTATGATTTTCACGGGGGCGTATACTTTGATGCCGGAGTTGGCAGGAAAATAGGGATCAATGCTGAATACTCCATCCTTTTTCATTGTAGTTACCGGCATCAGTTTGCCCATATGAAATATGAAGTTTTTGGGGGCCAGGATTATAATGAAGCTATGAATTATGATATGCTTGTAATTTCTGTTGGGCTAATCAGGAGGAATCCATGAAAGTTTTTTTGGGATTGGCGGTTTTTCTGTTGATCACCATCCATGGTGTTGCGCAACCTGTAGTGATTAACGAAATATGCTATTCAAATAAAGATCTGATTCAGGATTTTTATGGTAATACGCCTGATTGGCTGGAATTGTATAATGCATCGGATGTTGCTGTTGATCTGGCTGATTATAAAATCACCGATGATACCAGCAAAACTGATTTCTGGACTTTCCCTTCCTACATGATGCAACCGCATTCCTATCTGATCGTGTTTGCTTCGGACCGGGATACCATCATTAACACTGAGTTTCATACCGGCTTCAAAATTGCCAATATGCATGAGACTGTATATCTTCTGGATCCTTCAGATAATATCCTGGATGCTGTATTCCCCCAATGTGTTCCTTCTAACCATTCTCTATCGCGGATTCCGGATGGAATGCCCAATTTTTTTGTTACTGTTCCAACACCCAAAACAACCAATAACAATGCAGAAACGATTTCTGTTAATTATATAAGGGATACTTTGGTTGTGAATTTAAACAGTGGTTTCTATAACCATGCGATTGAGGTTACCCTTTCGAACCTCCATGTTGAAAATCACATTTTATATACGCTGGATGGAGATGATCCCGATGAAGAAGCGGATACTTTCAGCACAACATTTCAGTTCAAAGACAGAACGCCCTTTGAAAACCGGTTTGCCAATGAAGTGGAGATGGAGGTCAAGCCGGGAGATAAAATATTTAAAGGCAATATATTACGTGCGGTGGTTTATAGCAACGGATGCCCTGCCAGTAATGAAATCAGCAATACCTATTTTGTCAATTCAGACATTCAAAAAAGCTATCCTGTTCCGATTGTATCGCTGATCACCGATGAGAACAATCTTTTTGATGATGAAACCGGAATTTATACGCATGGGTTATACCGTAATTTCGATCAGCATGGCGAGAAATGGGAGCGACCTACCCATGTTGAAATTTTTGATTCCACAGGAACATTAATTATTGATCAGGATGCAGGTTTTCGCATTCATGGAAGGGGATCACGAAGGTCACCTCAAAAATCGATGCGGTTGTATGCCGATTCGGAATATGGTCCAAATACATTTGAATATCCATTTTTTAGCCAAAAACCCGATATTGATCAATTCAAAGTTCTGTTACTTCGGACTACAGGGGGCACACTGGGACCGCTTTTAAAAGAAGAACTCTGCAATTATCTGGTACAGGATCTGAATATTGATTATCAGGCAGGAGAAACCATTATCCTTTTTATGAATGGAGAATACTGGGGCATTTATAACCTCATGGAGCGGGAAAATGAGTACTATGTTGAGGGTAATTTCAATCTGGAAGATGTGGATGTGGATATCATTGCCTATGACCGCGAGGTGGTTGTTGAGGAAGGTTCCATTGATGCCTACAACGAACTACTGGCATTTATTGAAGCGGCTGACCCCACATCAGAAACTTTTTATCAGGAGCTGTCAGAGCGAATTGATGTGGATGAGATGATTGACTACTTTATTGCGAAATTATATCTCTCTGATATTGACTGGCCTTTAAGCAATCTGGAAATATGGAAAGTCAATTCAGACACAGCGCGATGGCGGTTTTTTATGTTCGATTCAGATGCCAGTATGATATGGCTGGACTACGATCATCTTACAGAATACAATAATGATATTGAGGATTATCAGCGATTTCCTGAATTCTGCACCCTCATTTTGAAAACTGCCATGCAGAATGAAATTTTCAGAGAGCAATTCCGGCGCCGTTTTTATGTGCTTATCAATACCTCCTTCAGCACTTCAAAGGTGCTACAGGCAATTTCCCATTTCGAATCGATTTATGCACCTTTAGTTCCGGAACATATCTACCGCTGGAACAATCCTGTAGATTATCCGAAATGGCAAAGACATGTTACGGCATTAAAGGAATTTGCCATGCAGCGTCCTCAGATGATAACCCAACAACTCGAAAGCAATTTCGGAAATCCTCTGCGCATTTTTCCGAATCCTTCCAATGGTTTTGTTTCTCTGGAACTTGCATATCCGGCCGATCAGATTCATATAAAAATATTTTCAATTAAAGGCACACTACAATTTCAATGGAAAGGAACTTATACAGCTAATGCCGCAATGGAATTGGATACCGGATTGCCTCACGGATTTTATATGGTGCAGGTTGTAACAGGGAAAAATTCATATATCAGTAAACTGGTAATTCAATAGCTATTTGGATGAAATATTGGCTTTTCTTATGGTCATTAATAAGCGTGCAAACTCTGTTTTCTCAGGAGTTCAGGGGTGGTGTGGCTGCCGACTTTGGAATTCTCCACCGGGTTGAAGGAGAGGTAGAGCTGGAAATACGTAAAGCCTGGATTCCGGAATCCTATTTTTCCCGGATGGCTCAGATTCAAGTTGATTATATACTATCAGATCGATGGAGCGCAGGTTTACTTTATAGCTATTCGTACATTACAGAAAGCGGTGAAGATGCATTGGACGAAACCAATGAAAACCTGGAAAGAAACCGGTTTGGAATCAACATCAGTTACCAGACAAAACGCTTTGAAAACGACTTACGAATCAGCAATCGGTTAAGATATCAGTATTCTTCAGTGGATGATAAAAAGCCCACGCAATATCTGAGGAACAAATTGACAGTGGATTATAGAATGACGAAAGCTATGAATCCATATATTGCAGTAGAACCTTACTACGATATTGTTGAGGGTGAATTGCGTTCCGTACGGGTTTATGTGGGCAATGAAATGCCTTTATTCAATACAAAAATAGATATCTATTACATTTCTGAAATCCGTCATGAAGAGGAATATCTTGATATACAGTACATAATTGGGATAGCTATAAAATTGAATTTCCGGAACTAGGTACCTTTAAATACCGGTCGAGCCATTCGAAATATTCGCGTTGCCATAAAATACTGTTTTGTGGTTTTAGCACCCAATGGCTTTCATCGGGGAAAACCAGGAGTTTGGCAGGAATATTTCTTAAACGCGCTACATTAAAAGCCTGAAGACTTTCAGTATAAGGAATTCTGAAATCATTCATTCCCGTTATGAGCATGATGGGCGTATCCCATTTGTCGACATGCAGATGGGGTGAATATTTGGAATAGCTGGGCGATTTGGGTTGGTCCCAGTAGTATCCACCTAAATCATGATGAACAAAAAACATCTCTTCGGTTCCGGCAGCCTGGCTTTCGAGATTGAACATTCCACAATGGGAAATAAAGACCTTAAATCTTTTTTCATGGCATCCTGCCAGATATAGCACTGAATATCCGCCATAGCTGGCACCTACGGCTCCAATTCTGTCTTTGTCCACAAAAGGTTCCTGTTTCATTGCATCCACAGCACTCAGATAATCTTTGATATTCTGTCCGCCATAATCACCCGATATTTGTGCATTCCATTCCTGACCGAAAGTAGGAAGACCGCGCCTGTTCGGAGCAATGATAATGTATCCTTTAGCAGCCATCAGCTGAAAATTCCACCGGAATGAAAAACTTTGTGAAACAGCAGATTGGGGTCCACCCTGGCAGAACAGCAAAGCAGGATATTTCTTTGTAGAATCAAAATCGGGGGGAAGAATCAGCCATACGAGCATCTCTTTTCCATCGGTGGTTTTCACCCATTTTTCTTGAATTTCTCCCATCCTGATCTGATCATAAATATTCCTATTGATGAAAGTGATCTGGGTTTCTGCACCTGTTTCCGGATCAATCCGGAAGATTTCAGCAGGCATGGCCATGCTGGTCTTTGATCCGATCAATACGCCATTTTTTAATGACAATGTCTGATAGTCGTGGGTACCATATGTGATCTGACGTGCATTGAAAGTGTCAGCACTCGTTTCATAAATCTGATAGGTCGCTTTGGTTCCACTGATGAAATACAATTTCCTGCTGTCTGAGCTCCAAACCATATTAGATGCATTCTGATCGAAAGTTGCCGTCAGATATTCTTTTGAGTTTTTTTCCAGGTCATAAATAAACAATCGTTCTTTATCCGCTTCATAACCGGGCGTCTCCATGCTCATAAAGGCAAGTTTTTTGCCGTCGGGTGAAAACGACGGATATCGCTCATATCCGGGCATGCCTTCGGTAATATTTTTAGTAGTATCCGTGTTGATATCATAAAGATAGATATCAGAATTCGTGCTTTCAGCAAATTCCTTACCTGTAAGCTTTTTACAGGTATATGCAAGCGCTGTTCCGTCGTGGTTCCAGGCAATATCGGTTATATCAAAATAGGGGGGCAGTGGAGAATCAAAATGCTGATCCTTCATTATGTCGGTACCATCACCTATTTTATCTGAGCCTATTTCAGCAATAAATATATGGGAGTAGGCATAATCATGCCAGGAATCCCAATGTCGGTACATTAAATCTTCTGCAATGACTGCATTTGCCAGGGGAAGGTCGGGATGTTTATCCAGTGTAGATGAATCCAGTTTTATATCCTGGAGGTAGAACAGGCGGTTGCCGGAAGGTGCGCATTCAAAACCGCTAATATCTGAAAGATTGTCAGACACGATCTTTTTTCCGGTACCATCGGATTTCATTTTCCATATTTTTGTTACTTTATCCTGAATGCAGAGAAACAGAATGTTCTGCTGATCGAGCCAGCGGGGATTGCTACACGATGGAATTTCAGCAGTAAGGTTTTTTGGTTCTCCGCCCTGTGTTGAAACCTTGTATATCCAGGTGTGTTTTTTGTTGGTTTTTGCATCATACCGGGTGACACCAAATACAACAGATGAACCATCCGGGGATAATTGGACTTCACCCACTCTGCCAAATTTCCACAGTAACTCAGGGGTGAGTATTCCATTCTGAATTTCTTCCGGAGTAAGTTGATTGGTGAAATCACCTGTATCAACTTTGTTGCTTTTTTCCAAACTATTGCAGCTATGCATGACCATCCATATGAATAAAAAAACGATATATTTTTTCATGGGTTTATCCTGTGATTTTATGGTTTAAAGATAGAGATATTTTATCTTTGAGGCCGACAAACCTTAAATTCCAATTTTAATATTACTATGAAAATAGAACTTAAAAAAGATTTCTCTTATTCATTGCTGGTTCCTACAAGTATGGGAATCCGTATTACTCCGGTAAACGGACAGCCGGTTCAAAGCAGTGATTTATTTACCATGCAGGCAACCAGTGCAGAAACCAATGTTGCCAGTATATCCTCATATCTGGGATTGCCTGTTAAAGTGCTCAGTACATTTGTAAAAGACAGTCCCATTGCACAATTCATTAAGAGTAGCCTGGCAAGCCGGCGTATTGTTTTTGAGGGCAAAGAGATCCCACAGGGTGGCCCCTGGGGATACCGTCACCAGTTTAATATCGCAGATAGCGGATATGGTTCGCGTGGTCCCCGGGTTCTTAACGATCGGGCAGGAGAGGTGGGCAGAACCCTCAATGTAAATGATTTCGATCTGGAACGGATTTTCGGGAAAGAGGGTGTGCAGATTGTTCATTTATCGGGTCTGATTGGTGCACTTTCGGCCGAAACCAGTAAATTTTGTCTGGAATTGGCTCGTGCCGCGAAAAAACATGGAACACGTATTTCATTCGACCTGAATTACAGAGCTTCATTCTGGAAAGGCAGAGAAAAAGAACTTCACGATATTTTCACTGAAATTGCCAGTGTTTCTGATATTCTGGTAGGAAATGAAGAAGATTTTCAGTTGTGTTTGGGAATTGAGGGACCTGAAGCAGGAGGAAAGGATATATCAGGAAAGATACAAGGTTTTAAAGGGATGATTAACAATGTAAAAAAGGCTTTTCCAAATGCATCTGTTTTTGCAACCACACTTCGTCAGGTCATTAACACGAATACACATATGTGGGGCGCTATTATGCTTGAAGGAGATGAGTGGCATATTGTTGAACCCCGTGAAATAACTGTACTGGACCGTATTGGTGGTGGAGATGGTTTTGTGGGAGGCATGCTATATGCAGTTTTAAAAGGTTGGGAAGCTGAAAAATGGATTCAGTTTGGATGGGCCAGTGGAGCATTGGCAACTACATTCCTTACCGATTATGCGCAACCTGCCGATGAGGAACAGGTTTGGAGCATATGGGAAGGTAATGCACGGGTGAAGCGATAAATTACAGGTCTTTTAAAGCGGTATTATTGGCTGAATTTTTAATATCCTGGTAAAACGATTCCACAATCCGGTTGAGTTTTACCAGTTCTTCAGTTTCTGAATCAAAGATGATCTGCTGTCCTTGCTTTTCCAGAGAATCAATGATGAAACTGATTGTAATCTTAGCTGGATCAAGGGCAGGTTGGTATGCTATCTCCCGCACATCAGGAGTTACTGTTTCAATGATAATCCTGGTATTCAGCAAATCATAAACCAAATCACGTACAATACGGACCGGAATCCCTAATTTGCTGGAAATTTCTGCAGCGTTCATTGGAGGAAGTCCTTCCATAAAATTCCGTACGATCTGGTGCATAACAAGTAAGATTAAAACCCGTCGATGGCTATGACTCATATGAAGCTGTTCAGCTTCCTGTTCATAATGCGAGGCATTCTGATACGCAAAAGAAATTTCACCTCCCAGCAAAACAATGAGCCAGCTTAATTCCAGCCAGATCATGAATAGCGGTAAGGCGGCAAAAGTACCATAAATAGCTCCATATCCGGTTAACAGGGATTGAACATTCACATATCCCCATTGTAAAAGTTGAAACAGAGTACCAGCGATAATACCTGCAATGATGGCTGGTACAAATTGGACCTTTGTGTTTGGAATAATAATATAAATCAAAGTAAAAACAAACCAGATCAGCGTGTAAGATAATATTGTTACCAGTACCTTTAAAATGGAGTCGAGATAATGCAAAAACGGAATGCTTTGAGATATGCTTTCAAGTTGTGATACATTGAAACTGCTGGCAATAATCAGAAATATCGGTGCGATGAACAACAATGAAATATAATCGGTCAACTGGCGCGCCAGAATCCGGGATTTTTTGACCTGCCAGATGTTATTGAATGATTGTTCAATATTATTAAATACCTTCAAAACAGTCCAGAATAAAACTACCAAACCGATTCCGGCGATATATCCTGAATTGATATGTCCAAGATAGGTTTCCACAAATCCCAGAACAGTTTGTAGTACTTCCTGCTGGCCCTGAAGCCGTTCTTTCAGTAAAATGCTCAGCTTTTCCTTTAGTCCGAACCCTTGTGCAATTCCAAAAACCATTGCCAGAATGGGTACAATAGACAGCATGGTGTAAAAGGAAAGAGCTGAGGCCCTCAGTTGAATTAAGTCCTTATTAAATCCCTTTACAGCAATAAAAAGGATTCTTCCCTGGCGGATCAGAAAACTGAATACGGGATGTTTGTCCTTAACAGAAATGACCCAGATATCTTTTTCAAAAAACTGGGTTAACTTTTGGAATATATTCTTTTTCATAACCTGTTCTTCCCAATAAAAATACGGTTTTTTTATATATTTACGTTGAAATGCTCTTTATGTTTTATGGCTATCCCGGATTTACAAAACAAAAAACTCCTCGTAGTAGAAGATGATGATATGAGTTTTCTCTATCTGAATCAGTTGCTTTTACTGAGCAAAAGTACATTTATTAGGGAAAAAACCGGTATTGATGCCTTACAGCAATTCAGAAACCAAAGTGATTTCGATTTGATTTTAATGGATATCCAGCTTCCCGATATGGATGGGAAGCAGGTAACAAAAGAGATACGCTCGGTAAATACTTCAATACCCATTATTGCACAAACTGCTTCGCGATCAGCTTTTGAGCAGGAGCAGATTTTATCTGCCGGTTGTACGGCAGTTCTGCTAAAACCTTTTACAATGGAAGAGTTTTACCAGATTCTTATAGATCATTTGTAAACTTTTGTTCTCAAACATGAGCGTTTTGATAATTTGAACAAAAGTCCAACTTTTGTTTTAATAGCAAACAAAACAATATATTGCGTTTATGAAAAAAATAGGACTGATTGGTGGTATGGGACCCGAGTCGACGCTCGATTATTACCGTGAAATTATCAATGCTTTTAAAAACGAACAAGGCATTATGAATTATCCGGAAATTATTATTTACAGTATCAATCTCTCGGTGTTTTTGGATTTGATGAAAATAAAGGCTTATGATGAAATTGTAAGTCTCCTTTTATCCAAACTGGAAGCGTTAAAGAATGCGGGAGCCGATTTTGCAGCCATTACAGCCAATACGCCCCACCTGTTTTTTGACGAGTTGCAGGAAAAGTCTCCACTTCCCCTGGTCAGCATTGTAGAAGCCACCAGCGAATATGCTTCCCGGCAAGGATTGAAAAAACCAGGACTTTTTGGAACCGGCTTCACCATGGCTTCCACTTTTTATCAGGATATTTTTCGTAAAAATGGAATGGAAGTGCTGATTCCGGATGAGGATGACCGGATTGTCATAAACCAGAAGCTATTTTCGGAAATTGAACTGGGAATATTTAAGGATGAAACACGTACACTGTTGGTGCGACACATCGGAAAAATGGTACAGAACAAAGGAATAGATTCGTTAATTCTTGGCTGTACAGAATTTCCGCTTATTCTTACTGAGCCTGCTTATATGGGTATTCCTATGCTAAATACCACCCGTATCCATGTAGATGCGATTGTCGAAGAGGTGAGGAAGAGGTAATCGGTAATCGGTAATCGGTAATCGGTAATAGGATACAGGATGCTAGATGCTAGATGTGTGGGTTTAGAGAATTGAGTGTGTTAATCTAAAGGTCCCAAAAGTCCCAAAGGTTACCCATTTGACCGCTGACCGCTTTTTACTGATTACCGATCACTGATTACCAATCCCCAATTCCCAATTCTCAGACCCCTCACATCCAGCATCCTGCATCTAATATCCAGGATCCAACACACCGATTACTGGTTACCGCTTACCGCTTACCGCTTACCACTTACCGATTTCCCATTCTCCAAGTAAACATCCTTCCTGTTTAACTGTTTATCCTATAAAATAAACATTATGGAATCAGAAAAAAAGGGCACCTGGGTTATTGACCCGATTCACAGTGAAATTCACTTTAAAGTGCGACATCTTGTAATTGCCTATGTTACCGGCAGCTTTAACAAATTTGAAGGCTCAATGGAAGCCGATAATGATGATTTTTCAGATGCAAACATTGTTTTTAGCGCTTATGTGGACAGCATCAACACAAAGGTGACAGATAGGGATGTTCATTTAAAATCCGCAGAGTTTTTTGATGCTGAAAATCACCCTAAAATTTATTTTCAATCCAAGAAATTTACCAAAGTGGATGGTGAAACATTCAAACTGGCAGGAGATATTACCATTCGTGGCATTACACGTGAAATAGTACTGAATGTTGAATATGGAGGTAAAGTAATAGATCCATGGGGAACTGAAAAGCTTGGATTTAGCCTGACAGGGAAAATCAGCAGAAAAGAATTTGGACTGACCTGGAATGCGCTCACAGAGGCAGGTGGGGCTGTTGCAGGCGATGAAGTAAAGCTTGAAATGAATGTGGAAATGGTACGACAAAAATAAATTAGCTCAAATTCATGAAATTGAGCACGGGATTGGCGTAAATTTTAAGCAGTATATCATGCGCAAGTTTCTGATTATCAATAAAAAAAGATAATTCGTTTTGCATGTATTCCAGAAAGCCTGCTTTCTGTTCAGGTGTGTATAGATGCTGGAATGTTTGGCTATGGTTTTGCAGATCGTATGCAATATAATTTGTAGGCCATAATTTAAAATTCCTGTAAACAGAAGCATCCATCAGAGAAGCCAATTGGGTAATTTTATCATTCTGGGACCATGCGGGATTGATATCACATAGTTGATGATTCACTTCTTCACAAGCAGCCAAATGTATATGGCCTTTTTGTTGGGTGATACCTGTTAATATGCTGATAAAATCCTCATTGGGCTCTTTTTTATAGGGAATGCCATTGGCAGCCGATAGCAATTCTCTTACCTTAAAGCTGCCGCAAGGTTCATATTCGTAAGAAATAGAAAGAGGAACAATATTCAATGCAGAAAAAGATTCAAAGAAATCGCAAGCTCCGCTGATATTGAACATTTTCAGCAGACCGGTTTCAGTTTTATCAGATCCGTCTTTTGTTCTTCCACTTCTTTGTGCAATCCAGGCTGATGTTTTTTTGGTGGTAATGGTATGACGGATATAGGCAGATAAAAGCTGAGAATTGCGAAATAATTCCATCCGGTTTCCTCCGCGGTTCACCTTAAACATCCGGTTTACCTTACCCAAATCTATGATAAACTGATTGGTCATCAGATTACTCCCAAAAGTAATTTCAGATGTCTGATGTCCATGATCAAGTAACACAACCTGTAGTATAGCAGAATCCAGCACAATGTCTCTATGGTTGCTGACAAATAGATAGGGTTTTCCTTTCGGCAATTTTTCAAATCCACTGGTTGTTAATCCATATGAAGTTTTTTTCACAATGGAATTTACCAGGGGATGCATAAACTGTTTTTGAAATTCCAGGGCAGAGTCAATCTTTTTCAGATCTGCTATCATTTGATCTTTATTGCTCCCGGGGAACAGAAATTCAAGAATTTTTTTGAATTCAGGCACTGCAACAATCCTTCTTAGTGCAGCGTTGATTTCTCCATCATAATAAGGCCTTATGTCTTCAAAATCGTGTTCCTTAAACATGGTTTTCAGATTATTTCAGGTCTTTTTTGAGCGCAACCATTTTAATAGCAGTAACAGCTGCCTCATCTCCTTTGTTTCCATGTTTACCACCGGCACGGTCAATTGCCTGTTCCAGGTTTTGGGTTGTAAGAACACCAAAAACAACAGGGATACGGTATAGAATGTTCAACTGAGTGATGCCTTCAGCTACACCCTGACATATAAAATCGAAGTGACGGGTTTCTCCCTGAATGACGCAGCCCAAACAAATTATGGCATCGAATTTCTTTGTTTCTGCCATAAGCTGAGCGCCCAGGGTGAGTTCAAAACTTCCGGGAACGTATCGGATATCAATATGATTTTCAGCAGCACCCTGTTTTAATAAGGTTGTTTTGGCTGCATCCCGCATTGCATAGGTAACTGCTTCATTCCATTCTGATACTACGATTCCGAATCTCATACCTTTGGCATCAGGTATTTCAGAGGGTAGGTAAGACAGATTTTTGATTGAAGTTGCCATATATTTTAAAATAAAAAAAAGTATCAATAAACAGAATTCATTGATACTTTTCCATGATAAAGAACCTGAATTTTAATTCATTTTTATCTCAAGTGCAGTTATGTATTTATCAATACTTCTGCCTTCATCTGAATTTGGATATTCGTTTTTTATCGTATTATAGGCCTTCAACGCCTTATCATACTGCTGCAAATCTTCAAGAACCAAGCCTGCTTTTTTCAGGTAAATGGGTGTAGTGAATTCGTTTTTGTTACGTGCACCGGCTTTGACATAAAAAGAAGCGGCTTCTTCCTTATTCCCGAGTTCGAGATAACAATCGCCTATAGCACCTATAGCGATTGTACCAACCATGATATCTTCTGCATCAAATTTTTCGAGATGTTCAATAGCATCTTCAAACTGACCTGTATTCATAAAGCAAATACCAGCATAATAGTGGGCCAGATTGGCGGTTTTTGTGAAACTGTATTCATCAATTACATCCAGAAAACCAAAGTTTTCGCCATCGCCTTCAAGCGCGAGCTTAAAAGAATCCTGTTCAAAATATTTTTCAGCCATAAACATGTTGGCTTGTGCTGATTTGTTTGATGGTTCAAGATAAAGTTTCTTATAACCCAGGTATCCTGCAACCACTAATACAATAGCGATGATTATAATAGTCAGGCTTTTCTGATTTTCCTCAATATACTGTTCAGTACGACTAAGAGCGTTTTCCACGCTTTGAAATCCCGTGGGATTTTCTTCGATCTTATTATTACTCATTACTGCAAAATATTTTTTCTGACGATCGCAAATGTAATTTATTTTATCATTTGTTCATTCAATTTTTCATTTTTAAATGATCCAAAACCGTGGACATTATAAATTTTTTCTTATTTTCATTATGTTTCTTGTTTTGGTAACACCAGAAGCAATAATCTCGTACATCTTTTATTGTTAACATGGAGAAATTATGCATAATTCTATGAATAGTTCTGCTAAAAACAATATCGCCAGCTTTGATAAAAAAAAGTGGATGATATTTTTTAACCCTGGCAGCTGGAGTATCAAATGGAAATCACGATTTAATTTTTTACTCAGGGCTATTGTTGCGATCGGACTATTGCTGGTGCTTATCAACATCATGCAACGAAGAATATTTATCAGAGAAGCCAACGATAATCTTGTTCTTTTATCGGGCTCGAAGAATCAATATATTCAGAATTATTTTACAAATCTTGAAAAACAATTAAAGATATTCTCAAATGATCGTCAAACGCTTGATGCATTCAATCAATTAAACGAGGCTTTTTCCGTAATAGAAACAGAAAATTATTTTACATCGGCAGTAACAGATATTCAACAAGTCAATTCCCTGCTGGAGGGCTTTTATACAACCGAAATAATGCCAATTGTCAGCGACGATCATCTTTCCGTAAAGTCAATGATTCCTGATAATAACATTAAACAGCGTATTTTTCAATACTTATATATAGCAGCCAATACAAAACCACTGGGTTCCAAAAATCTTATTAATAAAGCTGATGATGCCAGTACATATAGTTTTTTGCATGCCCAGTTCCATCCTCAGTTTGTTCGATACGCAAGGCAGGAAGGAATCAGTGACATTCTTTTTGTAGATTATGCATCAGGTAATGTAGTTTATTCCCTGAATAAAAATCTGGATTTTGCCACCAACTTGTATGAGGGACCCTATAAGAATTCCGGTTTAGGAATTGCCTTTAAAAGGGCCATTGCACAGCAGGAAAATACTACTGTAGCATATACAGATTTTACCCGGTATTTTCCGGCCATCAATAAACCGCAGGCTTTTATTTCATACCCGATTATTAATGGTTCTCAATTGTCGGGTGTAGTAATATTTGCAATGGATAATCGTGCGATAAGCCGGCTTCTTGAATATGATAATGAAGAAATTGAAACTGCAAAGACACTGAAATCAATAATTATCGGCAATGACTTCGTGTATCGTTGTGATGATCCTGATTTTCTGGCAAACAAAGAGAAATACCTGAGGAAATTAAAACAGCACGCTGAAAATAGCAGTACAGTTAACGAATGTTTGCTTACGGGAAGTACATCTACCGTTCAATCTGTGCATCCGGAGGCTTTTCTGGAAGCATCCAAGGGGAAAGAAGGATTGACAAAATACAAAAGTGAAACAGGATCTAAAATATTTGCCTCTTTTCGGCCCTTAAAAATTGGGGATCTGAATTGGATTCTTATTACCCAGATTGACAAAAACGAAGCACTTGCTCCGCTACATAGATTCCTGTATATCCTTATGGGAATTACACTTTTAATAGCGCTCATACTATATTACATGTCGGGCATTATCAATAATTCCATTTCTTCCAGGTTGGAAAAGCTGAAAACAGGCATTATGGCGCTGACACATGGAGAAAAGGTTGAGATAATTGATACGCAATATGAAGATGAAA
Source organism: uncultured Bacteroidota bacterium (assembly GCA_963733535.1). GTDB lineage: Bacteria > Bacteroidota > Bacteroidia > Bacteroidales > UBA10428 > UBA5072. The sequence goes on from CAVTDR010000010.1 coordinate 223,911, forward strand.
TAGGTGTTATTGGTTCGGCAGTTGAGCAGTTAAAAACCAGGTTTACTGATTCTGCGGCATTTCTGGATCAACTGAGCAATAATATTCTCGAAGCAGAATTTCCGCTCAGTGGGGAAAATGATTTTTACGGAAAATCCGTAAATAATCTGAAACGCAGCATGATTTTGAAACAGCAGGAAGATGGCAAACGGCAAAAGGAAGATGAAATCAGAAACTGGGTTACAGAGGGTATCGCCACACTCAATGAAATTCTCAGAACCGACAATAATAGCATTGAAGATCTCGCCTTTCATATTGTGAAGAATCTGGTTGAATACTTGCATGCCAACCAGGGTGGATTTTTCCTGATGGATAATGAAGACGGCAGCAGGAATCTGGATCTGATAGCCACCTATGCTTTTAATCGCCAGAAATTCCTGAAAAAACAGATTATGGAAGGCGAAGGATTGGTGGGAATGTGTGTTTTGGAGAAAAAAACAATTCTTACCAATCGAATACCGGATAATTACATAACCATCACTTCCGGGTTGGGAGAGGCAAAGCCCAAGTGCCTGATGATTGTTCCACTTATTAAGGATCAGGAAGTTCTTGGAGTTGTTGAAATAGCTTCATTTGTTGACTTTGCTCCGCATGAAGTGGATTTTGTGGAAAAAGTCGGAGAAAGTATTGCATCTGCAATGGTTACAGTAAAATTGCACATACAAACACGTCAGTATCTCGAGCGATTCCAACAACAGGCCGAAGAAATGAAATCCCAGGATGAAGAACTGCGGCAGAATATCGAAGAATTACAGGCTACTCATGAGCAAATGGAAAGGCTCAAGCAGGAAGAAGCCAAGCAGCATCAGATTCTCATGAAGGGTATGGAGGATTACCGTAAGCTATTGCTGGATGTGATTGATCAGTTGCCGGGAAAAATATTTGTAAAAGATCACGAAGGCAAATTATTATTGTTGAATACCGAGGTTTCCAGGGTGTATGGGAAAACTGTGGAGGAATTAATTGGTACATCCGATTTTGACAATCACCCACTTGAAGAAGCGCGCGTATACAGGGAGAAGGAATTACAAATCATTGCCAAAGGTGCTGAAACTTATATCCAGGAAGAGAATCTCGGAGGTCAGAGAAAGTTTCTGAAAACAACAAAAATGCCATTTTTTATTCACCATTTGAACAGTACGGGAATATTGGGATATCAAATTGATGTCACTGATTTTGTAGAAATGGATTTAGAAAATAAGCGGAAAGAGGCTGATCTTCAAAAAGAGACTGCACTGATGGAAGCGCTTTTAAGTAATGTACCTGAGAATATTTATTTTAAAGACAGGGAAAGCAAATTCCTGAGAGTGAGTAAATCATTAATGAAGTTGTTTGGGGTTGAAAAGCCGGAAGAAATCATCGGGAAATCTGATTTTGACTTTTTCTCGGAAGAACATTCCAAACCAGCATTTGAAGACGAACAAAGAATTATGCGAACCGGTAAGGCCATATTGGATCTTGAAGAAAGAAACGTTATGGATGACGGTCGCGAAAATTGGGTAACTACCACCAAAATGCCACTGCGCGATACACAGGGCAATATTATTGGAACTTTTGGAATCAGTAAGGACATTACCGGTATTAAGAAACTGCAGCAGGATGCTGTTGATGCTGCAGAACAGCTGAAATCTCAGGAAGAAGAATTACGTCAGAATTTGGAAGAAATGTTAGCTACGCAGGAAGACCTAAAGCTTCAGCTTGAAAGAAATGAAAAAATGCAGTACGAGTTAGGCAAAGAGAAAGCGCTGATGGATGCATTGATGAATAATGTACCTGATTCCATTTATTTCAAGGATAAACATAGCAAATTTCTAAGGGTTAGCAGATCCATGCTGAAATTATTCGGCCTGAAAAAAGATGAAGAACTGATCGGTAAATCTGATTTCGATTTCTTCAGCGATGAGCATGCTCGGCCGGCCTATGAGGATGAACAAAATATCATAAGAACGGGCAAAGCCATAATCGACCTGGAAGAAAAGGAAGTGCTTGATGATGGTAGGGTTAATTATGTGAACACAACAAAAATGCCATTATACAGCATCGATGGTGAAATTATTGGAACTTTTGGAATTAGCAAGAATATCTCACATATTAAAAAATTACAGCAGGAAGCACAGGAACATACAGAAGAGCTGCGGGCCCAGGAAGAAGAATTGAGACAGAATCTGGAAGAAATGCTCACTACGCAGGAAGACTTGCGGCGTCAGCTGGATGAAAATGAAAAGATGAGGCACGACCTGGGTAAAGAAAAAGCCCTTATGGATGCGCTGATGAATAATGTGCCGGATTCCATCTATTTTAAAGACAAACAAAGCCGCTTTCTTCGGGTAAGTAAATCGTTGCTGAAATTATTCGGACTGAAGAAGGAAGAAGATCTGATTGGAAAATCTGATTTTGATTTCTTTTCTGAAGAACATGCCCGTCCGGCATATGTCGCTGAACAAAATATCATTAAAACCGGTAAGGCGATTGTCGACCTTGAAGAAAAGGAAATTCTTGACGATGGACGTGTTAATTTTGTGAATACCACCAAAATGCCATTGCTTAATACGGAGGGCGAAATTATCGGAACTTTTGGAATCAGTAAGAACATCTCCCATATTAAGAAATTACAGCAAAAAGAGCAGGAATATACGGAGGAATTAAAATCACAGGAAGAAGAACTCCGCCAGAACCTTGAGGAGATGCAAACTACTCAGGAAGATTTGAAACGCCAGCTTGAAGAGAATGAGATAATCAAGCACGATTTAAATAAAGAAAAGGCCCTGATGGATGCCTTAATGAACAATGTACCGGACTCCATTTATTTTAAAGATAATCAAAGCCGGTTTATCAGAGTCAGCAAATCGTTGCTTAAACTATTTGGCCTTAAGAAGGAAGAGGATCTCATTGGCAAATCCGATTTTGATTTTTTCTCAGAAGAGCATGCACGACCTGCTTATATTACAGAACAGAATATCATAAAGACCGGAAAAGCGGTTGTGGATCTGGAAGAAAAGGAGATCATGGAAGATGGTCGTTTCAACTGGGTAAACACTACCAAAATGCCGTTGTTGGATAATGAAGGAGAGATTATAGGAACTTTTGGAATCAGTAAAAATATTTCTCACATAAAACGACTCCAGCAGGAGGCACAGGAACATACGGAAGAACTTCGCTCACAAGAGGAAGAATTGCGTCAAAACCTGGAAGAGATGCTTACAACCCAGGAAGATCTGAAACGACAGCTTGAAGAAAATGACAGGATTAAAGAGGAATTGTGTAAAGAAAAGGCTCTCATGGATGCTTTAATGGACAATATTCCCGAAACCATTTACTTTAAAGATAAGCAAAGTCGATTCATCCGTTTCAGTAAATCATTGATGAATTTATTTGGCTTGAAGCGTCCGGAAGAATTGATTGGCAAATCGGATTTCGATTTCTTTGATGAAGAACATGCACGTCCTGCCTATATGGTAGAGCAAAAGATTATTAAAACCGGTGAGGCGATTGTAGATCTGCAGGAAAAGGAAGTTCTGGAAGACGGAAGAGTGAATTGGGTAAATACTACAAAAATGCCGCTCAAAGATGAAAAGGGGAAAGTGATCGGAACCTTTGGAATCAGTAAATCCATTACTCATATTAAGAAACTGGAAATTGAAGCACTCGAAACATCCAGGAAACTGAGAGCCACCGAGGCTAAATTAGCCGGTCTTATGAAAGAAAATGAGGAATTGAAAAAGAAACAGGACAAATCGAAATAATACTATTCAGATTGCAACCATAAATCGTATTCGTGAAGAATGACAGGAAGATCTTTTATGGTTGCCATCTCTGAAATCCTATTCAAAAAGCCGGCTTCCATTAAAAACTGACTTAATACCGCTTTAAGATTGGGTGTTTTATCATCCATTTTGATTCTCGTGAGCGTATGATTGTCTTGTCCTATAAAGTACTCATAATAATGCGTACGCTCTCCGGCAAACGATCCATTTGTTTTTTCTGTGATCACAATGTCCTCATATAAATCCAGTTTTCCTTCATGCAGAAGCCTAAGAAAGCGATGCCTGTTTTTATCATTATAAGACAAGCTGTTATATTCAACTAAAAAACTTCTATAACGAAAATCGATGGAATCCTTAGAAAAATAAAATTCCTTAATCGCACCAGGAAGTATAGTTTTGAAAGAGGATTCATCATTTTTCTTAAAATTAATCCCTGAATGAAGAGATTCTTTATCAAAACCATTAATCAACAAGGCTCCGGTTTGATTTACGTTCCGAAGTCTGAAAATTCCATGTATAGTATCTTCATTATTATCAATAATATAACCATTGAGTTTGGCTGCGCTGATATCTAATGTATATATCAAACTGAGTATCCCGATTATCCAGGTCTTCCATGAATTTCTTTCCATAATGTCAGATAATATTGGTCAAGTCAAAGCCAAATATATAAAAATAACGCCTTGTCAAGATGGTTTCATATTCAGTAGGAGGCAAAAACAGAACCGGAAGTTCAGTTTTTACAAATCCTGAGTTTCTTCAGGAAGCTTCTGGTAACTGGAAACTGGGGTTTATCCGGAGGTTTTATATGTTTTGCCATAATCAGGGCCCATACAGAGGATAGCAACCAGAGAAAAATGGAATTTATAATTTTCTGTATATCATCAAAAGATTCAGAAGTGATGATTATAAATTGTAAAATCGCAACAAAGGCAACAACCATTACAACAAATAAGAAAAAGATCAACTTTCGGGAGGAGTGACTTGATTTTTTCCGGATCAGGATGTCGCTCAGTTCCCTTTTAAGTAATTTATTAATACCACGCAGATCCCTGCGTTTTAATTTCTTGTGGAGGCTTAATTCGGAGGCGGACATGACAGTAATGGATCAACGAAATGGTTGCTGAATCAACGTAAATTGCGATAGTTAATTTACAACTAAATAACCGGAAAACCCCACTTTTGTTTAAATTTATTGTAGTGTAAAGAGTTTAAAAATTGATTCCATTTAACTGATCGGATCACCACAGTAAATTCTTCGTTTGCAAAGCTTGCAGAACTTCCCCATCCACACTTCATCAAATTGTTGCATAATGGCATGTACAATATCCTCATCGTGGGTGATGAATCCTGATTCAAAATTTCGGGTATGGACACTTTTAATGCCCAGTCCGGCGCCAGTTAGATTGGCCGAGCCAGTATATGCAAATTTGCCGTCAATGATCACATGTTTAAAGTGAACCCTTGGACATAGTTGTCTTTCCATGCTTTTCCATAACATAGGATAATGGTCAAAGCTTTTTTTGAAATTTGGGCCAGGTTCCTTTGCATGTAACAATCGAATGGCCACCCTTTTCTTAACCAGTGAATCCAATATCCCCAAAAAGGAAATGGTGGAACTTCCCTGATGTACATGTAAATCTTTAATGTCAGCCGTGCCAATCCAAACAAATTCCAACGCTTTTGAAACCGGTTCAATAACCTTTTTGTATAAGTCGTCATTTGTGATAAACTGGCTGCGACTAAAGGAACCCTGATTATTCTGTGGGTTTTCCTGAGATGCCATAGGGGTTGTCTTTTCTAAAAATAAAACATCCGGCTTCTGAGGGATGATCCAATACATAATCTTCCTTGCTTTCCCTGCGTATACGGTTTATGATAAGAAAATCCCCTGCTGCAGCATCCGTAAAAAACACACCGAATATCAGCATACCTAAATTTCCTGTAATAACCGAAATAACAGAAGGCAGAACCCCGAGGATAATGGCAGGCATTATTGCTCCCAATATATAATGTTTTATTTTCATGGGTTCTTTACAATGGCAATAAGGGGTCATCATTTGCCAGAGCACTCCGAATTTCATAGCCTGGAAGCCTTTTTTGGTAAAGAACGACCAGGTCAACCCGTGAATCAGTTCATGGAGTATTATGCCTGCAATTCCTATGGAGAGTATCAACACAATATCCAATCCGGCACCTAAAGGAGTAAGTTGATCCATAAATTGAGTGAAATTGAGGTTGCCTCTCCATAAAAGATAATAAGGTACCCCGAAAACAGCGATGGTTGGAATCAAAAGCAGAATGGCAAAAACATTCGCCCATCCGATATCAATGGTGATTTTTTCTTTATAATAGTTATCGAGTGGTTCCATTTATCATTGGTTTTAGCCGAACCATGTATTTAAAAGTGTGATTTTAGCAGGGTCGAATTTAATTTCTTTTTTCAAGCTTTTGAACACCCAACAGGATAAAAATGATGCAAAGACTAATTCGGCAACAGCTTGTTAGAGGAGTCCGGATCCTAAGGCAATCGCAATAACGATAAGCAAAATTATAACAAAGGCTTGAATATTTCTCATGGTAATTTTGTGTAGCAATCTGCTTCCAATAAAGGTTCCTGTAAAAGCGGCTAAAACTGATGAAATGATCAGGGCGCTATTTTCGTGTAAATTTGTACTTATGAAATGCGAAGTGTACACACTCAGTCTGGAAATATCAACAAGGCATGAAATAGCAACACCTGTGGCTATATAGGCTTCTTTAGACAACCTGCTTTTTATAAGGAAGGCACTCCGGATAGCACCCTGGATGCCTGATAATCCTCCAAAAAACCCACTCAATAAACCTCCAATAACCAGTTTGTTTTCTGGTATTTCTACTCTGCGAAAATGAGGTAATATTTCCAAAAGCGAAAAGATGATCAGCAATAAGGCAATAACCAGATTGACAATGCTTATTTCAAATGTATGATTTCCTGCCTGATATGTTGCCAGTATAGGCAGATTGCTCATTTTAATCAGAAGCCATGCCCCGGCGAAAGAGGCAATAAAAGCCGGAATACCGAACCGGATGAAAACTTTCCTGTCTGTGTTTTTTCCAACAAGAGTTAATTTTAGAAGATTGTTGGAAAAATGAACTACACCTGTAAGTGCAATTGAAATGTCCACAGGGAAGAACAACGCAAAAACGGGCATCAGAAGGGTACCCAGTCCAAAACCTGAAAAGAATGTTAAAAGTGAAGTCAAAAATGCAGCCAGACAAACGATGACAATTTCCATGGATGTTTATCGAATAACCAAACAGAAGGGAGAAAAGTTGTTTGCGGAAGAGAAGGATATGGTGTAAGAAATCTTATTTTTTATTCTTTACATAAATGTGTTTGATGTGCGAATTTTCCACCTCTTTTTCATCAATTTCAAAGTGGTTATCAAGAGAACGGATCAAGGGTGTCAATTTGGAAAATCCGTAATTTCTGGGGTCAAAATCTGTTTTCTTTTTGATGATGAGTGCCCCCACCTCAGCCAGCGTGGCCCAGCCAGTATCATTGGCCAGATCATTAATGGAATTTTTAATAAGTTTAATGAGCTGAGCATCAATAATGGCAATTTTATTTTCATTTGGAGGAGCAGTTTTGACCTTTCTGTTGCGCGAAGGGGCCTTTGGCTCTGATTGTTTTGGTTCTCCGGTTTCAATAATTTCAATATAGATAAACTTATCACATGCCACAATAAAGGGATTAGGTGTTTTTCTTTCCCCCAGGCCTATTACAAGCATTCCGGATTCTCTTAATCGGGTAGCCAACCGTGTAAAATCGCTATCGCTTGAAACCAGACAAAAGCCATCTACTTTCTGACTATGTAAAATATCCATTGCATCAATAATCATGGCAGAATCCGTAGCATTCTTGCCTGAAGTATAGCTATATTGTTGTATGGGTGTAATCGCATGTTCCAATAAAGCAGGCTTCCATCCGGAAACGGTTGGTTTTGTCCAATCTCCGTAAATCCTTTTAATGGTAGGAATTCCCATTTTAGCAATTTCATCCAACATTCCTTTGATGTTGGAATAGGGTATATTATCAGCATCAATCAATACTGCTAATTTCATTTCGGTAGATATTCTCATAGGATCATTTTTAGGATTCCGCAAAACTTTGTACAAAGGAAGGCAATTATTTCAAGGCCACCAATCTTTCACTATTTTTCTGATTCTTTGATCACGCATTACAGTTCAATTATATCCTAAAAGTTTTATAATGGGTCAGAAAAATTAGCCTATATTTTTCCGGCTATTTATTCGAAATCTTATTTCAAACGTATAACTTGCAGAAGATTTCTAAAATACCATTGCCAGTTGATGAATAGCGTGTTCTGAAAAAAAATACATGAGAAGGATATCTGTTTACCTGTTTTTTTTAGTTTCATTTGAGTTGACATGCAGCGCTGTTGAACCGAACCATGATTCTCTGTATCATCGCAAAGAAATTACAATTTATGGGGGGATATGGAATCATGCATCCATTGATGAAATGTATTCCTTTCAAAAATTTTCCGGATATGGATTGTTTGGTGGTATTTCATATAGGGCGATGTTTTCCCGTATCCGCCATTCGTTTGTTGTTCAATATGCAGAGATAACACGAAAGCCTGATGCAGAGGTTAATTCAAGCGACCTGATAGAACATCGCTACAATGAATTAAAAAGTATGATGATTGATTTCGATTATTCATTCCAGAGAAAAGTATACTCTGGACCCATAATGGTATTTGTAACAGCCAGTTGGATGAATAGTTTGAATTACTCATTGAATGAGGATGATCCGGAAGTATTTCTAAGTTCTATTGCTCCTGGTTTGGCTTTGGAATATGTTCATAAGAAGCATACATTCGGAATAGACTTTTCCATTCCTATAGTATCACTTGCATTGCGTGACCCCTATCATATTTCGCAACCTCAATTGGATGATGAATACTCAGAATTACAGTATCTGAAAGAGAACCTGAAGATCAGATCATTTGGCAATTTAAAAGTTTTGTGTTCGCAGATTAATTATCGCTTTCAGCTTTCCAAAAGATTTCTTTTTGACGTCCGGTATCAGTTTCGGTATATTTCCTATAAGGAACCCAGGCCGCTCAGATCGGTAAGTGGTATTTACAGCGCAGGTTTTACATACATATTTTAAGGTATGAGGAATATTCTTATCATTATTGTTGTAATAGCTGGTTGTGTGTCATGCGAGAAAAACCTGATAAAGGAAGAGTTCCGGGATACACCAATCGAGGTGTACAATGCGTTTTGGACCGAATTCGATCAATTTTATGGCGCATTTGAGGCAAAAGGGTTAAACTGGGATTCCTTAAAGATTGTTTGTGGGGAGAACCTGAATGCTTCATCTTCGGATCTGGAATTGTATCATTCTATATGCAGGCTTCTGGCCTCATTGAATGATGGACATGCAGATTTAAGTGCTTCGGGATATAAAAGATACCGATCGTGGAGTCGAAGAGACAAATCGTTTTTTAGTGATTCAGTGACCCGGGATGGGCGATTAATCAACCTGATTTATGATGTTATTAAATATAACTATTTGTATGATTTTCAGACCAATGTCAGTACAGGATATGTATATCTGAAAGGCAAAATTTCTTATGATTCTTATACAATAGGCTATATTCATATACCCACTTTTTCATCAGCTTATTTAAGCGATCTTGTTGAACAAGCTGCCAATGAATTTAATGAACTGGATGCAGTAATTATTGATGTCAGATTTAATGGGGGAGGAGAAACAAGTAATTATTTACATGCCCTCAATTTGTTTTGCACCCAAAGAGAGCTTTATATAAAGTCGAAATTTAGAAACGGCAAAAATCATAATGATTTTACAGAAATCTTCGATCATTATACCAATCCTTCCTCAGAAGGATACAAAAATAAGCCTATTGCCATTCTTGCAAATAGCTTCTCATCGAGTTCAACGGAATACTTTATTCTGGGCTTGAAAACCCAAAATAACGTGATTTTAATAGGAGATACAACATGTGGGGCATTTTCACAGGTTCATAGCCGTATTTTGCCTAATGGTTGGTCGTTTCGCATTGGTTCGCAGGTCGTTTATACACCGGAAGGACAGCTATACACTACTGATAATGGAGACTATATTGAAGGGCACGGAATAAAGCCCGACTTTTATATCACAGACAAATTTAGAAGGATTGAGGATGGCTATGATAATCCCCTGGGTAAAGCGGTGCATGAATTGAACCTTATATTAAATGATTAATTTTTGCAGCCACATTGCATCTTCATTACCAGATGTAGGGTAGTATTTTATATTGTATTTTACGGGAATATACTGCATAGCCCTCCAATTCTTTTCGAAGGTGGTTATCTTCCTTTTGTGCTCTGATAAAAGTGAGCATGATCAATAGGATTACGGGAAATAGGCTCCATACGGAATTGAATAGCAGGGGAAACCCAATGGCCTGAATAATTGAACCCATATAAGCCGGATGTCTTACAAAAGAATACAATCCGGATTCACATACAATGTGTCCCCTGTCGGTTTGAATTCGAACCGTACTGGAAAAGAAATGATTCTGTTTTTGAGCAATAAGAAACAGCAATTGACCGGAAATGGTAAAAATAATCCCTAACCCGGTAAGCGCCCCGGGAAATTGAGGTGACCACTGATAGCGACCTGAGTCGAGTCCCGCAACAATAAACATTGCCAGCATAGTAAGAAAAGACATACCCAGAATGTTTTTATCCCATTTCAAAGCATTCTTCCCGGGCTGGGAGCGCTCTTTCAATAATTCCGGATCGATACGTAAAAACGTATAGTTCATTACGATCATAATCAGTCCAATCACAAGATAAATAAGTCCCTGCCAATAGTTCAGCTTTCCGGCACTAACAAATAAAACTGAATAAAAGAGCAGCATTCCTGAGATATGCTTTACGATATAAGAAGCTTTCATATTATAAGGTTTCACTTTTAATGATAGAATAGGTACAAAACGTACCCACTAAAATAAAAAAACCGGACAACCGTTTACAATCAACCCAAAAAATTTTGTTTCTTTTTCGCGGAGAAAAGTTTTTTTTTAATTTTGCATCATCAAATCTACATTATGAGAGCCATTCTTAAATTCATAATTACAGCCTAATTCCCTAATCACGGGTTCATGTGATTGTTTCAGGAATATTTCTTTTCCTGGGACGATTTCCTTATGTATTATTTTTTTACAACAATTCCCTGAACTGGGGATGTTGAATGTATGTATTTCAAAAATATCAAATTATGAATTCTAAAATCAGGCAATATACCAGCCATGTTTTGGCTTTATTATTATTCGCAACAATGTTAAACAGTAGTTATTTTTTCATGGGCATTCTGAAATTAAGTTCTGGGGAATGGCTTGCTTTTAATGCATGTTCTCTGGCTATTCTCATTTTTCTGATTTGCTATTTGTTGTTTTGCATTTCGAAAAGAGAGGAACTGCTTGCCATTTCTGTGTTGCCACTTTATTACTATGGCACTATGGGTTTGTTTGTTATCCCCTGGAATGCTGCCAATAGTTTTGCACAAGTCACGCATGTGATCATAACCCTTAATGTTCTGTGGATTTTATACGTGTATCTCAAAGATCGTAAATTCGAATCGTTGGGAAAAGGCTTAATCGTTGGAATAATTATTTTTGTTCCGGTATTTGCAGCCATTCAATCGTATACGCAGTTGCACATGAACGAATTTATGAAAGCGCTACAGAAATTGTAGTTTATCGATAGCAATCCCCTGAAAGGGGGATTGCTTCTATTAAGGCCTTACGGACAAAACAAACAAGAGTTATTCATTCAAAAAAACAATTCGTATGGAAGTCATGGATAAAGAAAAGATTGAACAGATCATTAAAACAAGGAAGAAGGCACATGCCTTTTATTCAAAAAAGTCCAAGGTGTATCAGTCGTTTCTCCTTATGGAACAAGCAACATATACTGACGGTGCTTTGAAAAAGCTCCATAAGGAATTGATTGCAATTGGAATTTCTGTTGTGATCAACTGCGAATCGTGCATGGAATGGCATATCAAGGAGGCATTAAATGGGGGTGCCACAGAAGATGAAATCATTGAGGCAATCGGGGTTGGGATAGAAATGGCGGGTGGTCCGGCAACTGCATCGGCCCGATTTGCCATGAGTGTGCTGGAATACCATCAAAAAAATAGGTAAATTTCTAATTATAAATCAAAGCAATATGGCATTTAAAGATCCGCATACACCTTCCATTGGGGCAAAACTCTCATTGTTAATACTAACCCTGGTAGGGATAATTCTTTCAATTCTATATTTGGTTCAAAAATCTGAATTCAAAATAATCATACTGATCTGTTCCCTGTTTTTTTATATAAGACTGATATGGAGTCTTTTTGTTTTTGTAAAGCGTAAAGTGAGTTGGTTTGAAGGAATTTCTGTGGGAATTTTATATGGATTGTTGGTATTTGCGTTTATGTTTTGGGGAAGCAAACCGACTTATCATTCAGGTTTTATTTTAACCGCTGGTATGGTATTGTTTTTAGGGGGTTCTTTCATAAATTCATTATCAGATTATCAGCGTTTTGCCTGGAAAAAACAGCCTGGAAATCAGGGAAAAATTTATACATTGGGACTATTCCACTATGCCATGCATATTAATTTTTTTGGTGATATGGTGATGTTTCTTGGTTTTGCGATGGTTACCCAAAATTATATGAGTTTTATTCCGGTGATGGGCATATTATTGAATTTCATTTTTGTCCAGATACCCGCTCTCGATCAGTATTTAAAGGAAAAGTATGGGAAAGATTTTATGGAATATGCCGGCAGAACTAAAAAATTTATTCCTTTTGTATATTAGGAAAGGAATGCCCTGTGTGAAAGAATGACCAAGGTCAGGTTGAACGTAAAGTATAATAGGCCATAGTGAGGTTATGGGGACGGCGACTCGGAGGACTTGTAAAAATTGCCCCCAAAATCCCTTAACACAATAGAAAGCACTGACACTTGTCCCCAAAGTCGTCATAGTCCCAAAAAAACACTACAGGAGAAACCAGAAAGTCAAATAATCATATTACCTGACACCAATGCCTCAATACCCAAGAATAATGACACCTACAAATTTTTAGGGTATTTAATGGTTATTCTGGCAGTTGGTCTGTTTTCATAGAGTTTTCAAAAAAAATTGACAGTTTTGATAATTCAAAGGTAAGTGAAATGGCTAAATCATTTATTTACAATGTTAATAAATCAAATCTTACGTTAATTGAGTTCCTTAATTCTGTTTTGGATCCAGTTTATAATGGTTTTGATGTTGTGACATTCAATTCTGATTATACTAAACCCTATAATCGTGAGTTATGGACTGAAGATCAATGTATGGCAATTAAGAATGGAAAAGAAGTTTTATTGGACTTCTCATGAAGATGCGAAACACGTAAATCACAATGTTAAGTAAGAATTGTTTTTCAACTTAGTTCTTTAGCATGTAAAATTGCATGTATCAAAAAATAAAGCGTTGTAAGCATTTGTATTTCAGCGCTTATTTTTTGTTCCAGGTGATTACTCAGCTCGCACCGGCCGTCACGCGATGCCCGCTCGTGATCACGCACTCAGTAGAAATGACAAAGGCCACCAAAAGGTGGCCGATAATTATATCTTTCGTGCGTGATTACTCGTCACCCGCAGGCCCGTCAAGCAATACCCGCTCGTGATCACCACCTCATTAAATTAATAAAGGCCACCAGAAGTGGCCTGTTACATTTTCTTTCGGTGGTGATTACTCGTCTCCCGCAGGCCCGTCACGCGAGTCCCGCTCGTGATCACGCACTCAGTAGAAATAATAAAGGCCACCAAAAGGTGGCCACATATTTTATCTTTCGTGCGTGATTCCGGCGCGATTCGAACGCGCGACCCACAGCTTAGAAGGCTGTTGCTCTATCCAACTGAGCTACGGAACCTTTGGTTTTACCGATCCAAAAAGAAATTATTGGGTAACCTGTTTTTGGTAAGGGCACGCAAAAATAATAAAAAACCTTTCAAAAAAATCAACTTTCTTTTTTTTGTATAGAAGTAGGCCTTTTTGTAGGATCAGAATTCCCATAAAATAAAAAGGGCGCCTCAATGATTGAGACACCCTCTTTTTTAAGGTTATCATATTGCCTTTTTGCTTAACGACGCCGAAAAACGACACCGTTATTGGTATCTACCGGAGGATTGGTTGTGTCAACCGGGGGATTGGTAGTATCAACCGGAGGATTGGTAGTGTCTACCGGAGGAGTGGTGGTATCAACCGGAGGTCCACCCGGCCCACCTGTGGTATCATTACCCAGATTATTATAGAGCATATTGGCCATGGTCAGATGCTGATTAATAATGGGCAGATATTTCTGTACATAGGTTTTCAAAGCCTGATCATTAGTCGTATCAACAATAGACGAATACATGTCTTTTACCTTATTGTGCATTCTTATCTGACTTCTGAGGTAGGCCGAATCAAATGCCATACCGCTTAATGCATCCAAAGAATCTTTTAATTGCTGACTGGCCTGATCTAGCGCCGTCGGTAAGTTCAAATCTCTTTTCTCGCCGATAGAATCTACATGATCTTGTGCGTCTGTATGATCTTCTGCCATCATATCGCCAAAGTCCATCACCAATGAGTCTGAAGCTTTAGTTGAAGCCAATTGTCCCAATTGAATTTCTGCCAGATTCGATTCTGTAATTTGTTGGAAAACTAATTCATTTCTTTTTCTATCGGGATTACCCTGACCTTGTCCCGGATCATCATCATCATCATCCTTACAAGATGCCCCAACAACAAGCAAAGCCATTAAGGAGTATGATAACCACTTCCATCTATTCATTTCCATAACTTTAATTTTTAGTTTATTAATAATTTTTCTCCATTCCTGTAATTCCAAAAACTATGCATAATGTTTATAGCCTTAATTTTTAGGATTTTAGATTATTTACACTTATGCCCCATTTGTAGAATATTGACCACAGGGTGTAGATTTGTGTTGAAGACTTCCCCTATTTTTAAGATGCTACCGCTTCCACATCTTTACTTCTAATTGAAAACATCAAATACACGGCAGTTACAACATAGTTAACCGATTGAAAGACTTTCGAATTTCGAGCAATACATTTCACATTCTGGGAAAAATCATCTTCTATCCAGGAATGTCCATAAATTGGCATAGGACATTGGGGTAATGAACCCGCATAATGTGGTACATTTTTCTCAGTGGATCAGCTATTCATGATGAAAGCCCCCGTTTAATGCGTGTGTTGATTTTTGGCATATTTTTTTCATGAGTTCCGGAAAATTCATTGTTATGGAGACATCTAAAATAATCAATAAGGTAAAAGAAACGGTCAAGGAGTCAGTGAGGATCCCTCAGGAGAAAATGAATATTGGTAAAAATGAGAGGATTATATCTGTTGCTACGGGACTTGTTTTAGGATATATCGGAACTAAAAGCTTTCGGAAAGGTGGATTTTCGCTTCTTTTTCCGGCCGGATATCTACTATATCGAGGTGCCACGGGTTATTGCCATATAAATGCTTTAATTGGCAGAAATACAGCTAATAATGACACTGAGCCATTTGAGTTAAACCGGATTATAGATATATCCCGGAGTCGTTCCGAAGTTTATGGTTACTGGAGAAATCTTGAAAACCTGCCATCCATTATGTCACATATTCATAAAGTGGAGAAGATTTCCGATAACCTCTATCATTGGGAGGCTGAATTCAATAATCAGAAGTTCGAATGGAATGCTGAAATATTGCAGGACATACCGAATCAACGGATTGCATGGCAATCAATGGAACCTGCTGATGTTCATAATCATGGTATGGTTGAATTTATTGATTTGCCAAATGGACAAGGTACCGCTTTACGTGTAAGTATAAGTTATCAGCCGGCACAAACTGAATTGGGTAAAATGATTGCAGGATTCCTGGATCCAATTTTCAAGCGGGTAGTAAAAAACGATCTGAAAGAATTTAAACGTAAAGTTGAACGAGGTGAATTAGAACTGAACCGGCCATTTGTCCGGGTAGGATAAAGGTTAAATAACTGTTAAACTTCCGATCCATCCTTATGTGCACTTTTAATTAGTATAGAGTTTGAACCTGTTTAGGCAGCCGGATCAATCTAAAAGATGTGAACGATGGTTGTGATCTGGTTTAATGTTGATTTAGTTACAATGATGAATTTGTTAAGCGATTACTAATTACTAAATCGGTAAAGTCAGAATAAAGCATGATCGATAAGGATGACGCTTCATTTTGATGTGTTCGGCCGGAGTCATTACTCAGGCCGAACCTTATTAATAAGCTTATAAGTTAAAGGTCATTCATCCGCAGGATTCCAGATTTTATAGGCTCCTGCACAATGCAGAAAATTTAATAAATATAACGTGCCGTCATAATAACGGTCGCCAAATAACTGAGGAACCGGAGCATTCCAGAAATCCTCTACAAACTGGGTTGCTAATCCGTGATCCGCAGCTAAGCTGGCCACCGCATTACATGACGAAAGACCTATACGATGGCTGTTATTGATTACCTCACCTGACACTTTAAACAAATGGCCGTAGGTGGATACCCCCATTGTCGCAAAATATTTTTGTATGCGATTGCTCAGCGCTTTTTCCCGGATATCTTTTTGCCACCAGGAATAATCTACGGACCAGTTGGCGGCTGTACGCCATGAATCGTAAGCGAAGTTTACAGAATTGGGATTCCAGGATACAAAATGGGGTGTTCCGTCAAAATTGGCATAATCAGAAGATAATCCCGTAACCTGATGACATGCTTTATTGAAAAAATCGCGGCTTACTATTGCTGCATCCGCCCAAAAAGCTCTTTCGGATTCGGGTGCCCACCTGGCCCAAAGCTCATAGAACGCAGGTAAGTGATAGGATGGATCTGTAAATGTATTGGCGCCTTCATCGGGTACAAAAAGAATCATTTTATGTGTTTCATTCACCATGGGACCAATGGTTCTTTCGCCTTCAATAGTGTTCCCCGTAATTTTCGGATGATGCCGCATGGTTGTCAAAATGGTGTCGGCATGTGCGCTATAATTATAAATTCCTTCACCATTTCCCCAACGGTTTGCTGCAAAGTATAATGAGGTAACAAAATATTCCTCACCATCAGGAGCAGGTGTTTCAGCAATCGGAATTCCATTCCGACGCACCGACCATGAAAAATACCCTTTATTCGGATGATCCGCTTTTGTAACGTACATATAAGTCCTGGCCCAGTTCCACAGGGCATCAAATTCTTCTTTCTTATCCATTTGAACACATACCATCATCCCATAAGACATGCCTTCACTTCTTACGTCGTTATGCAACACATCGCATAAATAGGCCAACTTTCCATTTTCATTGGTACCTGATTCAAAATACAATCTTTGGGAGGTATCTCCATGAAAAAGCTGTTGAAATGCATTATTCAACTTATCTGTGATTTCAGCAGCACTATGACCATTCTCCAAAAATAAATTTCTGTATACTCCGGTTGCATAAGCACCCGTTCCATCCGGTGAAGGATTTGCAGAATCTGTTTTGCTACAACCCATAATCATCAATCCTAAAGCTGCGCATGCTACAAGAAAGGGTATCCTGTATGATTGTCTGAACTGCATTTTCAATCGATTTTTCATATACTTGATTTAATTGATGCCATTGGAACACCGAATATAAAAATCCTGATCCAATTATCCTAATCCGAATACCCGGCAAGCGGAACTATTTCTGTTCACGTCGGATCATTTCAATATTTTTGTTTATGTTCTAATGGATGATTGAACAATAAACAGGTTTTTTGTTTTATGAAACGAAATATGATGCATGTGACACTTTTATTCCGGCCCGGTAATGTCAAATGTATGGATATGTTCTATTTTCGCTAAATTTTAGAAAGCATGATGTTGGAAAAAAAACACGATCAATCGTTGATTCTTCATTCAGCCTATGTGCTGAAATCGGAAAAATTTATTCGTGAAGTAAACGCACATTGCCAATTATTGGAACATACGAAAAGCGGTGCACGCATCTTAAAAATAGCAGCAGACGATCCGAACAAAACCTTCAGCATTGCATTTACCACTTTACCTGAAAGCGATGCCGGAACACCGCATATTCTGGAACATTCGGTATTAAACGGATCACTGAATTTTCCTGTAAAGAGTCCTTTTGATCAATTATCCAAAAGTTCACTCAATACTTTCCTGAATGCAATGACCGCTGATGATTTTACGGTTTATCCGGTGGCAAGCATGAACACCAAAGATTATTTTAATCTGATGCATGTATATCTGGATGCTGTTTTTAATCCCCGTATTTATAGCGATGACAGAATTTTCAAGCAGGAGGGCTGGCATTATGAAATCAATGACCCTTCTGAGCCGATTGAATACAAAGGGGTTGTTTATAATGAAATGAAAGGGTCGTTTTCCAATCCTGAACGCGAAATGTTTTATCAAATTCAGCAAAAATTATTCGAAGAGAACCGATACCGCTTTTCTTCCGGCGGACGTCCAGGCGAGATTCCATCTCTCACTCGGGAAGCCTTTCTCGATTTTCACCGGAGAAATTATCATCCGTCAAACAGTTATATTTTTCTGTATGGTGATGCCCCGGTGAATAAGGAACTTGAATTCATTCATACCCATTATTTATCGCATTACAACCGGATGGAGGCTGTTGCTCCAATGCCTGTTGCCTCGCCCTTCAAACAGATTAAGGAACACTCAGGATATTATGCAGTAACAGAAACCGATTCTATTGAGCAACAGACATACCTTTCGATTTCCTGGATTATTGGAACTGGGACAGATTCGGTGATGAATATGGCATTAAACATTCTGGCTGAAGTTTTAGTAAACCAGGAATCGGCACCCATTCGTAAAGCAATGCAACAAGCAGGTATCGGCAAGGATATTTATGCCTCCTGCCATACCATGATGCAGAATATGTTTTCAATAGTAGTACTCAACGCGAATGCTTCCGATAAGCAAAAATGTATAGAGATTATTTTTGATGTACTCCGGGAAACCGTCAATAATAAACTAAATGAGGAAATACTGAAGGGTACCTTGAACCGTGTTGAATTCAGGCTTCGAGAGGGGAATGACGCACAGAAAGGGATTAATTACCTGATGCGCTGCATGCCAGGCTGGATATATTCCGGTGATCCTTTTTTGCCTTTGGAATATGAAAATATACTGTTTCTTCTCAAGGATGCAATAGACCGAAATTACCTTGAAAACATGATTCAAAAAGAAATGGTTGAAAATACCACTGCTTTAATCTACGTGCATGAACCTCTTCAAGGACTTGAAAAGCAAAATGATGAAAAAGTCCGGGCAGAACTGGAGCATGTTAAAAGCAACATGACGCGCCCTGATATTCAAAAGATCATTGAAGACACACGGTCCTTAATTCAATACCAGCAAGAGGAAGACACACCCGAAGCTCTGACAACCATTCCTTTTCTCAAAATTGAGGATATTGATCCGGAAACAAAATGGTATCAACCCGAAAGAACAAGTATTGCGAATATTCCGCATTTGTTTTTTGATACATTCACCAATGGCATTGTGTATATGCAATTCTGGTTTAATCTTAAAGTCATACCCGAGGATCAGATCCCTTATGTATCATTGATCACACAATTGATTGGGAAGCTCAGCGCAGGACCCTATTCCTATGACCAACTGGATACAGAAATCAATCTGAATACCGGCGGCTTTAATGCATCCATACAGACCTTGCTGCCGGGGAATAATGAAAATGAAATGATGCCACGGTTCCGCCTGAATTTAAAAACCACATCGGAAAAGCTGGATAAAGCGCTGGATCTGACTGAAATGATAATCAACCATACCGTATTTGATGATTCCGAAAGGTTGTACGAATTGCTCAAAAGACATCAATCGCAGGTTGAAAACCATATGATGCAAAATGGATATGCCGTTGCAAATATCCGATTGGAGTCATATTATTCCCAAAGAGGACAGCTTTTGGATAAAACAAGGGGACTCGATTATTACCGTTTTATTACGCGCCTTACGGGGCAATTTTCTACCCTGGGAACTGAGATCGCCGCATTGTTAAAGCAGATTTACCAATTGATTTTTTCCAAAAACAATTTAATCGCCGGAGTTACTTGTAATGAAAGTGATTTTAAGAGCTATTCCCGGGCATTTGGTGTTTTTGCGGAAAAGGCGGTCAACCTGCCTGTTGTTGAACAGAAATGGACATTAAATCCACAGCCACTGAATGAGGGTTTTTCCACTTCCTCCAAGGTTCAATATGTATTACAGGGGTTCAATTTTATGAAGGCAGGCATGGCATGGAATAATAAATGGCATGTGTTGAACCAGATTTTAAGTACGGATTGGCTGCAGACTCAGGTGAGAGTTATAGGAGGCGCTTATGGAGGGTATGCACACATGAACCGACAGGGTTCTGTTTATTTTGCTTCATATCGCGATCCCAATTTAAAACAAACACTGGATATTTATAAAAATACGGCAGATTACCTGGACCAATTTGAAGCAGACTCTGATACGATGACCCGTTATATAATTGGAACCATGGCCAATCTGGATTACCCGCTTACACCTGCTGAGAAGGGAGATCAGGCTTTCAGATGGTATTTTGAGAGAATGACCCGGGATCTTTTGCAAACGGAAAGAGATGAAGTTTTGTCTACTAAAGCCGATGATATCCGGAATTCGGGAAGTATGATACGGGAAATAATCAGTAAACAGGTGTATTGCGTATACGGAAATGAGTCCGTCATTGAAAAACATAAAGATTTATTCCGGAATATTGTGCGGTTAAATCTATAAGATGAGAAAAGGCAAATGATAGGGATCAGGTGTTATCGAATCGTCATGGTAAACGCCAGATTTATTCCATACCACTGATTTTCATTTTTTCCATACAATCCAATAGCGGAACTGAGCACAATCAGGAAGTTTTCGCCCGTTTCGTAGGAAATGCCCGGGTGAAAGTCGATCATGCTGATACTTTCAGAGGCATTCCTATAAAAGAAACCATAATAACCCATTCCACAAATGAGCTGAATGTGTTCTTTGGGGAAGTATCCCATGTCCGCATTAATAAAAAGGTCGGAATGATTGTTCGCTCCGGCATTGCGTAAAAGGGTTTGTCCCTGAATGTCAATATCCCAAAGTAATTTATCGCTGAACTGATGGGAAAATACTACTCCTGCTGCAAGTGCGCCAATTTCTTCCGTTTCATCATTTTCTTTGGAATACACCCGATTGCCCATCGGTAAATTAATGCCGGCAATAATCGATAATTCAGACCGTTCCGCTGACCATGCTTTGAATTTTGCTCCAAAGCTTGCCCACGAAACATCAGAAGGCACCGAGATTCCTATTTCAAGATTATCTGAAAAGCCGTATGTACAACGTATAGCTAATTCAGAGGCTATTTCAACGCTGTCTGAAGAAGAAAATTTATGAACCAGCTTGCTGTCTTCATTCCACTGCTTTGAAGCTTTTGTAAAACTGTAAGAGGGTTCAAATTCAAGGTCTCTTGCAGGCACTGTTCCCGCACAGAATGTTCCTACCTTAGAAGCTGAAATGCCACCAACCTGGGCATTTGCAATATTTGTAAAGGCAAACAGACACCACAAACTGATCCATAGGATATATCTCCAAACCATACCTTTTTTATTTGCCGTAAAGATAGTTTGAAAGCGTAAATAACACCCATACCGATGGTTGCTTTTTTATGTAAGTGCATGCTTGTCAATGCTTACGTGCAAGGCCAGGCGATGCGCAAAAGGTAAATGGCGATGCCGACGGTGTAAATTATTAGTTTGTAACCTGAGGGGTCGGGTTACTGTTAGAGCGTGTCAATATATTATCTTTATGGCGATTTGTTAAGTACAAGAGCTCAATCATGGATATCGGTGAATTCTTAAGATTAAGTCGGCAAATGCCTGTCATTGATGTGCGGTCGCCTGCAGAATTTGAATACGGCCATTTTACCGGAGCTGTGAATTTGCCCTTATTCACCAACGAAGAGCGTTCGATCATCGGTACACTCTATTTGAAAAGAGGATCTACTGATGCCATGATCCACGGACTTGAGATCATTGGTCCCAAAATGGCACAATTTGCCAGGTCGGGGTATGAAATTGCTCCTGAAAAAAAAGCCCTGATGTATTGCTGGAGGGGCGGAATGCGGAGTAATAGCATGGCCTGGTTGTTGAATGCAGTGGGCATTGAAACCTTTATATTACAGGGTGGATATAAAACGTTCAGACGTTATGTGCGGGAATCTTTCAATGCGCCGCTAAATCTCGTTGTCATAGCTGGGATGACGGGCGCAGGAAAGACAAAAATACTGGAAGCTCTTGCATCAAAGGGGAAACAGATCATCCATCTGGAGAAACTTGCCGGTCACAGAGGTTCTGTTTTCGGAGGTATTGGTCAATCTCCGCAGCCTTCAACCGAACAATTTGAAAATGACCTGTATGCCCGGATGGTTCAGCTGAATCCCGGGGAGCCCGTTTTTATTGAAGATGAAAGTCTTTCTATCGGGAATGTATTCATTCCCGGCGCTTTCTTTAACCGGATGATAGCCGCTCCACTCATTGAAATCTTTATGCCCGCGAAAAGGAGGATTCAATTGCTCCTGGAAGCATATGGATCTGCAAAGACAGAAGACCTGATTGCCGCTGTACGGAAAATTGAGCGCAGGCTCGGACTTCAGAACGCCTCGGAAATTGCAGGATATATAGAACAGGGACAAATTGAACAGGCGGTTGAAAGAATTCTTGTATATTATGATAAAAAATACACGCGGAGCATGAATCAGCATGCGCGTGATGAATACGGTAAAATCACCGTATCGGGTGAATCTTTTGAAGATATTGCGGATGCAATAGTTGAATGGTCTATGAACAGAACAAAATCCAATACTCCAAAAACCAATGGAAGAATATAAACTGACACAATTTAGTCCCGGTGCCGGCTGTGGATGCAAAATATCACCAGCCGACCTCAAGGAAATTATCCGACGCGTGCCCGAGAGTAAGGCATTTGCCAATCTGCTGGTAGGATGTGATACAAGTGATGATGCAGCCGTTCTGGATATCGGAAATGGGCAGGCAATCATCAGTACAACCGATTTTTTTACACCCATAGTGGATGATCCCTGGGATTTTGGCAGGATTGCCGCAACCAATGCATTGAGTGATGTATATGCCATGGGAGGCAAACCTTTGCTTGCTATATCTATTCTGGGGTGGCCCCTTGCCAAGTTGCCGGCGGAAATCGCCGGCAGAGTGATCGAAGGGGCTGTGGAAGTGTGCAAATCCGCAGGAATTCCTCTGGCGGGCGGACATAGTATTGATATTTCCGATCCGGTCTTTGGCCTGGCTGTTACCGGCATCGTTGCGAAGGAGAATGTGAAACAAAACAATACCGCACATGCCGGGTGCCGTTTGTTCTTATCCAAACCGATCGGTATTGGAATCCTAAGCACTGCATCCAAGAAAAGCCTTTTACAGCAGGATGATTACCTCAATGCAGTGGCATGGATGACCCGACTGAATCAGGTTGGTATGGAACTTGGCAAAATGAAGGGGGTAATGGCCATGACCGATGTTACCGGCTTTGGTTTGCTGGGTCACCTGCTTGAAATATGCTCGGGAAGCAAAGTATCTGCGGAGATTGTTTTTGATCAGGTTCCGGTACATCCAAATCTAAGTTACTATACAGAGAAAAACTGCATACCTGGAGGCACCTACCGCAACTGGAAAAGTTATGGCAACCGTGTGGAAGGAGTATCCGAATATCAAAAGCTGATTCTTGCTGATCCGCAAACCAGCGGCGGACTTTTAATTGCCGTTGACCCTGAAGATGCAGCTTTTGATGCTTTTGCAAAAGAAAATGGTTTGTGGGAGGTTGGAAGGATTGTGGAGGGAATGGGGGGAGTGACAATTAACAATTAACAATTAGCAATGAACAATGAAAAATCGGTAATCGGTAATCTGGTAATCGGTAATGAGCGGTCAGCGGTCAGGAAAACGGTAATCGGTAATCGGTAATCGGTAATCTGGTAATCGGTAATGAGCGGTCAGCGGTCAGGAAAACGGTAATCGGTAATCTGGTAATCGGTAATGAGCGGTCAGCGGTCAGGAAAACGGTAATCGGTAATCGGTAATCTGGTAATCGGTAATGAGCGGTCAGCGGTCAGGAAAACGGTAATCGGTAATCGGTAATCTGGTAATCGGTAATGAGCGGTCAGCGGTCAGCGGTCAGGAAAACGGTAATCGGTAATCTGGTAATCGGAGATAAGGATGCTAAAAGCCTTACTGAATGAGGTTAAGATCGATGTCCCCCTTTGGAGGGGGCTCAATGTCGTTAAGTTAAGGATTTTATGAATTTATTTGTTATCTTTATGTCATAATAAGAAGAAAGTAATGATTGAAGCCCTTTTCGTGGAAGGGCTTTTAAAAAACACACTTAAAACTATTGATAATGAAGGTTTTATCGATAGAAATAAGATGTCTTCGGAATCTTTTACCCGAAACAGAAAATTAACATTCAAAGATCTACTAGTTGTTTTAATGAGTCTTACACGACCTAGTGTTCAAACAGAACTGGACAGATTCTATAAAGCCATTTCAAAGTCAACTACCTCATTTGAATCTATCTCAAAAAGTGCCTTTACACAATCAAGGAGAAAATTAAAGCCTGAAGCTTTCATCGAGCTTACCAAAACACAATTAACCTATTTTGAGGAAAATGCTCCATTCAAAAAATACTGGAAGGAACATCGGGTTGTCGCAATTGATGGCAGTACCCTGGGTTTGCCAAATGCTGAGGAATTGAAAAAAGAATTTGGTGTTGCAAAAAATCAATTTGATAGTGTAATAACAGCTAAATGTTCCTTTGCTTATGATGTTTGCAATGGATTGATACTAGATGCGATCGTGGCCCCATATAGCAGTTGTGAAAAAGAATTAGCTGTCAATCATTTATCACAATTGGATCCTGCAAAAGATATTCTGGTCTTTGATCGAGGATATCCAAGCCATTGGTTAATAGGCTTGTTAATGCAAAAAAAATTTCGTTTTTGTTTTCGATTGAGCTCATCATGGAAAGACGGACTAGATCTTATAACAGAAGGTAAAAGTGATATAGATTGGATTTTAAAAAGGCGTTCCAAAAAAGAACTCGGAAAAATAAAGAAATATAGCATTCCAAATAAATTGGAAGGATTACGATTGGCATCAATACAACTACCATCAGGTGAAAAGGAAATATTGGCTACTAACCTAATCGACAGAGAAACCTTTAGTTTAGATGATTTAAGTGCTTTATATAATATGAGATGGGGAGTAGAAGAAAGCTATAAACTGTTTAAAAATGTATTGCATATAGAACACTTTACAGGCAAGACTGTCCAAGCCATTCAACAAGACTTTTATGCTAAGGTATTTATGTTAAATATGGCCTCTATGATAGGCTCACAGGGAATAAATCAAACAAGAAAAAATAAGAAATCAAAACATAAACTTCAAATTAATAAAACTCAGTTATTGGCTAAAACCAAAGATTTTTTATTAGACATTTTTTATTCTAATAAACTTGTAAAAACTATTACACAACTACTTCATTTGATTAATCAAAGATTAGAAGTAGTAAGGCTAAACAGATCCTTTCCAAGAACTGATCTTTCAAAAAGAAGAAGACGACGAACAATAAACTCTAAGGGTATATAGGCTTAACTTAACGACATTGGGAGGGGGCTGGGGGAGGACTTTATAGCAATGAACAATGAACAATATGCTAATGTGTTAATATGCTAATCTGCTAATAATTTGAAAATTTGAGAATTTGAAAATGCTCCGGATGCTGGATTTTGGATACAGGATGCTGGATGCATGGAAGGCATCAATCAGCAAATCAATAGATCAGCAAATCAACAAATAATTCAGTCCCAAAAGTCCTCAATGTCCCATAATAAATAAAAAATCCGGCAGAACCTTCTGCCGGATTTTTTATAATGTTATACTTATTGAACAGCAATCGTCTGAGCCGGTTTCTTTACAAATTCTTCTTTTTTCGGAAGGGTGATGGAGAGAATGCCATTTTCATAGTGCGCGGAAATCTGATCGGCATCAATTTTATCTCCGGTTCTGAATGAACGTGACGCAGTGGTATAATCGTATTCCATATGCTGGTATTGATTTTCCCTGGTCTGATCCTGCTCCTGATTTTCGGGCTTCACGGAAACCGTCAAAACCTGGTTCTCATGGGTAATTTCAATACGGTTTTTATCTACGCCCGGCATAGCCATCTCTATACGGTAAGATTTTTCAGATTCGGTAATGTTTGCTGAGGGTGTATTGCTCTCGCAACCACATGCGTTGCTGTTAAAGCGTTTCGACCAGTTTTCATAAGCGGCGTTCGAATGCTCATCTCTGTTTGCCATAAAGTAAGGCCTGTAATAAGCTATATATGCCATTTGTTTATGTTTTAATTTGGTTAATACTTGTTATTTAGTATCATTCCATTCAAACATAATGCCATCGGTAAAAGTGCGCCATATTGACACATTACCTATTCCCAGGGCGACAAAAAGACATGTTTATTTTTGAGGAATAATGGTTTTTGCAAGCAGGTGAAGGGCTTCAGGGCCTTCATTAAAAAGGAGGTCCACAATGCTCAGGTTGGGTATAAAGCCAAAGCGGTCGATAAAGACCTGTTGGTAAGGAAGCGGGGTGAACAGAGGGTCGGACTTGTTGAGTCGTTTTTTAGGGTGTATGCTTTGCCTGTAATCTCCGTTTTCCTCCGAAAGGGGCTCCCAACCGGAGGTTACTTCAGGTTTTGTCTCTATGTTCATCAATGCAACGAGGGTTTCAAGCAGTCGCAGGTTCCAGTCGAACAGGGAAGGAATTTTTTCCTGGAAGATTTCCATCAGGTCATCGGCATAATATTCATAGAACGGAGACAATCTATAAGCTGATTCTATGGATTTCATGTGGATTTTCTGCCAGTTGCAGGTATAATCGATCATGACATCGGTGATCGTGGTTTTCTCTCCATGATTTTTCTTTACAGGAATGGAGAGACATTGCATGCCGTTGGCTCCGTATATATAACAGCGGTTGCGATAGGATTGCTTTTGATAATTTTCGAAGCGTTCAATCAATACCGGTTCTCCCAACAGGAATTTGGAAATATATTGAATTGGGGGAAGATATGCCGTAGAAAGAAGGATCATGTATGAAGGAAATAATCATTAAATATTAGACACAAAGAAATAAATAATTTTTGTCACTTTCTGTCGCCACAGAAAGTAACCAAAGAAGGCTAACGGCCAGAACGCACTCCGCCTCGTGCCTCGGCTTCGTTTGATCGGCTGGCCGTCGGATATGGTATTTTTTATTTTGCTCCGCACACGTTGTAGCCAGGTTGTTAGATTCAATAACACTTTGCAACATTCGAACATAAACAAACCTCATTCAAAGTACCGTGCGGTGGCCGTGACAAAACGAGGAGGTGGCGAGGCTGTGAATGCCGGAGGGCTTGGAATTTCAATAAAGGGCCTTGGCTTTAGCAAACGACAAATCAATAAATCAATAAATCAATAAATCAACAAATGATGGTACCCCGGTTCAAAGTATCTGTTTTTCCCTTTGGTATCTCCCCCCATGGATTGATATATAGCTTCTTTGGGACAGAAATTAACACATCGCATACATTGTTCACAGGTTGAGGACCAGACCGGTTTATTTTCTACAATCCGGATGCTCTTAGTTGGACAAATCCTGGAACAGTTCTGGCAGCCATTGCAGGTATCATAAGTTTTAAAGGTGCGCCATAAGTTCGGTACGCCCATATATTTGAACAACCAGTAATCCTTATAAAAGCCAAATCGGGTATACCTTTTCGGGTAGATAAAACGATGAAGTCTGATTTCCTTGTTCATAATGTCCCGGGCAATGATTCTGGCTTGTTCCACACCGTTTTTGATAATCTCAGCTGCCTCTTCTTTGGCAGGTGGAAATGGTGGCACCGGAGAAGTAGTCCAGTTTATGGGCATTTGAATGACACTTGAATAAATAAGGGTGCCATTTTTCTTTTTTAAAATCTGCGCACACTCATGGATCGCAAATCCCGACTCGTCAGAATCCCCTGCGGTAATGAGTACGAATACCTTTTGCAGTTTCTTAAACCGATGGATTGATTTCAAATATTTCCGACAAATACGAGGTATTCCAAATGCATACACAGGGAAACAAAACCCCAAAATATCGGATTCTTCCATATTGAATTCACCAGGCTTGATTTCAGAAATATTCACCTCATGATCATTCTGAACAAAGATTTCCCTGCACGTATCGATGATCTTCAAAGAATTCCCGGTACCGGTAAAATATTTTAGTTGTATTTTCATTGGGTCAGTCTGTGTGGTTTTTTATATTTGTGGACAAACTGTGTATCTGTAGAATATATTTTATAAGGTCCTTGGCTTGACGCATGTAAAGATGCGTGCAAGATGCATTAACGCTTTATTACTTGCACTATTTTTTGTGTATTATTAGAGCCAAAGAAATAATAATATATAGAAACATAGTTAATTCTTTTGATTTGAATAACAAGTCAATAAGTAGCAATACTACAGCTAATGATATTCCTATAATAAGATTCCGGAACATATCTGTTGCTTCATCACTTTTTCTTCTAATCAAATCAAGCATTGTGGGCATAATAAAAATTGAAAGAACGCCTAATATTTTAATAATTAACGGATCAGTTGTTGCATATATACTGTTTTGTAGATTAAAGAATACAATGCTATTATTCCCAATTAGTATGAAAATGAAAGCTATTGCTACATAGTTAAGAATATTTCCAAATGTTTTCATTTACTGATAGATAGTGTCAAAATATAAATGCTAGAATCCATTGATATGAGCAGTTACCGTCCGCTCACTTATCGGGGTACCCGAAAGATAGCCAGATGAATTGTTTCTAAGCAACTTTAAAAAAAGGTTAAATACCCTAACATTCCTAATTTCACTAACCTATTCCTCCTATGATTCCAATTATGTCAAAGTCTCAATTATCTCCGGCATTTCATGGTATATTTCCCCTTGTAATTTTTTGCCAGTTTTCTTTTTGTTCACACCTCCCCATTGCTTAAAGAAAAATGGAATATCTGCACTTTTACATTGGTTAAAAATATCCAGAACCCAATCTTCCTTAATTGGTCTTGATTTTGGACCCGATTCACCTCCAACAATTACCCAGTTAATTTTTTGTAAATCAAGTTTACCCAGATCCGAAATTAATGGTTCACATGAGAGAAATTTTACAGCAGCATTTGTATTTCTGAGATAATCAATTCTACTTTTAGCCTTTATATCCTCTACCGTTACACCCATCCAAATATTACTAGTCCAGTTTAGCCTTTGGCTATACTCAAATAGCAATTCCGCTCTTTTGGTTAAAACCTGGAATATATGTTGCGGATTTTCATTCATTACTTTGAAAACCTTCTCAATAAAAGAAAATGGAATATCCTCATGAAACAGATCGCTCATTGAGTTCACAAAAATGACTTTTGGCTTTTTCCATGAATATGGTTCAGAAAGGCAATCTTCGTGTAAAGTAATTTCAAAACCGTTAACATATTTTGGAATCCCCATTGCTTTTAACCGCATTGCCATCCTGTTGGCATAACAATTGGTACAACCAGATGATATTTTTGTACAACCTGTAGTTGGATTCCAAGTGCTCTCTGTCCATTCAATTTTTGAGCTACTCATTATTTTTAATTTTAATATGTTTTTCAGGCTTATAACCTAAATAAAAATAACCATTTCTAATCTTATCTGTACTAGTGATTTTTAAACAGGAAATCCTTTTTTTTAATATTTCAGTTGTATGCGTTTTACGCATACCGTTCATTAGTGTATATAAATAGACTTCTTCATTAGTTCTTTCTTCTTTTAACCATTTAAATAAGCTTCTTTCAAACACATCTACTTTTTTTACAACATTATCTTCAGCGAAGAAACTTAATTGACCAGTTAGAATTTTATCATTATCGATATTGAAGTTCGCTTCACCAGTATTTTTGTCAATCGCCCATGCTGCATCCAAATATTTCTCAATACCGACAGGATTATTAGAGCCAAATATTAACCCGTAAATATTAGCACCTTTTCGAATAGAGAATGGGGCAAGGTAATAGTCTAAACTATTTGTCATTGATTTATAATAATCCAAGATAATGCGGTGGCAATGTTCAGGTCGCGATGTGTCAAAATCCTTTGTATTTACATTTAAATATTTTGTAAATTCTTCTAACTCGGAAAATCGACGGACAAAAGATGATGATATAAAAAACAAAAAGTCTGTTCTTGTTAAAGATGTTAATTTTCGAAAAATATCTTGTGTGATTTCTTTTATTCCAAACTGGTCAAGAAACATAAATCTTGGCAATGTCGGCGATACTTGCATTGAAGTATATAGTTCTGTGAAAAGTGGTTTGAATTCTTTTTGTTCAAATGTTATGGTGAATGGACATTTATTTTCTGATGAACATTTTTCGCAACAACTAAATTCACTTTTTGCCCTACATTTTAAGAAAAAATCAGAAACCTTATTTTTAAGATTACCCAAAACATCTTCTTGAAGTTCGTTAAACAGCAAACGTATGTTTAAACCTTTTTCAACTATTGAAGGACAATATCCTTTTAATTCATTTAAAATAATCAAAGGGCTGCCTGGCTTACCTTTAGAATCCATACCAGCGCCTGAGAAAAAATCATATATAAAAATATCTTTCCAATAAACATCTTTCTTTGAAATAAAAACTGGAAGCCAAGACCTTACATAGAGTTTTAATAACTCTAATTTTACTAATGTTCCGTCATCAAATGGTTCTATGTGAAATTTGTCTGCCATAGCCATCCTGTTTAAAAATCTGTGCTGTTTTTTAATTTATATCTTATTTTCATTGAAGCTAATAGTTCATCAAAAGTTATAATCTTTAAATTATTTTCATTTGTAGATTTAAGAAATCTCCATTGTTCATCAGAGATATCTGGACGATTTCCAACAACGAGTCTAATCTCAGGAAAATAGTATTCAATACCTTCTTTTGCAAATTTATTTTTAACTTTTTCCTGAGCAAGTAATTTTTCATAGGCCCTAGCTTGTTGGATAGCATTATGAATTTCACTGGTAAAAGCTGGTATATCCCTATATGATTTATGAATTAACTTCTTTGCTTTCTTCAATTCATAAAGCTCCCAGTCCCTTTCTACACTATTCCTAAGAAA
Source organism: uncultured Bacteroidota bacterium (assembly GCA_963733535.1). Classification (GTDB taxonomy): domain Bacteria; phylum Bacteroidota; class Bacteroidia; order Bacteroidales; family UBA10428; genus UBA5072. The sequence goes on from CAVTDR010000010.1 coordinate 255,124, forward strand.
AATATCTAATCTTCTATTTTTATTTGAGATGTCGAGTTCAGGAAACTTTAACCAAAGTTGTGTTTCAACTCTATCATAATGTTCTCCAAAGATTGTTTTATAATTGTCTTTTAAAAAATTTTCCAAAATAGTCTCAGAAGTATCATTATTTATTAGAAATTCGAATTCCTTTATTATTTCAGACTTATCTAAATTATTTTCAATATATACAGTTTCATATGGATTCTTACTATTTTTTAATAAGCCATTTGTTAGATATTTGTCTTGATAGAAATAATTACACTCAAGACTACCTTTTGAAATAGATATTGAAATTTGTTTTTGGTTTTTTTCGATGAAATTTCTAAAAGCTTTGAATGCATTATCTGGATTCAGTTCAATAAAACTATCACAGCTACCGACAGCAGTTTCTGCAGTCAATTTTAAATGATCAATTAAATATTCGAATTTAGGGAAGATGTTTTTGAAAAAAAATGTTTCGTCCACACCTTCAAAATTTGTTACGAATGAAATAATAGGCATATTATATTGGCCGTCTGTCCAAAATTGCCATCTACTTCCTCTATTATCAATTTTTCTCTCGTAATATTTTAGTTTATTGATTAGTTCAGAATTGACCAGGCTACTTTCAGAAATATCTGAGAACAACTCTATGGGATGAAAAAATGGTATGATGAGATTATAGCCTTGATAACCAGGAATTCCTCTATGTCCATTCTTTCCCCAATAATGCTGTTCAAACATTTCATATTTTATTGATTTAGTTTTTCGATAGTCAAAATCAGTTGAAATATCCAACAATTTCCAAAGCTCATATATAAATGTAGAAAAAGCCGTTCGATTTAATGTAGATAATATTTTCTTTAGTAATTGTTCATTCATTCTGATGTCTAATTTCAAAGAAGTACATAATCAACCTTAATCCAAGGGTGGGAAGGCAAAAAAAGCATGTGTTTGCCAGCGAAGGGACGATTGTAGGGACGGGCTGGCAAACTCTTGCTTTTTGTGTGTTGGCATTTTCCATTTTTTTTTAAAATCTACAATTTATGATATGTGTGTCGTTTTTTTGGCTTGGTCGGTTAACCACAAGGTTAGCAAATGAACCAACATGAGCAACCCCTCGACCCGGCAATTGCGTATACCCGCTGTTGTAGCACGTTTTTACATTGATGAATTACTTAAGATATTTTTCAAATCTTTTTTTTGTTCTATTAAATGCAGTAGATGTCCATTCAGCGTCAAAATCATTCCAAAATACTCTTATAGATGGCTCTGAACTTTTAGTAATTAAGAAAGAAAAATCACCAAACTGAAAGAAAACGTTATTATTATCATAGTCTGCAGATAAATAGCTCAAATGAATTTCGATCGTTTCTGACAATATCTTAAGCAGTTGAAGAGCCTCAGTTTTTGTAAAATTTTTAAATGCATAACCTTTATATACAATACCTGATTCATTCCAGTAATCACCATAAAACCCAAGCAATAGTCCTTCCATATTCTGAGATTTACAATTATAAACTAGAGATGTTAGTTCTCCAGAACTAGAAGCTGATAAGGGATCTATCTCAAATCTCACAGGTTGCTGTGATGGTTTAAATACTTCAGTCAGTAAGAATGATTTTGCTTTATATAAAGCTATTTCCTTGCTGAATTCTTGGGCTAATAAAAAATTCTGACTGACTGGGATTTGTGCAAAAAGCGAGCTGGTGTAAATTATTGATGTGATGGTAAGAAATGTTCTCATTTGTCCTCCTTTTCTATTGTGAGTTTATTTAAATCATTTATGAAAATGCTAGGGTTATATCCATTAGCCATTTTATCAATAATGAAATTGTCCATAACTCCAGTAATTGTACCACTTACTGGTTCAATAAATCCAATTCCTGTTGAAATAAAAAACCGCAAAAGTTTAATTGGTAAACTTTGTACTATAGATTTATTTCTTAGTGTTTCCACATATAATTTCTCAAGGTCACGTGCATCTTTGATGTCACATTTTTGCAACCATTTTCGGAACGATTTAGCAATTCGAGAATTCCTTAATTTTAAGAAATCATTAATGTCAATAATGCCTGAAACTAATGCACAACCAATATCAGGTATATTATTTAACTCCAAAAGATTTAAAAAGCGACTTATTTGCTCATTATCAGCCTTTAATCTTTTAATCTTGTTTATGATTAGCTTTTCAGAGCCTAAAGATGTTCCTATATCTGACTCCGATGCAACATGACCTAAAATCAATTCAAGATTTATTTCAGCAACACGTAGTAAATAATCTATTGGATCTTTAAGTGTAGATTGGCCTAATATTCTATACTGGTCATTCTTTATATAAGAAAGACTATTCAGAATCTGTATGTTATCAGAATATCTTTCAGTTTGAAACATCTTAGATAAAAAATCATTTGATTTTATATCTCTAAATGTTTCATCGATAATTGTTTTTTTGAAAAACTCCTCACTAAGTTCAAGCTTAATTGTTTTTCGTAAAATGGATAAGCATATTTTTGATCTTTGAGAATATGAAATAAAAGGACAATTATGCAGTATTTGAAGTTCTATAGATTTATCAGATGTAGAAAACATTGTAGCTTGATGCCATTCAAAAGGTTTTTCTTTTGAATCTACTATCTCCATTAGTGACAATCCTGTAATGCCGCCTCCATATCCTATTAAAGCAGGAAGAAAAACGAAACCTAGCGAATCCGTTTCCAGTAAAGTGATAAAATTTTTAAGGCCTAGCCAGTTTATTAAAATTGGCACAATTCCAAAATCCTTTGTAGGAATATAAATTTTGTTGTAGAGTAATAGAAGCGAAAGAAAATGAGACCGATTTCTTGCATCAGCATTAAATAATACATTAGCCTTTAAAGATATGTCAAGGTCAAGTCTGATCCATAATTGACTATCAACAATAGCGTCCTTCATTAATGATTGATTTATCAGATAATCTTTTAAAATGTGCTACAACGTCCTTATAAGATAACCTTTTGTGTCTTTATGATGCGCATAATGCAACAATAAACACACTTTTAGGTGCTTTTATTTAAACCGATTCATTCCGGTTCCAGAAATATCAAATAGTAAGTGATCCCTTAACCCTATCTTTTTACACTAACCTGTTGATCTTACCTGAAGTAAATATAATAAAAAGAGAGTGAGGTGATTCCGGGAGAAGGGAGTTTTTTTTAACAGGGGGAAATCGGTAATCGGTGAGCAGCCAGTAAACGGTAATCGGTGAGCAGCCGGTAATCGGTAATCGGGTAATCGGTAATCGGAGTGAATGGATGCTGGATGTGAGATTCTGGATACTGGATGTGTGCGAAGCGGGAATTGTGTGTGAGTTAGAGTCAGAAGTGAGCAGTCAGCGATCAGGAGGTAATCAGTAATCGGAGTGAATGGATGCTGGATGTGAGATTCTGGATACTGGATGTGTGAGAAGCGGGAATTGTGTGTGAGTTAGGGTCAGCAGTGAGTAGTCAGCAGAACGTTTGCACGAAAACCAACCTCATTCGAAGCACCGTACGGTGGCCGTGACAAAACCCTGCCTGCCATCGCACGGCCCAAGCCAGGCAGGCAGGGCGGAGTTGGCGAGGCTGTGAGATTACGAAACTATTCATGAACACCGTAGAAAATAATTAACGGTGTGAATAATGACGGAAGGCTTGGAATTTCCTGGTTCTACGGTGTTACTCCTCAAAAGATCTTAGAAAATCATCGACAAGAATATGCTCAACTGTATCAATTGAACCATCAGGGTTAATTTTTACTTTTTTACCCGGAGTTAACTTTAATATTATTTCGTTTGTGTGAATGTCTGCAATTTCCACGTCACCTTCAAATAATGAAATTTCAGTACTATGATCCTCATTTACTATGATTTCAACCTGCGTACCACGAATTCCGCAAATTGCAGTCGGAGTCCTTACTTCAAATTTTTTATGGTACTTAAGAAAATAAGCTTTGATACTTCCACGCAAAAGATTAAAAATGTTTAAGTCACTTGAATTGAAAGCACAACTTGTGATTGGGTTGATGCAAATTTTTCCATCTTCTTTAGTTATTAAAATAATTTTACTGTCTATACCCGTTCTTAGCGAATCACCATCAGTAATCATCTGATTGTTTAAACCAGAGCAATTGATTTTCTGCCACTTTCCATTTCTGTATAGCTCTATATTTGAACCTGTGCAACTGGCAACTACTGCCATAACGCTTCCTTCTATGGGTTTTTCAGGCATTTTTGTCTCCATCGGTTTGAAGGTTTTCATACCTTCGGCATGTTTTATCTTCTGATCTTCATTTTTCTTTAATAGCTCTTCCTTTTTCTTCTCATCGTTTATCGTACTGTCCCTGGTTGTATCATCCATCTGTAACAATATGTCCAACCCATCATTAAGTGTTTTTAATGGATCAATAGTAGAATTAGTGTTTTTGTATGACTCAGTTTTTGAAGGAGTATAATATCTACAACCGGGATCATGCCCGTTCCTTGCAATTTCACTTGATGAACGGTTGCAGTAAGCACAAGATGCAGTTGGTTGCTGGCCCTGTGCGCTTAGGTTTGCAAATAAAATTAGTATACAAGTGCTTAGCATTAATTGGCAAGAATGTATTCCTAATGGAGATATGATTATTTTCATTCTAAAATTGTTTTATTAAGGCTTCCCATTCGTAAATTTTATCTTGTACTGCACGAGCATCTTCAGCTTCGGGCAGGAGTAACAGATATTTTTTCAAATTCAGAATCGCTAATTCATATTTCTCGGCAACCGCTGCAATTAATGCGTAATTGTAGTAACTGTTTGGACTGGAAACCGGATTTATAGCAATTGCCTGATCATAATAGTTTATGGCATGATCATAAAACATTTTATCATTCATGCTATTTCCTTGAACTAAAAGCTTTCGTTGTTCTTCGTTAATTTCAGGTTTTACTGCTAACTTTTGATAGTCCGCTGCAATGATTTTAAAACGTTCTAAATCCTCCTGGTAGAATTTTAAAGCATACCGATGTTGCATATAAAAAATGTAATCAGCCATATCCTTCCCTCCACAGGTGATTAAATGTTCAGCGATTTGAACATAAGGCATATAAAACCCATTGTCGGCTATTTTTACATAATATATAATCTGTCGGTTTACAACATCTTTATAATAAATATGCACTGTATCAATCGCATTTTTGGGGTCTTCAGCGGTAAAAGATATATAATCATCAGTTATTTTGGCATTGGCAGTTTTCTTGAAAGTATAATTGGTGTTAAGATTTCTATAGGCTGGAACTTTTGAAGTCCAGTAATAATTTACATATTTTTTAAAAGCAAGAATCAACTTTTCCTTTGTCGTCTCCAATGTATATTCTTTATTTATTTTAGTAGGTATGTAGGGATTATCAATATTTTCGGCATACATAGCTTTTGCTTTATCACCAATTTTATTGATTTCATTTGCTGCATTTCCGGAAAATTGTAATACATCCCCTGATGAAACCTGCTGGGAATATGATCCCGACAAAAAAACAAACAGAAATAGTATTTGGATTGAGCACTTAAAGCATCTTACCCTTGAAAATGTATCAATAAGTATCATGTCGGTTAATTGAACTTGTTATTTAACTTTTATTTTTTTGCTGCCAACGATTACGGTATGGCCTCAATTATTAATTTGTAATACAATTTAAAAATAATTTACCATTAATGTATATAGAATTTTAGATCAAAATGACTAACCTATAAATTCAGTGATCAGCTATCAGCGGTCAGCGTTCAGGAGGTAACCAGTAATCGGTAATCAGGTAATCGGAGTGAATGGATGCTGGATGTGAGATTCTGGATACTGGATGTGTGCGAATCGGGAATTGTGTGTGAGTTAGGGTCAGCAGTGAGCAGTCAGCGTTCAGGAGGTAATCAGTAATCGGAGTGAATGGATGCTGGATGTGAGATTCTGGATACTGGATGTGTGAGAAGCGGGAATTATGTGTGAGTTAGGGTCAGCAGTGAGCAGTCAGCAGAACGTTTGCACGAAAACGAACCTCATCCGAAGCACCGTGCGTTGGCCTTGACAAAACGAGGAGCCGGTGTGGCTGTGAATGACGGAAGGCTTGGAATTTCTTGCAAAGGGCCTTGGCTTTAGCAGAACCGGACAAGTCAATTTAATAATTCGTTTTGTATAATGCCTGTTGGACGGTGCTGCGATTACTTTGCTGGAAATTCCTGACTTCTGGCAGAGCGGGGAGGGATCGTTTTGTCTAGACCTTTCTTGCTTCGGTTCTTTGCGGCAATGGCAAAGAATGAAGTGGGGTTTGGGGCAAAGCCCCAATGAACCTTTAAATTCAACCCTTTCAGGGTTGTGGTGACGGGTGGGTTAATATTCACGGGTTTCACCAGCAGTTATTCATATTAAACCCCTTCGGGGTTAATCGGTAATCTGTAATCGGAGTGAATGGATGCTGGATGTGAGATTCTGGATGCTGGATGTGTGCGAAGCGGGAATTGTGTGTGAGTTAGGGTCAGCAGTCAGCAGTCAGGTAATCGGTAATCGGGTAATCGGTAATTCGGGGTTGGTATTATAAACGATTGATCATGCTGGCAAGAAAGCCTGCCCCAAAACCATTATCGATATTAACAACACTGATGCCGCTGGCACAGCTGGTAAGCATACCGAGCAGAGCGGAAAGTCCGCCAAAATTGGCTCCATATCCCACGCTGGTTGGAACTGCAATAACCGGTTTGTCGACAATACCTCCAACCACACTTGGTAAAGCGCCTTCCATGCCAGCAACAACTATATTAACGCGTGCTTTACGTATAACATCCATTTTGTTATACAAACGGTGAATGCCAGCAACGCCAACATCCACAATACGCTCAACACGATTTCCAAAAATTTCAGCTGTTACTGCAGCTTCTTCAGCAACCGGCAAATCGGAAGTGCCAGCTGTTATTACTGAAATATAGGTGAGGGGAGGGGCGATTTCTTTTCTTTTAATGGCAATGGTTCTTGCTATCGGGTTGTATATGGCATCTGAGCAGATCTTTTTTACATAATCAGCCATTTCTTCGGTTACCCGTGTGGCAAGGATGTTATTTTCCCGGGTAAGCATATATTCAATAATACCAGCCACCTGTTGTGGGGTCTTACCCTGTCCGAATATTACTTCAGGATATCCGGTGCGGATTTCCCGGTGATTATCAATGGTAGCATAACCCAGTTCTTTGGCAGTAAGATCTTTCAGCTGGTCAAGGGCAGCATCCACATCCATAACTCCGTTTTTTACATCAGAAAGAATCCGGCTCAGGTATTCATTGCTCATATTTCTGTTGTTTTAGGATTGTATCATAGCTTCCACTTCGGTATCCTTCCAGATCCACGGTGATAAATTCAAATCCCAGTTTATGAAAATATGCTGCAAGCTTGCCATTTTCTTCCGAAATCACAAATTCAGCAAGCCTTTTCTTGTCAATTTCGATTCGAGCTATGTTCCCATGATTGCGTACTCTGCATCCATCAAAACCCAATGAGGTCAGATAACGTTCGGCATGGTCAATCCGGATTAACGCATCAACGGTAATTTCATAATTATAGGGAAAACGGGTCAGCAGGCATGAATTGGAATGTTTTTCTGCAGTTGGCAAGCCCAAATGCATGGACAGCGTCCGAATATCGGATTTTGTAATTCCAAGCTCCATAAAAGGACTTTTTATTCCCAGTTCAGCCAGAGCAGCCAGACCGGGTCTGTATACACCCGTATCATCGGTATTTGTGCCATCGACTAAAATCGGAAATCCACGAGAAATGGCTTCTTCTTTAAGAAGTGTGAAAATATGATGTTTGCAAAGGTAACATCGGTTTTCAGGATTATTTTTGATTTCAGGTATGATATCTGAGTGAACGATGCTCTGAGGTATTTCGTTGGAACGGCAGAAATCAACAGCCTGATTTACTTCCCATTCGGGGATGTAAGCCGTTTTCAATGTCAATGCCAGCACATTGCCCGGCAATACTGTGTTGGCTATTTCCAGTAAAAGTGTACTGTCAACGCCTCCGGAGAAGGCTACTGCAACCCGGTTATACTGTTTGAGCCACTGCTTAAGCAAATGATATGGATCCTCATTTTTCATTCAGTCCCTTTTTGAAGCAAGTATTTGCGCCACTTCCTCGTAAACCTGGCCAATGGGAATTCCTTTTGTACGGGCAATTGCATTGCAATCGTCGTATTCGGGTTTAGATTTGATACAAATCCCCTCATAATATGCTGATTTTACGCGTACTGCTCCAAAACGGGTTTGAACGGTTTCGGTTTTACGTTCAAGCATGGTTTTCTCTATTGCATATTTTCTGAGGCCAATGGTCGACGTCTCTCTGAATAATATTTCATTCACCTGATGCTCAATATCGGATGTGCACAAAACAGATAGTTTTACAGCAGGTCTCGATTTCTTCATGATGATGGGCGTAATATAAACGTCCTTTGCGCCTGCTGCAAACAGAGATTCCATGATGTAATCGTAAAATTCCGGATTCATGTCGTCAATGTTACATTCAATGATAAAGGATGGCATTACTTCCGGCTCATTATTATCCGATTCGCAAAGAAATACTCTGAGTACATTAGGAATTGAGCCATCCAGTGTTCCAATGCCATAACCGGTTTTTACTATTTTGAAATTTTCTTTTTCTGTGAAAGATTCTACGCATACGGCCAGTATGGCAGCACCTGTAGGTGTTGTGGCTTCATAATCGACAGCTCCTTTGCGAATGGGTATGTCTTTCAGAATTTCTGCTGTGGCGGGTGCGGGAACCGGATAGATGCCATGGGCACATTTCACGGTTCCACCACCCAGTTGAACTGGGGTGGAGTGGATGGCATCCGGATTCAGATATTTCAGACAAATAGCCGCACCTACAATATCTACAATAGAATCAATAGCTCCCACTTCATGAAAATGGACATCTTCAACGGCTTTATTGTGAATTTTGGCTTCTGCTGCAGCTATTTTCTCAAATATTGAAAGGCTTCTTTCCTTTATCTGATCGTCCAGCGAAGAATGTAGAATCATGTGCCGGATTTCGCGGTATGAATGATGATGGTGTTCGTGCTCTGTATGATTGTGGCCATGACTGTGTTTGTGCTCATGCAAATGTTGATGATGCGCGTCAATATCAACTTGCACGCGGGTTCCTGAAATGCCTTTACGCATGTCCCTGGTTACCTTCAGTTCATAACCGTGTACGGGAAGTTTGGAGAGCTCGGTTTTGAGGAATTGTTCGTCAACACCCAGGTCAATCAGTGCACCGAGGTTCATATCTCCGGAAATACCAGAAAAACAATCGTAATAAAGTATTTTCATTGCAGCATCAAATCGTTGGTGAAATTATTAAATATTCAGAAATTATTGCGGAAATGATATGCTTATTCCTTTACGGAAGTATAATTCAAAGCATTAAAAACCTGTTGTTTATAATTGCGTCCAATAGGTAGTTCAATACCTGGCATATCAATGGTATTGGCGGTGAAACCGGTGATCTTTTTAATATTCACCACATACGATCTGTGTATTCTCAGGAATTCCTTATCAGGGAGTATTTCCTCAAATGCTGTAAGTGTATGTTTTGCTGTTATTTTTCGTTCCGCTGTATGAATAGTGACATAATCCTTGATACTGTCGGCGTAGATGATATCATTAATCATGATTTTATGCACCTTCTTATTAATGCGTATATAGATGAAAGGATTGGAAGGTTCTCCATTCTCTCTTAGCGTAATGACGCCCGGTTCGGTAGAAGGGGAAAGAAATTTATTAACAGCTTTAAACAAGCGCTCAAACGAAATGGGCTTTACCAGATAATCCACCACATCCAGATCATATCCTTCCAGAGCATACTCGCGGTAAGCAGTGGTGATAATTACACGTGGAGGATTTTTTAGATTTCTAAGAAAATCCGTTCCTTTCATTCCAGGCATCTGAATGTCGAGAAACATCAGATCCGCCTTCTTTTTGTTGAGTAATTCAAAAGCTTCCAGTGCATTCTGACAACAACCTGTAATCTCAAGAAAACCGATTTTTTCAATATGTGCCTTTAGTACCTCAATAGCCAGGGGTTCATCATCAACAATAATACACTTAATTTTCATGGCAGTTGGTTGCTCCAGTTTAAACGAAAATATACTTCAAATATACCATCATTTTTACTGATCCGTAAAGTGTACTGTTCTTTGTATAAAATTTCCAGCCGGCGTTCTACATTCTTTAACCCGATTCCTTCTGAATAACTTTCTTTGGTCTGACAGCCATAAGAATTGGCTACATGCATATTGAATTCAGACTCTGTAATGTCAATCTGAATATGAATAAAAGGTTTACCGGTATTGTTGCTTACCCCATGTTTAAAACTGTTTTCTATAAATGGTAACAACAATAAAGGGGCAATGAATTTATCCTCTGTATCTCCATTAATTTCAAACTTCAGATCAAGCCGGTTTCCGTAACGTATTCTTTCCAGTTCAAGAAAGGTTTGAATCAGATTGATTTCCTTGGAAAGTTCTACTTCTTTTTCATTGCTCTGGTAAAGCATATAATCGAGCATCTCGGAAATACGAATGACCATGTCCGGAGCCTTATCCGATTTCTTTAAAGTGAGTGCATACAGATTATTCAATGTGTTAAACAGAAAATGAGGATGGATTTGAGATTTTAAAAACTTCAACTCCGCTTCAAGCTTATCCCGTTCAAGTTCTCTGGTGATTTGCTGATCGGTATACCACTTTTTAAACATCACAATCACCCCTGCAACAGCCGGAATTTCATAATTACCAATAATGAGTCCGAATATCTTTGGTGCATGAATTAAAGGCAATTCCACGTCATACATACATCCTTTGCAATACACAAAAAAATGAAGGAGCATCCACAGGGCAAATCCAAATAATACAGCATGAATAATGGCAAGAAGCGTAAATGTAATATACCGCTTGTTAAAGAGGAATACCGGGATCAAATAATAAATAAATGCATAGGTGGCTCCAATACGTACTGGTAGTAAAATCAGATTCGAAATAAACTCTTCCTTATATTTTTCAGCATAACTCCCATATGTTAGTGCATAAAAAAGGTAAATGAATACCCAGAAAAGAACATGCCAAATAAAGCGATAGCGAAATAACAGCGATGTAGGATTTTTCATTATCAAAAGCTCCTGTGAAACAGGCAAAAATACAATATATCATCAAGATAAAGATTTTTTGTGGATAAACATGCCTCAATGGATGATACATTACCTGAAAGTACAGATAGAGACTTTATGCATTCTTTCAGTGGTTTTAATGGATTCAGAAGGGGTAAAGGGCCCTGGGCTGATAATCAGTACTGCCTGAAAACATTACATTTGATTTCAGGCAAGAATAGTAGGGATTTGTAGTTATTTAGATTCTTTCCAAATTTTAAGGTACCGGCGAATATATGTAGTAAATACGGTACTTTTAAAGATTATTCCTTTAGAAACCAGATTTTGTTCGAAAACAAATCAACAATACCATGAAGAGAAGAGATTTTATCAGAAATTCCATTGGTTTTGGCGTTGTATCAGGCGCAGCCATGTCATTCGGAAACTTTGGAAACCTTATGGCCAATGAGAATGCGGCAATGGAATTGCCTTATGATATGGTGGCCATTAAAGGTGGTGAAGTAGCAGAAATGTTTGACAAGGGTATAGCTTCATTGGGAGGCATGAAACAATTTGTGAAACCCAATCAGACTGTTGTTATTAAGCCGAATATTGGTTGGGATTCCGCTCCTGAGCGAGCTGCCAATACAAATCCCGATCTGATTGCCAGCATTGTGGAGCATTGTAAACGTGCCGGCGCTAAAACGGTATATGTATTTGATAATACTTGTGCCGAAGGAGTTCGTTGCTATAAAATGAGCGGAATAGAAGACGCAGTTAAAAAGGCAGGCGGAACTATGGTATCTGGAAGAAGTGAAAGTTACTATCAGCAAGTAACCCTTCCTAAGGCTGTGAAACTTAAAACTGCCAAAATTCATGAACTGATCCTCAATTCAGATGTATTCATTAACGTTCCTATACTCAAAAACCATGGCGGATCTACACTATCCGTGGCCATGAAAAACATGATGGGTGTTGTCTGGGATCGTGAATTCTGGCATAGAAACGATCTGCATCAGTGCATTGCTGATTTTGCCGTATTTCGCCAGCCCGATTTAAATGTGGTGGATGCTTTCAGGGTATTAAAACGGAATGGACCACGAGGTGTATCTGTGGCTGACGTTGCCACAATGAAATATCAGATTATCGGTAAAGATATTGTTGCCATTGATGCAGCAGCAGCCAAGGTGTTTGGAATTGATCCCAAACAGGTAAAGCATATAACGCTTGCTGAACAAATGGGTGCCGGTAAGAGCAATATAGACACCATGAAGGTAAATAGGATAAACATTGGCGCATGAAACAAAAACATTTGAAAGTCATCAGGGTTGTTTTTGCCATACTGATGCTTTTATCTATTTCAGCTCTTTTTGTTGATTTCAGGGAAATCATTCCAACACGGTGGGCCGACCGGATTTTATTTCTGCAGTTTGTCCCCTCTGTGATCCGATTTATTACTATTCCGGCCGTTATTTCTGCCGGATTTATAGTAGTCGTATTGCTTACACTGCTATTTGGCCGTGTTTATTGTTCCGTGATTTGTCCTTTGGGTATTTTTCAGGATATTTTCACCTGGATTTCCAAAAAAACAGGAGTGATCAAAAGGTTCTCTTTCAAGAAAGCTCTGAATTACCTGCGATATCCCTTTTTGGCTCTTACTATTCTGTTTCTGTTGTTTGGAAGTTTGTTCATCCTGAATTTACTGGATCCTTACAGCAGCTTTGGAAGAATTTTTTCAGATATTGTGCGGCCCGGATTGATCGTTTTAAATAATGGTCTGGCTGGGTTGTTAGAGCGGTTCGACAATTATACGCTCTTCCGGATGAATATGGAAATCATTTCGTGGCGCACCGTTTTCATTCCGATCATTACACTGGCCCTGATCATCACCCTTGCTGCCCTTTATGGTCGTATTTACTGTAATACGGTATGTCCGGCAGGAACCATACTGGGTTTTATTTCGCGCATAGCTATTTTTAAAATCCACATGGATCAATCCACATGCAGCCGGTGCGGAAAATGTTCCTTTGCCTGCAAGGCCAATTGTATCAGCGTTAAAAACATGAAGGTAGATCATTCAAGATGCGTTGCCTGTTATAATTGTATTACAGTATGTCCTGAGAACAGTATTAAATACCGGTCTGTTTTTCCCAAAGAAAAAAACCTGGCAACGGATAGCACCAAACGTGCGTTTGTTGGGAAAACCCTGATTTATGGAATGGCCCTTTTTGGATTAAGCCGGAAAGCTTTTAGTCAGACTAATGCCGGCCGAAAAGCAGGCAATATACCTAATACTAAAAAGCATCCGGTGACTCCCCCGGGCTCTGTTGGCATTAAGCATTTCACCAGCCGTTGTACAGCATGTCATTTATGTGTGAGTGCATGCCCAACCGGCGTCTTGCAGCCTTCCTACCTGGAATATGGACTTACAGGAATGGGACAGCCAAAAATGGATTTTAACACCGAGTATTGCAATTATGAATGTACAAAATGTGGTGAAGTTTGCCCAACTGGAGCCATATTGCCGCTTACTGTTGAGGAGAAAAAGCTGGAACAAACCGGTCTGGTTCATTTTATTTTAAACAAATGTGTCGTTTATACGGATCATACAGCCTGCGGATCATGTTCGGAACATTGCCCCACACAGGCGGTTAAAATGGTCGCATTTAAAGACGGATTGACAATTCCGGAAACGGATACAACGATATGTATTGGTTGCGGAGCATGTGAATTTGCTTGTCCGGTTAGACCCCATACAGCTATTTTTGTGGATGGAAATGAGGTACATCAGGTTGCCAAAGCGCCTCATATAGAAGAACTGGATGTGGAACACAGTGAAGATTTTCTTTTTTAATTAGGAATGAACTGCTGAAAGTACAGTGGTTTTTTCTTCGTTTTATTAAAATATTTTCGTAATATTGCGACCTGAATTTTTGAAAGACGAATAATAATACTAAGAATCATGGATTTAATAAAAGTTGCTGAGAATCAGTTTACCACCTTGAAAGAATATCCCGAATTCAAAGCGGGTGATACGATAACTGTTCATTATAAAATTATTGAGGGAAATAAGGAAAGAATTCAGCAATATCGTGGAGTGGTTCTTCAGCGCCATGGATCAGGAGCTGCTGCTACCTTTACAGTTCGGAAAATGTCAGGAAATGTGGGCGTGGAAAGAATTTTTCCAGCTGCCTCTCCATTTATCGATAAAATTGAGATGAACAAACACGGTCGTGTTCGCAGAGCAAGGATTTTCTATCTGCGTGGCTTAACCGGTAAGAAAGCTCGTATTCAGGAAAAGAGAATGAAATTTGCCGATGCAGTAGTTGCTACTCCGGAAAAAGAATAAAGAAATGAATTACATATAAAAAAGGCTGCCTCATTTGAAGCAGCCTTTTTTTGTTATTATTATTGCTCCCTGATTATTGCAGCAATTTATTTCCCTGTTCCTGAGCTGATTTCATGATAGAGGCTGCTTTGACATCGGCTTCTTTAATGATCTTCTGCGCAGAGGTTTCTCCTTCCTGACGAACTTTCTTTGCTGCTTCTTCGGCCAGTTTTTTCGAAATCGGATCCTTGGCTTTGGCTACAAGCTTATCTGCATTGGCATTGGCTTCTTTTCTTACAATATCTGCTGCTCCTGCTGCTTTTGTCTTTAGTGCATCCGCTTCTTTCTGTGCGTTGGCCATAATTTTATCCACTTCGGCCTGTGCAGCAGCCCGAGCTTCCTCTTTTTTAGTATCAATTTGTTGTTGAACAGCTTGTTTTACTTCATCCTTAAGCGCATCTTTTGCTCCTGATGAATTGTCGGCCATATCAAGCCCGACTTTTGGATCTTTAAAGGTGCCGGTTACCTTTGCTTTGAAACTCAGATTTTTCAACGGGTCGATTTTTAATCCTGCACCCGAAGCTTTGCTCAGCAGATTATCAATAGGAGCATTCGCTGCAGCTCCTAATTCAGATCGGGGAATACTGATGCCAATTGTATAATTCATGGTCTGGTCGAGGCTCTGATCGCCGCCAATCAGCAGTTTTGCACCACCTAAGTTGGTTTCAAAAGGACTTACCAGGAGTTTTCCTTCACGAATTTCAAAATCGATTCCCAGATTTTTCAGGGTCATATTATCAAATGCTTTTGTTTTTAAAGCATTACCTATCTTATCAAAGGTGGCAGAGCTCTTGATACCTACCAGATCAGATTTTAGGTTTCCTTTGCCCGCAATGGATTTCAATACCGGCATCATTTCCTGATCGAGGAGAGTAGAGAATTTCATGCCCATATTTACCTTTCCAACCGCTTTTCCGGCAATAGGAGCAAACTGTTGCAGGGAACTGAACGATGAAAATGCTGCAGGAATATCGATGGACGTGGCACTAAAATCAAGATCTACCAAAGGGTTTTTAACATCCCTGGTATTATACTCTCCTGAAACTTTCATTTTTCCTTGCAGCATATCCATGGTGAGTCCTTGCAGTATTACCCGGTTTTCCTTTACGAGGATGGTGCCAATGGTATTCTCAATGACCAGTTTATCATAGTACATTTTATCTATGCGGGAAACCAGTTTAAAATCGATATTGGATGGCACTTCAAAAACAGAAAGAGGAACGGTATCGGTATCTTCAGCGACAGGCTCGGTTTCATCTGTCATAAATTCATTCAGATCGAGAACTCCGGAAGTAAAAATGAAATTACCACGTATGGTTTTATCGTCAAATACATAAGGAATGAAATCTTCCACCTTACCTGATACGTGGAAATCACTTTTACCCATTATGGCGTCGAAATTTTTCACATCCACATATCGGGGTGAGAACACCATGGACGCATCGTTTATGGTGAAATCCTGGGGCATATCCGGACTGCTGTAGGAAAAGTCCTTGATGGTCATAGAACCATCAGCCTTGAATTTTTCATACTGCTCGGTCTCAATGTAGGACATAAGTCCCATAAAGTCAAGGCCAGCCTGAATCTTTCCTTTCATAACAGTGCTGTCCAGCGGAATTACATCATTAATGGTAGCCAAATCCAGATTCATATCTATAGAGCCATTCAGGTGCATATCGCTCACCGGAGTTTTGATATTTAAGGTCATATCAATGGGATTACCACCCAGTTCCACATGAAATTTGTTCACGTCAACCGTGGAGTTATCGTTCTGAACCCCGTCAAAGAACATATTCACATCAATGCCGATATGGTCAGCCGATTTGGGCAGATCGGGGTATTTAAACATCGCATTCTCAACCAGCAATTTAAGCGCTACATTGGGCATGGTTTTTTCATTGTAAGTGCCTTTTACATTCCCTTCCAACTGTAATTTTCCAGCTGTTTTCACATCTTTGAAATCTTTCATATAAATAGCAGGAATCAGGGAAAGCAGCGATTTAAAATTGGCTTTGTCGAGGCCATATTTCAAATCAATTACAACATCTTCTTCATTGGGCATGCCTACGTTTCCATCGAAACGCAACACCAAATCGTTCAAAGCCACTGAATTGTCTTTCAGTGTATAGGTGGAGTTTTTCAGATCTGCATCAACCTGCATTTGCATGGTTAAAGCCACGTCCCTCAGGTAACGGATCCCATCGTATATCACATTCACATATTTGGTATTGGATGACATATCAAGCGTGGAAAAGTCCTGGGATAAGTCTCCTCTTAGCAGGAAATTGAAATCATCCAGACTGGCATTTATCTTACTGCTGTCATCGTCATAGCGGATCAGGGCGTGATTGATTTCGAATTTTTTCAATTCTATTTTCATATCCACATCGCTTGAAGAAGTATCTTCTTCTTCCTCTTCGGTTTCTTTCATAATATCCCAGTTCACCTTTCCTTCGGGTGTAACCCATGCGTGGACTCTTGGGTAATCAACGGATATTCTTTTTATTTTAACATTTTCCATTTTGATGGCGCTGATCAGATCTGCAACGATCTCAACAGATTTCACCTTGAAAATGGTATCCCCTTCAAAATCGTCGATTCCTGCAACATATAGGTTCTTTAATTGAACCGATACATTCGGAAAAGAGCGGATGAGTGAGAGAGAAAGATCAAAATCAGTTTTTGCATTGATATTTTGATTGATCTGCTCTTTGGCAATTTTCATGATTTTGCCTTTAAAAGCAATGGGGATGATGAGAATTAAAAGAAACAGTACCAGAAGAATGATACCGGAAATTTTAAAAAACTTTTTCATGATCGCGGTTTTTGATTATGTTTTGTGATATAACATTACAGTGGAATATCAAAGATCTTAAAACAAAACATATAACGCAATTCTTTCCCATAAGTTATATAGGAAAATATTGAATTTTAAAAGAACAGTGATCTGTTTAAAAGCACGGGCAGGGTATGGCTGATTAAAGGCAAAGCTATATGTAATAGAAAGGTCACCTGTTTGGTAGCTGCATTCAAAGTTCTAGTCTCTTTAAGTATCGTAGAAATCATCACGGAGGGCTAATTTCTGTTATCAGGTAGTTTTATATCTTTGGAGAAATTTTCGATTACAGGGTTATGAAGAGGGTTGCTGTTGGCATATCAGGGGGAGTGGATTCAAGCGTGGCTGCTTATCTTTTAAAGCAGCAGGGTTTTGATGTGATTGGTATATTTATGATTAACTGGCATGATACTACGGGAACCCTTGCCGGAGATTGTCCCTGGAATGATGATCTGATATTTGCCGAACTTACAGCCCGTAAATTAGGTATTCCGCTCATTACTGTTGATTTTAGTGAAGAATATCGCAAAAGGGTGGTGGACTATATGTTTCGTGAATATGAGCAGGGCCGCACACCCAATCCGGATGTGTTATGCAACCGCGAGGTTAAATTTGACTTGTTTATTAAGGCTGCACTGGAGCATCAGGCAGATTTTATAGCCACAGGTCATTACTGTCGCATTGAACGGTTGAAAGTTGAAGGCAAAACCATCAACCGGTTGCTTCAGGGAGTGGATACCAACAAAGATCAAAGTTATTTTTTGTGCCAGCTTTCGCAGGAACAGCTCCAAATGGCTTTATTTCCTGTTGGCAATCTTGTTAAACAGGAGGTAAGAAATATTGCAAGAGATCAAGGATTGGCGACTGCAGAGAGAAAAGATTCACAGGGAATTTGTTTTGTAGGAAAGGTAGATTTACCCGAATTTCTGAAACAAAAATTGAAATCCAAACCAGGAGAGATTATTGAGATACCTGATAGGCATCCTGCCTATTATACGTACGCTAAGGTTCATGATACCTGGATCAGAGAGCAGGGCCATCCTGGCATGCTTACCACCGATTTTTCTTACATGCCGGAAAATGGTGTATATGCAGGAGATCATGAAGGGGCTCATTTCTATACCATTGGGCAGCGCAAGGGGCTTCATATCGGAGGCAAGGCAGAACCAATGTTTGTAATAGCCACTGACACAGTAAACAATACATTGTACGTGGGAATGGGACACGAACATCCGGGATTGAACCGGTGGGGCCTATTTATCCCCGCTGCCGAAATTCACTGGATTCGCACCGATAAAGCGCTAATGCCTGGAGAATCAAGGAGCTTCAGGGTAAGGGTCCGTTACCGGCAACCCTTGCAGCAAGCCACTTTGTTTATGCTGAAAGAAGGTCTGCATATTGTTTTTGAAAAAAAACAACGTGGAATTACTTCCGGACAGTTTGCTGCATGGTATGAGGATGAAGAAATCATTGGATCAGGTGTAATTAAATAATTTCCGGTTCCTGCTGGCTTAAACAATGCCAGCTTCCCAAGCCCCAAATAATCTCAACCGAGTCGAGCGGAATAACCGGTCTGTCTTTTATGTATTTCTCAAGTATAGCGACTGCCAGATCATCCTGGTTGCATCCAAATACCGGAAGCATCAGGCCGGCATTGGCTATGTAAAAGTTGGCATAAGAAACAGGTAACCGCTGGTTTTCATAATACATAGGTTCAGGCATAGGTATTTCTATGATATTCAATTGTTTGCCATTAATTAACCTGAATTTAGAAAGTGTCTTCAGATTTTCCTGAAGGGGTTTATAGTTGGCATCAGATTTTGAATGTTCCACCATGGTAATCACCGTATCTTCACTAATAAACCGGGTCAAATCGTCAATATGACCATCGGTGTCGTCTCCTTCAATACCTTCGCCCAGCCACAATACTTGTTCCACTCCATAAAAATCAAGCAGGTATTTTTCAATTTCCAGCTGATTAAGTTGGGGATTACGATTTTTATTCAACAAACAGGAAGTAGTGGTAAGCAACGTTCCTTTCCCATTAAAATCAACCGATCCGCCTTCCATAACGATGCCAGGGTGAAATACAGGAATATGGTATAATGCTCCGATGCGGTCAGGAATCTGATTATCCAGTTCAGCCGGATATTTTCCACCCCATCCATTGTATTCCCAGCTTACAATGATCTTCGAATGTTCTGCTTGGGGTTGAACCAAAAAAGCAGGGCCATGATCTCTGCACCATGCATCATTGGTAGGGTGCAAATGAATGAAAATACGTTCCATGTTTGTATCCGATCCGGATAAGGCTTTGAAAACAGATTCAGCCATGGCAGAATCGTTTACATTGATATGCACGGCTTCTCCAAGGGATATTTCATGGATGAAACGGTGATAATACGGAAAAATCGTATGGATTTTTCCAGGCCATGAGGCCTCGTTATGGGGATAGCTTAACCAGGTAGCTGAATGTTTTTCCCATTCTGCGGGAAACCTGTAACCAAGCTCCCGCGGAGTCAATTGAATGCCGGTCATTATTTACGATTTAAGATACCTTTTTGTAAGAGGATCATAGGTATCAATTCTGCGGTCACGCATAAAAGGCCAATGCACCCTGTAAAAATCAGAAAGAGACAAGTCGATTTCAACTACATGGACTGTTTCCTGATCATAAGGGGCTTGATACAAAACGGTACCAAAGGGATTAGAAACAAAGGATCCGCCCCAGAATTTCATTTCTTTTTCAAATCCACATCGATTTACAGAAACAACATGAACACCATTAGAAATGGCATGTGAACGTTGCATGGTTTGCCATGCCTGATATTGTTCATCGTTTACTTCTTTGCTTTGTGAAGATGCCCATCCAATAGCTGTAGGATAAAAAAGTATTTGAGCACCCATCATACTTGTAATTCGCGCTGCTTCAGGATACCACTGATCCCAGCATACCAATACACCTATTGTTCCGAATTTGGTTTGAAATATCTGATATCCGGTATCACCGGGAGTAAAATAGAATTTTTCAAAATATCCCGGATCATCCGGAATATGATTCTTTCGGTATTTGCCCAGATATTTTCCATCTGCATCAATAACAGCAGTCGTGTTAAAATATACGCCGGCGTCTAGTTTTTCAAACAGGGAGGCAATAATAACCACATTCAATTCGCCTGCAAGCTTTTGAAATCGCTCAGTGGTTTTACCAGGAATGGGTTCAGCATAATTAAAATGTTCATAATCTTCTGTATCACAGAAATATTGAGTAAGAAAAAGTTCCTGCAAACAAACAATATTCGCTCCACTGTCAGCTGCCCGTTTGATTCCGTCAGATGCCTTCTGATAATTCTCTTCCGTTGATTCACTGCAGGTATGCTGAACCAGGCCTATTTTAACCATCCGATCCTTCACCATTTTTTTTCGCAAAAATATGGAATTTCTTATTTATATGCGTATATATATATTTGGTATTAAATATTTTATTACCTTAATGTTATAATTTCGAACTGTACCTATGAATTTTCACAAACGATTCTTCATCATAGGGTTTTTCCTCCTCCTGCCGTGCCAGATTTTGTTATTGTCTACATCCAAGGCTCAAACACCCGGACTCTTGTTTCGTTATCTGACCACAACCGATGGATTGTGTTTTGATGATGTACGCTGCATATACCAGGACAAAATGGGATTTATGTGGTTCGGAACAGATGGTGGCGTAGACCGATATGACGGTATTAATTTCAGGAATTTCACTGAATTTGTGAGAGATTCATCAGACAATTTATTACAGGGAGTCATTGGCATTGCAGAGGACAGTTCCAATAGCATGTGGTTTATTAATGATACCAATGGTTTGGTTATGATGAACCGGAACCGGAATATTATTAAACGGTTTTCCTACAAACCAAATAATATCAAAGGTATATCGAGTAATCATATCCGGAAGATTTATGTTGATACCCACGACAATCTGTGGGTAAGTACATTTGATAAAGGACTTAACTTGTTTAATAGAAAAGACAGTACATTCTCCCATTATCTGGCTGATTCATCGAATGCGTCAGCTATTGGGAGTAACGTATTGAGCGATATCAAGGAAGACCATCAGGGAAACATATGGATATCTACCCTCAATGGATTGATCATTAAAAGAGACTATAAAACCGGAAATTTTGAAAACATCCGGATCGTTTCTGACTTTTTTTTCTTTTTTCCGGATATGCGGGTAAATGTTCCCTCATTGTATATTGATAATGAGGATCAAATTTGGTGTGCATGGAAGGAAGTGTTATATAGATATAATCAGAAAACTAAAGAAATCAAACAATACAATTTAAAAATTAGTGTTGCAAGTAGTCCTTTTCATTTTATAACATTTATACATGAAATAGAGAAATCTGTTTTTTTGGTCGGAACCTTTAATTCAGGACTTTTTCTTTATGATATTCAAAAAAACAAGTTAACAGAATTTTTGCCAGATCCGGGCAATCCTTTTTCTATATCGAGCAGCCGGATATCATGCATTCATCGATCTGCTGAAGGCGTATATTGGCTTGGTAGTTTTAATAATGGCATCAACATATTCAGCCACAATTATATTCGTTTTCCATGGTTGATGAATATGGTAGATACGAAATATATCAAAGACAGCCGCAACTCAGTTTATACATTTAGCGAAACGCCCGACCAAAAGGTACTCCTCGGTACTGAAAATAACGGAATATATATTTTTGATAAGGAAAACCGCAGTGTAAAGCCTATTCTTCCGGAACTATCTGACTGCGTTATATTTGATATTTTCAGGGATCATAGCGACAATTTTTGGATCAGTGCGTGGATAAACGGATTATTCTTATACAATTGGAAAACCCAAAAAATAGAAAAAATTACAAGTCTTCCGGTACCTACTCCTCCTGACTTTCTAAATAACATAAGTAGAGTTCTTATCGACAGTAAAAATCGTCATTGGTTTGGCACAATGATCCAGGGATTATTGATGTATGAGCCCGAAACAAAACAGGTCAGACTATTTCAGAACATTCCAGGGAAGGTACATACGCTTTCCAATAACATGATTTATAAAATTTTTGAGGATCAAACGGGTGACATATGGGTGGGTACTTCAAGTGGTCTTAACCACTATAATCCAAAGCTTGGTTCTTTTAGTCAGATGAAAATATTTGACAATACAGGCAGCGATATTTCAAATATATTGATTCATGATGTGCTTCAGAGTTCAAATGGACTGCTTTGGTTTGGCACTGATAAAGGCCTGCTTTTATACGATAAATCCAAAGATAAATTTTTGTTATATGCTTTAAGACTAAATGGAAAGAATACCATGGTTTTGAAAATTCTTGAAGACGATTCAAAATTACTTTGGTTGGGAACTTCTTCAGGACCTCATTGTTTCGACCCATCAACAGGAGCTATCAAAGATTATGGTCTGAGTGATGGAATATCCTATATGTCGAACAACCCAAATTCAGGCTTGAAAAGCAAATCAGGTTTCTTTTATTTCGGATCACAAAAAGGAGTTATTATTTTTGATCCGTCCCATATATATGAGGATACATTAACCCCGCCGGTTTATATTACTGAGATAAGGGTGAACGATGTACCCATTGAAAGTGGTTTTCGAAATTCGGATAAATTAAGTGTTACGAATATTAAAAAAATAAGACTGAAATATAATCAGTCTACAATCTATTTTGCATTTGCTGCCCTTAATTATACAAATCCTGAAGCCAATCAATATACTTATAAACTTACAGGTTATGATAAATATTGGATAAGGGGGGGTAATAATTCCAGTGCCTATTATCGTAATCTCCCTCCGGGTAAATATATTTTTCAGGTAAAAGCATCAAACAGCCATGGAAAATGGAATGAAACCGGTGCAAGTATCGAGGTGATCATTGGTCAGCCTGTGTGGCGAAATATTTGGTTTCGCATAGGAATAGTGTTGTTTCTGACTTCAATTGTATTTTTGATTTATTACAATAGGATGCGAACCCTGAGTAGAAACAAGCGGCTTTTGGAAGGTATTGTTAAAGAGCGCACCAAGGAACTGAATGAGGCCAATACCACCCTGACGGAGCAGCATGAAGAACTGGTTCAACAGCATGAGGAAATCTCCACGCAAAACGAGCTACTTTCACAGATGAGCCAGGAAATTCTCAAACAGAACACAGAGCTTGAACAACACAGAACCAATCTGGAGAAACTGGTTGTTGAGAGAACACGTGAATTGGAGGTGGCCGTTCATAAAGCCATGGAGTCTGATCGTCTGAAGACGGCATTTCTTGCTAACATGAGCCATGAGATCAGAACCCCTATGAATGCAATTGTCGGATTTGCTAATCTTTTGAAAGATAGCGATCTGGAAGTGGATGAGCGAAATGAATTCATTGATGTCATTAATTCCAATTCAGAAACCTTGCTTGTGCTGATAGACGATATATTGGATCTGTCCCTTATTGAAGCGAATCAGTTGAGTATCCGGAAGGATGTTTTTAGCGTAAATGAAATGCTCGATCATTTGGTTTCTTCCTATTCATTAATGAACAGGAAACAGCATTTATCATTTCGCCTGAATAACCAAATGCATTCGGAAAGTTTGCAATTGAATTCCGACAAGGTGCGTATCAAGCAAATTCTTGTGAACCTGATCAACAATGCCTATAAATTTACAGAAGAAGGATTTATTGAAATCGGTTTGGTAAAAAAAGAGGATCATTTGGCTTTCTATGTGAAAGATTCAGGTATTGGCATTGAAGAAGAGGAGTTGGGGAATGTATTTGAACGATTCAGGAAAAGCGAAACAAGTAACAACACATTATATCGTGGGGCCGGATTAGGTTTGGCCATATCAAAAGCTTTGTCGCTATTGCTTGGCGGAAATATGAAAGCGGAATCCTCTTTTGGTGAGGGATCAACATTCTTTTTGTTAATACCGGCATCTGATATCTCGAATATAGAGCCGGTGAATTCAGATTTCTTCCTCCCAATAGATATGGCAGTAGGCTCGGGCAGAAATATTTTAATCGTAGAAGATGAACAGGCAAATTATCTGTATGCCAGAAAAATGCTGTTAAAATTGGATGTAACCGTGCACTGGGCTGAAAATGGACTGGAAGCAGTTAAATTAATCGGTTCGGGAACACCCTTTCATATCGTTCTTATGGACATAAAAATGCCGGTTATGGATGGATTTGAAGCCACAAAAACCATCAAAAAAGCCAATCCCAATCAGATTATTATTGCACTTACTGCATATGCGCGTCCGGAGGACCGGCAACACTTTATGAAAGCCGGTTTCGATGATTATCTGGCAAAGCCCATTAAGCCCAATGATTTTCTGGAAGTGATACAGAAATACCTTAAGTAAGACATATACTGATTCCAGGAAACGATGCTCAGCCTTTTTTGCAGGAGCAAATGGTTACAAATCAACAACAATTTGATTTTTCATAATATCGTCCAGCGTTTCCCTTTCCCGGATGAGCAAATCTTTGCCTTCATGTATGAGTACCTCGGGTGGACGAAGCCGCGAATTATAATTGGATGCCATTGTAAAACAATATGCTCCGGCATTCATAAACGCCAGAAAGTCCCCTTCGTGAATATCATTTATCTTGCGATTCCATCCAAAAGTATCGGTCTCACAAATATACCCTACCACGGTGTATATCCTTAACTTGCCTTTGGGATTAGAAACATTGAGAATATGATGATATGCATCATAGAACATGGGACGGATCAAATGATTCAATCCGGTATCAAGACCAGCAAACACAGTAGATAATGTTTGTTTTACAACATTTACCCGGGCAAAGAAAATACCTGATTCACTTACAAGAAATTTGCCCGGCTCAAAAATTAACGTTATTTCCTTACCGTAATCCTTACAGAATTTTTTAAATCGTTTGGTTAATTCTTTACCCAGGCCTTCAATATCGGTAAAGTAGTCATCCGGTTTATAGGGAACTTTAAATCCACTACCAAAATCTACATATTCCAGATCAGGGAAATTTTTGGCAACATCAAACATAATTTCTGCGCCCTGGAGGAAAACTCCAACATCCAAAATATCAGAGCCGGTATGCAAATGGAGACCTTCCACTTTAATGCCCGTTGTTTCAATTACCCTGCGAACATGGGGCAATTGGTAAGTGGATATTCCGAATTTGGAATCAATATGACCGGTTGAAATCTTCTGGTTCCCACCAGCAAAGATATGCGGGTTGATGCGAATGCAAACAGGTACTTTGTTACCGTATATATTTCCAAATTGTTCAAGAATGGAAATATTGTCAATATTAATCCTGACGCCCAGTTTCACACCTTCGATTATTTCTTCAATGGACACACAGTTTGGCGTAAACATAATATCCTGAGGTGTAAAACCAGCCTTTAAGCCAAGCTGTACTTCCTGTATAGAAACTGCATCGAGTCCACTACCAAGACCTTTGAAATAACGGAGCACATTGATATTATTCAGTGCTTTACAGGCAAAGTTGATGCGTAAATTAATATCCTTAAATGCATGTAGCATTTTTTCATACTGCAGTTTCATACGGGAGGTCTGATATACATATAAAGGTGACCCGTATTTTTCTACCAAATCAACAACATCAATTCCTTCAATCTGATATCTGTTGTGAACGATTTTCATAGTTGGAGTGTGTTTATTTCTTTTTACCTGGTTTTTTCTGAATTTGCTTTTGTTTGGTCATTTCCTCAATGCGTTGCTGCCATTTGCTCTTTTTCACAGGCTTTGACTTTCGTTCTTCAATCTTTCGCAGAATCTCCTTTTCGTCGACAAACTGTTTAAAAAGATAATTCTGTCCGATGGTAATCATATTGGTAAGGAAATAATAATAAGTCAAACCCGATGAGAAGTTGTTCAGCATAAAAAGAAATACAACAGGCATCACATACATCATGGTTTTCATACCGGGCATTTGCTGGGTTGATGTAGTTGCCTCACTGAGTTTCATCTGAATGATCGTAGAAACAGTCATTAATATCGTAAACAAGCTGATGTGATCTCCAAAGAGGAAGCTGATCACCGGAATCTTGCCCGTCCATGTTATTATAGCATCATACGTGGAAAGGTCATGCGCCCATAAAAAGCTTTCCTGCCGTAATTCGATGGATGTCGGGAAAAACCGGAACATAGCAAACAGGATCGGGAACTGGAGCAACATGGGCAGACAACCACCTAATGGGGAAATGCCTGCCTTTTTGTACAGAGCCATAGTAGCCTGTTGTTTTTCGAGATCTTTTCCCTTGAATTTAGTATTGATCTCATCCATCTGTGGTTTAAGCACTTTCATACGCGCCTGAGACAGGTATGACTTATATGTTAAAGGCAGTAAACCTATTTTGATGATAATGGTTAACAGCAGAATGATAATTCCAAAGTTACCAATGAATTTACTCAACCAGTCGAAGATGGGGATGATAACAAACTGGTTAATCCATCGGATGGCAGACCGGCCAACAGATACTAAATTTTCCAGCTTGTATTGTTTATATTGTTTCAGCAATTTGAATTTATTGGGACCATAAAACATTTTGAGATGTATGGTCTCGTTTTCAAGCCGTTTGAAAGGCAATCCAATCTCAGCACTGAAATTTTTCAGGAATTTGTCGGTTTCAGGAAGATTATTCGACTGCAGTGATGCGTCACTGAAAGCTGTTTCAGCAATGATAACAGAAGAAAAGAATTGATTTTTAAAGGCAATCCATTGCAGTTGGGTAGCGATATCTTCTTTAACTACAGCTTTGTTTTGCCTGGGTTTAAAAAAGTCAACATCATCGTTAAAATGCCTGAAATATAATGATGTATATTGGTTTTCATTTTTCTTAAGTTGCTCATGTTGCGGAATATATGTTTCCCAATATAAATCGAGAATATTGGGATCACGTGTTCCAATATTGTTCATGCCTTTCAGATTCATGGAGAAGTCCACCATATAACTGCCTGGCTTTAACGTATAGCAGAATTCAATATAACGGCTATCTGATATTTGCAGCTTCATGGTAAGGCTGTCAGCATTCACCGCTGCATTGTGAGTGAGGCTGTCCTTGGCTTTAAAATAGAGCTCGTTGGTAGAAATCAACCGGTTCTGCTCTTCATAAAAGGTAAGGCCAAATTTTGTGGAATCGCCATTAAATAAAACCACAGGTTGGCGGTTAAAGGTCTTGTATTTTTTCAATTCAACAGCATAAGGACGTCCTCCTTTACTGCTGATTGTGATTTTGATAAGATCATTTTCAATGGTGTAAAAGTCATTTGAGCCTGTTGCATAAGATGCAAAAGCACCAAGCTGCTTAGCAATTGCAGAAGAATCAGAAGGCACTTTTGTCACAGAAACTGTATCGGGGACAGATGCAAGAGGTGCAACCTTTTCCTTTTCACGCGCGGCTTCCTGAACTTTAGCAATAGAATCAGCATAAAACTTGTTTCTTTCACTTTGTTCCTTATTGGGTTGTTGAACGATACCCCATACTATAAGTATTGCAGCAATCAGTAATATTCCAAAAATCGAATTTTTATCCATGATAATTTTGTTGGCAGAGATTAGTTAATCAAGAGCAAGGGTGGCTTTAATAAAGCCTACAAATAAAGGGTGAGGCCTTAAAACCGTACTGCTGTATTCAGGATGGAATTGAACACCTACAAACCATTTATGATCCCGAATTTCCATAATTTCAACAAGAGAGGTTTCCGGATTAATCCCTGCAGGGATCATTCCGGCTTTTTCAAATGCTGAAAGGTATTTATTATTAAATTCATAACGATGTCTGTGTCTTTCATTCACTTCCTGCACACCATAAGCAACAGCCGTATGGGTTCCTTTGGAAATTTTGCAGGGATACGCGCCCAACCTCATGGTGCCGCCTTTTTCAGTCACTCCCTTTTGCTCCTCCATGAGGTCAATTACGGGATCAGGTGTCTTTAGGGACATTTCTGTAGAATGTGCATTCTTCAAACCCAGAACATTTCTTGCAAACTCAATTACAGCACATTGGAGACCCAGGCAAATCCCCAGAAAGGGTACATTATTTTCGCGGGCAAAACGGGCAGCCAGAATTTTACCTTCAATACCTCTATCGCCGAATCCCGGAGCTACCAGAATTCCATTGTAACCTTTGAGGATTTCCTGATAATTGCCTTCGTTAAGTCTTTCTGAATGTATATATTCCAAATTCACACAACATTCATTCATAGCTCCGGCATGCTTGAATGATTCATTGATTGAAATATAGGCATCGGGCAATTCCACATATTTGCCCACTAAAGCAATTTTGGAGAAGTATTTCGGGTTTTGCAATCTTTTCAGAAATTTATTCCAGGGTCCCAATTCAGGAGTGCCGGAATAATCCATGCCCATTTTTTTTAGAACCGTGACATCCAGTTTCTCTTTCTGCATCATAATGGGAACCTGATATATGGTGCTCACGTCAATGGACTGTACCACAGAATCGGAATCTACATTGCAGAACAAGGCTACCTTCTTGCGAAGTTCCTCACCCAATTCATGAGATGTTCGTAAAACCAAAATATTTGGCTGTACTCCAGCTTCCAGTAACATTTTCACGGAATGCTGGGTTGGTTTTGTCTTTAGTTCTCCCGATGATTGCAGAAATGGAACAAGGGTAAGGTGTATAACAAGAACATTCTGGTCGCCCAGTTCCCATTTTAACTGACGAACCGATTCTATGTAGGGCAGCGATTCGATATCGCCTACTGTACCTCCGATTTCAGTAATAACAAAATCCAGCTTGTTTTTACCACCAAGTAGTTTTATTCTTCGTTTGATTTCATCAGTGATATGAGGGATTACCTGCACGGTTTTTCCCAAATAATCGCCTCTTCTTTCCTTGTTTATAACAGATTGATAGATGCGGCCGGTAGTTACGTTATTAGCCTGGCTGGTCGGAATTCCAAGAAAACGTTCATAATGACCCAAATCCAGATCGGTTTCTGCACCGTCTTCGGTAACATAACATTCGCCATGTTCGTAAGGATTAAGAGTTCCGGGGTCCACATTAATATATGGATCCAGTTTTTGGATGGTTACTTCGTACCCCCTGGCCTGCAATAGTTTGGCCAAAGAAGCTGAAATTATACCTTTTCCCAATGATGAGGCAACCCCACCTGTAACAAATATGTACTTAGTCGGTATCAAGAGTATGCAATATTAATCAGTAATTTATCGGTTGGCATATTAAAACCGGTGAAACAACATAAAATGCCGGTTAATCGTCAAGATCATCGATCATGTTGATTTTCTGATTGAGCAGTTCGATGCTTTTCTTCGAACTTTCAATCTTGGTTTCCACATCCTTGATCATGTTTTCGGCATTACGTGAACGGGCAAAAAAGCCAATATTATTCTCCCATAGCACGATATCGTTTTCCAGCTGTTTCAATCTTGTAATATATTTTTCCCGCTCCTGTCTGATCCGTTGCATACCGTTTGGTTTCTCGAGATACTCTTCGAGTTTTGTCTTGAATTTTAATATATTGCGGTGATCGTCATCAACACTGAGTGCATCAAACTTTTTATTGATGGCCTCGCGATACTTTTCGTGGATAGTGTCTTTGTCTTTTATGGGAACAAAACCTATCTCAGCCCATTGCCTTTGAAAATCCTTAAGTCTGGTAAGGCACTCTTCTGCATTGCTTGTAATTTCAAAGGTCTCAATTTGCTGAATCAGTTCTGTTTTTTTCTGAAGGTTGGTTCCAAAAGAATTGTCGACTTCTGAAAAATGCTTCGATTTTCTTTCAAAAAATGTGTCGCATGCAGTACGAAATCGTTTCCAAACTTTCTCTGATTGCTTATGATGGATCGGACCTATCTCTTTCCACCGTTGTTGAAGGGCAATTAATTCTTCTGTTGTCTTTTTCCATTCATTGCTTTCTTTCAACGCTTCGGCCTGAATGCATAAGTCTAACTTGAGTTGAAGGTTGTTATTTTGTTCTTCCTTAAAGACTCCGTAATACTCGCGTTTTCTGTTAAAGAAAGCATCACATGCATCCCGGAATCTTTTATAAATTTTTGCATTGTCCTTTTTAGGAGCAAAGCCAATGGTTTTCCATACCTTTTGAAGTTCTATAAGCTCATTTGACCGTGCAGTCCAATCCTTATTCGAATTAATTTCCATATTGCACAGTTCCTCTGCTTTTTCGCAAAGGGCTATCTTGGCATCAAGATTCGTTTTTTGTTCGTTTTTAAGATCAACAAAATGATCCTGATGCTTTTTATTGATTTTGGAGGTAGCTTCTTTAAAACGGTTCCATATTTCAACACGCATTTCAGCAGGAACAGGCCCAATTTCTCTCCATTGATCATGTAAGTCCTGCAATATCCGGAATGCATCTATTACATTAGATTCGAGCAAAAGTTCCTCTGCTTTTTCACACAATACAATTTTAGATTCCAGATTTTTCTTGAGATCCAGATCCCGTAATTCCTGGTTGATGCGTATATAGTCGTAAAAAGCTTCCACATGGTGGTGGTAGTTTTCCCAAAGATCTTTCACTTGTTGCTGTGGAACCGGTCCAATGGAACGCCATTTTTTTTGAAGATCCCTGAATTCCTGGAATGTACGGTTTATGGATTCTTTATTATTGGTAAGGTCTTTTATTCCTTCAATGATTTTGTATTTCTCTTCCAGATTTTTTTGCTTGTGATCCTCTTGAATTTTATTAAAATCGGCCTTAAGTTCTCTGTATTTTCTAAGCAGTTCTTTAATTTCTGCTTCATGAATATCATCTTCTACCTTGAAATCTTCTAACGCTCCACCTTGTTCCACAAAAGCTTTTCGCATCCGTTCGATTTCAGCTTTATGCTTTTTATAATAGTTGATCTTGAGATTTTCAACTTCATTAATGATGGTTTCAACTGGACGGTTATTCAGCATATCAGCAAGCAGAACAATAAGTTCCTCCTTACTCATGGAAGCAAAATTCACTACCTGATCGATGTTCTCTTCAGATACAGGGGATTCAATTATAGGAGCGGCTTTTTCAGACAACTCCACATCATCTTCAACTTCCTGATAAAACTCCTCATATGCTTCTGTTTCATGCTCGGGAATTTCATTATCAGTAGATTGGGAATGGGCAATATTATCTGCCAAGGGCGCAATACCTTCTGTAGGATCAGTAGTACTTTGCGTATTACCGATTGGTTCATCATGAACCGAACTATTCAAGTCACTCATCTTTAGTTACTTTACTATAATGGACCTTCCACATAAAACAAACTACGAAAATATATATTAATGACTAATACTCAAAGTATTTTTGGCTCAAAATATGGCTTATTTCATGCATCCTTCACATGCAATCCGCATTCTTTATGGCCATGATCTTCCCACCACCATCTTCCGGCCCTTATATCTTCTCCTTGCGATATTGCACGGGTGCAAGGCTGACAGCCAATGCTGGGAAATCCTTTATCGTGTAATTCATTGTAGGGCACCTTATTTGTATTGATATATTCCCAAACCATTTTATCAGACCACCTGTACAATGGATTAATTTTTATCATCTGATTGGATTCATCCCATTCTATGACTTCCGTTTGAAACCGGTCGATGGTTTGATCCTTGCGAATGCCGGTGATCCATGCTTTCATTCCGTGAAGTGCACGTTTTAACGGCTCTATTTTACGAATACGGCAGCACAATTTACGGTTTTCTACATTCCGGTAGAAAAGATTTACTCCATTTTCACGAACCATTTGCTGAACGAGGTTGAAGTCGGGGAAGAAAACTTCAATTTCCGTATGGTAATGCTCCCTGGTTTTATCAATAAGATCTAAGGTTTCAGGAAATACCCGTCCCGTATCAAGCGTAAATATCCTAAAAGCAGGATTAACCTTTAATACCATATCAGTGAGTACCTGATCCTCTGCTCCCATACTGGAGGAAAGACATACCAAAGGGCCGAATTCCTGATTAAAAAAACGGATGATCTCTTCTGCTGGCGCTTTTGCAAAGCGCTCTTTCCACACATTAATCCTGTCGTCCATGATGCAAAGTTATAAATTTCCGGTTGGATGATGGTATTTCTTATAAAGTTCTAGTATTTCCCTGTTCTGATTCATTCCTGGTAGTGTTTCAATACGTCCGCATTCAAACCATAACGTATCATCGTGTTCGTAACCTGCAATTATTTGATCTGCTGCAAGTCGCAAATATAAATCGACAATGGAAAAGCTGCCTTTTTCAGTGATCAGCTTGAAAATTGCAGGGTCAATTACATGTATTGTACTAAAAGCAATTCGGTTCAAATCAGTCGATTCCCGAACCATCCGGTTTTCACCTGTAATATTATTGTGCCAACCACAAAGCCTGTAATTCCTGTCGAAAATAAAATCACGGGATGATTTACGATGTTTTACTGCAAGGGTAGCTAAAGCTTCTTTTTGATTGTGGGTTTCGAGCAGTTTAAACAGGTTCAGATCCGTAATAACATCGGAAGAGGTCAGGAAAAAAGGCTCCTTTTCGGAAAAGAAATGGCGTGCTTTTAATAATCCGCCTCCGGTGTCAAGTAATTCGTCGGTTTCGTCAGAAAAACTGATTTTAATACCGAAAGACCCGTTTTTTTCGATAAAATCAACAATCTGCAACGCATGATGATGGATATTAATGATGATTTCATCCACATTGTAATACTTCAAATAGCGAATGGTATGTTCTAGCAAAGCAACACCCTGAACTTCTATAAGTGCCTTAGGTTTGGTTTCGGTAAGAGGTAGCATTCTGGTTCCTCTTCCGGCTGCGAGAATCATCGCTTTCATTTCGTCTTGTTTTTCTTTCCTAATTCATGATGAATAACTACGATATTTGCACGCTTGTTTTTTTTAAGAGCTTCCGCTAAATGCTCAGCCATATACACCGAACGATGTTGTCCCCCGGTGCAACCAAAGCTCACCATAAGATGCGTGAATCCTCTTTGTATATAAACATCAGCAGCATTGAATACCAAATCAAATGATTGAGATATAAAATGTTTTACATCGGACCTGGGATCTAAAAAATCAATTACCTCCTGATCAGTTCCATTTAAATCTTTATATTGTTCGTAACGACCCGGATTCTCAAGCGAACGGCAGTCAAATACAAATCCGCCTCCATTTCCCGAATGATCCGGCGGAATTCCGCTTTTATAGGAAAAGCTGTTAATTGCAATGGTAAATGGCTCGGGACCGGTTGTTTCGTAATTGTGAATTTGGGGTAAAGTGATCAGTTTTTCAAATACGCCTGGCAGACTGGCCAGTTTTAATGGCATTGGATGTTCTTCCAAAAGCCATTTAAGATTTTTCACCGCATAGGGAAGGCTTTGAAGAAAAACCGGTTTGTTTTCAATGTAACCTCGGAAACCATAAGCTCCCATTGCCTGCATTAATCTTAGATATACAAAGCCATAATAATACGACATAAATTCATTCCGGCTAAACCATGTGAATTGTTTGGTGAAGAGATCCAGATAATAGTTTAGTAATTCCTCCCTGATATCGTTAGATAAATGCGTTTTTGCCTCAAAAAGAAGTGAGGCCAGATCATATTGCAATGGTCCCCTTCGACCGCCCTGGAAATCAATAAAATAATTTCCCTGCGGCGTAATCATAATGTTGCGCGACTGAAAATCGCGGAACATAAAAGAAGAACGTTCTGCCTGAATCAACCAATTTACAATTCTATTAAAATCATCTTCCAGATCTTGTTCGAAAAAATCAATTTTCAAAGGTTTTAGCAAACAATATTTAAAGTAATTCATATCCCACATCATGCTTTGAACATCAAATTCAGAACGGGGATAGCATTTGGAATAATCAAGTCCCACAGCCGCATGCACCTGCAACCCAGGCATGGCATTTATAACTTGTTGATATATGGGAAGCAGATCTTTATCAGTACAGGAATTTTTGCGCAATACTGCCAAATGTTCAAAAAGCGTTATATCTCCCAAATCCTGCTCCAAATAAACTTGATTGTCAAGGTCAGCAATGAGCACATCAGGAACCCGGTTTCCGGTCTTTTTCAGATGCTCATCCAGATAAACAAAGGCTTCATTTTCCCTATGGTCCGTATTATGCACACCTAATACACTGCCATTTTCATAAAGTATCCTGTAGTAGGTGCGGTATGAACCTGATTGAGCCAAAGGGATGATGGATGATGCTGTCAATCCGCTCCAACGGTTGAATAAATGATCTATTCGCTTGATTGGGGAAAAATTCATATTTAATGTTTTACCGGATGGATAATGGATGCCTCGTGCTGAATAATCTTCCACGCTTTTTCTACATGTCCCGATTCCACATTAGTTTGACCGGCAACAATCCTTAATACATACATTCCGTTCAGTTTGGTATGCGAAATATAAAGCTGGCCGGTAGCGTTCACCTGTAGCAACAGTTTTTCATTCAGGTTGTTTAAAATATTCCCATCATCAGTTCCAGCCGGGTGGAACCTGAAACAAACCAAATTAAACAGGACTTCGGCCATAATTTCAAAATCTGGATGTGCTTCAATTTGTGTCTTTAATTCTTCTGCAAGGTGTATATGTTTTCTGATCTTCTGCTGGAGACCAGAAACGCCAAACGACCGTATGACAAACCATAATTTAAGAGCCCGGAACCGCCGGCCTAGTTGAACCCCCCAGTTTGAATAGTCGTTCACATGATCCGGAATTTGTGATTTCAGATATTCCGGAACCAGTTTAAAGGTATTGATTAACGTTTCGCTGTCTTTAACAAAATAGGCAGAGCAGTCGAAATTGGTAAATAACCATTTGTGCGGATTGAAAACAAAACTATCCGCTTTATCAATTCCCCGGATCATCCAGCGGTATTCGGGTAGCAAGAGGGCAGAACCAGAGAATGCAGCGTCTACATGAAGCCAGATATTATATTTTTCACAAATAGCAGCAATTTTATCCAGCGGATCCACAGCTGTGGATCCGGTTGTTCCCAAAGCAGCAACCACACAAACAGGAATCTTTCCGAGTTCTATGTCTTTTTGAATTGCTTGTTCCAGAAGATCCGGTTGCATTCTATAGCTCTTGTCGAGCCCGATTTTCACCAGATTTTCCCTGCCGATCCCCGCAATTTTTACAGCTTTTTCTATGGATGAATGCGCCTCATAGGAACAATAAACCCGCATTACTTTTTTGCCTGACATTCCGTTGCTGTTAATGTTGAAATGGCTGTGTTTTTCTCGTGCCGATAAAATGGCACAGAGTGTGGAGGAGGATGCAGAATCCTGTATCACGCCTTCAAAATGGTGCGGTAAGCCAATCATGTTTTTCAACCAGTTCATTATGGCTTCTTCCAGTTCTGTAGCAGCAGGTGATGTTTCCCATTTCATGCATTGAGCACCTAAAGCTGCGGTTAACATTTCTGCCAGCAAAGATGGAAAACTGGAATTAGAAGGAAAATAGGCAAAGAAACCGGGATGCTGCCAATGTGTAATTCCGGGAAGTATTATTTTTTTAAAATCGTCAAAAATTGCAGGCATCTCTTCAGGCATTTCAGGCGGAGAATCGGGGATTTGCTGAAATATGGTTCCGGGTTTGCTGGTGGATTTAACAGGATATTTTTCTATCTCCGAGTAGTAATCGGCAATCCAGTCAACTAATTTATGCGCCTCAATTCTGAACGATTCCGGAGTTTCCATATATAGTGCTGTTTTGATCCGCGCTAAAAATAATGAAAAATATGTCTGCTATAATAATTATTTTGAATTGTGCGATGGATTTAATATTTTTAAAAACTTTTGATCGACAACCCAGATAACCTCATGCATATAGCTCTATATAACGCGGATTTACTCAATTTCGTAGAA
Organism: uncultured Bacteroidota bacterium; assembly: GCA_963733535.1. GTDB lineage: Bacteria > Bacteroidota > Bacteroidia > Bacteroidales > UBA10428 > UBA5072. The sequence continues at coordinate 291,399 of CAVTDR010000010.1, forward strand.
TTTAATGCTACCGGAGACAACGAAAACTATAATCGTTGTAATGAAGAATCCAAATACCTGGATAGTCCCGTTTTCTATCTTTTTCAACCTTGTTTTGAAGAAGCGAATAAAACCTACGATTATTTTAGCGGCACCAAATATAATTCCCGAAAGATTATTGTGCTTTTGAATGAATTGAAGGCGAATCTTAAAACATTCGAAGCTCTGAGTACTGCCTCCGAATTTATTGATCTGATTACCAGTAGATTCATGGGGAAAGAATTTCTTGCTGGTCTGGAAGAAGAGGATTCTCAATGGTCGAGTTACTGGAAAGAATACAAACGGAAAATTATCGGCGTAAATATGGATCTCATTGAAATGGTTGAACGATGTGCCTTTGAAGAAAGGGTATTGTGGGTAATTGGTTATTAGAGATTCTGTTAAACAAACTGTTGTATTTTTTTTCAGCCTCATAGGGTTTTAAAATCTGAAAAGGGTCTAGTGATATAATCCCTCAGATAAAACCATGAAAGCTAAATTCATTCCCTCTGTTCTTCTTGTTCTGCTTTCAACCTTCGCATGCACTAAAGAAGATAATGACGATGCGGGTCCCCGCCCCAATGAGGTAAATACACTGAAACATGATGGACTCGTCAGATCGTACTTACTTCACGTTCCTCCTTCCTATGATGGATCTCAAGCCATGCCCCTTGTAATAATGCTTCATGGTTATACAGGAACTTCTACAGGTCATGAACAATACACTGGTTTTAGTGTAAATGCGGATGCCGAAGGATTTATAGTCGTTTATCCGGATGGATTAAAGTATCCGTGGAACGAATCAAATCCACAAGCCTGGAATGCAGGAGGAATTTATGAACAATGGACCGGAGGGACTGATGATGTTGGCTTTATCAAAGAACTCATTGAAAAAATCCGGAAATATTATCCTATCGATGCAAACCGTATTTTTGCCACAGGACATTCTAATGGGGCTTTTATGACCTATAGACTGGCTTATGAACTTTCAGATATTTTTGCTGCCATTGCTCCTGTATCCGGACAAATGCTGGAGACCTCCGTTCATGGACCTGAAAATAAGGTATCTATTCTTCATTTGCATGCGCTCAATGATCCGTCTGTTTTATATAACGGAAGGACAAATTCCGACTTGTCTTATGAGTCGGTAGATACAATTCTTTCAAATTGGGCTTCATGGTATGGATGCACAGAAGAACCAGATACTGTTTTCAGAAATGAAGACTACATTATTAAACAATGGCCTTGTACAAATAATATCAGCATCACCTCTTATGTTTTAAATTCAGGCGGACATTCATGGTTTACCCTCGAAAACAGCGGCATAAAAGCCAATGATGTAATCTGTGACTTTTTTAATACACATCCAAAGTTTGCGGAGTAGCTTATAATCCGAAAGAAGTAAAAAATGCCTTAACGGCTTTCCCTTTTTTATTTTCTTTACCCCTACATCTTCACTACATTATGTTATTTTTGATTGTAGACAACCCTACAAAAATGACATAAAATAAAGATAATCAATGTGCAAAATAAAAAAATATCCCTACATTGAATTTTGTACTGTTTGAGCATACACTATAGGTCTCAAACATAATTTTAGATTTGTAAACCCTTTAAACCTTTTTGTTATGTTTAATTTTAAACATGCACAACGTTCCATAGAATTAATCGAGGAATTTCTTTCCATTATCGATCAGGGTAGCCTCATTTTTAAAGATGGGGTTAAAAATTATCTATTTGGCAACAGGGAGAATTTTGAAGACAATCTCAAAACCCTGGCGAATCTTTCTTCAGAAGCAGATATTAAAAAAAGGGGAATTGAGAATATTTTATATACACAGTCGCTAATGCCCCAGTTGCGCGGCGATATTCTTAAGTTACTTGAAGAGCTTAACAACATCATAGAACTTGCAAAAGCCAATCTGTTCGAATTTGACATAGAAATACCTTTTATACCCAGTGAATTAAACCAGGATCTGACCAAACTTACAGAACTATCCGTTTTGTCCATCGATTCTCTCATTCCCGCCGCGAGGGCGTATTTTAGAAATCCCGAATCGGTTAAAGAGCAGTTGCATCGCGTTTACTTGTATGAAAAGGAAACCGACAAGCTTGCCTTATCAATAAAGCGCAGGGTATTTCAGGATATGCCACAACTTAAACTGAGTGAGAAATTTCACCTACGGTATTTTGCCTTGCATATAGAAATACTCTCTGATAAAGCGCAGGACGCAGCAGATCTCTTGTCAATTATGGCAATAAAAAGCTCATTATGAACTGGTCAGCATTTCTAATTGTACTTTCCGGCGGTCTTTTCCTGGGCTGGCTACTAGGCTCAAAAGACACCGTTAATATATTTGGTTCTTCAGTGAGTTCACAAATGCTGAATTTCAGAAAGGCTGCTTTTATTGCCGCCTTTTTCATACTTCTAGGTTCAGTATTTGGGGGTGAGGGTACTACCAGAACTATTCATGAACTGGGCAATATTCCCACACCTGCCGTTTCTTTTCTTATTGCAGTAACGGCTGCCCTTGTAGTTCTGTTACTAACCCGTATAAAACTGGCTGTTTCAACAAGTCAGACATTGGTGGGTGCAATCATTGGATGGCTGTTTTATTCAAAATTTGACATTGATGTTTCCACTTTATCCAATATTGTTCTGTCATGGATTTTTGCACCGTTATGCGGATTGTTCATCAGTGCATTACTTTTTCTGCTTGTCAAATTCCTGATTAAGAAAACCAGGGTACATATTATTAAGCTCGACTACTATTTACGCATTGGACTGATTGCAGGCATCGCACTATCTGCTTTTGGTCTGGGTGCAAATAATATTGGAAATGTAATTGGTGTGTTTTATCAGTTGGCACCAAATATTGAAGCTGATTTTGGAGCATTCTCTTTTAATGGAATACAGCTACTTTGTTTATTAGGGGCATTGGCAATAGTTGCCGGTGTGTTTACATATAGTTATAAATCATCAAAAGGTACAGGGAATGATATTTTATCCCTTATGCCCGAAGCAGCTATTGTAGTTTTGCTTTCACAGGCCATTGTGTTGTTTTTGTTTTCTTCCACCTGGATCGCAGGTCTTTTTCATACTGCAGGCTTGCCTTATTTTATGCTTACTCCGGTTTCCAGCACACAGATTGTTGTGGGTTCTGTGCTGGGCATTGGCTGGATAAAGGGTGCCAGGGAAATTGATGGAAAAACCCTGGCAGGAATTGGTTTGGGATGGATTACTGCTCCGGTGAGTGCTGCAGTATTGATTTTTGCGCTGTTATTTGTATTGCAACGGGCATTTGGCTTACCCATTTCCACAGCTGAATTGACCACAGACCCGTTAGCAAATATGAACCATACTCAAATTGTGAATATGGTATTTCCGGGTATTATTCTGGGAGGAGGACTTGTTTTATCCATGCTGGGATATCTATATTATCATCAGCAGAAAATGAGAATGAAAGCGGAAAAGGATATGCTGATTCAACAAAACCGGCTTTATTATTCGCAGAAGGCTATGAGTGAACTTGAAATGCGGACAATAACCATGGAAAATGAAGCATTGAATTTTAAACTGCGAGCCAAGCGGAAAGAATTCATGGATATTGCTCTGAATATCAATGAACAACAGTTCTTTCTTGAAAAAATTTCAGATGCCCTGAATGAGATGTTGCATTTGAACGATCATGATAAACGTTCAGAAAAGCTTCGGGAATTATCGCTTATGGTTCGTCAGAAAATGGCATTTTCCAGGGAAAAAAAGGAATTCTACCTGCAAATTGAAGATATACATAAGGATTTTCATTTAAAGCTTAAAACACTATATCCCCATTTAACCGAACTCGAAAAACGGCTTTCGGGCTTATTGAGGCTAAATTTAACTACTAAGGAGATGGCCTCTCTGTTGAATATATCCCCAAAAAGTGTGGAAGTAGCGCGGTACCGGCTTAAGAAGAAAATGAACCTCCCCAAAGACAGAACCTTAACTGAATTCATTAATAATCTTTAACAAATTCCTAAGTATTTATGAAAATTAAAAACAGATTTTTCATGGTTTTGCTCCTCCTGGTTCCTTTGAGTTGGAGCAATAATGCTTTTAGCCAGCATGATGAGGATACGACTACCCGTATAAATCAGTATGGCCAAAAGGTGAACAGAGTGCAAATGGTAAGTGAAAGTCGTAATGGAATTCTCATGTTCGAGTCTCCCGATCAGAAGATGCGGACATGGTTCGATTTCAGGGTAAACTTCGATGGTGCTTACTATTTTGACAAGAACGCTTACAATGAACTGGGAAACGGTGTAACACTGCGTCGGTTGCGTTTTGCTGCAAAAACGATTCTGTATGAGCACTGGACAGGTGAAATAGATCTTGATTTTGCCGGTGGAATGCTTGACGTTAAAGATGCATTCATTGGCTATAAATCAAACGAACACAATTACTATTTTAAAGCAGGTTATTTCAAGGAACCCATTTCCATGGAAACAACCACAACATCGAGATACCAAACATTTATAGAAGAACCTTATGTAACTACATTTGCACCTCAGCGTCAGTTAGGTGTCAATTTCTCTAAATGGAGTGACCGGTACCTGGGTTTTATTGGTATTCATTTCAATGATATAGAAAACAGTGAAGTCACTACCTATTCTCAGGATGCCAACAAAGACTATGGAACCGACGAAGGAATATCCATTACTGGAAAGGGAGTTGTTCGTCCTATCAACAGCCCGGGAAAATTGTTGCATCTTGGTGTATCAGCATCTTACAGAACACCAAAAACCAGCTGGGAGTTTGAAAATACATACCGGATTTCGACTCGGGATATGACCAATATCAGTCGTAAAAAATACCTGGATTCCGATGATATCTCCGATGTTGACAACCACATTCTTGTTGGAGGTGAATTATCAGCAGCCTATCATAATTTTAAACTGTCGAGTGAATATATATATAGCAAGATCAATCGCAAGGCTGAAAATCCTGATTATAATGCCAACGGGTTTTATACTTCCTTATCATGCCTGCTTTTTGGGGGTAATTATGCCTATAATAATGAAGAAGGAGAATTCACACAGGTTACCAGAGGAAAGGATTGGGGTGATATAGAAGTTGCCTTTAGATATGACTTTTTGGATTTGAATGATTCCCATGCCATGATTATGGGTGGTTCTGCCAATGGATATACTACCGGTGTTACGTACCATGTGAATCCGAATGTGAAATTCATGTTGAATTATACTTATATCAATCACGACCGCTATGCTAACGGTAAGGGTAAACTCTTTGTAGGCCACGATGACGAAGGCGCCCTAACAAAAGATTACACCAAGGTTACCGAGAAAGAGGGTAAAGCAGGGGATGATTATGGATTTGTTCAGGCACGTTTTGAAATCGATTTTTAATAGCGAACATCTTAAAAAAGATATGATATGAAAACAAAAGTCTTATATATACTTCTGGCATTAGGCTTTATATTTACAACTGCCTGTGTGGAAGACAATTTATTTGTCAGTAATTCGGAAGATTCCGATGTGGTGCTCATGATCAATGAAGTAGCATCCAACATGGGAGATCCTATTCCCGACTGGATCGAAATTTATAATCCCTCCAATGCGGAAGTGGATTTGAGTGGTTTTGGTGTGTATGATAATCCATCTGCTCGATTCACTTTTGCTGTTGGTACACATATTCCTGCTTATGGATATTATGTGATCACTTGTGATAAGGCACTTGCTGCCTCTGATCCGGACGTATACGCCAATTTTGGAATCTCTTCGGGTGGCGAAACTGTTTATCTGGTTGATGCCAGTGATGCTATCGTCGATGAAGTTGAAGTTCCGGCAATGGACCAGGGCGTTTCTTATGCACGCATTCCCGACGGAGGTGATGTATTTGCCAATGCCAACCCAACACAGAATGCAGCAAACAGTAATACCAATGAGGTTCCTAAAATAATTGCCGATACCCTGGTAACCGGTGATATCAATGATAATTCCCGGTTAGTATATGATATAACAGTGACTGATGCCTCTGGTGTGGCCAGTGTAAAGATTTGGCTGCAAACTTCAGAAGAGACCATATTTGCAGAAATGGCTCCGATGGGCTCAGGCAAATACCGCTATGTATTTCCCCTATTGAATCAAGGTGCGATTTCATACTATCTGGAAGCTGTGGATGAGTCCGGTTTGAAATCACAATTAAAAACGGAATCAGGAAATCCTTTTGCTTTATCTGTAGTAGATGGTCTGGCCGTTTATAATAGTGTAGTGCTTTCAAATCAGAATCCTGGTGATATGGAAGATGTTACTGTTACTGTAAACGTATCTGACAAAAGCGGTATCTCAGGTGTCAGGTTATATTATCTGATAAACAGTGAGGATGCAACAGCCAAACTTTCTATAGATATGACGTACGCTGGTGGCAATTGGACTGCTACCTTGCCCGGACAAACCAACAATACCATAATTCGTTATTATATCCGTGCCACCGATAACAGTACACTGAAATCATACTTCCCTCTGGAAGATGAATCCAGTGATTTTGATCATGACAATGGCGCTACCTGGCCGCAAATTGTTTTTGCGCCGTTAACGCTGTTAAATCAACTGGTCATTAATGAAATTAATGCAGCAGGTGCTCCCTATGATTATATAGAATTATACAATGGAACAGCAGCTTCGATAGATATTGGCGGCTATAAAGTATATGATACCGGTGGATTGGCAGTTGCTTATACCATACCTAACGGCACTACTATTGCTTCCCATGATTTTTATCTGATACAAACAGGTTCAGGTGCTCCTCAGGGTACTTTTGGAATATCTGGCAGTGGTGAAACCATTACGCTGGAAAATGGAACAGGAACTGTGGTCGACAAACTTGAAAGCCCATGGCCGGGTACACCTCTGGTGATCCGCAAAAAAGATGGTGCTGAACTTTGGGTTGTCACAACTACAGCTACCCCCGGTGCAACCAACAACTAAAATAGTAATCATATGCGATGCTGCACAAGTGATTGCGCAGCATCGCTTTCTAATCAATTAAAATAAAAACAGTTTATTTATGGCAAATGAAGAATTAAAAATTGGAGAAATTTCCAAACCGCGATTTGAATTTAGGTCATTCGGACAGGATTTTGATGCCGCTGCTAAGCGTATGGCCAGGTTTTCTGTACCTGTTCCTGAAAAAGTATGGGAAAGATATTCCGATGAGATCTATATCTTATCCAGAACCAATGATATAAACAATACCAAGATTCGTGACGGAAAGATGGATATAAAAACATATGTCCAAACGATAGACGGACTGGAACAATGGAATCCGCTTATGAAGGGAGAATTTCCCATAAAAGCTTCTGTTTTGCAAAAAGAAGTCTTCCCTGCTTTCCAGGTGCAAATGCCTATACTAACCAAAGATGTTTATACTTTCGAAGAGTTTATGGAAATGATAGACAACCACGCTGATCTGGCTGCTGTTAAAGTTCATAAACAGCGTTTTGGCTATATGGTAAACAATACCATTTGTGAATTTGGAGCAGTGTTGATCAATGGAGCTAAGGTTTTTACCATTAATTCGGAATCCACGGAGATCGAAGATATTAAAAAGACCATCCGTGATATTGGTTTGGAAGGTGTCGAAAACATAAACTATTTACAAGCCATTAAAAGGGTAATCGGAATGATCAGAAAACCATTGGCAAATTAATTTTATTAATCTTTAATAAATATTTATGGCACAGGAAATCGAACGCAAGTTTTTGGTGAAAGGTGATTATAAAAAGGATGCTTTTAAGCAAACCCGAATTATTCAGGGTTATCTGTCTTCTGTCCCTGAACGCACCGTGCGTGTCCGGGTAAAAGGAGATAAGGGATATATCACCATTAAAGGAATCGGAAGCGCATCAGGTGCAAGCCGGTATGAATGGGAACGCGAAATAACTGTAAGCGAGGCTGAATCACTTCTTGCATTGTGTGAGCCGGGTGTGATTGATAAAACACGTTTTCTGGTCAAATCAGGAAATCATGTTTTCGAAGTGGATGAGTTTTATGGTGAAAACCAGGGATTGGTTGTTGCTGAAGTCGAACTCACCAGCGAAGAAGATGCTTTTACAAAACCCGGTTGGGTAGGAGAGGAAGTAACCGGGGATACACGTTACTATAATTCCATGTTAATGAAGCAACCATTTACTAAATGGTAATTCTGATCTGATTTTTAGGTTCTTGAGTGTCTGTGCCGGTGTGTTTGCCGGCACAGTATTTTTTTTCAAATTTTCACATATGGTACAGCAAAGGCAAGACAATCCGGTGGATCTGCATTTTGATCCGCTCGAAATGAAAAATTACCGGATCGAAAAACTTCCCAAACGGGAAAAGGCACGATTCGAAAAATGGCTGACTTATATAGGACCACCAGCTGCTATCTTGTGTTTTATACTTTTCGGGTTTGTTCTGAACCTTTCTTTTCTTCAATCCATAAATCCTGAACATCTGACAAAAGATGCTAAAGAATTGTTTGAAAAGATCGGACCCATTGCATTTTCCCGCGACAATGCCCTGATGCTTGGGATTTTTGCAGCTGCGTTAATTCTTTGGATTACTGAATCCATACCCAACTACCTTACTTCACTGATCATCATTGTTGCCCTGGTACTTACCGGCGTTTTACCAGAAAAGAAAGCATATGCCCAATTGGGACATCCGGTAATGTGGTTAAATATTATGTCGTTTGTACTGGCTAGTATGCTGGTAACTACAGGGGTTGCCAAACGCTTTGCCCTATGGTTTATATTACGATTTGGTAAAAATGCAAGTGCTGTATTCATAAGCTTTATGATTATCAACATCGTTCTTTCTGCCTTTATTTCTGCCACTACAGCAAAAGCTGCAATTCTGCTTCCTATATTTATGGTAATTGCTGCTATTTACGGAGCACGGGGCGGAAGTAACAAAAATAATTTCGGCAGAAGCATCGTTCTGCAGAATCTATTTTATATCAATATAGGGGCCAGCGGGTTTTTAACGGGTTCAGGTGCTAATTTGCTGGCGGGTGCGTTAATTGCCGGTGCAATTGGTGGAAGTGTTTTTTTTAGCGACTGGATGATGGCCATGTTTCCGGTAATGCTATGCCTGATGGTCATAGGCTATCTTTTGGCCTTACGGGTATTTTTCCCGCTTTCTCCGGAAGAACGGCTTCCCCGGATTGAAGGAGGAATGGAGCGGCTGAAACATGAATATACACTTCTGGGAAAACTCCGTTTTCAGGAAGTGAAGGCAGTGATAATATTTTTACTCATATTGGGTTTTTGGGCTACTGATAAATTCCATGGTATCAGTCCTACTGCAGTAGCTTTTGTGGGAGCCATTGTGGCCTTGTTACCCAGGATTGGAATTCTAAAATGGAATGAAGTAGACGTTCCCTGGCATCTCATGCTTTTTTCAGCAGGTGCCTATGCACTTGGAACCGGATTTGAAGTAACTGACTTACCTTCTATTAGTGTAAATGCCTTTTTTGATCATATTGGCATTGGAAATAATACGCCATTCTGGGTGCTTTATTTGTTACTCACAGGCGTGATGATATTGAGTGCTCTGTTTTTTGAATCAAAAACCATGCGTGCCATGATTTTTGTTCCAATAGCCATTGGTGTAGCAAACCGATTTCATTTTTCTGTGATTAGTCTGGCCTTGCCAGTGGCCTTCATGATTGAGCATGTTTATGTATTGCCTTTCAACAGTAAACCGGCTGCACTTTTATATGAAACAGATCAATACAGTATTACAGATACATTTAAATTTGGTTTTACAATGATGTGCGTTGCATGGATAATCAGTATTATTGCAGGTGAAACATGGTTCCGGTTTTTAGGAATCACCCCGCAGGGCGTATTTGGCATTTTTTAGGCATTTTTCATGTTTACAAGGATATACAATGGTTTAGTCAATATACTCAGCTTTGACCGAGGTTTGCGTGAGTTAAGAAGTAAAATCAATATCAGCATTGATCTGCCTGATATTATTACAGAATTTCCCAATTCTCATCCGCGCGGTTTTATCAAAGTATTTCGTAAAAGAAGGGCGACCATTGCAGAAACCTATCTAAGAATTACAAAAAGCCTTGATTCTGCCAATTACAATCACCGAATACGGGCCCTCAGGCTCTTAGCGGAGCACATTACCTATTCCCGGTCGTTGAAAATGCCATTGAATGCGGCCCGCGTTCAACTTGCAATTATGAAAGAAGTGGTTCACAGCCGCGATGATAAAAGGAAGCAGCTGGAACTGATGCGCGATTTTACGATTTCCTCTTTTGGACACGAAAGATCCATTCGCCGCTTTCTGAAAAAATTTGATATCATTGAAGTCCCCGAAACCGGTGAAGAGCTGCGAGATTTGAAAATGGGATGGGACTTTCATGTTCATGACAATACTTCTTACGGACTGAAAACACCCATTCAGCTCATTATTGATGCCTTTATTAAAGGGTTATCAGAATTAACGGTCGTTTATAATAATTTCGAAGAACAGGATGCGGTTAAAGAGATTCTGGAAGCGGGCAAAATACTTGGTATTAAAGTAAATATCGCTTTAGAATTCAGTGCAATTAATGATGGCCTGCGGTTTCATTATATGTACATTCTTCCTGAATTTTCGAGTAAAAAAGGAAGGTTCAAAAAATTTCTGAAGCAAACAACGGAAGATTTTAAGAATTTTCTGACTGAACTGGAAGAAAACGAACGAAGCAGGAGAAAAAACATCCGACATCTGATCCGGAATTTTAATTCCATACACCTTCCACGAATTAATGAAGGATATAATATTGATTCACATTACTATTTGCCTCCATTAAAAGTGGACTTTGATGATAATCCGGCCGATCGCAATCTCTTTTCACGACGACAGCTTGGGGAATTTCTATTTCCAAAATTAAAAGCTGTTCTTGAAAAAAGAGCACTATATATTACCGCTATAAAAAACCGGGCTGAGCAATATCCGGAATTATTTTCCAAAAAAGAAACAGAACATATTTTTCGCCGGTATGATGAAATCCGCAATCAATACCGCGATCTGGAACCAGAGAAATTGCGGGAAAACTATTTTCAGGAAGACGCGGAAATTGTAAATGAAAGTGCAGTAAGTGACCTGCATGAAATTTATAACCTGGCTAAACGTTCAGGCGCTTGTATAAAGTTTATTCAACCGCTCGAACATGGCCTGCAACAAGCTGTAAATATTATTTTTGAAAATCATAAAATGCTTTCTCATACAGAGGTATTCAATGCCTTTGATAATATTGGAAATAAAGAGCCTGATTACATTCTTTTCGCCCATGTAATCCGATTAATCAATGAAGCGGATTATGACAAAATAGTTAAGTTTCTCAATCATCATCAAGTCAAATTTAAGAAGACACAGGTTGAAAATACCCTCGACCATTATAAGCACGACAAACTGATCCCCGCTCTGGGAAGCGATGCAACCGGTCGTTCTACTTTGGCACCCGGTATGGGTTTTATTATGATGAGCCAGATTGTGAAAGGGCAACGTAAATCTTTTGAAAGAAACCATCATAAACTACCCGAAGAAATTTCGTATTTGGTTTACCGGTATGCCAAGGTGCCTAAAGTTTCGCTTAAAAAAGGGGAGAAACCGGATATACTGTGTTTGGGCAAGCAGGGAGAAGGCAAAAAGCACCGCCTTGGTGATGAAAAGGACGAAAAGATAATTCCTCCATTGCAGGGTTGGGAGTATCTGAATCCGGCTTTTAAAAACATGATTTATATTCTGATCGGATTTATACCTGCCTATTATGTTTTAGGGATCGAATTCGCCTTGTTATGGTTTGCAATAACCGGATCCAGAAATATGTTTGTGGATGTTATTTCAGGAAAAGGATTCAGCATAAGAAGCTGGCATATTATTGATGTTAACTGGACCAATGTAGCACAATCCTTGTTTTTTACCGGATTTTCTGTGCCCATACTGGGTTATGTGAAAACGCATTTTGATATGCTGTACACAGGAGTTCATGAAGGTACCCAGTTCGAGTTGGCAAAATTCTTTTTTATCAATGTGACAAACGGCTTGTATATTGCAACTCACAATTATATCCGGGGTTTTGACAAAACTACAGTCCGGGCAAATTTTTTCAGAAGCATTATGGCATGGCCATTATCCGCTGCTTTTGCACCTGTTGGAAATCTGTTGCTTATTCCCAGTATTGTTCAGGCAAAATTCTGGTCAGATTTTGTTGCAGCTATCATTGAAGGCTCAGCAAAATACAGGAATATTGTTAAAGTGAAAAATAAGGAAATGAAGAATTTATTGCCTGATCTGGTTAGCGAGGATGATGATACAGAAATCCTGGCTTTGCTCGACACGATCTATTTTATGAATGAAAGCAAGCGTTCAAGAACAGCCCTCATCAATCATATGGTACCTTCATATGGTGTGGTAAAAAGAATGAAACACCGGGTTACAGGAAAGAAAAAGAAATGGGCACCCAATGAATTGTTTTTTGAACTGAAACAAAAGGTAGATGAGCCAGGAAAATTTGAAGCGCTGACGGATTATATCATCCGTCATTATAAGCGGGATCAATGCATTTATTTATTAAATCTTACTGCTACTCAGTTTCCTCGGCTGCAGAAATTTCTTGATGACATCCAAAAATCGCATCAAAGTTGATTTTATCTTTTTCACCCCAAATGAAAATAGTAGGGGGTTTTCGTTTTTTCAAACATTATGATTAAATTTATGAAACACAATTACATCATGTTATGAAGTGCAAAATTTCCTGTTACCTTCTGTTCATCCTTTTATTTGCTTCATGTGCTTCAGAAAAAAAGGAATGGAAACATGCAAAATCCATAAACACTGTTCAATCGTATGAAGACTTTGTCAAAGCACATCCTAATGGCGAATATCTTGATTCTGCAAAAAATCGTCTAAATCAAATCCTGCCTGCTGGAATTCACATTCAAAATTGTACGATTTTAATGGCTAATAAAGCAGAATGCGAAATTTTGCTAAGAGTGCATCTTGAACACAAGACGGATTCCCTAAAGATGGCATCGGGTGCAAAAATCTGGATTTTGCTTTTCATGACCGATAATGTTTTCGGGGGTCAGGCTAATATTTCTCATATCAGTCAACCTGCTTCACACTCCACCATCATTGACTGCTCCTTTAAACCTACTTCCTTAACCAATTGTTATGGCGTAATGAATATGAATGTATCTGTAAGCGATAGCAGCAATAATACTATGGATAAAACCGATGTGATTGTTGATTTTAAATAGGATTTTTTCCGGCACTAAAAGATGAAAGAGTCATGGGATTTATAGTTTCTCCAGGCGCTTTATGATTTCTATACATGCACGTGAATTGTGGTAGGGGCATTTCCAAAATCCGGCCTTATCGTCATCGGTATTGGCGGTGCCGTTTCGGATGCTCCAATACCATTCACCCTGAGATGGGTCGACTAAGTTATTTTCGATAAATGTCCACGTTTTTACGGCATATTGAAAATAGGTCTCGTTTCCCGTAAGATCAAAGAGGTTCAACAATCCAACTACCGTTTCTGCCTGAGGCCACCAATGAAGATCTTTATTCAGCAGACCTTTAATCTCGTCTTTTTCATAAATTAAACTGCCATCTTCAAGGAATCCTTCCAATGAAGCAACCGCCAGGTGGTAACACGACTGTTTTGCCTTAGACAGAAGTAAGGTGTCATTCAGTTTTTTAGCACCCTCAATAATTAGCCATGAAGCTTCAATATCATGTCCGTATGAAATCAGAGAGGACTTATTGTTCCAGTGTTCATCAAAAAACAGATTTAAATGAAAACTCAGGGGATTAATAATACAATCTGTAAATAGAACAATCAGATTCCGGAGTTTTATTTCAAGCTGAGGGTTTGGCCATACTTCAAAAAGATTGGTATAGCTTTCCAGTAGGTGGAGATGCGTATTGGTCGTTTTTTTCTCATTTGCATCCTTATCACTCAGGCGCAAATCTGGGAGCAATGTCCATTCGCGACTGAATGCCTCCAGATATCCATTTTCGCTGACATCAAAACTTGCCTCTTCAATATGGTTAAATATTGAAATGGCGGCATCCAGCGCTTCACCATCACCGGAAGCTTTATAATATTCAGTGAGTCCGTAAATAAAAAATGCCTGTGCATATATCTGTTTTTTCGGATCAGATGGAAATCCTTCAGGGGTAAGAGCCCAATAGGTACCTCCATATACAGGATCTATAAAGTATTTGAAAATATACTCCTTGCTTCTTCGTGCAATATTTAAATATTCCTGTTTATGAAGCAGGTTATAGGCAGCAGAAAATGTCCATAAAATGCGTGCATTTAATATTCCGCCTTTATCTGCGTTGTTGATCATTTGTCCTTTACCATCTATCCGTCCTACAAATCCTCCATTCTGGTTATCAACGGCTTTATTCATCCAGAAAGGAAGAATATTACCTGTGAGTTCAAAAAATGCCTTTTGGGCAAAATGTCTGGCCCTATTGTGGATCATGTCATTCAGCTTATTTACCTGACAAAAACTTCAGATTCTTTGAAATAAGACTGCATAAAGTATTTACGGAGGCTGAAGAACGATATCCATCCGGAGGTGTATTCAGACAGTAATCAACCAATTGCATCACTGATGATGTTGCAACATGCATACGTGTATCTGATGAGGCATAATAAATAAATATAGTGTCGTCATCATCTGCAATCCATCCATTGGAGAAAAGCACATTAGATACATCCCCAATTCGCTCTTCCCCTTCGGGTGCCATAAAAAAGCCTGCAGGTTCGGCAATCATTTCGGAAGGATCATTCAGGGAAGTCATGTACATATATAAAACATACCGCAATCCTGCAGCGCATGCTCTTACACCATGTGCAAGGTGCAGCCAGCCCTGAGGTGTTTTAATCGGATGTGGTCCCTCACCATTTTTGACCTCTTTATGGGTATGGTAATGGCGTGGATTAATAATTCTCTCTTCCCGGATTACAGCATGAGTAATATCTTCAATGATAGCCCAGCCAATGCCTCCGCCTTTTCCGGCATCAATAAATCCATCCTGTGGGCGTGTATACAGGGCATATTTCCCATTGACAAATTCAGGATGCAGTACCACATTTCGTTGTTGGCTTTGGGATTTCAAATCGGGTAGGCGTTCCCAGGTTTTCAGATCGTGTGTTCTTATAATGCCTGCTTTTGCTATTGCCGATGAAAGGTCTCCCTCAGGGGCATTCGGATCCTTATGTTCGGCACAAAAGATACCATAAATCCATCCATCTTCGTGAGCAGTGAGCCGCAGGTCATATACATTGGTCTCCGGATTCTCAAGCTGGGGAATCTGTAAAGGATAATCCCAAAACCTGAATTGGTCAGTTCCATTTGGACTTTCTGCTACTGCAAAAAACGACTTACGGTCATTTCCTTCCACACGGGCAATCAGGATATATCTATCATTCCATTTTATTGCACCTGCATTAAATACGGCATGTATCCCAAACCGTTCCATTAAAAATGGATTGGTGTCCGGATTCATATCATACCTCCAAAATAATGGAGCATGTTCAGCTGTAAGAACCGGATATTGATAACGGTTATAAATACCATTGCCTGCTAAAACGATGTTCTTCCTGGATATAAATTGCTCATGATTCGAATGGAGGATGTTTAAATTTTCTGTAAACCGCGTGTTCATATTTGATGGCTTTTCTTTAGGAAGCTAAAGATAAATAAATAGTGCCGAAAGGGAAACAACATCATGTGATATTCCAATGTCCGGTAATTGTTTTGGATTGCAAGGCTTTATTGAGGAGTTCCAAAAATTCATCTCTGCTGATATCAATGGCACCCAATGATTTTAGATGAGCGGTTGATTGCTGGGCGTCGATAAAATGAAATTCATGCATTACACACCATTTTACCAGGGTGCATAATGCAATTTTAGAGGCATCGCGCTTCTGATGGAACATGGATTCTCCAAAGAAAGCCTTGCCCAAAGAAACACCATACAATCCACCAACCAGCTCATCACCGTGCCATGTTTCAAAGGAATGTGCCAGTCCCGCCCGGTGCAATTGAATATATGCATCAGTCATTTCTTTTGTAATCCAGGTGCCATCCTGTTCTTTTCTTTTTATCTGCGAACATTGTTTAATTACCGCCTCAAAATTTTTGTCCACTGTGACCACAAATCCTCCGTTTCTCATTCTTTGAGCCAAACTGTTTGAAATCACAAAGCGTTCCGGAAACAAAACAAGGCGGGGATCGGGGCTCCACCATAAAATGGGAGACTGATCACTGTACCAGGGAAAAATACCTTGCGAATAAGCGGTAACCAGCGAACGAACACTGAGGTCGCCTCCTGCTGCCAGTAAACCATCCGGGTCGGCAGATCTCGGATCCGGAAATTGATATTCAAAAGCCATACATCAAAGTTAGTGCAACCTTACAAATGTAGGCTATCTAAAACATCTGGATATGGAAGGCAGCACTTTTGTAAGCGGAAGGTCCATATTGATAAGTGCTTCAGAGTGGCCATTGAAAAAGTATCCTCCGTTTCTCAAATGATGGAGCATTTTATTGACAATTTTCTTTTGGTTTTCCCTTGAAAAATAGATGAGGACATTCCGGCAAAAAATAATATCAAAATCATCACATATTTTATAGTGAAGATCCATAAAATTCAACTGATGAAATGTGATGCGTGAAGAAATTTCAGGCGCCGCCTTCACTAATTTTTTAGAAGGATCCTTACTTTTCAGAAAATATCGGGTCCGTAAAGGGTAGGGTATCATGGCTACCTCACTTTCATTATAAACTCCTTCTACGGCGAGTTCCAGCATCCGACGTGATAAATCGGTGGCTATAATCTCAAAAGATACTTTAGGGTATTTTTGCAATGCTTCATTCAAACAAATAGCCAGCGTATATGCCTCTTGTCCGCTTGAACATCCGGCGCACCATATTTTTATTAAAGATCGGTCTGAATTATTGCACAATTCAGGAACTATAGAGTTTGTTAAATGATAAAAGTGCTCGTATTCCCTGAAAAAGTGGGTGGTATTGGTGGTGGACAAATCCATCAGGTTTCGCAATTCCTCACTGCCCTGTATGCTGAATACGAAATTAACATATTCATTAAAAGAAGTCATGTTAAAATATTCAACCCGCTTTATCAAACGGTTTTGCAAAAGCGTCTTCTTTTCCATGGGCATTTTAATTCCAAGCCGTGTATGGATAAATGAACTCAGTCGTGCAAAATCTTTATCTGAAAGATTCTTTTCCCCTGTCACTTTAGGCATCATATCCATTTTTACTAATATTTTCCTGAAATGTTGAAAATTATTGATCAGAAAACGATAGAAGTGGACGAATAGCCCTGAAAAGAAGATAGAAATGAGCGGTTACTTTTCGACTTTTTATAAAATAAAAAAACCCGCCAGAAGCGGGTTTGTGCCCAGAACAAGACTCGAACTTGCACGCCCTGTAACAGGCGCCAGCCCCTCAAGCTGGTGTGTCTACCAATTCCACCATCTGGGCGAGAACATTGCTTGATGTGTTGATGTGTTGATGTGTTGATTGAAATATACTAACCATTTAATCTTTCAATCTTTCAATCTTTCAATTTTCAATCAATCATCAAATCAACAAATCAACCAATCAACAAATATCTTGTGCCTGGAACAGGACTCGAACCTGCACATCCTTGCGAATACTAGTCCCTGAAACTAGCGCGTCTACCAATTCCGCCATCCAGGCATAATCCTTAAAAAAGGAGTGCAAATATATAAATTAATACGAATAATTGATTCATCTGACAGGAAAACAACCTGTAAGTTTTTGAAATTTTTATCATGCAAAAAGACCGGTTGCCCGGTCTTTTGCTTTGGAGGTTTGAATTGCGAAAACGCTCACATATGAGCAGTATCTTAAATAATTTCTTTTTTTCTGTTTACTTCTTTTACGTTTTTTTCACTGTGGAGTTTCTTTTTTCCTCTGAAAAATCAGAACAAAACCCTTGTTTTTGGGCATTAACAGGTATAAAATTGCCAATACGTATTATGCAGTTTTCACTAGCCAAAAATCCATCTAAAAATCGGATAAATAATCGAAATAACAGGCACATCGTTATATGCGGTATATCCTTCCTTAAATTTCAGTGTGGTTTCGTAATATTGGTTAATAAACGGAATTGAAGCACCATCATGCAGTATCAGGTTCAATAACTGCATAATAAATGCATCTGAGATAAGAATGGCGGTGATAATAAAGTAAATGATATCTGAAGTCTGAATATCGAAAGGATGTAAATAAAAACGGGAAGCAAGTATAATGGTCGCAAGCCACAGCATTGTACGAATCAATAAACCGTAATTATACAAATAAGTTACATTTGATTTTGTCTGGCTTAAAATCAGCAGCAAACGGGTGAGAAAAGCTCCTGTTAAAAAACCAATAATAACGCGCCAGATCGCGCTGGATATATTCAAAAATATTATGGACCCTAAAAGAGTGGATACTTTCAGGATAATACAAATGGAATGAATAATAAAGGCTTTACGGGAACGGGGAATTAAGATGGTATGACTTTGATTGATGTAATTCACGTTATGCTGTCTGAAACCTGAGGTTTTGAATTTAACATCTTTTAGTTTTAACAGCTCCAGCTTGTATGGACGGGAATCTGCCTTTCTGTTTTTTGCATAAAAACAGTTTACAGATGTTTGATGCAAATCGGTAAAAAGGTGTTTAATTCTCTCAAAACTGTAATAAAAGGTGCCAGGGAAAAAATAGTTTTTTCTTTTATCGTGATAATGCCAGGCAAGACCTATTGCAAAAGGCCACATGAAAAGAACTGTAAAAATCCACGACCAATGGACAAAAAGAGTAGTGATTAGGGGAGTAAGAAAGAAGAACATAAATAACGGTACACTAAAGATGCGAAACAATATTATAAAAATCAGGCCGATATCATTTATCCCACTCTCCTGAAAGGCTTCATGTTGTTTCTTAAATTTATCATACCGCATTTTAGCCTGCTTTCGAGCTCTTTCCCGGGCTTCATGGCGGAACTTTTGATAAGTATCGGCATGTTGATAATTACGGTAATGATTTTCAAGATCTTTTTCAGTCATTTGATGCTGTGAAAATTCTTTCCAATGCTGGATCAGGAAATCATATGCTTCTGTTATTTCGCAAAACCGATCATGAGCATCCGGCGATTTATTTACATCGGGATGGTATTTTTTAGACAAGGCACGATAGGACGTGCGAATTTCATCGAGTGAAGCGCCAGGCGATACTTGTAATATGGTGAAATAGTTTTTCACTTAAACGAAGGCTTTTGGAACACTACCATATTAGTAACCTGTTTTGTCAGGCATGAAATAACTTTCAGTGTTATTTTTTTCGACTGAACTCGTCAATAATTTTTAATAATTCAGATGTTATGATGGGTTTTGAAATATATCCATCACAACCGGCTTCATACGCTTTTTCTCTGTCCTCATGCATAGCATAGGCTGTTTGAGCAATAATAGGAAGCCCTGGTTTTTGCTGCTTTATCCTCCGGGTAGCTTCATATCCATTCATAAATGGCAATTTAATGTCCATTAAAACCAGTTGGATGTCCGGATTTGTGTTGCACATTTCTACCGCTTCGATACCATTAATTGCCCTGAGCGCTACAATATTGTTTTTTGCAAGTATTGTTTCCAGGAACAGATAATTTACTTCGTCATCTTCGACAATAAGAACCACCATGTTGTATGATTTATTTTGAATTTTCTTTTCTGTTTTAACAACACCCATATACTGAACCGCATCCTGATTGTAAGGGATGGTAAAAAAGAAAACCGAGCCTTTCCCAGGCTTCGATTCAATCCATATCCTACCTCCCAACATTTCAACCAGTTTTTTACTAATGGTTAACCCAAGACCAGTACCTCCATATTGACTGGTAATTTCCAAATCGGCCTGTCTGAAAGGTTCAAAAACTTTATCGTGCAAATGAGCAGGGATTCCAATACCAGTATCTTCAACAAAAAACTCGAGATAATGATCAATAACTGTATACCCAAATCGAATATGTCCTGCATTGGTGAATTTAATCGCATTGCTGATGAGATTGCTCAGAATCTGGCGCAATCTGGTACGATCGGTTACAACAGTACTCAGTTCATTTGACAAAGGCTTATAAGTAATGAGTTTGATGCCTTTGTGACTGATTTGAGGCTCAAAAAAAGCATAAAGGATAGCAATCAGGTCATTTATTATAACGTCTTCAGATAATATGGACACTTTTCCGGTTTCAATCCGGGAAATATCAAGAATATCATTTACAATATTAAGAAGTTGTTTGCCGCTGTCAATGACGATACTGGCATAATATATTCTGCGTTCATCCGAAAGTTTCTTGTCTTTAAGTAATTCAGAGAATCCAATGATTCCATTCATGGGAGTACGGATTTCATGACTCATATTGGCGAGGAAAGCCGATTTTAAGCGATAACTTTCTTCAGCATTCAATTTGGCCTCATTCAACTCTTCATTGATTTTTCGGATTTTGTCAATATTCTCCAGAAGTTCTTCATTTTGAGATACATATTCCTCATTGAGTGCAATATTTTCTTCCATCTGCACTTTCAGCTCCAATTCAGTATTTTTTTGAGGGGTAATATCTATCATGGTACCCGTCATTCGGATCGGATTTCCCAGTTTATCCCTTTGGACAATCATTCCTCGGGCCATAATCCAAATCCATGTTCCGTTTTTGTGCCGCAGTCGGCTTTCATGTTCAATATGTGAGATTTTGCCCAATTTATGCAAATCGATTCTTTCCTCAAGATCAATTAAATCTTCAGGATGAACCCGACTCCGCCATGTATCTGTAGTAATGGGTTGCAATTCTGATAACGTATAGCCTATAATTTCCGCCCAACGTTCGTTATAAAACACAACGCCGGTATTCATATACCAATCCCATAATCCGGCTTTTGTACCTTCCACTGCCAGTTGAAGTCTTTCTTCATGCGTCCGGATTTTCTCTTCCTGCTTCCGGTATTCTGATACATCACTAAAAACAAAAACTGCACCCTTGATTTCATTTTTGTCATTAAAAATAGGGGCAGCACTGTCACTGATAACATATTCCGTTTCACTTCCAATGCCTCGTAAATAGGTATAGCCTATTTTCTCGGTCCTTCCTGTTTCAAGCACTTTTTTAATGGGATTCAGCAATTTTTGATGATGTTCTAAATCAAAAAGGCTAATCACTGTATCAGATTTTAAGCCTTTGGCATCTTGAAATAAAATACCTGTAAGCTTTTCTGCAGCGGGATTCATTTGAGTTATTTTGCCTTTTACATCCGTAGCAATAACTGCATCTGCAATTGAATTAAGTGTTATATGGAGGTTTTCCTTATGGAGGATAATTTCTTCATGGTTTATTTTCTGGATTACGGTATAGAATAGAAATCCCCATAACATCGGAAGAGAAGCTCCAACAGTATTTTCAACAGATTCCAGAGAATGACTGACGTTGAGCCATTCCAGTAACATAAAGAAAACATAGGCAAAATTACCAAATATGAGCAAACTTACAGACCAGAACATATCTGGAAACACAGGATTTCTTTTTCGGGCAAACAGATTATAAAGGGCATAAAAAAGAGCAACCAGCGTAATAGAATCGATCCAGGCAATTATGTTCATGGTGCTTCTTCCTCCTGTCCTTTTTCGGAATATTTCAGAGACCAGGCAGTCAATAAAAACGCACTTACGGCATAACACAAATGTTCCAGAATATTAAGTGGTACTTCCCATATAAATCCTTCAAGAACTGTAAAAAACCACCCCAATAATAATACGCAGTATCCCCCAAAAAGGAATTTCCAGGATTTGATCTTTTTTATAAGACCTTGGTTGAGAATGAATAATATCATCATTCCAACTCCTAAAATAAACATTACAACTTCATTTTCCCTTAACATTTTCTATTTGGAAGGGTTGGTCAAATTAACCTAAAGGTAAAAATCTTTTGCAAATCTAAACTATCCATTTGGGTAAAAATTCCCATTAGGCTTTCCCCTATTTGTTTATCATACGGGTCTTAATTATAGTTAGATATTGTACCTTTGTAAGGAAACAGTTTTTTCATGATATCCGAACCATTCTTAAAGGAAGTAGCCCACTATTTGTTGTATCCCGGAGATTATGATCTTTCGCAAACATGCGTTGTTTTTCCTAATAAAAGAGCAAGGTTATATTTAAGCAAGTATATGGGAGAACTTACCGGGAAACCTGTGTGGGCCCCTCAATATATTACTATTAGCGAGCTTATGGAATTGGCATCCGGTTATACGCTCGCTGATAAAATCACTCTGCTTTTTGAGTTATATGAAACATATCGGAATACTACCGGATCTGTTGAACCTTTTGATACATTTTACCCATATAGTGAAGCATTACTGGCGGACTTTGATGAAATTGATAAATATCTTGTTGATGCCAACGACTTATTTCAAAACCTGTCAGATTTAAAATCACTGGATGGGCGTTTCAATTATTTGTCTCAGGATCAAATTAATTTGATTCTCAGATTTTGGAGTACGTTTCAGGCGAATGACATGTCAGCTGATCAGGAATCGTTTATGAACTTATGGGATATATTGCATCAGGTATATCCTGCATTTATTAAAAGACTCGACTCAATGAGCCTGGCTTATGAAGGAATGGCATACAGAAGGGCAGTGGAACGGATCGGTGATGAGAATCCAATGCTTTCACATATTAAAAAGTTTATTTTCATTGGTTTTAATGCCTTAAGTGTTAGCGAAGAGCGGGTTTTCCGATCATTGAAAAACCAAAACCGTGCAGTATTTTTCTGGGATTATGATTATTGGTATATCAATAATGAAATCCATGAGGCTGGTCGTTTTTTAAGAAGAAATATTAAGGAATTCCCAGAGACAAAGCCCATCAATCACGATTTTCTTTCACATAAAAAAAGCAATATTTTTTTTATTCCGGTTTCTTCAAATTCCGGACAGGCGACAGTTCTGCCCGCCATTTTCGAAAAATTAGGAATCAAATCGACCACAGACGCTGGCAGTACAGCTATTGTGATGGCCGATGAAGCATTGCTCATGCCCGCACTGTATTCGGTTCCCGATTACATCACCGAAATCAATGTTACAATGGGGTATCCATTGGCAGGTTCCTCTGTTTTTAGCCTGGTGGATCATTTGTATCAACTGTTAAAAAATAGCAGGAGAGACGCTTCAGGGAATCGCGAATGGTATTTCAGGGATGTGCTTGCTGTAATCAGTAATCCTCTATTACGGTCGTATTATGGAAAAATAATTGAGGAAATACGCGAAAGGGGATTGAGAGCGCATTGGGTATATGTAAGTTCAAAACAACTCAATGAATCAGCATTTAATGGCTTTCTTTTTAACGATCAGATGGATCAGAACACATGTGAATATCTTTTACATGCTATAACATCCCTTCTCAGTCTCAGAAATGACAGCGGGAAAAATGAAAAATTATGGGATCCGGTACAATCTGAATTGTTGTTTCAGGTGTATACGTATTTATTGCGGCTTAATGATATCCTAAAAGAAAAGAACATCACTCCGGGTGCTGAAGTACTTTTCCGTCTGATCCGGAAAATGTTGAAGGCTATGCGTCTTCCATTTATGGGTGAACCTCTGGCCGGACTTCAGATGCTGGGCATTTTGGAAACCAGAACCCTGGACTTCAATAATGTGATTGTTTTATCAACGAATGAAGGAACATTACCCGGTTCAGGGGATAAACCTTCTTTTATTCCCTACCATCTTCGTGCCGGTTTTGGTATGCCTACCCCCGAACATCAAGATGCCATTTATGCCTATTATTTTTACCGGTTGATTCAAAGGGCAGAGAATATAGCGTTTGCATACGATTCAAGTACGGTGGGTTTACGCACAGGTGAAAGAAGTCGCTTTCTACACCAGTTGGTCTATGAAATGAACTGGCCGGTAACTACGCTTTCACTCTCCACTCCTGTTATAAGAATTCCGGTTAAGCCTATAATCGTCTATAAATCAGATGAAATTTTCAAATCACTTTCGCGCTATTATTCAGGGGAGAAGAAAATTCTTTCGCCCAGTGCTATCAATGAATTTCTGAATTGTCCGGTACGTTTCTATTTTCATCACATTGCTGGTTTACAGGAAGCTGAAGAACTGGAAGAAGATATTGATGCCCGTTTGTTCGGAAATATTCTTCATCATGCGCTTAAATCAATTTATGGTTCATTTGGAAAGAAAAGTATTTCTAAAGAAGCCTTAATGGAAGCGTTAAAAAGCAATGAGGTGATTCCGAAAGCAATTGAAATGGCCTTTCAGGAGGAGTTTTTCAACGATTCTACAGGAACTTCAGAAAGGAAAGCTGAAGGATATAACAGGATCGTCAAACAGGTTGTTGAGATTTATATCCGGCAATTTTTGAAGGCGGAATCCGACATAACACCCTTTACCATTATCAGTACTGAAGAAAGGTACCATATTTCAATCAACATACATACCAAAGAGGGTACTATTGAAGTAAAAATAGGAGGCATCATCGACCGGATCGATTTGCGTGAAGGTCGCATTCGGATCCTGGATTATAAAACAGGTACAGTTAAAAACACCTTTTCTACTGTAGCATCCTTATTTGATGGCAGGGAGAAAAACCGAAACAGTGCAGTATTTCAGGTATTGCTTTATGCATTTGTTTATCATACGCTTCATCCGGAAGATATTTTGGTACCCGGATTGTATTTTATCAGACAAAGCTATCTGGATGGTTTTAGTCCGGAAATAAAGATGGGGAAGGAGGTTATTCAGAATTTCAAGACCGTTTCTGATGCATTTGGCAACCATCTTCAGCAAACATTGGAGGATCTTTTTAATCCCGATATCCCCTTTGTTCAAACTGAGCATGAAGTTTTATGCAGTCATTGCCCTTATGCTTTAATATGCAGAAGAGAACAAGGAAAAAACGATTATTAATTATAACAATAATGCGGATTGATATTTTAACCATTTTACCGGAACTAATGGAAAGCCCATTGAGTCATTCCATCATAAAAAGATCACGGGAAAAAGGAATCTGTGAAATTTATTTACATAATATCAGGGATTATTCTCTGAATAAGCAGCATCAGGTTGATGATTATGCTTTTGGAGGCGGAGCAGGCATGGTAATGTGCATTGAACCCATTGACCTGGTTATATCGAAGCTGAAAGCGGAGCGGGAATATGATGAGGTTATTTACCTTTCACCGGATGGAGTAAGGTTTGACCAGAAACAAGCTAATTTTTTAGCAACCAAAAAGAACATCATTCTGCTTTGCGGACATTATAAGGGCGTGGATCAAAGAGTACGGGATCATCTGGTTACTTTGGAAATTTCCATAGGTGATTATGTATTATCAGGAGGTGAACTTGCAGCAGCAGTAGTTACGGATTGTATTGTCAGGTTATTGCCAGGCAGTATTTCTGATGAAACTTCAGCGTTGACAGACTCATTTCAGGATAATTTACTGGCTCCTCCGGTATATACAAGACCGGCTGTTTATAAAGGATGGACTGTACCGGATATCCTTATTTCCGGTCACCAGCGAAAAATTGATGAATGGAGACATCAGCAATCAGAAGAAAGAACTTTTAAATTAAGACCCGATCTTCTCAATAATGAGTAGCGACAGATTATTCTGATTTTTTGAATAAAGGAATTTTGTAATATAAGGAATAATTAACTCCCAGGACGGATTTTGACTTTCCTTTACCATATCCGGGTATATTGTAGGGATCCATATTTTCGTCCTCAGTTTTATAAAGCATAAAACGCCCTCGCACCGACCATCCCAAAAAGAAGTTGGGAAATATTTCAGCTTTAAGTCCAGCTACAATCTCAATCCAGTGAATGTTCTGGTGAGTCCTTTCAATTTCGGTAACGATATCTTCTCCCCAATATGGGTTTGGGATCATGATATTTTTCGCATTGTAATTGAAGGATGAATAACTATACCGTATTCCAATATATCCCATGCCGTATTGATCGTCTACATCGGGTTTCAATATATTGTAATCAAATCCTAATCTTACATATTGATTATCGGCATCGTAAAAGAAATTGTCTTTTTCAATGGTCAGAGAACCAAAGCCCAATTCCAATACCGGATAAAAATTGCGAACAGCTTCAATGTCAATGGATAGTTCAAGACTTTTTATTTTGGGTTCTTTAAAATACAAAGGAATCCGGGATGCGTCAAAACCGATTCTAACGCCATAGGTTCTGTCTTTTGGCAATTCCTGACTATTTCCAGATAAAGTGGAAATAGCAACAAACATAGCACTAATAATAAATTTTAATGTTTTCAGACTGTGAGCGATTTATTACAGGGTTAACAATCTTTACCGAATCAATCAGATTATTTGTATTTTCCAGTTCGTTCAATGTGAATTCTGTTGAAAACCCGCAATTTTCTGATATAAAATCAAGCTTTCTGGTATATCGGAATATCAATGTATCTGCAACTGATTCAATTCGCATCACAAATATACAACTATCCACGGAATGATTCATAGGTAAGAAAACCGAGCTTAGACTATCAATTTCGTTATATAATAAACCGTTTGCCTGAATACCAAATACGGTAACGTTATCAAACATGGCACTGGACTCAGTTTGGTTGGTAATCCTGTAAAAACCTACATCGGCAGACGAATTCATAGTTTCATCGCAGTCGGTTTTACGCGAACACGATGAAACCAGAATAATACAAATAAGAAGGAAGTAAAAAAAAATATGCCTTTTATTGAGCTTCATAGGGTTGGGTTTATCAGAACCTGAATCCTATAGAAGCAATAAAGCGGTACTTTTGTTGATCCAGGGCGCTAACCGTGGTAGCAGAAGAATACATATAATAATCCTCTTCATGGAAAAGTGCTGAAAAACCCAGGTCGATAAAGAAAGAACTGCTGCGATATCCAAAACCAGCAGTGACTTCACTGTATTTGGCTTTATCAGAGTCCAACCATGAAGCGTAAGGACTTGGATAGAACCCCCCTCCCAATCGTGCAAATACATTATTAAATCGGGCTTCGCCGCCTATTTTAAGATTGATAACAGGTCGATATTGATCTTTTATAGCATCATTGTCGGCCTGAAAATCGGTAAAATCATCCCTTTCTTTCAATTTCATATTGGAATAATCAATATATTCCACATCGGCAGAGATAATACCTACTTTACCAATCTGAACACTTGCACCACCCTGCAATTTAAGGGGAGTTCGCAGTCTGTATGTAAAGGTACCTTCTGCGTAAATATTACCATTGTCTTCAGAAGGAATAAAACCGTTATCATATTCCGCGTAAATGGAATTCCGGTATACTTCTTCAATTTTATAATAAGTAGGTAAATGCAGGCTGGCACCAATTCTAAGAATTTCAAAAAGGCGAACCATGGATCCGAAAGTGAGACTAAACCCTGTTCCTTCTACATCTAAATCTTCTGTATAGTGAAAGTTATCATAATCACTACCGGCAATATCAAATTCAGTATGGGTCATTTTCTGATCGTAATTCAATTGATAAATTCCCAGACCCATTCCCACATAAAATGTATTGCTGAAATTCAATCCAAAAGATAGGTTCCATTCGCCGGTTCCGCCTCTTGTATCAATTGTTCTGCGCTGATCAACCGGTAGTAAAACGGGGGTAACGTACTCAAAAGCAGATCCTGGTACAGTATCAATCAGATAGGCATCAAAAGCCAAACGGCTGGTAAAAGCATCCAAATATTCAGGATCAGTGCCATTAATACCGTCCATAAAGTTATCTATAAGAGAATTATCCTCATTATCACCACGTATATAAGTGAGATTATTAAAGTTATGAACCCGGTTATATCCAACGGCATAGGACGCACTCACCAATCCCGTTTCCTTGTTGCTATTATAGGTACCTACATAACCGATATTACCTAATATGAATTGATATTTAAAGTCGTTATAAGATTTCCCCATGTATTCAGCGCCGGTATTAGAATATCCCAATCCCGGAGAAAAAACAAACTCAGATTTACGATATAACCCCAGACCCGCCGGGTTTATGTAGGAAGAGGAAAAGTCGCCGCCCAGGGAAGTAAATGCACCACCCATTGCCATGCTTCTGGCTGAAAGAGTAGGAAATGTCTGCGAGTATTTCAAAGCATCAGCAACATATTGGGCTTGTACTGAAGATATGCATACTATTATTATTAACAATGAAAGGAGCTTTTTCATGGTTTGATATGTTAAGTTATGTCAAATAGTTAATGGAACCTTGGAACCTTTATCTTCTGCCCGAACCTGAACTGCTGCTTCCTGAGGAAGAACGTGAACCCGAAGATGATCCACCCGAAGATGATCCACCCGAAGATGATCCCGAAGATGAACGTCCGCCGCTATAAGATGAAGAGCCTGAACTACTTGGTCTGCTATAGGAGGAGCCACTAGATGAACCGCTGCTGCTGGGTCGGCTATAGGACGAACCACTACTGCCACTGCTTGATCTGCCGGAAGATGAACCACTGCTGCTGGGTCTGCTATATGTGGAACTACTGCCACTACTAGGTCTGCTGGAAGATGAACCGCTGCTGTTGGGTCTGCTGTATGTGGAAGAAGAGCTTCCGGTGCTACGGGTTGAATTAGAAGTTCCAGAATAGGAAGGACGGCTCTGTGTACTGGTGGAGCTGCTTGGTCTTGTATAAACCGGTCTATCCTGAGCGGATGTGGTGCTTCTGCTACTGCCCGCTGTTGTTCCGGTGGTGCTTCTGGTAGAAGTAGATCCGGTGGTTGTACGATATCCTGATGATGTTGTCCCACTGGAAGTTGAAGAACCGGGTCTGCGAACTGTTGTACTACCATTGCTGGTAGAAGTACTTCTCTGATTCGACGGGGTTCCTGCAACAGTCCGTCGTCCACTTACTGTTCCTGCCGTTGAGGACCCAGAGGATGGCCGTGTTCCATAAGATGAACCGGATGCTCTTTTTCCGTTGAAAGCATTACCGGAAGACGATGCTCTGTTTCCTGCAATAGTACTTCTTGGTCCATAATATAACGGTTTGTGGTGATCTCCATAATAATTGCCAGGATAATAACCATAATAATCGTTTTGCCAGTAAGGATAATGATGATATCCGTAACCGTAGCCATAGCCATAGCCATAACCATAATATGGATAACCGCCCCAATAAGAATAGTGTGGCCAACCATAGGAAAATCCATAGCCATAATAAGGATAACCGAAAGACATGCTGAAAGACCATCCAGGTTGATAATAGAAAGGATCGTAGTAATCGAAATAGCTATAAGAATAGAAAGGATCGTAAAATCTTCTGATCCGTGAGCTGTAATAATAATCGTCTACATAATAATTATTAGTCACATACGTATTCCCGTCTTCTTCATAATATTCAGGATCTACATACTCTTTGTCTTCAGCGTATTCAACCGAATCATCATATGTCTGGGGTTGCTTTTTGGCTTTTTGGTTTTCTAAATCGTTAATATATTTTTCATAATCATCCGGCTCGTCAGTCTGGGTAGCTTGGGTAGCGGGATTGGCCTGGGGAGCCTGTTTGACAGGTTCCTTATTATCAACAGTTTGGGATGCTTTCTTTTCAGAAGGAATATAATACAGATCGTCATATTCCGTAGTGCTTTTCTGGGCTGACGCGATGCTGAAGGCAAAGAATGCAAGAAATAGCGTCGTGTATATTTGTAAATAGGTTTTCATGACTTTACCTCCTCATATATTTTTGTGTGAATTTAAAGTTTTTATTCTTTATTTTGCAGCTGTTAAATTTTCCTAAATAATTACAAATACCATACCAAAATATTTACCATGGCCAAAGAATTAACGAGCAGGAAAGAGAATTACTCACAATGGTACAATGATCTCGTGCTTAAAGCGGATTTGGCAGAGAATTCTGCCGTGAGGGGATGCATGGTCATTAAACCATATGGTTATGCTATCTGGGAGAAAATTCAGGCTGAATTAGACCGGATGTTTAAGGAAACCGGGCATGTAAACGCCTATTTCCCGTTATTTATTCCTAAATCGTTTTTCAGCAAGGAAGCGCAGCATGTAGAAGGATTTGCTAAAGAATGTGCTGTTGTAACACATTACCGGTTAAAAAATGATGAAAACGGGAAAGGGATCGTGGTGGACGAAACAGCCAAACTCGAAGAAGAGTTAATTGTGCGTCCCACATCTGAAACCATTATCTGGAACACTTATAAGAACTGGATACAATCCTACCGTGATCTTCCGATATTAATTAATCAATGGGCGAATGTCGTCCGATGGGAAATGCGAACCAGGTTGTTCTTAAGAACAACGGAGTTTTTATGGCAGGAGGGGCATACTGCTCACGCCACTAAAGAAGAGGCGTTGGAAGAAACCTTGAAGATGTTGGATGTCTATGCAACATTTGCCGAGCAATTTCTTGCTTTGCCTGTAATTAAAGGGGTAAAAACCGAATCTGAACGTTTCGCAGGTGCTATTGACACCTATACCATTGAAACCCTGATGCAGGATGGAAAAGCACTGCAGGGTGGAACATCTCATTTTCTGGGTCAGAATTTTGCCCGTGCTTTTGATGTAAAATATTTGAATAAGGAAAGTAAACTTGAATATGTTTGGGCAACTTCGTGGGGTGTTACCACGCGACTGATCGGGGCATTAATTATGGCACATTCCGATGATAATGGTTTGGTTATTCCACCTAAATTGGCGCCAATACAGGTAGTTATTATTCCCATTCATAAAAGTGAAGAGCAGCTTGATACCATATCCATAAAAGCGGTGGCTATTAAAAAATCTTTGGAGGCTATGGGTATTTCGGTAAAATATGACAACCGGGATACGCAAAAGCCAGGATGGAAATTTGCAGAGTATGAGCTGAAAGGCGTTCCTGTGCGTATTGCCATTGGACCCAGAGACCTCGAAAACAATACGGTGGAATTGGCACGGCGCGATACATTGGAAAAAACAACGGTATCTGCGGATGGCTTAGAACTTTATATTAAAAATCTTCTGAATGAAATCCAGGCAAATATTTATCAAAAGGCGCTGAAATTCAGAGATGATAATATATATACTGTGAACACATGGGAGGAATTCAGGGAAGTTGTGGAGGTAAAAGGGGGGTTTGCTTATGCGCATTGGGATGGTACTCCCGAAACCGAGGCAAGAATTAAGGAAGAAACCAAGGCAACAATCCGTTGCATCCCTATTGATAATCCTTTGGAAAATGGAAAATGCATTCTTACCGGCAATCCGTCGCAACAAAGGGTATTATTTGCTACTGCCTATTAAAAAGAATTAGAAGTTATCATACCAGGTCTTCCGTTTGTCCCATTTCAAATCATGGAGAATGGAAGACCGGGCCCTGATTGTGAAACTGTAATTTCTGTATTCTCCAAAGGGTACCACGCTAAAGGACATTTCCCAGCAATGTAAATCGCGGAAAATACTGATATTGGTGGCAGAGAATTCACGTGCTTCTATATCATAGGTTGTATTAGCCCCTATTTTCCATTTTGGCGTCAGACTGATGTCTCCATTTAGTGAAATCGAATGGCTAATAGTTTTAACAAACTGGGGTTTGCTGAAATTCCAGGAATAATTGGCATTCAGCGACCAGGGAATTTCGAAATCGACATAATTCCCTCCAACAGCACCTCCAACGGCGTCATATTCGTCATACCGCTCCACCTGATCCTGATACACATTACCTGAGGTTGCATCATTGGCAGTAGCTTCCTTTTTTTTGCCGGATTGCGATTGAAGCCTGAACGTAACATTTACACGGGCATTGGTAATTCTGAAGAGTTTTCCGGATTCTTCGATAAGATAATCATTGGTTTCATTGCCTATAGAGTCGAGTGCATAAGGATTAAAGGTGGAACCAAAAGATACCTGCACAGTGTTCTTAAACAAAGTGCTTCTGCCACTCATTTGAAGAGGTGACCATTTCTGGTCTGCAAAGGGCAGATAACTAGTGGAGAAATCCAGGTTATCAAGTATGGAAATCTTCCTGCCGAGACCTGTAGTGTCGTTTTTTGATCTGACTTTCATTTCCAGATTATTCCCTAAACTCAATGAAACAGCGCCACTTCTTCCACTAACTGTGGGCGTGGCAAAAATCTGTCCTTCATATACCGAATATTCAGAGTATGTCATAGGTTTTATTGCGGAGGATGATGAGGCAACTTTACGGTAATAATTGGGTACCAGCGCTTTCATATCAGGTGTAAAACTGAATCCAATACGCGGTGTTAATACATGTCGGACAGCCATAATATAGGAATTTGGCCGGGTAGTGACGAAATTGCCGTAAATTTTTGGACTTACGGATATGGATAAAGCAGTAGAGAATCCATGTGCATAGGTTACCTTGTGAATGGTATCCACAACCACCATTTTCTGCATAAAAAGAGCGGTATCGCGTATCGCCGTTTTTTGAATATAGTAAGGAAATAATACGCCGGTATAATTTATGCTGGGTGTGATATTGATTAATTTAAACAGGGTAATGTTATCCAGACTGATGGGAATGGTATGGCTAAAACCATTTTTCATATTCTTCAATGTGCTTTTAGTAAAAAGCATGGAATCATAAACATTTACAATTCTGTTTTCCAGTTTGGAGTTATAGCCCACCTTGATATTCTGTAACCAATTATAATCCCCGTCATCATCTTTTCCTCTAAAGGGATAAATGCTGGTCATGTTAAAAGTCATGCTGGGCAAAGTCATATTCACTTTCCTGGTTTGAGTGCTCTGATTTCCATTCATATTTGCACTTAAGTTAAAAGGTCGGCCCGGCCATTTTTTTGTATAGGAAATACTTGAATTTTTCTGATTTTCAAGAATATTGGCAAAACTTCTACCTTGTTGTTTTTCAAATGAGCTGGTTGAAAAATCGACGCTTGCAGTGAAAGTACGTGTAGGATTAGCCTTTACATCCTGGCGATGATTCCAGTTTATTTTAAAATCTTTTGATTTTTGAAAGGTTGGATCATCATTAATTTGATTGTTAAAAAACTGCGCTGAAAAAGAACCGCTGTAACGATATTTCACCAGATATTGGGAAAGTGCTTTTACACCCCATGTTCCACGGGAATATACAGATCCCATAAGCGTTACATCGAGATAGTCGTTAAAAGCAAAATACCATCCACCATTTTCCAAACCAAATCCTCGTCTCTTTTCATCTCTGAATTCAGGGATAATGAAGCCGGAAGATCTTTTATTGGTATTGGGAAAAAATCCAAAAGGCAATCCCAAAAGCGGCATAGGAATATCTTCAAAAACCAGATATCCGGGGCCACTCACCGTCCGTTGACCCGGTATGGAAATCGCTTTGGTAAGTTTTATATAAAAGTGCGGATGGGGTTCATCACAGGTAGTATATTTGCCGTTCTTTATATGGATCTCGCCATTCGCTTGACGTTTGGTCTGATTGGCATGTAAAATCCCTTCATCACCTTGTTGGGTAATCACATCAATGATTTTGGCCTTGCGGGTGTCAAAATTATACCGCATGGTATCAAAATCAAATTTTTCATCTCCCTGAATAAATTCTGTCTTGGTAAGATGTCCAACTGAATCATAAACACCGGCAGCCATCACCACTTTACTATTATAATCGAATTCGATATAATCGCCTTTAAGACTAATATCCTCATAATCTACAGTTCCTTTTTCAAACAGGTATACCCGTTCAGTACCTATTGAAAAAATAAGCGAATCTTCTGAGGTGTACTTTACTTCATTTTCCAAAAACGGCTTACTTTTTGCAGCTTTCGCGATTGATGCAGAATCCATTCTAATGGTGTCAGCCTGAATCTGAAGGGAATCGGTTTTGGGAATGGTATCTAGAACCTGAACATCCCGGGGTGCCGGAACCGATTGGGTATAAATGGGTATATGAATTAGGAACAGGAAGGCAACAGGTAATAATCGGAGAAAATTACGGGACGGATAATACTTATTAATATTTGGTTGTTTATTGAAAAACATACGAATTTTGGTTCCCGAAATAGTGCTGCTTGTTGAAATCAAATCAGAATGCTAATTTTACATCATCATTGTAAGTTGCTCATAGCTGCAAAGCTAATAAAATAACGTGTTGAAATGTATAAAAAATATCCCGGTCAGAATTTTCAATGTTTTATTTTCATTTTCTTATCGCTCACTTGTTGCATTCACACTACGTTTTCACAGTCCTCCGAAAATGGATACCGGTTGAAAACCGTCATTATTGATGCAGGGCATGGAGGAAAGGACCCCGGTTCACTGGGTAAAAATACTTCGGAAAAAGAGATTGTTCTGGCAATAGCCCTCAAGGCTGGCAAATATATTGAAGAACATTGTGAAGATGTTAAAGTGATCTATACCCGTAAAACCGATATCTTTGTACCCCTTATGCAACGGGCTGAAATTGCCAATTCAAATAAAGCCGATTTGTTTATTTCCATACATGCCAATGGTTCTGAAAATAAGCAGGTATATGGCACTGAATCACTTGTTTTGGGCTTGCATAGAGCTGGGGAGAATTTTGAAGTGGCCAAGAAGGAAAATGCTGTAATTTTTCTGGAAGATAACTACCATACAAAATATGAGGGTTTTGATCCCAATAATCCGGAATCTTATATTATTTTTTCCTTGATGCAAAATTTGTATTTTGAACAAAGTATCAATTTTGCAGCTTTATTACAGGAACAATTCCGGGTTCGTGCACAACGGAAAGACAGGGGAGTAAAACAACAGGGATTGCTGGTTTTAGCCCAGACAGCCATGCCAGGTATTCTTATTGAATCTGGTTTTGTGACCAATCCCGACGAAGAAATTTATTTACAATCGGAAGAAGGGCAGGAGTATATTGCCTCTGCTATTTACAGGGCATTCCGCGATTATAAAGAAATTATGGAAACCAAAACCTCAATGACAGCAGGTATAGGAAAACAATACAAAACGGCAGACACCATGAATGGAAATATGAACCCGGGAATTGATACAACCTCTGACCTTGCTCCCAATCAGGTTGCCGCTGAATGGGTATCGCCCATAGAATTTAAGGTACAGATAGCCGCTTCCACAAAATCTGTTGCAGGATCATCACATTCTTTCAAGGGACTGACAGATGTAAAAGAATATAAGGTGGGCAACATTTACAAATATGCTGTGGGAAGCAGTCGCACCTTCCAGGAAATTATACCTTTCAGCAAGCAGATTAAGGAGAAATTTCCAGATGCATTTATTATTGCGGTAAAGGAAGATAAAATAATACCTTTGGATC
Organism: uncultured Bacteroidota bacterium; assembly: GCA_963733535.1. Classification (GTDB taxonomy): domain Bacteria; phylum Bacteroidota; class Bacteroidia; order Bacteroidales; family UBA10428; genus UBA5072. Next base: position 326,843 of record CAVTDR010000010.1, read on the forward strand.
AGGCTTTAAAAGAATCAACAAAGCCATAATACAGGCTGCATTTACGGATTAACTTATTGAAATTAAGATATATATTATCAACAAGTAATTAAAACATAAACCCTTCACCATCCATGAAAATATCCAGGGAAGCAAAAATCGGATTGGTTGCCGTTTTGGCTGTATGTGTTGCCGTTTGGGGCATCAATTATCTGAAAGGAATTAATATTTTCCATACGGCCGATCATTATTATGCAGTGTATGGGAATGTTAAGGGTTTATCTGAAAATGCCATGGTTACCCTCAATGGATACAAAGTAGGTAACGTAAAAAAAATAGAATTTGATGATGAGCACTTTGACAGGATTGTTATTGAAATAGCTTTGGAAAAGAAAATCAGTCTGCGTCATAATACCACATTGGTTATAAAAAGTGGTGGCATTATCTCCGAAACCAGGAATATTGAGATCATCCCCGGCAATGGTACAGAATTCTATGTATCCGGGGATACCATCCCGGGAGTAATTCAACCGGAAATCACTGATTTTATTGATCCGATCCGGAAGAATATTGAATCGATGATTTCTTCCATTGATACGGTTATGGTTGCTTTTGGGAACTTAATGGATGATAATACCCGTAAAAATTTACAGGGTACCATAGCCAATCTGAATAGCGCTACAGAAAGTTTAAAAAAATCGTTACAGCCTTCCGGTTCTATATCTCAGACATTCAATAATCTGGGGCAAATTACTGACAACCTGAAGAAAAGCAATGAAGATATTTCCAACATGCTGAATAATCTTTCAGATGTTTCTGATTCTCTCAAACAGGCTGAACTCAAATCGATGATTTCAAATGCAAGCGAAACTTTCGCTGCTACAGCCGAACTATTTTCAAAAATTAACAGTGGACAGGGTACAGCAGGACAATTAATAACAAATGATTCGGTTTACCGGAATCTCAATAGTGCAATTGTTAGCCTGGATTCATTGTTAACCGATTTGCGTGAGCACCCCAAGCGTTATGTACATCTGTCGGTCTTTGGAAAAAAAGAAAAATAAACCGAATTATTAACAGTTGAAAATTCCTGTTTTTTTTAAAATTTTATCTACAGGGAGGATTTTTAACAACAGGTTTTAGAATTAAAACTTTAAGTTTTCTATTTAAGAGCTTAAAGGCCAATTTTATAATCGTTAGATTCGTATATTTCGTTGATATTCAAATTAATATATTTTGGTCAAAATTATTATTTATTAATGCGCTGAGTTAAAAATTAATACCAAGTTTCATAAATTATCAAGCGAAAAATGATTTTTTTTTTATTTTTTTTTTCACAATCTTGCTGTAAGAAAATTAGACCAAACCAAACAAAAGACTAATAAGCTGTATTAACCTAAACCTAATCCAAAAAAAGATATGCACAAAGAAGTCTGGAGTAATTGCTTAAAAATTATAAAAGACAACGTTCCATCTATCAGTTTTCGAACCTGGTTTGAGCCCATCGTTCCATTGAGGTTAGAGAATAAGATTCTGACGATACAGGTTCCGAGTCCGTTTTTTTACGAATATCTGGAAGAAAAGTACATTGATATTATAAGCAAAACGTTACGTAAGGAACTTGGTTATGAAGCAAAGCTGGAATATAGTATTGTTATGGAGAATCCTGGCCAGTCAGCTACCAAGCTTTATACCATTAAGCTGCCAGCCAAAAATCAGATTGAAATCAAAAACAATCCGGTTAGTGTTCCCATGAATATTGAAGAGAACGCTATCCGAAATCCTTTTATTTTCCCTGGTATTAAGAAAATGAATATTGATCCGCGTCTGAATGCGGAATATTCTTTTGATAATTTTGTCGAAGGTGAATGTAACCGTCTTGCCCGTTCAGCCGGATTTGCGGTATCCAATAATCCCGGAGGAACAGCATTTAATCCGCTTCTGATATATGGCGACAGTGGATTAGGCAAAACACATCTGGCACAAGCTATTGGAATTGAAATTAAAGACAAATTTCAGGATAAAACCGTGTTGTATGTTCCGGCAAACCGTTTTCAAACCCAGTTTGTAGAAGCAATCAGAAACAATACAAAAAACGACTTTCTGCATTTTTATCAGATGATTGATGTGCTCATTATTGATGACGTACATGAATTTGCAGGTAAGGAAAAAACGCAGGATATCTTTTTTCATATTTTTAACCACCTGCACCAATCGGGTAAACAATTGATTCTTACATGTGATAAACCGCCTGTGGAATTACAGGGGCTTGAGCAAAGACTTCTTTCAAGATTCAAATGGGGATTGTCGGCGGATCTTCAAATTCCTGATTATGAAACACGCGTTGCCATTCTCCGTCAGAAGACGTACAAAGATGGAATTACACTGCCTGATGAAGTGGTTGAATATATTGCCACACATATTACAGATAATGTCAGGGAACTTGAAGGGGCACTGATTTCATTGCTGGCTCAAAGTACCCTTAACAAAAAGGAAATCACCCTTAGCCTTGCTAAGGAAATGATTGACAAGCTTATTAAGAATACCAAGCGGGAAGTATCCATCGATTATATTCAAAAAGTAGTATGCAATTACTTTGATGTTCCTGTTGATTCTCTTCAGTCGAAAACCCGAAAAAGAGAAATCGTGCAAGCCCGGCAGGTAGCTATGTATTTTTCTAAAAATCTCACTAAATCTTCTCTTGCTACCATCGGGTCCCAAATTGGAGGTAAGGATCATGCCACAGTATTGCATGCCTGTAAAACAGTAAATAATCTGGTTGAAACTGATAAGCAGTTTAAAAACCAAATTGAAGAAATCGAAAAGAAACTTAAATTCTGATTTTACTTAAAGGTTCATTTAACATGAACCTTTTTTTTTGCTTGAGATTTTCATATGGAGGATGCCTACAGGACACTTGAAAAACCCGCCGAAGGATTGTTTCGCGATCGAAACAGCCGGTTTATGGCCTTTGGTTATCCTGTTGATCACATCGCGCAGGTATCAGATCATCTGATGCAGGTTCGAAAAAAATATCACGATGCCCGGCACCATTGTTACGCGTTCCGGATTGGTCCAAAGAAAGACCAATATAAACTAAATGACGACGGTGAACCGTCCGGTACGGCAGGTAAACCAATTTATAATCAGATTTTAGCATACGATCTGACGGATATATTGGTTATTGTGGTTCGTTATTTTGGTGGTACCCTGTTGGGAACTGGTGGACTCATTAATGCTTACAAATCGGCTACCGTTGATATGTTAATGAATGCCTCTATTTTGATAAAATACATGGAAGATTGTTGCTTATTAGAATTTCCATATGATAAACTGAATGTGGTAATGAAAATTCTGAAAGACGAAAATCTGACCCCAGGCGATCCTTTGTATGCTGAAACCTGCCATATGAAAGTTCTGATCAGAAAAAGCAACACTGCCAGATTTCTACAAAAGATTACCTTGTATAAAGAAATCAATACTGAAATATGCAAGTAGGAGGAAAGTCATTGCTCATATGGATAAATTGCAATATCTTACTTATGAAACTTTAATATCGCCACGATGAAAAACAAAAGCCTGGTATCCATTACTGATTATTCAAAAGAAGAGTATCTCCGCATTCTATCTTTAGCAGACGAATTTGAGAATCATCCGAATCCTACACTGCTTGAAGGGAAAGTAGTGGCTACACTTTTCTTTGAGCCTTCTACCCGTACCCGGCTAAGTTTTGAAAGTGCTGTACTACGGCTGGGGGGTAAAGTAATTGGTTTTAGCGATTCAAGTTCATCCAGTGTTTCGAAAGGCGAAACCTTATATGATACCATTAAAATTGTGAGCAATTATTGCGATTTAATTGTCATGCGTCATCCTCTTGAAGGCACAGCCCGTTTTGCCAGTGAAGTAACCAACATTCCGGTTATTAATGCCGGGGACGGTGCGAACCAGCATCCTTCTCAAACGTTGCTTGATTTATATTCCATTTCCAAAACACAGGGCAAACTGGACGATCTGACCATATTAATGGTAGGTGATTTGAAATATGGACGGACGGTCCATTCTTTACTGATGGCCATGTCTCAGTTCCGGACAACTTTTCGTTTCATTTCTCCGGATGAGCTCAAAATGCCGGTTGAATACAAGTTTTATCTGGACAAGTTGGGATTGAAATATTATGAGCAAAAAGATTTCGGGAGCAATGTGGCTGATGCAGACATTATATACATGACACGGGTGCAGAAAGAAAGGTTTTCAGATCCGATTGAATACGAACGGACTAAAAATGCATATATCCTGAAGAATAAAATGCTGGAAGGTTCCAAGGACAATATGAGGGTATTGCATCCGCTTCCGCGTGTTAATGAAATTGATCAGGATGTGGATATGAACCCTAAAGCTTATTATTTTACGCAAGCCTTAAACGGTGTGTTTATCCGCCAGGCTATTATTGCCTCTATTCTCGGATTGAAATAATTTAAGAACCATACTATGCTTCACATGAAAGACAGAAAGCTTGAAGTAAGTGCTATTGAAAATGGCACAGTCATTGATCATATCCCCGCTAATGTGCTTTTTAAGGTAATTTCTATTTTGAATCTTGACAAAATCGATAAGCAGATTACTTTTGGAACCAATCTGATCAGCAAAAAGCTGGGAAAAAAGGCTATAATTAAGTTGTCGGACACCTTTTTTATTGATAAGGAAATTAATAAAATAGCTCTGGTAGCCCCTCAGGCGAAGTTGAACATTATTAGGGACTTTAATGTGGTTGAAAAGAAAGTAGTAGAAGTTCCGGAAGAGATTATCGGAATTGCCAAATGCATGAATCCCAAATGCATTACCAATAATGAAAAAATTGTTACACGCTTTTCTGTTGAATCAGGCAAAGGAGTGCAACTAAAATGTCATTACTGTGAAAAAATCACAGATCAGGATCATATAGAAATCGTCTAAAATCTATCTTATCCTGTTATAGGAGTTCACCAGAGCTTCATCCTTTTGTATGTTCCTGCTTGCCATCAGACAGAAGATAATACTGAGTATGGGAAAAATCATAGGCAATTTGAACGCGTGATGGATAATGTTAAAATCATTCAGTGTACTGATAAAATAGATAAACATAATCAGTAACTGAGAAAAAATAAGGACGGCATTCAACATACACAACCGAATTTGTAGAATTCGATGGTTAAAGAAAAATATGGTGCAAAAACTCAACAGAGAAGTTAATAACGTCAGTATAATGACCGGAAAGGTGGATTTATATACCGATATAATTTCAGATCCCGATTGCATCAATATTCCATGCGTACGAAAAATCAGAGCCTGATCTTCAAAAAGCTTAATTACCGCATAAGAACGGAGCAACAAAAAACTCATCATCACAGTTATGAGGAGTAAATAGATCGATTGAACACGTTGTATCATTTCTGTTTTTTTAGAAGATCAAAAATAGAAATTTAGTTAGCAATTTATATAGTTAGTGAATTTGAATTTAGATTAATTTTGCAAAAATGAAATTGACTATGGATAAGCGCGAAATATTGGCCATGATTTCATTACTTGATGATAATGATACGGAGGTTATAAATACGGTTACTGGAAATTTGTTACAAAGGGGAGCAGAGGTAATTCCTGATTTAGAGCGTGCCTGGGAGGGTACTCCCAGCGAAAAGTTACAGTCCCGGCTTGAAAACCTGATCCAGGAAATACAATTCAATGGGGTTAAGAATGATCTGAACCGGTGGGTGAAAACCGGTGCCGAATATATTTTGGAAGGAGCTTTTCATGTTGCCCGTTTTCAGTTTCCTGAAATTAACATCTCTAAGTTGAATCAGGAAGTGGATTCCATCCGGAAGGATGTATGGCTTGAAATTAATAGCAACCTTACTGCATTGGAAAAGGTGAAAATAATGAATTATGTGATTTTTGAAATGCATAAATTCAACCGGAACAACACTGATTTTTATGCTCCTCAGAATTCCTATATAAACCAGGTATTCGAAACTAAAAAAGGCAATCCCATCTCTTTGTCTATCGTTTACTTATCGGTTGCATGGAAACTTGGACTGCCTATTTATGGGGTAAATCTGCCCAAGAACTTTATTCTGGCCTATAAAGATGAATACAGAATGCATGATTCGGCTGATGAATCAGAAGACATTCTTTTTTATGTAAACCCGTATAACCGGGGTGCGGTTCTGGGAAGAAGAGAGATTGATTATTTTATTTCCCAACAACAGATTAAATCTCATCCTTCTTTTTATATTCCCTGTTCCAATATTCACATTATCGTCCGGTTGATCAATAACCTGATTCTGTCGTATGAAAAACAGGGTAATGATCAAAAGATCGAAAGACTGAAAGAATTATTAGGCATTGTTGAGAGTGCGTCATAAATGAATTCGCAGGGACAGGGGTTAACCTGTCCCTGCAAATTATTATTTAGCATAGGATACGGCGCGTGTTTCCCTGATAACAGTAATTTTTATCTGACCCGGATAGGTCATCTCATCCTGAATTTTTCTGGCTATTTCGTAGGATAAATTATCTGCTTCTTTATCAGAAACCTTTTCACTGCCTACAATAACGCGAAGTTCTCTACCCGCCTGAATAGCGTATGTTTTCATAACTCCGGGATATGACAGGGCAAGGGACTCCAGGTCCTTCAACCGTTTAATATAAGATTCAACCACTTCACGACGTGCGCCTGGACGTGCACCTGAAATGGCATCGCAAACCTGAACAATTGGAGAAATCAGTGTAGTCATTTCAACTTCATCGTGATGTGATCCAATAGCATTACATATTTCGGGTTTTTCCTTGTATTTCTCAGCGAGTTTCATTCCATACACTGCATGCGGTAATTCCGGTTCATCATCGGGTACCTTTCCAATATCATGCAGCAACCCGGCACGTTTCGCAAGTTTAGCATTTAAGCCAAGTTCTCCTGCCATAATTGCACACAAATTGGCAACTTCACGGGAGTGTTGCAGCAGGTTCTGACCATAAGAAGATCTGTATTTCATCTTGCCAACAAGGCGTATTAAATCAGGATGCAGTCCATGGATACCAAGGTCAATGGTGGTTCGTTTTCCAACTTCCACGATTTCTTCTTCCACCTGTTTTCTAACCTTTTCAACTACCTCTTCAATACGGGCAGGATGAATCCTACCATCTGTAACCAGAAGATGCAGTGATAAACGGGCGATTTCTCTACGGACAGGATCGAAAGCCGATAGTATAATTGCTTCAGGTGTATCATCCACAATAATTTCAACACCTGTGGCAGCTTCAAGAGCCCGGATATTGCGGCCTTCACGACCAATTATGCGTCCCTTGATTTCATCGCTTTCAATATTGAATACAGTTACTGAATTTTCAATGGCTGTTTCGGAGGCAACTCTTTGAATGGTTTCTACAACTACTTTCTTTGCTTCCCGGTTGGCTGTCATTTTTGCCTCAGCCATAATTTCATTTACATAAGAAATAGCCTGAACTTTTGCTTCTTCCCTGAGCGATTCTGACAACTGGTTTTTTGCATCTTCGGCTGATAAGCCCGAAATGGTTTCGAGCTGTTCAACTTGTTGCCTGTGCATTTTCTCAAGTTCTTCAGTTCGTTTATCCAACAAACTGAGTTGGTTGTTCATGTTTTCCCGGAGTATTTCGAGTTCATTACGCATGCGTTGCTGCTCCTCAATTTTTTGGGATAACTGAATTTCTTTCTGATTTAAGCGATTCTCAGTGGCATTTATTTTGCTATTTTTTTCATTAATATACCGCTCATGTTCGCTTTTGAGCTGAAGGAATTTTTCCTTAGCCTGAAGCATCTTATCGCGCTTCTGTGTTTCGCCTTCCATTTCGGCTTCTCTGAGTGTGGATTCCTTCTTTTTTCTAAGGGCAAAATCCCATAGGAAATAGGATAAACCTGTCCCAACAAGAAAACAGACAGCACCTATAAAGAGGCTTTTTACAATTGATAAAGTATCGAATAATATGATCATTGAACTGAAATTTTATATATATAGTAAAAAAAAACCCGCATATGTTTCTCCATAGTTGTAAAAACCCCAATACAACATGGGTAGAGATGCCAATATGTTTCGAACTTCCATTGTCCCCCCGCAGAGCGGGAGAATTCCCGTTTCCGGGATGATGGCCTGTTCTAGACATGCTGAGCTTTTCTCCAAATTAGTAAGTGTTGAGTTTCACAGCATTGAAAGAAACTATGCGGGCTATGCTTTTATATGTAAAGAACGTTAAAAATTACTCTCTTTTTAAATATGCTTCAAGCTCTTCATTCAAATCCTCCAGTTGTTGCTCAAGAGGTGAAACGTCAGTTTTATCTTCCATTTCAATCACTCTCGTAACATACTGCAATGCTGCCATAGCTAAAAAATCCTGCACATCTTTATCCAGATATCGTTGCTTGTATTGCAACACCTTTTCATTAATTAATCTGGCAGCCTTTCTGATCTTTTCCTCATCCTTTCTTTCTATTTTAAGCGGATAGTACCGGTCGGCAACATTAACTTTTATTGACAGCTTATCGTCCATAATTGGTTCAATCCTATTATCGGTTTAAGAGAGCAATACATTTGTCAATCTCCCGCACGATTCTGTTTACCTGTAATTTTGTTTCATGTACATCCTCACCAGGTACTGAAGATAACACTTTTGCTATTCTAAGATTTTCGTATTTTTTTTCTGTTTCAAGTAAATTATTTTCCAATTCTGCAATCTTTTCAGTTAATTCCAGATTCTTTTTTTTAAGTTCTATCGCTTTATTTTTTTCATTTTCATGAAGCGATATGATGACTCCTATTTTTTGTTTCAGACCAGTAATGATCTCTTCAGCTTTTGAATCCATGTATGTTACAAATATAGCCGCAAAAATTTAAATCCGGAAAGCAAAAATACGATTTTGTTGTTTATACAATAATACAAAAACAAAATTTATCGTTTAGCTTTACAAGCCTTGAAAACAACATAAATCATCACTTAAAGGTATGCATAATATTTCATATTTATTTATCATAATCGCCTTATTTATTTCGGCTTCCGTTTCATCGCAGTCTTTAACTGAAAAGCAATCCATTCATTATAATGCACCGCTGGACATACCATTACTGCTGTCGGCCAATTACGGCGAATATCGCAGTGGTCATTTTCACGGAGGCCTCGATTTTAAAACGCAACAGGTAGAGGGGAAAAATGTTTTTGCAGTGGATTCTGGTTATGTATTCAGAATTGCAGTGCTTGAGGGAGGATATGGTAATGCAGTATATCTCAAACATCCATCCGGACATATATCTGTATACGGTCATCTTAGCCGTTTTGAACCCCGCCTGGCAAGCTACATAAAGGAACAACAATATCAAAAGAAGTCTTATACCATTGATATATTGCCTGAGGCCGGATTGTTTGTATTTAAAAAAGGGGCATTGGTAGGATGGTCAGGAAATTCCGGTTCGTCATTTGGTGCACATCTTCATTTCGAAATCAGAGATAGTACTGGTGCCGTTCCACTAAATGCACTCAATATGGGTTTTGATATAAAGGATAATATTTCACCAAAAATAAACTGGTTGATGGTTTATCCCATGGAACAGGAAAGCTATGTGAACGGATTCCATCAGCCTTTACTGTTGCCTGTACTCGGAAAAAATAATGTATATGGTATAAACCCTGATACCATTCTGATACACGGCAAAGTTGGATTGGGTATTGAAACTTACGATTTTCTGAATAATGCCTTGAATGAATGCAGTCCATATACGGTTCAGGTACTCATTGATAATCACCTCTCTTTTTTTTGCCGCATTGACAGTATCCCTTTCAGTGAGGCCGGATATATTAATAGTTTTTTTGACTATGGAGAAATGTTGCGATCGGGGAAAAAAATACAAAAATTGTTTGTTGACTCCAACAACAGACTTAAAATCTATAAAACCGCTATCAATCGGGGACTTATATCATTTGAAGATGATTCGGTGCATGCAGTTCGGATTATTGCCACAGATACATACGGAAATGAATCTGCCATGCGATTTTATTTGAAAAATTCCATTGAATTCAGTCCATTCACTGCCCTAAAAGATTCATTGGCAGCGGCACATTTCATATGCACAAAAATCAATGTTTTTGAAAGGGACAGGGTGAAAGTTGTAATACCTGAAAATGCACTATTCACTGACATCGATTTTCAATATCTGGAAAAATGGAACGATGGTGCGCCCTATTCAATGGTTCATGAAATCCACAACCGGTTTACGCCCCTGTTTTATTCCTATATACTTTCTATTAAACCAGAGAACCTGCCTGAAAATTTGAAAAGCAAAGCATTATTGGCGCGAATTAATCCGGATGGTTCATTAAACGCTGAAGGAGGCGAATTCCGTAACGGGTTTGTGACTGCCAAAACCAAATCTTTTGGTCGTTTTGTAGTAACTATAGATACGATTCCACCGGTTATTAAACCAATGCGGTTTAGTCCTGGAGCCAAACTTAAAAAAGGTCAAACGATCATTTTTCAAATTTCTGATTCTATATCAGGTATTCAAAATTACTCAGGATTTATCGATGCGAAATGGGCACTCTTTGAGTATGATGCCAAAAACCGGACATTAAGCTATACCGTTGATGAAAAACATATCCAGAACGAAAAAAATCATGTGCTTGAATTGCTGATAACCGATGAGAAAGGGAACGTAAGCCAATATCAGAATACCTTTTATTACTAATGAACCGGATAAAAAAAAGTATGGGTGAGATTTTTGTCTCACCCATCTTAACCCTAACTACAAAAAAACAAAAGAATTATTAACTAATACTACTAATTTATGAAAATCCAACTTTAGCCTATGTTTGTAACCATTATTTACGTGACAAAAATAATCATTGCATATTCCTTCAACTACACCAAAAATGTTAAATTCCCTCAAAAAATGTTAAGGAATAAACACCTCAGCATTTTATGGGTTACTTATTAATAATGCAATCTTCAATGAACAAATTCGAATCCTGATAACAATCAACTTCTAAAATAATTATAAGTACTAACTTTATCAGCAAATCTCATTAATATGACAAATAGATATCTTGCAACACTTATCTTTTTTTTATTTTTCGTTGCAGAAAATTCATTTTCCTGCACGAATTTTTTAGTTACCCGGGGGGCAACAAAAGATGGATCTACAATGATCTCATATTCAGCAGATTCACATGTATTGTTCGGCGAGCTTTATCACTTTCCTGCACGGGATTATCCGGCAGGAACCATGCTGGATATTTACGAATGGGATACCGGTGAATATCTGGGTAAGATTCCTCAAGTCAGACATACCTATAATGTGGTCGGAAACATGAATGAGCATCAGTTGGCCATTGGCGAAACTACATTTGGTGGTCGCCATGGACTTCAGGATACAACAGCTATTATGGATTATGGAAGCCTTATTTATATTGCCTTGCAGCGGGCCAAAACTGCACGGGAAGCGATAAGTGTAATTGATAAGCTCATGCAGGATTACGGTTATTATAGTGAAGGTGAATCCTTCTCCATCGCCGATCCTCAGGAAGTATGGATTATGGAAATCATTGGCAAAGGTGCTGGTAATAAAGGTGCTGTATGGGTTGCCAGACGGGTTCCTGATGGTTATGTTTGCGGACACGCCAATCAATCCAGAATAACCACTTTTCCCTTAAGTGATCCTGAAAATTGTTTGTATGCTGAAGATGTAATCACCTTTGCACGGGAAAAAGGATTTTTTACCGGAAAAGACGAAGAGTTTAGTTTCTCTGATGCCTATGCTCCAGTTGATTTTAGTGGTGCAAGATTTTGTGATGCCAGGGTTTGGGCTGGTTTTAGAAAAATATCGGAAGGTATGGATGCATACTCAGAGTATGCAAAGGGTCATGATCTTAAAAACCGCATGCCATTATGGGTAAAAGCCAACCGGAAACTGGGTGTTGAAGATGTTACGGACATGATGCGCGACTATTATCAGGGAACCGATCTGGACATGACCAAGGACATTGGCGCAGGTCCGAACAAGTCAATTGTACGCTGGCGTCCGATGACATGGGAAGTAGATGGAAAAACCTATTTAAACGAACGTGCCATATCCACCCAACAGACCGGATTTTCCTTTGTAACACAGTCGCGTTCCTGGATGCCTGATCCTATTGGAGGCATATTGTGGTTTGGAGTAGATGATACCTACAGCACTGTTTATTCTCCCATGTATTGCGGAATAACAAGTGTTCCTCCTTCTTTTGCAGAAGGTAAAGGTGCCATGATGAAATTCGATCCTGATGCAGCATTCTGGATATTCAACCAGGTATCCAATTTGGCCTATTCAAGGTATGATTACATGCTTCCGTTCATTCAGGAGAAACAGAAAATGCTTGAAAACGGATTCAGAGAAGAAATAAAAGCTGTTGATGAAATGGCATTAAAACTTTATAAGGAAAATCCCACTAAGGCCATTCAATATGTTACCGATTATTCCATGAAGTCTGGTGAGAAAACAGTAGCTGAGTGGAAAAATCTGTATGGCTTCCTGTTTACCAGGTTTGTTGATGGTAATGTCAAAACCCCTGTAGAAGGGCAAAAAAATCCGAAACTGGAACAGCCGGGATATGATGAATCGTGGTACCGGCAAGTAGTTAAGGATGCCGGAGAACGTTTAAGTGTTCCTGAAGAATCCGCACATTGATGGGTACTTTATAAAACGAAAACGGGGACATGATTGTATGTCCCCGTTTTTTGTTTTATTTGGTAGCCTTTTCAAGTCGTTTAATGATACTGAAAATAAAAGCACCTGAAACTACGCAGCAGATAATAAAAATGCTCCATAACTCCCATAATTGCAGACGTGTCCAGCCATAACTTCCTACTGAAAGCAATTTATTGCCAACAGCAGTGGCCAGGAGCCATCCGCCTTGCATCAAACCCTGAAAACGCGGAGGTGCAACTTTTGATACAAATGATAATCCCATGGGACTCAGAAACAATTCAGCAACCGTTAAGGTAAGGTAACTACTGATAAGCCAATAGGGCAGAACACGGGATGAATCGGGAACAGGATTAAAGCTGGCTACTCCGGATTCATCTACAACCTGCAATTCACCCGGTGAAATCAGTCCAATAGATGCTACCAGAACGATAAGAAATCCCAACGCAGCAATAAACATTCCCATGCCGATTTTACGGGGCGTGGAAGGCTCACGGTTTATTTTGGCCAGATAATTGAATAAACCCAATATTGGGAATGTAAGTACAACTATAAATAATGGGTTAAAGGATTGAAAAATTTCGGGGGCAATTGGATTTTGCTCCGAAAAGCCTGTAAGAAAGCGGTAAGTAAGATATCCCATGATTCCACCAATCAGGAAGCCTGCAATTTTTTCCTTTAAAGGCTTTCGCGTAATGAGCAAATAGAGTCCTGCCAGCGTACCAATAAACGAAAGAATCGATCTTACATTAAAAAACAGGTTTGTAAAGCGGTCCACTTCTTTCACCGTATAATCACGAGCAAATAGAGTAAGGGTCAAACCATTCTGATGGAAGGCCATCCAGAAAAAGATAACAACCACAAAAACCAGCAAGAGGGCTGTAATACGGGGCCGTTCTTCTTTTGTGGATGTACGGGTAATATAAAAAACAAAAGTAACAAACAGTCCAAAAGGGAACGATAAATCAATATTATCTGTTATCAGATACAGGACTACCGTAACAATGGCACCAATCATCAGGGCAATCAATACGCTTATTGGGTTGCCCAGAGAAGCACTGTTGTCCTCCTCTCCCGATACATTAATTGGCTTAGTGGACCGTTCTTTTCTGGGTAAATGCCTGTTGAAAATTACATATGCCAGCAATGAAAGAATCATGGCTCCTGCAGCTACGCCAAAGGCATAATTATATCCGGTGGCAAAAGCATCGAGATACTTCTCCACAAATACACTCAGATCTGTGACGTGATGACCACTCACTTTGTCGGCCAGCTGCTGGAATTTCACTGTATCATTTAGTTCGCCCCGCATAAATGCATGACACATTTCGGGCAAACTGGCATCATGAAGGAATCCCTGTGTTTTTAAAAACCAATTGCGTACACTGGTGGCGACAAAAGGCGCAAAAAAAGCACCCACATTAATACCCATATAAAAGATCATGTAGGCTGAATCCCTTAATTTGCCATATTTCTCATTGTCATACATCTGACCCACAATGGCTTGCAGGTTACCTTTAAACAGACCATTTCCGAGTGCGATAATAAACAGTCCCGACAACGTAAATGTCAGGCTGCTTCCCGGGATAGCTACGATGGCATACCCGGCAAACATTACAATAATACCGGTGAGTATTACCAGTTTATATCTATTAGTAACATCGGCCAGAATACCGCCGAGCAAAGCCAGCGCATATATAGCAAAGTAGAACCAGCTGTAATAACTTCCGGCTTGCTGCACAGATAATCCATATTTTGCCTGAAGAAATAAAACCAGAATGGCCATCATGGTATAAAAACCAAACCGCTCTCCCATGTTGGAAAAGAAGGCTACATAAAGTCCTTTTGGATGCCCTTTAAACATATCACTCGTATTTTAAATTTGGTATGCTATACAAAATTAGCAATGTTTTGCACAGGTATACTGACAGTTATCATTTCCAAACAGTTATTTAAAAGTCACAAACTGGTGTTTACAAAGCATGGTCAGGAATTTGGTAATTCGCAGCGACAGCTGATCATCCGGTTTGCCTTCTTCCATAATTGAGCAAATTTCACCGGTATTCCTGTGTCCATCGATGAGTTCCCAAACTTTACTTCCCATCACATCAAGATGTATCCGGAAATATTTGGAACGCTTCGCCGGAATAAACCATCTTCTGGCCCATTCCGTTTTAAATTTAGGAATAAGAAGTATGATGATTTCACCCTCCCGTGAAAATTCCTCAACCATCCGAACCGGTATCAGGTCAAGATAATTCTGTATGGTTTTGCTCATACCGGTTGTAGTCACATTTTATAATACAGCTCCCGGAGGTACTGGTGCATCTGCACGACCTGCATTTTTTACTGGCAGGCGAACAAGAACCCAACCGATCAGGACTAAAACGATAATACTAACCAAAAATGACGGGTTCTTACAGAAAGAGAACACATCATACAGGAAGATATCGCCGACAGCAAATATAGCTATGATCAATCCCATCAGGGCTTCTCCGGCAATAAGGCCTGAAGCAAGTAGTACTCCGGTATTTTCAGAATTTGTTTTCTGTGCCAGGGTAAATTGTTTCTTTTCAGCTATACGGTCTACAAATCCTTTTAAGAGTCCACCGAGAAAGATAGCAAAAGTAGTATCAAGTGGAAGGTACATTCCAACACATACAAGCATAGGACTTTTAACCTGCATCATAATAAATGCAACTCCCATCAGCATACCGGCAATAATCAAAGGCCAGGCCATCTGACCACTAACAATACCTTTAGAAAGGATCGCCATTAAACTGGCCTGAGGGGCTGATAGATTTGTACTTCCAAATCCTCCGTCATATCCTTCGCGAATACCTTTAGCAATGTCTCCTTCGTTGAGAAATACAAGAACACCAAACATTACAATACCTGCAAGGGCTACTCCCATAATATCTCCGATCTGCATACGCCAGGGCGTTCCACCTAAAATGTGTCCGGCTTTCAAGTCCTGAAGCATTTCTCCGGCGACAGCAGCAGAAACACAAACAATAGCCGCTACACCAAGTACCGAAGCAACCCCTTCCTGACCTGTTACTCCCAGGGCAACCATTAAAAGTGCTGTAACAACAAGCGCAGTAAGCGTAAGTCCAGATATGGGGTTATTGCTCGATCCCATGATACCTACCAGATATCCGGATACCGCAGCAAAAAAGAATGCCAAAATAATCATCACTGTAGCCGCAACAATAGCTACCAGAACGGAGGTATGGAAAATGTAAAAAGTAATCAGAAAAGTAAGAAAGGCAACCATACCTATGCCTAATAATATCCAGTTAAAACTGATATCTTTTTCATTACGGGGCGTATCTACCTTCATTCCCCCCGCTGCTTTTTTAACATCTCCTACCGAACGAGCAATACCGGCGGTAAGGCTTTTGCGCATTTTCCATAATGTATAAACCGCACTAACAAGCATCCCTCCAATAGCTATGGGACGAACAACATACCGCCAAATGGAGTAGAACGATGTTGTCCAAACTTTATTCATGGCTGCATCGGATGTCAATGTAGGATCAGAGGCAATCAACTGTGCTGCCATTGCACTCAAATCGAACGAGGGTGCAAGAAAATATAAAATAATAGGGGTAAGCAGGCCCCAGGCCAGCACACCACCGCTGAAGTTTAAAGAACCCAGTTTTGGGCCGATAATATATCCTACACCGATATAGGCGGGACTAATACCGGGACTTCCAACCATCATGCCGCCCTGGCCCACAAATTTAGTACCTGTTACCGTTTGTTTTGCAAAGACAAAGAAATTCTCCCAATACACTTTAAAGAGTTTTATTTCTCCCAGTAATTTGATAATGCCTCCAAATGCCATGGCGCCAAAAAGGAATTTAGAATTACTTCCTTCTGCTTGTCCAGCTTTGTGTATTTCAGCAGCAGCAATCGATTCGGGAAAAGGCAATTCGGTATCTTCCACCATTACCCGACGGAGCAATGCAACAAACATAATTCCCAATATACCCCCTGCGATCAATATTAGGGTAGAAGTAATATAGTGTCCCGGAGTAAAAAAAGGATCCCAGATTCCGGACACAAAAAATGCCGGAAGCGTAAAAATCGCACCGGCAGCTACAGACTCTCCGATAGACCCGACAGTACGGGCAAAATTTTCTTCAAGAATAGATCCTTTCACTATTCTGAGTATTGCCATTCCTATTACAGCAGCAGGGTAGGTAGCGGCAATTGTCATACCGGCTCTCAGACCGAGATATGCATTAGCTGCTCCTAAAACAACAGCCATTACAAGGCCAATTATAAGAGCCCTGACGGTAAATTCTTTCATATCGGTTTCAGGGGATACAAAAGGAATAAATTTCTTATTTTCTGCCATATGCGTGAATCATTTTAATTTTTCAATATAATTTCAGGTCTAGCATCAAATATAAAAATCTTTTGATATCCCCTGAATGACGAAAGTCTTTCTTATTTTTCGAATTTCGAAAAACGTTCACTTTTGGCGAAAAAGAAGTCACATTCCTTCTCGGCATTTTCATCGCTGTCGGAACCATGTACTGCATTACGCTCAATATTTTCTGCAAAGAGTTTACGGATTGTTCCTTCTTCAGCTTTTGCCGGATCAGTTGCACCCATCAATTTTCTATAATCAGGCACAGCATTTTCTTTTTCGAGAATTCCAACAACTACCGGACCGGAAGTCATAAATTTTACCAGGCTTTCAAAAAAAGGTTTATCCTCATGTACGGCATAAAAATGTTCGGCATGATACCTGTCGAGTTTAAGCAATTTTAATGCAGATATGTGAAATCCATGATCATTTATCATTGCTAATATGGGACCGATGTATTCGTGACTTACGGCGCCCGGTTTGATAATGAAAAAAGTTTTAGTTCCGGCCATATATGGTTTTTTTTGGTGTTGAAGCGAATATAAGGATTTATTCTGTTCATTGTATGCCTTGCTAAAGCTTCGGGTTATGCTTGTACTGTTTAAATAAATTTAACAACTTGCAACCCCATTTCGGTATTGTCCATCCAAGTTTCATTAAATTTGAGCTGTGAATTTTAAAAATGAGTAAAGCAGATAAAGTTTTTTTCAACACGGATCACAACGAAACCCTGATCGATCTAATGAATCAGGCCGACCGGAAAATTGTTGTATTGTCACATTTAAATCCTGATGGTGATGCACTCGGATCATCGCTTGCCTTGTATCACTTATTTACAAAATTAGGTCATGGATGTCAGGTAATTTTGCCCAATGACTTTCCTGATTTTCTAAAATGGCTTCCTGGCAGCGAACAGATTGTGATATTTAAAAAGAATGCTTCTGCTGCGCTGCAAAGCATAAGGAATGCGGATCTTGTTTTTTCTTTGGATTTTAATGAACTCAAGAGGGTTAAGGAACTAAAAGAAGAAATTGACCGTTCTCCTGCTTATAAAGTATTGATTGATCACCATCCCGATCCTGCTATGACAGTCGATTACCTTATGTCAGATATTACGGTGAGTTCTACTGCTGAACTGGTTTATTATTTTATTCAAAACACCGGTCTTGAGCATCACATGAATGATACCATTGCTTCATGCCTGTTTACAGGAATCATGACTGATACTGGCTGTTTCAGTTACAATTCCTCCGGTCGCAGAACATGGGAAACCGTAGCTTCTTTGCTAAGTTATGGCATTGATAAAGACCGGATTTATGCATTAACTTACGACAATTATTCAGAGCACCGGATGCGTCTTTTGGGATTTAGCCTGAATGAAAAAATGGAAATTTTGCACGAATTTGGTACCGGTTTTATTGTTCTTTCACTTGAAGATTTAGATAAATATCATTTTGAACCCGGAGACAGTGAGGGATTTGTTAATTATCCCATGGCTATTCAGGGAATAAAAGTTTCCGCATTATTTACCGAAAAAGAAGAAAATTTTATCCGTATTTCTTTTCGCTCAAAAGGAGATTTTCCGGTGAACGAATTCGCAAAGTTGCATTTTAATGGAGGCGGTCACAAAAACGCTGCAGGAGGAGAATCATATGAAAGTCTGTCAGACACCATACAAAAATTCAAAAATCTGCTTATTGATTATAAGTTTAAATTAAAACCGGAATGAGAAGTGCACCTATACTTTTTCTTATTTTGCCAGTGTTCCTATGTTCATGTTCACATAAGCATGATAAGGATATTACTGCAAAAGAAATCAAAAAAACAGAAGAAGCCCTGGTAGGTGCAAACCGAATGCTGATTCAAAAAGATAAGGCAAAAATTGAAGATTATATCACAAAGCAGGATCTTTCTTTAACTGAATCTGAATCGGGGTTATGGTATGAAATTCTGAAAGCCGGATCGGGGAATGAGATTAAGGAAGGGATGACCGTTACTTTGTCCTATGAAGTAACTTTACTGGATGGAACAAAATGTTATGATTCAGATTCACTCGGATTAAAGCAATTCCGGGTAGGGCAGGGTGGAGTAGAGTCGGGATTGGAAGAAGGTGTGCTTTTGTTGAAAGAGGGAAGCGAAGCAATTTTTATTTTGCCGCCACATCTGGCATATGGTTTACCTGGGGATGGCGACTGTATTCCCCGCAGATCCATAATAGTATATCATATTGAAATCCTTAAAGCAGAATCCTGAAATGAAATCTGGAAAATTTTACCTCTTGCTTATTTGCATTCTTTTGACATTTCAATGTCAGAAATTCGCTAAATATCCCGGGTATAAAAAAGCCGGGAATGGCATTTATTATCAATTGCATACACTTGGTGATGACACGCTAAAAGCAAGGCCTGGCGATTATATCACAGTAAATCTAACCTATCTCACTATGGATGATTCTGTTTTTTTTAACGGAACCCGTAAAATACAGGTTAGCCCGGTTAAATTTGAAGGATCAGTGGACGAATGTTTTACTTTGCTTTCAGAAGAAGAAAGTGCAACATTTATTTTACCCGCAGAAAATTTTTTCAGGAATACACTTCAGACTTCAATCCCCCGTTTTATTTCAAAAGAAGGCACATTCAAAATAAGGATGAATATGATTGAAATCCAGACGGAAAATGAATACCAAAGCGAGAAGGAAGCATTTCTCTCGTGGATTAATGATTTCGGCGATTATGAAAAAGTGATTTTAAAGCAGTTTATTGAAGATGAACAATTGAACGTAAGTCCTTTGCCAAGTGGTATTTTTTATCTGAATATTCGTAAGGGAACCGGAAAAAAAGTGGAACCCGGAGATACTGTAACGGTGAATTATGAGGGACGATTTTTAAATGGCAAATTTTTTGATTCCACAGTGAGGCGAAAACAGCCTTTTCAGTTTGTATATGGAACAGAATGGCAGGTAATCGAGGGACTTGAAGAGGCCATTGGAATGATGTCTGAAGGGGAAAAATCTTTATTCATATTGCCTTCTGAACTCGGTTTTGGGACTGCGGGATCTTCCAATCAATATATTCCGCCTTTCACCTCTTTGATTTTTGAGGTTGAGATTTTAAGAGTATCTTCACCGGACAAAATCTGACGCAACTTTTTTTAAGTAGGACCCTCTTTATACGATCCATAAAGTGTTGTTTATGAAAAGAACAAAATCAAGTACACTGATCATCCTTGTTGCCGTTACCTTGGTTTTGACGGTTTCGGCCTGTTTGAAAGACGATATGAAAAAACAAGCTGCTCATGAGAAGCAACTGATTCAGGAATATATTTCCGATCACAATATTTCTCCCGATACAAAAACCAATGGGGGCATTTATTATATAGAGAAAGAAGAAGGTACTGGCCGTTCTCCCCTGGAAGACAATTATATTTTTATTCATTTCACCGGCAGATATATTGAAGATGGTAGCGTAATAGAAACCAGCTATGACACAACTTATTGGCCGATTTCGGACCTCTTTGATCAATATCTGTTTGGACCGGTAAAATTGGCTTATGGTCATAGTATGCTGGGCATTAATGAAGCCCTTTCCTATATGAAAGAGGGAGGTAAGTCTACCGTAATTCTGCCTTCAGATAAGGCAAACTACGATTATAAACCCCTGGTTTATGATCTTCATTTGATTAAAGTGATCAGAGACCCGATCGCTTATGAAGATTCTGTTGTTGAAACCTATCTGGTTCAAAAAGGCTATCTGCCTGCTAACAAAGTAGATAATATTTGGTATAAAGAAACATTAATACCAAATCCATCTGATGTGGATGATGTGAAAATTAATGATACAGTTTATATCCGTTTTGAAGGTAGGATCATAGATGGATTTACCGATCCGATTAGTGATTCGCGTATTTTTGATTCAAATATGGACGACGCCCAGCCTTTAAAATATGTATACGGCTCCAAGGTCACTAGTGGTTCTATATTAAATCAAACAATACCTGCCGGATTGAAAACCGCCATTGATTCCATGAGGGTAGGTGTAAAAGCTTCTGCTGTAATTCCATATACGGAAGCATTTGGAGTAGAAGGAGTATCACACACAAATTATAAATATACTATAATACCGGGCTATCAGTCTGTCTTATATAATATTGAAGTAACTGCAATCAAATCCGGACCAGGTAACTAAAACGATGCCTGTATAATAAACACGGCCGGTTGCTTTTTCAAATCAGGGAATCCGGTGCGTTTCCAATCGGCAACCGTTTTGGTTTTTATCCATTCATTTTCAAGGGTTATGTTGGATGCTAAACATAGCCGTGTAGACGGCTTCAAAACAGCCATTAATGCTTCAATAAGCTGATTGTTTCTGTAAGGTGCTTCTATAAATAACTGAGATTGGTGGTCTGTTTCAGAGCGTTTTTCAAAAAACCTTATTTTGGATGCTCTTTCCGGATCTTTCACAGGTAAATACCCATTAAACGCAAATTGTTGTCCGTTTAATCCTGATGCCATTAAAGCCAGAATTAATGAAGACGGACCTGTCAGAGGTATTACCTGAAAACCCAGCCTGTGAGCTTCCAGTACCAGGATTGCGCCGGGATCTGCCACACCCGGAACACCGGCATCAGAGATAAGACCAATATCGCCAGGTGCAGAATCCTCTAAAATCGAAGGAACATCCTGATCAGGCGTATGCTCATTCAAATTAAAAAAACGAACTGTGCTGAAGTCGGTCTTATATCCGCAGCGAATTAGAAAGCGTCTGGCTGTTCTTTCATCCTCAACTACAAAATGTGATAAATTCAGAATCACCTCGATGTTGAATGCGGGCAAGACATGCGGTATAGGAGAGTCTCCTAAAGTACAAGGTATCAGAAACAGCTTGCGGGTTTGCATGCTTTTTTTTGTTAAAAATAGTGAAACCTGAATGATATTCTAGATGAACCCATAAAAACCCTTAAAAAACTTAACCCGGGTCTGTTTTTTACGTAAAACCTCATGCTCACAAAAACAGCATGTTGAAAAGATTTCTAACGCTATTTTTCATTCTATCTGGTTTTGCGGTATATCCCGTTTTATCTCAGGAACTAAAGTTCAGGAGTGATGTGATTACGCGTGACAATGGTTTGTCAAATAGTACGGTTAGCTGTATTATAAAAGACCGGCATGGTTTTATCTGGATCGGAACATGGAATGGACTGAACCGGTATGATGGGTATGACATGACTGTTTTTCAACATAATCCTGCTGACTCAAATTCTTTAAGCAGTGGAAATATCAATTCACTCTTTGAGGATAGTGAAGGTTTGATATGGATTGCCACTGATGATGGATTGAATTGTTATGAGCAGATTTCCGGGAAATTTAAACGGTATTATTTTCAAAGAAAAGATACTGAATCAGAATTGAAGCAATTGACCGGGATTACACAGGACGCTGATGGTTTATTGTGGATTGGAAGTTTGGATGGGGGTCTTATATGTTTAGATAAGATTACCGGAAAATATTGGGTTCATACAAATACTTTCTCTGAAAGAAGCAATACCATTTTTGCAATATTGGCTGACAAGGTTAATGAAAAGTATATCTGGCTTGGTACTGCTGATGGTTTATTCCGATACAATCTGAATACACGTCTGTTTGAGAGAAAAATCAAAGGCGTTCCGGATGCCACCA
The DNA here is from genome assembly GCA_963733535.1 of uncultured Bacteroidota bacterium. GTDB lineage: Bacteria > Bacteroidota > Bacteroidia > Bacteroidales > UBA10428 > UBA5072. The sequence continues at coordinate 349,614 of CAVTDR010000010.1, forward strand.
TTTTTATTCAGGTAATCAATCAAGACAGTTACGGAAATATTTATCTTGGAACCTGGGGCAATGGTCTTATCAAATACGATCAAAATACTGCTAAACTTACATCGTGTTCTACGCCGGGCAGGTTAAGCAATCTCGATAATCTGGGTGTGGTTCGTGCCATGCATTTCGATTCCAAAGGGAATTTGGTTTTTGTGATCAGCGATAAAGGATTAATGCGATATGATATACATACAGGGGCAATCGAACAGGTGGATGCACCAGGCATAAATTCCGATCTGAATAATAAGGCTGTGACTACGCTGTATATAGATCCTACCGGGATTATGTGGATTGGCACTTTATATGATGGCGTTACAAAAGTGGTAACCCTTATTAATTCATTTAAGCATTACAATGCAGATCTGAATGAACGCAATCCTTTCAATGGAGGGGGTGTATCTGCCATACTGGAAGATTCCGAAGGTTGTTTATGGCTGGGTACCCGTTATGGAGGACTATGTCGGATAGATAAGGAACACAATAAAACAATAATTTACAGGTTACAAAGTGGGGGATCAAATGAAAATGAAATCAGCAGCAATAACATTCTATCCCTGATTGAAGTAAAAACCGGATCCAGGCGTGAGATTTGGATCGGAACGGATGGGGGAGGTCTTAATTGTCTGAATCCTGTTACGGGGAAGATCCGGATTTACAAAAGCAATAACAGAAAATCGGATGGACCTAGCAGTAATAGTGTTTCCTCAATTATTCAATACGATGAAGACCATTTACTCATTGGAACACGCGATAGGAATCTGGGAGAAGGAATGGATGTTTTTAATATGAAGACTGGCCGTTTTATAAATCTTCGGCATAACCCCAATGATTCCAAGAGTCTTGGAAGCAATAATGTGTTGAAAATTTTTAAAGATAGAACCGGTATCGTATGGATAGGTACCCGTGGAGGAGGTTTGAATAAATTTGTCATTAAAAATATCAATGCTGAAAATCCAACGGAGATCGGCTATTTTATAAGATATATCAACAATCCTACCAATTCCAAATCAATTCACTACAATACAATTTACGCCATTCAGGATGATTCAAACCATAATTTGTGGTTGGGCATTAACGATGGCGGTCTTTCACGGTTTGATCCTGCCACGGGTACATTTCATGGCACAGCATTAATGGATTACCTGGAGGATCATCTGGTTTATGGGATTCTTACGGATAGCCATGAGAATTTATGGATCAGCACCAGCCGGGGAATTACTACCATAAATCTTAAAAACGATATGGTACATACTTTCGACCGGTATGATGGTTTGCAGGAGTCCTCTTTTATTTACGGGTCCAATTACAAATCCTTATCGGGGGAATTATTTTTTGGTGGCATTAAAGGATGCAATTATTTTCATCCAGACAGCATTCGGGTTAATATAAGGGGACCCAAAATAGTCATCACCTCTATAGCCATAAACGGCAAGAAAGGTAATGTAAATGTTTCCGCTCTTACGGGTAAGTCCGTGATTGCTTCACGTAAAATTAAAGTTCCCTATTTTCAGAATAATTTTATGTTTTCGTTTACGGCACTTGATTTCAGAATGCCGGCGAAAAACAGATATCAATATATGCTTGTAGGGTATGATAAAGAATGGATTGAAACGGATGCCAAACGCCGATATGTAAATTATACAAATCTTGCTCCGGGAAAATATATCTTTAAAGTGATAGGCTCTAATAGTGATGATATATGGAATCATACAGGAACTTCGGTTTCTATAATCATTACACCGCCTTTCTGGAAAACAACTGCCTTTTTATTACTATATGTTTTATGCATCTTTGCATTTCTAATTACCTTATTTATCTTGATGTTCAGAAAATATCAGCATGAAAAAATGTTGGTGGAAAAGGAAGCGTTGTCATCTATACAGGATGAGCGAAAACAGCTTCGGACGTTAATTGATAATATACCCGACCTGATTTTCATTAAGGACAAGGAAAGTCGCTTTACTATGGCTAACCACAAAGTAGCGATGGTAATGAATACTACGGTCGAAGAACTCATTGGGAAAACAGATTTTGATTTTTATCCGCCATTTATTGCTCAGAATTTTTATAATGATGAGCAAAAAATAATGGATAACGGTATACCCATGATCAATTCTGAAGAAACGGCAATTGATGAAAATGGGAATCGGATAATCCGTTCCACCACAAAAGTTCCCATTGCCAATGAAAATGGTGATATTATTGGAATTGCAGGAATATGCCGTGATATAACCCGGTTGAAACAAATTGAAAATCAGTTACGAAAAAAATCAGATGATTTGCAGGAAACAAACCGGTTACTGGAAACCCGTCAGAAGGAAATATTGATTCAATCTGAAGAACTGGCTGAGCAAACCCAAAATTTGCTTGTAATCAATGAAGAACTTGATCGGCTTAACAGGACCAAGGACAAGTTCTTCTCCATTATTGCTCATGATTTAAGAAATCCTTTTAATGCCATCATCGGCTTCTGCGAATTGTTACGAAACGATTTTTATGAAATTGATAATACCCAGAAACTGAATTTGCTTGAACTGATTAATGTTTCTTCGCAAACAGCATTTAATTTGCTGGAGAATTTGCTTCAGTGGGCAAGAACTCAAACCAACAGGATTGTGTTTACACCCGAAGACTTTGATATATCTGAAATAGCAGATGCTGTTATTGATCTTCATTGTGTTATAGCAAGAAAAAAAGGCATTACCATCCTGAATAAGATTGAGAAGAAAACAATGGTGAATGCTGATAAAAATATGATTAATACCGTTTTGCGAAACCTTGTCAGCAATGCAGTTAAATTCTCAAACCCCGACGGGCAGATTTTGATCAGCGTAAATCAAAAGTCTGAAAACCTGGAAGTGAACATTACCGATCAGGGGGTGGGAATGAACCGTGAAAGTCTGGGTAAACTGTTCAGAATTGATACGTATTATTCCACATCAGGAACGATGGGAGAAACCGGAACTGGATTGGGACTTATTATTTGCAAGGAATTTGTAGAGAAAAATAATGGTCGCATTAGGGCTACAAGTTCTATGGGGTCAGGAACTACCATGACATTTACACTGACTCCCTCAAAACTCAATTAGTCAGCTTTATTTTGGAGGCTGTATAAGGCAGCATTATCAGATTGACTTTCACTGCTAATAAGTATATTTCCATCCTCTGTAATCAGAATTCCTTCTGTCTGCACTCCAAAATCATTAAAACTTGTTTTTTGAGAATCTGTGAAGGTCCCGTCATCGGGATCAAAATCATTAAATATCCATAGGATGGGTGCCAGAATATAGCCCATCAGATAGAGCCTTCGGGTTTCAGAAGACCATGTTGCCGATGTAATAAGGGATTCTACATCCCATTGTGCCATATACTCTGCAGAATAAGTTCCCGGTGTAAGTGGTAATCTGTACAATCGCGTTTTATATCCGAGCCAGTCTTTTGTAAAAAGAATCACATGATCATTAGTAGCTATAAACGATTCGCAGTCAAAGGATGTATTATTCTGTACTGTGGAGGATAAATCGGTTTGATCTTCAAATGAGAATTTAATAATACCAACCGGAGTAATCGTATCTGCATCGTGATCAAGATCGGTTTTCCTGATTTTTATAATACCAAGATTTAGACGGTTTCCCATGTTATTTCCGAAGTCGCCAATAAAAATATAGTCATCATTCTGAGTGATATCTTCCCAGTCAATATTACATGTATTTTTAATGGCAACTGAACGTACAATTTCATTGCTGTTACGATCGTATCCATAAACAACCGAATCGTTGCCACTGTCATTGATAAACCAGATTAAATTATTATAATTTATTATTCCGGAATTTTCAGCAAGGATAGACGGTAATGTTTGCTCCTTGCGCAGCATGAGTTGGTTTTCAGGCGATTCTTCCTTGGGAATACAGGTAAGAACCAGAACAATCATTCCGGTAAATAACATAAGTTTACGCATTTGGTACGTTGAAATACAATTGTTTATTTGGATTCCTTGAGATTCAGAAGGGACATCATCTTCTTAAACAGATCTGTATTTTCCTGAAAACCCTGAAAATTTTCCGATCCGGGACCATAAGCAAAAACAGGAACCATAATACCCGTGTGACTGGTTGTGCCAAAAACGGTCATCACTGTGCCTTCCGTAAAATTACCATTTGTAATGGATAAACCACCGGTCTCATGATCGGCAGTTACGATTACCAGGGTATTTTCGTGTGTTTTTGCATAGTCAAGAGCAACACCGATAGCTTTATCAAAATCGACCATTTCCTGAGCTACCATAACACCATCGTTATTGTGCGCACCAAAATCAATCATTGATCCTTCTACCATCAGAAAAAAACCTTTGGAATTATTATCCAGTATGTCTATTGCCGTTTGGGTACCATTTTTCAACATATCTCCACGACCTTCTCGAATGGTAAGATTGTGTTCAGGAGCGGTCAATGCAGCCAGTTTACCGGAGTGAAATAAATTAAGGCTATCTGCAGAATAAATCACCTGGTATTTGCGCCGGCGTAATTCGCTGACAAGATCTTTCCTGTCTTTACGCATCACGAAATAATCACGACCGCCACCAATAAATACATCAATTTCTGTTTTCAGAAAATCCAGCGCAATTTCTTCATAATTATGCCTGCTTTTGTTATGCGCAATAAATGATGCCGGAGTGGCATGTGTGATTGCACTGGTAGAAACAAGTCCTGTAGCCAGTCCATTAATTTCGGCGTATTCCAGAATGGTTTTACACGGAAAAGAATCCGCATTTAATCCAATAGCGCCATTATAGGTTTTATTCCCTGTAGAAATCGCAGTACCACCTGCACCTGAATCGGTGACATAGTTGCTGGCCGACTGTGTACGGCTGAATCCTATATGTTTAAATTGCAGGATATTCAGAGTGCCTTTATTGCTGGTAAGTCCGGCATGAATATGTGCAAGCCCCATACCATCGCCAATTAAGAGAATAATATTAACAGGCCCGGTCTTAGATTCTTTTTCTTTAACCGGCTGGGCAAATATATTGATTTGAATCAGGGTAGCAATAACAGATAGGGCAAGAATCCGATAACTAAAAATAGATCGCATGAATTTTATTTTAATGTTCGTTATTTGATGCAAAGTTATATTTTTGTCGCTAATCAGAAAAATCAATACAAATGAAAAAATACAGGTGCATAGTTTGCGGTTACATTTATGATCCGGTTGAAGGGGATCCTGATGGCGGAATTGATCCAGGGACATCCTTTGAAGATATACCCGCAGATTGGGTTTGTCCTGTTTGTGGCGTCACCAAAGATGACTTTGAACCTGCCGATTAGTATTTTACTTATCGCATTCTCCGATATTTTTGAGGGTATCCGTAAGCAACAACCAGAACTTCTCCGTAGTTTTAATACTAATCCGTTCCGATGGAGAATGCGGATCCACAATGGTTGGGCCAATTGAAATCATGTCGAGATGCGGATATTTCTCCAGGAATAATCCGCATTCAAGTCCGGCATGAATGGCTTTTACAGCAGCATCAGTACCAAAAAGGTTTTGGTACGACTTTTCAGCTATATGCAATATTTCAGAGTCGGGATTGGGATTCCAACCCGGATAACCTTCGGTTTGCTCAACCTGCGCTCCTGTTAGCTTAAATGTACTTCTAACTGTATTGGCAATTTGAATCTTGGAGGAGTTCACCGAACTTCTCTGGCTGGTACTGATATAAATACGATTTGGACTTTCAAACTTGACAGAGGCAAGGTTGGTGGATGTTTCAACCAGATCGTCCATAACGCGACTCCATGCTATGACTCCATGAGGGCAAGCATAAAGAGCATTCAAAAGCTTTTCCTGCACCTTTTTCTTCATAACCTTTTCAGGAAGCGGGGTAGAAGTTAACGTAAACTGAATATGCGGTTCATCAACCAGATATTCTCTCTTAATAATCCGGTTGTAATCATGAAAGTATCCCTGAAAGACATCGCTATATTGGGAAGGGATTACTATAATTGCATATGCTTCACGCGGAATGGCATTGCGAAGGTTACCTCCTTCAAAAACAGATAAACGGGCACCGAAGCGATTCCGTGATTCCCACAAAAAGTGATTGAGAATTTTAATAGAATTACCCCTGTTTTTATGAATGTCTGTACCAGAATGTCCTCCCTGCAGACCATTAACTTCTATTTTATAAGCAATCGACTTATCCGGTGTAGGACGCACATTATATTTTATGGTTGCCAGCGTGTTCATTCCACCTGCGCAACCAATAAATATTTCTCCTTCATCCTCCGAATCCAGATTGATTAAAATATTGCTGCCGAAAAAATCGGGGGTTAAACCTTTGGCCCCGTTCAATCCTCTTTCTTCATCTATTGTAAAAAGACATTCCAGCGGTCCATGTACCTGAGAATTATCTGATAATAAGGCCAACTCCGCCGCAATTCCTATTCCATTATCAGCGCCCAGGGTTGTATCCAATGCTCTTACCCAGTCACCATCAATAACGGTTTGAATGGGGTCGGTATCAAAATTATGATTGCTGGAACTGTTTTTCTCACAAACCATATCCAAATGGCTTTGAAGGCAAACCGACTTTCTGTTTTCAAACCCCTTTGAAGCAGGTTTATGGATAATAATATTTCCAAGAGCATCTTTCTGATAGTCCAGTTTGTGCTTTTCTGCAAATTCAATGATGTAGGCTATGATCTTTTCCTCCTTGCCAGAAGGCCGTGGAATTTTTGTAATCTCATCAAAATATTTCCATATCAGCGACGGTTTCAATTCATTAAGGCTGGCCATTTGCTTTTGTGTTAAGTGACTTTTAATCGATCAAATATAACTTATTCTTATTAACACATCAAGGAAGGTCAGGTTTCTGAAATAGGTTTAATTTTATACTTTCGCAGGGTAAGGACTCAATAGCTTAAAAAGGGAATGTATGATCAATTTTGACCTGATATTGGTAATTATTGTGCTGGTTTTTATCATCATCTCCCTGTATTGGAATATTTTGGGTGTATCATTTACATTTCTGATAGGGGTTGTTGCACTGGGAATTTTCGGAATTCTTACCCCGACCGAAATCATTAGTGGTTTTGGGAATGAACAGGTATCGGTGGTAATTCTAATGCTTCTGTTTAGTGATGTTATCAAGAAAACAGATATTATTGAATTTTCATTTGACCGGCTTTTTCGAAGGGTTAAAACTTATAAAGGATTCATTGGAAGAATGGTTCTGGCTGTTTCAGGTTTTTCCATGTTTCTTAATAATACTCCGCTTGTAGCAGTGATGATGCCCTATATTAACAGTTGGGCAAAACGCAACAATTATCCTCCTTCTAAATTTCTTATACCCCTTTCCTATGCTGCAATTATCGGTGGTTCTGCAACCCTTATTGGAACTTCCACGAATTTAATTGTAAACAGCATGGTCATTGATCAGAAGATATTACCGGGTTTGGAAAAGCTCAATTTGTTTGATTTTGCATGGGTGGGTATCCCGATGATATTTATTGGCTGGATTTATCTGGTCTTTTTTGGAAACCGGATGTTGCCATCACGGGTTAAATTCGACGATGATCCCAACTCAGGATCACGTGAATACATTATTGAAGCTAAGGTTCGAACCCGGTCGCATCTTATTGGTAAAACAGTTGGTGAGTCAGGTTTGCTTGATATTAAAGGGCTGTCATTAACAGCAATTCTTAGAAACGCAATTACCATCATTGATGTACCTGCAGAAGTTGTTCTGGATGCAGGTGATACACTTATATTTAAGGGAGAAACACAAAATTTATCTGAGATTCTCAATGCAAAATCCGGACTGATATTGCCTGAAGTAGGTATGCTAAGCCGGTTATCCCGCGCCAATGTGAATGAAGTAGTGGTGTCTCAAAATTCTGCACTTATCAATAAGTCGGTTCGAAACACAGATTTTAGGGGAAAGTATGATGCTGCCATTATTGCCGTTCACCGTAATGGAGAACGCATTGAAGAAAAGGCCGGAAATGTGGTGCTTAAGGCCGGAGATGTGCTTTTATTGTTTGCCGGAGATAATTTTATGAGCCGTGCAAAAGACACCTTTGATTTTTATTTTATTTCCAGGGTAACAGAATACCTGAATCTGGAATGGTATAAGACCCTGATTCTTCTTGGAGGTATTACTGCAGTTATTACACTGGCTGCGTTGAATATAATATCGCTTTTTATGGGCTTGATCATCATGATCCTCACATCCATGATGCTTCAGGTAACCAATCCGAAAGATATTCCAAAAAATATCGATTATAATCTGGCGCTGATCATTGTTTTATCTCTGGCACTTGGAACGGCGATGATCAAATCAGGTGCTGCAGATCTTGTAGCTACCGGATTAATTACTGCTTTTCTTCCTTTTGGAAAAGTAGGCGTGCTTATTGGTATTTATCTGATAACAGCTCTTTTGGCTGCATATATTACCACAAAAGCTGCTGTTGCTATTGTGTTTCCAATTGCACTGAGTATAGCTCAATTAATTGGTGTATCAGGCACTCCTTTTGTTTTGGCAGTTGCCTATGCCGCGGCATGTACATTTATTACCCCTCATGGATATGTGACAAACCTGATGGTGTATGGCCCTGGAGGATATTCTTTCAAGGATTTCATGAAGATTGGATTGCCCCTTACGTTTTTATATATGATCACCGCTGTCGCAATCCTTTCCCTGATGTACTTTTAGAGCGTTTTACTGAATATTCTGTAGCGCTTGCGGACTTGTCCCCCAAGCTTTTCATATTCAGCGCGCATTTTTTCGTTTGTTTCAAGCACCAGATGACTATCGAGTAATTTGAAATGTTGCTTTTGTGCAGATTCCAGCATTTTCATGCCTATGATTACATCAATGCCATTATTGCGGTAATCTCCTCTAATGGCTCCGAGTAGCATGGTTAACAACTTTGTTTTTTTCGCAGCTCTGAGAATATGAAAAATACCAAATGGGAATAGCCGGCCCCGTGCTTTCCGGATGCCATCCGAAAGTTCAGGCATTGCAATGGCAAAGGCAATTAATTCGTTGTGATTGTTGAAAACGACTTTTACAAACCTGGGATTGATAACAGCAAGGTACCGGTTGGCAAAATAGTCGATTTCCTTTGGAGTAAGCTCGCTGAAACCATAGATAGGAGCATAAGTCAGATTTATCAGCTCAAAAACCGGCCTGATAAAGGGCTTCAGTTCCCGGCGGCGTGAAAATTCCTTAATAACAATACTGTTGCTTTCAATAGTTCTTTTAAAAATCGACTGGTAAAAGGGGGGTATCTCAGCAGGTACATCCATCATATAATCCACGCAGTCTACTTCCTTCCCGTATCCGCAATTTATCATCAAATCAACCATATACGGCAAACTATAATTGGTAGCTATAACGGCAGGTTCATCAAATCCTTCTATCATAAATCCCTGAGGATCTTTTTCAGAGAATCCAAAAGGGCCAATCACCTTTTCCATACCTTTGCTTCTGCTCCATGTTTCAATATGGGTTGTCAAGGCTAAGGCAACTTCCTGATCGTTATAACATTCAAGGGCGAAAAAACGGCCGATTTTTTCGTTATGCAGTTTATTGTATTTATGGTTTACAATGCCCATAATACGACCTACGGGTTCTTTATCGCGCCAGGCCAACAGCAAAATAGTTTCACAATCCCCAAAGAATCTGTTTTTCCTGGGATTATAAAAATCCCATTCATCAAAATATAATGGGTAAACCCAGCTTGAATGATTGGAATGAATTTTTTCGGGGAGATAAATGAAGGTACGCAGATCTTTTTTGGAATGTACCTCTTTAAGAATTACCGCCATAGGATGAAAAAGTTTCCGGAAAGATAAACAAAAACCAACACATTGGTGTGATATGGGAAATGAAAGTTACGATTTCACCCCATTGGCGTTCAGTTTCAAATATTCTTACGTGGTGACTACCATAAGAAAAATGCATATATATTTGTGCTTTTCAAAATTGAAACAATGCAGGCACTGGAACAAATTATTTCTGAAAAGATCATTTCGGCCATAAAAGAGCTGTATGGAAAGGAATGTGGAAGCGGTCAGATTCAAATTCAGAAAACCCGAAAGGAATTTGAAGGGGATGTAACGCTGGTTGTATTTCCCCTGCTTAAATTGTCCGGAAAGTCGCCCGATGCAACCGCACTGGATTTGGGCAACTACTTAAAAGCACATTGTAAGGAAGTTTGCGATTTTAATGTTATTAAAGGCTTTCTAAACCTTGTAATTATTGATGCCTATTTTCTGAATTATCTGAATTTAGCACATTCTGATAAAAACTTTGGCGTTGCCCCGGTCGCTGCAGATGCATCAACCATAATGGTTGAATATTCTTCTCCCAATACAAACAAACCTTTGCATTTGGGGCATGTTCGGAATAATTTGTTGGGTTACGCTGTAAGTCGCGTTATCGAAGCCTCAGGAAAGAAAGTAATCAAAACCAATTTGGTAAATGACCGGGGTATTCATATCTGCAAATCCATGCTTGCCTGGCAAAAATGGGGCAACGGGGAAACGCCCGAGTCTTCCGGAAAAAAAGGTGATCATCTCGTGGGTGATTATTATGTAAAATTTGATCAGGAATATAAAAAACAAATTCAAGAACTTGTGGCATCTGGTATGAAGCCAGAGGAGGCTGCAAAAAATGCCGAATTGATACGTGAGGCCCAGGATATGCTTAGGAAATGGGAAGCCGGAGATGCCCAGGTACACGATTTATGGGAACGGATGAACAGTTGGGTTTATAAGGGCTTTGATGAAACCTATGGAAGATTGGGAGTGGCTTTTGATAAGGTATATTATGAATCGGAAACCTGGATACATGGAAAAAATCTGGTACTTGAAGGACTTGCCAAAGATATTCTTGTGAAGCATCCAGATGGTTCGGTTTGGGCTGATTTGAGAGATAAAGGACTGGATGAAAAGGTATTGTTACGCTCAGATGGTACATCTGTTTACATGACCCAGGATATTGGAACAGCACAGGTAAGACATAAAGAATATGCACCAGACCGGATGGTTTATGTGGTGGGTAATGAACAGAACTATCATTTTAAAGTCCTGGCTATTGTTCTCGATATTCTCGGTTTCCCCTGGGCAAAATCATTGCATCATTTGTCCTATGGAATGGTTGAACTTCCGGAAGGTAAAATGAAGTCGCGGGAGGGAACAGTCGTTGATGCAGATGACCTGATGGATGAAATGGTCAACACGGCCCGGGATATGTCAAAAGAGCTGGGGAAGCTCGATGGATTGGATGATGGCGAGAAGGAGGATATTTTCAGGATTATTGGCATGGGTGCATTGAAATACTATATGCTCAAGGTAGATCCGGTAAAGAATATGATGTTTAACCCGCGTGAGTCAATTGATTTCGATGGAAATACAGGGCCATTTATTCAATATACCTATACACGTATCCGGTCGGTATTCAGAAAAAGTTCCGATATGGGTATTGTCATGCCTTTGAATACTCATACTGACATTGCAATTAACGCAAAGGAAAAAAGTTTGTTAAAACTGATTTACGAGTATCCTTCAGTGATTCAGGCTTCGGGAGACAGTTTCAATCCTTCCTTGATTGCCAATTTCATTTATGATCTGGTAAAAGAGTTTAATCAGTTTTATCACGATTATTCTATTCTGAAAGAAGAAAATGAAGTCGTTCGCGACTTCAGGCTGGTGATGTCGGATGTTGTTTCGGGTATTGTTAAGAGAGGGATGGAATTGCTGGGTATTGAAATGCCCGAAAGAATGTAATATCTTTGGTGTCAGAATGTGCCAAATCATTAATAAAATATAAAAATTTAGATTTCATGTTTGATAATTTATCCGACCGCCTGGAACGGTCATTTAAGATACTCAAGGGAGAAGGACGCATTACGGAAATCAATGTTGCTGAAACATTGAAAGAAATAAGAAGAGCACTGCTGGATGCGGACGTTAATTATAAAATTGCCAAAACATTTACGGACAATGTAAAGCAGGAAGCCCTGGGCCAGAAAATTCTGACTTCGGTTAAGCCAGGCCAGATGATGGTTAAAATTGTTCATGATGAACTGGCCGGTTTAATGGGAGGTTCCAATGTAGACATTAATCTCAAAGGAAATCCAGCTGTGATTTTAATCGCTGGTTTACAAGGTTCAGGTAAAACCACCTTTTCCGCTAAGCTGGCAGCTCATTTAAAACAGAAGCGCGGAAAAAATCCCATGATGATTGCCGGTGACGTTTATCGTCCGGCAGCTATTGAACAGCTTAAGATTCTTGGACAGCAGATTTCGGTACCGGTTTTTACTGAAGAAGGCAGCAAAGATCCCGTAAAAATTGCGCAATCAGGGATAAAGGAAGCCAAGCGGTTAGGATACGACCTTGTTATTGTGGACACGGCAGGTCGGTTAGCTGTAGATGAACAGATGATGAATGAAATAGCATCCATTAAAAAGAATATTGCTCCGCAGGAAATTCTTTTTGTTGTGGATTCCATGACGGGCCAGGATGCTGTGAATACCGCGAAGGAATTCAATGATCGTTTGAATTTTGATGGCGTTGTTTTAACCAAATTGGATGGAGATACCCGGGGTGGAGCCGCATTATCCATCCGTTCCGTGGTTGACAAACCCATTAAGTTTGTAAGTGCTGGTGAAAAGCTTGAGTCCATTGAGTTGTTCCATCCCGAACGAATGGCCGACCGGATATTGGGTATGGGAGATATTGTCACTCTTGTTGAAAAGGCGCAGGAACAATTTGATGTTGAAGAAGCCCGGAAAATTCAAAAGAAAATTGCACGGAATCAATTTACATTTAGCGATTTTCTCAGCCAGATACAACAGATTAAGAAAATGGGAAACGTGAAAGATCTGGCCAGTATGATTCCTGGTGTTGGCAAGGCATTAAAAAACCTGGATATGGATGACGATGCCTTTAAAGGAATTGAGGCCATCATATTTTCCATGACACCCGCTGAAAGGGATAATCCGGAGATACTAAACGGGACACGCAGAAAACGAATCGCTGACGGAAGCGGAACTACTATTCAGGATGTAAACCGGCTTGTTAAGCAATTTGATGAAACACGCAAACTGATGAAGATGATTACCACCAACAAGAATCCAATGCGAATGATGGGCAATATGCCTGGAATGCGCGGAAGATAATTGATTAATTACAGATACCATGCAACTTATTGACGGGAGAAAAATATCAGCAGAAATCAAAGCGGAAATAGCAGCAGAAGTTGAAAAAAGGAAACTTCTGGGTCATAAAACACCTCATTTGGCCGCAGTGCTGGTTGGGCACGATGGCGCCAGTGAAACTTATGTAGCCGGAAAAGTGAAATCGTGTGGTGAGGTAGGATTTAAATCCACGCTGATTCGTTATGAAGATTCTGTTTCTGAAGAAAAGCTTTTACAAACGGTGCACGAACTGAACGAAGATCCGGATGTGGATGGCTTCATTGTTCAACTCCCCCTCCCGCGTCACATTTCGGAGCAAAAGGTAATTGAAGCAATTGATCCCAAAAAAGATGTGGACGGATTCCATCCTGTTAATGTGGGCCGCCTGGTACTTGGTCTTCCATCGTTTGTGTCAGCCACACCCGCGGGTATTATTGAACTGCTGAAGAGATATCAAATTCCAACAGCCGGTAAAAGTTGTGTAGTAGTTGGAAGAAGCAATATCGTGGGTAAGCCCATCAGCATTTTGATGTCGCAGAAGGCGTATCCGGGCGATGCCACTGTTACGCTTTGTCATAGCAGGAGCAACAACCTTAGCGATATCATACGGAATAGTGATATTATAATTGCAGCCTTAGGAAAACCACACTTTATTACAGCAGACATGGTAAAAGAAGGTGCGGTGGTAATTGATGTAGGAATTACCCGGGTGAAATCAGACCTGACTAAATCAGGATTTAAACTGATGGGAGATGTTCATTTTGATGAAGTTTCACCCAAGTGCAGCTATATCACACCGGTCCCCGGTGGGGTAGGATTAATGACTGTTGTGTCGTTATTGAGCAACACCCTTAAGGCCTGTAAAAAGGAAATATTCAGCTGATGAGACTCCGCATCTATGCATATATAATTGCCTTAATTGGTTTAGTATTTCATGGATGCAATAATGGCAACAAAAACGATGAACAATCGTGGCTTACCGAAGAACCATTAACCATACCTTACAGGACTCGTATCCAAAGGTTTGAAAAAGGAAACCTGGTCCGGAATTATTCTCTGGAACATGGAAAAACTTATAAAGTTGACAGTACACATTCTTCTTTTTCGCTGGATGGATGGCAGCAATTTGGTAATGATATCGAATGGGTCGATCTTGCCAATAACCATTTTAAGAGCGATGAAGTATATTCGGGTTCACGTGCTATAAAAATTGTTCGTACTACTGCTTCTGAAACTGATGTTCATGGTTCGGGAATTCAAAGCGATTTCATTAAAATTATTCCTGGAAATTACCAGCTAACACTTGCGTTGCGTATTCAGGATGTTTATCCTCAAAGTCCGGCTGTAGGTATTAAAATGAACGATGCCATAGACATTCGTTTATTATATTACGACCGTAGTAAAAATCCGATTCGCCCCGTTTATCAATATCCTCTTGAAAATCAACAAGTGGACGTTTCATTCAAGGCATTGTCTTTTGCGCATTTTAGATTCATTGATTCTATTTCCTGGTGCCGGATAACTGGGAAATCACATGCTTTTCCTTTTCCGGAAGGCGATATCCCTACTAAAGCTCAGTTTGTAAAGATATCTATCGGACTTAAAGGTGCCGGAACAATATGGGTGGATGATATCGACTTCAGATATACGGATAAGAATTTCACTGTACATGAGCATATGCTTTCCTATACGGATACCTCATATATTACACAAAATGCGTTTATTCCAACTCCTAAAAGAGTTAAAAATATGGAGGCGGTGTATTTGCTTAAACCGGATATGCACGCTGAAGAACTTCCTGTTATTCTAATTCCGGAATCATTTAATGAAACAGGAATGAAAGCGGCCCTGCTTTTGCAGGATGCGCTGCAGAAAATGATCAACAGGTACTTCGGTCCGGATAAAGGTTATTCGATAAATATGATTCAGAGATTATCTGATGAGGTAAACCATGCATCCTTGATCATAAGTTTAGGAAATACCAGTTTATTTCAAAAATATTCGCACATCTTACCTGTACCATCCATTCGTAAATATCAGGATGGCTATTTTATATATACCCCTCATGACGCGCAAAAAATTGTGCTCCTTGGAGCCAATAATCCAAAGGGAATCTATTATGCTGCACTGACTGTCCTTCAAATGTTTGACCGGAAAGAACCCGTTTTTCATAATGCACAGATTATTGACTATCCAGATTTCCCTTTCCGCTTATATGCAATTGAAGGTTATAATTTTGATTCCGATCTTATCGAAGAACTCATACGGTATAAATATAATGGAGCAGTTTTATTAAAAGATACTATAGATAATAAATTTTTTCAGCGTGCTGAAAATGAACAGGATATGGTACGGTTTTTCTCTGCTTCCGGATATATGCTACCGGATGATTCCATATTAAGATATCCTTATCCCCTGTATTTCCGAAATACAACCGGTATTACGAACGGATTTCAGTTTCCGCAATTTTTTAATAACCAAATGATTAATAATTCCGATATCCCTGATCGGACTGAAGCTATTTCCGGCAATAATAAATTATTCATTTATACTGGAAGCTCTTATTTTAGTGTAAATACAGATGCTGTCGATATACAAAAATTTATTTCACTTTATGGTTCTTCTCCGGTTTTTATGGATAATTCCATGAGGATGGCAACGTCATGGGGAAGATACAATGGCAATGAGTCCTTTTATCCGGGTAAATTAAGGCTGTTCAACCTTTTTGAACCTTATGGTAATGAAGGTATCAGATATCATTTTGCATTGCTTGATTCCACCTATTTTATTGTGAATCTGCCAGCATTATCAGAGATTGAAATTATACGTCTGGCAACAGCGGCCGATTTTTTGTGGAATGGTTCTTCCTATTCCAAGCATTACGCTTTATGGAAGGTACTGGTATCCAGATATGGCATTGAAAATGCCCGGATTTTAATTGAATATGCCGATACCTATGCACTTTTGCTGGAGACACTTTCCAAACTCAACAGTAAGATTCAGGTTACCCGAAATATCAAAAACGGACAAACTTATATTACGGATCTTACTTCAATTTTAGCCAGGATAAGCGATAATCTGGGCATACACCACCGGCTTGTAAAAAATCTGCAGGTTCTAAACGCTCAATTAAGAGTCGAACTTAATAAAAACCAATCGATTATACCTGTTAAGAAATAGCAATTACTTTGTATCAGGATTAGTAGACTTTTTATATATTAGCCATAAGATTTTCTGATGATGTTTGGAGATTTGGACCATTTTTATGATGATGAAGAAACCTTAGATCTTTTGCGAAGATATAAGGAAATGATGCTTCAGAAGAACACCGATTTTTTCGATCTCTATGAATTTGAGAGTATCATTGATTACTTTTCAGAACAGTATAATTTCAGGGACGCAATTAATGTGGTATGTTTAGCCATCAGGCAGCATCCGCAAGATACATCCATGAAAATTCGTTATGCTCAGTTATTAATAGAAAACCTCAAGCCGGGTAAAGCTTTACGGGTGATTAATGGTTTGAGAGATGCTGAAAATGATAATTACGAACTATTTCTGGCCAAGGGAATAGCCTTGAATATTACAGGTAAAGCCAAGGAAGCGCAGGAATCTTTTAATCAGGCTTTAAAGCTCAGCAGTAATTTTCGTGATGAGGTGGCCTACAGCATTGCGCAATCGTATATGCAGTTTTCCATGCATTCCACTGCCATAAAATACCTCTTATTGGCACACCATTACAATAAAGGCAATATACTCGTATTGTATGATATGGGTGTTTGTTATGAAAAACTGAATCAATATGGCAAAGGCGTATATTTTTATCAGAAGTACCTTGAATTAGATCCCTTTGCAGAACATGTGTGGCATAATCTGGGGTTGCTTTTTTCAAAGAGCGGAGATTATCCTGCTGCAACAGAATGTTTTGATTATTCAATAGCTATCAATCCACAGTTTATTCCCGCTTATTTTAGTAAGGCAGGAATGTATAAATTCCGTGGGTTGTATACAGACGCCATCGCCGTTTATAATGAATTGATTTTAGAAGATGCAACCAACTCAAAAGCGCTTTGTGATATTGGCAATTGTTATATCCATACGGGTAATTATTCTGAAGCATTACGATGGTATAAAATGACACTGGAGCTTTCTGTTGATTATGCTGATGCATGGTATGGAATAGGCCTTGTCAGATATAAAACAAAAAAATATCACGCCAGTATACATGCCATTAAAAAGGCTATTCAATCTGATCCTTTTCAGGAGTTGTATTGGTATATGCTGGGAGAAATTTATCTTAAAATAAGAAGATACAACAGAAGTATTGACGCTTATTTCAGGGCTACTGAAATCAATCCGGGAAATCTGGACATTAAGTTAGGTCTGGCTCAAATATTGTTTAAAAAGAAACGCATTCATGAGGCAATATTTGTTCTCATACAGTCGTACGAACAGTTTTCTGATAATGCCATGCTTAATTACAGACTGGCTGCATATCATGCTTATTTACATAAAATGTTTGAAGCGCAGTTGTATTTTCAAAAAGCGTTGAACCTGAATTTTAAAGAATCTGTCATGATTTTCAAGCATTTTCCAAAAACGCGTACCATGCCAACATTTCTCAATTTGGCCAATGAATACAATCCACAAAGCTAAACTGTGCAATAATATATAGTTACCTCCCATGAATATTAAGCTTCCGTATATTCCTGAACGTCCTTCAAAACCCAGGGAATCAGGTATTACTATGATGATGGATAAGGGGCTGAGTACTTTTGAAGCCGAAAACTTCATTGAGAACTGTGCTCCATATACCGATCTCATAAAACTGGGTTTCGGAACGTCCGTATTTTGTAAAAATGTGGAACGAAAAATAGAATTATATCGAAAAGCAGGTATACGGGTTTATTTAGGAGGAACTTTATTCGAAGCGTTTGCTATTCGAAATATGTTTCAGGAATATGTTGAAATGGTTAAAAGATATGATCTTGACCTTGTGGAAGTTTCTGATGGATCGATGTATATGCACCATTCCCAAAAACTGGAATATATTCATAAATTGGCATCCGACTTTACAGTTCTTTCAGAAGTAGGCTCCAAACAAATGGGAGTCGAAATACCTGATTCTGTATGGGTGGAAATGATGAAAAAAGAGCTGGACGCTGGCTCATGGAAAGTTATTGGGGAAGCACGTGAGAGCGGCTCCGTTGGCTTATATCATAGTGATGGTTCGGCCAATGCAGGTCTTATCCATCTCATTCAGGAGAAAATTGATGTGAATTCGGTGCTTTGGGAAGCCCCAACCGGAAAGCAGCAGGCTTGGTTTATTAAGCTGCTGGGACCCAACGTGAACCTGGGTAATATTGCCGTAAACGAAGTAATTCCTCTTGAATGTCTCAGGCAGGGATTGCGTGGTGATACATTTCTGGATTTTCTTCCAGCAACGCTGAAGGAACAAAAACCCGATTCGGCAAAATACAACCGGCTCGACTAGCCAATAAAAATCAGAAATGAAATTATATGGACTGGTAGGATTTCCCTTATCACATTCATTTTCAGCAGAATATTTTGCTGAAAAATTTGAACGTGAACATATTCATGATTGCCAGTATCACCTTTTTCCCATTGAAAGCATTGATCAATTGCCCGATTTAATCAGGAGCATACCTGAATTGGCGGGATTGAACGTTACTATTCCTTATAAACAGTCTGTTATGTCCTACCTGAAACTGATTGATACAGGTGCTGAGCAGATTGGTGCTGTTAATACCATCAAAATCAACCGAAATAAGGATTCTTATTCCCTGATGGGTTTTAATACAGATGCTTATGGTTTCAGGGAGTCTCTTAAACCCCTGGTTAACAAGAATTATAAGCAGGCACTTATATTGGGAACAGGCGGTGCATCACGGGCAGTTGCTTACATACTTGGACAAATGGGTATACAAATGACATTTGTTTCCCGAAACCCTGTAAATCCCCGCCATATTTCCTATGAGGATATCAATCCTTCGATCATCGCAGCATGCAAAATAATTGTTAATACAAGTCCACTCGGTATGTTTCCCAATACCGCATCTTATCCACCGATTCCTTATGAATCGCTTACTAAAGAGCATTTGCTTTATGATCTTGTATATAATCCGGTGGAAACCGAATTTTTGAAAAGAGGTGAGTATAAAGGAGCCAAAACCGTAAATGGATTGCAAATGTTACATTTACAAGCAGATAAAGCCTGGGAAATTTGGAATTCCGTGAAATTTTAAAGCGAAAAGTCTAAGCGCCAGCTGCCTTAGCCATCTCCTGTAGTTTCGCACTAAATTTTATGCCATAACGGGCTGCATTTTCTGCTTTGATCTCGAATTTCATTTTATCGTCCAAAATCACAAAATTAATAGCAGCTCCTTCAGTCAGCGCACCTGATTTTTCGGTTATTATCAATGTATACTTTCCGTTTAGAGCAGTAACCACCTCTGCTATCTGTTTGGTTTTTGTGAAAGGGATAAAAAGAATGTGGCACGCCTGTATTTCAGCAGTTGTTTTAAATACCTTAATTTGAATTTCCTGGGTGCCTACTTTTTTCCCTTTCATATAGGCCATTAATTCTGTTCCAATTTCACCAGATGAACCCAGGATTCCGATAACAAAGTCACCGGATCTTGCATTAGCAGGCCATTCAATTAATCTTGAGAAGTTATATATAAACAACGATTGGGCCTTGGGAATAGATGTCTGGCAAAATGCAGGCATCATGTAAATCAAGGCAATCCATATTATTAAAGCCTTTTTCATTTCAAAAAATTATTTTACTATTTTATATACGGGGGTTATGAAAAATAGTTCCTGAAATCCTGCTCTCATTTATAAACAACAAAAAAAATGGGACGAATTAAAGTTTGAGATTGGCAGGATATTGAATATCATACAGCTCTAATCCTTGCGGTGGTACAGATAAACCAGCAAGACTTCGGTTCTTCCCTTCGATAATAGATCGAAATGCAGCGATGTTGATTTTTTGTTTACCTACTTCAATCATTGTTCCGACTACGGAACGTACCATGTTCCTTAAAAAACGATTTGCAGTAATATCAAAAATGAGTTGGTACTGATGGAGCGTCCAGGTAGCCGAAGTGATTAAACACCGATTATTTTTCACGTCGGTATGAAGTTTGCTGAAACTGGTAAAGTCGTCATATTCCTTTAAAACCTCACATGCCGTATTCATCAGAGGCAAATTAAGCTGCATGGGTAAATACCATGAAAAATCGATCAAAAAGGGATCTTTACGCATGGTAATGACATAACGGTATGAACGTGATAATGCAGAGAAGCGGGCATGGGCATCGGGCAAAACTTCAAAAATATCATGGATAGATATGTCTGCCGGTACCAGGGCATTCATTTTGTATATAAAATTCTTCACATCAACAATTGGGGCGTCTATATCAAAATGTGCCATATAGTTGCGTGCATGGACTCCGGTATCTGTTCGTCCTGCCCCTGTAACAGAAATATGTGAATGTGAGATGATAGATAATGCCTTTTCGACACACTTTTGAATAGTAATGGCATTGGGTTGTGATTGCCACCCGTGATAATGGGTCCCTTTGAAGGACAATTCAATGAAATAGCGCATCCCTGCTTTTTTTCAAAATTACAAAAACCATTCTATGATTCAGGTTGCAGCTTTAACAATTTTTAACACTAATAATCCCTTTGATGATCAAATAATTAACATACTTTAACCCGGATTGCTCGGTCATATGGTTCAAAAATTGCTACTTTCGCCTTGGGGTGATGATCCTTGCTGATCCTAAGAATCTAATTATAAAATTCTAATGTTTGATGTATGGCGGATGTTACGATCCAGATAAAAGAACTGAATGAAAAAATAGAACGCGAAAGTGCTTTTATTGAAAGAATTAACCAGGAGGTTAAGAAAGTAATTATTGGTCAGAAACACCTGATTGATGGTTTATTAATAGGCCTGCTTTCAGACGGGCATGTATTACTGGAAGGGGTACCTGGCTTGGCCAAAACCCTGGCCATTAATACACTGTCACATACCATAAATGCAGCATTTAGTCGGATTCAGTTTACACCTGATTTGTTACCTGCTGATCTTATTGGTACGATGATATACAGCCAGAAGAAAGAAGAGTTTCAGGTTCGCAAAGGTCCCATTTTTGCAAATTTTGTATTGGCCGATGAAATTAACAGATCTCCGGCAAAGGTACAAAGTGCACTACTGGAAGCCATGCAGGAAAAACAGGTTACCATTGGGAATCAATCTTTTGATCTTCCAAAACCTTTTATGGTGTTGGCTACACAAAATCCGATTGAGCAGGAGGGGACGTATCCCTTACCGGAAGCCCAGGTCGACCGGTTTTTACTTAAAATCGTTATTTCATATCCTACAAAAGATGAAGAACGGTTGATTATGCGCGAGAATATTGGCCGTGAATTTCCAATAGCAAATACCATCCTTACTTCTGATGATATACTCAGGTCCAGGGAAACAGTGAAGGAAGTATATATGGATGAAAAAATAGAGCAGTATATTCTTGATATTGTTTTTGCAACACGCTATCCGGCTGAATACCACCTGTCCGGTTTTAAAAATATGATTCATTATGGTGCGTCGCCCCGGGCAAGCATTAATATTGCCAAGGCAGCTAAAGCCTATGCATTTATTAAGCATAGAGGCTTTGTAATTCCAGAAGATATTAGAGCCGTGAGTCATGATGTGCTGAGGCACCGGATAGGTTTAACATATGAAGCAGAAGCAGAGAATATTACATCAGAAGATATCATCACGGAAATTTTGAATAATATAGAAGTTCCCTAATCCCATGTCAGCACTACGGAATATAATTTTCGGCCTGCTTTTGGCATTTTTTTTTCAGTCGGCTTATTCCCAGAATTTTATTGGAATGAATCCCGCTGAAATAGCTGCTGCAATAAAAACCGGATATCCGCAGTTTAAGCTCGACAAAAATGCTATAAACCACTCTTATAAGTATTTAAAATATATTGATAAGATCAGTGAGCAAACTATTTTGTTTTTCATGACCGATCAGAACACCTGTACATACGTACGCTGGATGGCTGATTATTCAAATCTGAACGATATAATTACCATGCTGAACAAAAAGTACAAAAAAAACGGGGTAAACACCTGGACCTATTCAGATAAAGGAGAGAGCTATTCTGTGAAAATGAAGGAAGAAGAATGGTACTTTACGGTTACTTTTCGTAAAAATTAGATGATGCTCAGGTTGTTATGGAATCCACAGAGTTATTAAAGCGCGTAAGAAAAATTGAGATAAAAACAAGAGGTCTTTCCCGGCATATTTTTGCCGGTGAATATCATTCTGCTTTTAAAGGAAGAGGAATGGCATTCAGCGAAGTAAGGGAATATCAATATGGTGATGATTTCCGAAATGTAGATTGGAATGTAACTGCCCGTTTTAACCATCCATATATAAAAGTTTTTGAGGAGGAGCGTGAACTTACTGTAATGTTGCTTATTGATATCAGTAGATCAGGTGTTTTCGGAACGCAAGGTCGCATGAAATCAAACCTCATCACAGAAATAGCTGCTGTTTTATCCTTTTCCGCCATACAAAACAATGATAAGGTAGGTGTTATTTTATTTTCAGACCGTATTGAACATTTTATTCCTCCTAAAAAAGGAAGGCAGCATATTTTAAAAATTATTCGTGATCTTATTGATTTTAAACCGGAAAGCGCACAGACAAATCTTACTGTACCGTTACGTTTCCTTGTAAATGCCATTAAAAAGCGCAGTACGGCTTTTCTGATTACAGATTTTATAGATGAAAACTTTGAAGACGCCTTGAAAATTGCGAGTCGCAAACATGATCTTGTGGGTCTTTGGATTTATGATAAACGTGAAACTGATTTGCCAAAAGTAGGCCTTATAAAAATACGCGATGCTGAAACAGATACTTTGGCTTGGGTTGATACAGCCAGTATATCGGTTCGAAATACATACCGGGATGCTTTTCGGAAAAAACAAGCAGAAACAACAGAATTGTTGAAAAGAAATGGGATTGATTTTACACAAATTGCCACACATGAAGATTATGTAAAACCATTGATGGGATTATTCAGCAGACGCGCACGATGAAAAGCAGAAAATTCATATTAACAATCATTCTGGCCAGTCTCTTTTTTGTTATAAAAGGGCAGGATATTACTGTTCGTGCAGTTATGGACACTGGGAAAGCCTTAATTGGTGATCAGATGAAACTGAAATTAATCGTGGATCAGATATCCGGTGCGTATGATGTTACGTTTCCTGATGTGTATAAGGAAATACAGAAACCTGTTGAGATCATATCCGCTTTGAATGTTGATTCCTTTGCTGGTGAAAAAGGCAGAACAAAATACATACAGGAAATACAAATTACTGTTTTTGACACTGGAAAATTTGAAATTCCTGAATTGTCTTTTATCATTCATGATGGTGGACTGACAGATACATTGAAATCGTCACCTGTGCGTTTTCTGATTGAATCTGTTGCATTGGATTCAACAATAAGAGATATAAAAGCAATTTATAAAATGCCTTTAACCATAACGGAAACAGTTGAGTATTCGATGTATTTGTTACTGGCATTCTTATTTATTGTGGCGGCTTATTATTTTATTAAAAGAAAGAAGCGGAGTGCAATAGAAAAGACGATAATGCCTTTAAATGAACCTGTTCATATCCTGGCAATACGAGAACTCCAAAAACTCGCAGATGAAAAGCCCTGGATAAATATGAAGCAGGTAAAATATTACTATATACGGTTATCAGAGATTTTACGGACTTATATCGAATATCAATTCCATATTCAAGCCTTTGAACAAACAACGGATGAAATTCTTTCCATACTGAAAAAAGATTCCTTACTAAATCCTTCAGAGTTCAAACAGCTGGCCAATATTCTCAAACTGGCTGATCTGGTAAAATTTGCCAAAGCAATACCTGATACAGCTGAAAATGCATCACAAATTGATCAGGCAATTGAATTTGTAAATAATACCTATGCGGTAAATAAGTCAGTTCCGCTTGCAAACCCGCCTGAACCAGAAAATATCATAACGGAAGAAAGACATTGATATGAACCATATTCATTTTGCATATCCGGGTTTATTATATCTGATTTTGCTGGTTATTCCTGCTATTGTTTGGTATTTGTATCAGCAAAATAAAATTCAACCTGAATTGCAGATTTCTGTAGTATCTCTTCCTGTTAAATCCCGAAAAAGCATTCGGGTATTCTTACGGCATATGCCTTTCGTTTTCAGGTTGCTGGCTTTTGCTCTACTCATTATGGTGGTTGCACGGCCACAGTCAATCGACCGATTCAGAAATTCACAGGTTGAGGGTATTGATATCATGCTTGCCATTGACATCTCCGGCAGTATGTTGGCTGCTGACCTGACTCCAAACCGCATAGAAGCCTCCAAGGATGTGGCGGCTGAATTCATTGCTGCCCGGCCTAACGACAGATTGGGAATTGTTTTATTTGGTGGTGAAAGCTTTACTCAATGTCCGCTTACCACTGACCATGCAGCTTTACTTCAGTTACTTCAAAAGGTTCGTGTGGGTATCATTGAGGATCAGCAGACAGCTATTGGACTGGGATTGGCAAATGCTGTAAAACGACTGAAAGACAGCGATGCAAAAAGCCGGGTAATAATTCTGGTTACTGATGGTGTGAATAATGCAGGTTCTGTAGATCCATACACCGCAGCAGACATTGCTAAAACATTTGGTGTCCGGGTATATACAATTGGTGTTGGCACTATTGGTACCGCTCCTTTTCCTGCAATAGACATTTTTGGAAGAATGTTCTATCAGCAAATGGAAGTAGAAATTGATGAAAATGCGCTCCGTAAAATTGCTTCCATAACGAATGGTTCCTTTTTCAGAGCTACCAATACGCAAAAACTTAAGGAAATATATGGAGAGATCGATAAATTGGAAAAATCAAAAATTGATGTGACTGATTTTTCAAAAAAATATGAAGAGTATAGGTTATTTGGTATTGGAGCTCTTCTATTCCTGATCATCGAATTATTGATACGATTGGTATTTTTAAGATCATTAACGTAGCCTGTTATGTTTGATTTTGAGCATCCTGAATATTTGACGCTTCTTTTTATACTTCCGGTTCTGATCCTGTTGTATATCGCCTTTCATATACACCGGAAGAAGGCAATCCGAAAATTGGGTGATCCGCAATTAATACATCTTCTGATTCCCGATTATTCCCATTTCAGGAACAACCTTAAATTTTCCATTATTCTATTTTCCATTGCCTTGATTATTTTGGCACTCGCTGGTCCCAGATATGGTACAAAATTAACCCAGGTAAAACAGGAAGGCATTGATATTATTATTGCACTGGATATTTCAAATAGTATGCTGGCTGAGGATATCCAGCCCAACAGACTTGAAAGGGCAAAACAGGAACTCTTGCGGTTTTTTGATAAGTTCAAAAATGACAGGATCGGTCTTATTGTCTTTGCAGGGGAGGCATATACCCAAATGCCTATAACCAATGACTATCTTTCTGCCCGCATGTTTTTGTCGGGTATTAACACAGAAATGATATCCAGGCAGGGAACTGCCATTGCCGATGCCATTGATCTTGCCGTTAAATCCTTCAATTACAATTCCAATGCCGGTAAGGCCATTGTGATTATCAGCGATGGAGAGAATCACGATGGCGATGTTATGGGTGCCTGTAAAAAAGCTTTTAATAAAGATGTCCGGATCTTTACTATTGGAATGGGCTCAAAACAAGGAGTCCGGATTCCGCTTGTAAATAATGCCTATCAAAAAGATTACCGCAGAGACAGAGATGGAAATTTTATTGTGACACGACTCAATGAACAAATGCTGAAAGATATTGCTGCTGCAGTTAATGGCAAATATTATCATGTAGGTTCATCCAGTGCGGGCATGCAAAGTATGATTGCTGAATTAAATAAATTAAGCAAAACTGGCTCAGAAGCCGCCGCTTATTCTGAATACAAGGAACAATTTCCGGGATTAATATGGATGGCAATCGGATTATTGATTTTAGAACTTGTGATTCTGGAAAGAAGAAACAAATGGCTTCGCAAAATGCACATTTTTGATCATAAAAGTTGAAGATAATGAAAAGTATTTTATTGATATTATATATAACGATTGGTATTTCTGTGAATGCGCAGGTTGAGAAGAGAATAATCCGAATGGGGAATGCTGATTATAAAAGGGGTAAATTTCAGGAGGCCGAAAAGGAATACCGTAAAGCATTGGGATCGGATCCCTCATCGGATGATGCCACTTATAATCTGGCAAATTCCCTATATAAACAAAAGCAGTTTGATGCCGCAGCCCGGGAATATGAGCAACTTGTAGGAAAGGAAACAGATAAGGAAAAGTTGGGACGGTACTATTATAATCTTGGAAATACATTGTATCAGAATGAAAAATACGAGGAAAGTGTTCAGGCCTACAAAAATGCATTAAGGAATAATCCAAAGGATTTGGATGCCAAACACAATCTCCAGATGGCTTTGAAAATGCTTTCAAAAAATCAAAAAAATAATTCTGGAGACAAACAGGATAACAAACAGGATAACAAACAGGACCAGCAGGATAAAAAACAAACTCAGGAACAAAATAAACCTCAGGAAGATCCTCAGCCAGAGGCCAATCAGAAAGGTCAGATTTCAAAGGAGGATGCCGAAAGGATTCTTCAGGCTATAGAAAATGAAGAAAAAGAGGTGATGAAAAAAGTACAAAACCAAAAGGAGCATACAAAAAATGTCCCTGTTGAAAAGAATTGGTAAATGAAGTTAAATAATATCATAATGCGTATCATTCATTTTTTCATATTGATATTATTATCAGGGTGTATACTTGCGCAGGAAATTGAATTTTCTGCCACAGCTACACCTAATGTATTAAGAGTGGGAGATCAGTTTTTACTTGTATATTCTTCCAATCAGGAAATCCAGGAACTTACATTACCTGAAACTCCTGATTTCGAAATTTTAGGTGGTCCGAATGTCGGCCACAGTCAGAATTTTTCATCTGTAAATGGAAAGGTAACAACCTCTTCCACGTTTCAATATACGTATTTTCTCAGGGCAACGAAGGACGGAAAGTTTACTATTCCACCAGCAACCACAAAATTCAAAAATAAGTCTTATAAGTCAAATGCAGTTACAGTTGAAGTAGTTAAAGCCGCAGCCAATAATCAATCCCAATCACAAACCCAGCAAAAAACCAATGCGAGCGCTACAACTACCGGAAATACGCATCTTACCGATAATGATTTATTTGTCCGTCTTGTTCTGGATAAACGACGTGCCTATATTGGTGAACAGATTTTGGCTACTGTTAAGATTTATACGCGTAAGCGTTTATCGGGTGTAGATCCTAATTTTGTAGGTCCGGAGTTTCCGGGTTTTTTTACGGAACCTGTTGAAACACCTCCGTTAAGGAAATTAGAAAGAGAAGTCGTAGATGGAGAAATATATAATACCGGAATATTGCGAAGGATGGTGATTATCCCTCAAAAAAGCGGTGAGATCGTAATACCTTCTTTTAACCTGGACGTTGCTTTATTGAGGGAATATAGAAGGCGAATTTCAGATCCTTTTTTTGAAGATCTTACTATTCCTGAAACAGAAGAAATACCTGTAAAACTAAAGAGCAAACCTGTAACAGTTAACGTAGAAGCTTTGCCAGCCAATGCTCCAGGATCATTCAAAGGTGCTGTGGGCAAGTTTACCATTCAGGCTTCTGTTACAAATACAAAGGGTAAAACCCATGAGCCATTGACTTTTAAGCTTATCATTTCCGGGAAGGGAAATCTGAAATTGGTAAATGAAGTATTATTTACCGTACCTTCTGGAATTGAGAGATATGATCCTGTTATAAATACCCGATTTAATAATGCTCTTTCAGGAGCAAAGACTTTTGAATACCTGCTTATCCCCGAACATCCGGGAGAATTTACAATTCCTCCCGCTGAATTTTCCTATTTTGATTCCGATATCGGCAAATTTACGACCTTAAAAACGCAATCATTCAAAATTTATGTATCGTATAACGAAGGCGATTCCATCTCAGGATCCGGTGAGGTAATTTCAAAGGAGGAGGTACAATTGCTCAATCAGGACATCCGTTATATTAAAACGAACAGTTTAAATCTAAACAAAAAAGATACCTTCTTTGGATTGACTTTTGGGTTCTATCTGATTGTATTATCACTGCTAATAATTTATATAGGTTTTCTGATCATTCATAAAAAACGTGTCACACAGCGTCTTGATATAAAAGGTTCGCAATTCAGAAGTGCTGACAGGTATGCCCGGAAACGTTTGAAACATTGCTATTCTTTGTTAAAACAAGGTAACGATGCTGCCTTTTATGAAGAGCTGCTGGGTGCAATTTGGAATTATCTGAGTTATAAACTGGATATTCCAATGGCCATCTTGTCAAAAGATTCAGCAGAGCGGAAATTAGCAGGCAGAAATGTGGAACGTGAAAATCTTGACCGGTTGTTTTACATAACGGATACATGTGAAATGGCTCGTTACGGACATGTCGGTGAAATAGATAAAGAACAATTATATAAAAATGCATTACAAATCATCACAACGCTTCAGCAAAGATTGAGGTAATTAAACTGTACAGCAATGAATAAGCATATTGTCCTATATTTCGTTTGTGTTTTTTGGGGATTTATTCCTGAAAAGGTCAATGGTTCTGAAATTACGGATTCTTTATTCATTCTGGGGAATACTTCGTATGCCAACAGGCAGTACGATAAGGCAATACATTATTATTCCCGTGTCATTGATTTGGGTTTTGAATCCCCCAGTCTTTATTATAATCTGGGTAATGCCTGCTATAAGCAAAAGCTATTTGCCTATGCGATATTATATTATGAGAAAGCGTTATTGTTGAAACCCGGAGATAATGATATTCAGCAAAATCTCGCCTTGGCAAACGCTCATATTGTTGATAAAATAAGTGTGGTGCCTGATTTCTTTCTAAAACGGTGGATTGCTGCAATTCGTGATATGCTCGGACCCAATCAATGGGCACATTTAGCCATAATTCTTCTGGTAATTACATTATCCGGGTTTGGCATATATAAAGTCAGCCACACTTTAATTCTTAAAAAAGCCGGATTTATTTCTGGTATTATCTGCCTTTTGCTTACTGTAATTTCAACCCTATTTATGTATTCCCGAATTCATAATATTCGTGATCATGAAAGTGCCATTATTATGATGCACAATGTAAATGCGCGGAGTTCGCCCGATACCCAAAGTACCAATGTTTTCGTACTTCACGAGGGAACAAAAGTAATGGTTACCGATAGTATTAAAGATTGGAAAGAAATCCGGATTTCGAATGGAATTAAGGGTTGGATACCTGCAGAAGCTATTTCAAGAATTTAAGTGAATTTTACCGAACAAGAAACTCCTGAAAATGCATTACGGGTCCTTCCGAGACATCAACTTTTTTTACAATGGCACGCGAAGGACCTGTTTGACACCATCGGATGAATTCCGACAACATGGCTTCTGAACCTTCGACTTCAAGATAGACGCTCCCATCTGTCAGATTTTTTACATATCCTGTAATCCCCAGTTGCAATGCCTTATTCTGTGCTGAATATCTAAAGCCGACACCTTGCACCCGACCATAGACTTCAATACGGGTATGTTTTATTTCAGGATGAAGCATCAGATCCTGCTTTTTGGTTATGGTTAAAATGTTTCTCCATATCTTTAAGGAAACAATTCACTTTTAAGGAAACAATTCACTATTTAATCTGTTATCCAATAAAATCTATTATCCAATAAAAAAAGATATGAAAAAATTCCTAATTCCGGTTATTTTTCTTTTTATGCTTACGTCATTTGTATCGGCACAATCACGATCCATTTACAGTTATAAAGTAAAAGATATCAATGGATCTGAATTTGATTTTTCTGCTCTGAAAGGAAAAAAGATTCTCATTGTGAATACGGCATCTAAATGTGGATTTACTCCGCAATATGCTGATTTGGAAAAGCTTTATAATGAGTACAAAGATAAGAATCTGGTGATCATTGGCTTTCCCGCGAATAACTTTATGAAGCAGGAACCTGGTACAGATGAGGAAATCAAGACGTTTTGCTCAGTCAACTATGGGGTAACTTTTCCGATGATGTCTAAGATATCTGTAAAAGGAAGTGATATGGCTCCGGTATATCAATGGCTGACACAAAAAGAACTGAATGGAGTGAAAGACTCTGATGTGAGCTGGAATTTTCAGAAATACCTGATTGATGAAAACGGAAAATTGGTTGAAGTGATTCCTTCAAAGGAAAAACCTTATTCTGAAAAGATCCTGAGCTGGCTCAATAAATAGTTTTAAGATTCCTTAAAATAGCGGTCGAGGCGTTCAAAAAATTCTTTGATCTCAATGGGTTTTGTAATATGATCGTTACAGCCTGCCTCAAGGCATTTTTTTAGCTCATGTTCAAGTACAAATGCAGTTTGTGCGATAATAGGAACTTTCTGATTGAATTGCCTGATTAGACGGGTAGCTTCAAATCCGTCCATTTCAGGCATTTTGATATCCATGAGGACCAGATCAATTTTATTAATAGAGCGGCAAAGCTCCACAGCCTGAATTCCATTGGAAGCATGGATTACCTGTGCGGAAGTATCTTGCAGCACCGCCTCCAAAAATTTAAAATTAATTTCATCATCCTCAACAACAACAATTACTTTGTCCTTCCAGTTGTAAGAAGGGATTTGATATTCCTCTTCCGGATCCATTAAATGATAGGAATCAGGTACGTCTTCATATGGAATAGTGAAGAAAAAAGTAGAACCTGAACCCAGTTCAGATTCAACCCAAATTTTCCCTCCCAGAAGTCGAATTAAATTTCGTGCAATAGTCAGTCCAAGCCCTGAATCTTCGGTTTTACCTGAAGATTGTTCATCTTCGGATGAGCGGGTAAATATTTTTTTCTGCAATTCCCTCGATAATCCAATGCCAGTATCCTTGACATAAAATTCAATTCGATGATCTGGCAACGGCTTGTATCCGATTTCAATACCCCCCTTTTCAGTGTATTTTATAGAATTATTTATCAGGCACCAGACCAATTGTTGCAGTCTGCCAGGGTCGGTATAAATGGTCATTCCCCTGTCTATAGGATAATTTACCCTTACATTCAAATGGTCTTTTCCCTGTGCCAGTTTCGTCTGGTTAAAAAGAGATAATAGTTCATTGATCAACAATTCGATGTTGCAAGGTGATTTTCTGATTGTAACCTTACCTGTTTCGATTCTTGTAAGTTCTACTACATCATCAATCATCTTGAGCATGTGCACTCCCTGATTCTTAATTATCCTGACGTATTCAAGTCTTTTATTGAAAGGCAGATTTCCGATATTCAGCAGTTCACTAAATCCGATAATTGAATTCATCGGAGTACGGATATCGTGAGAAATATTTGCAAGCAGTATGTTTTTTAACCTTTCGGCTTCTTCGGCTTTTTCTTTGGCACGAATGATTTCACGCCGTTGTTTGTCATATTTGGTAATATCTTTAATGGAACCAATAATGACTTCATTTTGTACGGAAGGAGTGAGATTTATAACAATAATCCTGAATTCTCTGCTTTCACCATCCGGTCGGGCAATTTTTAATTCAAATTCAGGTATTCTGAAACCTTGCTTCGCATCCTGGATAGCCTTATCAAGAATGGATTTATCTTCAGGCAGGACGGAATTTTTCAGGAGTTCCAGGGAACCTGGCTGATCTGGTATATAACCCAGTATTTCCCTTGCAATAGGGGACAGCCATATAGCCTGCAGATCCGACGAAATAGTAAGCACCCCCATTCCATTGATCTCAAAAAGTTTAGCAAGTGTTTTCAGGTTAAAATGGGGATTATCCGCAACTGCAGAATCATGCAACATTTTTTCAAGGCGAATTTTTTCTGCCTCAGATGCAGCCATTTTCAGTTTGAGCTCGGCAATTTCCTTCCTTTTACTTCCCAATGCCATTTTTGCCTGATTTAGAACGTCCTCGATTTAAACTACAGGCTGAATAAAAGCCATGTATGCATTTTCATTGTCTACTCTCCCCTTAGTCAGAAGAATAGAAACCGGTTTTTCAATTCCATTTTTATTAATAATAATTCCTTTCTGCCGCTTTCCTGTGATTTTTTGATTTCCTGGCCGGATGAAGCTGCCTAATAGTTCGTCTTTTTCAGTAAGAATTTCAGGAAATAAAACGCCGATATCCTCATTCAGTATTTCTTCCCGTTTCATTTCCCAAAGTGCTTCAGCCGCTTTGTTAAAGAAAACAATTTTATTTTCCTGGTTGGTTGAGATAATGGCATCAAGCGACTCATCCAGCATTTTTTCATTCAGATTTTTAACACGCTCAATTTCTTTGAACTGATGCATAATCTCCGCTTTAGTTTCCCTTACTCTGCCTGAAATTTCTTTTTCTGCGTCCTTAATCTGCCGTTCCTGTTTTTTTAGCGTTTCCTGAGCATCATGCAATTCCTGTTCAAGCTGTTTTTCATGGGAGATATCATTTCCCAGAAAGATGATCCGGTCGATTTCATGGGCAGTATTTGTTGTGGTATTAAATGATCCGTTAATCCATATCTGATCGGTTTTCTGACTTTTAGCCCTTATAGTTCCATTATATGCTGTACCATGAATGAGCGCATCCCATTTTTTATTAAAGGAATCATGCTCAATAGGATGGATGAGATCGTATAACACAATGGACTTAATATCTTTCCGGGAGAGTTGGAAACGTTGCATAAAATTTTCATTGCATTCGATCAGATTGCCATTTAAATCGAAGATGGCGTGAAGATTTGTTGTATTCACAGAATGAATAATGGTTTCATTCTTTTGGGCTAATTCCTGTTCCTCATTGGAATCAATGCCCAGTAGAATGATTTTGTCAATTGTTTTGTCCTCGAGCCCGGATATACTCAATGTAGCCATCACCCAAAGATCTTTTCCGGACCGGGTAACATGTTTCAGATATCCTTTAAAAGGTTTGCGGTCTTTAAGAAGATTATCAAGCACTTCCTTAAAATCATTACGCATATCCTCACTAATGATTTCAGAAATATGTTTGCCTTCAATTTTAAGATCATTGCTATATTCAAACTTGATGTAAAACAGGTTGTTTCCTGAAATAAACCGTCCATCAGAAGAGAATTCGGCATGGATAATATTTCTTTTAAGCGCTTCTTCAATCTGGATCAGTCGAACTGACTGGCGGGTGGATTCTTCCTGAGTGGCTTGAAGCTCCTCCATATTTTGGCGCATTTCTTCTTCGTGGGAAGTCAATGTCTGAGTTTGTGCATTTGATTCTTCAAGAAGACGCGCAGTTCGTTGATTGGTTTTAATGGCAGATATCGTTGCGCCAACACTTTCGGCAGTCTTTTCTATCAGTGCAATATGGTTTGGCTCAAACTTAGAAAATGATGCAAATTCAAGGACTCCATAAATCTGATCTTCATATAACATAGGGACTACAATCAGGTTATCCGGATTTGCTTCACCCAAACCGGAAGTAACTGTAATATAAGATTCCGGAACACTTTTAAGATAGATGGTTTTTTTCTCCAAAGCACAGGTTCCGATTATCCCGTCACCCCATTTAATTTTCTGGTCGGCAAATTTCTTACGATCATAGGCAAAGAAGGCGGAAAGTGAAAAATAGCGGTTGTTCATATTGCTGTCGTCAAGCACATAAAACCCGCCCTGTATGCCGTTTACGTATTTTGTAAGATCCTTAACCACCTGAAAAGCAAGCTCCTCAGGTTCATTAATATGATTTCGCAGGGTTTCACTAAAATGAGCCAGTCCCTCAGCCAGCCAGTTTCTTTCTTCCTCGGCTTTTCTAAGCTTTTGATCGTTTTCTTCATTGGTCTTTAATGTATCCCGGAGGTTCATCAGTGTATCGCCCAAGACATCGCGTTCCCCTGTTTTCTTGAAATCTATATCAAAATTATTATGAATGAGTTGCTGCGTAAATTGCGTAACCTGCTCAATTCTTTTCTTTTCCTCGGTAATAATTGCGTGTTTCTCATCCATCAGTTTTTGATTATGACGTTTGAGAAATCTAACCATTGCCGGAAAAAGAATGCTATAAAACAGAATCATCAAAAAAAGAGGACTATTTTGCATCAACCAGGCAATCCCGGTTAATGAAAAATCAGCTTCTTTACTGGAAGAAAGTGCCAGAAAAACCGCAAAGGTTAATAGAACAAAAGCTACCAGGGCAGAAAAGATCGTATATTCAGTGAATCTGTTTTTTTGTGAATAATCATCCATAATATGTGATTTGGATATATTATACTGGGAAAACTAAAAATAGTTAATATTTTTCTTAACTACAAACTACAATTTACGAAGTATACGGACAATT
The DNA here is from genome assembly GCA_963733535.1 of uncultured Bacteroidota bacterium. Lineage (GTDB taxonomy): Bacteria > Bacteroidota > Bacteroidia > Bacteroidales > UBA10428 > UBA5072. The sequence continues at coordinate 384,358 of CAVTDR010000010.1, forward strand.
CTATAATCCTTCATCGTTTGAAATATATTTCTTATTACTGCTTTTATATTCAGGGACAAGTTCACAAATTTTTTGTACTACTTCGAGCTCAGTATTACTGTATAAGTTTTCAAGCAGCAGAACGATTTTCTTAAAGGTTTGACTCAGATTAATTTCATTGGTGCGGGCAATTTTGATTTTGGGATTATGTGTGGGTATCGTTCGTTCGTTGTCTGATAATAATTCTTCGAAAAGTTTCTCTCCTGGTCGCAGACCGCTGTAAACAATTTTTATATCTTTTTCAGGAACTAGTCCTGAGAGTCTGATCATTTGACGAGCTAAATCAGCGATTTTTACAGGTCGTCCCATATCAAACTCAAATATTTCTCCTCCTTTGCACATGAATCCTGCCTCCAGAACAAGATGACAGGCTTCCGGAATGGTCATAAAGTATCGGGTTACTTCGGGATGGGTCACGGTTACCGGGCCTCCATTCTGAATTTGATTTGTAAAAATGGGAATAACTGAGCCATTTGATCCCAACACATTTCCAAAACGGGTGATTACAAATTGCGTTCTGGAATTTTCAATCCGCGAACCGGATTGTACAACCAATTCACAGATTCTTTTGGAAGCGCCCATTACATTGGTTGGATTTACTGCTTTATCTGTAGAGATCATCACAAATTTTGCTACTCCATACCGGATGGATAATTCAACCAGCGTTTTTGTCCCCCCCACATTTACCCGAATAGCTTCATGAGGATTATCTTCAATAAGGGGTACATGCTTATAGGCAGCAGCATGAAAAATAACATCCGGTTTTTGCTGGCTGAATATCTGTTCAAGTTTTGGAATGTTGGTAATATCAGCCAGAATATATTGGATGGACCCCGGCATGTCTTTTAATTCATTCTCAAGGTTAAACATGGGTGTTTCCGCCTGATCTATCAGGATGAGTTTCCGGATTCTGAAAAGACATAGCTGTCTGACAATTTCGGAACCTATTGATCCTGCCGCACCGGTTACCATGATTGTTTTTCCCTGTAATCCCTCCCCAATACGTTCCAGGTTGAGTTCTATGGGTTCTCTTCCTAAGAGGTCCTCCAGTTTAACTTTGCTTAATTCACCCCTGTTTCCATTAAAAAGTGTTTCCACATCCAGAATTTGAAGTACTTCAAGTCCTTCCTCCAAAGCCGACCGGATAATTTCGCTTTTTTCCAAAGGTGAAATATCCTTAATGGCAAAAATAATTGTGTGAATATTCCGCTTTTTCAAATATTCTGTATGTATTATGGCGGGATTATAAACGGTTATCCCGTTGAGTTTTTTTCCATGTAACTTTTTATTGTTGTCCAAAAATCCGGAGATCTGATAATTGCTCTTAACATCACTTTGAAGTATTCTTTTTGCGATAACCCCCATAGCACCTGCTCCAAAAATCATTACTTTTTTTCTGTCAATAAATGAGCTGGTAATCAATTGATAAAATATTTTTAGAATAATGCGGATAAAGAACATCCATAAAGTAACCAGTACATAATGGATGAGGATAACGGAATAAGGGATAATGAGCGCGTCGAAAAAGTCAAAGTTGCGTCCTATTAACGAAAACAGCAACAAAACAATGGCTGCCAGGGAAGTTGACAGAAAAACAAGGAAAATATCAATAATGGTTGTATGTCGTATTAAACCTGTATGTGCACGAAATGCGATCAGGGAAACAGAATAAATACACAGCGCAAAAAGCGCCTGTTTGGCAATCATGCTGATAGAAAACTCAGTTGTAATAAAATTGAAGCGAAGTAAATAAGCGAGGTAGAAGGATATGGCAAGAGCAATATTATCTGCAAGAAATACTACCCATTTGGGAACATAATATTTCCTGAATAATTCCAATGCTTTATTTCTGAGCAATTCCAATGTGTTGTGAAATTTTTCTTTCATGGTATGGAATCTTATTTTTTTATCAATCTTAGGATGGTTTTAAGGATATAGCGAAGGGCTTCCTCGTTCAGTTCAGGATATATAGGAAGGGATACAGTCCGTTCCCATATTTTTTCAGTTTCGGGATAGTCTGAAGGATTCAGATGATACATATCCCTATAATAGGTCATTCTATGCAGCGGTTTATAATGTACAGAAGTTCCTATTCCAGCTTCAGCCATTTTGATGATAAATTCATTTCGGTTGATTGCTGCTTCCGGCTTTATTTTAACCGGGTATAAATGCCATGAATGATTTTCCGGGGGACCATAGCAAACCGGCAAATCAATTTCATTAATATCATGAAGGTTTTCATTGTAAAACTCGGCACAACGTTGTCTCTCATTTCTGAAGTATTCCGCTTTTTCAAGTTGAGCCAGGCCAACTGCCGCATTTATGTCAGGCATATTGTATTTATATCCGGGAGCAATCACATCATATTCCCAGGAAGCCTTATTGTCCGTGAACCGTGTCCAGATATCACGATTGATACCATGCAGCCGCATTACCTTAACACGCTGATATATCTGCTCATTATTTGTAACCAGCATTCCACCTTCACCAGTGGTTATGGTTTTATTGGCATAAAAGCTGAAACAGGTGATGTCACCAAATGATCCGATTAAACTGTTTTCATATTTTGTGGGGAAGGCATGTGCTGCATCTTCAATTACCTTAATGTTGTTTTTTTTACAAATATCAATAATTCCCAGTTGATCCCGCGTGACCATTATAGGAGCCTGACCCGCATAGTGCACCAAAACCAACGCCTTAATCGAGGAATTCTTTTCTATCGCTTCACTTAGTATACGGGGGGTAATTAACCCCGTCCCATAATCCACATCCATGAAAACCGGATCAAGACCCAGATATCGCAGAATCTCCGCTGATGCTGTAAATGTAAGGGAAGGAACAAGCACTTTATCATCTTTCTGAAGATTCATAGCCTCTACCGCCAGATGCAAGGCAGATGTGCAGGAATTCACGGCGCAGGCATACCGGGCACCCGTAAAAGCTGCAAAGTTTTGCTCAAAAAGATGGGCTTTTGAAGATGTTGTTAACCAGCCACTTTGAAGAACTTCTGTAACATACTGAATTTCGTTGCCTGCAAGGGGAACTTTGGAAAATGGAATTTTCATGAGATGAAAATATTACAAGGTTTTATCCGCAAAATCAAATTCACGGATAACATGAACATATTTTAAAGTGCTCAGTGAACGGGTTAAATTTTTAAGAATAAAATTTCTGGCATTTCGGCCCATTTGCTCGCATTCGGCCCGGTTTGTCATCAACAAAAGTATCGCCTCTTTTAATGCTTCTTTATTTCCGGCCAACGCAAATCGTCCACATGCATTGTCTGTGATAAGATGCGTTATTTCATTCTCATCAAAACTCATCAGAACAGGACGCTCTGCCGACATAATGCTCCAAATCTTGCTGGGTACTGAATTTAAACCCACACCTGCTTTGGAAATAACCAGTCCTGCATCGCCCAAACTAAAAACATGGGATATATCTTCATAGGGTTGGAAAGGAAGAATCTCTATATTTTTTAAACCCTGTTGATCAATTTTTTCAATAAGCTTGGGTTTACATGCACCATTACCAATGATTATAAAATGCAGTTTTTCATACTTTTCCATTTCTTTAGCTACTTCCACTAACATTTCCAGATTCTGAGTATGACCTAAATTGCCGCAATAGGTAATGTAAAACAAATCCGGATTCAAGCCATACGTCTTAATGATTTTATTTTCTTTACGGGTTACCGGTATCACCGTGTTTTCATCCACCCAATTATAGATCACTTCAATTTTACGTTCGGAAATTCCTTTTGTCATCAGATTCTTTTTGAAATCTTCAGATATTACAATGATCTTATCGGCATATTGATAGGTGAATTTTTCTATCCGGATGCCGACTTTCCAAATGATCGAACCTCTTTTGGTAATTCCTGTGCTAATGAGTGAATCGGGAAAAATATCCTGCAAGCAATATACAAAGGGGACGTTTTTGATTCTGCTGAGTAAGGCCGCCATAAATCCCTGAATAGGAGGAGTACTGGAAACAAAAATCACCTGAACATCTTTTGTAAGCAGTCCTTTGATAAACTGTACTAAACAACATAATGAATATCGGATAGCGCGGATTATTGTACTTCTACCTTCAGGAAACATCCAGAAACGGTATATTTCCATGGATCCATTATATTGAACCTCATATCTTTTCTTCCTGAATTTTCTTCTCTCCAATTTGGAGATTCCTCTGGTAGGAGCAGGAGTATGTACTACCATTTTAAAACCAGCTTGAGCAAAGGCCTCGTTTCGGTTATCAGCCAAATGCTTGCCCGGTTCAGTTTCCGGATAGAAATATGCTGGTAGCATCAGAATCTTCATTGTATCAGATATTGGTTTCCCTGAATTTGGTAAGAATCATATCATCATTGTTGTCTGATAATATGATCAGCTTCCGGTTAATAAAATCAATAATTTCCAGTAGTCTTTCCTGAGTTTTTGCCCAAAAGTTGAATCGAAGACACATTTGTCCATAACTTCCTGTTTTTGTGATTTCATCACCTACATTCAACGTCTGAACGCAGGATATAAATTCAGGAAGCTGCTCAATTTCATCCAGTCCTTGGATCAATTGAATTTTACCTTTTTTTAATAACACGGCCAAATTGCAAGCAGGTGCTGTTGAGCAAGTTAGTATAGCCGATGATTCCTTAATGAAAGGATCAGGATTTCCGTAAACCGATAAAATCATCATCATTTTTAGCAGATCTATGCCGGTTTCCCTTTTTACAATCTGATAGTGCTTCTCACCGGTAAGCCGGAATGCCATTTCATAAAAGTAAAGAGAATCCTTATCCCGTATGGTTTGAAACAGAATCACACCATTCCTGATTTCCAGTTTTTGAATGAATGCCGTAATTTTTTCATGCAGGGGTTCACGAAATTGGTCTATGTATTTTGATGGAAATATAGTGGCTGTTGGCAATGGAGGGCCGTCTCCTTGTTGCTTAAATACATATCTGTCCGTTGTGGCTGAGAGATATGGAATGCCATTCATTACAGAGTAATACAATTCAACACCATCCCCTTCATAAAAGTGTTCAACGATCACCTTTTGCTGTTTGGAAAAGTCAAGTGCCTTCTTGCAAGCGTTATTAAACTCATAGGCGTTTCTGCAAACTGTAATACCCTTGCTTCCATAATTATCAGCAGGCTTAACAATGATAGGATATTGGAAGGAATTTGCCTGTTTCAGATCAGTCAGGTCATTTATAACATACTGTTGCGTTACAGGAAGTCCGGTTTCCCTGCACATTTCCTTAAAAAGTAATTTATCAGAAGCAATGTGCAATTGTTTTTCATTGGCATAAAAAGGAAGATTCAACCGTTCACAAATTTTTAGTGCACTCCAGGTATTTAAATCCTCAAAAGCATTAAATACACCATCGATATGCAACTCAGATCCTATTTCAACAAGACTTTCAATATCGGTTGTACTCACGTTATAGCACTTATCTGCAATTGCTTTTGCCGGTGACTCGGGATCATAATCACAAACAATGGTATACATCCCCCAAGCTTTAGCCTGGGATACTATATCCAGCATATGGGGAATGCCACCCAATATCATTATTTTTTTCCCTTTCAGATTCAAAGTGTCTCTTTTATTTGAATAATCACTTTTTTCAAAGCTTCTTCACAATATTGAACAGCCTGAACCGCATCCTTCGCCTGAGCAATTATGAAACCGATGCGATCGGTACTGCTTTTTATGTCGGGAGCATATTCACCTACTGCTTTTGTGAAAATAATTTCTTTGATGCCTTCCATCTTTATGGCTTCCTGAATTCCTGAAATAGCCTTTATGGTTCCGGCATTACATTTAAAATACCTTATTGCGCTGCCTCCCGAGAGTTTAGGACTTAAATCAGGCTCTATTCCTAATGAAATGTCAATTACTGCTTTTACCATATCCACACCTGTTGAGAGTGGAACCAGGTGTGTTGAAATACAATCACCTCCCAGCCGGGCTCCCAATTCCACCATTTTAGGACCTTCGTCAGTTAACATAATCTCCACATGAGCAGCACCCTGTTTTATGCCAACAGCCTTTACTGCGCGGATGGCGAGGTCGTTAATTTGGTTTAACTGATCCGGGGCAATCATGGAGGGTTGACTATGGCCCAATTCAACAAAATAAGGGCTACCTGTAGTAATCTTGTCTGTAACTGCAATAACATAAATGTTTCCATTACAGGCGATGATTTCAACACTGACTTCACGACCCGTCATAAATTCTTCGACAATGATTTTGCCACCTCTGGAATGATTCCGGCTATAATTGCAGGCATTTGCAAAATCGGCAGCATGATTAACCAGAATGACACCCCGGCTGCCTGAATTATCGGTTGGTTTCACAATACATGGAAATTGAATGGCAGGCGCAATTTCCTGCATCTCCTTTTCACCGTCTATGATATGAAACCAGGGAGCTTCAACATGATGTTCCTTAAATGTCCGAATCATCTCGGCTTTATCTGTGGCTTTGACAGCTGTTTCGACTGAAATACCCGGTAAATTCAGAAGGGTAGTAGCTGCTGCTACTGATCGCATGGGTAGGTCAGTTGCAAGCGTCATAATTCCGTCAGGCTGAATATTTTTTGCAAGTTTACATATGGCATCAAAATCAATGGTACTTACATTGTAAAATTCATCAGCATAGGGTATTCCTATGGCATTTGGATTGAAATCGGCTACAACTACCGAATGTCCCATTTCCCTGGCCTTAATTATAGCGGGCAATTGTAGCACAGATGCACCAATAACCAATAATCTACTCATTCTTTCCGGTTGTTTGGTTATATACTTTCTCGTGACGTATGACAGAAGCCAAGGTCCTGATCACGATTCTCATATCGAAAAGAAAAGAAATCCGGTCTACATAATAGCAGTCGTTGGCAAACTTTTCTTTCTGTGGAATTGAGTTACGGAAATAGGCCTGACTGTATCCTGTAATTCCCGGACGTACCTGAACTCTTTTTTTACGAATCCCTTCTTTATCATAAAGAGTCGAATCCGCTAAATTGGGACGCGGACCCACCAGACTCATGTCTCCTTTAATCACATTCAGAATTTGTGGCAATTCATCCATGCTGGTCTTCCTTAGAAACCGGCCGGTTTTTGTTACCCGCGGATCTTTCTCACTGTTGAATGTAGAACCATCGCTATTTCTGATATCCGGAGCATTCATTTTCATGGAGCGGAATTTTAGCATCTTAAAGCGACAGCCACCTTTTCCCTGCCTGTAGTCAATAAAAAACAGGGTTCCGCCATCTTCCAGCTTAATAGCAATGGCAACGGGCAGACTTACCAGAAGAATAAACGGCAGCGCTGTAAACGAAAACAAGAGATCCAAAACACGTTTAAAAAAATTTTGATACATCTCTATTTAGGATTGCACAATGAATAATACAGGTTTTTATATTGAGTAATTACCTTTCCGGACAAATATTGGGTTTCATACGTGTGCGCAGCACCTGCTTCCAGTTTCATAAGCAGCGATGGATTGTTCAGCAGGTTCATACATTTTTCGGTATATGCATTCAGGGTATGATCAGGAGCGATAAGTACATCTGCAGCATTGGAAACGATACCCTGAATAGATGGGTGGTTCGATACTACAAGGGTGCGTGATTGGGAAAACGATTCAATGATAAATCGGGGAAGCGCTTCATCCCATTGTGTTGGAAACAGGCAAAAATCTGCTGCTTTAATATATATTTCCGGATTTGTAGTAAATCCGGAAAAGAAAATTTTTTCCGAAACTCCGATTTGTAAAGAAAGGTTTTTTAGTTCATCAAGATAAGGTTCACTTCCAGATCCAACAATGATGCCCGATACATTCTGACCCTGAAGGTTCAATTGTTTTATAACATGGATAAACAGGTTTACCTGTTTGCTTTCTACGATCCGGCCTACAAAAACAATTAATTTTGCAGAAGACGTCTCAGAAAGAAGCTTTTTACGTAAGGCAGCAGCATCGGATTCGTCAATCTGGCGGGCATAGATAATATTTGGGATTATCAGAAACCGGTGTGGCTTCAGACCAAATCCTTCATACAGATTTTTTTGATAGTTGGTGAGGTAATGGACCACATCGACCCGGTTCAAAATATGAATGAGCAACCGGGCGAATACACCAAACCGCATTTTGGTAGATGTATGTCGCAGCGTCATAATAATTCTGCAATTTCTGAAGGAAAATGGCCTTAAAACCAGCGCCAATAAGCCTGTAAACATTCCGTTTGCATGAAGGATATCAGGTTTAATTTGCTTCATAGCCTGATATACACCTAGGATGTAACGCAAAGTCAGGGATTGTTTCGCTCCGGTATCAATAAATTGTACAGCAGGGTATTGAGAATGATCAAATCCAATTCCCAGCAGCGAAACATCAGCATATTCCGAAGCAGCAACAGCCAGATTCATGCCTGATTTTGCGCCTCCGCCTTCATTGTATTCGCTTAAGTATAATATTTTCATGATTGCGAAGGAGTTAGTAATTTCAGGTAAGCAGATATAACGGATTCTCTGCTGAAGTGCTCACACGCAATATGATAATTGCGGATTCCTATTTGGATCAATTCTTCGTTGCTGAGATGAATCAGTGCCTGAAGGGCTTTTTTAATAGATTCCGGATCAAACGGATTGCAAAGTAGAGATGGTTCATTCAACCATTGAGGCAGATCAGATACAGCAGAGCAAACAACAGGTTTGGCACAGGCCATGGCTTCACAAATACTGTTTGGAAATCCTTCGTAAATACTAAATAGCCCTACTGCGTCTGCATTCTGTATTTTTTCCTCAATATCAGTACAGGAGGGGCTGAATAGGATAATTTCATCCAGCTTGTTTTCTTTGATTTTCTGAAAGGCTTCATCAATCCTACCGGCTTTATGAGGGTCTGTCTCACGATCGCCATACCAATGAATTTGAAGTAATTTTCGTTCTTTCTCATCAAGCAGACACAAAGCTTCAACCAGTCCAATCAGGTTTTTGGGATATGCCAGTCTTCCAGCAATAATCATACGTGTAATACCATCCGGCCTGGGTTGATAAGCCTCGAAAGGTTTGTTTTTATCAAAATCCACCGTATTATAAATGACCTTTAATTTTCTGCTTCTGAGTAATGGGTTGGCTTTTTTAACCATTTCAATATTGGCGGTAGAATTTGCAACTATTGTATCGGCAAATAAATGGAACCAACGTAATAATCGATGTTTCGTTGATTTTAGGATACGGGGACTGGCACTTCTCTCACCCACAATCAGTTTCCATGACCTGAAAGGAAATCCTGAAAGCTCACAAATGATATTGGGGCTCTCCAGAAAAGACAAAACAGAATCATATTTTCCGCTCCTTATGAATCGTCTCATTTTTATGAGCCGTTTCAGATATGCAGGTTCCTCTATGCTTGTAGTATGAATATCTGCTTCATTCAATGCAGGCTGGAAGAACGGAATATCATGATAGGTAAGAAAAGATACATGATGTCCTTTTTCCTTGAATCCTAATGCCAGTTGCACCAGTTGCCGCTGTGCACCACCGGTACATAATGAATCAATGACGCATAGAATTTTCATGATGTATGCAGATTCGTTTGTGTACTGAAACCTTTTGCCCGCAATGCATAATAAAAATTCTTTATTCTGAAATAATTCTTCTGGTATAGAAAATATAAAATATCATCGGGCCGACTGGTGCCAAAATGAAGTGCAAGAGGATCGGCAAAGGCGTTCTTATGTGCCTTGATAAATTGACGGATTTTTTCAAGGGAAGATGGTTCAGTAATTTCAGGATGACAACAAATGGTCCAAACGCCTTTCGACTTTACTTCAGGTTCCCAAAGTTGTTGTGGAATCCAGTTCAACCCCAGACGACGCAATGGGTGAATGTAAAAGCCATCGCTAATGATCCGGATGTTGGTTTCTTCCTTTAGCGCAATGAGTGTATTTTTATCAAATGAATGAGCAGGTGCCACAAATATTTCAGGTACTATTCCTTCTTTTGTGAACTTTTGAATACCTTCTTTAATTATGCGTTTTTGCTGATCAAGTGCAATACCTGCAAATTCGGAGCGTTTGTTCATGCCTACGATTCCACTCTTTGAGGTGCGATACTGATGCTCACAACCATGTAAGGCAATTCGATATCCTTTATTTTGCCAGTTTCTTACTTTTTCCCAGAAATTCATGTCGGCATGATCATGAATTAATTTTGGATCCCTGTTCAATGGAATTACTGCAACAATAGGACGAATACCATAATGGTCAAATATTTCAAAATAGGGAGTCCATTTTTTGAAATCCATGTATTCGGAAGCATCGTCCAGTCGTATGATATATTTTGCAGGCATATGATCAGTGAATCAACTTTTTAATAAATTTTGCTGTCCCAATTGTTTTGAACAAATAAATGATCAGAGATTCATAATTGGATTCAGCGATGAGTTCTCCACCAAAACTGTCTTTAAACTCATTAATTCCCATTAATGATTTATCAGTAGTTTCATAAGCATATCCGCCGAAATCATAAGTTGTATATTGCAGCTCTTTGAAGTAAATCATATCCTGATAATGGAGATACCGGTTGGCAAATCCTGCAAGATTTTTTTCTTCCTGCGTAACCTGACCGTGTATGATGGATACAGAATAAAACAACCGCACTCTTTTCAAACTTTCATCAAGCAAATAGGTATGGTATACGAGATATCGTCCATCGCTTGTGCATGCACCACGGGTAACATGACAGTCTCCGAAAATCCGGAGATCTTGTTCCTTCATCCTTTTGTTGAAGTGCTTGTTCGTGCTGAATTCATTGTACATATCTATAAATCCACGGGTATCTGAAAGCGTATTACAAACAATACCCATTTCTTCTGCTTTGCGGATTTTCTTCAATGTTTGTTTACAAAAGCCTTGTACAAACTGATCGTTGGAAATGTCGATAATTTTTGTGTATTTGGGAAAGCGCTTAAAGCCGAATTTGGTTCTATGATATAACGATTGAATATAGCTATCAAACAAACCCATTTTAAGTGATGGTTTTTCTGCAAACCAGATCGATTTTCTTTTAAAAGGAAAAGAGCTTGTTAAAAATGAAATCATAGTATTCAGTTTATGGGACTTAAAAGACTTTCGGTTTCTTCTTCAGCATTTTCTTTATCTTCTTCCTCCAGAATGGTTTTTTCCAATATCAAAATATAGGCACTAATGATGCCCAGTAATGGCATGAATAGGCGGTCGTCGAACATGACGGCTGTTGAGTTAAAAAACAAAATCATCAAAAGCATGAACAGGTTCATTAAAATGGATATACGGTATGTCTTGATTTGCCTTCTAAACAATTTGTAATAGGCAATTAAAGATTTATAAAAACCCATAAAGTATAGGAAGAATCCAATAATTCCTGTAGAAACTAATGTTTCAGATATGGTTGAATGCGAATAGGCAAAATATCCGTTATGGAACTTGAAATTGTTGATGCCAATTCCCATAATAAGATTTTTTATGGACTGGCTCCAAATGGTTATGGCTTGCCTGAATAAATCTGACCGTGCATTGGATGAAGATTCTCCTTCAAACATTCCCTGGAGGCGATAAAAGAAAGGAGAATTCACCAGAAACCGAAACAACAGCATCAGCACAATAAATAGGATCAATCCCATTAAAATTCTCCTTATATAGGAAGTTCCAAAGCGATTAACAGCTATCCAGGCAATACCTATCGATATAAAACCCAAACCAATAATGCCTTTACGTGAGCCACTGTATAAGGTCACCATAAGGGCAAGGATCAGACCTGGGATAATAATTATTTTCAGGAGTAATTTTCTGTCTGTCGAAAATAGCCAGTTAAATCCAACCCAAAATATAGCGAGGCAATAGAGTGCTGCTGTATTGGCATTGGCAAAAGAACCTGCAAATCTTTCTTCTTCAGAAAGCGTTACGCTGTTACGCATCCGTAATATCTCATCATAATTCAGATAGAGTGCAATAAAAATCGACAGGAAGAAAATATAAAGGCTTAACAAATAATCCGCCCGGTTTTTTATCAGTTGGGTTATACTCACAGTAATGATCATAACCTTGATCAGGGTGAAAATGGCTTCTGTTTCATCCCTGTGTTCCGAGTAAAAAAAAGTAATTGCACCAAACAAGGTAAACAGCAGGTAAAAGAGTGCAAATTTGCTCCTGGTAAACCTTCTGTTCATAAAGAGATCATATACTGTATATAATACCAGAACAAAGCCGATATATTGGGGGACTTTGAACAGGCCTAACTCTTCTGAATAGGACAGAATTGGCACGCTGAAAAGATAAATTCCTGCGATGTATCCGCCTAAAGAGGGCCTTTCATTTACAATATGGTTCGTTTCCGGAATCATGAATAACCTTAATTCTGTTGATCCAATTTTTGAATAATATCTATCAATCTTAATGGAATGCTCCCATGTATGTTATACATTCCCGGCTCAAATATCCACTTATCGTTATTTTTATAATACCTGCCCGGAATTCCATTTACATACATTTCAGTAGGATCGTAACTGCCAAACCAGGTTTGGAGTTCGTTTACAAGATATTCCCCATTTGCCTTCTCAAAAATATCATAGCACATTGTTGTAAATTGATGCTGAAGGGCAATGTTATAGCAGAAATCAAGAAGTGCGGGTGGTGGGTCTATCCATTTAAGCATGCCGCTGCCACTCATAAATTCCTGTTTTTCAGATTTCCATTTTTGATAGCCAAACCAGGAATCCCCGATTTTTATAATTCTGAATTCCCGGACCTCATCAATATATTCCTGAATCAGCATATATCCCCATTCTATGGCCCGATATTCAGATTCCATTTTTCTGAGATAATATCGCCTGAACAGATCTCCGGCAAGACGAGTGGCTTGCTTTTTATTCTTTAATATTTCAACCCCACTGGCACTGGCTCCCAAATGTGTTTTGAAAACCAGGGGATATGTCGCTTTATCAAGATAATTTACCGCCGTATCATAATCATAAAATACCGTGGTTTTGGGATGGGGAATGTGGTTCAATTCCAGAAAATGGGCAAGTGTACGTTTGGCTTCATATAAATCGAGTTCCAGAAGGGTAGGATAGATTAGTACAGGTATTTGGGAACTGATCAGATGAGCAGTTTCATGAAACAGATTGCGTATGACATTATTATCAATAGAGGGGCATATGAGCAGGGCATCATATGTATTGTTCTTTAGTTCGAAAAATAATTCGGGATTGCAAATATCAAAGAGTACATAGGGAACACCCAAAGATTCACAAGCACCTACAAACGCAATCCGATCTCTTTCCAAAGGCTTATAAATAAATCCGATGGTATATGTTTTTTTTGAATGAACAAGCCGGGAAAAATCCACCTGATACTTTACCCAATTTTCATCTTTATGGGCATCTGATCTGTCATCCATTCCCCATGAATCAGTAAAACTCCCTTTATTAAGTCGTTGCATAATTTTCAGAATTCCTGATTTTTGTATAAAAGGAGACCATCGGGCTATTGCCAACCGAAAAATTCTGTATCGTTGCAAGGTGTTTATGAAGTTTTTTATCATTATGCCTAAAGGTTTAGTATTAGAAGAAAACGGTCTTCAATCCGGTATTCAATTGCATCAATTTACGGGCGTAATAAAACGATAATCCTGCAATAAGTCCCCGCGCAATGAGCAGGGTAATTGCAGCACCATAAATTTTAAAATTATAAATGAATACCAGAGCAAGCATAAATCCGATACAGGAAGAAACTACGGTGATATTCCGAACGAGTTTGTCTTTTCCGGCCAGAATCAGATAATTGGTTCCAAAGGCATACATCATAGCGAACAAAACAGGACTAATCGACAGAATGATAATGATTATGCCTGCTTCATGAAACTCCTTCGAAAACAAAAGATTTACAATCATTTGTGCTCCGCCAATAAATATAAGCGTAAATAGAACTCCAATAGCAAGACTCATTTTCCAGTAAATAGCATGGTTTTTCATGTTATTTGCCAGATATGGGAAAAATGTTCTGGATAAAACGCCAAGCGCCTGATCGGATAAATTGATTACCCGTTTTGCTGCGTCCAGAATCCCGGCTGCAGCGTTACCCCACCAATATCCTAAGAGCAAGGTAGATAGGTTATTGTATAAATTGGGAAGTAATAAATTCAAAAAGATGTCATTGCCTTCCTTAATGGCATTTTTAATTTCACTGAATCGGGGGCGGTATCGCTGAATTTTAAAATGCCTAAACAGAATGTACAGAGAAAAAAGTCCTGAAATCAAATATCCACCAGCTGTGAGTAAGGGCTGATATATATAATCACTGCGTTCTCTGATACATATAAAAATGAGTACAGTAAAAAGAACCTTGGCCAATACATTCAGTAAAGTGATGTATTTCATTTTTTCCAGACCCTGGAAAAGCCATTCGGGGAAAAGTATTTTTACAGGTACATACAGGAAGGTGAGCAGAATAATTGTACTATGTTCTCTAAAATAGGGGAGAAAGAATATGAGTACGCATAAAACAACCAAACTGATTCCAATAAATAGAATTTTAGTATAAGTAACCGTCCAGAAAATTCTGGATACCTCAGATGTGTTTTTCTGATTTTTTGCCACATCCCGAACAGAAGTATAGTCAAATCCAAAATCCACAAAAGTTTGAAAATAAGCGATTATGGCTCCGGCAATGGCAAGCCTTCCAAACATATCTACACCGATAACTCTTGCAAGATAAGGCAGCGTAACTAAGGGCAACAGATAGTTAAGAATCTGCAATGTGCTTAAAGACAAGAAATTCTCGATCAGTACTTTAAGGTGCGGTCTTTGGTATATTTCTTTAATTTTTTTGAGCATCTGTGAAATCTAAATTTCAGCACAAATTCGTCTGGTCAGCAAGTACAAATTGTAAGTTTCATCAGAAAAGCGGTAAATCAGCCACCCGCCTAATTCTGTAATATCATTTTATGCTGATTATAAATCAGTCTCGTATCAGCTTTTTTTCTTTTGATATCCGTATCCATAACCGTACTGATCATTATAGAATTTATTATCATTCAGTACAACACATACATTTTCTACTTTTTTAGATTTCAGATCGCGCATCACAAAGGCGAAAACCTTTTTAAGTGAATATTGGAACCGCGCAACCACTACTTTTATGTCTGCATGTTCCATAAGAAGGTATGCATCGCTGACCTGTGCAAGTGGTGTGGTATCCAATATGATGCAATCATAGGATTCCTTAAGGTAATCCACCAGTTCCCGCGTTTTTTCCATTGTAAGTAATTCCATCGGATTCGGTGGAATGGCACCTGAAGGGATGAAATCAAGCTTCTCGTGTGGCGAATGAACAATGATTTCATCAATATTACTATGGTCAATATAATAGGAGGTTAAGCCGGCATGAGTAACTTCTGCTTTTGAAAAATAACCGGCTGGCTTACGCAGATCGAAATCGACTAATATGGTTTTACGGTTTAAATGGGCATAGCTCATAGCAAGATTTAAGGCCGTAAATGATTTTCCTTCTCCTTCGATACTGGAAGTTATAAAAATGACTTTATGTGGAATCCCTTTATAGTGAAATTCGATATTGGTACGCAACGCTCTGATGGATTCTGAAATGCTTGAGGAAGGGAATTCATGAACTACATTATTGGTCTTTTTATTATTGTGCATGATTTTTCCCAGCACTGCAACCTGTCCGAGCCTTTCAATCTCTTCCTGGGATTCTATTTTATTATTTACTGCACTTTTCATCAGAATAAAGCCGAAGGGTATCACCACACCGGAAATAAGAGCAATCAGATAATTTAAAAGCCTGTTGGGAGCAACCGGCGATGAACCGATCATTTTGGCCGGTTCAATGATATTGATATCAGGAAGATTGGAAGCCTTTGTAATTTTTGCTTCTGCTCTTTTTTCCAACAGGTAATTAAAAATGGCGTCGTTTAACTTGAATTTTCTTTCAATACCCACCAGTTGCCTTTGGGTTTCGGGCATTTGACTCATTTCCGCTTCAATCCTGTGAATCCGTTTATTCATTTCGTCAATGGAAATATCTGTAGTTTTTTTAACCGCAGTAATATTTTCCGTTATGGTTTTCTGAAGGTTGGTTATCTGAATGGTTAGCTTTTGTACCAGCGGATTTTTTTCCTGGTTGTTTTGTATAAGATTTGATCGTTGAGCCTGAGCTTGTATTAGCTCTGCCATTAAAGTATTCAGAAGCTGATCCTGAATACCCATACTGGCAGGGACAATCATATCAGAAAAATCATTGTGATTTGAAAGGTATTCATACACGTAATCATAGTATCGTTTTCGTGTTACCATTTCAGCCATCTGATTTTGTAAGTTTCTGTATTGTGCTGTTATTCCGGTAGCCTGATCCGAGATATCAAGCAGCTGCCTGGAAGAACGAAAATTCTGTAAATTATCCTCAGTTTGTGCCAGTGAATCGGATATTTCGCCCAATTGACGTTCAATATAATCAATGGTTATATTGGCTATGTGATTTTTTTGTTCAAGGTTCTGCTGGGCATATACATTCATCAGTTCATTCAGAATGTCTCTGCTCTTTCTGACAGAGGCTGATTTCATTGCAATTTCTACAACAGTAGCATCCTTTTGAACAATATTAAACTGAATAATGGTTTTGTAATCCTCAACCAATGTGGGTATGCTTGCAAATTCGAAATAATAGGTTGCCCCTTTCTCATTTTGCAATGAAAGGGTGGAATCTATGTCAATCATAAAGGCCATGTCAGGCGTTTCAATAAGTTTTCCGAATTCGCCATTTGTTTCAGCTTTCCATTTTTCAATGACAGAAGATTCTTCGTTATTGTCAATCATCTGAATGGAAACATTCTTTTCTTTTGCCTTTATAAGAAAGTATTTTTCGTCGATTATTTTTATACTAAAACGCACGCCAACCGGCTGCACATGGCCTTTAAGCAGAGAAACCCTGAAGGGTACCCGACCGTAATTATCAATATATTTAAATCCTTCCTTTCGGAAATAAGTAACCGGAAGATCCAGATTTTGAATCATCTGGGTAATGACGGGAGAAGATTTCAAAACCCAAAGCTCATTCTGAAAATTCTGGCCGGAAGAAAACAAGCCGCTGTTTAAAAAATCGTTTACATTAGGGGAGGCAGCTTTTTTTGATTCTTCCTTAATGAGGAGCGAAGCAGATACCCTGTAAATAGAAACCGAGTTTTTATTAATCAGAAAAGCTACAATCAGAGATACAAGAACAACTAACGCAATCAGCTTGAAGTTTCTGGTGAACAGTTCAATAATTTTTTTTATATCATTATCTTCCTGTAATTGAGAATTTTGAATTTTCTGCATGGTTTTGGACTGTCGGGTTTGTGAACATTAATTCGCCACACTATATACAAGAATAGCTGTTGTAACGGTTGATAGAATTATACTATAAGGGAACTGACGTAAATCCCAGAATTTTTTTCTGAGGGGTTTCACATATATAATATCATTGGGTCGTAGATAGTAATAATTTGACGAAAGGATATCGGAATTTGTCAGATTGATATTGATTTTTATGTTCTGACCGTTTTCGTTGCGCGTTAAAACGACTTCCTTTCTGTTTCCATAATCATTTATATCGCCGGCGAGACTGATCGCATCGAAAATGGTGATTTTGTCCTGGGAAAATACATAATGGCCAGGGAGCTTAACTTCTCCTAATACAGATACATAACGGTTCACTAATTTAACGGTAACCAGTGGCTGATTTAAAATGTTTGTTAGCGATTCCTTTAACATATTACTCACCTCTGTTGTGGTCTTGTCTTTTACATACATTTTTCCGATCACCGGCAAATTCAAATATCCTTCTTTATCAATGGTATAAGAAATGAGAGAAGCTCCATAAGGTGTTAATGTGGAAGAATAAATGGATTGAGAAACGCCTCCAATGCCTGTAAATTGATTGGTTGTCACATCATCCATGCTACTGATCTGAATATATAATTCATCACTGGTTTTTAGGCGGTAGTCTTCTATCTGCGCCTCTTTAAAGGCTTTTGTGTCTTTGTTTTTATCCTGTATATACTCTACATTTTTTTGCGTAACGCACGATGAACCTATAAAAACTAGAGCCATAATTATAAGCCAAGGCATTCGTGAAAACAATTTCATACGGTTTTTCATATTTTGGTATAATTGTATGATCATATCCTTATTATAAATGGATCAATAGGGGAGTAGACGCAGAAAAAAAAGAAATGTTACCTGAATTTGATGAAAATATGCTATTTTGATTTGAAACAGCAAACTAATAAGTCTAATGCTGAATCATGATTATACTTTTATTTAAACACTGTAATACTTTTTATACCAGTGTACAAATTGCGAAATTCCGTCTTCAATGGAATAATGGGGTTTATACCGATAGTATTCATAAAGTTCATCCACGCTCGCCCAAGTGGCTTTTACATCACCTGATTGCATGGGGAGAAATTCCAGGGTAGCTTTTTTATTCACCTGTTTTTCAATCGCATAAATAAAGTCCATTAAATTTACCGGTTTGCTATTCCCGATATTGAAAATTTGATAGGGTGCTTTAGATGTAGAAGGATCCGGGTTTTTACCAGACCATTCAGGATTTCCGGATGGGGGAAGATTACTGATGATTCTATAGATGCCTTCAATAATATCTGCTATATAAGTAAAATCTCTCTTCATTTCGCCATTATTAAAAACCTGAATCGGTTTACCCTCAATAATAGCTTTGGTAAAAATGAATAGCGCCATATCGGGACGTCCCCAAGGGCCATAAACCGTAAAAAACCTTAATCCGGTTGTTGGAATCTGAAATAAATGGCTATAGGTGTGCGCCATCAATTCATTACTTTTTTTAGAAGCGGCATAAAGACTGATGGGATGATCCACGTTATCCTTTTCAGAGAAGGGTATCTGCTCATTAAGCCCATAAACACTGGAACTGCTCGCATATACCAAATGCTTTATTTTATGATGACGGCACGCTTCCAGTATATTCAAAAATCCGGTTATATTGCTATCAATATAAGCATGTGGATTGGTTAAGCTATATCGAACACCTGCCTGAGCAGCAAGATTACAGACTTTGTCGAATTTTTGTTCCATGAATAGTTTATCCAAAGCCTCACGGTCTTCCAGCTTAAGTTGCACAAAGCTGTAATTTCGATATTTTGAACTTTGAACAATATTGCCGTACTGAATATTTTCTTTTGCTATACCAGTTTGGTCCAGACGGGCATACTTTAAATTCAGATCATAATAATCGTTAATGCTGTCCAAACCTATCACTTCATATTCAGCCTCAATCAGTTTCTCAGTCAAATGATATCCGATAAAGCCTGCGGCACCGGTAATAAGAACTTTCATGTATCTGGGTATTTTTAAGATGTTAGTTATTCAAATTTAGAATGATTTTGATAGTTGTGCCATGAAACCAAAAGAATCGTAAAATAATTCTCCTTTATCCATTGCTGCAATGAAACCTATTGAGTACTGATTTTTTAATTGGCGCTCTGCTTTCAAATATCCGGAAAATTGTTGAAGTGTTGGAAAAACACCATAGGGTGAAGGATATTCAGCCCCTTCATATTCTTTTCCAGTTGCACTGGTGCGGTAGGTTCCATAGTTGATTGAATAGGAAAACCTGCTTAAAACGTTCCATTTACAAATTTCAATATCAAAAGCTGCATATAAAGCGGCTACACGATTATTCAGAAAATAGTACTGGCCTGCAACAGGCAGTCCTTTGCGGGTTGACCCACGAGGTGTAATAAAAGGATTTCCAATTCCAATCCCTTTGTATGACCAGCCAGGACTGTAATAATGATTATTATAATAGTCTTCGAAAGGAGATGTGGTATAACGAGACCACTTTTCGCCCGCCTGGTTTTTGGAATAAAAAAATTCAATCAGAAACCGGTTCCATCCTACCTTCCTGCTATTTTCAGGCCGGTTAATAATACTAATTCCATTGAGTCCATCCAGCAAATTGGCCAGATAGTATAATGCGCCTGCATCATAAAAAGTCTGACGGTAAATAAAGAGGCGGATATTTTTGAAATTATATTCCAAAGCAAGATCAATGGAACCCACGCTATTACCAACGCGCATTTCTGTGATACTGTCTCCGTTATAGCGCTTGCCTAAATTGCTGTATATAAAAGTTTGAAATGTATTTAATGTGTAATCATCTCCCAGAATTTTTTTTTCATTTCCCCATACAACCTGATGGTTAAAACCCGCATAAACTTTTGTTTTCCAGGTTGCTTTTCCAAAACGCATATAGAGCGATTTTTGATGCAAATAGGTGGGAGCGGTGTTCTCGATGCGTCCATTTTCCATATACCAATCACCAATCCATCCGTGAACATAATTACCCTTTATAGCAATAGTTCGTCTGAAAAAAGGCAAAGTATAAAAATCAGGAATGGAAATTTGAATTTGAGGAATTCCCAAAGCATTCCCGGAAACACTAAAAGAGCCTGATGATAAAAGGGTATCGCACAGACCGGTTATTTGTTTGATACGTCCGCCGGATAGCTGAAATATACCCAAACGTCCTTTCAGGTATCCTTCAGTAAGAATAAAATTTACGGAATCACTAACATTTATGCGTCCTTCAGCCGAAAAACCCCATCCGGCTCTCCGGTTATTACTATATTCCTTTGAAATATGAGGTACTACACCCAGGGATAATCCTTCAGGCGGTATGTTGCCAAATTGATTGGATCGCATCCAGAAAGGAACTTCAGAATCCGTATAACTTGTTGCCAGTGAAATCCCATATTGAATCAATGGCTCCTGTGCATTACTGGCAAGCATAATCCAGATTGAAATGAAAATGCAGCACGTTCTAGCAGAAAATTGTTTCATGGCAGATGAGTCCTCATGCGTAAATTTCAAATGTATCATAATTATAATCTGGTATGGCAAAATCTTGATGATCTGCAGGATAATTTTGATCAATGGTTAAAAAGTATCCTAAGTACCTTAATAATATTATCATGAATAAAGTACGGAAAGGGTATGTTTTTTGTTTTAATTTTGAAACCGTATCTATCCAACTAAAAAGATAAAATGACACTTACCAACGCCCTTTTAATTGCTTATTTGTTTGTTGCCCATCCGGTACATGTCTGTTATACCCTTCTTGATATTGACCCGGCAAAAAAAACCATTTCCGTATCCCATAAAATTCTGAAAGATGATTTTACACTATTGTTTTTTCATCTGTATGAAAAAAACATAGAATCACAACCGGGAATTGATTTTACACGCGAAGAATTTGGAATGGTAAATACATATATGCAAAAACGTTTTATAATTTCTGCAGGGAATGATACCATTAACCTGTCGTTTCAGCGCAAAGATGATTCAGAGGATTTGTATCTTTGGATATATTATTCTGGCAATCTACCTGATAAGAGTATCCATGAAATTACTATAAACAATATGATGCTATTTGATATTAATATGGATCAGACAAATCTGGTGATTCTGAACTCCGGTAATATTCAAAAAGGTTTGAGGTTTGATTGGCAGAATAACAAGGAAATAGTTGCAATACAATAATTCATATGTGCTCCTTAATCTCATTTGGAATTGTTAGCTTTGTAAGAATGAAACGACTGGTAATAATCGGATGGTTGATTTTACTTATGCCTGTTACTGCCCTGGCAACTCATAACCGTGGCGGACAAATCACATTCAGGTTGGTTTCAGGGAACACATACATTGTAACAGTTTCTACTTTTACGTATACCAAAAGTGCCGCAGACCGGCCCGAATTAATGGTTGACTGGGGCGACAATACATCTTCTATTATTAGCCGCAACAAGGAAGTGCTTCTTCCCAACGATTATAAATTCAATGAATATACTGCAAACCATACTTTTCCGGGTCCGGGTGTATATCAGATCATAATGCAGGATCCAAACCGAAATTACGGCATTCAGAATATTCCAAATTCGGTAAATGTGATTTTTTCCATTAAAACCATATTTATTGTAAGTCCTGATATTGGAAAAAACAGCTCACCTGTGTTGCTGAATTTCCCGCTGGACAGAGCAGCAAGAGGACATATTTTTATTCATAACCCATCAGCGTATGATCCGGATGGTGATAGTCTTTCCTATAAAATCACCATATGTACTGAACAAGATGGCAAACCCATAGAAAATTATACATTGCCGGAAGCAAGTGATACCTTATATGTTGATCCTGTTATCGGAGATCTTATTTGGTATGCCCCTGTAGATACGGGCAAATACAATGTAGCTATGAATGTTGAAGAATGGCGGCACGGGGTGAAGATCGGAAATATCACCCGGGATATGCAAATCGATGTTTATGAAACCGATAACAATCCTCCCGTTAATCCTCCTTTACAATCGCTTTGCGTTGAAGCAGGTACCCTGATTGAGATGCAAATGACCACTACAGACGCTGATAATGATTCCATTCGTCAAATCATGACGGGTGGTCCGTTTGTACAGTCGTCTTCACCGGCTACTTTTACGAGGGTGGCCAAAGGACTGGGATTCTCCACTTCCACCTTTCGCTGGCAGACTACCTGCGATCATATTCGCAGACTTCCCTGGCAGATTATGCTCAAGAGTGAGGACCGAAATGCGGATATCGAATTGTTTGATATAGATAACTTTAATATTAAAGTTCTTGCCCCTTCACCTAAAAACCTGACTTCTTCTTCAACCAGTGTACATATTAGCCTGAAATGGAATCAAAGTCGCTGTGGATCTGTTGCAGGGTATTATATTTACCGCAGGGAAGGGAATTCGGGATTTGACCCCGACAGTTGTGAAAATGGTGTACCAGGATATACTGGCTTTGTAAGAATTGCTTCTGTTAGTGATGCAGCGGATACTGTTTTTATTGATGATGATAATGGCGAAGGTCTTGCACAAGGCGTTGATTATTGTTACCGGATTACTGCCTTCTATGAAGATGGAAGCGAAAGTTTTGCGTCAGACGAACTTTGTGCTTTATTAGTTCCCGGTTTTCCGGCTATGCTTAATGTGAGTGTAACAAATATAGATCCGGTAAATGGTTCCATATTTATTTCCTGGATTAAGCCAAGAAATTTTGACAACATTGTCGCCCCAGGCCCCTATATTTTTAAGATTTACAGGTCACTTTCAGAAGCCACTGGCTTTGTAGCCATCGATTCTATATTCACCTCCGACCTGAATGATACAACATTTACCGATATATTGAATACGACTGTATTCCCTTATTATTACAAAGTGACTATGATAAATAATACGCCGGGGAATCGGTTTGAAATGCGTCCCAATGAAAGTGAAACTGCTTCTTCATTATATATAGTCATTACTCCTTCAGATAATACACTGACTTTGAAAATCCAGAAAAGGACACCATGGATCAATGATCAATATGTAATTTACCGCAAAACAGGAAGTGCTCCTTTTGATTCAATAGATATTGTGAATACCAATACTTATGTGGATGCCGGCCTTCAAAACGGGCAAACATTTACATATCAGGTTAAGAGTCTGGGATGGCGAAATAATGAGGGATCTGTATTTTATAACCGGAATTTGTCTCATATCATTTCGGGTACCCCTCAGGATATCAATCCTCCGTGTGCACCAAATTTATTTGTGCAGTCGGTTTGTGACAGCAATGCCATGAATATCCTGACATGGACCAATCCAAATACAACCTGTGCAAATGATGTGGTACGGTACAATATTTATTATGCTCCTGATATGGCTTCAGAAATGGATTCCATAGCATCTGTTTCCCCTGCTACCGATACGGTATACCGGCATATTTTCGATTTGGGAACACCGCTGGCAGGTTGCTATTCGGTCGTGGCCATCGATTCGTTTGAGAATAAAAGTCCCTTCTCCTCTAAAATATGTATTGACAATTGTTCGCTATATTCTCTACCCAACATTTTTACGCCTAATGGGGATAACTACAACGATATCTATCTTTCCAATAATCCCAACCATTTTGTGGACAAGGTGGATATGAAAATCTTCAACCGTTATGGCCAATTGGTTTACGAAACCAGTGATGCAGATATAAAATGGGACGGTAAGTACCGGAATACCGAAAACAAATTAGCTACCGGAGTTTACTATTATGTATGTGACGTTTATGAACCCCGGATCAGCGGGATTGAAATCCGTACTTTGGTAGGATTTATTCATTTATATGCAGAAGGTGATGGCAAGACAATTACGAATTAATCTTTTACTTTCGGGCCGTACCATATGGATGGTCTGTCTGTCTTTTTACGGTGCCATTTTGCTTGGACAACCTGTGGATGATCAATATCTGCAGGGAAGTGCTTTTGCATTGAAAGGTGAGTATCAGAATGCAATTGAACAATATTCACAGGTCATATACAGGAATAATGCCGACGAAAATTTGTTTCTGAAAAGAGGTGCTGTTTACCTGAATATGGGAAAATTCAATGAAGCGCTGACAGATTTTAATGAAGCCAATGAAATCAATCCTCATTTGGCCGATATATGGATCGCCCGCGTTTATTCCATGGAAGGCAATGCCGAACTCGCTGTTCAGTTTCTGAAAAGTCACCTGACCTCACCGTTCCGCTTGCAGGAAGATAGCATTAAAAGAGATATAGCTTTCGACAGAATACAGGAAACAGCGGCATGGTTTGCACTATGGGAAAACGATTGGTACGACAATACCGAAAAAATATTGTCGGAGGCTGATCGGTACGTCAAACGAAAACAATACGAAAAGGCAATAGCGTTTATCGATGATCAGCTTGCATCTGAAAGCGATTACCGACTGTTAGTTATACGCGGCAAGGCATTTATGGGCCAACAGAATTTTGCTGCAGCAGCAGGGGATTTTTCTTCTGCACTCAATATACAGAAACAAATTCCGGGCCTATTTGCGCAACGCGGGCATGCCTTCCTGAAAACCGGAAGAGCCAAAGAGGCTGTGAGCGACTTTACAAAAGCATTAAAGGAAGATCCTGCTGATTTCAGTTTATATCCGTTAAGGGCCCAAGCATATGCCAATTTAAAAAACTGGACATCGGCCATAAAAGATATGCAAATGGTTTTGAAGTATTTTGAAGAGGATATGAATGCAGTATTTGTTTGTGGAACCTATTATTACGAGGCTGCGGATTATATTAATGCATTGAAATGTTTTAACCGGAATCTCAAAGATGATCCCAACCATTCTGAATATTACAAAGCCAGAGGCAAAACCTATTACAAAACCGGAACTTACCGCTATTCAATAAACGACTTATCCATGTCGCTCGATTTGAATCCAAATGATGCCGAAGTCTGGATGTATTACGGAATTGCGTCAATCAAATCAGGAGATAAGGATACCGGCTGTTCCAGTCTTAAGAAATCAAAAGATTTAGGCAATACAGAAGTTTTGCAATATATCATTGATTTTTGTCAATAACACCTACCGGATATTTCTCCTGAGATCATTAATAAATTTACGCATCTCATGCTCATCTTTTTTATCGATGATCTCGCGCAGGTATTCCAATTTCTGACTGATCTTTTCAAGTTGCGTCAGCGTAAAAGGACTAAACAGTACCTCAGATAATAAAAAATCATCTTCGGAAAACAATCCCTTGGCAATTTCCAGATGTTTACGGAATGTGGTGCCGGGGGCTTCCTGTTTTTTCATACATGCAGCAAAAACCATGGTCGACGCAAAGGGAATCGACAGGGAATATGCAATGGTTTCATCGTGTTCGATAAACGAATACTCAAAAATATTGAGGTTAAAAGATTCAAAGAAGTTCTTGAAGAATTCTTTTCCTGCTTCGTCGGATTCTTTAATAATGATAGCACTCTGGCCAGTAAGATCTTTCAGATTGGCGAAAGTAGGTCCAAACATGGGATGGGTGGAAACAAAGCGATGACCTGATTCGGGGTAGAATTTCCGAAGTCCGTTTTTCACAGAGGTGATATCGGCAAGAATGCAATCTTTACTGACATAGGGCAAAATCTCTCTGAAAACCGGAACGGTAAGTTGTAGATTGACCGAGTTAATCACGATATCGGGATTGAATTCCCTGATTTCTTCGTAGGATACCAGCTTCACTGTATTAAAAAAGTACTTCAGCCGCGTCAGATCCATATCAAAGGCAGCTACCTCATAATCCAGACAAAGAGATTCAATAAGCCAGGAGCCCATTTTACCGGCACCAAGAACAAGTATTTTCATGAAATCGAATAATTATGCAGTTAAAAATGAGGTTATTTTTGATGGGATGATTGATTTTGTGAATGATATACCCTGCTTATTTTTTGTTCCTGAAGCATAAAATCGGCCAGAACAATGGCTGTGGCTGCTTCAATGATAACCGGAATCCGAAGAGCAATGCATGTATCGTGTCGGCCTTCAATGGAAAGATCAACCATTTTTCCGGATTTAATATTCATGGTATGTTGCGTCTGATGCGTACTGGATGTTGGTTTAACAGCTAACCGGAAAACCAGATCGTTTCCATTACTGATACCGCCATTGATTCCACCGGCATGGTTGGTAGCAGTTTTTCCGGATACAGCGATCAATTTATCGTTATGATCGCTTCCCCACATACGCGCTGCTGCAAAACCTGAGCCGAATTCAATACCTTTTATGGCGGGAATGGAAAACATCATATGGCTTAGTACAGACTCCAGGGAGTCGAAGAAGGGTTCTCCAAGTCCAACAGGCATATGAGAGGCTGAACATTCAATAATCCCACCCAGTGAGTCTTCCTTTGCAATAGCTTCTTCCAGCTTTGTGTCAATATCTGCAGATCCGCCGATTTCTTTGATTTGTGCCTGTATTGTTATCGGCTTAATGATTTTTTTTGCAATTACTCCTGCCGCAACAATGCCCAGGGTTAGGCGGCCTGAGAAATGACCACCCCCGCGAAAGTCTTCGTATCCGCCAAATTTTTGAGCAGCCACAAAATCAGCATGGCCAGGCCGGGGTGTTTCGCGTAAGGCTGCATAATCTCTGGAACGGGTGTTGTTATTATCGAAAATAATAGTAATGGGTGCCCCTGTAGTAACATCATTAAATACACCGGATACAATATGAGGGATGTCTGATTCCTTACGCGGAGTTGTTCCTTTGGCTCCACTTCTTCTCCGGTCAAAATCCTCCACAAAATCATGAAATGCCAGTGGTATTCCAGCCGGGCATCCATCGAGAACCATTCCGACATTAACGCCGTGCGATTCACCGAACATGCTGATTCTAAATGTGTTTCCGAATCTATTCATATCTTTTAAATCTGTTGAATCTCAATAAAAAACTGATTCAATCTTTCGTAGTTAATTTGGCCCGGAGCAGTTGCTGAACCGTCTTCAACGGATGCATAGGTGAATTCAGCACCCAGAAAAGGGGCAACAATTCTGCTGATTCTTCCCAGATCTCCCATTCCAATAGCAACAAGTCGTCCCGGAGCTTTATATAACGAAAGAATTTTTGAATTATCCCTGTTCACATTCACATGGGTGGCAACTTTGGCCAGGTCGGCACCCTGAGTATAACATTGGTTTACAATATTTTCCAGTTCATCTAGTTCCGGAGTTTTGTCGTAGTTGTGGTAGGAAATGATTACATCGCACTGGTGCTTATGGGCAAAATCAATAATATCGCTTTTATATTCTGCAGTCGCTTCGTATTCAATATCAACATAAGTAGCCCCCGATTCGATGGCAATTTTCAACATCTCCACCCTTTCATGGTCCTTAATCTTTCCGGGCCGGCATGTTGCAATTAGTTTTTTGCCTTTTGAAAAAACCTCCTTAATTTCTTCATTGCTGAATTCAGCAAGATCGATCCGGATTTCTGCCATTTCTACTTTTTCAAGAATGGCCAAACATTTTTTCAGATCTTTATCAGATATACTTACACAAATCATATCAATTTTTCAATTTGTTGAATGGATATTTGTTGAATCACAGCATGACCTATTTTATCAATCAGAATCATATGCAGTGTATCGGCCTGCCTTTTTTTATCTTTTTTCATGGCAGCAATTAAGTCTTCGGGCTTCAGCTGAATATGAACCGGTAATCCTGTTTTTTTCAGTAAAGCAATAATACGGTTGTGATCGTTTTGTGAAAGGATACCCATCTTAACCGATAAATCAGCCGCCATGGACATTCCAATGCTTACAGCTTCTCCATGCAGCATTCCTGTTAAATGTTCAATTGCGTGGCCAAAGGTATGTCCAAAATTCAGTTTTTTACGCTCTCCCTTTTCTTTTTCATCCGATTCTACAACATGGGATTTAATTAGCACGGAATCGTAAATCATCTTTTCCAAAACCGCCGGTTCTTTTTTCAGGGCCTGGTCAATATTGTGTTCGATATAGCTGAAAAGCAAATCATTCTTTATAATTGCTGCTTTAATTATTTCTGCAAATCCCGAACGGAATTCTTTTTCTTCCAAGGTTTGAAGCATTCTTATATCCGCAATCACAAAATCGGGCTGACTGAAAACGCCAACCATATTCTTATAACCGAGGAAATTCACTCCGGTTTTACCTCCCAGGCTGGCATCTACCTGAGACAAGAGGGTAGTGGAGACAAAACCATAAGAAAGACCTCGCATGTATATGGAAGCCGCAAATCCGGCAACATCACAAACGATTCCACCACCAACTGCAACAATATAAGTAGAACGATCGGCTTCCAGGGCAATCAGCCTGTCCAGTATGTGTGAAACGGTTTCCAGGGTCTTGTTTGTTTCACCCAAACCGATTGAAATAATAGGAAAAGATTCAAAATGTTTCCCATAATGTTTCAACAGGTTATCGTCCGTAATAACGATGGTTTTACCAGATGGCAGGTATTGCGTTACATTCCTGAAATCTTCACCAATCATAATTTTTGATTCCTTCTGATCGGTATGAATTGTTACCGTTCGCATATCCTGTTTTGTGTAAGGTTTACTGTTTTTAATTTATCCATTCATTACTTTTGTCTGGTGATTGATGGATTCTTCGTGAATGGCCCTGAAAATTTTGATAATGAACTCCTCACTCATCCCTTTTTTAGCAGCCTGGTCAATTTTGTTCCTGAGAATTTCGTCCCATCGTGTGGTCTGTAAAATGGTAATGTTGTTCTGTTTCTTATAGGCCCCGATTTTTCTGGAAATGGCCATACGGTGTTCAAAAATGTCCATCAGTTTATCGTCGTATTTGTCAATCTCATGTCGCAATTCCTCCAGCGATGACAAAATTAAATTATTTTGGACATTGGCAGAACGAAGTACCAATTTATGGATCAACACGTCCAGGTTATGAGGCGTCAATTGTTGCTGTGCGTCACTCAGAGCCACATCGGGATTACAATGCGACTCAATAATTAATCCGTAGAAGTCAAGGTCCATGGCACGTTGCGATACTTCAAAAAGCAGATCGCGGCTGCCACAAATATGGCTGGGATCAGTAATGATAGGGAGATCGGGAATCTGACGTTTTAGTTCAATAGGAATTTCCCATTGCGGATTATTGCGGTATAGTGTTCTGTTGTAGATTGCAAATCCCCGGTGAATGGCGGCCAGTTTTGTAATACCGGCGCGGTTCAGTCGTTCCAGCGCACCAATCCATAGTTCAAGGTCGGGGCTTACCGGATTTTTTACAAAAACCGGGACATCAACGCCTTCCAATGCATCCGCAATTTCCTGAACGGCAAAGGGGTTGGCAGTAGTACGGGCTCCGATCCAGATAATATCAATACCTGCTTTCAGGGCATCGTATACATGCTTTACATTTGCAACCTCAGTGGCGGTGTACATTCCGAGTTCCTCTTTCACTCTTTTCAGCCAGGGTAAACCTTCTTTTCCAACTCCTTCAAAGGCATTCGGACGGGTACGGGGTTTCCACAATCCGGCCCGGTAAATTCCAATACCGTTTGCTTTGAGTTGCCGGGCGGTTTCCATAACCTGCTCTTCTGACTCTGCGCTGCAGGGTCCAGCCATAATCAAAGGCCGTTCATGTGAAATACCTTTGAAATCTAATTTTTCTAATTTTAATGATACGTTCATACGTTTATTCCATTATAGATTTACCTTTTAAATACTCACCCAGTATCTGAAGATTACTGGTAAATGGCCTTATTGCTTCAATAGCCTGATAATACAGCCGGTAATTTTCAATTTCCACATCCACAAAGAACTGGTATTCCCAGTCTTCTCCGATAATGGGCATAGATTGTACCTTGGCCAGGTTAATGTCGTAATAGGACAATATGGAAAGCACCTTGGAAAGTCCGCCTATCTTATGCGCCAGTGCAAAAGTAAGGGATGCTTTGTTGATGGAAGTAACATCGTGGAGATGGCCATTTTTGCCTTCCAGGATTAGAAATCGTGTATAGTTTTTTTTATGCGTTTCGATTCCTTCAGCGATAATTTCGAGATGGTATTTTTCGGCTGCCTTTCCGGAAGATATGGCCGCTGCATTTTTCATTTTCTTGTCTGAAATGTCTTTGGCACTCAATGCCGTATCGGCACTGTCGATTAACCGGATGGTTGGATGGTCGTCGAAGAACCGCTGACATTGGAGTATTGCCATAGGATGGGAATAAACTTCCCGGATATCCTTAATGGTTTGGCCCGGCAAGGCAACCAGATTTTGCTTTACCCTTAAATATACCTCACCCACAATTTGCAGATTGGACTCCTGTAATAAGGTATAATTGGGTAAAATGCTTCCTGCGATGGAATTTTCAATGGCAGTAATGCCGAAGTCGACTTTTCCCTGTTTTAGTGCTTTGAATAAGTCCTTGAATGTATTTCGCGGAACAATTTCTATTTCTTCATTTTCAAAATATC
The DNA here is from genome assembly GCA_963733535.1 of uncultured Bacteroidota bacterium. GTDB lineage: Bacteria > Bacteroidota > Bacteroidia > Bacteroidales > UBA10428 > UBA5072. The sequence goes on from CAVTDR010000010.1 coordinate 415,285, forward strand.
CATAAGCAGCAATCTCGTGGAATGCTCCGTAACCACCCTGGATGGCAATTCGTTTTGGTTTTGGCGCTTCGGTTGTCATAGTAATGTGTTAATATTAAAAAAAAAGCCCCGTTTTCGCGGGGCTTTATATATCTTCTATATATGCAAAACAAGCCCCTTCAGGTTACCCGGAAATAAAAGTAAAAGAAGAAAGCCTTGTTTGATAATTTATTCATCATCGAATTATAATGATGCAAATGTAATAAATTAAATTTATTATAACAAACTAAAAAAAATTAGCCTTGTAAACTGCTGTTATAAAAACGGCACCAGCTTTTCAAACCGCATTCAGTACATTTGGGTTTCCGGGCAACGCACACGTATCGTCCATGTAAAATAATCCAGTGGTGTGCAATAGGAAGAACCGATCTGGGCAGGTTTTTGACCAGTTGCATTTCTGAATCAAAAGGATTTTTTGCACGGGTAGTCAGGCCCAAACGCTCTGCTACTCTGAATACATGGGTGTCCACAGGCATGGATGGATTTCCGTAAGCCACGAGTGTAATTACATTGGCGCTTTTTCGACCTACACCGGGCAACTTCATAAGATCCTCCACTTTTTCCGGAACCTTGCCCTGAAAATCCGAAACCAGTTTTTGGGACATGGCGGACAGGTATTTCGATTTGCTGTTGGGATAGGAGCACGATTTAATGAATTCGAATATTTCAGCGGGCTCAGCATTTGCCATGGCAAAGGCATCCGGAAACCGGGACATCAGAGCAGGTGCGATCTGATTCACGCGTTTGTCGGTACATTGTGCCGAAAGTATCACAGAAACCAGCAGGCTGAATGCATCCGAATAGTGCAATTCGGTTTCTGCCACAGGCATATTATCATTGAAATATTGAATAATGGCGGTTATGCGTTCCTTGGTGGTCATGGGGCAAATATAGGGAAGAAATGGATAGGGTGAGGAGGTGAAGAAGAGGTAATCGGTGATCGGTAATCGGATAAAAAAAGATGCTGGATGCTAGATACTTGATGCTAGATGTGTGGGAGTGGGGAGTGGGGGATGGGGTGTGTTTGTAAAAGGCCAAAACTTAGGATTTTCCAGGCTGAAAGCCTAATTTACTTCAGCCCGATGGCAACGCCTCGGGGTTTTGATACATCACAAAACCTGCGTCCTGAAAGGACAAATTAAGCTGTCCCTTCAGGACGTTTTTGTATTTGTTTACACATTTCCCAAGGCGTTGCCATTGGGCTGAAATAAGCTGCCACTCTGTGGCGTATAAAGAATCTACCATCTGCGTTCATCTGCGGAATCTGCGCGAAATCTTTGATTTCAACCAACTCGCAAGACAAACATCAAGTATCCGACATCTAGTATCTAGTATCCAGTATAACTATATTTGCAGGTCACTTTTTTTCTGATAGCAGATGAAAGAATGGACCATCGTTTTCTTTTGTACCTGGAAATTTGCAGCGACTTTTCCAGTGGCCATATATGTCATGCGCATGTCGGTTATGGAAACGCTGATGTATACCAATATCGGTGGTATTGTAGGCGCAATTATCTTTTTCTATTTTTCGGGATTTCTTATAAAAATGTGGAATAGGCACTGGCCAGAGAATCTTAAGTTTCAAGGTAAAAGAAAAAAGATTTTTACAAAACGAAACAGGAGGTTTGTAAAAATTAAAATGCGTTACGGCTTATTTGGAATTGTGATATTGAGTCCGGTAATCTTATCCATACCCTTGGGCGCATTTCTTACTGCCAAATATTACGGGAATAGTGTAAAAAATATTTTATGGCTGATTACCGGTCAGATAACATGGTCGGTGATTTATACCGTATTTTATACACAGGTAAAGTCGGTTTTACTTTGAATAATCTGCCCGATCTGACTCTCACAAATCATCAAATTGTCAAATCAAAAAATCAACAAATAACCTGCCTGTTGATATCATGTTCAATTCCCCTGTTCAAAAAAACAAACAAATGAGTAACTTTAAGCTTTAATCATCGTTAAAAAGTGCTGAACGGTACATAATCCGCAATGAATTTTGAAATCTTGAAAAAAGAATTAATTTTAACCAGGGTTCTTAATTTATTAAGAAATCAATATTAAACCTTTTACTCATGCATAACTACTATACCCTAAGATTGGTCAGCATTGTTGCATTATCCGGATTCTTATTTCTGGGTAATTCATGTAAGTCCTTTAAAAAGAATCAGGAAGGAAAAGAAGTGCAAATGGAGGATTTCTTAACTGAGGAAGATATTTTTGATGATATTGATAAGGCGAAAAAGATTTTTTATTCGCTGCCTTCTCCGTTAGAGACAGCTATGATTTTAAAATCAGCAGGCGTTAAATACAATGAGACGCTATTGAACGAAATATCCAACGTAGAAAAATATTCCACCAATAAAAGTAAAGCGCTCAATCTTGGCATTTATACCACCGACCTGAGCTTTGCATGTCTGTTTGATCAATCCCAGACTTCGCTTAAATATATGGATGCCACTAAGCAACTAGCCAATGAAATGGGTATCAGTGACGCCATTGATGAAGAAACCATGAAAAGGCTTGAGCAGAACCTGAACAATCGCGATGTGGTTATGGATATCATTTCTGAGACTTTCCTGAATTCGAGTTCCTATCTGAAAGAGAACGATCAGCAGGATGTGGCAGCTATGGTGCTTGTTGGAGGATGGATTGAAGGATTATATATTGGCACGCAAATGGTTGGCAATAGTCCGGTACAGGGAAACAGGCTGGTTGATCGTATTGCCGAGCAAAAACTTTCTTTCAGTATTGTGGAAAGAATGCTGCAGGATAACACAAAAAATCTCCAGGGTCAGGAAAATAGGGACATCACTGAATTAATTAATGAATTGCATAATCTAAAAGTAGCTTTTGATAAAATAGAAGTTCAAACTTCTTCGGTGAAAGTGGATGAGGGAGATACTGCCGCCGTTACAACACTTAAATCCCAGACTAAAATTACAGTTACGCCGGAGGCATTTGCTGAACTTCAAGCTGCTGTTAAATCATTAAGAAATAACTTCGTCCAATAAAAATTACCACTATGAAAAAGTTCCTGCCGTATATCATTGTTCTTTGTGTTTTGTTTGCGGTAAACAATTCTGTTCATGCACAATGCAAAGGATTTGCCAAGAAATTATGCAAACTTGAACTCACAGGCTACACTCATGATGGTAATTATCATGCAGCCATTTTAACTGAAGGTGAAGAAGCCGAATTATACAAAACTTTCTATTCAGGCCAGAATTATCGTTTGGCCATTTGTGGATCGGAAACTTTACCGAATATTGAATTTCAGGTTGTTGATGCCTATAAAAATGTGTTGTTCGATAATAAACAACATGATATGGCTGGCACATGGGATTTCAAACTGGAATCGAGCCAACAGCTTAAGATCATTGTTAAAGTTCCGGTTGCCAACCAAAAATCAGAATTTCCAAATAGTGGTTGCGTAGCTATTATGTTCGGTTTCCAGGAACAATAATTTTATCCTTCAGATATTTTCCGGTATACGACTGTTCACAGTCGATGAGTGACTCGGGGGTTCCTTCAAATAAGAGGTAACCCCCGTTTTCGCCTCCTTCCGGTCCTAAATCTATAATCCAGTCTGCTGTTTTGATGACATCGGGATTATGTTCGATGATCAATACAGAATGTCCATTTGCCAGAAGCTGATTAAATGCGTCCAGCAGTTTTTTAATATCATGGAAATGCAGACCGGTAGTAGGTTCATCAAATATGAACAAAACGGGTTCATTTCTGCTTTCAGCGCCTAAAAACGAAGCCAGCTTCACACGTTGGCTTTCACCACCCGATAAGGTGCTGGATGCCTGTCCCAGTTTGACATATCCGAGTCCTACATTGGCCAATGGAGTCATTTTACGTGCTATTGCTTTTTCAGTAGTACCTTTATGCTTTTCAAAAAATGCGATTGCCTCATCAATGGTTAATTCCAGCACGTCATGGATGCTTTTGCCATCAAACTGAACATCCAGGACTTCTTCCTTAAATCTTTTTCCATGGCACGTATCACAAATCAAATGCACATCTGCCATAAATTGCATTTCAACCTTAATTTCTCCTTCACCCTGACATTCTTCACAACGACCGCCATCAATATTAAAAGAGAAATGAGAAGGCGTAAATCCATTGTATTTTGCTAACGGCTGATTCGCAAAAAGTTTTCTTATTTCGTCATAGGCTTTGATATAGGTTACAGGATTGGAGCGGGTAGATTTTCCTATAGGATTTTGATCTACAAATTCTACAGAAGATAACATATGGGTATCTCCGGAAATCCGACCAAATTTGCCGCTTTTTTCGCCTGAACCGTTTATCATTTTACTCAATGCCGGATATAAGATTCCTTTAACAAGCGAAGATTTACCTGAACCACTTACGCCGGTAATGACCGTAATGGTATTCAATGGAATTCTGATATCCAGATTCTTTAAATTATTCTCCCGGGCGCCTGCAATTTCAATGAAATTCGTCCATTTTCGCCTGCTTATCGGCACATCAATTTTCAAGTCACCGCGCAAATATCGGGCAGTCAATCCCTCATTCTTTTCTATTAATTCTTTAAAAGATCCTTTATAAACCACCTCACCTCCCAGACGTCCTGCTGCAGGCCCGATATCAATTATTTCATCAGCCGCCTTCATGATTTCCTCTTCGTGTTCCACTACCATTACCGTATTTCCAATATCCCTCAGGTTTTTTAATACCTGAACAAGTAAACCGGTATCTCTGGGATGCAAGCCAATGCTGGGTTCATCCAAAATATAAAGGGAACCAACCAGACTACTACCGAGCGTTGTGGCAAGGTTTATACGTTGACTTTCACCACCAGAAAGGGTAGAGGAGAGGCGATTCAGAGTGAGATAACCCAGTCCCACATCATTCAGATATTTCAGTCGGGTTTGAATTTCCGTTAAAATCCGTGATGCGACTTTCAGATCATGAGCAGATAGCTTGATGGAATCAAAAAAAGCATGAAGATCAGAAACCGGCAAGAGCACCAAATCCTGGATGGATTTATTCTGGACAAATACCCAGTTTGCTTCTTTTTTAAGCCTTGCCCCCTTGCATTCTGGGCAGGTTGTTTTTCCCCGGTAACGCGACAGCATTACACGGTACTGAATTTTGTATTTTTTTGATTCCAGATATTCGAAGAAGTCATTAATGCCATGAAAATGCCGGTTGCCATTCCAAAGGACCTTCACTTGTTCATCTGTTAATTCAAAGAAAGGTCGGTGAATGGGGAAATCAAATTTGGCTGCATTATAGATCAGCTTTTCTTTCCATTTCACCATTTTATCGCCTTTCCAACATACAACAGCATCATCGTATATGGATAAATTCTTATTTGGAATAACAAGGTCTTCATCTATTCCTATAATTTTACCATATCCTTCACACTTCGGACAGGCCCCCACCGGATTATTGAAATTAAACATATGAACGCTGGGTTCTTCAAACTGAATGCCATCGGCTTCAAATTTATCGCTGAAAACACGCTGTTGCTGACTGTTTTCAGCTTCACTAATCAGACAGTAGCCTTCACCCGATTGAAAAGCCATTTGGGCGGAGTCGGCATAACGGCTTTTAGAATCCTCATCGGATGCAACTACAATACGGTCGACAATAACATGTACCTTGTCTTTTTTTGCCGGTTCATATTTAACAATAGCTTCTTCCAGCTTCAAAGGTTCTCCATTAATATTCAAACGTGTTATGCCCTGATGTTTCAAATCTTCCAACTGCTGCGCAAAACTCAAATTACCTTTATTATTCAGGGTATACATAATGTAAAGGCGGCTGCCTTCCGGAAAAGAAGTAATGTAATTCACCACATCGGTAACCGTTTCCTTTTTGACCACTTTTCCGGAAACCGGAGAAATGGTTTTTCCAATCCTGGCAAATAGCAATTTCAGGTAATCGTATATTTCAGTTGAAGTGCCCACAGTGGATCGCGGGTTCCTTGTGTTCACTTTTTGTTCAATGGCAATAGCAGGAGGCAGACCTTTTATAAAATCTACCTCGGGTTTGTTCATACGTCCTAAAAACTGGCGGGCATAAGAAGACAAACTTTCCACGTAGCGACGCTGACCTTCGGCGTAAATGGTATCGAAAGCAAGGGAGGATTTTCCGGAACCCGACAACCCAGTAACAACAATCAATTTATCTCTGGGAATACTGAGATTAATATTTTTTAAATTATGTACCTTTGCTCCTGAAACCAGAATCTCATTTTTATCGTATAAATTATCGTTATCAAGCATTACAAAAGAAAGAATCAATTTTTTTGTTCAAAAAAAGTATATTCACAAAATTATTGCTTTATTTTGTAATTCTACGTTTATCTTAATATTTAATACCGGAGGACAGCCTATCGCACAAATTCTACTTAGCTTTTTTAACTCAAAAAGGAGGTAGTTTTGAATAACATTTATCTGACTGACAATGAACTTGTAGAAAAGTTCGTCAGTGGCGATATGAACAGTCTTGAACTGCTCATCAACCGGTATAGAAAGCAGGTTTACACGTATATCTTTCTTCTTGTTAAGAATCAGCACCTTGCTGAAGACATTTTTCAGGACACTTTTATTAAAGTGATCAAATCACTGGATTGCGGCAAATATCAGGATAATGGCAAATTTTTAGCCTGGGTATTACGAATTGCGCATAATTTAGTGATTGATCATTATAGAAAAGAAAAACAGTTAAATGCTACTTCAAGGGAAGATTTTGGACTTGATATCCTGAATTCCAGAAAGTATGCAGACAGACCTGCAGAAGACACAATAATTGACCGCCAGATCCGAAAAGATATCCGCGGTTTAATTGACTCGTTACCCGAAGAACAAAAAGAGGTATTGATTCTGCGTCAGTATTGTGAATTAAGTTTTAAGGAAATTGCTGATCATACCAATGTGAGCATAAATACTGCTTTGGGTAGAATGCGTTATGCACTGATTAACCTTCGGCGTATGGTTAAGGAAAAGAATTTAACATTGACTGCCACATAAACAGTTTTGTGTTCTAAGGGCTGGCAGGTGATAAATTAATGAATAGCTTTTCTATCGCCAAATTGATGATAATACTGCATTGGAAAGTACTGTTTTTAGGACTTTCCAGAAGATATTTGTTCTTATAAAATTTTTAATATCTTTAATGCAATTTCAGATTAAATTGGCACGTTCTTTCTAAAAGTGATTTATTAATTTATTTATTAGCTTATGAATAGAACCTTTACTTTGTATGGTTCAACCAATTTCCCAAACGATAGTGATAATGAGTTAATAAAACTGGCAGGATTCCTTGAAAATGAGGAACTTGAGGCTGTGCGATACTACCTTAAGAGCCTGCAGAGTGATGTGAATGATGATGTGGTGAGAAGGATAGTTGATTTCTCAAAAAACTACAGCAATAACCCAAACAGGGTTAAGAATGCGGCTTATTGAATCATGAATGAACTGTTAAACCGTTAGAGTCCCTCTAACGGTTTTTTTTATTTTCCAGCCCGTTCAAGATTATCGAGAACATCCATGGTTTCTTTAACCGATTTTGCGCTGGCATGAAGAAGTTCCATTTCCGGATCGGTAAGTTTAAGTTCGATGATTCGTTCAATTCCGTTTCTTCCTAAAACAACAGGTACTCCAACAAAAACATTTTCCAATCCATATTCTCCTTCAAGCTTTACGCAACAAGGGAAAACCCTTTTATGGTTTCTGATAATGGCTTCTGCCATACGTGCAGCAGCAGATCCCGGAGCATACCATGCCGAGGTTCCCATTAACTTTACCAATTCGCCCCCACCAAAACGTGTGCGGTCAACGATAGCATTTAGGCGATCTTCGGGAAGCAGTTCGGTTATTGGGATTCCAGAAACTGTAGTATATCTTGGCAATGGAACCATTGTGTCGCCATGGCCTCCAAGAAGAAGCGCACTGATATCTTTTGGAGAAACATTTAATTCATCGGCTATAAATGCTTTATATCTACCGGTATCCAAAATGCCAGCCATACCCATAACCCGTGTTCTTGGAAATTTTGATGTAATATATGCCTGGTAAGTCATTACATCAAGGGGGTTGGAAACAACAATAATAACGGCACATGGAGAATACTGAATGACTTGCTCGGTTACATGTTTAACAATTACAGCATTGGTTTCTATCAAATCATCACGACTCATACCGGGCTTTCTCGGTAATCCGGAAGTAATAACGACCACACTGGAATTTGCTGTAGCTAGATATTGGTTCGTAACACCCATAGGCCTTGCATTAAAACGGTCGATCGGAGCACTCTGCCAAATATCTAAAGCTTTCCCTTCAGCTATTCCAGGCTTGATATCCAGTAAAACAATTTCATGGGCCGCATCCCTGTGTGCAAGTACATCCGCACATGTGGCTCCAACATTTCCAGCTCCAATTACTGTAATTTTCATAAGTTCTTTTAAGTGTTACCTTTTTTGGCTAATTATATAGCAATCAATTGTAAGGTTTGTTCAACCATTCCTGTTTCTTAGCGAATAAAGATAATAGATTCATAACATATTTACAAGACAACCCAAAATAGAGGATTCTACTACCCTTTTGCCATTTTCAAATTATTTAATAGATAATGACCTTCGAAACATGCAGTTTCTGAAAAGTTTTAGGCCGTTTATCCATAGAATTTATATTTTCGTCAATTTATTTTCATTCTATGAAAAACATGTTCTCAAACTTTAATTAACAGATAAACAATAGTTTAATTAGTTCTTAAATAAATGATTAAAATGGAAAGAAATCGATGCCAAATCTTTATTTATAAGAATATCAGTTTTTTACTTAAAAATAAAAAATATCTTATTTTGTGACTTGCATAATTTCTGAAAAAACAAAACCATTTGAAACACAACACTTAGAGGAAAAAAAACGTAAAAAGTCCAAACTGGGTTATATCTTGATAAATAGTTGATATTATATTCGTTTTTCAAATCCATATACAAACACTTTACTATAACTTGCCACCATACCTAAATAATACCCTTATGAATATCCCTTTACATGGTTCGCATAAAAGGCCAAAAAATACGATTAAACACCTGTCTACTTGTGTTTTATTTCTTTTCCTTTTTGCATTTCAAAGTCTAAAAGGGCAAATTACATGGTATAGTTATCAGTCGGGTAATTGGGAAGTTCCCTCTACTTGGACAACCGATGCTTCAGGTACATTATTTATAAATCCTTCAAACATAACTCCCGCAGGAACGGATGTTGTTATATTGTTAAATGGCAGAAGCATTGTTAAAACTACAAGCCCGGGCGCAGTCACACCATTGTGCAATATTCTCGAGGTAAGACAGGGTGCTGTTATGGATTTCAGAAATACAACTAACCATTCAATTACTACTGTAAATGGTCAGGGTATAATCAAGACTCAAGGTGTTTTGCCTGCAGTGACCAATTTTAATTTTAATAATACCGGAGGGGGTACCATTGAATTCAACAATACAGCGAATTTTAATTTTAGTGGTACTATTACCACATTCAACAACCTTACGCTTAACTTTTCCACAAATGCCATCATAGGCACACTGTTAAACAATTTAACTATTAATGGTAATTTCAATATTCAGCGGGGGGGTTTTCAAATTAACAGTGGAGCTGGTGCTGCAATAACCATCGGTATCACCGGCAACTTAAATGTATCAGCTACAGGCAGCATTACATTGGGAACCGGAAATTATAATCACACCCTTTCTATTAAGGGCGATTTTACTAATTATGGAAGCGTGGACTTCTATGAGTTGAATGCTGCAGATTATACAGGAACCAACTATGGTGCCTCTGCTCATGCCGATGTAGTTTTCAACAATGCCTTTGCCGACCAGAATCTGGTTTGCAATGGATATAGCGAATTTTACAGAATAGGCGTTTACAAAGGCAGTGACTGGACCTATACCCTGAATATTGATGCAGATAACATCAACAACTTCAAATTATATGGGCGGAACAACAATGCCCATGCTGAAAACGGAGTTGACGACAACCTGAAAGCGTTGGGACTGACATCAGGAACTTTAAGGCTTGGCACAAACATATTAATCCCTTGTTTAACATCAGCACCCGCAACTACCAATAATTACTATATTAATTCAGCAGCCCAATTTATTATTGATGGAGCTGAAGTTTATTCTGCAAACGTTCCTTCAGATATGGGTGTGGTTATCTATGGAAAGCTGTTGATAAACAGTGGAACCTTTGACGCCAGCAATACAAGAGCATCCATAATAACAAGAGAAACCAGCAATCTTACAATTAATGGTGGAACGTTTACAGCCACGCAATTGCGTACATCAAATGCAACTGGCACACATCGCGGAGCTTTCATCATGACCGGTGGTACACTCAATTTGATAACCAATATAGCCAGCCTGAGCTGGGCTGATAATTCCCGACGTCACGCTACTTTAAGCTTTTCTTATCCGGACAATGTGTTTAAGATGAGTGGTGGTACCATTAATATTTTGGGATCCACTCCACATATAGATGATGGTGGCGGTACAAGCGGATTTGATTTTAGCATTGTTCTTGGATCCAATCCATCGAATATTAGTGTCACCGGTGGTACGATAAACCTTACTATTCCAACAACCCGTCCGGCATATATTACATCAACTGTTCCCTTTTGGAATTTAAACATAATAGGAACCGATGGCAGCAATATCATGGGGATTCGTGATTTCAATGCTTCTTCCGGCACTCCGACTTCAGTTACAGCAAAGCCCCTGGTCGTATTAAATGACCTTACTTTACAGAATAATGCCGTTTTCAATAATACAACCAATACACAAAATGTAACTGTTGGTCGCAACTTTACTGTTTCTGCAGGCACTAATTATACACCCGGTGATAATGTCACTACATTTAATGGTACTTCCACCCAGTTATTCTCCAACAATGGAATCATTGGTGGCGGAGGCTTATATAATCTAAACATTGAAAACGCCAATGCCACTTCTATTGCACAAAATTTAGTCGTCCGCAACAATCTCTCAATTAATGACAATTGTTCCTTGCAGGACATGGGAAGAAGCATCAGTATATCCGGCAATATTATCAATTCAGGTACCCATGCAAGTCAGGCCAGTGGAAGAATTCTCATTACCGGTGGCGGAGTTCAAACTATTGGTGGTGATGGGACAGGCATTTTCGGTAATCTTTCCATTGATAAATCCGGAGGATCGGTATCCCTGATCGCCAATCAATCGCTTACCGGAAATCTCCGGCTGGGCAATAATGGTGTACTCAATATAGGCACTCATAACCTGTCCCTTGGAATAAACAGCAACATATATGATGCGCTGCTAAATGAAGAAATAAATTTATTTGGGGCTGGCAAAATGATTGTCAGTACCGGGAACCAAAGTGATGGTGGAATTACTAAATTCTTTAATTCAACCAGTGAGTTTTTGTTTCCTATTGGAACAGGCTCCAATTATACACCGGCTAAAATACAAATATCTCAGGCCCCGGCAACATGGGGAAGTATTACAATTAAGCCGGTTGCCATGCGCCACTTATTGCTTCAGGGGAGTAATAACTCCATTACTTATTTCTGGCATACTGCTGAAAATGGTTTTTCAGGAATAATAGCCAATTCAGTAACTCATAAATATTATTATGCCGATTCAGATATTGACGGTGTAGAAACCGGTTTCATGCCCGGAAGATATTTTAACGGTGCATGGACTACAGGAACTACCTTTGATGTTTCTGAAGTCAACAATGAAATTCTTTTCAACCTCATCGGCGAAATTGATGGCGATTATACCTGCGGTGAGGCTACTGCTTTTACAGGTCCTACGGTGTTTTACAGCAGAAATGCTGCTCCTAATGTTTTGACTTCAGGTGCTGATTGGAATCTGACCACTACATGGTCAACCGATCCTGTATTAAAATGGGATGGCGATGCTGCAGGTTCCTTACCATCATCTAATAACGTTGTTATCATTGGTGATGGAACTGCAACTCATAAAGTGAATACTTCAGTTGCCGCAACTTGCGGTAATTTATTGATTCAGGAAAATGCTACACTGGATCTTTCCAATATTACCGGGCATAATTTCGGCGCTTTCCCTGAATCTAAAGTGGGGGGGTCGGGAAAACTTAAGATAGCCGGTACCACTTTCCCGCAAGGAGACTGGGGGACATTCCTCAGTGAAGATGGCGGAGTTGTGGAGTATTATTCCACCAACAGCATTGGTGTTACGCCACTTCTTATTCCGGCACAATACAATCTTCCCGCAGGTGGAACAGCCGGTATTATCTCCTATAATCATCTGATCATTGCACCGGGACCAGGCAAAACCATTAATTTTCCGAATACGGATATTACAGTATTTAAAGACCTGATTATTGACAATAATGGGCTGAATCCAATTGTGCAGATCAATCCCGGTGCAACAACCACAACTGTTACTGTAAAAAGGGATTTGACCATCAGACAAAATTCCTTATTAAGGTTCGCCAATCAAAGCATTCAAAATATTACTGTTGAAGGAAACACTTCTATTGAAACGGGTTCAACATTGGATGTTTCCACTTCCGGTGCTGCCTACAATAATGTGTTGACAGTATGGGGCAATATTCAGAATAATGGGACATTGGACATGCTCCCGGCCGCCAACAGGTATTGTAATATTGTTTTCAAAAGCAGCAATAATACTGAACTGAGCGGTACTACGGCATTGCGTACCAGGTTGAACGCCATAACTATTGATAAAGGGGATAGCAGGGATCCGGTAATGGATGTTACTGTTAATAATACAAACTTCTCACTGAACACTACCCTTGCGAATGCACTTACCCTGACTAACGGTACGTTCCGTTTATCCAATGGGGCTATAATTAATTTATCCACCGGACCATACGCAATACCATCATCCGGATGTATTTCGGTTAATAATGGTACCATAAATATAGCTACAGCAAGTGCCACGGCAAATGATTTGTTGCTGAACGGACGCATCGAAGTGATGGGTACCGGTACTATGAACATTGGTACGCTGGCAAACACAATTGATAATGACATTGAATACGCTTCAGGGGGTACTCCGGAAATTATCGTCAACGGCGGAACTTTGAATGTGAACGGACAGGTACGCCGGGCAGTGACCATTAATACCGGATCACTGAATTACATACAAAGAGGTGGAACCGTAAACATTTTTGGTGAAAGTGCCAGTAATGCGCGTAGCATTTTAGAGGTATTGAATCCGGGTAGTAGCTTTGTAATGACCAATGGGTTGTTGAACATTATTGGTAATTTCAATAATGCCAGTTATAATGAACTCTACCTGGCTCCTGAAACATATACCGTAAGCGGCGGCACAGTTCAGCTTGGACTTAACGGGACTACCACTGCCGGTACCCAGTTTAACATTGTGTCCGCTTGTCCGCTTGGAAATCTTACTGTTAGCAATGTAAACAACCTTACAGTTAACCAACGCATATATCCGTTAACCCTTGTTGGCGATTTGACCTTAAGCGGTGGTTCATCCATTTTTTGCACCAACGGACTGGACGTTAATATTGGTGGAAATCTGGTAAATAATAATACCAATGCCGGAACAGCCTTAAACGTAGGAGGTTTTCAGGGGGTGAATACAACTCAGATTACTACTTTTAACGGTAGTGGTCCACAACAAATAACCGGTACCGGTGTCAATATCACCAATTTCGCCAATTTAAAAGTGAATACCCGCACTTCCTTAACTTTAAATGGAACAACTTCTGATATTCGCATTGCGGGCGGTCTTACATTGAATACCGGCACTTTGCTGGACAATGCAAATGATATCACTGTAATTCAAAATATTGAAAACAATTCAAATCATACCAGTTCTTCGATATCGGGAGGAATAATACTTGCAGGCTCTGTTAAGCAGATTATTTCCGGAAATGGCAATGGTGTCTTCGGAAACATGAATCTAAATAACCCTAATGGTGCCGATATCATTGATAATTGCAGTATCAATGGCAGGTTTACTTTTTCAAATGGTATACTTTATATTGATGATTACCTGCTTACGCTGGGCGAAACATTCAGCATGACCGGTAATGGAACAACACGCTTTGTCCGTTTAAACGGAGCCTTGAGTGATCAGGGTGTTAAAAAGCTTTTCGGCCCTGGCATACCTGCTGCCCCTTTTACATTTCCAATTGGTGTAGGTGGAAAATATACTCCGGTTACCTATAATATAACAGCAAATTCAGCAGCCTCTGGCAGTCAGATAGTTGTGAAACCCGTTAATGCCAAGCATCCGGCGACCAATGAGAATCCTGCAGCTACCAACGAGCTGCAATATTACTGGAATGTTACAAGTGCTGGATTTAGCGGACTTAATGTTACGCATACCTATCAGTATATCGGAACGGATGCATTACCCAATGAAACCAATTATGTTGCTGGATATTATAGAAAGTCAGATTATACTTGGAATGTGCCAGTTACAGGTGCAGTGAATGCCGGCGCTGATAACTTTACAATATCCAATATCAATTTTATTGATGGTGAATTTACCTGTGGGGTGAATATTGCCCCCAGTCCTAATTTTGTTGACCTTCCTGTTTTTTACAGCCGAAATGCAACCTCCGGTGGTAACTGGAATGATCCCACTTCGTGGACGTTGGACAATAGCGGTGCAGATTGCAGTAGTGCAGGTTGTGTTGCAGGACATACGATTACATTCCCAAATGGAAATCCGGTGGTTATACGCAGCGGACATACCATTACCATGAATATAGATAATGCCAGAGCATATTCAGTGGATGTTCTTGGAACTTTTGACCTGGCGACAACGCGATATCACAGCCTGGGTCATATTTCTGGCAACGGTACGCTCAGGATAGCCGCCAATGCAGCGCCAAATGATAATTTTCTTTTTCCAGGAGGCTACTATGACGTGTTTATGTCCACTCCAGGCAGTATTGTTGATTTTTACGGCAGTAATTCCGGATCGCTACCTTTGAAGCCAGGCAATGTTTATAAACCTTTCCAGAATGTTATCTTCACTGGAAACAGCACAAAACGGATGAGCAGCGAAAATATGAAAGTGCTCAACGATCTCACTATCCGAAATGGCTCAATATTGAACAATACCTATTATAATAAGAACATTTATTTACTGGGTGACTGGACAAACGAAAATGCAGCTATCGGTGGATTCCTCGCCGGTTATGGTCTTGTAAGTATCGAAGGTACTTCATCGCAGAATGTAAATATTGTGAACAATATTGTTGAAACCTTCTATGACCTGCGTATCCGAAATGCATCAGGAGCTTCAATAACGGCTGGCAACGGAGATGTTGATGTTACCAGATACCTATACCTGACTTCGGGTAATATTACAACAAGCGCTGCAAATAGTCTTACACTTAACAATACCAGTATAAATGCAGCAATTAATGGAAGTGCTTCCTCATTTGTGAATGGTCCTCTTCGGAAAAAGATTTTTAATAACTCTTCTTTCAACTTTCCGATTGGGAAAACTTCTCCCAGAAACAGATTTGGTAACATTGAAGTAAGGAATACCAGTACTACAGGTATTCAAACATGGTCAGCAGAATATTTTGATGCAAATCCGCATCCTACTTATGATACTTCCAGAGTAATTGATCCATTAACTAGTGTTAGTGGAAATGAATACTGGAATGTTACCGGACCTGCAAGCGGAAAAGCCAATGTGAAATTAAGATGGGATGATCTCAGCGAACTCGTTTATGCAACACCGGAGTTAAGACAGAACCTGCGCGTGGCTGAGTATCTTGGTGCAGGGTGGACGTCGGTAGGACAATTGATTTCCGATTTTGGCGCAGATAGTGGTACTGTAGAAACCGTATCTCCTGTTGATCTGGATAGTCATGTTTTTACATTGGGTATTTCATCCTGTCCAACTGTTAGAATTACCAGTCCGGTTACTACTTCAATATGTGATGACGGTTCAGAAGCAACCATCAACCTGTTGTTTACCGATGCAGCTAATGCACCTTTTGATTTTACCTACACCATTAATGGAGGTACAGAAATATATGTTTACGATGCAAGCAGCACATATGACATGATATTTGATGGTGCTACCCTTGGTGGTGAAGGAGATTATGATATTGAAATTACCAATGTATGGGATAATACAGGTGCTCAGGGCATTGTACGTTCTCCGACCATGGTAACCATTACTGTTTTGCCAACACCTGAGGATGATATTACTGGTCCTATTGAAGTCGGTACCAATACGACTTCCGCATTTTCAACGTCTGCCACGAATACAAATTCCTATAGCTGGTCGTTGAATAACGGACTGGGATCGGTGAATAACAACACAACACGAACCCCTACAGTAGATTGGGGTGCCTTAGATGGATCAACCACATTAAGTGTTATTAAAACCAGTCTGGAAGGTTGTATTACAACCGGAAGTGTGGATATCAATATCAGTTTATCTCCGCAACCGGATATTCAGGGTGCTGCATCTGTTTGTGCAGGTTCTACGCAGACTTATTATGTCGACAATAATGCAGGTCATTCCTATTTATGGTCTGTAACACCAGGCGGCGCTATTCAGGGATCAAATACCGGATATAGTATCAGTGTTTTATGGGGTAGTGCGGCTAACGACAGGATAGTTTCCGTAGTTGAGACCGATGATGGCAATGGATTTACAGGAACGGATGATTTAGAGGTGGATATTGGTTTTGTGCCCCAGTCAAACCGTACTGTTAATGTAATCAATCCAACCATTTGTAACGGAGCCTCCTCTACTATTAGAATTCAGAATTCAGAAAATAACGTTGCTTACCAGTTAAGAAATAATGTGGATGATTCCAATGTGGGATCTTATGTGGGAGGTAATAATGGTCCGGTGGATATTGTAGTTTCCCCATCGGCAACTACTACCTATAATATATTAGCCTATACCAGTGCACCATTCAATTGTCAGGTGGAATTAGTTGGTACTTATACTGTGACAGTCGCTTCGGCCAATACAGTAACCCTGACC
>CAVTDR010000011.1:0-11649 GCA_963733535.1 uncultured Bacteroidota bacterium
AGGCCAATAAAAAGGAAATCCCCCTGAATCTTTAGTCCTTTAAGCACCTTACACTCATGCCATAGGTTTTGTTATTGGGGAACCTGAAAATGGCAGTATTTGTATAAGAAATATCCCTGTCCCATGCCGTGTAGGAACTTTCCTGCGTACTCGTCCACCAATGAGAATAATAACCCAGCCAATAGAAGGCCGCATCGTCCCAATCCCGCAATCCTCCAGCGATAGCTGTAAAGCCACTCTCATTGGTTCCACTCCCGCTTACCCAACCAGTGGTATTTTTCAATTTGGTACCTTCATTTGTTCCACGCCAGCCATCATTGTCTGCTTCACTTTGACTCATGCCAAGTGTCATTTCAAGAGTCTTCCACTCTGAATCACTCGGAACATGCCAGCCAGCGGGACAAATTTTTTGTGTATTCACGGCATACCAGTTATATAATGCTCCGTTGGGTATTTTATGGGAATCATCATTCATATACCAGCAGTAAGCGGGAGAACTCAAAGAAATCCATTCCGAAGCAGAAGTTACATTAGAAATCGGAGTACCATCACTGTATGTAGTAGTTCTCAGATCTTCAGCCATCCATTCCTGGTTTCCAATGGTAATTATTTTATAGAAGTTACTATCTAAATCCATCAGGCTTGTATCAGGGGGATTAATGATCGCTTCCAACTTGTCAATACGGGCATCAAGTTCTTCAATTCTTGAAAGCAGTTGGTCGACATAGGTTTTGTTTACAGCATCGCCTGAATTAACAGGTGTAGCGACATTAATTACCCGACTATCTGAGGCATCCGCACCACCATATAGGATCAACGTATTACTAAAAGACTTCGTACCCTGAATTAATTGGTCATTCGTCAACAATACGTCATCAGTTTTGTCTTCATCTATATTGGCCGGCTTATCCTGCAAAAAATTGTAACTAATGCTAAATCCATCTTCGATAGTTTTTGCCACCAGGGCATAAGGAACACTCAATAAGGGGGAAGTACCCATTTCGGAATAATTTGTTCCACCAGCAGCATCCATTTCAATTTTTAAAAAATAAGGTCCATCTGACCAATTAATGCTTTCAAAGTTTCCGGCTATCGCATTGCCTCCGCCGATATTTTTATTCATTAGTCCGAACTTATTAGTAGTTCCTTCATGAGTTTCAACATAAACAAAAGTTCCAAATTCTCCGCCTTTCAAAATACTAATCCGTAATGAAACCTGCTGATTAGCTAGCGGTTGGCCCGAACTGTTACGAACAACGGCCTGGTAACTGAACGATTGGGGCGCCTGGGCGAGGAGGCTATGTGAAATCTGAAAAACGAGAAATGTAATGAAAAAGGAAACCGAAAAAACCTTCATAATTTTATGATTTTATATGTATTAACATTATGATTAGTGTCTGAAATATTCAAAAAATATTCTCCTGGAGGCAAGGATTTAATATCAAGTGTATTTTCATTATCCACATATTGCCCTTTTAAAACCAATTTACCAAATGAATCTGTGAGATTATAAACCAAAGAATTTTTGCCTGAAATTGTAATTACAAGTTTGCCGGATGTAGGATTGGGAAATACTTTGATTTCAACAGGATCTTCCAAATGTTGAACAGTCTGGGTGACAAGGATATTTTCCTGAAGTAATCCCTGTTTAATAATGGACTGATCATTCTCAAGTGTTGATACCGCAATTTGTCCAACTGACCAGTCCAGTGAAACATCGCTGTTTCCGCCATTACCTCCGGCAGGGTTAACTGTTTGATTAACTTGAATCTGACTAAAGGAAGGAAGAGATAAAAATAAAAAAAGAATTACAAATACAACCAGAAACTTCATCTTTCAGTGGATTATTAATTTAAGGTAGAAATTAAAGATAAAGAAATTCTTAAGTATCCCTGTCCTCATTTATCTTTAAATTTCCAGACAGCATTATTTCTATTCAAAATAAACATATACGTAAAATGCAATGATTTTGTTTTTTATAAAATATAATCAAAACAAAATCCAAATAAGGCTCCTTGTTAATATGCCGGTGTTACTTGGCTTATATTTGCACATTATACATTGTCGTTTATGAATAAAGCCTTCTTCATATTTTTTAATTTTGTGAGTGTCACTTCGCATCGGGTTGCTTAGGCCACCGGAGTGAAGTTTCAATTGTAATTAATTATCAATATAATGCAGGAAAAGGCCCTTCCGGAAACAGAAGGGCCTTTATATTTTTATCCCGCGGCAAAAATCATCCTCAAAAAAAGGCCCGCCGGAAAGGCAGGCCTTAAAATCAAAAGTTGCGGGTATAACTATTTTTTCTTCGGGGTGGTATTATCAAGAAGATCCCATATCTCTGCTTTCACGATTTTCCGTATTTGTTCCGTCTTTTCCATCTGAACCATCATTTCGTATAATTCGCCGGCCTTTTTGGAGACCATAAGGTTATCGAATGCTTTTGTATACTCGTCGGCGGTTATATCTTCATACTTGATGTATCCGTCCACTGCAACGGCCTGGTAAATATTATCCGAATTTGGCCAGCGGGTCCAGATCCCCCATGAATTTCTCTGGCCCAGTTTTTTTGCCTCTGCATGCAAAGGCAAATAACCTACTTTTTCCATGTTTATGTAGTTATTCACATTGTCGGTCTGGATGGAATTTACAACAATGTATTTATCGGGAACGTCAGAAGGAATTCCCACCTGCAGGAAATAAGATTCAGAGTTTACCAGGTTTCTGGATGCTTCGGTTTTTTTCATGAAATCATCTGTTTTTTCTCCGAACGCTTTTTTTAATTCATCCTCGGAAGCCCAGTTTTCAGTTTTTGCGAAGTTTTCATAAATTGTAACTGTCGCGTAATTATAAGGAGAATTGGTACCCGTATTACGCACGGCATATAGTTCCCATCCAATAATTTCACCGGCATCCACCCTCATTTGATGTAGGGTTTTCCACTGTTTTTCAATAGCTAAATAATCAGTACCCCCATTGGCAGGTACTTTCATAAAGTCAACAACTGCAACGGTTTGTGCTTTCACGGCCATTACAGCCATGAAAATCATGCAAATAGTCAATACTCTCTTCATTTGATTTAAAGTTTAGTTGGATTTAAAAATTTGAAAAATTTAAAGCAGACAAATCAAATTTTGCTATTTTAATCTGGTATAATTAAATATACAAAATATTCAGGGGCTTGTCAAGACCCTTGTTACTTTTCGCCGGTTTGCTCAGGCATACTGAGATGAGATTTTTAACGGAAAAAAAAGGCCCGCCGGAGGGCAGACCTTAAAATCAGATTCTGTGTGGGACAGAATTATTTTTTCTTAGGGGTGGTAGTATCAAGAAGGTCCCATATTTCGGTTTTCACAAATTTGCGAATCTGATCAGTCTTATTAATCTGGCTCATCATATCAAATACTTCGCCTGATTTTTTACCTGGCAATATATTATCCAGGGCTTTTCCATAGTCACCGCCATTAATATCTTCAAATTTTGTGTATCCATCTACTGCCACTGCCTGGAAGCTGTTATCATTATTCGGCCAACGAGTCCATATACCCCATGAGTTTCTCTGACCAAGCTTTTTAGCCTCCTGGTGAATGGGCATGTAACCTACCTTTTCCATATTGATGTAATTGTCTACATTGTCGGTCTGAACCTCGTTAATGACGAGGTATTTATCCGGAACATCAGAAGGAATACCTACCTGCAAAAAATAGGATTCTGAGTAAATCAGGTTTCTGGATGCATCAGTTTTTTTCATGAAGTCATCCATTTTCTCTCCGAATACTTTTTTCATTTCAGCTTCAGAAGCAAAATTTTCAGTCTTTGAAAAGTTCTCATAAACTGTAACAGTCGCAAAATTATACGATGAATTAGTTCCTGCATTTCTTACCGAATACAGTTGCCACCCAAGAATTTCGCCGGCATCCACCCTGGTCTGGTGCAAGGTTCTTCCATTGTTTTTCAATAGCCATATAAGCGTCTCCCCCATTGGCTGGTACTTTCATAAAGTCAACGACCGCTACGGTTTGTGCTTCCACGGCTGTTGCTGCCAGAAAAAGCATGCAAATGAATAATAGTTTCTTCATAAATTTTAAAAATTTAGTTGAATTTAAGAATGTGAAGTTCAGATAATTATCACGAATAAATGAAACTTTACAATTTAAATTAAATCTAAATTAAGGATATACGTATCTTTTATTCCGAATATGTTTCCTGATAAGGTACAAGATGAATAGTAAGGAAAATAAAAAGAGATACAATTCCAGATAACTATCGGTTAGAAGGTAAGATTTGTTGAAGTGTTGTGATTTGCTGACTTTAGCGTGCTTGCCCGATGAAGTGATTAATATTTACTCCATGTGAAAAACCTCTTCGAGGGGGATGGAAACCGGTGAGTTATCAGGATTTGTTTCCATGATGTCAGCCATATAAGTTCCACCATTTTTGAACAATTGGATCAGCTCCCATATCCTGTGATGATTTTTCACCAGTCTGGTTCTGAACAGCAAAAAGCAGGTTGGTCTCTTCATCGAGGAAAATGTAATAGTCACTCACTCCGTTATCATGCAGTAGTTTTACCAGTTCGGGCCAAATCGCAGCATGCCTTCTCCGTATATTCTGCTTTCAAACCCGGTTTAAGTTTCATTTTAAATGCGAGCTTTGCCATAGTATAAATTTCCAAGTTTACACCCGAATTACATATGCAATTTGCCAATCGTTATATTCAGGACAAAACACTTCCTCACTCATTACTCATCTCTCATCTCCTCACTTGTCTCCTGTCCCTCGTCCCTTCTTCTTCCTCTTCTTCCTCCTCCATGTCCTTCATAAACAAAGTAGGTTGTGGACCTTCATGCCGGTAATTCACTGCCAGCACAGCACCCACTATTAGTCCCATCAGGTGCGATTCCCACGACATATCGGGACGGTACGGGAAAATGCCCCATACCATGCTGCCATATACAAAGATGACCAGAAGGGAAATGGCCAGTAAGATTGATATTTCGGCGGACTATACCACTTAAAAATAGAAAGGAGGCAAAGCAATAAACCAGTCCGCTTGCCCCGATATGGTAGGACGACCGGGCAAGAAACCATACCAAGATACCGGTTACGAGCTAGGAAAACAGCAATACCCGCCAGGCGACTTTCTGATAAAAATAAAAGATAGCAGTAAGCAGAAAAAAGAAAGGAACAGAATTGTTGATCAGGTGGTTGAAATTGGCATGAATAAAAGGAGACGTAAGGATGCCAATCAGCCCGCTGAATCCGCGTGGAAAGATGCCAAAATAATAAAGATCGAGGCCATCAGCAACTTGGTAATATAATTACCAGCCATATCAAAAAAAGGATAATGGCCGGGGGGATAAGGCTCAGAATGAACCGTTTGTATTCAATATTCTGTTCTTTTGGCAAGTGAAAAGGGACAAGTGACAAGGGACGAGTGTTGCGATGAGTGCAAGTGACAAGTCAAGTCAATCACTTGTCCCCTGTCCCTCGTCCCTCGTCCCTAGTCACTATTTCAATTTCGGACGCAGATTACGAACCTGTTGACCGGCCTGCCACATTTCCGATTCGCGAAGTTCCTTCAGTTCAATTTCCAGAAATTCCTTGTAATTGGCACTTCCGGTTGATTCAAGAACGCGTTTTGTTTCAGCACCTGATTTAACTTTGTTGTACAGGTCATTGAAAACAGGCAGGGTGGCATCCTTAAATTTCGGTCTCCAGTCGAGTGCTCCGCGTTGTGCGGTGGCACTGCAATTGGAATACATCCAGTCCATTCCGTTTTCATCCACCAGGCGGATCAGGCTCTGGGTAAGCTCTTCAACGGTTTCATTGAAGGCTTCACTGGGACTATGACCATGCTGGCGGAGTACCTGGTACTGGGCATCCATGATGCCTGCCAGGGCACCCATCAGCACACCGCGTTCACCGGTAAGGTCGCTGTATACTTCCTTTCAAAAGTAGTGGGAAAAAGGTATCCTGAACCAATGGCAATACCAATAGCCACGGTACGTTCATGTGCGCGTCCGGTATAATCCTGGAAAACGGCAAAACTTGAGTTGATACCGGCACCGGCCAGGAAGTTGCGCCTTACACTGGTTCCTGAACCCTTGGGAGCTACAAGAATAACATCCACATCAGCAGGAGGAACAACACCGGTTTGTTCCTTATAGGTAATTGAAAACCCATGGGAGAAATAAAGGGCATCGCCCTTTTTCAGGCAGGGTTTTAGTATGGGCCATATTGTACGCTGTGCAGCATCGGATACCAGGTACTGAATAATGGTGCCTTTTGTGGCTGCTTCTTCAATCGAAAACAGTGTTTTGCCGGGTACCCAGCCATCTTTTACAGCCTTGTCCCAGTCGGATTTGAATTCGGGAGCCTGACCGATGATCACGTTGATGCCGTTTTCTTTCATATTCATTGCCTGTGCAGGTCCCTGAACACCGTAGCCGATTACTGCAACAACTTCATTTTTCAGAACTTCCTGTGCTTTTTTCAGAGGAAATTCTTCACGGGTTATAACGTCTTCAACTACACCTCCAAAATTAATTTTTGCCATAATGTATTAAATATTAATTGATTAAATGATTAAGCATATTCAATCGTTTTATCACCGGCTTCCTTCAAGTAGCTGGTAAACAGTTCTTTACTTGATTTGGTTACTGCAATACGGCCCGATCTTGTAAACTGCAAAAGGCCGTAATTGTTCAAATCATCAAAAAGAGCCTGGGTTTCTTCTTTATGACCGGTAAGTTCAATGACGGTATATTCGGGTCTCACTTCCAGAATCCGGGCATGATGTGCGCGGATGGTTTCTTCAACTTTATTGCCATCCAAAAGTGCTTTTGTAGGCACCTTGTAAAGGCAATTTCCTGGTGGATCACTTCATCTTCGGTATGACTGAAGGCCTTGAGCACCTCCACCAGCTTTTCAATCTGGCCAACCACTTTTTCCACTTTCTCCGGGGTATCGTGCACCACAATGGTGAACTTATGGATACCGGGTATGGCGGATCCTGATACGGTAAGACTTTCGATATTCACCTGCCGCCGGGTAAAAATAATGGTGATGCGGTTCAAGAATCCGATATGGTTTTCTGAAAAGGCCGAAATGGTAAATGTTTGTTTTCCATCTCCGGTGATTCCGTTCAGCTTTTTTCTGTCTGCCATGGCAATTACTTTTTAGGTTCAAGAATTACTTCTGATACCGATGCACCGGTAGGTACCATCGGGAATACATTGTCTTCCTTTTCAATGGACACTTCGAGCAGGTAGGGACCATTGTAATCGAGCATTTCCTGGATGGCTGACGCCAACTGAGGCCGTTCAAGTACCTTTTTGCCTTTTATTCCAAATCCTTCAGCAACCTTGATAAAATCGGGATTCAGCAGGTAGGTTTCGGAATATCTTTTTTCAAAGAACAGTTGTTGCCACTGCCGTACCATTCCCAGGTACTTGTTATTCAGCAATACAATTTTTACAGCGGCCTGGGTCTGGTTAATGGTTCCCAGTTCCTGAATTGTCATTTGAAGTCCGCCGTCTCCCACAAAAAGTATAACCTGTTTGTCGGGTGCTCCGATTTTTGCACCATGTGCAGCAGGAAGTCCGAAACCCATGGTTCCCAATCCTCCGGAAGTAACAAAGCTGCGTTTATTCTTATAATTGAAATACCGTGAAGCAAACATCTGATGCTGGCCAACATCGGTAACGGCGATGGCATCACCTTTTGTTTTTTCATTGATGATGTGAATAACCTCACCCATGGTCAATCCGGGTTTTTCGGGATACAGGTCCTTGCTGATTACTTTTTCGTATTCAATCTTATCGGTTTCTTTGAATTCCTTAATCCACTCATCATGGCTTCGCTTGCTGATCAATTCGGTAAGCAGGGGAAGCGTATCCTTAACATCACCGTGTATAGCAATATCTGCCTTTATGACTTTATTTATTTCAGCATTATCGATTTCCATATGGATGATTTTTGCCTGTTTTGCATATGTTTTTACATCGCCGGTAACCCGGTCATCGAATCGCATGCCAATGCCAATCAGCAGATCGCATTCGTTGGTCTTTCGGTTGGTTGAATAATTTCCATGCATACCGAGCATACCCACATTCAAGCGGTGTTGCCTGGGTAATGCGCAGGCACCGAGAATCGTCCATGCAGTAGGAATACCTGATTTTTCGACAAAGGTGAGAAATTCCTGTTCTGCTTCACCGAGAATGACACCCTGACCTACCAGTACATAGGGTTTTTTTGCTTTGTTGATGAGGGCTGCCGCTGCCCTGATCGGTTCCATATTGATTTTGGGTCTGGGAACATAACTCCTGATCTTGGTACATTTACGATATTCAAAATCAAGCATTCCAAACTGGGCATTTTTGGCAATATCGATCAGAACAGGTCCTGGCCGGCCAGTTCGGGCAATATAAAATGCCTGGGCCATGATCTCGGGTATTTCTTCGGCTTTTGTAACCAGGTAATTCCATTTTGTAACCGGCATGGAAATACCGATCACATCGGTTTCCTGAAAAGCATCCGTACCGAGAAGTCCGGCTGATACCTGGCCTGTGATGCATACCAGCGGGGTTGAATCAATCTGTGCATCGGCAATTCCTGTAATAAGGTTGGTGGCTCCGGGGCCGGAGGTTGCCATGCACACGCCAACCTGACCGGTTACCCTGGCATAGCCCTGTGCTGCATGGATGGCGCCCTGTTCGTGACGGGTAAGTATATGTCTTAACTGGTCGGGATAATTCATCAGGGCATCATATGCGGGCATAATGGCACCGCCCGGATATCCGAAAATGGTATTAACACCTTCATTGATAAGGCTCAGCATGATTGCTTCCGCCCCTGTAACACTTATTGTTTTGGGAATATCCAGGATTTCTTCTGTATTTTCTTTTGTCGCTTTCATACAAGAAAATTAATACCGTTTAAAAATTTTATGATCAAGAGTCTTTCAACAAACCGGAACTATTTAAGTTCTCTTACAGCACCGGTGTCAGCCGATGTTACCATGCTGGCATATGCCTGTAAGGCTTTTGATATCTGCCGGTTGCGGCTCGCAGGTTTATAACCTTGCCGATGCCTGTTTCTGTTTGCGTTTTTCAAGCTCCCCCTGGGGGAGCACCACATTGACGGTCCTGGCGGGTATATCGATTTCTATAATATCTCCATCCATGAGCAGTGCAATTTCGCCACCGGCAGCTGCTTCAGGTGATACATGGCCAATCGACAATCCGGAGGTACCTCCTGAAAACCTGCCGTCCGTAAAAAGGGCACAATCCTTGCCCAATCCTTTCGACTTGATATAAGAAGTGGGATACAGCATTTCCTGCATGCCCGGTCCACCCTTTGGACCTTCATAACGGATCACTACCACATCCCCTGATTTCACTTTTCCTTCCAGTATCCCATCGCAGGCATCATCCTGTGATTCGAAAACACGGGCAGTTCCTTTAAATTTGAAAATAGAGGGATCAACACCGGCAGTTTTCACAACCGAGCCATTCCGGGCAATGTTGCCATACAATATAGCCAGGCCGCCATCTTTGAAATAGGCATGTTCAATGTCACGAATACAGCCAAGTTGGCGGTCCAGGTCGGGTTCCTTAAACATAACACCCTGGCTGCCCATCTTCAGATTTTTAATTCCGGCAGGTGCGCTGCCATATATGCTTTTGGCCTCCGGGCTTACCGAAACACTTTCAAGATCATATTGGGCAATGGCCTCTCCCAGTGTAAGCAAATCTACCCGCCGGGCTGACTTATCCACCAATCCGCCTTTTTCGAGTTCGCCCATGATGGCAAGAATTCCCCCGGCCCGGTTCACGTCCTCCACATGGTAGGCTGAACTGGGAGCCACCTTGCACAAAACCGGTATTTTACGGGATAACTCGTCAATATCTTTCATTTTAAAATCGACTTCCGCTTCACGGGCAATAGCCAATAAATGCAGTACCGTATTGGTAGATCCGCCCATGGCGATATCAAGTGCCATGGCATTCATGAAGGCAGTGCGCGTAGCAATGGAACGGGGAAGAACAGAAGCATCCCCTTCATCATAATATTTCTTGGTAAGGATTACAATCTGGCGGGCAGCTTTTTCAAATAAAGCCTTGCGGTTCTTATGGGTCGCCACAATTGTACCGTTACCCGGAAGGGCAAGACCGATGGCTTCATTCAGACAGTTCATGGAATTGGCTGTAAACATTCCGGAACAGGATCCGCATGTCGGACAGGATTCCCTTTCAACAACGCGTAACTCTTCTTCAGAAATGTTATCGTCAGCAGCCATCACCATGGTATCCACAAGATCATATTTCTTTGTACCCACTGTGCCTGCTTCCATCGGGCCTCCTGAAACAAAAATGGCGGGGATATTCAGGCGCATGGCAGCCATGAGCATGCCGGGAGTAATTTTATCACAATTACTGATGCATATCATGCCATCCACCTTGTGAGCATTGAACATATATTCCACGCTGTCGGCTATCAGATCGCGTGAAGGCAGTGAATATAGCATACCATCATGTCCCATGGCAATTCCGTCATCAATAGCTATTGTATTGAATTCCGCAGCATAACAGCCCTCTTTTTCAATGATGGCCTTCACTTCCTGTCCAATTTCATGAAGATGGGTATGGCCCGGAACAAACTGCGTGAATGAATTCACCACGGCAATAATGGGCTTGCCCATCTGTTCCTCTTTCATCCCGGCAGCTCGCCATAAGCTGCGTGCTCCCGCCATCCGGCGCCCTTCGGTTGTCGCAGAACTTCTTAATTTTATCTTCATATTTTTATCAGGCATAAGACCGGTTAAATTCGTATTAAATCAAAAAAGCCACTCTTACTAAAGAATGGCTCGGTATCTTGGGTATAGAGTAAACCATTCTCAACTTGTTTGGCTAAGCACCAATACAAGAATAAAAAGGTTCACGCTAATCATGATATTTCTCATGTTTTTATTTTGGGCAAATATATATAATAAAGTGAATAAAAAAAAAGTGTTTTTGAAAAAATATGTAATTTTTTATTAGGCTAAGGCCTGAAGGCTGAAGGCTTTAGGCGGCTAGGGGTAGGGGCTTAGGGGCTTAGGAATATATTGCCGTTGGCTTAAGCCAACGGCTAAGTTTACTCCTTATTAAATTTCTATTACCGTTGGCTTAAGCCAACGGCTATGGATTTATTCTTTAATATATCCGTACATAACTTCTTTTAACGGCAGCCTGTACCGTCCCTTTTCCGCCGCCGTCAACTCATCCAGGTAATTTTTTTCCGGGATTTGAAAACCGGCTTCCGTCAATCGCTGGAGATAATCCAATCCATATAACCGGAAATGGTCCTTTTGCCTGAAATGTTTTTCACGCTCTGCAGCACTTGTAATGGAAGCGTCTTCATAGGTATGTTCCATCGAATAGTCTGTAGGAACCTGCAGAATTGCGTATCCTCCTTTTTTGAGTACCCGGAATATCTCACCAATCGCCTTGCGGTCATCGGGTACATGTTCCAATACATGATTGCAGATGATCATGTCAAATTCCCCATCGGGAAACGGCATACTTTGAATATCAAGCTTGACATCCGCCAGGGGCGATTCCAAATCGGCAGTCGTGTAGGTCAGGTTGGGCATTTTCCTGAAAA
>CAVTDR010000012.1:0-8585 GCA_963733535.1 uncultured Bacteroidota bacterium
CAATGGTGAGGCGGTATTCTGCCACATCCTACGCACCAAACTCTAAAATGATCTTATAGGCATTGGATATTTCTTTGCTATAAGGGAGCCTAATGAACATGAAAGTAAAATCCTTTCAAATTTTGTTTTCACTATCAATTTTAATTACATATTTGCTCACTGGTTGTAGTGGAGTAACACCTGTTTCAAATACTACTCAAACAGAGGTTCCAACCCTTCTCCCACGTGGAACAAGAGACGCCCACGATTTTCCCGCAAGATACTGCTACCCCAACCATACGACCAATCGTTGAGTTGGAAAATATTGAACCGGATAATGTGAACCGATTAGAAATGGTTGATGAGTGGGGAAAAGGAAATGTTTACGGGGTGGCACTTTCCCCCGACGAAAAAACTGTAGCCGTGGCAACTACTTCTGGTATTTACGTATACGACGGCAAAACTTTTAAACAAAGGCAGTTCATTGACCTGCCTATTACCCTCCAGAATATGGGACATTACATACCAGACCAAGTGATCTCATTCAGCCCGGATGGTAATTTGCTGGCAATCGGTTATGAAAATATCATTATTTGGGATTTTTCCAAAAATAAGATTGTAGAGTGGATTCATAATGATATTTCTGATTTTAACATTGTTAATCTTGCTTTCTCTCCAAATGGAAAAACGATTGTTGCTACAAGTATGGGTGGGTACGCCCCTTGTGACGCGTGGGGTGGAAATTATGCACTTTATGACGTGGAGTCTCACACTCTTTTATACAATGATTATTTCTGTCCAGAATCCGCTTTATTCCATTTCACTTTTACTAATAATAGTAAGGTTGTTTTTGTGGGAAATTCAGCTGGCACTAAAGGTAATGGTTATCAAGTATCGATCGTGGATTCAATAACAGGTGCATCGTTAAAGAGAATTAAGTTTTGATAGATATGTACATGTTGATAGTGTTAGTCCTGATGGATCAAAAATCTCTCCTGAAGAATCTTACGAATCAAGTGATGCAGAAATAATTGATACAAATAAACAAAAGGTTATTGGCAAGAATGAAGGTATTATCATTTTTTTACCAGATAATCAAAACCAGTTAATTGCCACTGACCAAAATACATGGAAAATACGCACGAATAACGGAAAAGTAATTTGCACCTTTGAAGATAAACCCGATATAACATTAGACGTTTACCGATCAGCATTTACATTGATGGGGGAAAACCTGATTTATTGGAATGATTCTAACCAGAGTGTTGAAATTTGGAACACCTCAACTTGCCAACTTTCTAGACAACTTTTTTTCCCAGTAATAGGATATGATTTTCTTAAATACAGCCCAGATGGCTCTCTTTTGGCAACACATAATTGGAATAACCTCAATGTAAGAGACGGAGAAAGTGGTAATTACAAATTTTTCATCCGAAGCGAGTTCAATCATATTCCAAGTCAATTTTATTGGTTTAGTATGGACTGGAAAACAATAATTTCCGTAAGCAAAACTCAACCTTATACCATTTCACTTTGGAATTCAACCACTGGTAAGGAAATCAAATCCATACCCACAAACTTTAAATATCTACAATACGTTGCTTTGAGTCCAAAAGGGAATATATTAGCGACCGTGGATTTCGATGGCATACATTTGTGGGATGTCAACAAAAGCCAGTTACTTGCAACAATACCAGGAAGGTTTACTAATATCTACTTTAACCCGAATAGTGAAACCTTTGCTGCAGTCGATGGAACCAAGATAGTTTTTAGGAATTCGCAAACCGGTGAAATTGAAAAAAGTATTTCTACCGAGCACGAAAACTATGATGTAGTATTTTCAAGCGATTGGTCTTACTTGGTGGTTACAGGAGATGAATATAATGAACTTTGGGATCTGGATGGTAACAAAATTAGGGAGTTTTTAGAATACCCACCCATTATTTCCAATATTAATTCCTCAAATTTAATTGATGTCACAAATTGGACTGATCACTATGATATTGACATTAGTCCAAATAACAATTTGTTAGTAGCATTAACTCACGATTCAAGCAATTACAGGGTTCGCTTCTGGGACACAAGATCTGAAAATATTCTGCGAGAAATTATTCTACCCTATAGGGTCACTGAAATAGAATTCAGCCCGGATGGGAAAAATTTATCATTACTTGGGGATGGTGTTATATATGTTTTAGGGGTCAAAGCACCTTAGAACTTCCTCCTTCAACTTTGTTAACCAACACAGGTAATGGTCGAATCGAGTTGTTCTTGATCATGGGTCATGGGGTACAACATAAAGGCAAATGACTCAGCACTTTAGAAACAGGAAAGGACATACATGGATATAAGAATTGTTATCATTATAGGCTTTTCATACTTATATGGATTCTTTGAACTTTTTATGAATTTAAGGAATAAAAATAAAAGTAAAGTTACCTTTTCAGGTGACAAAGGGAGTATATGGCTGCTGTATGGCCTCATTACACTTGGCTATGCCCTGTCATTTGCAATTGGTGCAACAAAAATTGGACGGATGCCTAACTGGAATATATTTTTCTCCATTGGAGCAGTATTGGTTGTACTGGGATTAGTGATCAGAATACTATCCAAAATGACCCTCCGGCAATACTTTACCTATTCCGTTGCAAAAGTGGAAGACCATAAATTAATAGAAACCGGATTGTATAAAAACATCCGGCATCCCGGATACCTGGGACAACTAATGATCTTTC
This sequence comes from uncultured Bacteroidota bacterium, assembly GCA_963733535.1. Taxonomy (GTDB): domain Bacteria; phylum Bacteroidota; class Bacteroidia; order Bacteroidales; family UBA10428; genus UBA5072. The sequence goes on from CAVTDR010000012.1 coordinate 2,715, forward strand.
TTGGGCTGTCGATCTCATTATCCAATTGGTTATCGATACTCTTGATGATGATTCCGGTTGCCATCGGGTACATCTACCGGATAAAAGTTGAGGAGAGATTTATGGCAGAACAACTTGGAGAAAGCTACAAAAATTATCAGCTACGGACAAAGAGGATCATTCCGCTAATCTATTAAAGAAAAACCAACCTGGTATCTTCGCAGCTTGACATTTTCAACCAATAGTGACTATATATTGTTTTTTAAAGTTGATATTATTGAGATATGGGAGTCTCGTTACCTAAAACCGGCTATGATCGCTTCCACTTCACAACAGCGATTCTGCTGTTTGCAGAATCCTTTTCATGCAAGCTTGTTAGCGAGTTATTTCTGCTCCCAGGCGTAGCCTATACTCACCACCTGCAATTACGATCAACGGAACAATAATATCGCAAAGCATTGGGTTGCATCGCATAGAAAAATAGATCAGGAGCATAAAAATGGTGGCTTTCGATTTTATTGCATTCGACGCTGACGATACACTTTGGCATACTGAACGGTTATATGCTGAAGTACAAAAACAGTTTACGCAATTATTGGCAAATTACCATGAACCAGAATGGATCAATGACCGTTTGTATCAAACCGAAAATCTCAATATTCAACATTTTGGTTATGGTATAAAAGCCTTTGCTCTTTCCCTAATCGAAACTGCGATAGAACTTACAGAAGGGCGAATATCCAGTAAAGAAATTCAAGAAATCGTAGTCTGGGCAAAGAAAATGTTGAATTCTGATGTTGAATTGTTGCCACACGTCAGTCGAGTAATTCCTCAACTATCAAGTCAGTACCACATGATGATAATTACCAAAGGTGATTTACTAGACCAAGAAACAAAGATAAATAAGTCAGGGTTAGAGAAATATTTTCAGCATGTCGAAATTGTTAGCCAGAAAACATTTGAGGTTTACGAGAAATTACTCAAGAAATATTCTGTTGATCCAAGCCGTTTTATGATGATTGGTAACTCCCTTCCTTCTGACATTTTGCCAGTATTAAAATTAGGTGGTAGTGCTGTTCACATTCCGTATGAAATAACTTGGTTGCATGAGACGGCTGAGAAACCTCCTCGTGACTTAAGAGGATACTATGAATTAGAAAACCTGGGGCAGTTGCCGCTTTTATTAGAGCAGCTTACTCAAAATAGAGAGTAACAAAGCAATAAGCACTGGCTAACAAGGTGAGCACCAAACTGGTGTTTTTTACCCGCACTTTCGGGGAAACGACACCAAATCCCGACCTTGCTGGTAATGATTTTTGTTAGGCGATTATTACATCAAAATGGAGTCTGTATGCTAACAACTAACTATTATGAGACGTTCATTGAAGTTGCAGAAGATTGCCCAGTTGAAAAATCGGAGATACCATCGTTGAAAAATGGAGAAAAAACAATTGCATTTATCCATTATGAGGTGATGAGTAACAATCCATATAAACTCACATCTGACGATGTAATATTCAATACTTTTGTTCAAAAGAATAACATTAAAGCTGAAAACATGGAAGCTGAAAGAAAACAATTCTTTGCTAAAGGACAACCTTGTTTGCGTTCATCGCCATTGACAAAGCGTTATGGATGGGGCATTCATAGTGATAAAGATGGAAAAGTTGCAATCTATCCGATGGAATTGAAGGAGTACGGTAAATATTGCACAAGCACATCGCTACATCATCTTAGGGGAATGAGGTCAAAAAGGAAATGAATCTAATAGGATTTGTCATAAGCATTTTTGTTTAACGGAAATTATATGATTCATAAAAAGCGCATAACAAAGTGTTCACCTGGCAAGTGGGATTCGCTTCGTTGTTAAAGCACATTTCTCGATATCAAGAAGAACCCACACTCGCCTTCATACCATTACTTTTAATGATACATCACTAACGTAAACCACTAAGAACAAAAGAAACAAGAAAGGGCAACCATGGACCTAAGAATTGTAATCATTATAAGCTTTTCGTACTTATACGGGTTCTTTGAACTTTTTATGAATTTAAGAAATAAAAACAAAAGCAGGGTCACTTCATCGGGCGATAAAGGAAGCCTATGGCTGCTGTATGGACTTATTACTGTTGGCTATGCTCTGTCATTTGCAATCGGGGCAACAAAAATAGGCCGGATGCCTAACTGGAATACCTTTTTCGCCGTTGGGGCTATATTGGTTGTGGTGGGATTAGTGATCAGAATTCTATCAATCATGACCCTCAGGCAATACTTTACCTATTCCGTTGCCAAAGTTGAAGGCCATCGATTAATTGAAACCGGGTTGTATAAAAACCTCCGGCATCCCGGTTACCTGGGGCAATTATTGATCTTTCTTGGGCTTTCGGTCTCATTATCGAATTGGTTATCGATTTTATTGATGATGATCCCGGTCGCGATCGGGTACATCTACCGGATAAGAGTTGAGGAAAAATTTATGGTTGAGCAGCTTGGTGAAATCTATAAAAATTATCAGTTGCACACAAAAAGGATCATTCCGCTGATCTATTAATATTCGCTGGACCTTACCCTTTTGCACCTGACAAGTGCGGGTGTTGCCGCATGGAGCATCAAGGAAGTCTGTATAATTAATTATCAGGATGCAGTAAAAAATTTAACTTAAACAACAGGGGTAAAGACAATAGAATATTTATCAGGATTCCTCAGTTTCTTTTCGTTCTTAGGTGGTCTTTGGACAGTAGTCAAAACCCGTCCCGGGATGATTGGCGGGGCATTGTGGCTGCCAAAATTATGGGCAAGTGCCTGGGCTCCATTTCTGGCATTGATGGGTTTTCTCGGGGCACTCCTTGGTTTAATATCCAAAAATTATTGGATAATAATGGCGGGTATTCTCGGGGCAGTTTTGGGAATACGCTATACGATTATTGTCACCAGGGAACATGACAAATTCGCTCAGGCATACGGGAGTAACTGGCAGGATCGCATTCCATCAGATCTGAAGGCACGCCTATGGTCAAAGCGTTATCGGTTGATCCAACCCGCACCTCCTTTTATCTCCGGGCAACGTGGTGTGAATTTAGGAAAATCCGGCAACACTGACGAGTCGTTATTATGCGACATTTGGGAACCTCCGGATGGTATACCCCGCACAGGGGAGGCGATCATTTACCTTCACGGTGGGTTATGGCAGGCATTTGATAAGGATTTCTTGACCCAGTCTTTATTCCGTCGATTGGTTAGCCAGGGACATGTGATCATGGATGTCGCATACTCCCTTGCACCGGAAGCTAACCTAAACCGGATGCTCGGCGATGTAAAACAGGCCATTGTTTGGATGAAAACACATGCGCTGGAATATAAGATCAATCCGGATCGTATCGTGCTCATGGGTGTATCTGGAGGGGCGCATTTAGCATTACTGGCAGCTTATGCACCCGATCACCCGGCTTTTAAGCTTGTATGTCCATCAGATGACATGTCAATCCGGGCGGTCGTTTCGATGTTTGGTATATCTGATCTAAGTGCTTTTTTCCAAGAGTATGGTCAATCGACCAGGAAACAACCGGAGTTCTCAACGCAAATATCGGATGATTTGCACCCGCGAGTCTTTATCAAGACCTGGATGGATAGGTTTATGACCCGTTCGCGGGTATTTCCTGCCTACCGATACGGTAACATGCCTGGAGGCGCCTTGCTGCTGGTTAATCTACTTGGAGGTACCCTCAAGGAAATACCGGAAATTTATCGTCAAGCATCTCCGATTGCTCATGTGGGTCAACATTGTCCGCCTACATTACAGATATTTGATGAATATGATTTTGTTATCAATGTATCCCAGGGTCGTCGTTTACATCAAGCTCTTCGTGAAGCAGGAGCTACATCTGTCTACATAGAGTTACCCGAAACCATCCATGGCTTTGATCAATACTTTGGTGTTTCACGGCGGATTGCACCAGCTGCACAGTCCGCCACCTATGATATTGAAAGATTTTTAGCATTGGAAGTATAAAGAATACTAAAGTTCAGCAAATCATTGAGTGTATTAAGGAATAAATATTAACAGGCAGGGGAAAAGTGAAAATCATCAGCCGTACTGTAATATATTATTTCGGTCAGTAAACATGGTTTGAGCTATTAGTAGAAAAATATGGCACAACAACGATTCTTCTGGAAACTAATAAATGCAGTAGCTCATCAGTGGTGGTTTCTGCCGTTAATTTTGTTGCCGCAAGTCATTCCACCATATACTTCCCATGCATACAAGCTGCTGGAATGGGGGACAGTCAATGCCTATATTCTGACACATCCCATTAAAAGTTCATTTACAGGTGTATTTCCATTTATTCAAATCATCACCCTGGTATTAGTAGTTGCTGTTTTCTTCGCAGGTAAAAGGGTAACCCGATTATTCAGTGCTTACGTAGTTTTGTCTTATGCACTTATCGCATTTCTTCAAAGTATATCGATCAGCGACAAATATGGTTTTGCTGTTTGTACTGCAAATGTGATCACCTTTCTCGGTCTCGCAAGTCTATGGCTTTGGGAATTATTCTCCCCAAAAAATGATTTTACGTTGCATAGAGTACCTTCATGGAAATATTGGACAATACCCCTTGCCCTTATGGCTTTCTGGTTTCCCATTAACCCACTTACACTAAAACCGGACTTCAATCCTGTTTATTTGCTCACTTCCGGCACAAGTTTATCCTTTTGTATGGTCACTCCATTGTATTTGACGATACTTATTGTATTTTTCCCCCATGTGAATAAATCGGTATTTATTGCAACAGGATTAATCGGATTTTTTATGAGTTTGGGAAATTTTGTACTCGAATTTGTGATCGTTCCATCCTACTGGTGGATTGGCATATTGCACATTCCTTTGTTTACCTTATCCTCCTGTTGTTTAGTGCTTTCGCTTAATGAAATAGCTGGTCAGGTAAGAAAGTCAGTTATAGGAGAAGTAAGCACAAGTTATAATGGCTAAACAAACCACCATGTAATAAAACTAATAATAGACAGACGGGATTCTGCCACATCCATTACACAAATCCTGCTTGATGATACTCATATTATCTTGTATTTACACCAAAGCAAAAATCTTATAACCAGCGGGCGGACTCTTATGCAACAGGAGTATCCATGAAAATTATCGGTAAAACGACAATAAATCCAATCCAATTTTACTCGGGAAAAATTAGCGGATATATTACCTGGCTTGTTCTCCTTGGATATTTATTTTATGTTGTTCCCCATCCAGGGATTCATAATGCATATTTGCAATTGTTATCAATACTTATCTTAGTCATAGGTCTCATAATCGTTACTCTAAGCTTGATTGATTTAGGAAAATCGACAAGATTGGGATTACCTACTGAGAATACTACACTAAAAACAAAAGGAATTTATAGTTTTAGCAGGAATCCTATGTATTTCGGATTTAATTTATTAACCATTGCATCCATGCTTTATTGGATAAATATTGTTGTAATAATACTGGGAATATACAGCATCATCACATATCACTTAATAATCCTGGGCGAAGAAAAGTTTTTAGAAGAACGATTTGGAGATGAATATTTCAGCTATAAAAAGAAAGTAAGAAGATATATATAAATCGCCGGCTAAGTGAGCACAGGCTTTACTTATAGCACCAGGTTAGAAAACCGCGTGTACTGTTTACAAGCACTGGTCACGCTTGCACAACTTCCAGTCACCTAAAGAGGGCTTTTCAAGCCTGTTCTTTAGTAGGTTTTTATTAGTTTGCGAATTCAGTTAATAAACATTTGTTTGAAATGGGTTGCTGGGAGAAATCATTAAACCGTATAATGGAGTACTAACAATCCTGCCATCATATTCAGGAGAAAAAATGTCAAAAAAGTTGGTCATCAC
>CAVTDR010000013.1:0-11828 GCA_963733535.1 uncultured Bacteroidota bacterium
AAGCCTGCGGAATGGCCTGATGACTACTACTTTTATATCCAACAAGGAATCCCCGTTTTATCAGAGCAATATTTTTGCCGTGGTACTTCAGTTTATTCAGATTTATCAGAAGACCTGCCGGATGAAGGAAGTGAATGACAAACTCAGTCTTACCTTCCGGGAAGTGGATTCAGTTTCGAAGGCCATACAGGCATTGGTGCCGCTTGAAGAGATGGTTTTCGTTGGGTAACAAAGAATCTTCGTTTTTTGACACTTTTTAAGATTTTAGAGTATTATTGTTCAATAATGGAAAGAATCTGAAATCTGTGAAATAAAAAAGGGGCCGATGGCCCCAAAAATTACTGGTGATAATCCGGTTAATTCTTCGTCTTTGTACCCATGAAAAGCAATTCGTTCACAACAACTTCGGTTATGTTGTGGGTTTTACCGTCTTTATCATTCCATGTGCGGTAAGTCAGTTTTCCTTCAACTGCAATTTCTTTGCCTTTATTGAGAAATTTTTCACAGGTATCTGCGAGCTTACCCCACACTACCAGTTGGTGCCATTGAGTTTGTTTGACTTTCTGACCGCTCTTGTCGGTGTACTCGTCATTGGTGGCCAATGAAAAGCGGGCTACTTTCTTGTTGCCTTCAAGACTTTTGATTTCTGGATCGGCGCCTAAATTTCCGATCAGCTGTACGCGATTTCTTAATGAGTTCATGATTTTGGATTTTGGATTAAGTGAATTTATTTGTTATAAGCCAATCAGGCAGATAGCCTGAAAAGCGTCTTTGGTTGTATTGCTTTCAGTCGGCTTTACGGGCGCCTACCATCAGCAATTCATTGACAGTAATTTCTGTAATAAAATGTTTGCTTCCTTCCTTGTCGGTATAAACCCGGTAGCCAAGTTTGCCTTCGATTGCAATTTCGCGTCCTTTTGAGAGATGATTTTCACATACTTCTGCGAGCGCACCCCAAACAACCAGGTTATGCCATTGGGTTTGTTTGACTTTCTCACCACTTTTATTGACATAATCATCGCTGGTTGCTACGCGCAGCCTGGCAACTTTACGGTTTGATTCAAATGTTCTGATTTCAGGATCGGCACCCAGGTGGCCAATCAATTGTACTGTATTATTCAGGTTATTCATGTTTTTGGGTATTAAAAAAGTTGATAAATTCTGTTAGAAATAATTTTGCCGGATTGTATTACCCTGCCTGACGACCACTGATCATCAACAGGTCATTCACTGTTATTTCAGTAATAAGGCGGTTGTTGCCATCTCCATCGGTAAATGTCCGGTATGCAAGCCGACCTTCAATGGCTATTTCACGGCCTTTTTGCAGGTATTTACCACAGATTTCGGCGAGTTTGCCCCAAACTACCAGTTGATGCCACTGTGTGCGGATGGCCTTTTCACCTTTTTTACCGGTTGCACGTTCGCTGGTTGCCAATGACAATCGTGCCATAATGTTACCATTTTCAAATGTTTTAACTTCAGGATCTGCACCAAGGTGACCGATCAGTTGTACGCGGTTGTTTAATGCTTTCATTGTTTTTTGTTTTGTACCCATTTTTTGGGCTGTTCAACGTTTACTTAACTTTTCTTTGCCAATCCTAACTGAGTCTGATTGAACGATGAAGCAAAAGTATAGCAGCCTACTGAACCTGAGTCGGTTAATAGTCATTTACTTACGATTGTAGTCGTTTATAAACGTTTATAATTGAATGATAATCCAAGCATTTGGAGTTCTATTTATTGTAAATGAGTTATTTATATATTTGATCATATAAAATGATTTAAAGGTTTTTTACATTCATCTGTATTTTATTTCGCTCAAAAGAAATTGCTTATTATCTTTGTGATGAAAACAAGCTTGATCAACGCTTTCATACGGTTTATTATTCATCTTAAAGTTATCCGCCATGGCAAAATCACTGGACACAAAAAAGGAGACAAAGAAGGCTCCTGCAAAAACCCTTAAGGAAAAAAGACTTGAGAAGAAGGAAAAAAAATCCAAAGGATGATTTATGAAATTGACCTGCGGATATCGTAACGCTTGAAAGCAGCTGCTGCAGTTTTTGCGCAGCTGTTTTGTTTTTTCCTTATTTTTTTTTATCTTTACAAAAACAATACTCCGTTAATAACTATTAAACGTTTGATTTACAGGATATTGACAAAGCAGGGAAAGGGCTATTAATTCATTTAAAATCAATTCTTTGCTGCCTGCCCCGCTACTATTGGGGGGGGGGCTTGGCATCCTTGCCAGCCGGCAGACTGGTTTGCGTGAGACAAAATATTAGCGGACTATTGCAAAAAGAAATGAAATGAATAAAATATCATACTTACTTTTATTTGGCCTCTTAACTTCAGCTTTTGTCGGGAATTGTCAAAAAAATGACTTCCAAAAACAAAATCTTAAAGGTAAAATACATTTTATTTCAGAAAAGACTTATCAGACGCTGGATGAAGGGATAGCTTTAAAAAAAGGCAGGATGGTGCAATGGTACAGGAATGAATTTAATCTGCATGGAAATAAAGTTGAGGATACAAAATACAAGTCTGACAGCACAATAGACAAAAAATACGTTTACACATTACAATAACGATGGAAACAGAAAGGAAATGGCTATTTTTTCATCCGACAATCTGCTTACACTCAAGGTAATATATCAGTATGATGATAAAGGCAACATGACTGAAAACACAAGCTATTATGAAACGGGCAAGATTGACAAGAAGATAGTTTTTCTATATGGTGAAAGAGGCAATGTAACTGAAGAAAACATTTATACTGCGGGTGGAGAATTACGGCAGAAGTACAGGTACGTATATAATGGTAACAATTTAAAAATAGAAAGCAGTTTGTATAAAGGCAATGGGAATCTTGAACATAGAACAACCTATAAATTTGATATTCAAGGAAATGAAAACGAAGAGAAAACCTTCTCGTCAGATGGCAGCCTGGTTTCTACAACAGAATATATTTATGAATACGATAAACAGGGAAACTGGATTAAAAGAACATCATTTTCAAACAGCAAATCTATTTCAATTACTGAAAGGGAAATAACTTATTATTAAATCATTTAAATGTATTGATAACCGGGCAAGGAAAGAAAAACGAGAAATATTATATGGAATGAAACCAGAATTCAATCCCAAACCAGATTGATAGAATTATTATTTATCCAATTTATAACCCTAATAATATATTCTTATGGCAAAGACCTGTCTCGACTGCGGCGAACCCATAGTGGGCAGAGCTGATAAAAAATTCTGCAGTGACCAATGCCGCAATAATTACAATAATCACCTGAACAGTGAATCCATCGCATTGGTAAGAACTGTCAACAATATTCTCCGAAAAAACCGGCGCATCCTTTCGGAATTGATCCCGTCAGAAAAAACTACGGTACATAAAGAGAAACTTTCAAATCTGGGGTTCAATTTCAGTTATTTTACCCACCTTTATACCACCCAGAAAGGTAGTACCTATCGCTTTATATATGAGTACGGGTATTTGCCTCTGGATAATGATTTCTATATGCTCGTGGTGCGGGATAAAAAATAAGAAATGAGCTTACGTTTAAATGTAGCATTTATGGTTTAACAAAGGGGATCCTTAAAAGGAAGCGATCTTTTTTGAGCTTTATTGTATATTGAATCCAATTTCACAATATCAATTATCATTACAATACACTGACTTAAACCCACATTGACTGAAAATTTACCTCCTGATTTCTTAACCGGATTCTGATTCACTTGTTTATTACCTTTGCTTTCGGGAGAAATGCGTCTGTATTATCTCCCGAATCACATTATATATTCCAATACATCGTCTCATTCATGTCACAACCCGAAAAAAAAATATTCCTGCTCGATGCCATGGCTTTGATTTACCGAGCTTATTATGCCCTGAACAGAAACCCGATCATGAATTCAAAGGGTTTGAATACTTCAGCAATTCTTGGCTTTGCAAATACACTTTATGATGTCCTGAAAAAAGAAAAACCCACCCACATTGGTGTGGCATTTGACACCCATGCACCGACAGTCAGGCATGACAGCTTTGCTGCATACAAGGCACAACGCGAAAGTATGCCGGAAGATATAGTCAAAGCCATCCCGTATATCATCAGGCTGATTGAAGCGTTTAATGTTCCGATTCTTGCCGTTGATGGTTATGAAGCGGATGATGTAATCGGAACGCTTGCCACCCAGGCCGGAAATAAAGGTTACCAGGTTTTCATGATGACTCCCGACAAGGATTTCGGTCAACTCGTAACTGAGAATATCAAAATGTACAAGCCGGGAAAACCCGGTGAACAAGCGGTTGTCATGGGGCCGGCCGAGGTTTGTGCAAAGTTTGGAATTAAGAGACCCGATCAGGTTAAGGATATGTTGGGCTTATGGGGCGATGCTTCTGATAACATCCCCGGTATGCCTGGAATCGGTGAGGTCACCGCCCGTAAATTACTTGAAGAATATGACAATATTGAAAATCTTATTGCCAGCGTAGATAAGATTGACAAAATATCAATGCGTGAAAAGGTCAAAGAATTTGGTCATCAGGCATTGATGTCGAAGGAGTTGGCAACGATTATACTGGATGTACCCATTGGATTCGATGAAGAAGCCCTCTTACTGACCGAACCCGATGTGACTGCACTAAAAGCATTGCTGGATGAACTTGAATTCCGTTCTTTCGCGAAAAGGGTTTTCACCGATATTTCACTAAAAGAAGGAAGTCCCAATATCGTTACTCAAAGATCCCCGGCTTCACCACCTGATCTTTTCAGCTCAATGGATGAAGTTCTGCCTATAGAATCGGATCTGAACACAATTGAAAATACTCCGCATAACTATCACCTTGCAGATACCCCTGATAAAATTACTGAACTGATTAATGTATTAAAATCATCGGAATCATTCTGTTTCGATACCGAAACTACCGGTCTCGACACTACGGATGCAGAACTTGTAGGAATGTCATTTGCCATTAAACCAGGTGAAGCCTGGTATGTTCCGGTACCTTCAGACAAAGGAAAAGCAATGAAACTCACGGCTGAATTCGCTGACCTCTTTGCTGACAACACCATCGGAAAGACCGGGCAAAATATGAAATATGATATTTCGGTTCTGGTAAATTATAATATAACAGTGAATGGTCCATTGTTCGATACGATGCTTGCCCACTACCTGGTTGAGCCCGATCTCAGGCATGGTATGGATTACCTTGCACTCACATATCTGAATTACCGGCCTGTTTCCATTGAAACCCTTATCGGCAAAAAAGGTAAAAACCAGATGAACATGAGTATGGTTGACCTTGAAACAATCAAGGAATATGCTGCTGAGGATGCAGACATTACCCTGCAATTGAGACACAAACTCGAACCAATGCTTGAGCAGACCAATACCCGTGAGCTTTTTGACCAGATAGAGGTTCCACTTGTAAAAGTACTCGCTTCCATCGAGGCTGAAGGCATCAGAATTGACACCCAAAACCTGAATGCCTATTCAGCAGAACTCGAAATAGAAATCAGACAGGTAGAATCAGAGATTTATACGCTTGCCGGATCCAGATTTAATATCGGATCACCAAAACAACTCGGTGAAATATTATTCGACAGGATGAAACTGGTTGATAACCCCAAACAAACCAAAACCAAACAGCATTCCACCGGCGAGGAAATACTTCAAAAACTGATTAACAAACACCCGATCATTCAGCTGATTCTTGATTACAGGTCGTTAACCAAACTTAAATCAACCTATGTTGACTCGCTGCCATTACTTGTAAACAAAAAAACAGGCAGGGTTCATTCCTCATTCAATCAGGCAGTGGCATCAACGGGCAGACTTAGTTCCAACAATCCGAATCTTCAGAATATTCCCATCCGGACAGAACGTGGCCGGGAGATCCGTAAGGCATTTGTTCCCCGGAACGATGAATTTATCCTGCTTATCGGCCGATTATTCCCAGATCGAATTGAGACTGATCGCCCATATGAGCGGTGATAAGGCTATGCAGGAGGCTTTCCGCATGGGTCTTGATATACATACCGCAACGGCAGCCAGAATATACAATGTTGAGGTGGATCAGGTAACCCGGGATATGCGGCGTAATGCCAAGACAGTGAATTTCGGAATTATTTATGGCATTTCAGCCTTTGGATTATCAGAACAACTTGCCATTCCCAGAAGGGAAGCCGCCGAAATCATCAGCCAGTATTTTGAAAGATTCCCTGGCATCAAGGAATATATGGCCAACACCATACTTTTTGCCAAAGCACATGGCTATGTTGAGACACTGAAAAAACGCCGCCGGTATCTGCGTGATATCAACTCCGGCAATGCTGTAGTTCGTGGCTTTGCAGAACGGAATGCCATCAATGCACCGATCCAGGGTTCGTCAGCCGATATGATTAAAATAGCCATGATCAATATCCACAATGAATTTTTAAAACTGAATCTGAAATCCAGAATGATACTTCAGGTTCATGATGAACTTGTATTTGATGTTTACAAACCTGAATTGGAAATTGTAAAACCGGTGGTTGAACGGTTAATGAAAACAGCCCTGGAACTGGATGTGCCGGTGGAGGTTGAAATGAGTACCGGTTCCAATTGGTTGGAGGCCCACTAAGAAATAGACCAGGGGACCGGGGAAATGGAGACTTGGTGAAATGGGGATGGGTAAGTGAAATTTCTAATTTCTAATTTCTAATGTCTAATTTCCAATTTCGGATTGCGCCTGCCTCGTGAGAGCGAAGCGATAACGAGGGATTGCGGATTGCTGTTAGCGGATTTCCGTCATTCTAAGAAAGAGACCAGGGGATATAGGGAAATGGAGACACGGGGAAATGGGGAATGGGAGGTGAAATATCTAATGCCTAATTTCCAATTTCCAATTGCGGATTGCGCCTGCCTCGTGAGAGCGAAGCGATAACGAGGGATTTCGGATTGCGGATTGTGAATTTCGGATTGCAGATTTCGGATTGCGGATTTAAAAAAGAATAAGGAAGCAGGGATATTGTGAGATTTCCCAACATTCCATCATTCCATCATTCCAACATTCCATCATTCCAACAGCCAACATTCCATCATTCCATCATTCCATCATTCCATCATTCCAACAGCCCAACAGTCCAATATTCCATAATTCCATGCAAACGGAATCAGGAGTGCCCGCCAACCACGATTTTAAGGATTCTGAGATTGAGTACTACAAACCTGAAAGCCTGCCAGGGCATAAAACGCCGCCAGAATAGTGTGCTTTTTGTTGGGAATGGAGGATAGGATTCTTCGGAATAGGATTGAACGGTTTTATTTTTCATGATTTTGGATTTTCAGGTTAATAGAATAAAGAAATTATTCCGGCAACAGCCACCAGAACGGATAACCTTTGGCTTTGTGCAGGAACATATAGTGCATAAACCATTTCATCCAGTGCCCGGCCAAGCCGGCTTCACCCATGGTATATTTTATATCGCGGCCATATTCCGGATATTTATCCCAGTCGGGTACAATCGGATGAACTGTCATGGTAGCAGCAGCGCCGCTTCTTATTCCGTAGCCGGCAGAGACAATACAGGCGGCACCCATCCTGCCCATACTTGCTTTGTGTTTAAACTCCTGTTTACCGGTTTTTATCTCATTGATGATATTTTCGGCAACAATTTTTCCCATTACTCCCGAAGGCATCCCTGTCCGGGGCGGTGAAGGGAAGATAGCCGTGCCATTCTTGCTGGTCATGGGTTTTGAAATCGGATGCGGCGGTGCAAAAGCGATCCCGGGTGCATAAATATTTTTGTAAGCCGGGCTTTGATAGGTTTCAGGCCAGTCACCGGCACCCCACTCTTCGAATGGTTTCGGGGTATAATTTGCATCCACCTTCATAAGTCCGCTTGGAGCGAAAAGTAAGGAAGATATATCCTCACCTTTATTATCGTAAGCTTTGAGACCAACCCCTGCAAATCCGGGAATCAGCATCGAGAAATCAAAACCAATCTGCTTTTCTTCACCATCAAGGGTTTCATAATGGATGATGCCGGGCTCAACCTTCTTCACACCAGCCCGTTTAATCCACTTAATATTATTTTCACCCAAGGAATGATTCAGCAAAAACCCTTGTTGATGTGATATATCCACCGCGTTTTATATAGGCTCCCCCCATTCCAAAATCGCCCAATTCATATTCATTGGTAAGCCAGGTTATTTCAGCCAGGTGTTGCAGTTTTCGTTTCCTGATTTCAAAGGCAACATTCAGAATATATTCGAATGCCGCACCCTGACAGGTAGCTGTCGGATGACCGGTGCCGATGACAAACCGCTGTTTTTCGCCTTTCTCCATTTTAGCAAGCGATTCCTGCAGCTTTTCCCAGGCATGGGATGCATGATCATAAGAACAGACCGATACGGTGTTTTTACCCGGACCAAGACCTTCGGTGGCTTCGAAGTTCAGTTTCGGACCGGTGGCATTTACCAGGAAGTCATATTCTATCCTGTCAGTATTCACCCTTTTTATCTTCTGTTGTATATTCGATGCTTACAAATGATTTATCAGAAGTTCCATTTCCTTCGGGATGGATACTCAGTGCCCTGGCCTGCCTGAAATCAATTCCCCATCTTTTATACAAGGGTGCCAGTTTAAACCGCACCTGATCAATGGTCATCCGGCCAACGCCTACCCAGATGTTTGAAGGTATCCATTGATAATAGGAGTTCGGGGTAACCACAATGACTTCATGCTGTCTGCCAAGCTTTTTGCGCAAAAACGCTGCTGCAGTATGCCCGGCAATACCGGCACCCAATACGACTACTTTTGCCATAATTTTTTAATTTGGGAATGGAAAAATGAAAGTTGCTACAATCCTGAACTACAAATATATCCGGATTAAATATACGAATTCCGGCTGAACATTGAACCTGCACAGGAAAAAAGTTGACGTTACATCCCATTCTTAAAAGATGCTTAACATTAAATTAAAAGCGATCCATGCAAAGCATATATTGAATCGCATATGAACCGGCCTTTTGTGTATGTTTGTTCCCTCAATATCATGATCCTGTTTATGAAATATATTCTCAGCCTGTTCGCAATTTTCATTATTCAACATTTATCTGCCCAACAACCGGTTGAATATGTAAATCCCTTTACCGGAACCGATCATATGGGCCACACTTTCCCGGGTGCTACCGTTCCTTTCGGGATGGTGCAATTAAGTCCGGATACAGATACAGTTCCATACTCAACCGGCAAGGGATACAATAAGGAGGTTTATGCCTATTGCGCCGGTTATCAGTATAACGACAATACCATCTGCGGATTCAGCCATACCCATTTTTCCGGAACAGGTCACAGCGATCTGGGCGATTTTCTGCTTATGCCGACCATGGGACCACTGCAGTTAAATCCGGGTACACGCGACAATCCTGATTCAGGTTACCGGAGCAGATTTTCACATGAAAATGAAACCGCTTCCCCGGGATATTATTCGGTTCTGCTTGAAGATTCCAATATCCTTGCAGAACTTACCGCAACCGAAAGGGTCGGATTTCACAGATATACTTATCAGAAGAGCGGTGAAACCAATCTGATCCTGGATCTGACAGCCGGCATTTATAATTATCCCGGAAAGAATATCTGGCAATTTGTCCGTGTGGAAAATGACACCCTGATTACCGGTTACCGTCAGACCCGTGGCTGGGCACGTACACGCACCCTATATTTCGCCATGGTTCTTTCAAAACCAATCGGGAGTTATGGCTATGAAAACGCGGAAGAGATCATTTACCGTGGGTTTCTACCGGAAATTCAATGAGAAGGAGAATTTCCCTGAAATGGCCGGAAAAAATGTGAAAGCATGGTTTCGTTTCGATATGCAGGCCGGCGAACAACTGAAGGTGAAATTTGCAATTTCTTCAGTCAGTACTGAAGGAGCCATCAACAATCTGAAAACAGAAGTGCCCCATTTTGATTTCGACAAAGTAAAGAAGGAGGCAGAAGACAAATGGAACCGGGAACTCAGCCGGATAACCATCAAAGGAACTGAAGAAGTAAAAAAGAACTTCTATACAAGCATGTATCATGCTTTTCTTTCACCTACCATTTATATGGATGTGGATGGAAAATACCGGGGCTTGGATCAGAACATTCATCAGGCTGACGGGTTTACCAATTACTCAACTTTTTCGCTCTGGGATACTTACCGGGCTTTGCATCCTTTGTTGACCATCGTTCAGCAGAAAAGAACCTCTGATATTGTGAATTCAATGCTGGCTCACCGCAGGCAAAGTGTTCATGGTATTCTGCCGGTATGGTCGCATCAGGGCAATGAAAACTGGTGTATGATCGGTTATCATTCCGTGTCGGTGATTGCCGATGCGTATCTGAAAGGAATCGGTGGTTTTGATGCCGGCGAAGCCCTCGAAGCCATGGATGCAAGTGCCACTTATGCCCCGTATGACGGAATCGGGGATTATATTAAATATGGATTTGCTCCTGCCGATCTCACCACCAACGCTGCATCCAAAACACTGGAATATTCGTACGACGACTGGTGCATCGCCCGAATGGCAGAGAAATCCGGACACAGAGGGCTTGCCGGTATTTATAATCGCCGTGCCCGTTCCTTTGAAAACATATATGATAAATCCACAGGGTTTATCAGACCACGTTTATCGGATGGCTCCTGGCAAAAAGAATTTGATCCGTTGAAAACCGAAGGACAGGGATTTATCGAAGGCAATGCCTGGAATTACTCGCTGTATGTTCCCCATGATCCTGCAAAGCTGATAGAATGGGCCGGAGGAAATGCAAAGTTTATTTCTCATCTCGATACACTTTTTACCATGACACTCGATGAAAAGCACATCGCGGAATCGGAGGATATTGATAAACGGGGTATTATCGGCAATTATGTTCACGGCAATGAACCAAGTCACCATGTACCATATTTGTATGCTTTTGCCGGCGCTCCATGGAAAACGCAGCAACGGGTTCATCAGATTATGGACAATCTTTATGATGCCAGCCCGGGTGGTTTGCCCGGCAATGATGATTGCGGCCAGATGTCGGCCTGGTATATTTTCAGTGCGCTGGGATTTTACCCGGTTTGCCCGGGAAGCAATGAATATGTGTTGGGAAGTCCTTCGGTTACCGAAGCCATTTTAAATCTTGAAAACGGCAAGACCTTTACCATCAGGACAACTGGCTTAAGCAAAGAAAATATTTATGTGAAGCGAATTCTCCTTAACGGGAAACCTTACAGCAAACTCTTTATCAGACATGAAGATATAATGGCAGGCGGAGAAATGGTTTTTGAAATGAGCAACCAGCCTGTTAAAACAAAGGATTGAAGAGTCGGATTTACCGGGAAATCCTGAATAATGGCCCTATTACTGAATCACCCGGTATGTATTCCCTGTTCCGAATTTGAAATCAATCTGGACACTCATTTCTTTAGGTTTGTCAGATTTCCTGCGTGGAGTCAGTTTATATACCAGCCATCCAAAGCCAACGACCAGATGCAAAACAATAAGAATGATTACAATTTTTACCCAAAAGTCCATTTTGCAAATTTAAAGAACAAATATATATGATATAAGCATAGAATTCCAGGGGCCAATTCTATGATCAATCATTTTAAAAACTATGATGGAATGATTATTCTCCGGATACTTATACGATGATTTTTATAATTAAAGACCTAAAAAATAAAAAAAACGTATTACAATTTCCATAATAGTATATAAATGTAATTGTAATTCATATTTAATCTCTAACCAACCATTACTATTATGAAAAGAACGCTTTATTTTCTTGCTGTTATTTCATT
>CAVTDR010000014.1:0-17479 GCA_963733535.1 uncultured Bacteroidota bacterium
CTGGTCATCAGAAAAGATTTTACCTGACGGGCCAGACTTTGCTGATGTTTATGCGATGACGTCCGGTCAGAATGAAGTGTGGGTAGCTCCGGGGGGCGGAATTGCCTCCTTTCGGAAGTCTTTTCAGACAGGCTCGTTTTGCAGGTCTTTACCGATGGCAAATGGATTACCATCGATCGAAATAATGATACTATTCTTGATGATGTCAGGGATATTTTTACATTGCAGTTGATCCATCTAATGTGAAGAGGTTTATGCAGGGACCTGGGGATATGGTCTTATGGAATTTACAAATGGTGTCCGGACCAACTATTTTACTGAGGAGAACAGTTCACTTGAAATTTCTACATACGGCGGTGGTTGGATCGGTATTGGAGGATTGGCATTCGATAATGACAACAATCTCTGGGTAACCAATTCGAGTGCACCTTCTGTATTGTCGGTGAAGAAAAGCAATGGCGAATGGAAATCTTTAATTTGGGTTCTGTTGCAACCGGTATAGATATGGGCAGAATTATGATTGATGGTAATGGTTCGAAATGGATGATGGTGCGCGATCATGCCATGATTGTTTTTAATGATAATAATACCATTGATGACAGTTCGGACGATGTGGCCGAAGCGACTTACAAGTGCCGCCGGAAACGGCGCTTTGCCGGGCTCATTTATACTGAGTATGGCAACCGATCGCGACGGCCAGGTCTGGATAGGAAGCGATGCAGGTGTTTCAGTCATTTATTCACCCGGCAATGTCTTTAATAATCAGAATTATGACGCTCAGCCCATTCTGATTGAACAGGATGGCCACGGTCAATATTTGCTTGAAACGGAAGCAGTTACTGCAATTGCTGTTGATTGGTCAAATCGGAAATGGTTTGGAACACGTACCGGGCAGGTGTTTTTTTGATGTCAGCTGATGGTACCGAGGAAATTTTACATTTTACCGAGGAAAACAGTCCATTACTAAGTAATTCAATTACTGACATTACGATTGCAAAAAATGGGGAGGTGTTCTTCGGAACAGCGAAGGGTATTATTTCTTATAACGGAGGATCCATTCCAGCTGAAACAACGCTGGATAGAGTCAGAGTCACTCCTAATCCTCTAAGGAAAACCTTTAATGGTAAAATCAAAATTGAAGGCCTGGTTGGTGAGGTTTATGTTAAAATGACTGATATCTCTGGCAATGTTGTTTGGTCTTCAGGTTTAACAGCACCGGCATGAGGGCAACGTTGATATATCAACTGATAGCAGCGAAGACAATTTCTTGAACTTAAATCAATTGCAAAGTGGTGTTTACATGATATTTATCACAAACAAGGATGGTTCGAAAACATCTGTAGAGAAGATTATGATTATTAGATGAGACTATTTTATTTATGGTAGTTGGACACAGTCATGAAATTTTAATTATTTGTTTTATGATTCAGACAACACGTGGCATCGTATTTCATACAACCCGGTATTCCGAAACCAGTGCAATCGTAAAAATATTTACGGAAGAGTCCGGATTAATGTCATTTCTTGTTAAAGGGCTTTACAGCAAGAAGTCCAAAGATCCGTTCCGCAATGTTCGGGCATCTTACATTACTTGATCTGGTAATTGAATCACGTGAACATAAAACCTTACACTATATCCGTGAGGTTGGTATAAATCAGTTTGCAACCGATTTTCAGCATAGCATTTCCAGAAGTTCAGTCGTTTTATTTATCAACGAGTTGCTTTATAAATGTGTTAAAGAAGAAGAATGCAATCGTCCGTTGTTTGAGTTTATCAATTCTTCATTACAATTGTTGGGTAATAGGGAAATTCCCGCTCAGGCATTTCATATCCTGTTCATGCTGAAACTAACCAGGTTTCTCGGATTCTTACCCAGAATAGCTAAGACGGATGCCGGGAGTTTTTTCGACATGGAAGAAGGCCTGTTTCTCGATTCGGAACCCTTACACCGTTACTTTATTTCGGGCCAGCCTGCCGCCGCGCTTGAACAAATGCAGGCGATGGATTTTCATGAACTTAAGGACTTTATAATTTCCAAACCGGTACGGGATGAATTACTTGACAGATTACTCGATTATTACCGTCTGCATATTCCGGAAATGGGAGAAATGAAATCGGTAAAGGTGTTACAGGAGTTATTGTCATAGATTTCCTGTTGCTTGAATTACGCTGGTTCAAACCCCTTGTTCCCTGCTCTCCTGGTCGTATTTTGTCAGTTGTCCCTTACAACTCCCCTCCAAAATTGACCCGAAATCCATATCTTTGCCGAAAATATCAACATTATGTTTCAGGACCTCAGCGAACAGGAAGCTATCCGGAGGGAATCACTCAAAGAACTCGAAAAACTGGGCATAAATGCTTACCCGGCAGAGGCATATAATGTTAATATAACCACTGCTGAAATTCATAAGAACTTTACTGCAGAAAAGTGGCCTTTATCAGGAAATCAGCATTGCCGGCCGGATTATGACTCGCCGGATTATGGGTGCGGCTTCATTCGTTGATCTTCAGGACTCAACCGGCCGTATCCAGCTATATATAAAACGCGATGATATCTGCGAAGGCGAGGATAAATCCTTTTACAATATTGTTTTTAAACGTTTGCTTGACATTGGCGACATTATCGGAGTTACCGGTTTTGTCTTTATCACCCAGATGGGAGAAATATCCATTCATGTCAAAAAACTGAAACTTCTGAGCAAATCACTACGGGTGTTACCTGTTGTGAAAGAGAAAGACGACCAGGTATTTCGATGCTTTCAGCGATCCGGAAGCCCGTTACCGTCAGCGTTATGTTGATCTGATCGTGAATCCTGAAATTCGTGAGTGTTTTATAAAACGCAGCCAGATCGTAACACACATGCGCGCGAATTTTTTAATTCCAAAGGCTATCTCGAAGTTGAAACACCCATTCTGCAGCCTATTCCCGGAGGAGCTGCTGCAAGACCATTCATAACCCATCACAATGCCCTCGATATGCCGTTATACCTGCGTATTGCCAATGAACTTTATCTGAAAAGACTGATTGTCGGTGGATTTGATGGGGTGTATGAATTTGCCAAGGATTTCCGCAACGAAGGCATGGACCGCACCCACAATCCTGAATTTACTGTGATCGAAATATATGTGGCTTATAAGGATTATTTCTGGATGATGGAGTTTGTTGAAGAAATGCTCGAACGCGTTGCCATTGATCTTCACAACAAAACATTGGTTCAGGTTGCCGACAGGGAAATTGATTTCAAACGACCTTTCCGGCGACTTACCATGACTGATGCTATTAAACAATATACAGGTATTGATATTGCCGGAAAATCGGAAGAGGAACTCAGAAATCTGTGCAAACAGCTCAATATTGAAACGGATCCAAGCATGGGAACAGGTAAACTGATCGATGCCATCTTTGGTGAGAAATGTGAAGAACACCTTATTCAGCCTACTTTTATAATGGATTATCCGATAGAGATGTCGCCACTCTGCAAGCGCCACCGTACGAATCCGGAATTAACAGAGCGTTTTGAGTTATTTGTGAATGGCAAAGAACTCTGTAATGCTTACTCTGAATTAAATGATCCGATCGACCAGCTTGACCGTTTTCAGGATCAGTTGAAACTTTCACAGAAAGGCGATGCGGATGCCATGTTTATCGACATGGACTTTGTCAGGGCATTGGAATATGGTATGCCTACCTGCTCAGGTATGGGTATCGGCATTGACCGGTTGACGATGTTTATGACGAACCAGCCTTCGATACAGGATGTGCTCTTTTTCCCGCAAATGCGTCCTGAAAAAAAAGCCATACCTTCCGGGGATAATGATGAAGCCTTTACTTCGGTGGGAGTTCCCGAAGTCTGGTTGCCGGTGATCAGAAAATACGGATTCAAAACGGTGGCTGAGTTAAAGACGGCTAATCCCAATAAATTATTAAACGATCTGGGTGGTCTACGCAAAAAGCTGAAACTTGAAATTCCTGCTTTGAAGATTGAGGAAATTCAAGCCTGGATTGACGCATAATGAATTAAAAATTCATCTGTCCCGGTGTTTTCCAATACTGATAAAACAGTCCGGGCTTAATAAAAACATCAATGAATAAATGACTGTAGGGACACGATATATCGTGTCCCTACAGTCATTTATTCATAGGTCAAATAGAATTTACCTCAGAAATTCAACAGCTTTGCTGAAAACCTTTTCAAAGATTTCGTCTGTTATTCCAGGATTTCCGGTTAGTGGAAATGGATTTTCATGCGTGTAGTCTGATTCGTAATCCATAACCTCAAGCTGTCCGGGTTTTAGAATTTCAGCGATCCCTGACGGAGGAATAATTTTATCGTTCTTCAATGCAACCGCACTGATTCTGTTTTCCATTTTTTGAAACCGTTGCGTGCGCCATTCACTGAAATGTGTTGCATCCAACATGGCCCTGAAAGCCATTCCGGCAGGCTGTTTGCTTATCAGCCCAGCTATTGTACCTGTACTCCTGATTTCACGGTCAAACTGACGGAGATAATAAAATCTGAGCCTGAGAAAGGCTTCTTCGTCCATAATAAGTTTTGAAACGCCGTTCATCCGGCTGAAGGGAGCTCCGCCGCAAAACATAAAAAGTTTGCTGTCTGAGAGTAATTGATCACCATAGGTCAACATCATAATCTGGGCCAGAAATGCACCGATTGAATAGGCGAAAAAATCCACAATTGTACTTTGGGTTGAAAAGCGGGTGTTTGCCTGATTGAATGGTTTTGATGAGTTTCTCAAGATCACTGGTGCTTTGAGTTCCGGATGTAAAAAAACGTAGGGGTTGCCTGCTCAATCTGAGGCTGAGGGCCAGATTCGCGAAAGTTGAAGAATGATTTCGATGATTTTTAAGCCGTGTTCCGGCCAGCATTGCCGACATAAGCCTTGGATTGCTCCAATCAGCCGGTGAGCGGTTCATATGGAAAGATATGGGAAAAAGGATTACAGGACGTTGTAATCCATCAGCCAGTCGTTGTGCCCACGGAAGATATTTTATCCAACTCCGCTCATTTAAGCCATGTAACAGAATTATGGCACGTGAATACTTTTCTTTACTGCCCGGAATAAATACAGGGTAGGAGAAATCGTAGTTTTCGCGGATAAAGGCATCTTTATTTTCGGAAAGTAGCTCAACTTTAGTGTCTGGTGCCATAACCGGACTATCCGGAATCCTGTCTTCTGAATTGAACCTGAATTGTTTGATTCTGGTATCTGAAGAAACAATCCGGATTTCCGGCAAATCAGGATTGAAAGCAGTTTTCAGTGTATTATAAGAATCTGAGTAGTTCATAGTATTGGCATAATAATGAACAAAGAAACGCCGGAGACGAAATGAAAACAAATAAATGGGTGTTATCAGCAACCTATGGTGTTACCGACGGGATAGAGGGGTTAAAACACTTATGTTGGGGTGAATGAGATCTTGCCTGGAAACCGGTCTTGTCAGTAATCCGGTTCAGGGCTTTTTTACATTATCTTTGTAATGGCAATTTGCTTTATATGTTTGACCTTCAGAAACAAATTCCGGGATATCTTCTTACTAAATCGAATATTGTCAGGTTGATTATACTGACAGCTGCATTTGCATTGGTTTTTATCAATGTATATGCACCATTTGGTGTTGATGTCTGGTTCAGTGTTACCCGTTGGACATTGTTGTTATACTCCAGTATTATTACTTTAACCGGTGTGCTGGTGGTTGTTATCAGCCGGATCATAATGTATCACAGTAGCCGCAGGTATATTATCCGACTCTGGCATTATTTTATATGGGTGCTTGCGGAAGTGTTCTTTATGGGGCTTTTTTATACGCTGTATCAGAAACTGATTTTAACTGATCCGCGGTTCTTTCCGGATTTGTTGGTAATTTCTGTACAAAATACGGCGCTGGTTCTGTTGCTTCCATACTCTGTTTTATGGCTTTATTTTTCATGGGTCGAGAATAAGAGAAAACTTGAAACGATGGGAAATGAAAAGCAAAAGGAGTCGAATAAGGGAATGATCAATTTTAATGATGAAAGAGGGGTAATGCGTTTTTCTGTTAAGATCGAATACCTGCTATATCTCGAAGCGGCAGACAATTATGTTTATATTCATTATCTTGATACCAACCGGCATGCCCGCCTTGTGTTACGCAATAATTTAAAAAGACTCACCGAAGAGCTTGCAGATACACCGGTCGTACGATGCCACAGATCTTTTATGATTAACAGCGATAAAGTTATGCTGATCCGGCGCGAAAAAGACGGGCTATTACTCGAACTCGATGTGCCCGAAACTCAGCATATTCCCGTATCACAAACATATATTGAACCATTTATGCGCAAATTTGCAGGACAGTAGATTTAAGTAGTGACAAATAAAAATAAAATAACTGATCGTGGAATTATGAAAAATATTTACCTGATTATTATTGGATTTATACTTGTTTCAAATACTTTTGGTCAGGTAGATTCTAACAAAAGAGAAGTATCAAAACATGCTATAAGACATGATGCAATTAGTTTTTATCCGCTTAATTTATTTAACTTCTTAAATCCTTCCTTTCAGATTGGATATGAGCATAACTTAAATTCTGATTTTACAGCCGGGCTTTCAGCCGGAATAATCGTGCCTCATAGTGTATTCGGATTTATGGGTGCCCGATTAGGTCATAATTCAGTAAATTATAAATTCAGTGGTTATAGATTAAGTGGTGAGTTGAAATATATGTTAAGCGAAAGCGAAAGTGGAAAACATAATTTTTTCATTGGATTAGAGTCGTTTTATTCCAAACAAAGCAATAATGTAAATTCTGTTTTTGTAAATTCAAACAGCGAATCATATACTGATTTTTTTAATGAACATAAAGATGTATCTGGACTCAATTTAAAAATCGGGAAACAGTTTATGTTTGGAAGATTTATAATGGAATTGTACGGAGGGGTAGGTGTTGCACACTATTCAGTCACTCACGATAATAGAGATAATCCTAATGATAAAATCTATGGTTCGCTGGATGAGTTCCTGCATAAGGAAGGAAAATACTTTAGATTGAATTTGCCTTTAAATATGAAAATCGGATATAGATTTTAGTGTAATGAAATTGGGCGAAATCCCATCTCTAATTTGTTTATTTTACTACCGTAAAAGATGGATCTGTTATTATATAAATAGTTCCGTTCACTTGCAAAACTGAAAGATTGGTTGTACATTTAACCATATCAATAATAACGCGACGGCCATGGAAAATACAACGATTGTTGAAAGATTTGGTGGACTGTTGAAAGAAGAGATTCTTTCATGTGTAAATGATGAATCACTCATTCCCAATACCTGTGTGCTGGAGGCGATAGATCCGTTTGCAGGATACTACCGGGAAGTTAGCAAATCTTTGAAACCTTCCTATTTTTATCTGATGACAGATGGACATTATTCAATAGAACAGGTATCAAGGGCAATACTTTCGGTGAGTAAATCCTTTAAACATTCATTTGATGCTGCTCCGGGCTATATTAGTATATTCGATCAGCACATCCGTACAATCAGGCTTCGCGATGTTGAGCAATTTGGACATATTGGTTTGTTACAGAAATTATTCAGGGAAGAAGGAATTATGCTGCATAAAAAGGTGAAAACATTTTCCAACGAGAATGCCGTCATCAGTATCAGCAAACTGTTTTATCTCGAATCAGTCGGCGAACTGTTGTTTATTGACAAATCGCAACCCCACCACGGTTATTTTATTATCCCGAAACATATTGAATGGTCTGATTTCAAGGAATTGACAAAAGAAGTTAAGTTTGAGACCAGCCTTTTATTTTTTGATGCTGCAACAGCATTTATCTACGAAAATAAAGGTATCACTGAAATGGTAAGGATTTATAAAGAAAATCTGACCATCGATAAACTTTCTGCGATAAGACAGCGATACATGAAATTACTCAAATAAAACTACCTGTTTGATTTAAGTTTCAGCTTTATTTCCATCAGGCTGTCATCTTCGGCTTTCAGCGCTTTAACCTGGTCTATCAGTTTATTGGGAAGGGTGGGGGATAAAACATATTGATATATTTTCCATTGTCCGTTAGTTCTCCGGATAACGCCGGAACCCCTGCACAGACCCATACCGGTGTTGAGTAATTCATCAAACCAGGCGATATCATTGTTTTCCGCCAGATATATATTCCGGTTCAGTTTTACCAGGTTCCACCCTTTCTTTTGGTCGAAGTAAGGTTTGCTCCAATCGCTGAATTCGTTGGTGGTCCAGTATTCCGTTGCATCTGTGCCGATATAGACAGCACCTTCAGCCATTGCTCCGACATATGCTGAATGATTCGAAACCGAAGCGTTTCTGTGCCAGTCATCCATAAATTTATTTATTCCGGCAATGGTTTCAGTCCGGCTACCCGAATTATTACATCCAGTTTCCAGGGAACACGCTATAATAATGGCAGATGTAAACGACACCAGTTTTATTAATTTCGATACAACCATGATAGTATTTATTAAGAAACAGAAAGTTTAGGGCCTGAGTGTTTTCCGGTGGGCAATTTAAATATAAAAAAGGTTATTATAATGATATTGAGTTAATAGATTCTAAGATTATTTCCTGATCATTAAAATATCCATGCCAACCTGTTCGATAGAGAAAATGAAAAAGAATGAGAGGAAATGGGTAGCTATTATATTCATAAACGAAGTTTTAATTGTGAACTATTATATTTTCAGAAAAATGTCATTACTCATTTTATCTGACATCAACCAGAAATGAAAGTTATAAACAACCCATAAAGATTAGAAATTCATTCTGTTAAGTAACTGAAACAAGTCGTTTTTCTGAAATGGTTTTGCAATATACTCATCACAACCTGCTTCAATACATGAATCACGGTCAGCATCACTGGCATATGCCGTTACTGCAGCAATTTTTATATCCGGTGTGATTTCTTTTATCCTTCTTGTGGCTTCAAAACCATCCATGCCGGGCATCTTCATATCCATAAGGATCAAATCCACGTGGCTACCTTGTTTTATAAAATTAATAGCATCCGGAGCGTTTGTTGCAAGTAACAATTTATAACCCTTCTGGCTGAGTAACCGTTTGAGGTAAATCATATTGATCTCCTCATCTTCGACAATAAGAATGACAGGTTGTTTTGCAGATCCGTTATCCATTGTAGATTTATAACCTGCGGTACTCTGCAGTTCAGATTCAATAACCGGTAGATTTACCATGATGGTTGTGCCGGAACCCGGCCACGACTCGGCGGATACTTTTCCTCCCAGCATCATCACGGCTTCATGAACAATTGATAAACCAAGTCCATTGCTGTTATTAACCCTGGCCGAGTATACATCTTCCTGGACAAAAGGCTCGAATATGAAAGGCAGGAATTCGCTGGAGATCCCAGTACCGCTATCTGCTATTGTTAATATAAAGGAATTGTTTTCGACACTGTAAGCCATATTTACACTTCCCTTTCCGGTAAATTTGATTGCATTGTCCAATAGCTCATTTATTATCCGGGTCAGAAGAGATTTATCACAGGTTATTAATTTTTCAGATTTTTCCCCGTTGTTTTCTATTTTAAATTCCAGATTTTTTCTAGCGGCCTGTTGTTCGAATCTGCGATATACTTCATTCGCAAGTTCATCCGGTGAAAAAGTCTCATTTTTAACTGTAGTATTTCCTGACATCATCATTGATACATCCATAATATTGTCGATGATTTTTGTCAATCTGTTGATGCTATGATTCAGAAAATCAATGCATTCATCATTTTCTTCCTTGCTGTTGTCACCTGAACTTATTAATTCTGCAAAACCAATTATTCCGTTTAAGGGGGTGCGGATTTCATGAGAAATATTACCCATAAAGGTTGTCTTCAGCCGGTTGCTGGCCTCGGCTTTTTCCTTTGCCTTCATGATTTCCTCTTCGGCAGTTTTCAGTTCAGTAATATCGGTAATGGTGCCAATATATCCTTTTAATTTTTTATCTACAATTTCAGGAACTGCATGTCCCTTAACCCAGACAATGCTGCCATCAGGACGCAGAAAACGGTACTCTGATATCACCGATTTACCCTCTTTTACGGCTTCCCTCCATTCAGCCACCCTTTCCTCGCGGTCGTCGGGGTGCAGTGCCGTTAAATATTTTGACTCAAGCGCATTTTTATAGCTGAGTCCGGTTAAATGGGTCCACATTGGATTAACATAGGTAGTTTCACCTTTACTGTCAGTGCGGAAGATACCGACGGGAGAAACGCGTGTTAATGCTTCAAACAACTGTCTGCTTTCATCCAATGCAGCTTCGGCTTGTTTCCGTTTTGTAATATCAGTAAAAATAGCAACCATTTTTCCGGGCATGGTTTGAAAAGCCTTTACTTCAAATGCTCCAGAAATTCGGTTATCGGAATAAACAATCTGGTCAGTCACCCAGGTAGTATTGTTTAATGCTGCATTCCGGTAATGCTGTATTACATCCGTATTTAGCAGAGAAGGGAAAGCTTCTTCAATGGGAAGTCCGATATATTGCGTATGGTCAATTCCAAGGATTCTATTGGCTGCAGGATTTGCAGCAGTAAATACCAATTTATTTAGCCCGTTGATCTGGTAGAAATGCATTCCAAAAGGTGCATTATCTATCATTTGCATATAAAGACTTTCACTTTGTGAAACAGCTTCTTCAGCCTTTCTGTGTGAGGTGATATCCTGTCCACTGGTTCTGATCCCCAACGCCTTGCCATTTTTATCAAAAATATGGTTCCAGGAAACACTGATCCTGAAAGTTGACTTATCCTTCCTGATGCAAGTAAACTCCACATCTGACTGATCTTTTCCTTCAATAGCCTCCCGTAAAACTTTTGCGACCCTTTCCCGATCAGGTAAGGCTACCAGTGTATTTAAGTAATCGGGGAATGCAAGTATTTCATCCGGAGAATAACCGGTAAATCTGTATGAAGCTGGATTTGTCCATATTATTTTGCCATTATTATCAAACCATGATTCCCAGTTCGCCGTATAATTTGCGATTGCTTCAAATACCTCTTCCCGTTTCTGCAAACGTTCGTTTTCAGCAATAAGTTCATGATATGATTTCTGTTGATTTGTCATGGTTCGGTGGTCCCTATTAAATAGTGGTTTTGAATAAGCATATCTGAATTCTTATTTTTAACAGGTATTTGCGTCAGAACAAAAGTTTGTTAAAGGAAAATATCTGATAACGTTTTATTCCCTTATTTTCTTCATGGTATTGAAGGCTCCGGTGAAAAAACTGCTTTTCCGGATCAAACAATTATAAACATACATTCAAGTCATTTGGTTGCTGGTTTTTTTAAAACTAAAGGTTGAAAGTAATAATAAACCGACTTCCAATATTGATTACACTTTCAACCCTGATCGTTCCACCATGTTTTTCAATAATTTCTTTACACAATAGTAATCCAAGACCAGTACTTACTTCACCTTCGGTTCCGGGCCGGTTATTGTGGCTATCAAGATTGAACAGTGTATTCTTCATTTCTTCATCCATCCCGATACCGGTATCTTCAATAATAAATTCAATTCCGGAATTATTCAACTTCTTTGCATTCACCATTACCTTTCCACCCTTAGGAGTGAATTTAACTGCGTTTGACAGGAGGTTGCGTATAACCGTAGCAATCATATTTTCATCAGCAACCAGCCAGATTGATTCAGGGATGTCAAATAATATTTTAATTGATTTTTTCCGGATAGATTCGGAACTGGTCAGCAGATTATCTTTAACCAGCTGAGCCAGTTGAAACGATTTAGGGTTAAATGGGGTAATCTTCCGTTCAATCATTGACCACTCAAGCAGATTTTCAAGCAATCTGTAAAGGTTGTTCGCCGATTTTCTCATTTCAGTAACAATATGCTGAATCTCATCCAGCGACATGGAATATAGTTCTTCTGCCATAAGTTCGGTAAATCCGAGAAAGGTATTGAACGGACTACGTAAGTCATGGGCAATAATTGAAAAGAATTTGTCTTTTTCCGCGTTCAACTTCTCGAGAAGGTCATTCTTTTCCCTGATTTCTGCTTCAGCCAATTTATAATCCGTGATATTATCAATCATTACCAGGAAATAAAGAAATTTATCATCAGAACCATAAACTATACTTACCTGTACATTTCCCCATACAATATGCCCATCTTTGGTGAGATAGCGTTTCTCGGCTTTGTAAATATTGATCTTTTTTTGAATGAGCAAATTTAAATTGGTTATATCATTCTGAATATGATCAGGATGTGTGATATCTTTGAAATTCATCCCTTTCAGTTCCGATTCAGTATAACCGAATGTCTCCTGGAATACACTGTTTGCATTGATATAATTAAAATTACTATCCAGCATTGCAATGGGTAAAGTACCTTCAGCATAAACCTTTCTGAATCTTTCCTCACTTTCTCGCAGATCAAGTGCCGCCTTGTTTTGTTCTGTTATGTCGATGGAATATCCTGCCAGATATTTTGGCTTCCCATCGATACAAACCGGGAATTTGAATGTATTAAAATGGCGTCCGTTAAATTCTTCTTCAATTTCCAGTGATTTTCCTTCCTTTAAAACTTTCAGATCCGTTTCTACCATACTTGCTGCGAGTTCTGAAGGAAAAAGTTCATACATGGTTTTACCAAGAATCTGATACAACGGCAAACCAAGCATTGTTTCGTAATTTCTGCTTAGCCTGACAGGTCTGATATTTTCGTCTTTAAAAAAAACATAAACAGGACTATTCTCTATAAAACTGCTGAAGATTGCCTCGTTCTCAAGAAAAGCTTTGCGGGATTCCTTTTGTTCAGTGCAATCATAGGCGTTCACGGCAACCTTAATTATTTTTCCAGTGTAATCCTTTACAGGGAATACGGTGAAATTGAAGGTATGACCGGCAATTTCAGTTTCTCCGGTAAAAATTTTGCCAGCTTTAAAGAGCGTCGTTAAAAGGCGCTTTCTTTCAGGAATTTCATGGACGGGAATAAACTCAAAAATGGACTTCCCAACCATCTCATATGGTAAATGATTAAATAGGGTGGACAACGTCTGATTGCAATCAATGATAATTCCCTCTTTATCAAGCAACATCAGAATCTCAGAAGAAGCATCGATGATTGCCCTGGTGTTCGTTTCACTTTCCGGTATATTCTTCGCGCTTTTTTGTAGTTTAGAAAGGTTCCTTACAATTGCAATTACTTCGTCAGAATTAACCCCGACCATATGGGTTTCAAAAACGGAGGATTCAGAATTATTATTTATTTTATCGGAGTACTCAAAAATCTGAACTTTGCCTGTCAACAGGGATAATTTTACTTTCTCATCAATAAGATCTGCTATCCCGGGTGGATTTATATCGTGATTATTCCTGCCAATGACTGCTATTATCCGATCCGGATCATCCGTCCCAGTTTTATAATCGAGATATGTTCCCTTTGAATTCATTCTGAACATCATGTCAGGTATGACATCCAAAAATGCCGTTGATCTGAGGATGCAGTCATTCAGATCCTTTTGCGCATTTCTTAAGGCAATATCCTTTTCCTGCAATTTTGACTCAAGCGATTTGCAGATCTTGCCAAGTTCTTCAATTTCTTCCGTATTCCTGTCCGGTTCTTTTTCCCTGTTGCCCATAGCATTCACTTTAGTATTAACAACCCAAACTACTTTGCTAAATGGAATTCTATTCTTTACAGGAATTAATAGTCATATAAAGGACATTCAAAAACCTGTTTTGTCGGGGAGATTGTCGTGTCCGTTCTGAATTTAACTGATTGGTTCATACTTCAGTAAATCCTGATTTCATTATGTTTGTGCTAAGATACAATATTTGTTACTGATATCCAATAGCATGGAAATTAAAAACAAACCCGATATTATGAGATTATTCCCTGGAATTTGAGCATATAGCTTAATTTTGCACTTTCAAATAAATATTACCAGGATACGGAAGCATGATGGCAGGATTGGTCAATGCACTTTGGTTATTTACAATTACTGCAATTGTCGGGATATATTTCATCCCAATGAAATTCAAGGCTTTAATTGCAATAAGTGCAGTCTTTCTCAATTCGGTTTTCACAAGCTGGATGGTATTTCCGGCATTGTCAGGTGAGATTCTGGCATGGACTCTGAATGGGGGTTCCTTATTAGGCGACATTTCAGTCAGGATAGATGGTTTGACAGCCTGGTTTATCATGATTATAAATTTCACATCGGTAATGGGTGTAATTTATGGTACAGGTTATCTGAAAGCTTACGAAAATTCCTCTTTTAAACTTTCATTGCACTGGTCGCTTTTTGTCTTGTTCCATCTTTCGATGGTCTGGGTCTGCATGTTGCAACATAGTTTCGCATTCCTGGTAGCCTGGGAGATTATGTCGCTCACATCAATGCTGCTGGTGATTTTCGATCATAATAATGTCAAGACATTGAAAGCCGGATTAAACTACCTTGTGCAGATGCATATAAGTGTGGTCTTTCTGACTGTCGGATTTATCTGGGTTTATAGTGCAACCGGTTCGTTTGGATTTGATGCTATCAGAACCTTCTTCCTCTCAAATAACAATCTCTGGTTATTCCTGATATTTTTCACAGGGTTTGGCTTAAAAGCCGGTTTTATTCCTTTACACAGCTGGTTACCATTGGCCCATCCCGCTGCACCATCCCATATCTCCGGGGTAATGTCGGGCGTTATTGTGAAACTTGGAATTTACGGGATATTCAGAATGATCGGTTTTCTCAGTACTGATTTTGTTTTGTTGGGTGAACTGATTCTGACACTATCGCTGCTTACCGGTATCTATGGCATCCTTAACGCTGCAGTACACCGCGATTTCAAACGTATGCTTGCTTATTGCACCATCGAGAATATCGGCATAATCGGCATCGGCATCGGGACCGGAATGATTGGCATTGGTCTGAACTCACAATTATTATATTTCCTTGGCTTTGGCGGTGCCCTGTTGCATGTTCTTAACCATTCACTCTTTAAATCGCTTTTGTTTTTCTCGGCAGGATCAGTTTATCAGCAATTTCATATCCGGAATATGGACAGACTGGGTGGGGTAATTAAAAGCATGCCGCAAACAGCCGCCATCTTCCTGATTGGTGCAATTGCAATCGGTGGAATGCCCCCTTTCAATGGATTTGTATCAGAGTACATTATCTATAATGGGTTGATTGAAGGTTTAAAAGCAAACAGCCTGCCCCAGACCATCCTTTTTGTTCTGTCACTGGCCGGTCTGAGCATCATCGGTGGACTTTCGGTGATGACATTTTCAAAGACTTTTGGCACCATATTTCTGGGATCCCCCCGTGAACCCGTTCATCATAATCCTAAGGAAGTCAGTTACCTGATGTTGGTGCCGCAGTATATAATTATAGCGGTGATGCTGAGTGTCGCGTTTTTACCCGGTTTTTATCTGAAAGCCGCCGGAATAGTCCTTCAGGGAATGGGAAATTCAATGTTCATCACCGATTCATCCATAGCAGGTTTTTCGGCGGATATCTCCGGTATCAGTTTCTATTCCCTGCTTTTAATTGGTCTTGCCGGTTGTATATGGGTAGTCAGGATATTTGTCCTCCGGAAAAGAAATGAAAGCATTGAATCTACCTGGGGATGTGGCTTCGTTTCACCAAACAACAGGATGCAATATACCGGCAAGTCATTTTCGAAACCCCTGGGAAAGATTTTTAATTTCCTGATGATTGAACGTAAAAAGTACGATGAATTAAGTCCGGGTGAGATTTTTCCCGTCAGACGCAAATACGAATCATATTACCACGATTTCTTTGAAGTAAGGTTTATCAATACCATTTCAAAGCGACTGGTATTTGCAGCCAATTGGTTTTCATTTATTCAGAACGGGCGTATCCAGTCATATGTGCTCTATGGCATTGTCTTTATTCTTGCCATGTTTATTCTCACGGTTTTTAATATTGTAGCATGATCCAGATCCTGGCATTCTTCATTATTTCATTTGCCGGAATTTTACTGATTCCTTTCCTGAATGTCAGATGGAAGGGAATTGTATCATTTGTTGCCGTATTATTAAATGCCCTCATCTCAGGATATTTTGCCGTGAACAGTCTGATGGGGGAGGTTTTCAGTTTTCAATTACCGGGAAGTATTGTAACCGGTGAAATTCCGGTCAGAATTGATGCTTTGTCAGGATGGTTTATGTTGATCATCAATCTTGTTTTCATTACCGGAACGCTCTATGGATTGTTCTATATGAAAACATATAAGGCTCAGAAAAACAACCTCACCCTGCATTTCATTTCATTAATACTAAATCATGCGGCTTTACTGAGTATTTGTGCAATCCAGAACAGTTTCGCATTCCTCATTGCCTGGGAAATCATGGCAATTTCTGCTTTCCTGTTGATTATCCTTGAACATGAAAAGATAGCGACACTTAGGGCAGGAATCAATTACCTGATTCAGGCGCATTTCTCGATCGTTTTCCTGATGATCGGATTCATGTGGGTGGCTCATAAAACGGGTAGTTATGATTTTAGTGCCATAACTACCTATTCAGCTTCATTGCCAGGCCCCGCATCCCTTATGCTTTTTGGATGTTTTTTTGTTGCATTTGCCATTAAAGCGGGTTTCGTACCTTTTCATACCTGGTTGCCCTATGCACATCCGGCTGCACCGGCTCATGTTTCAGGAATGATGTCCGGAGTCATCATTAAAATCGGGATTTTCGGGATATTACGCATGTTGCTGGTGGTCAAAACCGATTATTATACCGTGGGATTCATCATTTTAACCGTATCGGTAATTTCTGGATTATACGGGGTTATGCTTGCCATTCTTCAGCATAATCTGAAGAAACTTCTCGCTTACCATAGCATTGAAAACATCGGGATTATCGGTATCGGCATTGGGATTGGTTGTATCGGACTTGGTTCGGACAATCAGGTATTGGTAACATTGGGTTTTGCCGGTGCTTTGTTACATACGCTCAACCATGCCCTGTTCAAATCACTGTTGTTTTATGCTGCAGGAAATGTTTACCAGGCTGCCCATACGCTTGGATATAGAGAGATTAGGTGGCATTATTAAAAAAATGCCGCAAACAGCCGCATTGTTTCTCATTTCTGCCATCGCGATTTGTGGTATCCCGCCATTCAACGGGTTTATTTCAGAATTTATCATCTACACCGGTTTATACAGCTGGCTGGGCAATGCTACACTGATATCTTTACTGGCCATCGTTTTTTCAATGGCAGCGCTTGTCTTAATCGGAGGTCTGGCCATTCTGTGTTTTACAAAAGCTTTCGGGGTTGTATTTCTGGGGACGTCAAGACATAAACTCCCCGATTCATGTCATGAAGTGCCTCCCGGTCAGTTATTCCCTCTTTATCTGATTACTTTGCTGATTGTACTTATTGGCTTGTTCCCCCGGTTTTTCATTCAGCTGATAAGCCACCCGGTAAAATTGTATGCTACCGGAAATCTG
>CAVTDR010000015.1:0-21416 GCA_963733535.1 uncultured Bacteroidota bacterium
CCCGATCGGAAAAATGTATCATCCAGCCCCTGGTTTATTTTCTGATAATTTCATCAACACCTGAAATTGACTTTTTATTGTAATGCACTGTAAAGACGATCAGACGTTGAAAATCCCATATTAGAGTTCATAAAAGTATAAATTTTGGATGAGCCTGCAATATATTTAATAAATTATTTTAAAATCCCGGAATTTTCAAACCATTTTCCAGGTTTCTAAATCAACTATAAAAGCGCGTTTTCAAGACTAAAACTGGAAGTTATTGCTGATAAAAAAATACTTACGGATGATGAAGTGATTTTATCAAATCATACCGGATGTTACCAGAATTAACAATTATTCAGCATTATGTAAAAAAATGTTGCAACGACTTTTGATATTGAATTATTTTTATCAGGCTCTGGATGTTTCCCGGAGTTCCTTCAGAACCGGGCTTTTCAGATAAGTTACGACTATTTCTGACTTAACCTGCAATAAATTGCTATAATTGCAGTTATATTTGAGCTGCTTTACCCGTTATTTATCAATAATAACATTTTGATAAAACCTTATTATCCATAGCTAATCTGTTTTTAATGAAAAAATCAGGCTTACTTTTATTATTCCTTGCGTTCTCCCTTTTCGTTTCATCTGCTTATTCCCAGGAAATCGGTATTGGTGAATGGCGCGATCATTTGCCTTATCGCAAGGTTATTGCCGTTGCAGAAGCCGGTAATCTTATTTATGCTGCCACGCCATATAGTATTTTTTATCTGAATACTGGTGATAATAGTGTAAGCAGGCTCACTAAAATTAATGGTCTGAGTGATGTTGGGATTAGCAGCATTAAATATCATCCGGAACTGGATGTGTTGGTTATTGCTTATACCAATGCCAATATTGATCTGCTCAAAGATGGTAAAATCATCAATTTATCTGACATCAAACGCAAACCAATCCTTGGCAACAAAACCATTAACCGTATCGTTTTTATAGGCAATCGTGCTTATCTGGCCTGTGGTTTTGGAATAGTCGTACTGGATGTTGAAAAGGAAGAATTCCCTGAACCGATCTACTATATTGGTGCAGAAGGAAGTGCCATAAATGTGAATGATATAACATTTAATCCTGTTGATTCGCTTATCTATGCTGCATCTGATGCCGGCATTTTTTATGCCAATTTTTATAAATCAAACCTGGCAAATTTTGCTGAATGGTCAAGAGATTTCGCTTCAGTTCTGCCGGCAGGACCATTTAATCATATTGCTGCCTTAAACAACCGGATATACCTGAATAAAAAGGGCCCGGCTTATTCTACGGATGCCATGTTCGTAAAAATCAACGGGGTTTGGAGTGCTTTTGAGGCAGGAAATACTTCCAACCGATACAGTATGGAAGTACATTATGATAAACTGGTTGTTTCAAATAGTCTTGCTGTAGATGTTTTCAATGATGAAGGCATATTTGAATATAGGATTTATACATACAATCCCGGGAATACCAGCCCTCAGGATGCAATATTGATAAGAATAATGTGTTTGGATAGGTGACGAAGTTGAAGGACTGGTTAAAGTTGTTGGAATCTGGACATGCAGAAAAGATCTTGCCTGACGGACCGGATTTTGCTGAAGTTTTTGCGCTGACTTCTGGTCAGAATGAAGTATGGGTAGCCCCCGGAGGCCGGAATTCATCTTTCGGAAGTCTTTTCAGACAAGCTCGTTTTGCAGGCTTTACCGATGGTAAATGGGTAACCATTGATAGAGGATAATGATACCATTTTTAATGATGTAAGGGACGTGCTTTGTATGGCCGTCGATCCTTCTAATGCGAAGAGGAGTGTACTTCGGAACATGGGGATATGGCCTTATGGAATTTACAAATGGTATCCGGACCAACTATTTTACTGATGAGAACAGTTCATTGGAAATCTCTACTTATGGAGGTGGTTGGATTGGTATTGGAGGATTGGTATTCGATAATGACAATAATATGTGGGTGACCAATTCGAGTGCACCTTCTGTATTGTCGGTAAAGAAAAGCAGTGGTGAATGGAAATCTTTCAATCTTGGTTCTGTTGCCACAGGAATAGATATGGGCAGGATTATGATTGATGGTAATGGTTCGAAGTGGATGATGGTGCGCGATCATTCCATGATTGTTTTTAATGATAATAATACCATTGATGACACTTCAGACGATGTTGCCAAACGGCTTACTTCATCGGCAGGGAATGGTGCTTTACCGGGTTCTTTTATTCTGAGTATGGCAACTGACCGTGACGGTCAGGTCTGGATTGGTAGCGATGCCGGAGTTTCAGTCATTTATTCACCGGGCAATGTCTTCACAAATCAGAATTATGACGCTCAACCCATTTTGATAGAACAAGACGGTCATGGACAATATTTACTTGAAACAGAAGCGGTAACGGCAATTGCTATCGATGGATCAAACAGGAAATGGCTTGGTACCGATCGAGCCGGAATTTTCCTTATGTCGGCCGATGGTACAGAAGAAATTCTGCATTTTACTGAAGAAAACAGCCCGTTACTCAGCAATTCAATAACCGATATCACGATAGCAGAATCCGGAGAGGTTTTTATTGGTACCTCGAAAGGTATAATTTCATATCGCAGTGAATCAGTTCCACCACAGCAAACCCTCGCGGAGGTTGTTGTTTTCCCGAACCCGGTACGCGAAAGTTATAATGGCAGTATCGCCATTCGTGGTTTGGTCGAAAACTCGAACGTAAAAATTACCGATGTTTCCGGAACTTTGGTGTATTCTGCAATGAGCGAAGGTGGACAGGCTTTATGGAATGGCCGTAATTTCGATGGCGAAAAAGTACAAACCGGTGTTTACCTGGTTTTCGTGGCAAACACTGATGGTTCAAAGACTACTGTTGCAAAGATCATGTTTGTGAACTGATTGTTCGCAGTGTGGTTCTGAACAATAATTCTTCAGCATAAATTACTTCACTTCCCCCCGGTTATTTATAAACCGGCAATTTCGGATTAAATAACCCTCTGAATCATTATTGTAGTCAAAAGAATAATTTCTGTCACACTTTACAAAGGTGTCCACGATCTGTTGTCATTTTCATTAAATTTGTTTTTATGATTCAGGCAACACGTGGCATCGTTTTTCATACAACCCGGTATTCCGAAACCAGTGCAATTGTTAAAATATTCACGGAAGAGTCCGGATTGATGTCATTTCTTGTAAAAGGGCTGTACAGCAAAAAATCCAGGATTCGCTCTGCAATGTTTGGTCATCTTACGCTTCTTGACCTGATTATTGAATCACGCGAACACAAATCCTTGCATTATATCAGGGAGATTGGCATAAATCAGTTTGCCCCCGATTTCCAGCAAAGCATATCAAGAAGTGCAGTTGTTTTGTTTATCAATGAATTACTATACAAATCCGTTAAAGAAGAAGAATGCAACCGTCCTTTGTTTGAGTTTGTCAATTCTTCCTTGCAATTGCTTGGGAACAGGGAAATACCCGTTCAGGCATTTCATTTACTCTTCATGCTTAAACTAACCAGATTTCTGGGGTTTTTGCCAAGGATAGCAAAAACGGATGCCGGAAGCTTTTTTGATATGGAGGAAGGCCTGTTTCTGGATTCTGAACCCTTACACCGTTACTTTATTTCAGGTCCCCCTGCAGCAGCGCTCGAACAAATGCAATCTATGGATTTTCAGGATCTGAAGGACTTCACAATCTCAAAACCTGTCAGGGACGAACTGCTTGACAGATTACTCGATTATTACCGTTTACATATTCCGGAAATGGGAGAAATGAAATCGTTAAAGGTCCTGCAGGAGTTATTGTCATAGATTTCCTGTTGCGGGAATTACACTTGTTTAAATCCCTTGTCCCCTGCTCTCTTCGTCATACTTTGTCAGTTGTCCTTTACCACCCCACCGCTAACAATTGACCCTAAATCCATATCTTTGCCGAAAATATCAAATTATGTTTCAGGACTTAAGCGAACAGGAAGCTATCCGGAGGGAATCACTCAAAGAACTCGAAAAACTGGGCATTAATGCTTATCCTGCAGAAGCATATAATGTTAATATTACAACTGCTGAAATTCATAAGAACTTTACTGCAGAAAGTGGACTTTATCAGGAAATCAGCATTGCCGGCCGCATTATGACCCGCCGGATTATGGGCGCTGCATCTTTTGTTGATCTTCAGGACTCAACAGGCCGTATCCAGCTTTATATAAAGCGCGATGATATCTGCGAAGGAGATGATAAATCCTTCTACAATATTGTTTTTAAACGATTGCTTGATATAGGTGATATTATCGGAGTTACCGGATTTGTCTTTATCACCCAGATGGGGGAAATATCCATTCATGTAAAAAAACTGAAACTGCTGAGCAAATCACTACGGGTTTTACCTGTTGTGAAAGAGAAAGACGACCAGGTATTCGATGCTTTCAGCGATCCGGAAGCCCGTTACCGTCAGCGTTATGTTGATTTGATTGTGAATCCTGAAATTCGTGATGTTTTTATCAAACGTAGTCAGATTGTCAATAACATGCGCTCGTTTTTTAATTCCAAAGGTTATCTTGAAGTTGAAACACCCATTTTGCAGCCTATCCCCGGTGGAGCAGCTGCAAGACCATTCATTACGCATCACAATGCCCTCGATATGCCGTTATACCTGCGTATCGCCGATGAACTCTATCTTAAAAAACTGATTGTCGGTGGATTTGATGGGGTTTATGAATTTGCAAAGGATTTCCGCAACGAAGGCATGGACCGTACCCACAATCCTGAATTTACAGTACTTGAGATTTATGTGGCGTACAAAGATTATTTCTGGATGATGGAGTTTGTTGAAGAAATGCTCGAACGTGTTGCCATTGATCTTCACAACAAAACATTGGTCCGGGTAGCCGACCGGGAAATAGATTTCAAACGACCCTTCAGGCGACTTACGATGACCGATGCTATTAAACAATATGCAGGTGTTGATATTGCCGGAAAATCAGAAGATGAGCTCAGAAATCTGTGCAAACAACTGAATATTGAAACAGACCCAAGCATGGGAACAGGCAAGCTGATCGATGCCATTTTTGGTGAGAAATGCGAAGAGCATCTTATTCAGCCTACTTTTATCATGGATTATCCGATTGAGATGTCGCCACTCTGTAAGCGCCACCGGACAAATCCTGAATTAACCGAACGTTTTGAATTGTTTGTGAATGGAAAGGAACTCTGTAATGCATACTCCGAGTTAAATGACCCGATCGACCAGCTCGACCGTTTTCAGGATCAGTTGAAACTTTCACAAAAAGGAGATGCTGATGCCATGTTTATCGATATGGACTTTGTCAGGGCACTGGAATACGGAATGCCCACCTGTTCGGGAATGGGTATAGGTATTGACCGGTTGACAATGTTTATGACCAATCAGCCGTCGATTCAGGATGTGCTCTTCTTCCCGCAGATGCGTCCTGAGAAAAAAGCTACCCCGGCCGGAGATAATGATGAAGCATTTACTTCGGTTGGAGTTCCGGAAGTCTGGTTACCCGTGATCAGGAAATACGGATTCAAAACGGTGGCTGAGTTAAAGGCGGCTAATCCCAATAAATTATTAAACGATCTGGGTGGTCTCCGCAAAAAACTGAAACTTGAGATTCCTGCTTTGAAGATTGAGGAAATTCAGGCCTGGATTGACGCATAATGAATTAAAAATTCATCTGTCCCGGTGTTTTCCAATATTGATAAAACAGTCTGAGCTTAATAGCAGTAAAAAAAAAGTTGTAGATAAATAAATAAGTTGTAGGGACACGATATATCGTGTCCCTACAATTTTTTATTCATAGATATATCATGTCCCTCAGTATTCAGGTCAAATATAATTTACCTCAGAAATTCAACAGCTTTGCTGAAAACCTTTTCAAAAATTTCGTCTGTTATTACAGGATTTCCTGTTAATGGGAATGGATTTTCATGCGTGTAGTCTGATTCATAATCCAACACCTCAAGCTGCCCGGGTTTTAGAATTTCAGCAATCCCTGACGGAGGAATAATTTTATCGTTCTTCATAGCAACCGCCCTGATTCTGTTTTCCATTTTTTGAAACCTTTGTGAGCGCCATTCACTGAAATGTGTTGCATCCAGCATGGCCCTGAAAGCCATTCCGGCGGGCTGTTTGCTAATCAGCCCTGCTATTGTGCCTGTACTCCTGATTTCACGGTCAAACTGACGGAGATAATAAAATCTGAGCCTGAGAAAGGCTTCTTCATCCATAATAAGTTTTGAAACGCCGTTCATCCGGCTGAAGGGAGCTCCGCCGCAAAACATAAAAAGTTTGCTATCTGAGAGTAATTGATCACCATAGGTCAACATCATAATCTGGGCCAGAAATGCCCCGATTGAATAGGCGAAAAAATCCACATTTGTATTTGGATTAAAAAGTGGGTGTTTGCCAGATTGAATGGTCTTGATAAGCTTTTCAAGGTCACTGGTGCTTTGAGTTCCGGATGTAAAAAAACGTAAGGGTTGCCTGCTCAGTCTGAGGCTGAGGGCCAGATTCGCGAAAGTGGATGAATGGTTTCGGCGGTTTTTAAGACGGGTTCCGGCCAGCATTGCCGACATGAGTCTTGGATTGCTCCAATCGGCCGGTGAGCGGTTCATATGAAAAGATATGGGAAATAGGATTACAGGACGTTGTAAACCATCAGCCAGTCGTTGAGCCCAGGGAAGATATTTTATCCAGCTCCGCTCATTTAATCCATGTAAAAGAATTATAGCACGTGAATACTTTTCTTTACTTCCCGGAATAAATATAGGGTAAGAGAAATCGTAGTTTTCACGGATAAAGGCATCTTTATTTTCGGAAAGTAGCTCAACTGTAGTGTCTGGTGCCATAACCGGACTATCCGGAATCCTGTCTTCTGAATTGAACCTGAATTGTTTGATTCTGGTATCTGAAGAAACAATCCGGATTTCCGGCAAATCAGGATTGAAAGCAGTTTTCAGTGTATTATAAGAATCTGAGTAGTTCATAGTATTGGCATAATAATGAACAAAGAAACACCGGAGAAGAAATGAAAACAAATAAATGGGTGTTATCAGCAACCAATGGTGTTACCAACGCGATAGAGGGGTTAAAACACTCATGTTGGGGTGAAATAGATTTTTCCTGGAAGCCGGACTCATCAGTGAAACGAGTTAATAGCTTTTTTACATTATCTTTGAATGGTTATTTGCTTTATATGTTTGACCTTCAGAAACAGATTCCGGGATATCTTCTGTCTAAATCGAATATTGTCAGGTTGATTATACTGACAGCTGCATTTGCTTTGGTTTTTATCAATGTATATGCTCCATTTGGAGTTGATGTCTGGTTCAGTGTTACCCGTTGGACATTGTTGTTATATTCCAGTATCATTACTTTAACCGGTGTGTTGGTGGTTGTTATCAGCCGGATCATAATGTATCACAGTAGCCGCAGATATATTATCCGACTCTGGCATTATTTTATATGGGTGCTTGCAGAAGTATTCTTTATGGGGCTTTTTTATACGCTCTATCAGAAACTGATTTTAACTGATCCCAGGTTCTTTCCGGATTTGCTGGTAATTTCTATACAAAACACGGCACTGGTTCTGTTGCTTCCGTATTCTGTATTGTGGCTTTATTTTTCATGGGTCGAGAATAAGAGAAAACTTGAAACAATGGGAAATGGAAAACAAATAGAGCCGAACAAGGGCATGATTAATTTTAATGATGAAAGTGGGGTGATGCGTTTTTCAGTTAAACTTGAATATCTCCTTTATCTCGAAGCAGCCGACAATTATGTTTATATTCATTATTTTGATACCAACCACCATGCCCGTCTCGTTTTACGAAACAATTTAAAGAAACTTGCCGAAGAGCTTGTGGATACACCGGTTGTACGGTGTCACCGATCTTTTATGATTAATAGCAATAAAGTTATGCTTATCCGGCGCGAAAAAGACGGTCTGTTACTCGAACTCGATGTGCCTGAAACTCAACATATTCCTGTATCAAAAACCTACATTGAACCATTTATGCGTAAATTTACAGGACAGTAGATTTAAGGAGTGACAAATAAAAATAAAATAACTGATCGTGGAATTATGAAAAATATTTACCTGATTATTATTGGATTTATACTTGTTTCAAATACTTTTTGTCAGGTAGATTCTAACAAAAGAGAAGTATCAAAACATGCTTTAAGACATGATGCAATTAGTATTTATCCGC
Source organism: uncultured Bacteroidota bacterium (assembly GCA_963733535.1). Taxonomy (GTDB): domain Bacteria; phylum Bacteroidota; class Bacteroidia; order Bacteroidales; family UBA10428; genus UBA5072. The sequence goes on from CAVTDR010000015.1 coordinate 8,235, forward strand.
TTAATTTATTTAACTTCTTAAATCCTTCCTTTCAGATAGTATATGAGCATAACTTAAATTCTGATTTTACAGCCGGGCTTTCAGCCGGAATAATCCTGCCTCATAGTGTATTTGGATTTATGGGTGCCCGATTAGGTCATAATTCAGTAAACTATAAATTCAGTGGTTTTAGATTCAGTGGTGAGTTGAAATATATATTAAGCGAAAGCGTAAGTGGAAAACATAATTTTTTCATTGGATTAGAGTCGTTTTATTCCAAACAAAGCAATAATATAAATTCTGTTTTTATAAAATCAAACAGCGAATCATATACTGATTTTTTTAATGAACATAAAGATGTATCCGGACTCAATCTGAAAATCGGGAAACAGTTTATGTTTGGAAGATTTTTAATGGAATTGTATGGAGGGATTGGTGTTGCACACTATTCAAACACTCATGAGAACAGAGATAATCCTAATGATAAAATCTATGGTTCGCTCGATGAGTTCCTGCATAAGGAAGGAAAATATTTTAGATTGACATTACCTTTAAATATGAAAATTGGTTATAGATTTTAGTGTAATGAAATTGGGCGAAATCCCATTTCTGATCTGTTTATTTTACTACCGGAAAAGACTGGTCTGTTATTATATAAATAGTTCCGTTCACTTGCAAAACTAAAAGATTGGTTGTATATTTAACCATATTAATATTTTCGTGAAAGCTATGGAAAATAAAACAATTATCGAAAGATTCGGAGGATTGTTGAAAGAGGAGGTTCTGTCATGCGTAAATGAAGAATCACTCATTCCCAACACCTGTGTGCTGGAGGCGATAGATCCGTTTGCAGGATATTATCGCGAAGTAAGCAAATCTCTGAAACCTTCTTATTTCTATCTGATGACAGATGGCCATTATTCCATCGAACAAATATCAAGGGCCATACTTTCAGTAAGAAAATTATTCACGCATTCGTTTGATGCTGCTCCGGGCTATATAAGTGTGTTCGATCAGCATATCCGTACGATCAGACTCCGTGATATTGAGCAATTTGATCATATTGGTCAATTGCAGAAATTATTCACAGACGAAGGAATTGTAATGCATAAAAAGGTGAAAACCTTTTCCAATGAAAATGCCGTTATCAGTATCAGCAAAATGTTTTTTCTCGGACCAATCGGAGAATTGATGTTTATTGATAAATCACAACCTCATCATGGATATTTTATTGTTCCGAAACATATTGAATGGCCCGATTTTATAGAATTGACGAAAGAAGTTAAATTTGAGACCAGCCTTTTATATTTCGATGCTGCAACGGCATTTATTTATGAAAATACAGGTATTACGGATATGGTGAGAATTTATAAAGAAAATCTGACCATTGAAAAACTTTCTGCGATAAGGCTGCGATACATGAAATTGCTCAAATAATTTTATCCTGTTGGTTTCTGTTTCAGCATTATTTTCATCAGGCTGTCATCAACGGCTTTTAATGCTTTTACCTGGTTTATCAGCTTATTGGGCAGGGTTGGCGATAAAACATACTGGCAAATTTTCCATTGCCCGTTTGTTTTCTGTAATACACCTGAACCCCGGCAAAGACCCATACCCGTGTCGAGTAATTCATCAAACCAGGCGATATCATTGTTTTCCCCCAGGTAAATATTACGGTTCAGTTTGATAAGGTTCCATCCTTTCCCCTGATCGAAATAGGGCTTACTCCATTCGCTGAATTCGCTGGTAGTCCAGTATTCTGATGCATCGGTGCCGATATAGACAGCATCTTCAGCCATTGCCCCTATATAAGCTGAATGATCCGAAACCGAAGCACTTCTGTGCCAGTCATTGAGAAACTTGTTGATATCAGCGATGCTTTCTGAATGATTATTGGTTTTATCGCAGCCGGTAAACACGGTACTCACAATAACGATTGTAAAAGATATTAAAATCAGTTTTAATCTTTTTATCATACTCATAATCAGACATGTTAAAAATCAAAAGTGTTAAAGTCTTACTATTTCGGCGGCACTATTCAATCATAAACCTGAACATTATTAAACACTGAGTTCAGGATATTTCCCAATTTTATTCCCGGGTCATTAAAATATCCATACCCCCTTGTTTAATTGTCAGATGATTTCCCTCAGAGAATATTATTTTTATTCCCGCCTGATCAAATTTGAATTCAGTTTCACTCAAAGCTTCGAGTGGAAACGCACTCTGGCCGGTTGCCTGTGCAGTTAATATTTCACCATCCAGCTTAATGGCCAGTTTTAACGGAAAACTTTCGCTTGAATATACACCTTCATATTTCTTCAGGACCCCCGGGGGTACTTCTACTGTTTTAAATTCCGGCAATTTGTAAGCCTTCCCCTGAATGATACTCAGTATGCCGATAAGTATTTCATTCTGATTGTAATTCAGCGCGTTCGAACAAATAGCCAGACTCAGGTTTTCAGAAGGATAATGAATAAGGACGGACCTGAATCCATCGATGCCTCCTGTATGACCAAAACCCATCAGTTCGAAAAAAGGCATAGGAAATATACCTTTCCCGTATTCACCCTCTGTTTTTTTCATTTCACCGAGAGCGCTTTCCGGAATAAGCTCACCTGCAAACAAGGCATCTGCAAACAGGCACAAGTCCGCAGTTGTTGAAATTACCGCTCCTGCACCATGAGGAATACTCATATCTGTTTCATTTTCTTTAATCCAGTTGATTCCGCTAATCGAGTAAGAGTAGCTTTCGTTATCCCCTGTATTGGAAGCATCTCCGTATCTGGTTGATCTGAGTCCTGCTTTTTTACATACCCTTTCCTGAAGGTTGGCAGCATAATCTTTCCCGGTCAGTGTTTCAAGGATATAACCCAAAAGAATAAAATTCGAATTGCTGTAAGCCGATTTTTCATTGGGTTGGAACAGAGGGGAATGTGATTTTATCATGGCAACTATTTCATCATGGGTTTTTGGTTTCGTGCACCATTGCTGATACAGACTGTCATCGGTAACACTCCATATCCCGCTCCGGTGTAAAAGCATTTCCCGGATGGTGATTTTATCAGCATTTCCAATCTCAGGATAAAATTCAGAGAGTCTTGAGTCCAACGTTAATTTCCCCTCTTCTATCAGCTGGAATATCATCACAGAAGTAAACATCTTGGAAACAGATCCTATACGATAAATGGTTTTGGGGGATGCTTCCACCCGATTCTCCATATCTGCCAAACCAACCGCTCTTGAATAAACCAATTTCCCTTCTTTACTCACCGCAACACTACCCATAAATTTATTATGTGCTGAAAGCAAATCCATCAATGTGTCAATTCTCTGATAATGGTCCGATACCTGTCCATGCAACGGGATGTATCCAAATGAGAATAAAAAAATGAATAAAATAAACCGGATGGCTGTTAATTTCATAAACAAAGACTTGGCGTTGAAATAATATGTTTTTCAGGATAAATGTCCATTCTCAGATTATCTGACAGCAATTACACAGGAAAGTTACACTGCAACATAAAAAGATTAGAAATTCATTCTGTTTAATAATTGATACAGGTCGTTTTTCTGAAATGGTTTTGAAATATATTCATCACAACCCGCCTGAATACATGATTCACGGTCAGCGTCACTTGCGTATGCGGTTACTGCAGCAATTTTTATATCCGGTGTAAGATTTTTAATTCTTCTTGTAGCTTCAAATCCATCCATTCCGGGCATCTTCATGTCCATAAGGATAAGATCAACACTGCTGCCTTCTTTAATAAAACTGATCGCATCGTGAGCATTCGTCGCAAGTAATAGTTTATAACCTTTCTGACTGAGTAAGCGTTTAAGGTAAATCATATTAATCTCCTCATCCTCTACAATAAGAATGACAGGTTGTTTAACAGAACCCGTATCCATATTAGGTTTATAGTCTGAAAAACTATGCAGGTCAGATTCTATAACAGGTAGATGCACTGTTATGGTAGTGCCGGCACCGGGTCTGGATTCGGCAATAACATTTCCTCCGAGCAGGGTTACTGCTTCATGAACAATAGATAAACCAAGTCCATTACTATTGTTAACCCTGGCCGAATAAACATCTTCCTGGACAAAGGGCTCGAATATGAATGGGAGAAATTCGGGCGAGATTCCGGCTCCGCTGTCAGTAATTGTTAATGTGCAGGAATTGTTACCAACACTGTAAGCCATATTTACACCACCCTTGCTTGTAAATTTGATTGCATTGTCTATTAGCTCATTTATTATCCTTGTTAGAAGTGATTTATCGCAGGTTATTAATTTCTCATGACTTTTTCCGTTATTTTCTATTTTGAATTCCAGATTTTTTCTTGCTGCCTGTAATTCAAATCTGCGATATACTTCATTTGCAAGTTCATCCGGAGAAAAAGTCTCATTTTTAACAGTTATATTTCCCGACATCATCATGGAAACATCCATGATATTGTCGATAATTTTAGTTAATCTGTTGATACTATGATTCAGAAAATCAATGCATTCCTCATTTTCTTCTTTGCTATTGTCGCCCGAACTGATTAATTCAGCAAACCCAATTATGCCATTTAACGGGGTTCGGATTTCGTGAGAAATATTACCCATAAAGGTTGTTTTAAGCCGGTTGCTTGCTTCAGCCTTTTCTTTTGCTTTCAGGATTTCCTCTTCAGCAGTTTTAAGTTCTGTAATATCGGTAATGGTTCCGATATACCCTTTAATTTCATTTTCCACAATTTCAGGTACGGCATGTCCCTTAACCCAGACAATGCTTCCATCCGGCCTCAGAAAACGGTATTCGGATATCACCGTTTTACCTTTTTTTACTGCTTCGCTCCATTCTGCCACCCGTTCCTCCCGGTCATCGGGGTGTAAGGCTGTTAGATACTTTGATTCGAGTGCATCCTGATAACTGAGACCTGTTAAATAGGTCCACATTGGATTAACAAAGGTAGTTTCACCTTTATTGTCGGTACGAAAAATTCCTACAGGTGAAACCCTGGTTAGTGCCTCAAACAACTGCCGGCTTTCATCCAAAGCAGCTTCAGCTTGTTTACGTTTTGTAATATCAGTAAAAATAGCAACCATTTTACCGGCCATGGTTTGAAAAGCCTTTACTTCATAGGCACCTGAAATACGATTATCGGAATAGATAATCTGGTCAGTTACCCAGGAAGTATTTTTTAAAGCGGCATCGCGGTAATGTTGAATAACACCTGTACCAACCAGGGAAGGGAATGCCTTTTCAATGGGAAGCCCGAAAAACTGAGAATGGTCAACACCCAGGATTTTTATTGCAGCAGGATTTGCGGCAGTAAATATCAATTGCTTCTTTTCGTTCAGCTGATAGAAATGCATTCCGAACGGAGCATTATCGATCATTTGTCTGTAAAGTCCTTCACTCTGGGTAACAGCCTCTTCCGCCTGTCTGTGTGATGTAATATCCTGCCCACTGGTTCTGATACCCAGTGCCTTACCATTTTTATCAAAAATATGGTTCCAGGAAACACTGATCCTGAAGGTTGACTTATCTTTTCGGATACATGAAAACTCCACATCCGACTGATCTTTTCCCACTAAAGCCTCTTGTAACACTTTTGCAACCCTTTCCCGATCGGGTTTGTCAACGAGTGTATTAATATAATCAGGGAATGCCAGTATTTCATCCGGAGAATAACCGGTAAATCTGTAAGAAGCAGGATTCGTCCAGATAATTTTGCCACTGTTATCAAACCACGATTCCCAATTTGCTGTATAATTCGCGATTGCTTCAAAAACATCTTCGCGTTCCTTTATTAATTTTTCAGCTTTGCGTTGTTCAGTTATATCTTTCAGGATACAATGTGTTTGTCTGAAATTTCCTCCCGGATCATAACCAATCCGGCCTTCAGATTCTAAAATAAGTACTTTCTGATCTTTGGTGACCAATTCTAATTCACCTTTGATTTTACCATGTTCCTTAAAGAGCCTGAATGTCTCCGGAAATACCGACTTCGATTTATCCGAGAGAAAATCGCCAATCCACCTGCCAATAACTTCTTCACGGCTGTAGCCTGATAAATTCGACCAGGCTTGATTAATATCAATGAAATGGCCCTCTTTATCCAATGAATGATAACAAATGGGCGCTTCATTAAATAATTGTCTGAACCTGGTTTCACTTAGCCAAAGTGCTTCTTCTCCGGCTTTACTTCCCAATGTATTTGCAGTTATTCCGAAATAGAAATTCAACATTTCCTTATCAGGTAAAGATTGATCCATTGCTCCTGCCAATGCAATGGTCCCAAACAGTTTATCTTTATATATTAAACCAGAACATATATACCATCCGAAATCCAAATCCAGGGTTATTTTCTCTGCTGTGGTTTCAGGAATCAAACCGAAAGTAAGTTTATGTGGATCGGATATCTGATGAAAAGGGGTTGAAATTAAAAAGTTATGTTGTTTTTTTGTGAGAGGAATCTTAAGAGTCGTTATATCACTGCCGATCAATTTGGAAATCAGCAAACTATTTTTCTCTGATAAACTGGTATATTTTACGCTCAATTCCGATGTTTCTTCTTCGTAAACTGAAATTACAGCGGCTTTTAAATTAAACAGTTCAACTGCTTTTTTAATAATAAACGGGTATAATTCAGCATAAGACAGGTTCATAAGCTCAAGAATACAGGATTTTATTCTTTTTTCCATGTCCGCTGTATTATCAGCTGAGAGGGGTTTGGTTTTGCCTTCAAAACCCATAGAATCCAGTTTTGCCTGCAACCTTTCGTTTTCAGCAATAAGGTCATTATATGATCTTTGTTGATCTGTCATGATTGAATTGTCTCCTTTTAATATCAGTTTTGTTAAAGCATAGTTGAATGCCTGTTTTTTTATAAGCTCATGAATTATGCCCGGATCGGAATTTTGATTAAAGAAAGAGCGTTTAACATTGAAAAATTTTCTTGTTTTCTCAAAATATATCAGGTTATGTTGAGATGAGCGCTTATTCCGTATCAGACAACTATAAACAGACTTTCAAGTCATTTGGTTGTAGATTTCTATTTTTAAAAATTATGTTTTGAAAGTAATAATGAAACGACTTCCAATGTTGATTTCACTTTCAACCATGATTGTACCTTCATGCATTTCGATAATTTCTTTACACAACAGCAATCCCAGACCTGTGCTCACTTCACCCTCTGTTCCCGGACGGTTATTATTACTATCAAGGTTGAAAAGTGTATTCTTCATCTCCTCATCCATTCCGATACCGGTATCTTCAAAAATTAATTCTACGGCGGAATTGTTTAATTTCTTTGCATTCAGTATCACTTTTCCACCCTTTGGTGTAAACTTGACAGCATTGGACAAAAGATTCCGGATAACAGTAGCAATCATATTTTCATCAGCAACCAGCCAGATTGATTCAGGGATGTCAAATAATATTTTAATTGATTTTTTCCGGATAGATTCAGAACTGGTCATCAGATTATCTTTAACCAGCTGAGCCAGTTGAAAGGATTTGGGGTTAAACGGGGTAATTTTTCGTTCAATCATCGACCACTCAAGCAGATTTTCAAGCAATCTGTAAAGGTTATTCGCCGATTTCCTCATTTCAGTAACGATATGCTGAATCTCATCCAGCGACATGGAATAAAGTTCTTCTGCCATAAGTTCGGTAAATCCGAGAAAGGTATTGAACGGACTACGTAAGTCATGGGCAATAATTGAAAAGAACTTGTCTTTTTCCGCGTTCAGCTTCTCCAGAAGGTCATTCTTTTCCCTGATTTCTGCTTCAGCCAATTTATAATCCGTGATATTATCAATCATTACCAGGAAATACAGAAATTTATCATCAGAACCATAAACAATACTTACCTGTACATTTCCCCATACAATATGCCCATCTTTGGTGAGATAGCGTTTCTCGGCTTTGTAAACATTGATCTTTTTTTGAATGAGCAAATTTAAATTGGTTATATCATTCTGAATATGATCAGGATGTGTAATATCTTTGAAATTCATCCCTTTCAGTTCTGATTCCGTATAACCGAAAGTCTCCTGGAATACATTGTTTACATTGATATAATTGAAATTACTATCCAGCATTGCAATGGGTAAAGTGCCTTCAGCATAAACCTTTCTGAATCTTTCCTCACTTTCTCGCAGATCAAGTGCCGCCTTGTTTTGTTCTGTTATGTCGATGGAATATCCTGCCAGATATTTTGGCTTCCCATCGATACAAACCGGGAATTTGAATGTATTAAAATGGCGCCCGTTAAATTCTTCTTCAATTTCCAGAGATTTTCCTTCCTTTAAAACTTTCAGATCTGTTTCTACCATACTTGCTGCGAGTTCTGAAGGAAAAAGTTCATACATGGTTTTACCAAGTATCTGATACAACGGCAAACCAAGCATTGTTTCGTAATTTCTGCTTAGCCTGACAGGTCTGATATTTTCGTCTTTAAAAAAAACATAAACAGGACTATTTTCTATAAAACTGCTGAAGATTGCCTCGTTCTCAAGAAAAGCTATGCGGGATTCCTTTTGTTCAGTGCAATCATAGGCGTTCACGGCAACCTTAATTATTTTTCCTGTGTTATCCTTTACAGGGAATACGGTGAAATTGAAGGTATGACCAGCAATTTCAGTTTCTCCGGAAAAAATTTTGCCAGCTCTAAAGAGCGTTGTTAAAAGGCGCTTTCTTTCAGGGATTTCATGGACGGGAATAAACTCAAAAATGGACTTTCCCACCATTTCATTCGGTAAATGATTGAACAGGGTTGACAGCGTCTGATTGCAATTAATGATAATTCCCTCGTTATCAAGCAACATCAGAATCTCAGAAGAAGCATCGATGATTGCCCTGGCGTTCGTTTCACTTTCCGGTATTTCCTTAACGCTTTTATTTAGTTTAGAAAGGTTCCTTACAATTGCAATTACTTCGTCAGAATTAACCGCGACCATATGGGTTTCAAAAACGGAGGATTCGGAATTATTATTTATTTTATCGGAGTACTCAAAAATCTGAACTTTGCCTGTCACCAGGGATAATTTTACTTTCTCGTCTAAAAGATCTGCTATCCCGGGTGGATTTATATCATAATTATTCCTGCCAATGACTGTTTTTATACAATCCGGATCATCCGTCGCTGTTTTATAATCGAGATATATTCCCTTTGAATTCATTCTGAACATCATATCAGGTATGATATTCAATAATGCCGTTGATCTGAGAGTGGAGTCATTCAGATCCTTTTGCGCATTTCTTAAGGCAATATCCTTTTCCTGCAATTTTGACTCAAGCGATTTGCAGATCTTACCAAGTTCTTCAATTTCTTCTGTATTCCTGTCCGGTTCTTTTTCCCTGTTGCCCATAGCATTCACTTTAGAATTAACAACCCTAACCACTTTGCTAAAATGGAATTCTATTCTTTACAGGAGTTATTAGTCATTAAAGGACACTTAAAAACCTGTTTTGCCGGGGAGATTGTCGTCTCCGTTCTGAATTTAACTGATTGGTTAATACTTCAGTAAATCCTGATTTCTTTCAGGTTGTGCTAAGATACAATATTTGGAACTGATTTCCAATAGTATGGAAGTTAAAAACAAAAACGATATTATTGTGATTATTACCGAGAATTTAAGCATATAGCGTAATTTTGCAGTTCCACAAACAATATTTCTTTTACACGAAAGCAATGATGGCAGGATTGGTCAATGTACTTTGGTTATTAACTTTTTCTGCGATCATCGGGGTGCATTTTATACCAACAAAGTTCAAAGCTTTACCTGCGATACTTGCGGTTATTTTCAATTCTATTGTTACGGGTTGGTTGGCTTTTCCGGCATTATCCGGGCAAATTGTTGATATGTCCCTGAATGGGGGGAGTTTATTGGGCGACATTTCGGTTAAGATTGACGGTTTGGCAGCCTGGTTTATCATCATCATAAATTTCACTTCGGTCATGGGTGTTATTTATGGTACAGGTTATCTGAAAGCATACGAAAATTCCTCTTTTAAACTTTCATTGCACTGGTCTCTTTTTATCTTGTTCCATCTTTCGATGGTCTGGGTGTGCATGTTGCAGCATAGTTTCGCATTCCTGGTGGCCTGGGAGATTATGTCGCTTACCTCGATGCTGCTGGTGATTTTCGATCATAATAATGTCAAGACATTGAAAGCGGGATTAAACTACCTGGTTCAGATGCACATAAGTGTGGTATTTCTGACCGTCGGATTTATCTGGGTTTATAGTGAAACCGGTTCGTTTGGATTTGATGCTATCAGAACCGTCTTCCTCACAAATAACAATCTCTGGTTATTTCTGATATTTTTCACCGGGTTTGGATTAAAAGCCGGTTTTATTCCGTTGCACAGCTGGTTACCGTTGGCCCATCCCGCTGCTCCGTCCCATGTCTCAGGTGTAATGTCAGGCGTTATTGTTAAGATGGGAATTTATGGGATATTCAGAATGATCGGTTTTCTCAATAATGATTTCGTTTTATTGGGTGAAATGATCCTGACTCTTTCGCTTCTTACCGGTATCTATGGCATCCTGAATGCTGCCGTACACCGCGATTTCAAACGTATGCTTGCTTATTGTACAATCGAGAATATCGGGATAATCGGGATCGGTATCGGAACCGGTATGATTGGTATTGGCCTGAACTCACAACTGTTGTATTTTCTTGGTTTTGGTGGTGCCTTGTTGCATGTATTGAATCACTCGCTCTTCAAATCGCTTCTGTTTTTCTCAGCCGGATCTGTTTACCGGCAAATGCATATTCGAAATATGGACAGACTGGGTGGACTCATTAAAAGTATGCCGCAAACTGCCACCATCTTCCTGATCGGAGCAATAGCAATTGGTGGAATGCCTCCGTTCAATGGATTTGTTTCAGAATATATAATATACAATGGATTGATAGAAGGTTTAAAAGCCAACAGTCTGCCCCAGACCATTCTTTTCGTTCTGTCACTGGCCGGTCTGAGTATAATCGGTGGACTTTCGGTGATGACATTCTCAAAGACTTTTGGCACCATCTTTCTGGGATTGCCCCGTGAACCCGTTCTTCACAAACCTAAGGAAGTTAGTTACGTGATGCTGTTGCCGCAGTATCTGATTATCGCGGCGATGTTGAGTATAGCGTTTTTTCCCGGTCTTTACCTGGGAGCTATTGGTACAGTGCTGCAGGGAATGGGCAACCCGGTAGAAATCACAGGAACATCCATTGCCGGCTTTTCAACGGATATTGCAAATATCAGTTTATACTCATTCCTTTTTATAGTTCTTGCCGGCAGTATCTGGTCGGCGCGGGTATGGGTTGTCAGAAAAAGAAGTGAAATCATTGAACCTACCTGGGGTTGTGGCTACGTGGCACCCAACAACAGGATGCAATATACCGGCAAGTCATTTTCGAAACCTCTTGGGAAAATTTTTAATTTCCTGATGATTGAACGTAAGAAATACACTGAATTAAATGCGGGTGAAATTTTTCCTGTAAGACGCAAATACGAATCATATTACCACGATTTTTTTGAAATCCGGTTTATCAATACCATTTCAAAGAGACTGGTATTTGCAGCCAACTGGTTCTCCTTCATTCAGAACGGCCGCATTCAGTCCTATGTGCTCTATGGTATTGTCTTTATTCTTGCCATGTTTATTCTTACAGTTTTTAATATTGTAGCATGATTCAGATCCTGGCATTTTTCTTTATTTCTTTTGCCGGAATTTTATTGATTCCTTTCCTCAGTGTCAGATGGAAAGGAATTGTATCATTTGTTGCCGTATTATTAAATGCGGTCATCTCAGGATATTTTGCTGTGAACAGCCTGATGGGGGAGGTTTTCAGTTACCTGCTACCCGGAAGCTATGTAACCGGTGAAATTCCTGTCAGAATTGATGCTTTGTCAGGATGGTTTATATTGATCATCAATCTTGTTTTCATTACCGGAACTCTCTATGGATTGTTTTACATGAAAGCATACAAGGCACAGAAAAACAACCTAACCCTGCATTTCATCTCATTGATACTGAATCATGCGGCATTACTAAGTATTTGTGCAATCCAGAACAGTTTTGCTTTCCTCATTGCCTGGGAAATCATGGCAATTTCTGCATTCCTGTTGATTATTCTTGAACATGAAAAGATAGTGACCCTAAGGGCAGGCATAAATTATCTGATTCAGGCGCATTTTTCGATTGTTTTCCTGATGATCGGATTTATGTGGGTGGCCCATAAAACCGGAAGTTATGATTTTAATGCCATTACGACCTATTCTGCTTCATTACCCGGACCTGCATCACTTATGCTTTTTGGGTGTTTTTTCGTGGCTTTTGCCATTAAAGCGGGTTTCGTGCCATTTCATACATGGTTACCTTATGCTCATCCGGCGGCACCGGCGCATGTTTCGGGGATGATGTCCGGTGTCATCATTAAAATCGGGATATTCGGGATATTACGCATGTTGCTGGTTGTCAAAACCGATTATTATACCCTGGGATTCATTATTTTAACTATTTCGGTTATTTCTGGATTATACGGGGTTATGCTTGCCATTCTTCAGCATAATCTGAAGAAACTTCTTAGCTTATCATAGCATTGAGAATATCGGGATCATCGGCATCGGTATCGGCATTGGTTGTATCGGCCTTGGTTCTGGTAACCAGGTTCTGGTAACATTGGGTTTTGCAGGGGCTTTGTTACATACGCTCAACCATGCCTTGTTCAAATCGTTGTTGTTTTATGCTGCAGGAAATGTTTACCAGGCTGCCCATACACTGGAGATTGAGAAACTGGGCGGAGTAATAAAAAAGATGCCGCAAACAGCCGCGCTGTTTCTCATTTCTGCCATCGCGATTTGTGGAATACCGCCATTTAACGGGTTTATTTCGGAATTTATCATCTACACCGGTTTATACAGCTGGCTTGGCGATGCTACGTTGATTTCCCTGCTGGCCATCGTTTTTTCAATGGCAGCGCTTGTCTTAATCGGGGGTCTGGCGATTCTGTGTTTTACAAAAGCCTTCGGGGTCGTATTCCTGGGGACTTCAAGACATAAACTCCCCGATTCTTGTAAAGAAGCACCTTCCGGACAGTTGTTGCCTCTTTACCTGATTACTTTATTGATCGTACTCATTGGATTGTTCCCCCGTCTTTTCATTCAACTGATTGGCCAACCTGTCAACTTATATGCCATCGGGGAGGTTG
>CAVTDR010000016.1:0-22912 GCA_963733535.1 uncultured Bacteroidota bacterium
TATCCAGAATTTCTACTTTGCCGGTGGTTCTTCGGAACTGGTGAACCCGATACCGGCAAGCTTAAATGCACAGAAGCTTCTTTCTGACTTTCGTAAAACAAATCAGCTGGTAATTCATGTGAAACATGGTGATGGAAAAGGTGCAGAAATACATTCAAATGTTGCTCCATTGCCACGGAGAAAGTTATTGTGAAAAAGGAAGTGAATAGTTTTCTGAATACGGATTTGTTGGATTTCCTGAATAAGAACGGAATCAGGAATCTTGTAATCTGTGGCATGCAAACCAATATGTGTCTGGAAGCTGCTACCCGTGCAGCATCTGATTTTGGTTTCGGTTGCACTGTAATTTACGATGCCTGTGCAGCAAAGAACCAGACTTTTAATGGAAAAACTGTAAAGGCTGAAGATGTTCATCTGGCAGCACTTGCTACACTCAAAGCCTACGCAAAAGTAATTAGTACGTCCGAGTATCTGGGAAAGAAGATAGGGTGGGAAATCGCACTTCTGAAGATGATCAAATTCCAAGACTCAAATGCTAAATTCCAAAAACCGAAATTCCAAGACCGAAATTCCAAAATTTAAAATGCCAGTAAATGCGCGTAACCATAACCCCTCGGTTTGGGTTTCCTGTAACTCAAATCCAAATGCAAATCATCATTCCTTTTTCATTGCTAAGCATAAACCTCTCTCTAATTTACTTTCATGCAGCCTGATTCACAAATACTGGTACAGTTGGTAACAATGCAGATGCCTTTTGGCAAATATAAAGGCAGGATACTGTGCAATCTTCCGGTTTCATACCTGGAGTGGTTTAATGCTAAAGGATTTCCGGAAGGGAAACTTGGGAATGTTGCTGCGGACAATTTACGAGATAAAACTGAATGGACTTGAATATCTGCTCGATCCGATAAAAAAGATGAACCAGGAAATAATGAAAGCTTCAACAATCAGCACTTTGAGAAAAGAACTGAATACATTGCCGGCAGGCGATCTGTTGGATATTTGCATGAAACTGATTAAATATAAAAAGGAGAATAAGGAACTTGTGAGTTACCTGTTGTTTGATGCAAATAATGAACCGGAATTTATCAAAAGTATTAAAGAGGAAATCGACCTGCAGTTCGCTGAGATCAACACGTAGCCACTTGTATTTCGCAAAAAAGAGCATCCGGAAAATATTGAAAACTACCAATAAATACATCCGGTATTCGGGACATAAGCAAACCGAAGTTGAATTGCTTATTCATTTTTGTGCCAGACTGAAGCAATCCAAAATCCCTTATAAATCAAGTAATTCGCTTTGCAATCTCTTTAAAACCAGGTTCGGAAAATTCATATGGCGATATCCACCTTGCACGAAGATTTGCAGCATGACTATATGGAAGAAATGGCTGCCTTAAATCTCTGATCTGCCTGGATGAGATATTGGTTACTATATTTAATTATCAGGTATAATCACTTTAGACCGAATCAGTTACCAAGTTATTGATGAATATCTCACTTTAAAGTTCATATCTCGAAAGCAAATTGTAATTAATTTCAATTACTTTTGTATAAACTTTTCTCGAACGAAATAACCTTAACAACAAAGATTCATGAAAATAAACCTTTTTCAGAAATTAGCTAGCAACAATTAGGCCTTATGGCATTTGTTGTATTTATTCGCCGGATGTCCGTTTTCCAGCAGTGTTCCAATTGACGAAGGAACGGTGAAAATTTCTTCAGGACTGGATGGACAATGGATGAGTGCTAGCTGATAAAACCGGAGAGCCGGTGCAGAATCCAACTTATTTTGTCATCACGAAAGATGACAAATTCCATGCAACAGCAAAGAAAATGGAGTTTTCTTCAACGGATAGTACTTATACCGAAACGATGTATCACCTCACTTTTTCAGATGTAAACGGCGAAACATTTATGAATGCCCTGGAGGATGGAGGAAAACTTATAACCTCTATAAGTTTACCTTTGATGAAAAGAAAGGAGAAATTAAAACTTTTGAGGTTACTGATTATATCAAAGAGACCTTCGGTACTTCTAAAGAACTTAAAGGATTTTATTGCTAAAAATAAATCGAACAGTTATTTCTTTACGAATACGCATCGAAACATACGTTCGCAAATAATAATATATCCTATTGAAGGTTTTTGATCACCTCATTAAACAGCCGGATAAGCTGGATTTCAGCTTTTCCGGCTGTTTCGAGTATATCCTCCAGCCTAGCAGGCTACCAGGTTATCAGGATCACATAAATCAGTAATTACTGAAACAGCCGCACAAGGCAATCCCATATGGTTGGCAACAATTACTTCCGGTACTGTCGACATTCCAACAACATCCGCACCAATCATTCCCAGGTAGCGGTATTCAGCGCGGGTTTCAAGGTTTGGACCGGCAACAACGGCATATACACCTTTGTGTAAAGTGATGTCCCAGCTTTTTGGCTGCATGCTTCCATTTTATGGTTAATCTCTGGTGAATAAGGGCAACTCATATCCGGGAAACCGTGGACCCATTTCATCAATATTTGCTCCGGTAAGCGGATTGGCAGGCAGAAGGTTTATATGATCATCAAGGAGCATCAGATCGCCTTTCTGATAGGTTTTGTTGATTGCACCGGCAGCATTCGAAAGCAGGAGCCATTTTACACCCAGTAATTTCATAACGCGGATTGGCAATGTAACCTGTTGCAGAGAATACCCTTCGTAAATATGAAAACGACCTTGCATGGCCAGTACTTTATGCCCCTGCGAGGTTTCCGTAGATTAGCCTTCCTTTGATGCGATTCAACTGTGGAAACCGGGAAATGAGGAATATCAGCATAATCGATGGCAACTTCAATTTCAATTTCGGAAACCAGTTTGCCTAAACCGGTGCCTAAAACTATACCCGTATCAGGAGATGTAATACCTTTGTTCTTGTAAAAAAGCAGCAACTTCCTTTATCATTTCAAACATATACATTATTGTTAGTGTTATTTTACGACTGCTAAGTTACACAAACAGTATTTTCTTTGATCTTTAATAATTAAAAGTTTTCAGCTTTGGAACCACAAAATTTCGATACCCTTCGCGAGCAACTGACCAGAGTTATCACTTGGCCTTCAGTATATATGTTTAAGTTCATAGCTCCGGCCGAAAACCGTGTTTTTGCCATGTTACACGATCTTGTTTCCACACCAGGCTGAATTTACCAACCAGGAATTCGGCTGGTGGTAAATATGTGAGTATAACCGTAAAAGAAGTGATGCTTGAATGTGGATGAAGTAATCGACAGGTACCGGAAAGCTTCGGCTATTGAAGGTGTAATTGTTTTGTGATTATTAGAAACTATATATCTGAATTCTAACAGTAATTTAGAATCTATTAAATCTAGCTTCGTCCTATTGCTTTTAACAAAACTGGAAACTCATTTTCGAAATTTGGCGTAAAAATTCCTGTTCCCAGGTTTTTCCTGATTTCCTGGATTGTCCAGAACCGGCCATCATCAATTTCCAGTTTATTGAAAACCGGAATTGCATTATACAATGCCATGAAACTGAAAACCAGTTCCGATTCCATGGCTGGTTTCCCATTTATATTGTATCAGCGGAATGGGATGAATGCCTGTAATATTCAGCTCTTCAGCGGTTTCACGGAACAAAGCCTGTTCAATGGTTTCACCCAGGTCAACATGTCCGCCGACAGAAGTATCCCATTTTCCTGGAAAGGTATCTTTTGCCATGGATCGTTTTTGCAGATAGATTTCACCTTTGCTGTTGATAATATGCAAATGTATAACAGGATGCAGCTTGCCGGGTCCACGGTGAACTTCAGCTCGTGTGGCTTTGCCAATTACCATTCCTTTTTCATCAACCAAGGGAACCCATTCCGCTATTATTGTCAGGTGCTTTTTGTTTGCGTTTGGCTGAAAAATATTGCCAGGCAAAAAATAATCCGAAGAGGATATATAAAAATGCCCCACTGATAAATGCCCACGCTTCCTTGCTCATATAAAATGCGGAATATATGATCAGCAAGGTATATCCCAGCATCATCCAGAAAAGTATTCTCATGGTTTTTTGCATCGCTTGTTCAGCTCCAGCTGGCATCTTCATATCGCCCATGTAACGCTGGGAATAAATCATCAACAGGTTTTTACTGCTGAATGCTGAAAATCCAAGAATGGCACAAAAAATAAGGTTGATCAGTGCCGGTTTGAGTTTGAAAAATATTTCATCATTAAGTGCTATTGAAATGCCTCCCAACGCTACCAGCAATAAAGTATCAAAAAGTACAAACCTGTCGAAACGTTTTTCGCGGATAAAAATGTAAGCCAAGCTGTCCTATCCCGAAAACAACAGCCACCACCAGTCCTGCTTCTGTCGACCAGAATTCGTCAACAAGGATAAAGACGAATATAGGCAATAAGCCTGGAAGGAGTTTTTTGAAGAGGTTTAGTTGATTAGTATCCATTGCTATTCGCTTTAAATTGTTTTGATACAAAATCGAAAATATAAAGGGCATATGGAAAGGCTACAAAAACTGTCAATATTGCAAATTTCGAGGTAGTATTTGGAATGAATAATTTATATAAAAAATTGCTCCAGTTAGTATAAGACAATAAAGAGAAGAAAGAAGACTCACTTGCTTATCAGAATATCTTTCAATGTGCTCAGCTTTAAGCTTTTTAATCTCCTTGTAATATCTGTCATTGAAAAATGCACCTCGCTCTGGAAGAAAACCCATGAGCATAAAAATATTCTGTGCAATATAGACACTTGATATCCCAAGAAGAAAAAATTGAAGTCCAATTAACAAAGCATCCGATGTTTTGGTGACTGTTTCAATCTGCCCGCTTAAATATGTTCTGTATATATTGTCGCCTGCTAGTAGTACCATGATAATACAACTCCAGATACTTAGTATGAACCTATTAGTTCGAGAAAGAGTAAAAGGAGTAAACGCATTAAATAATGTGAAGGCTGAGAATAGTAAGCCAATTCCCATGAGAATTTTTACAATCAGACTGTTGCTCTCATAAAGGTGTAGGTCAATAACCCAATACACGACTGCTATTGATTGAAGAAGGGTTATGCCTTCTGTAAGGTGTGCAATTGTCTTAGTCTCGTTAAATGCAATTGTTAGTATTACAAACAAAAAAATAAAAACATAGGGCCACATCTGAATATGATTCTCTATAATATAAATCTCTTCATGTTTTCCCGGAATAAATCCTAAGAAACTAAGAGCAAATGAAAATAATGCTACACCCAGTAATGTGGTCCATTTTTCATATAAGTGTTTTGCTTCATAGAATAATCCGGCAAGTAAAGCTAAAACACTTAATGGAATTAAACGCCTTTCACTGGAGTGAATTCGTAATGCAATGAAAAATGTAAAGAGAAGCAGGAATAATCCGACAACAAGAAATATTGGCTTTATGTTTAATGCTTTTTTGTGACTATTGTATGCAGGTCCCTTCATGATTGCTGCTTAGACAGTGACTTAGTATTGTGATCTATTAGGTTACAAATAAAAAGAAAAAAGGAGTTCTTGCAATAAGAACTCCTTTTCTGAAATTTATTCAATTACTTTGCAAAACTGATAGCCCTGGTTTCGCGGATAACCGTGATTTTTATCTGTCCGGGATAGGTCATTTCTTCCTGTATTTTCCGTGAAAGGTCAAAAGCTATCTGGTTCGCTTCTTCATCCGTAACCTTATCGGCACCTACAATTACCCGCAATTCGCGACCGGCCTGTATGGCATAGGTTTTAACAACACCGGGGTAGGAGAGGGCAAGTTCTTCGAGTTTGTTCAGACGCTGGATATAAGCTTCAACCACTTCGCGGCGGGCACCCGGGCGGGCACCTGAAATGGCATCACATACCTGAACAATAGGAGCAATAAGCGTTTCCATTTCAATTTCATCGTGGTGAGCTCCGATGGCATTGCAGATATCCGGTTGTTCCTTGTATTCCTTGGCAATTTTCATACCCAGGATTGCGTGTGGCAATTCGGCTTCGTTTTCGGCTACTTTTCCGATATCATGCAGCAGTCCGGCACGTTTGGCTTTCTTGACATTAAGTCCGAGTTCTGCAGCCATGGTGGCACAAAGGTTTGCTACTTCGCGTGAGTGCTGAAGCAGATTTTGTCCATAGGATGAACGGTATTTCATTCTGCCGATCAGCCTTACCAATTCAGGATGCAGTCCGTGAATTCCCAGATCGATAGTAGTACGTTTACCGGCTTCAATAATTTCCTGTTCAACCTGTTTTTTGGTTTTGGCAACAACTTCTTCGATACGGGCCGGGTGAATACGGCCATCGGTAACCAGTTTATGTAGCGAAAGCCGTGCAATTTCACGGCGTACAGGGTCAAAACCGGAAAGGATAATTGCATCAGGCGAATCGTCAATAATGATTTCAATACCTGTAAGGGCTTCGAGGGCACGGATATTACGACCTTCGCGGCCAATGATGCGGCCTTTTATTTCTTCGCTTTCAATATTGAAAACGGAAACTGTATTTTCAATGGCTTGTTCGGCAGCAGTACGCTGAATGGTTTCAACAATAATTTTCTTAGCTTCGTTGTTGGCTTTCAGTTTGGCTTCGTCAATAATTTCGTTAATTGAAGCCATTGCCTGTGTGCGGGCTTCATCTTTCAGGTTTTCAACCAGTTGGTTTCTTGGCTTCGTCGGCAGTAAGGCCCGAAATGATTTCGAGTTGCTCAATATATTGTTTGTGAGCTTTGTCAATTTCCTGTTGTTTGCGGCTGATGACTTCTTTTTGCTGATCAAGGTTTAGCTTTTGTTTCGGTTAATTCCTTTGAGTTGTTTCTGAACTTCTTCGTTTTTCTTTTGAATTTCGCTGTGTTGTTGGTTCAGTTGTTGTTCGCGTTGTTTCTGTCGGTTTTCGTTTTTTGCGATCAGGTTATTTTTTTCCTGAGTCATGTTTTCGTGATCTGTTTTGAGCTGAAGAAATTTCTCCTTTGCCTGAAGCATCTTCTCTTTTTTGATCATTTCCGCTTTTTCTTCAGCGTCTTGCAGTAAGTGGATGCTCTTTTTTTCGATCGACTTACGCAGCAGGGTGGTTGCCAGGTGCAAGTCCTGCACCTAACCCGACAATAGCTGTAATAACAGCTACTATAATATTGCCCATTTCGTATTGGTTATAAGGGTTAAACATATAACCGGGAAAGGATATAGCAAGAAGATAAAAGAAAAACCCGCAGTTAATTCATGCATTTCGGGAAACCCCAAAACGACAAGATTAGGCTGCCTGAAATCGTCGGACTTCCAATGTTCCCCGAAGGGAATCCTTACACCCGAAAGTATAAGGTAAGGCCTGTCCTGTTATTTCAATAGCTTCGCCCGATTGCAAATATGTTGAGTTTCCAAACGGATTGAATTAACGCGGGTTTTATTCTTGTATTTTCAAAGAACGTTGTAGCATTAGTCTTTTAAAGCTTCGGTCAGTATGCTGTCAATGTCAGTTAGTGTAGGCGATAAACTGTTGGTTACAAATGATACCTCGTCCTGAGTATTAATAGCCAAAGTAGCAAAATGTAATGCTACCATTGCCAATAAATCCTGTTTGTCGTTGTATCTAAAGTTTTTTGCATAATGACTGATTTGTCCTTCAATATGTTTCGCAGCTTTACGAATAGTTTCCTCCTCATTACGGCTAATGGTCAGCCTGTATGGCCTTCCTGCTATTGTAATGGTGATTGGTAATTCGTCTGCCATAGGCTGTTATATTGTTTTATTGTTTAAAAGATCAATGCATGTATCAAGTTCCCGCAGTAGTTCATTTATCTTCTTTTTGGCTATGGATGATTCCTTGCCGGTTGGGATTGATTTTGCTATTGTTAGTATTTGTATTTGTTTTTCTAGTTCTAGAATGGTTTGCTTATGTTGAGTTATGTTGTTTTCAGTTTCAAGATGTTTTTTGTTGAAGTTTGATCAAAGTCATTTTTAAGTTTTTTATGTCTGAGTGCCAGTTGCCTGCTTTTAATATCCAGCCCTTTAACCAGGTCGCTCAAATCTTCCATACGTTGTTATGGTACTTAATGCATGATCTATTAGGTGCAAAGATAGCGACTAAATGAGATATTAACAATATATAACATTTAATTCTGTAAAAATATTGTAAGGTTATAAAATCAGTTTATTGATTTGTAAAATCAATGGTATTTGGTATGTTAACTGGGATAGCCGGATTTACAGTTTTGAACATTAATATTTTATATTTTCATGTAATTTCAGGTTGGTTGAGATACAATTTATATTATTGTTTGCAATTATGCTAAAATTCAGTTGATATAGATTGTATTTTAACTTTAGAAGATAAGTTTTATTCAGATATTACCTCGTAAATCTTAGATTATTTCAATCGCCTGTTCAGAAATAAAAAAAGAGGTGTGCATTTTGTTTTTCACTTATATTTGTGTCATGACAGAGGAATTCCTGCATTATATCTGGCAATACCGGCTTTATACACCCTACCTGGTTCTCCAAACAGGCGAACAGGTTGAGGTTTTACATCCTGGTGTTCATAATACGGATTCAGGTCCTGATTTTTTTAATGCAAAAATCAGGATAGGGGAGACCATCTGGGCCGGAAATATTGAAATTCATATTCATATCATCCGACTGGAAACGTCATAACCATCAGCAGGATATGAGTTACGATAATGTTATTCTGCATGTTGTGTGGCGTGATGATATACCTGTTTTCCGTAATGATGGCACTGCCAATTCCAACACTTGAACTGGATGGACTTTACAACGAAAATTCCTGGAAAAATTACCTGCATTTTATGGCTTCCCAGCAATGGATTCCATGCAATACAATGATTGCACGTGTTGATCCTTTTTTGCGGAATGCCTGGCTCGACAGGGTACTGGTTGAACGCCTCGAACGAAAATCCTTGCAGGTTGAACATATTCTGTTCCTTAACCAATAACGACTGGTCGCATACTTTTTACCGGCTTACTTGCCCGTAATATGGGATTTAAACTGAATAACCAGGCATTCGAAATGCTTGCTCAGTCTTTGCCATATCCAATTTCTGGCCAAACATGCCGACGATTTATTCCAGGTCGAAGCCATGGTTTTCGGACAGGCCGGATTGCTTGGAAGTATCATTTACATGATGAATATCCACAGAAACTGAAAAAGGAATACGAATTTCTGAAAAGTAAGTTTGATCTTACTCCGATTGATGCACATCTGTGGCGGTTTATGCGCTTGCATCCCGGTAACTTTCCCAACATTGCGGCTGGCTCAGTTTGCTTCCATCATTCACCATTCCGGTATCAATCATCAGCGAGTTGTTTAATTCGAATGATGTAAATACATACCGTAAACTTTTTGGTGCAGAAGCATCAGAATACTGGAATACACATTATACTTTCGATAAACCTTCAGCACCACGCCGAAAAACACTTGGGACAGTCATCCATTGATTTGCTTATAATTAACCTGGTAGCTCCAATACTTGTTAGCCTATGGCCGCCGCAGAAGTGATACCGAAATAACCGAAAAGCCGATAGATATGCTGATGCAGCTTAAAGGTGAGGAAAATTCAATAATCAGCAAATGGGCTGCACTTGGAATGGATGTTTCTAATGCAGCCAACACCCAGGCATTACTCGAATTGAAATCAAATTATTGCGATACTAAAAAATGCCTGAATTGCAGGATTGGCAATGAATTGTTGAAATGAATATGATTGTAAATTAATATGAGTTAGATACATGGATTTGCTTAATTAAGACCAATGCATTGAACTAATAACAGAATCAACTAATCCAAACCTAACCAGTAACAATCATTAACCATTAACCATTAACTAAACTATGACTACAAACAACTTAGCATGGGGATCCAGGGTAGGATTAATTCTTGCGATGGCCGGAAATGCAGTAGGACTTGGAAATTTTCTGCGATTTCCCGATGCAGGCAGTACAAAATGGCGGAGGCGCTTTTATTATTCCTTACCTGGTATGTTTCCTTTTAATGGGAATTCCTCTTTTATTTGTTGAATGGACCTCAGGCCGATATGGCGGGCAGTTTGGCCATCATACCACACCTTTTGCTTTTCATAAAATGAATCAGTCGATGGATATGGAAATATATCGGTGTTTTCGGAATTTTTTCGAATCTTTCTATTGCTGCATATTATTGTTATATCGAAAGTTGGACACTTTCCTATACCATGCATTCAGCAATAGGAACTTTTAATGGAATGACTCAGCACGGTGTTGCTGATTTTTTTACAAATTACCTTGATATATCAACAACTACAACCGGTATTCCTTATGAAGCAGTTGTTTTTTATGTTTTATGCCTTGCGTTAAATATCTGGATTCTGAGCAAAGGCTTAAGTGGTGGAGTTGAAAAAGCTGCAAAAATTATGATGCCTTTACTTATATTGTTTGGTATTTTCCTTGCAATCCGTGGAATTACACTCAAAGCGGGTCACGAAGGTGCTTTATTTGATGGCGTTGTCGGACTTAACTTTTTATGGACTCCTCAGTATGATTCACTTGCTAAATCCTAAAGTATGGCTGGCAGCAGCAGGGCAGATATTTTTCACGCTTTCACTTGGGCAGGGTTCGGTGCAATGCTATGCCTCGTATGTAAAGAAAAAGGATGATATCGTTTTAAATTCCATGTCGGCAGGCTGGATGAATGAATTTGTTGAAGTTGTGCTTGGAAGTGCCATTATTATTCCGATTGCAATTGGTTATTTTGGCCTGGATAAAGTAGTGGAGCTTACACAACTTGGTGGTCTTGGACTTGGTTTCCGGGTTATGCCTTTCCTGTTTGAGCAATGGGGACCAATACTTTCAGTTCTGGCAGGAGTTTCATTTTTTCGGTTTATTGTTTTTTGCCGGAATTACCAGTTCGCTGGCAATGGGTACGCCATGCATGTCATTCCTTATGGATGAATTCAAATGGCGCCGCGGCAGGTCGGCAGTAGCTTTTGGAGTGGCAGTTCTTGTTCTGGGACTTCCAACTGTGTTCTTTTTCCAGGAAGGGGTTTTTGATGAGTATGATTACTGGGCGGGAACAGTTTCACTTGTAGTATTTGCCATGCTCGAAATTATTTTGTTCTCCTGGGTTTTCGGAGTTGAAAAAAGGATGGGCCGAACTTACTGCCGGGGCCGATATAAAGATTCCGAATATTTATAAATTCATACTTAAATTTGTTACACCGATAATGCTGATTGCAGTTTTCTTCGGTTCAGCTGTTCGTCCTGTAAATGATGACTGGAGCAAGATGAGTTTTCCGCGGATGGGAATTGCATCACGAAAGTATACTTGGCCAGATGTTGCATAATAATATTGGACCGAATCATAAATATTTCACTGATGCATTTTATTCTGAAAAGTCAGGAGTTGTTGATTCGGTTTATGTACAGAGGAACGAAATTATGTACGGGTATACTGACACATCAAATGCAGTTAAATCATCAGCAGATTTTGAATACAAAGCCAAAAATCAACTGGCTGTTAAAATTAGGTGACCAGGTAACAAAAGGTGATGTTCTTTATACAGGTGGAGTCATTAACAAAGTATTTTTTATGGATATTTCACGCTTCTTGCTCACACTTGTTTTTGTTCTGATTGGCTTTCACCGTTTATTACGCTTATCGAAAAAGAGTACGTGAAAACAGGATTTAAATCGCAACAATAAGAAAATTGCTATTTATAGATTAAAAACAGGGAATTTATAATTCTTAAAAAGAATTTATGGAAACACAAGCACTTATATTTATGGTTACGTCCGAGGTAATTATTACTGGCCTCACAGCTTTACTTCTTTATCCGGGTATTGTTTACGAAACCCAAAGGTGGAGATGATTCATACACCGAACGAATAAGTTTTGAAACTATGGAAACTGAAAAGACGGAATTCAGAAAAAGCCTTGGCTTTATTGATTCTACTGCACTTGTAGCAGGCTCAATGATTGGGTCGGGTATTTTTATTGTTAGTGCCGATATTGCCCGAAGTGTTGGTGCACCCGGATGGATGCTCATTGTGTGGGTTATCACAGGTATTATGACCATTTTTGCAGCACTCAGCTACGGCGAACTTGCTTCGATGATGCCTAAGGCCGGTGGACAGTATGTGTATCTGCGTGAAGCATTCAATCCGCTGGCAGGATTTCTTTATGGATGGACATTTTTTACCGTAATTCAAACCGGTACCATTGCTGCAGTAGGCTATGGCTTTTGCAAAGTTTGCCGGAGTGCTGGTTCCGTGGTTTTCTGAAAATAATATTCTGCTTGATCTGGGCTTTCTGAAAATCAATACGGTTCACCTGTTGGCAATTACAATGATTGCTGTGCTTACATTTAATAACCTGATGGGAATACGAAATGGCAAATGGGTTCAGAATATTTTCACTTTCCTGAAAGTAGCGTTACTGATCGGTTTTATAATTCTGGGACTTATTTTTGGCCCGAAATCCTGAAGCAATTGCATTAAATCAAAAGCTTATTTCTGGGACACCTGTTGCTATGGATGGCAAATGCTTTGAGTGGCTGGGCTTTAATTGCTGCTGTGGGAGTAGCAATGGTTGGCTCATTATTTTCATCCGATTCGTGGAATAATATCACTTTTGCTGCAGGCGAGGTTAAAAATCCGAAACGCAATATACCTCTCAGCCTGGTTGCAGGTGTTACCCTGGTTACAGTTCTGTATATCCTGGCTAATTTTGTTTATCTCAATGCCTTGCCATTGCGTGGCTCGCCCGAAGGTGCCGGTGTTTTTGAAAGAGGAATTCAGTATGCTGTAAACGACCGGCTGGGGACAGCTTCTATGTATGGCCTGTTTGGATCCATGGCTGCATTGTTGATGGCTGCATTTGTTGTAATTTCTACTTTCGGATGCAACAACGGGCTTATACTTTCGGGAGCCCGGGTTTATTATGCCATGGCAAAGGATAATCTGTTCTTTAAAAGTGTAGGAACCCTCAACAAAAATTCAGTGCCTGCTGTTGCACTGATAGTTCAGGCGATATGGGCATCGCTTCTTTGTTTGTCAGGTTCGTATTCCAATCTGCTTGATTATGTGGTTTTTGCTGTACTGATCTTCTATGTTCTGACAATAGCAGGAATATTTGTACTGCGCCGAAAATGACCCGATGTTGAGCGACCTTACAAAACCTTTGGGTACCCTATAGTTCCTGTAATATATATGGCTGCAGCTTCATTGATCATGTTTGTTTTGCTTATCTATAAACCTAATTATACCTGGCCAGGCCTACTTATTGTTCTTTCCGGATTCCCGGTTTACTATATCTGGAAACGTTGGGGCGTTAAGTGAAAAGTGCCCTTCGACGGAAAGCTCAGGGTAACAAATAGTGAACAGTGAAGAGTGAATAGTGAATGACGATTTGCGAATAGCCTTTCCTCAAAATAAACCAACTTGAGCCTGAATATGTTGAATTAATATTTGGCATTGATGTTTGATGCAAATAAGTAATTATTTTAATTTTAACAGAGGCGAACGACCGGTATAATGGTGATACTATAGCTATTATTATAGTTGTTCTTGTATTATCCTTATTTTATGAAAGTGACATTCAGGGATAGTAATGATGAGTTTAGGCAGTTTTCTAAAGAGATTGAACTTTTCGAAAGCAGCCTTAAACATAATACTGATTCTATTCGAGGAAGCCCGCAGACTCGATTTTCAGCAGATGGATAGATCAGTAGCTGAAAATAAAATCACCCCTTTCCTTTTTAATCCCAACAAACTTCCATCTGAACAATGGAGTAAGATGGGATTAAAAGACTGGCAGATAAAGGTGATTAAAAATTATGAAGCCAAAGGCGGTCACTTTTATAAGAAGGAAGACTTTAAAAAAATGTTCTGCATATCACCTTCTGAATATGCTATACTTGAACCTTATATCTCAATTCCTGATGAAAAAAAGGAATATGCTGAAGCTAAAACCCAGGTGAAGGAAGTTCATAAAAGAGCGTTAGTTGATCTGAATACAGCTGATTCTGTTACCCTGCTTTCATTATATGGTATTGGTCCATCATTTGCAAAGCGGATAATGAAATACCGTAACCTGCTTGGCGGCTTCTATAACAAAACTCAACTGCTGGAAGTATATGGATTTGATCAGGACAGGTTGATAAAATACTGGAGTATTGCGAAGTAAATCCGGCAGGAATAAAGAAGATAAATATCAATAAAGTGCGGACGGATGAACTGAAAAAACATCCCTACTTTGATTACTACACGGCCAAAGCAATAGTTGATCAGCGTATCATATTAGGTAGGTATAACTCATTGGATCAAATCAAACAAATTCCTCTCATACATGATGAGTTGTACACTAAAATAAAGAATTACCTTAGTAATTAGAATAATGTGACTAATTTGTTAATCTTCAAAGTTAAAATGAGACGCCTTAAAATCTTATTCCTGTTGATGATGTTCATAAGTCCTTTGATTTGTGATGCGCAGGATGAGGTTTTGCCATTACTTGATCAAATGAAAAAGTCAACAGGTGTTGAAAAAATAAAGTTATTGAACGAAATTTCAGTTG
Organism: uncultured Bacteroidota bacterium; assembly: GCA_963733535.1. Lineage (GTDB taxonomy): Bacteria > Bacteroidota > Bacteroidia > Bacteroidales > UBA10428 > UBA5072. The sequence continues at coordinate 14,559 of CAVTDR010000016.1, forward strand.
TTTACCGGAAGTCCGACAGGAACAAATCACTTGATTTTGCCAGGCAGGCATTTTCGCTTTCTGAAGAATATAATTACCTGCCCGGGAAAGCCTTAGCTATGAAAAATGAAGGAATTTGCTGGTTCTTTATCGGGAACAACTGATTCAGCGAAACTCTGCTATAAGCAAGCCCTTGAGATTTTTGCCCGAATAGATGACAAAAAAGGCATGTCGGCTTGTTACAACAACCTCGGACTTGTTTCGCAGGAAACCGGGAAATATAATGAAGCACTGAAGTATTACCAGTTTTCAATGGAGATAGATAATAAGCTTGGAGATATCATCGGGGCGGCTTTAACTAAAGCAAATTGCGTCGATATTTTAATTTACCAGGGAAATTCAAAGAAAGCCTTAACACTTTCAAATGAGGTTATTGCTATATACAGGAATCAATCCTATAAAGAAGGCCTGATGACCTCCCTGATTAACAGGGCAGCAATTTATGACAATTTGAAGCAATTTGATGATGCTATTGCTGATCAGGAAGCTGCGATAAGTTTGGCTAAAGAACTAAAAGATAGTTATCACGAAGCAATGGCTATGAGCAATATGGGTTTGGTAACTTTTCATAAAGGCAAGCCGGATGAAGCGTTGACGATACTCAACCAGGCTCTTGCCATGTCGGATGGGGATGATAATGGATATGATATTTTGAACACACTTTGGATTATGTCGGAGATTTATGCTTCGAAGCAAGAATATGGAAAATCAAATGATATCCTTCAAAAATTATTAAAGCGATTTGAGGTAATTGACAATAAACGAAAAGAAGCAAAAGTGCTTACTTCTCTTGGTAGAAACCTGCTGGAACTTAACGAAATTGATAAGGCCATTGGCTACCTGTCAAAAAGCCTGGAGCTTACTGTTGAGATTAACGCACAATACGAATTACTCGAAAACTACCGCAACCTGGCTCATGCCAATGCCATTCTACATAATTTTTCTGCGGCTGACAGCCTTCAGGATCTGTTTGCCGAAACCTATTCCGGTTTGGATAACAGCGATTCACTTGCTGATTTGAAGCACAAGCGAACCCAAATGAATAAGGAGCCTGTACACCCAACATCCTCAGCAAGCGATTGGATAATTGCATTCTCGTTGATGCTGATCGTGATGATTCTTTCAGTATCATGGTTCAAGGGAGAGAAGGACGAAGCGTAAGTCCTATCCGATTTGGGAGTACTCAAAACAGTCATATTATTGGGCGAAAAGTTCAAATTAATTAACTTCATAAGAAATGATAATAAAATAATGTCGTATAATATGAACCGTGCACTCAGTCAGTCCCTCTCCCGTGGAGAGGGATTTAGGGAGAGGTCTTAGCTCGAAAATAGTACATTATATTGTTCTTTCAACTTAAATCTAAGATGGACAAAATTAACTTCAGCGATATCGATAGCTATATCTCCATATTTTCAGACGATATCCGGGTGTTGCTGCAACAACTCCGCACTACCATAAAAAAAGCCGCTCCGGAAGCTCAGGAAGTAATAAGTTATCAAATGCCTGCATATAAATATTATGGAATGCTGGTATATTTTGCAGGCTATAAAAACCATATCGGATTTTATCCGGCTGGCTCAGTTATTGAAGCATTCAAAAGCGAGATATCTTCTTACAAAGGCGGAAAAGGTACATTAAGGTTTTCGTTGCAAGAACCACTTCCTTTAGAACTGATATACAGGATGGTACTATACAGGGTAAAGGAGAATAAGCTGAAATCTGAACTGAGAGTGAAGCGAAAATCCTAACAGGAAGTTCATAATCAGGACCTTCAGCCATTTTATGGTCAGCCGGAAATTGAAATCAACCACAATTGCAAATGCAGTTTTCTAAAGAAATAATTCTGTTTTCAAGTGGTCTGAATGGTGATAATAAACCTATGTAAGGTTCGAAAGATTATGGCAAATTGTTGAACACTTCCGCCTATAATGGCTTGATATTTGATGTGTTTTTTTATATTCTTAAAACCGGGATCATGCAAAAGTTTATATTGTTCATTATTGTGATTATCCTCACATCAGGTCTTTCCGCTCAAACGCTTAGTATTGAAAAGCAATATGTTAATAGTCAGATCAGTTCAGGGAAACTGAGCTCAGATCAAATGAAAGAACTCTCATCCAAATGGAAAGTATTCAGTACCAATTACGTTTACCCGGCACTCCCTTACGATACAATTACAGGCGAATTTGTCTTCACTGATATTATCGCTTTTAAGGATCTTGATAAACGGACTATCTATCAACGTTGTTTGCAATGGTTTGTCTTTAATTCCCAGGAAATAACGTACCAGGATCTGGAAGCAGGTAAAATTATTGCCAATGGTTCTGTAACACTTACCCATAAAACTGAATCGAGGCCCAATTCGGGTAAGGCTAATCTAAGGCCGGTTCAAACTCCTGCAAACTATACCCTGGTATTGACTTTCAAAGGGAATAAGATTAAATATAGTATCATAAATATTTCGTATAACTTTTCTGTCTATTCGGTCCTTACTGAAACCACGACTGACGTTACCAAGCCTATACTTTCATTGTTCCCGATTATTTCAGGAGATCAGTATAAGTGGGCAAATTATATCTCGCTTTTGAATGAAACCGTTAATGCCTTCAATGTTGATTTGAAAAATGCTATTGTCAGCTACATACAGGACGTTAAAACAGATTATGATTTTTGATAAAGTTCGCAAAGTAAGGTGAGTCGCAATCGTGCTCCTTTGAATAAAATTACCTTCATTTTGCCACAAAACTAATTCTCACTGCATTGTGTATGTAGTGCCAGATGTTTTCTTACCCTTTTTACAGCCCGCCCGAAGACGAGATATCTATCGGCTATTCTTACCTTGAATTTGGGATTCATTCGTCCTGAATCAACTAATTGCGCATTGAACATATTTTAGTACGAAGTGTTCAATGTGTTCTTTTCCATGGTTTACTCATAACCAACTTAAGAATTCTCTTTGATTTGCTTCCGGAAATCAGGAAAATGTGAAATCGATACACTTTCTCCGGACTGATAGTTTCAATGCTCTTTCTGCAAGCATAATCAGTCACTTCATCAGATCTTAAAATTATTAGCTATGTGCCTGCAAACTTCCTCCATACGTCCCTATCAAAAGTGGAACTGGAATGGCAGCGAAATAGTTTTTGATACATCCATTCCAGTTTCACGGAAGATAATCCGGGAACAAAAGACAATTACTAAATTTCCTGTTGATATACGCGAGTTTATTACCATTGAAAATAATGCAGTAATAAAAAATGTTATTAATAAAATTATCAGTGTGCTGCCTGATGATGAAAAGGTTAGATTTTATAAAAACGCAAGAGGTAACTTTGATTTCAGGGTCAGAAAATGCCAGGAATATTTAAAAAATATCAGGTATTCTGATGCAAAAAGCAGTTACGATGAGTGGCAATTTCCAGAGGAAACCCTCGTCCTGAAATCGGGTGATTGTGATGATATTGCTTTTATGCTGGCTTCACTTATTTTTTCATGTGGCATAAGCGATTATTGCTGTGCGTGTTGCATTCGGGAAAGTTATAAATTACTCCTCATCTGCAAAAGAGCAGGTTTGGGAACATGCCTGGGTAATGTATCAGAATGAAAACGGGGTATGGGTAATTATCGAACCCTTGTTATTTGTCAGGCATGTTACAGCAAAGAAGGGCGGTACTCCATCTCAGGTACTTAGTTCAGGCTCTGACGATATTGAATACCTGCCTCATTACGTATTTAACCGTCATCATTTATGGCGGGTACGATCATACGAAACGGTTAACCGAAAAAGTTTAAAGATTACTTAACCAGTGAGCGCAATTATTTTAACAAATTTAATCCGGGCTTTGCTACCAGGGTGCATAACAGTATTTTTCATGAAGCTCTGAAAGGAATGCCGTGGTTCGATCTGCAAAAGGTAATTGCTACAAGTCTGATTATTGATGTAAATACAATAGGGTATGATCCAAGAGATCATTTCGATTTTGCATTTATTGATAAGGGTTGGGAAAGAATAAACGAACGCCTGGCAACTAAAAGTCTGGTAGATTTTGCTTTGGCAATATATGCTATAGGTGATTTCTACGCACATAGCTTCTACAGCTATTTTTCTTTCGATCCGGTTGTGAATAAGATTCCGGTCTACAATCCGGATATTCCTATCTCACCTGACAGGCTGAAATATGATTTTTCGACGCATTGGCGGGTTGCTTACCGGGAAGTAAATTAAGTAAATGCCGCCCAGGTATCAGCACAGCCGAAGAGCTTTGGTCAGGTAAGTTAACAAGTGGCCAATGGTACAGGTGGTATGCGTCAATCCCCAATGAGATTCAGAAAAATGCAGACTTCTGCACACGGAGATGCCTGCCCGATCACGATTCGGTGGCAGTGGATTCTGAAAAATTTGATCCGGCTAAACACAAACTGTTTAAGACCCAGGCTGAATATAAACGACAATTTGATGCCCGCAAGACGGCTGCAACCGAACATATTAAAATGGTTTACAAGCAGAGGAAGAAAGTGTGAGCTTATGCTCCTGGTTGCTTCCCGGAATGAAAATCAGAAATAGTTTTAGATACTTTCAGTAAACAAACGAAAATTGAAAACCGATGAAAAAAGTAATTTTAATATTTGTTATTGTATTGCTTTCAGAAATTCTTCATGCACAGGAACCTGTTTCCTATGCATTTACTTTTAATCACCTGGCACTCTCAGTAAAGGATGTAAACCGCTCAGCTGATTTTTATCAAAACGTGCTGAATCTCCAGGAAATTACTAACCGAACAAAGATGGAAGGCATCAGGTGGTTCTCACTGGGGGAAGGAGAAGGAATTACACCTGATTTCAATCTTAAAGGAGCCTGTACTATCAATAAAGCTGTGCATTTTGCTTTAACAACTCCCGACTTTGATTTTTTTATCAAAGCACTAAACCTGGCAAATATAACTTATTCCGACTGGCCAGGAACTCCGGACAAGATCAATATCCGGGCTGATGGTATAAACAGCTTTCTTCAGGACCCGGATGGATATTGGATTGAAGTAAACAGCGTAGGTCGAGAAATAAAGGATATGGATGTGGTTTCTCGGGTTTTAGTTGTAAAGGAACTTCAACCGGGAATCAGTTTTTGTATAAACCTCAACAATTTTAGCCATGAAAGATGAAGAAACGAATGTGAAGGATAGCTTGTTTAAAAAAGAAAGAGGCTTCCTTTCATCCACTGAGTTTTCCCTGCTGGTTACACTAGGGCTAATTAGTATATTGGGATGGATAACCATGTTCAGCCTCGGATTATTAATTAATTCGCAGGTATATCGCGCCGGTGTACTCAGGCAATTCAACTGGGTAGACTTTATGATGAGTATGCTCACATACACTCCCACAAATATTGCTATGCTTAGTGTTATTGCAGCATTTGCAGGCGGATGTGCCAGCAGGATGCTGATAGCCGGTGTTGCCAGAAAGACAAAATTGACAATTCATGATCAGGAGACGGAAAAGACTGATTCGCAATTGTATATGGCCGAGAATCCATTTGGATCCATGCTGCGTGGACTGGTGGTTTATTTCGGCTATCTTGCCGGGGTTTTTATCGCAAATTCTACACCATTTACCAATACAACTCCTGAACAATACGCGCAATCAGCCGGGATAATAAGCTTGTTTGCATTTGTAGTTGGATTTGATCCTACAGTATTTCGTTCGTTTATAAGTATATCAGGCAAAATCAAACAAAATCCAAAACAGGCTTAAAAAGGTCTTGAATCGATAAAATTTAGTCTGTCTTAGATTGCCTTATTAACCCTGTGGCTCCTTTTCGCCGTCACTGTATGCGGTGTTTGCAGGAATTGAATCTGCTGGTTCAGTTTCTTCTTCCATATATTCATCCTCTTCTTCTTCATCCCAATTATAGATTTTTCGCTGGGGACCTTCGTTGCGGTATGCATATGCAATAAGTATTCCGGCCAGGCCGCCTAAGAGATGTGACTGCCATGAAATATTTTTTTCAGGAAAAAAGTCGGGAATTACACCCCACACCATTCCGCCATAAAGGAATACTACCAATAGCGAGAATGCCATCATCCGTGGCTCGCGGCGCAGTAACCCACCTGTAAAATGGAATGTTGCCAAAGCATAAACAACCCCTGATGCTCCAATATGAATACCAGTATCTACAGCAAAGATCCATACCCATAGGCCGGTAACAATCCAACAGAGTATGAGAATGGTCAGTGCTTTTTTACCATAGTAGTAAAACAAACCTGATGCCAGTAAAAACAAAGGAACTGAATTTGCCGAAAGATGCTTCCAGTCGGCATGCAGCAGTGGTGAAAAGAATATACCCCGGAGTCCGGATTGCGTTTGGGGCAGAAGGCCATATCCGGCAAATGATATTTGAAAGCTGACTTCAATAATTTTAATTGTCCAGAGCAGTATAACCAGTAGGCCCGGAATCAGCAGGCTTTTATAAAATCTCTGTTTTTCTTCCTGTTCCATAAAACAAAAATTGCCTCACGAAAGTAATTCTTTTTGCAAGGCAATTGAGGGTTAAGCGGATTAATGATTTCTAAAATGGAACCTCGTTTTAGTTTTTAGCTTTTGGAATTTAGCTTTAGGGATTTGGGTTTTGGATCCTCACACAAAATCCCACCCTCTATTCCTTTGGGATTTTTGGTTTTACAATAGTAAACACCCTGTTGATGGTAAAGCCAAGGAAGATATCTCCGTCGAGCCATTTACCTGTAGCTTCGGTAATAAATGCTCTTTCGAACATAGGCTGCGCATTGGTTAGCCTGATCTGGAATACGTGCCCGCCGGTTTCAATATCTACGCCTAAGGATGCGCAGTTCGAGAATTTAAAAGTTTCGCTTTGTGAAGTTGTATAGGTATTGGTAAATGCCGGAATCTGATAAAAATACTCTCCGTTTATAGAAATGCGTTGGGCAACTTTTATTCTTCCGCCTATTCCCAGTGAAAGCAGGTCATTATGATCGTCTCTGGTAGCAACAAGGTTTTTGTGGATGTATGTTGGTGTTAGCTGAAGTGAAAAAGCATTTGAGAACTTCCGTGCAATCAGTATCTGGGCAACATACGACAAACGTGAGGTGAAATAATTTGTCCTCGAAGTATCGGCCCATTTTAGTGTACTTAAAAAAGTGCCCCCGTAAAACGACATGGATACGGGTGTGTTTTTTGCCCCTGTGCATTGCCTGAGAATTATTGCTTTAACTGACCCGTCAAATGTTTTCTCATACGAACTACGACCTACACCAACACTCAGCCAATCATTGATACCGTACTCAAATCCCAGCCTCATGGTTGCAACATCAAGTCCCCACATATTGTATGCACCTGAATTAATGGCGCCAAAGTCATGTTCGATGGCAAACTGCAGAGTGCCGCTGGCAGGGCTTTCAACAGATTGGCCAAGTATGATGCGTGTTGTTTTAAAAGTAGCATAGGTATATACCGTCTGCGGGGTTTCATCCTTAAGCATATCCATCAGGTCCTGAGCGAAGGCCTCGCCTGCCACTGCAGTAAGGAGAAGGATTACTATAATTATTTTATTCCGTATCATACTAAATATTTTATGTGCCGAAAGTGCTGTATTTGGTAACTATTTAACGATTGAGCATTTATTGAAAATGATATCGGTATCATTGTAACCGGTACAGAAACCTTTAATTTTCACTTTCGTGCCTGTAGCCAATGAAGCAGCTTCGTCATTGTGTTTTTTATACATCTGGCAGCTTATGGTTTTATCCCCGAACATGGGGTCGGCATCCATAACAAAAATGACCGAAACCAGGGAATCGTTTTTATCAATGCGGCTTAATTCGCCGGTAAGTTCAATTACCTTACCCGTGTATACCGAATCGGCAGTTTTAAGATTGCCATTGTATTGTTTCCATATTTCTTCAGTAGTTATTGAATATGCAGGAGTGGCTCTGTCAATATCATCATGAGGCTTGTTTACATAAAACTTCCAAACAAGCGCGGCTGCAATAACTCCTGTTACTGAAAGTATAATTCCTATTTTAACTGGTTTTTTCATCACACCAAAAGTTTATGAATAGGTTGATTAATTGTTGGGCATTCCCTGCGCAATCCAGATATCAATTGTAGCCAGGTCGCATGGGGATAATTTACCGCCATTTTTAGGCATTGGTGAAAATCCGGGCTTCTGGTTGATCGCACCCCATATCCGCGACATATTTGCTTTGACGGAAGTATAATTATCGGTAACAATATTACCAGAAGGGTTGCTTCCGCTATGGCACGAATTACAATACCCTACCCAAAAATTAAGTGAGCTG